>NZ_CP163435.1:6055000-7257500 GCF_041051975.1 Streptomyces sp. R21 | reverse complement strand
GATGGACGAGCCGGAGTCGACGGCGGCACTCGCTCTCGCCTCCCGCGAGGGTCTGGACAACCTGACCTTCGTCATCAACTGCAACCTGCAGCGCCTCGACGGCCCGGTCCGCGCGAACTTCAAGATCGTGCAGGAGCTGGAGGCCCAGTTCCGCGGCGCCGGCTGGAACGTCGTGAAGACGCTGTGGGGCACGGCCTGGGACGAGCTGTTCCGGCTCGACACCACGGGCGCGCTGGTACGCCGGCTGCGCCAGGTACCCGACGCGCAGGTGCAGACGTACCAGACGCGCGACGCCGCCTACATCCGCCAGGACTTCTTCGGCTCGGACCCGGCGCTCGTCGAGATGGCGAAGCTGCTGAGCGACGACAAGATCCTCGAGTGCTTCCACCTCTCCCGCGGCGGTCACGAGGCGCGCAAGGTGTACGCCGCCTACCGCGCGGCCCTCGCCCACAAGGGCGCGCCGACCGTGATCCTGGCCCAGACGGTCAAGGGCCACACGCTCGGCGAGGGCTTCGCGTCCAAGAACGCCAACCACCAGATGAAGAAGCTGACGGTGGACGAGTTCAAGAAGATGCGTGACGTCCTCGAACTCCCCATCTCCGACAGCCAGTTCATCGACGGCCAGGTGCCCTACGGCCACCCGGGCGCCGACGCCCCCGAGGTCCGCTACCTCCAGGACCGCCGCGCGGCCCTCGGCGGCCCGGCCCCGGCCCGCCGTACGCACGCGCTCGCGCCGCTGCCCGCGGCCCCCGACAAGGCGTTCGCGTCCTTCGACAAGGGCTCCGGCTCGCAGAACGTGGCGACGACGATGGCGTTCGTCCGCCTGGTCAAGGACCTGGTCCGCGACAAGGAGACCGGCAGGCGCTGGGTGCCGATCGTCCCCGACGAGGCGCGCACCTTCGGCATGGAGAGCCTCTTCCCCTCCCTCGGCATCTACTCGCCCAAGGGCCAGACGTACGAGCCGGTCGACCGCGACCAGCTGATGTACTACAAGGAGGCCAAGGACGGCCAGATCCTCAACGAGGGGATCACCGAGGCCGGTTCCATGGCGGACTTCATCGCCGCGTCCACCGCGTACTCCACGCACGGCGAAGCGATGATCCCGTTCTACATCTTCTACTCGATGTTCGGCTGGCAGCGCACTGCCGACCAGATGTGGCAGCTCGGCGACCAGCTGGGCCGCGGCTTCCTGGTGGGCGCCACGGCCGGCCGTACGACGCTGACGGGCGAGGGCCTCCAGCACGCGGACGGGCACTCCCCCGTGATCGCCGCGACCAACCCGGCCGCGCTGTCGTACGACCCGGCGTTCGCGTACGAGATCGCGACCATCGTCAAGGACGGTCTGCGCCGGATGTACGGCGAGGCCGCGCCCGGCGAGGACCAGAACGTCTTCTACTACCTGACGGTCTACAACGAGCCGATGCCGCAGCCCGCCAAGCCGGCCGGCCTCGGCATCGACGAGGGCATCCTCAAGGGCCTGTACCGCTTCAACACGGCCGAGTCGGCGGGCCTCTCGCCCGTGGCCAACGCCGCGCGCATCCAGCTCATCGGCTCCGGTACGGCGATCCACTGGACCCTGAAGGCGCAGCAGCTGCTCGCCGAGGAGTGGGGCGTGGCCGCCGACGTGTGGTCCGCGACGTCCTGGACCGAGCTGCGGCGCGACGCCCTGGAGGCCGACGCGGCGCTGCTGCGCGGCGAGGAGCGCGTGCCGTTCGTCCGCCAGGCGCTGCACGGTGCCGAGGGCCCGGTGCTCGCGGTCTCCGACTACATGCGCCAGGTACCCGACCAGATCGCCCAGTGGGTCGAGCAGGACTACTCCTCGCTCGGCGCCGACGGCTTCGGTCTCTCCGACACCCGCGAGGCCGCGCGCCGCCACTTCGGCGTCGACGCCGAGTCGATCGTCGTCGCGGCGCTGGCGCAGCTCGCCCGCCGCGGTGAGGTGAAGGCGTCCGCGGTGAAGGAAGCACGGGAGCGGTACGGCCTGTAAGGGCTGCTGGTTCTCGGTGAAGGGGTACGGCGGTCGCCGTGCCCCTTCGCTGTCAGTGGGGCCCGGCATCATGAACGTATGCGTGCTGCCCGGCTGATCAAGATGGTGCTGCTGCTCCAGTCCCGGCCGTCGATGACCGCCGGTGAGCTGGCGCGGGAGCTGGAGGTGTCCGAGCGGACGATCACGCGGGACGCGCAGGCGCTGTCGGAGGCGGGCGTTCCGGTGTACGCGGACCGGGGGCGCACCGGCGGGTACCGGCTGATCGGCGGATATCGGACACGGCTGACGGGGCTCGCACGCGGCGAGGCCGAGGCACTGTTCCTGTCGGGGGTGCCGGGGGCGCTGCGCGAGATGGGGCTGGAGGACGCGGCCTCGGCGGCCCGGTTGAAGGTGTCCGCCGCGCTGCTGCCCTCCCTGCGGGACGCCTCGCGGACGGCGGCGCAGCGCTTCCATCTGGACGCGCCGAACTGGTTCACGGAGCCGAAGGCGCCCGAGCTGCTGCCCGCCGTCGCCGACGCGGTGTGGGACGACCGGCGGATCACCGCGCGCTACCGGAGCCGGGAGGCCGAGGTGGAGCGGGAGCTGGAGCCGTACGGGCTCGTGCTCAAGGCGGGGGTCTGGTATCTGTGCGCGCGGGTGCCGGAGGCGGGGTCGTTCCGGGTCTACCGGATCGACCGGTTCACCGCGGTGGAGCCCGCGCAGGAGCGCTTCGGCCGCGCCGAGGGGTTCGACCTGCCAGGGTTCTGGGAGGAGCGGGCCGAGGAGTTCGCGCGGTCGATCCTGCGGGCCGAGGTCGTCGTACGGCTCTCTGCCGAAGGGGTGCGGAGACTGGCGTACGCCGTTGACGCCGGGGCCGCGCGGGAGGCGCTTGCGGGCTGCGGTGACCCGGATGCCGGGGGTTGGGTGACCGCCACGCTGCCCGTGGAGTCGGAGGAGGTCGCGCACACACAGTTGACGGCGCTGGGGGCGGAGGTGGAGGTGCTGTCGCCGGAGGCGTTGCGGGACCGCTTCGCGGGGGATGCGGAGCGGCTGGCGGCGCTCTATCGGTAGCCGGGACCGCCGTTGGCCCGGCGAGGCAGGCACTCTGCTCCCCCGCTCCGCGGCGGGCCTGCCCATCTGCCCCATTCCTTCGGCATGTGCACGCATAACAATCTGCGGCACTCCACGTGCGTCCCTCCCGTCCAGGCCCGATGCTTGACCCGTGATGGACGAGACGGAGTTCTGGGAGCTGGTGGACACGACCCGCGAGGGCGCCGAGGGCGACCCCGAGGAGCACGCCGACCTGCTCATCGAGCGGCTCACCCGCCTGGACCCGGACTCGGTCCTCGACTTCGCCCGGCACTTCGAGTCCCGCTACAACCGCGCGTACCGCTGGGATCTGTGGGGCGCGGCCTGGGTGTTGCTCGACGGTGCGAGCGACGACGCCTTCGACTTCTTCCGGTGCTGGCTGATCGGCCAGGGCCGCGAGGTCTTCGAGGGCGCGCTGCACGACCCGGACTCGCTCGCCGATCTCCTGGACGACTTCGACGAGGACCTCGACGGCGACGGCGAGGAGCTGGGGTACGCGGCGGACGAGGCGTACGAGCAGCTCACCGGGGTCGTCGCCCCCGACCTGGGCATTCCGCCCGCGGCCCCCGAGCCGGAGGGCACCCCGGTCGACTTCGAGAACGAGTCGGCCCTCATGGAGCGCTATCCCAAGCTGTGGGAGCGGTTCAAGAACTCGCGGTGACGTACGGCGGCACCGTACGGGGCGCTGCCGTCTCGTAGGCGTGCGCGTGGTGGAGCGGGGCCGCGTTCGCCCGGTCCAGCGCGGATGCCGTGACGGCGGCCGGGCCGATGACGACGCTCACCACCGCGCACGCCACGGTCCACGGGCTGCGCAGGACGTCGGCCCAGCGATCAGTGGCCTTCGAGGTCTTCGTGGTGTTCGTGGTGTTCCTGGTGTTCGTACGGCTGCTGCTCATGTTCCCCACCTCCAGTCGGCTGTACGCAGACAAAGCTAGGGAGCGGGGATCTCAAGGCCCCTTGAGCTGACTATGGGCTGTCTGTGGGTGCTCCCGAGGCCCGAATGACTGGCGGCTCTGGAGGCGGGCGGCGGTCTCCCGGATCTCGGGGAGTTTGGCGGTCAGGGCGGCTCCGGGGCAGCTGGTCATGAAGCCCGCGTTGTGGCCGGCGAGGGTGGGCAGCTCCGCGGCGGTGCCGGCCGCGTACCGGCTGAGGTTGTTGCTGGAGACGAGGCGGACGCTGGCGCGCGGGTCGACGCCGGAGAGGCCCAGCTTCCACGCGGCGAGGGCGGCGATCGCGTCGACCATCGCCTGCGGCACGGACGTTCCCGCGGTGAAGGTGCCGATGGCGGCGATGCCGGCGGTGCGGTGGTTGAAGCCCTGGGTGTGGGCGCCGGTGACGGGCCGGTCGACGCCGCCCGCGCGGCCCTCGTAGATGGTGCCGCAGCGGTCGACGAGGAAGTTGTAGCCGATGTCGTCCCAGTGCCGGGCGCCGATCTGACCGGAGTAGAGGTAGCGGATGATGCGGGGCGCGTCGGCGCAGTCGTATCCGTTGGGCGAGTCGGTGTGGTGGATGAAGACGGCGACGACACGGTCGTCGTAGCGGGCGGGCGGGGGGTTCCCCGGCACGCTCGCGTCCAGCCAGCGCGATCGGGGCACGATGACGGGCCGGGGGGCGGAGTGCGCCACGGCGGGCCGGGCGGCGACCGGGGTCCGGCCGGGGTGGGCCCCCGTACGGTCCACCCCGGCCGAGCAGAGGACGAGCGCGAGAACGGCGGCGAGCCCGGGCAGGACGGCGAGCACCATCAGCACGCCCCGCGGCACACGCCCCGCGCATCGGGCACGCACCCTCGACAGCCGCTCACGCGCCCTCAGCGAGGGCACGTCCGCCGCGACCGGCAGACGTACCGCGCGCCGCAGCCGGGCGGCACCGGGTATTCGTGGCCGCGCGGCTCGCCGTACTCGTGGCCCCCGCGCTCTCCGGAACACACGCATGAGCCCACCCTGACCCCGATCCGTCCGCCTCGCGATGTGTGGTGTGCCACCTGGTGGAACCATCGTCCTGGTCCGGGACGTTTTTACAGGTCCAGGCGTGCGTGCCCGGTTTTCCGGCATCGCGCGCGCACGGCTGATCACTGGGCCCGCCCCGCGCGTACTAAGGGGCCCCAGAGAAAGGCGGCTCCGTGGACGTGCTCGACATCCTGCTGTTGCTGGTGATCCTCGCCTACGCGGCGTCCGGATACCGGCGCGGCCTGGTCGCGGGCTGTGTCTCGCTGGCCGGTTTCGTGGGCGGTGCCGCCATCGGTGTATGGGTGCTGCCGTGGGTGATGGACCTGGTGGAGGCGGGGACACCGACGGCGACGCTGACCGCGGTGCTGACGGTGCTGGTGCCGGCGGTGGTCGGGCACGAGCTGATGGGCCGGCTCGCGCTGCGGCTGCGCCGCGAGCTGGAGCGCGGGCCGCTGCGGGTCGCGGACGGGGTGGGCGGGGCCGCGGCGAACACGCTCGCGGTGCTGCTGGTGGCCTGGGTGGCGGCGAGCGTGCTGGGCGCGTCGTCGTCCGCCGTGGTCACGCAGTCGATCCGCAACTCGGCGCTGCTGGGCGCCGTACAGAAGACGATGCCGGACACGACCCCTACCTGGTTCTCGCGGGCGACCTCGGCGCTCACGGAGGCGGGCTTCCCGCAGGTCTTCAACCCGTTCGAGAACGAGCCGACGGCGGGCGTGGCCAAGCCCTCCGGGGACAGCGTCACGGCGAGCGCGACGAACGCCGCCAAACTGAGCACGGTCAAGGTCGAGGGCGTCGCCGGGAACCAGGGGCGCGAGGGCAGCGGTTTCGTCTACGCGGCGCAGCATGTGATCACCAACGCCCATGTGGTGGCGGGCATCGACGAGCCGAACGTACGGGTGGGCGGGGTGGGCCGGGCGTACGACGCGAAGGTGGTGCTCTTCGACCCGGACAAGGACGTCGCGGTGCTGTACGTGCCGGAGCTGCGGGCGCCCGTGCTCCGCTTCGACGACGGTGCCTCGCGCGGCGACTCGGCGGTCGTGGCGGGCTACCCGCAGGACGGCGGCCTCGACCTCCAGGCGGCCACGGTCGCGAACCGGATCCACGCGAGGGGCCAGAACATCTACAGCTCGGACACCGTCACCCGCGAGATCTACTCCATCCGCTCCACGGTCCGCCCGGGCAACTCGGGCGGACCGCTGCTGACCACCACGGGCCGGGTGTACGGCGTGGTCTTCGCCCGCTCGACGTCGGACGACGAGACGGGGTACGTGCTGACGGCGGACGAGGTCGCGGGCGACGCCGGGCGCGCGGCGACGGCGACGACGCCGGTGGACACGGGCGACCTGGTCACCTCATGAACGACGGCACCCCGTGCCACCTCACAGGAAACGCCCCATGAGTACGTCGTCCACGTACTCCCCCTCCAGGAGGAACTCCTCGGGCAGGATCCCCTCCACGACGAAGCCCTCCGACTCGTAGAGCTTGCGGGCCGGGGCGTTGTGTCCGAGGACGCGCAGCGTGATCCGGCGCGCCCCCAGCCGGCGGGCCCGCTCCTGCACGGCGCGCAGGAGCGCCCGCCCGACGCCGGTGCCGCGCGCCGCGTCGGCGACGACGAGGCCCTGGATCTGCCGGACGTGGGTGTTGCAGGCGAGCGAGGTGGGGTAGCCGAGCTTGATGTAGCCGACGAGTTCGCCGTCGATCTCGGCGACCAGATGGTCCTGCGGCCCGAACCGCTCGTTGTAGAAGGATTCGTACGGCGGCTCGGGGCGCGGCTGGACGGCGTGCAGCGGAGACCAGTTGGCACGGTCGAGGCGGCCGAGGACGTCCTCGTCGTCGAGGGTGGCGGTGCGTATGTGAGGTACGGGCATGGAGGTCACTGTAGGACGGCGGCGGCGGACGCCGTCTGCCGTTTTTCCCTCCTCCCCGACCCCTGATTTCCCCCGGCTGCCGCCTCCTGATGTCCCCTTGACCCGCTGCCGGGCAGGATGGCCCCATGAACGATGCCCCGATGGCTCCTGGTTCCCGTGTGGTGATCGCCGGTGCGTCCGGCATGATCGGTTCCGCGGTGAGGCGCTCCCTCACCGCGGACGGGTACGAGGTGGTCCGGCTCGTCCGCCGGGCTCCGCGCGGGCAGGACGAGATCCAGTGGGACCCTGAGGCGGGCCGGATCGACGCGGGGGCGCTCGCCGGGGCCGCGGCGGTGCTGAACTTCGCGGGGGCGGGGGTCGCTTCGCGGCGCTGGACGGATGCGTACAAGGAGCGGATCCGGTGCAGCCGGGTGCTCGGCACGGCGACGCTGGCCAAGGCGGTGGCGTCCCTCGACGAGGGGCCGCGGGTCTTCGTCAACGGAAGCGCGATCGGGTTCTACGGCGACACGGGCGGGCGCGCCGTGGACGAGACGACGCCCGCCGGGGACGGGTTCCTTCCCTCCCTGTGCGTGGAGTGGGAGGGGGCGGCGGATCCCGTGCGGGAGGCCGGGGTCCGGACCGTGTTCGTCCGTACCGGGCTGGTGGTGGCCCGCAAGGGCGGGGCCTGGGGCAAACTGTTCCCCCTCTTCAAGGCGGGGCTCGGAGGGCGGATGGGGGACGGCGGGCAGTACTGGAGCTTCATCGCGTTGCACGACGAGGTGGCCGCGATCCGGCACGTCCTCGACACGGACTCCCTCTCCGGGCCGGTCAATCTCACCGCGCCGGACCCGCTGACGAACCGTGAGATCACGGAGGCGATGGGGCGCGTGCTGCACCGGCCCACGTTCTTCGCCACGCCCGCTCCGGCGCTGCGGCTCGCGCTCGGCGAGATGGCGGGCGACATCCTCGGCAGCCAACGCGTCCTCCCCACGCGTCTCCTCTCCTCCGGCTTCACCTTCGCGTTTCCCACCATCGACGCCGCCCTGCGATCAGCTCTGCGCTGAGCCATACGTCCACTTACCCGGCGTGAGTCCGGCCCCCGGGGTGGGTGGGCAAACCCCGGGGCCCCCTTGCTTTGCACGGTCACCCGGCGCGGGTGCTGGCCGGGGGTGGGTCGCGCAACCCGGCGCTGACGAGGCGCCGCCTGCGCCCACCCGTGCCGCCCCAGCGGCACGATTGCCCGCAGGGAGGACGGACCACGCACCCGCAGCCGCGATCCGGCGCAAGGGGCCGTGCCGGTACGTCTCTGCCCGTCGCGTAGCAGACCGCCCGCAAAGTCCCGCCGTATACAACCCCCGGGCAGTACGCCCACGCGGCGACGGGCAAGACGTACCGGCACGGCCCCGACCCACCACACACCCCACTGCGATGGGCGCCCCGCCATGCCCCCGCATGCGCCCATGCCATCCCCCCGCACAGCTCCCCCCGCACCTACCCTCATTCCGAACTCGGGTATTCCGGAAGTCTGTTGGGGGCATGACGTCTCCACCGGCCGCGCAACCTCGAGGAGGGGCACGTGCTAGAGCCCGCACGCCAGGCGGACCACGCGAAGCACATGGAGCACACGGGCCACGGCGAGATCGGCGAGGTCTCGCACGACGTGGACGTCGTCGTCGTAGGGGCCGGAGTCGCCGGACTCTCGGCCGCGCACCATCTGACCAGGGCAGGCCTGAGGGTCACGGTCCTGGAGGCGTCCCCACACGTGGGGGGCCGTATGTCGACGGAGAAAGTGGACGGCTTCCGGCTCGACCGGATAGGCCAGCTGCTCTTCACCTCGTACCCCGAACTCCGCTGCACCCCGGGCCTGGACGCCCTGGCCCTGCGCCCGTTCTCCCCGGGGGTCCTGCTGCACAGCGACGGCCGCCACCACCACGCCGCCGCCCCCACCCCTCCCCCGAGCCCCCGGCGCCCAGGCACACTCCGAGCTCCCGGAGCACAAGGGGCGCATTCACCGCCGCACGCGCCCTCGCAAGCGCCCCCCGCCTGCCCCGCCCCACAGCGGCCCCGGCCAGGCTCCGGGCCCCCTCGGCGGCCCCGGGGACCGTGCCCGCCTGGGCGCGGCCCTGACCCGTCTCGCCGCCACCCCGCCACGCCGCCTCCTGACCCGCCCGGACCTGCCCGCCGCCGAGGCACTGACGCACCGCGGCCTCCCGCCCCGCACCGTCGACGGCTTCCTGCGCCCGCTCCTGGCCGCGCTGCTCTGCGACCCGGAGCTACGCACATCGAGCCGCTGCGCGGACCTGGCCCTGCACGCCTTCGCGACGGGCCGTCTCTGTCTGCCGGAGGGCGGCGCGGACGCGCTTCCGGAACTGCTCGCCGCGGCGCTCCCGCCGGGCACGGTCCACACGGGCGTCCAGGTCACCGCCGTATCCACCACCACTGTCACCACCAGGGACCACGGCGAACTCACCTGCCGGGCCCTGCTGCTGGCGACCGGAGCCCGCGCCGCCGCCCGCCTCCTGCCGGGCCTGCGCGTACCGGCCTTCCACCCGGTGACGGTGCTGCACCACACCACGGACGAACCCCCGCTGACCGACCCGGCGTTGCTCCTGGACGCCGACCGCGGCGGACCGGTGGCGCACACCGCGGTGGTGAGCCAGGTCGACCCGACGCGCGCGCCCGCGGGCCGGGTGCTGATCTCCTCGACGGTGCTCGGCACTCCCCCGGCCGCAGCCCACCTGGACACGGCGGTGCGCACCCAACTGGCCCGCCTGTACGGGACGTCGACCAAGCGCTGGGAGCTCCTCGCGGTGCACCACGACCCGGAGGCGGTGCCCGCGATGCCGCCACCGCACGATCTGCGGCGTCCGGTACGGCTCCTGGCCGGGCTGTACGTCTGCGGCGACCACCGCGACACGAGCACCGTGCAGGGCGCGCTGCACTCGGGCCGCAGGGCCGCCCACGCCCTGCTCACGGACGTGGGCGCGCACCCGGCGCTCCTGGAGGAAGTCCTCGAAGCGGCCGCCTGAAACGCAGTGCGGGCCGCGTCAGCCGAGCGCCGCCACCCGGTCCCGGTACCCCCGTACCGGCGCGGCGTCACGGTAGGGCTCGAGCCGCCGCTCGAAGTCCCGTACGTACTCGATCGCCCGCACCGACCGCATCTCCGCCGCCTGGGCGGCTGCCTCCGCCCCCAGCTGGCAGGCCTGGTCGAGTTCGCCGAGCCCGAGCCGGGCCGAGGCGAGGACGACCCGGCAGAAGAGCCGGCTGCGCGCGTAGGCGGGCGCGCGCAGCTGGAGGGAGCGCTCGGCGTGCTGGGCGGCGGCCCGGTACTGCTGGAGGTCCCGGTGGCAGTGCCCGAAGTCGTCGGCGAGCTGGGCCTCGTCGAAGAACCGGGCCCAGTACGGGATGTCGTCGCCGGTCCGGGAGGTCTCCAGGGCCCGTTCGGCGCGTACCAACGACGCCGTGCAGGCCCGCACCTCCCCGAGGACGCCGTGCCCGCGTGCCTCCGCCGCGTGCAACAGGGCCTGTACGACGGGTGGTACGGCCGATCCGACGCCCTGCTGGGCGACGCGGGCGAGTTGCACGGCCTCGCGGCCGTGGCCGAGGTAGACGGCCTGGCGGCTCATCGTGACGAGGACGTACGAGCCGTATGCCCGGTCGCCGGCGGCCTGGGAGAGCCGCAGTGCCTGGACGTAGTACCGCTGGGCGAGCCCGTGCGCGGCGATGTCGTACGAGGTCCAGCCGGCCAGCCGGGTGAGGTCGGCGGCGGCGGCGAACAGCCGCCGTCCGGTCTGCTCGCCGTAGGTGCCGCGCAGCATCGGCTCGGCCTCGTGCTCCAGGTAGCGGACGAGTGCCTGGCGGGCGTGGCCGCCGCCGTAGGCGTTGTCGAGGGTGCGGAACAGCTCGCCCACCGAGCGCAGCGCGGCGATGTCGCCGCCGGTGACCTTCTGTCCGGGGCCGCGCTCGGTCTGGTGCCGCTGCCGGGGCACAGCGGGCCGGCCCTGCGGGGGGACGCGCACGGTTGCCGGGTCGCCGCGGCTGACGCGGTCGTCGGCGCGCCCGATGAGCCAGTCCCGGCTGGGCACGACGAGCCCGGCCGGGGTGAAGGCGATCTTGCGGAGTTCGGCGTGGCTGCCGGAGTCCTTGCGCCACAGGCCGCTGACGATGTCGACGGCTTCCTCGGGGGTGGCGGCGAACTCCAGCCCGGCGTACACGGGTGCGCACGCGTCGAGCCCGAGGTCGAGTGCGGTGAGCCGACGGCCGAGTCTGCGGGTGAAGACCTCGGCGATGAGCGCGGGCGTCGTCCCTCTCGGCTGCTGTCCGCGCAGCCACCGGGTGACCGAGGTCTTGTCGTATCTGAGATCCAGGCCGTGTTCCAGGCCGAGCTGGTCCACGCGTCGGGCGAGACCTGCGTTGGAGAACCCCGCTTCTGCGATGAGCGCGGCGAGCTGACGGTTGGGCGTGCGCTGCGCGGGTCGTTCCGTCATCTGCGGTGCGGTCTCCTGCCTTCCAGGCACGTGTGGGTGCCCGGATTGCCTAGTGAGCAGCCCTTATGGCCTCGTGAACGGCGCGAATGTAGCGGAGCGTAAGCAGGCGATCGCACATTTCGACGTTCATTCATCCGATCGTGTGAGGATTGGCCGCGGGGCTGACGGGAATCGGCCGGACGTACAGTGGCTTGGGCGCGTTACGTGCCTGACGCAGGCACCGCGTGCCTGCCGTGTGCGTGAGGAAGCTTCAAGGGAGGCGCTTGCCGTGAGTGAGCTGCGGTTCGTCCGCATGGGATTCGGTGCCGAGGCCGTGGAGTACCAGGAGGCGTGGGACGAGCAGCGCCGGGTGCACGCCGCCCGGTTCCTGGACGAGGTGCCCGACACCTGTCTGCTCCTGGAGCACCCGCCGGTCTACACGGCGGGCCGTCGCACCGCGGACAACGAACGCCCGCTCGACGGCACGCCGGTGATCGACGTGGACCGCGGCGGCAAGATCACCTGGCACGGCCCGGGCCAGCTGGTGGGCTACCCGATCCAGAAGCTGCCGCGTCCGGTGGACGTCGTAGCACATGTACGGCGTCTCGAAGAGGCTCTTATCCGTACGTGTGCGGAGTTCGGCCTGGAGACCTCGCGGGTCGAGGGCCGCAGCGGGGTGTGGGTGCTCGGGGATCCGGTGGAGCAGCGGCCGTCCCTGGGCGGACTCTCCCTCGACTTCGACCCGCGGCTGACGGACGACGAGTTCGACCCGCGGATGAACGGCCCGGAGTACGCGCCCTCCAACGCGGGCCAGCGCCGCGAGGACCGCAAGATCGCCGCGATCGGCATCCGGGTCGCCAAGGGCGTCACCATGCACGGCTTCGCGCTGAACGTGAACCCGGACAACGCCTGGTTCGACCGCATCATCCCGTGCGGCATCCGCGACGCGGGTGTGACGTCCCTCTCGGGCGAGCTGGGCCGTGACGTCACGATCGGCGAGGTCCTGCCGGTCGCCGAGAAGCACCTGCGGGACATCCTGGAGCACGCGGATCTCAAGCCGCGCGAGATCGAGCGCGCCTCTGCCTGACCTCCGGCGCGCGGGGAATGCACCCCCGGAGCCGAAGGTTGCCCAGACGCAGGGTCGGAAACAGCACGGGCGTACCCTGGTGTACGCCGACGAATCGAAGTTACAGGGAGCCGATGTGTCCGCAGTCGCACCCGACGGACGCAAGATGCTGCGCCTGGAGGTCAGGAACGCCCAGACCCCCATCGAGCGCAAGCCCGAGTGGATCAAGACCCGGGCGAAAATGGGTCCCGAGTACACGAAGATGCAGAGCCTCGTGAAGAGCGAGGGCCTGCACACGGTCTGCCAGGAGGCGGGCTGTCCCAACATCTACGAGTGCTGGGAAGACCGCGAGGCCACCTTCCTCATCGGTGGCGACCAGTGCACCCGGCGCTGCGACTTCTGCCAGATCGACACCGGCAAGCCCGAGGCGCTGGACCGCGACGAGCCCCGCCGCGTGGGTGAGTCCGTCGTCACGATGGACCTGAACTACGCGACGATCACCGGTGTCGCGCGTGACGACCTGGAGGACGGCGGCGCCTGGCTGTACGCGGAGACGGTCCGCCAGATCCACGCGATGACGGCGGAGCGCGCAGAGGGCTACACCAAGGTCGAGCTCCTCATCCCCGACTTCAACGCCGAGCCCGACCAGCTGGCCGAGGTCTTCTCCTCGCGCCCCGAGGTCCTCGGGCACAACGTCGAGACCGTGCCGCGCATCTTCAAGCGGATCCGCCCCGGCTTCCGCTACGAGCGTTCGCTCGAGGTCATCACCAAGGCCCGCGAGGCCGGACTGGTGACGAAGTCCAACCTGATCCTGGGCATGGGCGAGGAGCGCGAGGAGATCAGCCAGGCGCTGCGGGACCTGCACGGCGCCGGCTGCGAGCTCATCACGATCACGCAGTACCTGCGGCCCACCCCGCGCCACCACCCTGTGGAGCGCTGGGTGAAGCCGGCCGAGTTCGTGGAGCTGAAGGAGGAGGCCGAGCAGATTGGCTACTCCGGCGTGATGTCCGGGCCGCTGGTCCGCTCCTCCTACCGCGCGGGCCGGCTCTACCAAATGGCCATCGAGAAGCGTGGCGCGTACATCGCGTCGCAGGCGGTCTGAGGCGTCGTATCGCAGGCGCTGCGAAGCGTCGTACACCTGAAGCACGATCACGGGCGGTGGCACTGAGTGCCACCGCCCGAGTGTGAATCGGCGCACAAGCAACTCCCCCTCAACACTGGCTCGTTCAGCCCGGTTTCGGTCGTCCTCGCAGATGGGGAGGGTGTCAGGGCCGCGTCAGGGTTTGGACTCTCCGCATCAAGGCTTCATTGGTGTTTGACCGGTCGGTCACGCCCTGGTAACACCAATCAGTGACCCTGGTCTTACGCCACGTACACCCATAGCCAGAGCCGCCGGATCCCGAGGGGGGACCACCATCATGCAGGCCGCGCCCGTACGCGCCACAGCCATCCCGTCGTTCACCGATGCACTCCGTGCCGTCGAGTCACTGCTCATGAGCAGTGGCCAGCGCACCGCCCGCCGCAATGCCTGGACGTCCGTCCTGGAGGACCGCCGCCGGGCCAAGGACCGGGTCGAGGCTCAGCGCGTGGTGGAAGCCGTCTCGGCGCATTCGTAGCCGGTCCCCTTCCGGGAGGGCCGTCCCGGGCACTGCCGTCGTCGGCGCTTGTGGGGCCACGTAGACTTCCTCGCATGGCGAAGAAGGAAACCGCGGCGGACGCCTCGAACCCCGGGCGACTCAAGCAGATCGCTCTCACGTACAAGATGACCCGCAAGGCCGACACCAAGATCGGTCTTGCACTCGGGGCTGTCGCGATCGTCACCCTCGGTGTCTTCCTCGCGATCGGCTTCCTGATCGGTCACCCGGTCTATCTGGGCATTCTCGGCCTTCTGCTCGCCTTCCTCGCGACGGCGATCGTCTTCGGACGCAGGGCCGAGCGCGCCGCCTTCGGGCAGATGGAGGGCCAGCCGGGCGCCGCCGCGGCGGTGCTCGACAACATCGGCCGAGGCTGGACGACGACCCCGGCCGTCGCGATGAACCGCAGCCAGGACGTGGTGCACCGAGCCGTCGGCAAGGCGGGCATCGTGCTGGTGGCCGAGGGCAACCCGAACCGGGTGAAGGGCCTGCTGGCCGCGGAGAAGAAGAAGATGGCGCGGATCGTCTCGGACGTGCCGGTGCACGACATCCTCGTCGGCTCGGGCGAGGGCCAGGTGGACCTCAAGAAGCTCCGCACGACGATGCTGAAGCTCCCCCGTGTCCTGGCCGGCCCGCAGGTCACCGCGACCAACGACCGGCTGCGCGCGATGGGCGACCTGATGAGCAACATGCCGCTGCCGAAGGGTCCGATGCCCAAGGGCATGCGGATGCCGCGCGGCGGCCCGAAGGCTCGCTGATTCCCCTCCTACGAGAAAGGGGGCGCCCGGAGATCACTCTCCGGGCGCCCCCTTCGTCGTAGACAGAAAGTCCGTCGCAGACAGAAAGTCCGTCGCAGGCGAAAAGTCAGATCCGGACCTCGATCGTGCGGGCGAGGCGGTCGTGCAGGCCGCGGCCGTCGCGGTCCCAGATCAGGGCCGGGATGGCGACGCACAGCAGGACGGTGCGCAGCAGGGCGCGCAGCGGGTTCAGCCGGCCGCCGCCCTCCGGGACGACCCGCAGGCCGAAGAGGCGCTTGCCCGGGGTGAAGCCGACCGTGCCGACGGTGAGCACGCCGAGGACGAAGAAGATGAGCAGGGCCCAGTTGGAGGCCGTCTGGTCGTAGCCGTGGGTGATGAGCTGGGATGCAATCAGCACGCACAGGCCCCAGTCGACGACGAGGGCACCGAGGCGCCGTCCCGGGCGGGCGATCGAGCCCGGCCCCTGCTCCGGCAGACCGAGCTGCTCGCCCCGGTAGCCGAAGTCGACTCCGGCGTCCTCCGCGGCGGCGCGGGGTCCGGAGAGCCACGATCCGATTGCTTGCCTGTTGTCCACCCGTCCACGGTACTGCGCCCGTATATGCACCCGAGCCGCCGGGGTGTGCGAGGACTAGTGTGGAACCCGAGCCGGTTAACTTGGGCGAAACAAATGGGTCACGCTTGAGAAATCCCCCGTCCCTATGGTCGGGTCCAGCGTGTGCCACCGCACTGGCCGCACGAACGAACTACCACCCCGGTCCACTGTGGGCGGGAGTAGGAGGAGCTGGATGTTCCAGAACGCCGACGAGGCCAAGAAGTTCATCGCGGACGAGGACGTCAAGTTCGTCGACGTCCGGTTCTGCGACCTGCCGGGTGTGATGCAGCACTTCACCATCCCGGCGGAGGCCTTCGACCCGGCCGAGGAGCTGGCCTTCGACGGCTCCTCGATCCGCGGCTTCCAGGCCATCCACGAGTCCGACATGGCGCTCCGCGCCGACCTGTCCACCGCGCGCGTCGACCCCTTCCGCCGCGACAAGACGGTCAACATCAACTTCTTCATCCACGACCCGATCACGGGCGAGCAGTACTCCCGTGACCCGCGCAACGTGGCGAAGAAGGCCGAGGCCTACCTCGCGTCGACCGGCATCGCCGACACCGCGTACTTCGGCCCCGAGGCCGAGTTCTACGTGTTCGACAGCGTGCGCTTCGCGACCCGCGAGAACGAGTCCTTCTACCACATCGACTCCGAGGCCGGCGCCTGGAACACCGGTGCGATCGAGGACAACCGCGGCTACAAGGTCCGCTACAAGGGCGGCTACTTCCCGACCCCGCCGGTCGACCACTTCGCCGACCTGCGTGCGGAGATCTCCCTGGAGCTGGCCAAGTCCGGCCTCCAGGTCGAGCGCCAGCACCACGAGGTGGGCACCGCCGGCCAGGCCGAGATCAACTACAAGTTCAACACGCTGCTCGCCGCGGCCGACGACCTCCAGCTCTTCAAGTACATCGTGAAGAACGTGGCCTGGCGCAACGGCAAGACCGCGACCTTCATGCCGAAGCCGATCTTCGGTGACAACGGCTCGGGCATGCACGTCCACCAGTCGCTGTGGGCCAACGGCGACCCGCTGTTCTACGACGAGGCCGGTTACGCGGGCCTGTCGGACATGGCCCGCTTCTACATCGGCGGCATCCTCAAGCACGCCCCGTCGCTGCTCGCGTTCACCAACCCGACGGTGAACTCGTACCACCGTCTGGTCCCCGGCTTCGAGGCCCCGGTCAACCTGGTGTACTCGCAGCGCAACCGCTCCGCGGCGATGCGTATCCCGATCACCGGCTCGAACCCGAAGGCCAAGCGCGTCGAGTTCCGCGCGCCCGACTCCTCCGGCAACCCCTACCTCGCCTTCTCGGCGCTGATGATGGCCGGCCTGGACGGCATCAAGAACAAGATCGAGCCGGCCGAGCCGATCGACAAGGACCTCTACGAGCTGGCTCCCGAGGAGCACGCGGGCGTCGCCCAGGTCCCGACCTCGCTCCCGGCCGTCCTCGACTCGCTGGAGCGCGACCACGAGTTCCTGCTCGCGGGCAACGTCTTCACGTCCGACCTGATCGAGACGTGGATCGACTACAAGCGCACCAACGAGATCGCGCCGCTCCAGCTGCGTCCGCACCCGCACGAGTTCGAGCTGTACTTCGACGTGTGAGCCGACCCGCACGCCTCGCCGGGGCCGCCATCCTCACGGATGGCGGCCCCGCCGCATTTCTTCCGAAGGCTCCGGGCAAGGCTTTCCAAGCTTTCTCACAGGGACCTTTTGCTCCACCTAGGGTCGATCGGGGCCTGTTCATGGGAGAGCGCAGGTGCACACTGGACATCGGGACGAGTGCCTGATTGCGGAGCGATACCGCGGGGTGGTGCAGATGCAGAGCCGGTTCCGGAGCGATCCGCGATTGACCGCGCGTATGACGGTCACGCTGTTCCTGCTCGGATTGCTGTACGTGGCCTTCGTCGCCGCGTTGATCGTGATGCTGAAGTCCTGGGTGCTGGTCGTGGTGATCGCGGCGGTGTTCCTCGGCGGGCAGTACTGGTTCTCGGACCGGATCGCGCTGTACGCGATGCACGGGCGGGTCGTGGAGCGGGAGGAGTACGAGCAGCTGCACGGTGTCGTCGACCGGCTGTGTGCCGTCGCCGACATGCCGAAGCCGCTCGTCGCCGTCTCCGACGTGGACATGCCGAACGCGTTCGCGACCGGACGCAACGCCGATCACGCGGTGCTGTGCGTGACCACCGGGCTGCTGCGCCGGCTGGAGCCCGACGAGCTGGAGGGTGTGCTCGCGCACGAGCTGTCGCACGTGGCGCACAAGGACGTCGCCGTGATCACGGTGGCGTCGTTCCTCGGGGTGATCGCGGGACTGATCGTGCGGTTCGCGTTCTACTCGCAGCTGTTCGGCGGGCGGGGCCGCAAGGACCAGAACACGATGGCGATCTTCATGGCCGTGATGGCGGTCTCGGCCGCCGTGTACGCGCTCAGCTTCCTGCTGATCCGGGCGCTGTCCCGGTATCGCGAGCTGGCCGCGGACCGGGCCGCGGCCCTGCTCACCGGGCGGCCCTCGGCGCTGGCGTCCGCGCTGACCAAGGTCACCGGGGACATCGCGCGGATCCCGACGAAGGACCTGCGTACGGCCCAGGCCTTCAACGCCTTCTACTTCACACCCGCGCTGGGCAGCACGCCCGGCATCGAGCGGCTCTTCTCAACCCACCCGAGCCTGGAGCAGCGGCTCGATCAACTCGCCCACATCTCCGCCGAGTTGGGCGAGGCGGCGGCGCCCGGGAAGGCCGGCTGAGCATGGGGTTCCTGGACATCCTGCTCGGCCGCACCCGCCCCGCCCAGCCCGACCTCGACCGGCTCTTCGGGCTGCCGTCGGCCGCGGTGACGCTGGAGGCCGCCGCCGGGTTCACGCCGACGGGGACGGGCGCGGTGTGCTTCGCGAGCGTCGAGGGCCAGGCCTTCGCCGAGGCGCACCGGGAGGTGCAGGCGCTGCTCGACGCGGACGCCGGACGGACCGGGCCGCCGGTGGAGGTCGCCCGGGACGAGTACGGGTACTCGTGGCTGGTCTCGCGCAGGGCGCCCGATGACCTGCCCGCCCTGGTCAGCGATCTGCACGCGGTCAACAGCGCGCTGGAGGGCAGCGGCTTCGGGCCGCAGCTGCTCTGCTCGGTGGCGGGCTTCGAGACCGGCCCGGCCGCCGCCGGCGAGCAGCGGCTCGGGCTGGTCTATCTCTACAAGCGCGGCACGTTCTACCCCTTCGCCCCGGTGCCCGGTGGGAACCAGCGGCGGGACAACGCGCTCGAACTGCAGGTCAAGGCGGCGCTCGCCGACGACCTGCGGATCGAGCAGGACCTGAGCCGCTGGTTCCCCATCTGGGGCGCGCCGGGGCTGTGAAGCGCTCCGGCCTGCCCTAGTTCTTGCGCTCCTGGCGGCGGGCTTCCATGGGACGCTCGCGGCGGTAGCGGCGCTCCCACCTGGCCTGCCGGTCGCGGCGGTCGCGGTACGCGCGGTAGCTGGAGGGCATCGCCTGGCCCGAGCCCGAGCCCGAGCCCGACATGCCTCCGCCGCCCGACGAGGGCGCCGCCGTGCTGCTTCCCCCGGTGCGGCCGTAGCGGGTGTAGAGGAAGAGCAGGGCGGCCGCCGCGAGCCAGAGGACGTGGTTGTTGAACCCTAAGAGGACGAGGATCACGGTCGCGGAAATGATCAAGGTGCCCATGACGGGACTCCTTGGGAGCGTGGATGGTCGGTGTCGATGATGTGCCGACGGGGCGCTGGGGGTGGGGCGACGGCCATCGGTGCGTAGAGAGTAGCCCCGGGACCGCCAACTGATGCCTGTCCGGCGGAAAGCGGTGCTGGGCAGCTCCGGAACGTTCCTTCAGCGTAGGGACGGGGCCCGAACGGGCGCACCTGGTTTTCCCCGGGCGGCACCCCTTCCCGGGGCACCGCTGCTCCGCGCGGCGGGCACGGCGGGTGCGGCATGAGTGAATAGGGGTATGAGTGAGCTCTTCTCCTTCGCGCACGTCCACGACGGTGAACTACTCAGAGGGGTGGACAGCGGCGGTGACGACGGTGGCCGGGCGGCCACCGTCGTGCTGCTGCACGGCGCGGGCATCGGCAGCAAGGAACGGCTGATCCCACTGCTTCAGGACTTCGTCGCCCGCGGCTGCCGGGGCATCGCCTTCGACTTCTCGGGGCACGGCGAAAGCTCGGGCGCGCTGGGCGAGTTGAGCCTGCGCAGGCGGTTCGAGCAGGCCGTCGCCGTCATCGACGCACGGGTCCCGGCCGGTGCACCGCTGATTCCGGTCGGGTTCAGCATGAGCGGCCAGACCGTGGCGGACCTCGCCGGACACTACGGGCAGCGCGTGGCGGCACTCGGGCTGTGCGCGCCCGCCGTGTACGGGGCGGAGGCCTGGTCGGTCGAATTCGGTGACGGCGACGGGCGGTTCAGTGAGATCATCCGTACGCCGGACAGTTGGCGCAAGGCTCCCGCACTTGACGTACTGCGTGCGTACGAGGGCCACGCGGTGCTCGCCGTACCGGGCACCGACGCCATCATCCCGCCCGCCGTGACCGCGGCCGTGGCGCACGCGCTCACCCTCCGCGCCCGCTTCACCCGGCTCGACCTGCCGGGCGCGGAGCACATGTTGGGCCTCTGGTTCCACGATCACGCCGAGGACCGGAGGCGGTTCGTGGACGCGGTGCTCACGGGGATCGGGGAGGCCGTGAGCGAGACTCTCGAAGAGGTCGAGGAGGAGGGGGCGGGGTTGCCGTAACGGCTTCTTTCGCCCCCTCCGCCCTACCCTTGCCGTAGCTGTCGCGCTCGATCGCCGGACGGGTTGAAGATCTCCGGGCTCAGCCGTCCCGCGACCACCTCCCGTGCCAGGTCCGGCAGGCGTCGCTGGTGCGAGCGGGCATGGCCGCGCAGTACGGCGAAGGCCTCGTCCATGGAGAGCGAGAGGCTCGCGGCCAGCACACCCTTGGCCTGTTCGATGACGACCCGGCTGGTCAGGGCCTGCCCCAACTGGTCGGCGAGGGCCTGGCTCTCGCGGAGTTCGCGGTTGCGCGCCAGGGCGAATCCGGTGGCGTCGGTGAGCGACTGCGCCAGGGCCAGGACGTCGGCGGGCAGCGGGGCGTCGGCGGCGAAGAGCAGTATCAGCGCGCCCGGCGTCTCGTTCGCCTGTGCGCCGTCGGAGAGCGGAAGGGCGGCGACCCGCCGGTAGCCGAGGTCCAGAGCTCTGGGTGCGTAGCGCGGCCAGTCGTGCTGGGCGCGGGCGTCACCGAGGGCACTGCTCTGCACCGGTCGCCCGGTGCGGCAGGCATCGCGCCCGGGCCCCTCGCCCCACTCCGTGGCCTCTCGCTCCAGGCGTACCAACTCCTCGTCGGTTCCGGTCAGTTGCGGACCGGTTCGCTCGTCCGAGATGTAGAGCACGGTCGCCGCGCAGCTGTCCAGCAGTCGTGGACCGAAGGAGGCAAGCGTCGCGAGCAGCGCGCTCGGATCGGTGACAGCGCTTCCGGCGAGTTCGACGAACGCGTGCGCCAGCCTCTGCTGGTGCATGGGCGTGGTCATGAAGTTCCCGCTCCTTTCGGATCTCTGCCGCTCTGAGACGTTCGGGTCCCTGTCACTCGGTTTCTCTCTTCCCGGCGCCCGGGGAAACGCCGATAGCGGGATCAAGATCCCTTATCTCGGAGCGTGGGCGGCACCGAGTGTCAGTCGAGACGCAGCTCGTGGCGCACGATGCGCTCCGCCACCTCGTGGACGGGTTCGCCGGCGCTGAAGGCACGTGCCTTGATGAGTTCCAGGGCGTCCGGGACCGGGCACCCCGCCTGGACGGAGAGCACGCCCGCCGCCTGGTGCACGACGGCATGGTGGTCCGTTCCGCCGTACAGGTCCGGAGTGGCGTGCGGGCCGAGGAGTACATCGCGGGTGAGCGCGTCGGCGACATCGACGAAGGTGCGGGTGGGGCAGGGCCTCGGGTCGAAGACGGTCAGGGAGCCGACGCAGTTCTGCCGCTGCGGCAGCCGCAGCGGCACGGCCACCACCTTGGTGATCCCCAGCTCGACGAGCGCCGCCGCATAGCCGGGCCAGCGCTCCCGCAACCGCGCGCCGGTCGCCCTCACCATGGCGCAGTGGGCCGCCGCGTCCCTGGCCGGGCCCTCCCCCAGGACGAACTCCAGCTCCTGGGCGGCGCGCGCGGGTTCGTCGGACGCGGCCACCGCGAGCTGACTGTCGTCGGCACCGACCAGGGTGAGGGCCGCGCTGCTCGTGCCGCAGGCCTCGGCGACACCGGTCATGAAGCGGGGCGGTGCTCCGTGCCCGTCCTCCCCGCGTGCCAGCATCAGGGCGTACGACTCCTGGAGTTCGGCGGCGGTGCTGTGGCACCTCGCCGACCTGCGGTGGAGCAGAGCGAGCCGTTCGTGCAGGGCCAGTCCGGTGCGCTCCGCCAGCCTTTCCTGGCGGGCGGCCGCGATCAGCTCGCGTTCGGCGCGCTCACGTGCGTGGGCGGCGCGCCGTCGGACTTCCGACGCCACGTCCGACGAACCCCGCTCGGAGTACATGCCCGCATCGTACGCCCGCGGGGTCAGCCGGAACCCTGGTTCCGGCTCTGTTCCATCAGCAGGACGACCCCGCCGTTGTGACCGTCGAAGGGACTGCAGAGCACCGCGCATGTGACGGTCTTGCCCAGCCGGGTGACCGCCGCCAGATACAGGGGAGCACCACGTTTGCCGGTGTCGAGGCACTTCTGCACCATCTCGCGCAGTGGCTCGGTCGGCAGACCGAAGTCCAGACCGAAGAAGGGCTGGTCGACGACCTCGTCGGGGCGCAGGCCCCACAGGTCCACGGCACCGCGGTTCCAGCTCTTGACCCTCAGCTCCCGGTCGAGGACGACGACCCCGGCACCGACGCTGGCCAGGACGCCCTCCAGGAAGGCGCGGGTCTCCTCCAACTCCTCGGTGCGGACCCGCATCTCGTCGTTCATCGTCTCCAGTTCCTCGTTGGTCGACTGGAGTTCCTCGTTGGTGGTCTCCAGCTCTTCGTTGGTTGACTGGAGTTCCTCGTTGGTGGTTTCCAACTCCTCATTGGTCGACTGGAGTTCCTCGTTGGTGGTTTCCAACTCCTCGTTCGTCGACTGGAGTTCCTCGTACGCCGTCTCCAGGTCCTCCCCCACCCGCTTGACCTCGGCCTTGAGGTTGGTCGGGACGGTGACGTCGGTGAACGTGATGCTGGTGGCGGCGGCCAGACTGTTGGCGCCGACGAGTGGCTGGATGAGGACGTCGAGGAACTGGGTCTCCTCGCCGACGCGCCGTTCGGCGCCGTTGATGCGCAGGGTGCGGCGCTCGTGCGTGGCCTGCTCGATCAGCGAGCGCAGTTCCACGGGCCGGTAGGAGATCTCCAGGTCCTGGAAGGGCCGGCCCACGTCGTTGTTGGTGAGGCCGAACTGGACCCGGGCGGCGCTGTTGACGAGGATGACGAGCCCCTCGGCGTCGACGGAGACCGTGGGGCTGGGTACCGCGTCGAGGATCAGGTCGCGCAGCTGCCGGGCGCGGGCCGCGGTCTGCAGTTCGGCTCCGCTGCCGCCTCTGATCTTCACGGTGGTCGGCTGGTAGGGCGGTGTGCCGCCGCCGGGCCGCCGCCGGAAGACCCGTTGCCCCATGCTGACCACGTCGAACCGCTCGGCGTCGTTGAGGAGCATCTCGGCCTTGCCGAGGAAGAGGAAGCGGCCCTCACGCAGTGCGAAGTGGAAGCGGTCGACGATCTGGGTCTGCGCCTCGACGTTGAAGTACATCAGCGTGTTGCGGCACACCAGCAGGTCGAGCCGGGAGATCGGGGCGTCGCGGGTGATGTCGTGGCGGCCGAAGATGACCCGGCGGCGCAGATCGGAGCGGAAGCCGAACCGGTTGCCGTTCTGCTCGAAGTACTTGTCACGCAGTTCCGGGGCGAGCGCTTCGAGGACCTTGGCCGGGTACAGGCCGGAGCGGGCCTCCTTGAGGGCCTCCTCATCGACGTCCGTGCCGTAGATCTTGACGCGGTGCACGGCCTCGTCGATGCCGAGCGCCTCCGCGAACATGATCGCCAGCGAGTACGCCTCCTCGCCGCTGGAGCAGCCCGCGCTCCACACCCGGATCTCCTCGTCGGGCTCCCGCTGCGCGATGATCTCGGGCACCACCTCGCGCTGCAGGAAGGTCCAGGCGTCGGGGTCGCGGAAGAGGGCGGTGACGTTGATCAGGATGGTGTTGAACAGCGTGTTGAACTCGCCGGAGTCGGTCTCCAGACGGTCTCGGTAGTCGGCGTACGAGCGTGCGCCCACCTCCGCCATGCGTTTACGGATGCGCCGTCCCAGCGTGGACCTCTTGTAGCCGGTGAAGTCGAATCCGCGCGCGTCCCGCAGAAAGCCGAGGAGAACCTCCAGCCCCTCGTCCGACTCGAATTCCTGCGCGTCGCTCATCGCCGCCTCATGGTTCCTTCGTCTCCACCAGTCCGCGGATCACCGCGGGGATCTCGTCCAGAGGTAGCACGAAGTCCGCTGCCCGCGTCCCCACGGCTGCCTCCGGCATGCCCTTGAACTCCGCCGTCGCCGGGTCCTGCACGATGACGGTGCCGCCGCGCGACTTCACGGCGTCCACGCCCATCGATCCGTCACTGCCGGAGCCGGTCAGGACACAGGCGATGGCACGTGCTCCGAAGGCGCCCGCGACGGACTCGAAGAGGAGGTCGGCCGAGGGACGTACGAAGTGGACGAGTTCGCTGTCGGACAGGGTCAGCACGCCGTCCGCGCCCACCAGGAGGTGGCGGTTGGGCGGGGCGATGTAGACGGTGCCCGGACCGGCGTGTTCACCGGCCTGCGCGAGCTTCACCTTGAGCGGGCTGCGGCGGGCGAGGATCTCGGCGAGAACCGTGCTGTGGCGCGGATCGAGGTGCTGGACGACGAGCACCGGCACCGGGAGGTCGGCGTCGAGCGCGCCGAGCACCTCGATCAGTGCGCGGATGCCGCCTGCGGAGGAGGCGAGCGCCACCACCGCGTACTGTTCCCGCTGCTCCGGGTCGGACGCTTCAGCGCTCATGTACAGAGCGTAGCGCCGCCCACGGGGTTCACGAAGGTCGGCTCTTCCCCCAGCCGCTCACAGGCCGGGCGCCGCCGTCACCACGCCCGCCGCCACCGCCGCGCCCAGTGCCGCGTGGTCGGCGGCGTTCCGGTCGGCGTAGCGCAGCGCGAAGTCCGCGAGGGCGCGCTCGAAGGTGTCGGCACCGCCCAGGTACGCGGCCACGGCGATGCGGTCGCCGGAGCGGGCGTGCGCGCGGGCCAGGGCGGTGCCGCACAGCCGGGCGTACTGGACAAGGCGGTCGGGGGTCATACCCGCGACGTCCACCGAGCCCTTCATGTCGCGCAGCTGACGCCAGTAGTACGCCCGGCCCTGCGGCCCGGTCATCCACCCGAGGAAGATGTCACTCGCCGCCTGCAACAGGCGCTGACCTGCGACGACGCGATGCCCTGGATGGACGTACGGGCCGCTCGGAAGATGTTCCTCGAGTACGGATCTGCCCGCTTCCTTGATCTGCAGGAACAGCGGGTCGTCCGCGTCCCGTCCGGTGAGCAGCACGATGAAACAGCGGGTGCCGACGCTGCCGACGCCGACGACCTTGCGGGCGGCGTCCACGAAGCGGTAGCGGTCCAGGAGCAGCCGGCGCTCCTCGGAGAGGGTGGAGCGGTAGTCGCTGAAGATCTTGCGCAGCGCCGCCATGTCGGGGGCTCCGGCCGGTTCCAGCAGGGGCGGGTCGCGGACGATGCGGCGCCGGCCGTCGACGGTCTCGGTGAGTTTGCCCAGCGCGTGCAGGCTGGTGCGGCGGCGGGCGCGGGTGAGCGTCGACTCGACGCGTCGGCGGTGGCGGCCGGCGCGGACCAGCGGGAGCAGGCTGTCGGCGTCCATGCGCTCGTACCAGACGGCCAGTTCGCCCTGCGCGGCCAGCCTTCGCATGCTCGTGCGGTACGCGGCCGCCGCCGCCAGTGCCGCGTGGTGGACCCGCGTCTCGGCGTGCCCGTTCTCGCGCGCCGCCACCGCGACGCTGGCCGCGAGCCGTTTGACGTCCCACTCGAACGGGCCCGGATGTGTCTCGTCGAAGTCGTTGAGGTCGAAGAGGAGCGTGCGTTCCGGGGAGGCGTACAGGCCGAAGTTGAGGAGATGCGCGTCGCCGCAGAGCTGCACCGTCAGGCCCGTGTGCGGCTGCGCGGCGAGGTCCGCGGCCATGACGGCGGCGGCTCCGCGCAGGAAGGCGAACGGGGACGCGCCCATCCGCCCGTACCGGATCGGCAGCAGCTCCGGGAGGCGGTCCCTGCCCTGCCGTTCCAGTACGGCGACGGGGTCGGGGCGGTCGGCGGCGGGGATCCAGGTCGCGTGCTCGGAGCGGGGGACGCGTTTGCGGGCGGCCCTTCCCTGGGCGGCCCGGTCGGCAGGGGTGGTCATGGGGTGAGGTCCGGGTGTTGCCGATCTTGTTTCGCCATCGGGTTCCTGCCTCTGCCGCCGATACCGCCCTTCCCTGGTCGTGTCAGTCAATGTGGTGGGGTGGGTGGTGCGCATGCCGGGTACGGCGATCGGGTGACGGAGCGGGCGGGGCGGACTGAGGTGGGAGAGGTGGCGTGAGCGGGAAGCAGCGGTACGTCGGGGTGGCGGAGCGGCGGGCCCGGCTGGGGCTGCGCCAGCGACTCGCGGGGGCGGCGCGGGCGGCCGGTCCCGAGGACGTCGCCGCGTCGCTGGTCGCGTTGCACGGAACCGATCCGGCGACGGTGTACCTGGCGGTGGGCGCGCGGCTCGCCGAGCCCGGGAAGACCGTGGCGGAGGTCGAGCGGGCACTCTACGAGGACCGGACGCTGGTGCGGATGCACGGCATGCGGCACACGGTGTTCGTCTTCCCGACGGAGCTGGCCGCCGTGGTGCACGCGTCGACGGGGCTCGCCATCGCCGCGAAGGCCCGTGCCGGGCTGGTGAAGAACATGGTGAGCGGCAGCGGTGGGCGGCTGACCCCGGAGTGGCTCGCGGAGGTGGAGGCGTCCGCGCTCGCCGCGCTGGCCCGGCGCGGGCAGGCCACGGTGAACGAACTCACCGAGGACGAACCGCGGTTGAGGGAGCAGTTCACGTACGGCGCCGGCAAGAGCTACGAGAGCCCGCAGACCGTGTCGTCACGGCTGATGCGGGTGCTCGGCGCCGAGGGGCGGGTCGTGCGGGGGCGTCCGCTCGGGTCGTGGACGTCGACCCAGTTCCGATGGGCGGTCGCGCCCCCGCATCCCGAACTCCCGACCGCCGAGGCCCAGTCGGAGCTGCTGCGGCGGTGGCTGACGGCGTGCGGGCCCGCCACGGAGGCCGACCTGAAGTGGTGGACGGGGTGGAAGGTCACGGACGTACGGCGCGCGCTGACCGCCGTGGGGGCGGTGGCCGTGTCGCTCGACGACGGGGTGACGGGGTACGTCGCGGCCGACGACGCCGATCCGGTCGCGGAGCCCGCCGGGCCCTGGGCCGCACTGCTGCCCGGCCTCGACCCGACGGCCATGGGCTGGCAGGACCGGGACTGGTTCCTGGCACCCTCGATGCGGGATGCGTTGTTCGACCGCAGCGGGAACGTGGGGCCGACGGTGTGGTGGGACGGGCGGGTGGTCGGGGGCTGGGCGCAACGCCCTGACGGGGAGATCGTGTGGCGGGTGCTGGACTCCGACGGGGTCGGCAAGGAAGCCCTGGCGGCCATCACGGCGGAGGCGTCCCGACTCCACTCCTGGGTCGGCCCCGCCCGGATCACTCCCCGCTTCCGCACGCCGCTGGAACGGGAGTTGGCGTCACCCTGAGGTCTTCTCGCCGCGCACCCTGGTGCCGGGTGCCCCGCCCTTCGGCGGGGCACCCGGCACCGATGCGTCAACGCGAGTACCGCATCAGCGCCCGCACCATGTGGCACGTGGTGTCCGACGGCGGATGGACACCGATGAGCTCGGCGGCGCTGCGTATCGTCTCGTTGCGGGCCTGATGGGGCACGTACACCCCGGAATCAAGCAGAGCGATGGCGAGGCGCATCGCCTTCAAGCGCCGGTTGTGCGTGACGTACCACTCGCGGGGACGCCCCGGCGGCAGCGGACGCTTCTCCACCGGGTCGTACGGCAGGTCCAGCAGGACCGCCCTCTTGGACGTGGACTGGGTGGGCAGCGGCTTCAGTGCGGCAGCGGGCACAGGCATCCTCCTGTCGCGGTCAGGGCACCGTCCGGACCTCCCGGCGACACCCTCGAACACTGCTTCCAGTTTACTGGCTGCCACTGACATTCACAGAGCCCGCCGAGGCCACGAAACTTCCTGGTGAGCAGGGAGATTGACACCCTGTCACACCAGTTCCGGGAGATGCGCGTGAGGCGGCGACGGAATCGAACAGAGGCGGCGGGCGAGCCCGGCGGGACCGGCGTTCCCACGCCTCGGCGCGCACGAGCGGCAAGTCCGAGCGGCCGCGGCCGTGACACGGGCAGGAAGGGGTGGCTCGCGTACCGTGGGCGGCATGGAGATCTGGATCAATCCGGCCTGTTCGAAGTGCCGGAGCGCCATCAGCCTGCTGGATGCGGAAGGCGCCGAGTACACGGTGCGCCGGTACCTGGAGGACGTGCCGAGCGAGGCCGAGATTCGGGAAGTACTGGAGCGGCTCGGGCTTGAGCCGTGGGACATCACCCGGACCCAGGAAGCCGTCGCCAAGGAGCTCGGGCTCAAGGAGTGGGCGCGGGACGCCGGTTCGCGCGAGCGGTGGGTGCGGGCACTGGCCGAGCACCCGAAGCTGATCCAGCGGCCGATCATCACCGCGGAGGACGGTACGGCGGTCGTGGCCCGCACGGAGGACGCCGTACGGGATGCCATGTCCCGATAGACGGGGAAATCGGTCGCCCACCATCCCGGTGATCATCAACTCCCGTGTGACCTACGTTACTTGAGCGACCCCTGCAACTCCTGAGTAACTCCGTTCGGTATCTCGTACATAGCGGCGTACAGAACGCGTCCGGCCGCCAACGGTGGCGGCCGGGGACAGGAGGCGCGCATGTCGCGTAGGAGAACTCTCGGTCCCAAGAAGAAGCTCGCGCTGCTGGTCAGTGCCGCGGCGGTGGCCGGTGGTGGTGCGTTCGCCATGGCGGCCACCTCGAATGCGGCACCGGTCACGAAGAGCGCGCAGGATTCGAACGTCTGCCTGGGGCTGGCCACCGCGCTCGGCAACAACCAGAAGTTCATCGACGGCCAGCGGGCCACGCCCGACGCCCAGTCACCGGCGCGGATCGCCAACCGCGAGGCGGTCATCGCCCAGATCAAGGTGCAGCAGAAGGCGTCCGGGTGCGCGGTTGGGGAGTCGGCTCAGGACTCCCAGGCCACGCAGCCCGCGACGACGGCACCTGCACAGACGGCGCCCGCACAGACGGCTCCGGCACAGACCGCTCCCGCGAACAACGGAATCGGCAAGGGCAACACCGGTGGCGGTGGCGGTGCCGCGAGCGGTCAGCAGGTGTGTGCCGGGTCGACCGTCACCCTCTCCGGCGAGGGCGGCGCCCCGGCCGCGTCCAGCAACCAGTTCCCCAAGGGGACGAAGCTGCGGGTCACCAACCTGGACAACAACAAGTCCACCACGGTCGAGGTCACCTCGACCTCCGGAAGCTGCGCCCTGCTCAACAACGCGGCCTTCGAGCAGGTCCGGGAACCCGGCAAGTTCCTGATCCGCCGGGCCCTGATCCAGAAGGTGGGGTGACGCTCACCGGGCCGGCGCTCACCGGGCCAGAAAGTCCGCCACGCGGCGGTTGAGGCCGGGCGGCACGGTGTGCGGCAGTGAGTGGTGGGAGGCGTCCGGCAGGATGTCGATCTCTGCTCGCGGCAGCATCCCGGCCGCCCGGGCCGCCACGCGACGGGAGTCATGGGTCCTGCTGTTTCCGGCCAGGAGCAGCAGGACCGGCACGTCGAGGGTGCGCAGCGCGTCGGGCGCCGGTCGCGGACCGGTCACCGGCTTCACGGTAGGAAAGCCGGCGGCCGCCTCCTGGAGCCGGAGCCAGTCGGGGTCCAGGGGTACTCCCCCGGTCTCCCACTCCAGGAAGGCGCGGACCCGTCCGGACGAGGGCCGCAGCAGCACCGGCAGGGCCCGCATCAGGTACGCCGTCTTGAATCCGGCGAAGCATCCGGTCGGATCGAGGAGGAACAGGCGGCGTACCCGGGCGGGTGCGCGCAGTGCGTAGTGGAGCGCGATCCAGCCGCCGTACGAGTGCCCGCCCACGTCGACAGCGCCGACACCGAGGCCGTCGAGCAGCGCGTCCAGCCACGCCGTCAGGTCGGCCACCGTACGGAGGGGGTGGTCGGCGGACGGGATGCTCCGGCCCGGGCGGCCGATCAGGTCGACGGCGTGGACGCGGTGCGTGCGGGCGAGGTCGGTGGCCTGCGCGGACCAGGAGGCCGAGGTCCCGCCGTCGCCGCCGGGCAGGAGCAGGAGCGGGGGCCCGTCGTGCGGACCGCACACATTCACGTGCGTCGCGCCGAACGGGGTCGGGACCGTCACCGCCTCCCGGTCCGCGGGCCACCCGGCCATGACCTTGTCGTACGCCGTCCGGAAGCCCGCCATGTCGTACGTCCCGCTCACGCTCATGGACCCTCCCTTTCTATTATCTCGTTCAGCGAGATACTCGATGGACGAGACAATAGAGGAGACCGGGGATGCCTGACCAGGAACCGCAGCAGGAAGCGCGGATGGAGATCGTCCATCTGCTGCGCGCGGCGGCCGTCGAACTCGGTCTGCACAGCGCCCGGTTCGCACAGCTCAACGGCATGCACCCCACCGACGTACGGGCTCTGATCGCGCTCATGGACGCCGCCCGGGACGGCACGGAGATGACGGCCGGGCGGCTCGGCTCGCTCCTCGGGATCAACTCGGCCGGGACCACGGCGCTGGTCGACCGGCTGGAGCGGCTCGGGCATGTGCGGCGCGTACGGGACGAGCGGGACCGGCGACGGGTGCTCGTCGAGGTCGACGAGCGGGCGGTCGCGCTGGGGTGGGACTTCTTCGGGCCGCTGATCGGCCGGTCCCTGGAACTGCTCCAGGGGTACGACGAGCGGGAGCTGGCGGCGGTGCGCGGCTTCCTGACGGGCGTACGGGAGGCCGCGGCCTCCGGCGGCGCGGGCGAATGAGCCGCTCCTGACCCGTGCCGGTCCGCCCAACCCCATCGCATACGAGCGGACGTGCGCGGACGCGGGCCGACGCGCCGCCCAGGGCTCTGCAACTGCGAACGGGTTCTTCGCACAGCGCGAACACGGCGGCGCACGCTCTCAGTGAGTGAGCCGCAGCACACGGGCACCACGTAACGCGGGGTTCACATTCGAGCAATGACCGGGAAATCGCCTGTTGGCAGGCTGCGGGCAACCCCGGCGGCGCCCCAGTGCCGCAGCGCCGCAGCACCCGCAAGTGCGCCTAGACCCACCCCCGAAGGATGTGGCCCGTGACCTTCAAGGCTGAGTACATCTGGATCGACGGCACCGAGCCGACGGCCAAGCTCCGTTCGAAGACGAAGATACTGGCCGACGACGCCAAGGGTGCCGACCTGCCGATCTGGGGCTTCGACGGGTCCTCCACGAACCAGGCCGAGGGTCACGCTTCCGACCGCGTACTCAAGCCCGTCGCCGTCTACCCGGACCCGATCCGCGGCGGCGACGACGTCCTCGTCATGTGCGAGGTCCTCAACATCGACATGACGCCGCACGAGTCCAACACGCGTGCCGCGCTGGCCGAGGTCGAGGAGAGGTTCGGCGCCCAGGAGCCGATCTTCGGCATCGAGCAGGAGTACACCTTCTTCAAGGGCGCGCGCCCGCTCGGCTTCCCCGAGGGCGGCTTCCCGGCCGCACAGGGCGGCTACTACTGCGGCGTCGGCTCGGACGAGATCTTCGGCCGTGACGTCGTCGAGGCGCACCTGGAGAACTGTCTCAAGGCGGGTCTGGGCATCTCCGGCATCAACGCCGAGGTCATGCCCGGCCAGTGGGAGTTCCAGGTCGGCCCGCTCTCTCCGCTGGAGGTCTCCGACCAGCTGTGGGTCGCGCGCTGGCTGCTGTACCGCACCGCCGAGGACTTCGGCGTCTCCGCGACGCTGGACCCGAAGCCGGTGAAGGGCGACTGGAACGGCGCGGGCGCGCACACCAACTTCTCCACGAAGGCGATGCGCGAGGGCTACGACGCGATCATCACCGCGTGCGAGTCGCTCGGCGAGGGCTCCAAGCCCATGGACCACGTCAAGAACTACGGCGCCGGCATCGACGACCGCCTGACGGGCCTGCACGAGACCGCCCCGTGGAACGAGTACTCGTACGGCGTCTCCAACCGCGGCGCCTCGGTCCGTATCCCGTGGCAGGTCGAGAAGGACGGCAAGGGCTACATCGAGGACCGCCGCCCGAACGCCAACGTCGACCCGTACGTCGTGACGCGGCTGATCGTCGACACCTGCTGCGCCGCGCTGGAGAAGGCCGGCCAGGTCTGATTCATCCTGCTGTGAGAGAGGGCGTCCACCGTCGCGGTGGGCGCCCTCTCGCGTTGCCGGTGGGCGCCCCTCGCGTTGTCAGTGGGGCATGCCAGTCTTGATCCATGGACAACGACGACGCCCTCGCCATCAAGGTCAAGACGGAGAACTGGCAGACGCACGCGCGGATTTCGGCGCGGGCGCTGCGGGAGCTGGTGCACCGGATCGGCGGTGAGGGCGACCGCTATCTGGTCGTGCAGCGGATACCGGACATCCCGGATGTCTTCGTCCAGGTGTGGCACGAGAGCGGCGGCGCCGGTGACTACCGCCTGGAGTACCGGGACAGTCGTGAGCTGTTCTTCGGGACCGATCTCGATGACTCCGGCCGGGTCGCGGACGCCCTGGTGGGCTGGGTGCGCAAGGAGGACGGCTGGGACGCCGGGATCGACTGGGAGGTGCTCGACACCGCCCGGGAAGAGGTCCCCGAGCTGCCCGACGACGTGCGGGAGGAACTCGAGGAGCAGGTACGGCAGTGGGTGCGCTCCGGCTACGACACCCGCGCGGAACTGGCCGAGGCCGCCGAGGACTTTCTCGTCGACGGTGATGTGCGCCCCGTGTCCAGGCCGCAGGCCCGGCAACTCGTGGACCGGCTGTGGCTGGAGCGCGTCGCCGAGCAGGAGACCTGGACGGGGACCACCGACCCCGAGCGGCTCACCCGCGCCTTCACCGCCCTGGACGCCCAGGGCATCACCGCGCGCGAGCACTTCACCTGCTGCCGCGGCTGCGGGACGTCCGAGATAGGCGGTGAGCGCGAGGGCGCCCGCGGGTTCGTCTTCTTCCACCGGCAGAGCACCGAGGGCGCCGCCTCCGGGCACGGACTGTCGTTGTACTACGGCGGGTTCGACGGATCCTCGGAGACCACGACGGCTGTCGGGCACGAGGTCGTCGCCGCCCTCGGCGCGGCCGGACTGTCCACGGAGTGGGACGGCTCCCCGGACAAGGCCATCGACGTCACACCGCTGACATGGCGGAAACGGCTGGTCGGGTAGGGGTGCCCAGCGCCATTTTCCGGCCGAGGAAGCGTCCGACCAGTGAGAGGACCCTCCTGCGCGGCTCCGGATTCTGCTTCAATGGGCCCATGGCCAGCTTCCAGAACCGCACCGCGACGGGTCGCCATGACCTCGAGCCGTTCTGGCCTTCCCGTCAGCACCACGACTTCGACCGGGTGTGTTGTCGCGCGATGAACGCGCCGGCCCTCTAAAGCCGTACACCCCACGGCCTTCGGCCCGCGCGCACGACGTACGTCCTCGACGACCCCGACCACGAACTCGCGGTCGTCGGCCTTCCCGACGAACTCCTCGCGCGAAAGAGCTGACCTCTCATGGCGAACACCCGTTCCTTCTCGTCCGTCGCGACTGCTCCCGCCCCCGCTGCCCCGGCCACCTCCGGACGCCATCGACTGCGTGCCGTGGACCGGGACGAGGTCGTGGACGTCGCCGACTTCCTTCCGCCGGGCGCCACCTGGCTGCCCGCGCCCCCGCACACCCTGCCCGTGCTGCCGGGCCGGCCGCCGATGATCGGCTACCTGGTGCTCGTACCGGCCGACCAGCAGCCTCTGCTGCCGACCGCCGTGCCCGACCAGCCCGAGACGGCGAAGCCGTCGCAGGAAGCCGGCGACGACGCACTCGTGCACATCGACACCGTGCGGCGCACCGCCCGGGTCGACGGTCAGCCGCTCGACCTCACCTACCTGGAGTTCGAGCTCCTCGCGCACCTCGTCGCGAACCCGCACCGGGTGCACACCCGGGACCAGCTGGTCACCACGGTGTGGGGTTACGGGCACGTGGGCGACGGACGGACCGTGGACGTCCATGTCGCGCGGCTGCGGCGCAAGCTCGGGGCGCAGCACCGGCAGGCGATCCAGACGGTGCGGCGGGTCGGCTACAAGTACGCACCGCCGACCGGCCGCTGACCGTCCCGCCGCCGCGGGCGGCGGATCGCCTGTCAGCAGAACTCCGTTCCGTGCGGCCCGGCGTCCGGGCAGAGTCGGCGTATGAGACTTCTGATGCTGGGCGGTACGGGATTCGTGGGGCGTGTCGTCGTGGAGACGGCCGTCGCCCGGGGCTGGGACGTGACCGTCTTCCACCGCGGGCGGCACGAACCTCCGGCGGGCGTACGGTCGTTGCTCGGCGACCGCACCACGCCGGACGGGCTCGGGGCGCTCGCCGACGGTGAGTGGGATGTCGTCGTCGACACCTGGTCGGCGGCGCCGCGAGCCGTGCGGGACACGGCGCGGCTGCTGAGCGGCCGGGTCTCGCGCTATGTGTACGTGTCGAGCTGCTCGGTGTACGCGTGGCCGGCGGCCGCCGGGTACACCGAGGACGCTCCTCTCGTGGAGGGGGCGTCCGCGGACGCGGAGCAGACCGACTACGCGCGCGACAAGCGGGGCGGCGAGCTGGCGGTCCTCGACGCCTTCGGCTCCGAGCGTTCGCTGATCGCCCGGGCCGGGCTGATCCTCGGACCGCACGAGGACATCGGGCGGCTGCCGTGGTGGCTGAACCGGATCGCGCGCGGCGGCCCGGTGCTGGCGCCCGGGCCGCGCGATCTTCCCCTCCAGTACGTCGACGTCCGCGACCTCGCCGAGTGGATCCTCGGGGCGGTGGAGAGGGAGTTGAGCGGGCCGTACAACCTGATCAGCCCTTCGGGGCATACGACGATGGGGGAGCTCCTCGACGCATGCGTCGAGGCCACCGGGGCGGAGGCCGAGCTGCGGTGGACGGAGCCTTCGGTGGTGCTGGATGCGGGGATCCAGGCCTGGGTGCAGTTGCCGGTGTGGCTGCCGCCGGGGGCCGACCACGATGCGATGCATCGGGCGGATGTGTCCTGGGCCCTCGGGGCGGGGCTCCGGTGCCGTGCTGTGTCGGAGACGGTTGCTGATACCTGGGCCTGGCTTCGGGGGCTCAGCGGGGGTGCGCCGCGGCGGTCGGACCGGCCGGTGGTGGGACTCGACCCTGCGGTCGAGGCGAAGCTCTTGGGGCTGTGAGCCGCGGCTGCCCCCTGGCTGTTGGGCCCCCGGGGTGGGTGGGCAAACCCCGGGCGCCCTCTTCTTCCTTCGCACCCGGCGGTGGTGCTGGCCGGGGGTGGGTCGCGCAGCCCGGCGCTTACGGGGCGCCGCTGCGCCCACCCGTGCCGCCCCTAGCGGCACGATTGCCCGCAGCTTGAGCGGCTACGCCAGCCACCCGGCGCCACGCGAACCCCCACGCACCCGCAGTCGCCCACCGGCGGAAGGGGCCGTGCCGGTACGTCTCTGCCCGTCGCGTAGCAGACCGCCCGCCAAGTCCCGCCGTATGCAACCCCCGGGCAGTACGCCCACGCGGCGACGGGCAAGACGTACCGGCACCGCCCCGACCCGCCCACCGCACCCCACTGCGAACGGCGCCCGCGCCAGAGAACGGCGGACACGCCAGCAAAAGGGGCCTACCACCACCCCCACCCGGGTGCCCACCCCCGTGACCCCACCCCCCGGTTCCGTGAGACTGGGGACATGGAGATGACGTGGGACAGATGGCGGAGTGCGGGACTGGCCGGAGGGCGGGGACTCGCGGTCGCCATCGTGGGGCTGGCCGGGTCCATCACGCTGTTCGTGTCGGCTGTCGTGTCCATCGTGCTCGTCCCCCTGGGCATCGGCATCGTCACCACCCCCTGGGTGCTGACCGGCGTGCGCGGCTTCGCGAACTGGCGGCGAGCCGTCGCCGCGGAGTGGTACGGGGTGCGGATCCCGTCCGCGTACCGCCCGATGCCGAACGGCGCCAACCCCTGGACCCGCTGCTTTCACATGCTCGGCGACCACGCGACCTGGCGAGACCTCGGCTGGCTGCCGATCGACATGACCGCGGGATTCGTCACCGCGCTGCTCCCCGCCGCCCTCCTCTGCTACCCCCTGGAGGGCTTCGCCCTGGCGCTCGGCCTGTGGCGGGTCTTCACGGACGGCACCCACGTCGGCTGGTGGTACGGCTTCGTGCCCATCTCGGGGCAGGGCTCGGCGCTCCTCGCGGGTGCCCTCGGCGCCGTACTCCTCGTCGCCTCCTACTACCTCACCCCGCACCTCCTGCGCCTCCACTTCCTCCTCACCCGCGCCGTCCTCGCCCCGGGCCAGGGCGAACTGGCCGAGCGCGTCCGGGTACTGACGGAGACCCGGCGCGACGCGGTGGACACCTCCGCGGCCGAACTGCGCCGCATCGAGCGGGACTTGCACGACGGCGCGCAGGCGCGGCTCGTGGCGATGGGCATGGACCTGGGGACGATCGAGGCGCTGTTGGAGAAGAATCCCGCGAAGGCGAAGGAACTCCTCGTCCGGGCCCGGGAGTCGTCCGCCGAGGCGCTCACCGAGCTGCGGGACCTGGTGCGCGGCATCCACCCGCCGGTGCTCGCGGAGCGCGGACTCGGCGACGCCGTACGGGCGTTGGCGCTACGACTGCCGCTGCCGAGCGAGGTGAGTGTGGACTTTCCGGAGGGTCGCGCGGACGCCCCCGTCGAGTCCGCGGCGTACTTCGCCGTGAGCGAGCTGCTCACCAACGCCGTGAAGCACTCCGGCGCCGACCGCCTCTGGGTGGACCTGCACCACGCGGACGGCAGGCTGCGGATCACGGTCACCGACAACGGCGGAGGAGGCGCTCGCGTCGGCGCGGGGTCCGGGCTGACCGGGGTGGAGCGGCGACTGGGTACATTCGACGGCGTACTGGCCGTCAGCAGCCCCGCGGGCGGTCCCACCATGGTCACCATGGAGATCCCTTGCGCGTTGTCCTAGCCGAAGACCTCTTCCTGCTGCGCGACGGCCTGGTGCGGATGCTCGAAGCGTACGACTTCGAGATCGCGGCAGCCGTGGAGAGCGGACCCGAGCTCACCCGGGCGCTCGCCGAGCACGCGCCGGACGTCGCCGTCGTCGACGTACGGCTGCCGCCCTCGCACACCGACGAGGGGCTGCAGTGCGCGTTGCAGGCCCGCCGGGACAGACCGGGGCTGCCGGTGCTGGTGCTGTCGCAGCACGTGGAGCAGTTGTACGCACGGGAGTTGCTCGCGGACGGTGCGGGCGGAGTGGGCTATCTGCTCAAGGACCGGGTGTTCGACGCGGAGCAGTTCATCGACGCCGTACGGCGGGTCGCGGCGGGCGGCACGGCGATGGACCCGCAGGTGATCCAGCAGCTGCTGTCGCGCCGCTCCACCACCGACCAGCCGCTGAGCCGGATCACTCCGCGCGAGCTGGAGGTGCTCGAACTGATGGCGCAGGGCCGCTCGAACGCGGCGATCGCGGCCCAACTGGTGGTCACGGAACGGGCGATCGCGAAGCACACGTCCAACATCTTCGCGAAGCTGGGCCTGGAGGTCTCGGACGACGACAACCGACGGGTGCTGGCGGTGCTGGCCTATTTGGACCAGGGCAGCCACTGAATTTCAGTCAAAAGTCGCCGATAAACCTTCCGCGGGAGATCAACTCCCGGGAAAACGCGGGCTTCTGGGCCCATTGTGCCGGAATTGACCACAGGAACTTCCAAGTTTTTCGAGGGCCTCTGAACGCCTCACGCGCCCCCTGCGTATGGAACGGAGCCGCTTCACTCCTGTCGGGCGCCTCGATGCCCCGCAAGGAAGTCAGAGGAGTTCCATGGGACGCAACACACGCAAACGCCGTTCATCAATGGCCAACAAGGCCATCGCCGCGTCGGCGGCACTAGCACTCGGCGGGGGCGGGCTGATCTGGGCGAATTTCTATGCTTCGGCGCACGAGGAGAACTCGACGCAGAACAGCACCAAGGCCGCCGCCGCTCAGGTTGCCACGATCACCTGCCCGGACGTCGGTCAGCAGCTGACCAGCGTGCCGAACGGGGCGAAGGCGAACGTCGACACCGAACTGGCGACTCTCGACAAGCAGATCACCGAGGCGTACGCCCGGCTGGCCTCGTCGCGTCAGGCGCAGGCCAATGACGCGGGCTTCGTCCAGAACGCCATCCTCGGCCCGCTGAAGGACAAGCGGACCGCGGTGATCGGCCGGATCAAGATCGACTTCAACCGTGTCGGCGCCACCGCCCCGGGCGCGATCGACGGTCTCGCCGCCTGTACCGGGACCACCGCCGACCAGGCCCAGACCAACGCCGGAGGCGGCCAGAACAACCAGAACGGCCAGAACGGCCAGAACAACAACGGCGGAGCGACCGCGGCTCCGAGCGCGACGGCCACGGCCGGCAACGGCGGGCAGCAGGGCGGCCAGCAAGGCGGCAACGGCGGCCAGCAGACCGGAAACGGCGGGCAGGCCGGAAACGGTCCCGTCGCCGCCGACTTCGTGGACATCACGAAGGTCCAGGCGAATGTCCCCCAGAAGGCCCGGACCCAGGCCGGTGGTTCGGCCGGCACGTTCACGAGTTCCTGCGGTGTGAACGCCAACAAGAAGTTCAACACCGACAACGTGATCGTGGCGCCCGGTGTCACCAACGGCGCGCACCACCTGCACGACTACGTCGGCAACCAGTCGAACGACGCCTTCGCCAACAACAACACGTTCGCCGCGGCCCAGACCAGCTGCTCGAACCAGGGCGACAAGTCGTCGTACTACTGGCCGGTCGTGCGTATCCAGAACGGTACGCAGGACTTCGACCAGAACAACGACGGCGGTGGCAAGGAAGGCAACGTCGGCAAGATCCAGCAGGTCAAGCAGGCGCAGATCAAGTTCGTCGGCAACGCGAAGAGCAAGGTCGTCGCGATGCCGAAGTTCCTGCGGATCATCACCGGTGACGCGAAGACCACGACCAACGGCCTCGCGAACGCCAACGCCCACTGGAGCTGCACCGGCTTCGAGAACAAGGTGCAGCTGACGACGCAGTACCCGATCTGCCCCCAGGGCAGCAGCGTGGTGCGCTCGTTCAAGTTCCAGAGCTGCTGGGACGGGCAGAACATCGACAGCGCGAACCACCGTACGCACGTGGCATTCGCCGACGCCCAGGGCAACTGCGCCAATGGCTTCAAGGCCATTCCGCAGCTGACCATGCGCCTGGTGTACAACGTGCCGGCCCCGACCATCCAGAACGGGCAGCTCAAGAACGCCTACGCGGTGGACGGTTTCCCGGAGCAGCTGCACAAGGCCGCGACCGACCACGACGACTTCATCAACGTCTTCGACGTGAACACGATGAACAAGGTGGTCAACTGCATCAACAACGGCCAGCGTTGCAGGTGACGCTCTGAGAGGACCGGCGGACACATGAGAAGGCCGGCGGTGGAATTCCACCGCCGGCCTTCTTCTCTGCCGAGTACTCGCCCGGTCCGGCCGATCCCGCCGGTCCGGCCCGGGCGAGTACTCCCCCGATCCTGCGCGGTCAGCCGGTGTGGTGACCGGAGTGCGCGGTCTCGTCTCCCCCACCACCACTGCTCCCCGAGTGGTGCGAGGCCCCCTCCTCGACGGTCCCGCCGAGCTGGCCGCGCAGCGTGCCGACCGTCTTGGCGTCGCCGACGGCGACCCACTTGGCGCCGACGAGGTACGACCCGCCGTAGTCCTTGGCCGCGTTGAGCCACTCCCGCTGGCCGCGGTCGGTGGCGAAGGTGGCGAGGATGAACTTGCCGCCGCCCACCTTGCAGACGCCCTGCCGGATCTCGTCGGCGTCCGTCTGGATGTCCGGCTTGCACTTCGCCTCGGCGGCCAGTTCCTCCAGGCTGCCGGTCGCCGTCGCCGGGACCTCGGCCGCGGCGTTCTTGCTGTCCGCGTGGCCGCTGTGGCCCCCGTTGTCGCCCGACCCGCCGCAGCCGGTCAGCGCCAGCAGGGCCACGGCGGCCCCGGCCGCGAGCTTCTCGCGCGTCAACCTCATACGTTCCTCCGGTACCTGTCGGCGGCCATGCCACCGAGAGCCCCCGACAGGGGCCCCTCCTTCGATACGGCTGCCACGCGCCCCGCGCTCAATCGCCCGCAAACCCGATACCGCCACGGGTACACCTGTGCGAGAGTGGGCCGGTGATCACGAATAACTGGGAAGAGCGCATCGAGGCCGCCTGGGCCACCTACGACGACTACACCGAGGAGACCGGGGCGGACTTCCGCGCGGTGATCGACGCGCTCGTCGCCGAGCTGCCCGCCGACAGCCCCTTCGGGCCGTTCGAGCAGGCCTGCGCCTGGGACTCCACGGGCCACTCGGACAAGGCCGTGCCGCTGTACCGGGAGGCGCTGGCGCGCGGGCTGAGCGGGTACAAGGGCCGCCGCGCCAAGATCCAGCTCTCCAGCTCGCTGCGGAACATCGGGCAGCCGGAGGAGGGCGTCAAGCTCCTCACACCCGAACTCGACGGCCCCTCCGACGAGTTGGACGACGCCGTACGCGGCTGCCTGGCGCTGTGCCTGTCCAGCCTCGGCCGCGACCGCGAGGGCCTCTCCCTCGTCCTCGGCGCCCTCGCCCCCCATCTGCCGCGCTACCAGCGGTCGATGGCGAACTACGCGCGCCTGCTCGTGGAGCCGGAGGCGTAACGCCCGGGGCACCGGCGCGGGGCAGGTGACCATCCAACGATTCGCTCGTTTTGCTGAACGTGCAGTCACAGGATGTCGCCCCGCGCCCCGCACCCACCTCCTCCGGACCGGTCGTCGACGTCGAGCAGGCCGAGGCCGCTCTCGTCGAGCACTACCCGCGGCTCGTCCGGCTCGCCTATCTGGTGCTGCCCCCGAGCCTCGGCCGCAACCGCCGGGTGCTGACCGCGCACGCGCTCACCCAGCGCGCGCTGCCCCGCGCCCGTACCTCCGGCGATGCGTCGGTCATCCCCGCCCAGCAGACCGGCGGCGGCCGCGACGGCGATCCGGGCTATGCCTTCGTACGCCTCCAAGTGGTGCGTACGGCGTTGGAGGCGGGGCTGCCGCTGCGTCGCAAGGCGTGGCCCAAGCGCTCCCAGCTGCCCCCGCTGCTCCCCCAGGTGTGGGGCCTGCGGCTCTTCCCGCGCTCCGGCGGCGCCGACGAACTCGCCCTGGACCAGCGGCTGTCCGCGCTGACCGGGCCCGCCCGCGCCGCCTATGTGCTGCGCGGCCTGGAGAAGCTGACCGACGCGGACGTACGGAAGGTGCTGACGGCGGCGGGCGCCGCGGACCCCGGGGCGGCGCTCGCGGAGGCCGGCGGCCTGGAGCGGCAGGACGACCTGCTCAACTCGCCCGAGTTCGACCCCTGTTCACTGCACGCCCGGCCCACCGACCTGATGCGCCGCAGGCAGCACCTGAAGGCCGCGCTGGCCGCCGCGTGCGCGGTGACCGTGTGCGGGGCACTGCTCGGGCTGCCGGGTGACGGCTGGGGGCGGGACGGCGCCGCCGCCCCCTCGTACGCGCAGAACCCGGCGGCCGAAGCCGCCCTGAATCCCGGGCAGTTGACCCTCGTGCCCGCGACGGCATGGCAGTCGTCGGCACGCACCGACTTCTCCGTGTGGCCCGCGCGCGGCAACCTCGTCAAGGACAGGGAGCTGCTGCGGCGCGCGCTCGCCGTGTGGGCGCGGCCCGGCGAGTCCGTGCAGGTCTCCGCGACCCCCGGCACCCCGGCCGGCGCCCCGCCCGGACCGCCCCAGCTGCTGTACGCGGGGGATGTCGACCAGGCCCGTGTGGTGCTGCTCTACGACGGCCTGCGCATCGCGCGGTACGCGGAGCCGAAGGACGGCACGAGCGGGGCGGCGCTCGACTTCGCACGTGTCGACGGGGCGACCGGGTCCGAGGCGAACGCGGTGGTCCTCGACCGGTCCGACGGCAACGTCCGCTATCTGACGGCCCCCTGGGTGAAGAAGGCGGCCGAGCGGGACCTGCTGAAGCCGTCGTCCGGCGCGATGGACCTCGACCTCTCCGGCCAGGGCGTGACCGCCCCGCTGGCCAGCCCGGCCCAGGCGACCGGCGCCTGCACGTCCTGGAACGTGCTCCAGCTGACGGACACCTCGGGCACCCGTCTGATGGCCGACCTCGGCGAGCTGACCCCGGCGCACCTCACCACCGGCCGGCCCTCGGCGCCGCACGAGGCGTCCGGCTCGGAGGCGCTGCGCGCCTGGTCTCCGTTCGCCTGCTCCCTCGGCGAGGTGCGCTCGCAGGGCGTACGGTCCGTGAACGCCTGGGAGTACGCGAGCCAGCCACTGCCCGACGCGAGCGGGAGCGCCGGGTGGGTGTGCACGCGCGCCGAGACCTGGCGGGGCGGGGGCACGCGGGTGCTGGCTCAGTTCCACACGCCGGGCGGGAAGTACGGGGCGGTCGCGGCGAAGGGCGAGAACTCCACGGCGTGCGGCCCGCGCGATCCGCATGTGCTGGCGGGCGTGCTCTGGAAGTCCGGGGCGGGCACCTGGTACCTGCTTGCCGCGGGCAGCAAGGACACGTCCGCGATCACCGCGACGGGCGGGGTGACCGGCTCGGCACACGGCTCCGTGCTCGCCGTCCGCACGAAGCAGGGGGCCCAGGCCGAACTGAAGGGGACGCTGAAGGACGGCCGGGGAATCACCGGTCTGCGGTAGGGCCCGCCGAGTCGGCCGACGGGCGCACTAGCTGACAGTCGCGTCAACAAGTCCCCGCACGGGGGTTTCCCCGGGCACTACCCGTCAGTACATTGACGCCATGTCTAACACGCAGGCGCGGCTGCCCCAGCCGGTCGACTCCGAGCGGATACCGCTCAAGGCGCGGAAGGTGTCCTTCTCCTGGGAGGACACCCCGTTGCACTGGGTGCCGGGCGATCCCTTCACCACGCACACCATCAACGTGCTGCATCTGCTGCTGCCCGCCGGTGAGCGCTGGTTCGTGCATGTCTACAAGCAGGTGCTGCCGTACATCCGGGACGAGCGGCTGCGCGAGGACGTCATCGGGTTCATCGGCCAGGAGGCCATGCACTCGCAGGCGCACGACGAGGTGCTGCCGCACCTCAAGGAGCTCGGGCTCGACCCGGCGCCGTACACCGCGCAGGTCGACTGGTTCTTCGAGAAGCTGCTCGGCGACCGCACCCTGCCGCCGGGCCGGGCCCGCAAGTGGTGGCTGATGGAGCGGGTCGCCGTCATCGCGGCCATCGAGCACTACACCGCCTTCCTCGGCAACTGGGTGCTGAACGCGGAGGAGCTGGACCAGCGGGGTGCCGACCCGACCATGCTGGACCTGCTGCGCTGGCACGGAGCGGAGGAGGTCGAGCACCGGTCCGTCGCCTTCGAGCTGTTCATGCACGTCGACGGCAGCTACCGGCGGCGGGCGCGGACCTGGGCGACCGCGTTCACCGCGTTGGTGTTCCTGTGGCAGCGCGGGACGCGGTTCTTCATGGAGAACGACCCGACGCTCGCGGCCGGCAAGGCCTCCTTCAAGGACCTGTATCTGAGCGGGAAGCGGGGCACGCTGCCCACCACCGGCGACATGCTGAGGTCCATCCCTCGCTATCTCAGCCGGGACTACCACCCCTCCCAGGAGGGCTCCACCGAGCAGGCCGTCGCCTACCTGGCATCCTCCCCCGCCGCGACGGCCGCGCTCGCCGCCGAGAAAGGAGCCGCGTGATGCCCCGCCTGCGCACCGTCGTCGCCGTCACCGGCACCGTCCTGCTCGTACGGCGGGCGATGCGCCGCCGGATCGCGGCCTCCCCGCTGTGGCCGCTGCCCGCCCTGGAGAACCCGACCTCCGGCCGGCCGCGCTCCCGGGCACTGCGGCTGCTGATCACCCAGCACGAGAAGGTGGCCGACGGCGTCGTACAACTGCGCCTGGAGGGGCGGGACCTGCCCCGCTGGGAGCCGGGGGCGCATCTCGACCTGATGCTGCCGTCGGGACTCGTACGGCAGTACTCGCTGTGCGGCGATCCGGAGGACACCTCGTCGTACACGGTCGCGACCCGGCTCGTGGCCGAGTCCGAGGGTGGGCGCGGCGGTTCGCGCGAGGTGCACGAGCAGCTCCGGGAGGGCCTGGAGGTCGAGGTGCGCGGGCCGCGCAACCGCTTCCCGCTCGCGCCCGCGCCGTCGTACGTCTTCGTGGCGGGCGGCATCGGCATCACGCCCGTCCTCGCCATGATCCGGAGTCTCCAACAGGGGGTGGAGTGGCGGCTGCTGTACGGCGGCCGGACGCGCGCCTCGATGCCGTTCCTGGAGGAGATCGAGAAGCTGGACCGGATGGGGGTCCCCCCGGGCGAGCGAAGCCGAGCCTGGGGGAGGGTCACCGTCGTCGCGCAGGACGAGGACGGGCTGCCGGACCTGGACGCGCTGTTCACGGATACCCCGGACGGCGCCGCGGTCTATTGCTGCGGCCCCGAGGGCCTGATGGACGCGGTCGCGGCCCGTCTCCCGGACGGTGCGACGCTGCACCTGGAGCGCTTCAGCCCCCGCACCTCGACCGAGGGCAACGGCTCCTTCGAGGTCGAACTGCGGCGCAGCGGACGCACGGTGGCCGTGCCCGCAGACTCCACCGTGCTCGCCGCCGTACGCGCCGAACTGCCCGACACGGCGTACTCCTGCGAGCAGGGATTCTGCGGCACCTGCCAACAGCGGGTCCTGGAAGGGGAGATCGAGCACCGGGACGAGCTGCTGACGGATGCGGAGCGTAGCGACTCGATGCTGATCTGTGTTTCGCGGGCACTTGGTGAGCGAATCGTGTTGGACATGTGAACGACCTTGGGCGGACCGGTCCGTTCCGCGCCGGTTCCGATCGGTAAGGTGTTCGCATGACAACCGGGGTACGCCGCAGGATGGGTGTCGAGGAGCGACGGCAGCAGTTGATCGGTGTCGCTCTCGAACTGTTCAGCCGACGCTCGCCCGACGAGGTCTCCATCGACGAGATAGCCTCGGCCGCGGGCATCTCGCGCCCGCTGGTCTACCACTACTTTCCCGGCAAACTCAGCCTGTACGAGGCGGCGTTGCAGCGCGCGTCCGACGATCTCGCGAGCCGGTTCGTGGAGGCGGAGGACGGGCCGCTGGGAGCGCGGCTGCTGCGCGTGATGCGCCGGTTCTTCGACTTCGTGGACGACCACGGGCCCGGCTTCTCGGCGCTGATGCGCGGCGGCCCCGCCGTGGGCTCCTCGACGACGAACGCGCTCGTCGACGGGGTGCGGCAGGCCGCGTACCTCCAGATCCTGTCGCATCTGAAGGTCGAGAACCCGCCCGCCCGCCTGGAGTTGGTGATCCGCTCGTGGATCTCGCTCGTCGAGTCGACGGCGCTGATCTGGCTGGACGGGCGCCGCATCCCGCGCGGCGAGCTGGAGGTGCAGCTCGTGCACGACTTCGCGGCGCTCGCGGCGGTCAGTGCCGCCTACGACGACGAACTGGCCGGGCTGCTGCGCACCGTCCTGAAGGACGAGTCACCGGAAGGGCCCTTCAGCGACCTGGCGGTGCGCCTGATCACCCTGGCGTCGCCGCCGTCCGCGTAGGCCTCGGGGACGTAAGACCTACTCCTCGAACTTCCGGTAGGACGGGTCGAGGTCGCGGACCTCGGCGGACGCGTGCAGCCTGACGCCGTCCTGAACCTCGACGTACTTGCGCAGCAGATCCAGTACGGCTTCGGTGAGCTCCGCCTTGGTCTCGGCACTCCGCCCGGCCAGCAGGGCGAGCGAGACGTTCACGATGGCGTGCCCCTCCGCCTCCGCTCCCACCACTTCGTCCTCGGTCCGCAGGAACCGGCTCTTGCACGCTTCGAGCTTCGCGGCCGCCGTCTCGACCACCACCGTGTGCAGCTCGCGCGCGAACCCGTTCCAGTCGACCCCGTCAAGATACGGGGAGTGTTCAACGGTGATCTGCGGCATGGGGCACTCCTGTTCCAAGGACATCTTTCGGGTGACGTCCCGATCACCCTAGCCGCAGCGCCAGCAGCGCGATGTCGTCCTCCCTGTCGTGGCCGAAGCAGTCGAGCAGGGTGTCGCACAGGGCGGTCGCGCCGGGCGGGGCCGCGGCGGCGGCGGCGCGCAGGGTCTCCATGGAGTCGGCGAGGTCCGTGCCACGGGTCTCGATGAGGCCGTCGGTGACCATGAGGAGCCGGTCCCTGGGGCCGAGGACGAACTCGACGGGCGGCGGGCGGTCCAGACCCAGCCCCAGCAGCGGCCCGGAGACCTTGGCGTACTCGGCGGTGTACTTCCCCGGGCTCGCGGCGCCGCCCTCCCCTGGATACCCCTCCTCGCGGACGATCAGCGGCGGGATGTGCCCCGCGTTGGCGATCCGCGTGAGCCCGGAGTCCGGGTCGACCAGAGCCAGGCAGACGGTGGCGGTGACGTCGGGGTGGTAGGTCCCCAGCATCCGGTCCAGCCGCCGGGCCAGCACGGCCGGGCCCGGGGTCTCGATGCAGTACGCGCGCAGTGCGTGCCGGATCTCCACCATGACGGTGGCCGCGTCCAGCGAGTGCCCGACGACGTCGCCGACCGCGGCGAGCACTCCTTCGGGGGTCCTCAGGGCCGCGTAGAAGTCGCCGCCGATCTCCGTCTGCCGGGACGCCGGGACATAGCGGACGACGACGTCGACCCCCGGGATGTCGGGCAACTTCTGTGGCAGGAAGCTGTGTTGGAGGGTCAGGGCGACATGCCGTTCCACCTGGTACATGAGCAGGGGCTCCGCGGCCAGTGCGGTGGCCTGGGCGAGCCGGGCCACCAGGATGTCGGTCTCCGGCGTCCGGTCGTACGCGCCGCGTACCGGGGTGGCGAGGCAGACGCCCGCCGTGCCGCACGGTGTCCGGGTCAGCACCAGGCGGGCGTCGTCGGGTGCGCCGGGAGTGAAGAAGCCGGCGGGCCACTGCGGAAAGGGCACGACGGTGCCGCGTACCCCGGCCCCCGCGACGGTCCGCCGGATGAGCCCGGTCACCGCCTCGTGCGCGCCGAGGTCCGGCAGGGAGGACCGGACGCGGCTGCGGGACAGGCCGCGATACAGCGCTCCGTCCTCGCCGAGCACGAAGACGGCGGCGGGCGTGCCGGTGAGCCGCGCGGTGCCCTCGGCGGCCGCGTCGGCGAGTTCCTCCAGGCAGCGCGCCGTCTGGACGGCGACGATCGCCTCGGACAGCAGCGTCAGGCGCCGTATCCGTGTCTCGGCTCCCGAGCGGATCCGGGCGGCGCGCACCGCCGCGCGGACCACCGCCTGGATCTCCTCGGGTTCGGCGGGCACCGACAGATAGGCCTCGCCGCCCGCGTCCAGGCCGAGGCAGCGGTAGCCGGGGCCGCCCGAGGCGGCGGAGAAGTGCACGACGGGCAGGGCGGCCATGGGTGGCTGCGCCTTCAGCCTGCGGCAGAGTTCGAAACCGTTCATGTCCGGCAGGCCCACGTCGACCAGCGCCACGTCGGGCAGGTCGCCCGCCCGCAGCCGTACGTCGAGTTCGACGAGCGCCTCGCTCGCGCTGCCGACGGGGACGACACTGTGCCCGGCGCGCCGCAGTACGGCGCCCAGTGCGTAACGGTTGGCCGGTACGTCGTCGACGACGAGCACGGTGGAGTCGGCGCCGTCGCCGTTTCTGATGCGGGCGCCGTCGATTCCGTACGTCGCGTACGTGCCGTTGCCGTCCATGGGAGCTGTCCCTCGGACACGAGTGGTGGGGCAGACCCCCGATTCCCGGTCTGCCCCACCAAATTAGCCCTGCCTACCGGGCTGCGCGCCGGAAAACGGCCACGGTCCGCCCCGGAACGGCGAAGGTGCCCGAATCCGATGCATAGGACGAGGATTTGACGGTAGAGTCCGCGCCCGCGGCCTGCACGGGATGCAGCGCGTACGCCGTCCCTGCCAGGGCGTCCACCGTCTGCCGCTGCTTGTCGGGTGTCGCGTTGAAGACGACGACGAGGTCGCCGAGCTCCATCGTGATCACTCCCGGTGTCTCATTCCTGCCGGACAGCGGGAAGGACAGCTTCGACTGGACCTGGTCGGCCGTGGAGAGCGAGAAGACACTCTCGGTCGTACGGATCCGCTGCAGGTCCTGGTACGCGGCCGAGGTGCCCTCGATCTGGTCACAGCCGACCTTGACCGAGGTCAACAGGGGCTTGGCGTAGGGCCACTTGGAGGCGTTGTCGGCCGCCGGGGGCAGTCCGCGGCCGAAGCCGTTGCCGTCCCGGCAGTCCCAGTGGACGGCGTTGAACCAGTCGCCGCTGTCGAACGAGTTGCGGTCCAGTGACTTGGAGCGCAGCAGGTCCGAGCCGGCCTGCGAGAGGGACGGCCCCTGCGAGAGGGTGGCCGTCGCCATCGCGAGGACCTGCATCCGGGCCCGGTCGTTCGCGCTCGTCGCCGCGGGCAGCTTGTAGGTGAGCGCGTCGTACAGGGACTCGTTGTCGTGCGCGTCGGCGTAGGCGAGGGCGTCGCCGGGCGCGTCCGCGTATCCGGCGGGCTGGCCGTTGTAGTCGATCTCGGAGCCCTTGACGTCCTTTCCGTCGGTGTCGGTGAAGCGGTAGGCGGCGAGGTTGCCGGACAGGCCGACCTTGATGAGGTCCTGGTAGTGCAGCAGCCGGGCCTTCTGCTCGGCCGAAGTGCCGTTGGCGGTCGAAGAGTTGGGGTCGGTGTAGAGGCCGGACGCGAAGCCCTGGGCCCCGGGGTCGCTGTCGAACGGGCTTCCGCCGCGGACGGCGTCACGGGCCCGGTCGGAGAAGGTCGCGATGCCCGTTCCGGCCATGTTCTTCTGGGTGGCCTGCACGAAGCGGGCGTCGTCGGCGACCTCGCCGAAGTTCCAGCCCTCGCCGTACAGGATGATCTTCTTGCCGTCGACGCCGTCCTTGGCGAGGGTGAGCGCGTCGAGGGCCTTGCGCACGGCGAGGATGTTGGCCTTGGGGTGGTGGCCCATGAGGTCGAAGCGGAAGCCGTCGACCTTGTACTCCCTGGCCCAGGTGACGATCGAGTCCACGACGAGCTTGCCCATCATGGCGTTCTCGGTCGCGGTGTTCGCGCAGCACGTGGAGTTGGCGACGCTGCCGTCCGCGAGGAGGCGCTGGTAGTAGCCGGGGACGACCTTGTCGAGCACCGAGGTGTCGGCCTGGCCGCTGGCGGCGGTGTGGTTGTAGACCACGTCCATGACGACCCGCAGGCCGTCCCCGTTGAGGGACTTGACCATCTTGCGGAACTCGACGGTGCGCCCGGTGCCGTCCGGGTCGGTCGCGTACGAACCCTCGGGGACCGTGTAGTGGTACGGGTCGTAGCCCCAGTTGTAGGCGTCCTTCGCGGCGGTCTTCGCCACGCACTCCTGCTGCTTGTCGGAGTCGGCGGCGTACGAGGCGAGGTCGCAGTCGGTGCTCGACTGCTCGGACTTCTTCTCGGGGATGGTGGCGATGTCGAACGCGGGCAGCAGGTGCACGTACGAGGTGCCCGACTCGGCGAGCTCGCGCAGGTGCTTGGAGCCGTCGCTGTCCTGATCGGTGAAGGCCAGGTAGGTGCCCTTCTCCTTCGCGGGGACCGTCTTGTCCTCGACCGAGAAGTCCCGGACGTGCAGCTCCTGGATCTGGGCGTCCTTCAGCGCCACGGCCTTCGGCTTCTTCAGGCCCGACCAGCCGCTCGGAGCAAGGGACTTGTCGTCGAGGTCGACCACGAGGCTGCGCTCGGAGTCCGCGGTCAGGGCGACCGAGTAGGGGTCGGTGACCTTGTTGGTGACGACCTTGCGCACGGACGGCGCCCACACCTTGACGACGTACCGGTAGGGCTTGCCCTTCCAGGACTTGGACCCGGCGACGGACCAGACGCCCGTGGCGTCGTCGCGCTTCATCGCGACGGTGGACCCGTCGAGATCCAGCGAGACCTTCTGCGCGGTGGGCGCCCAGACAGCCAGCGTGGGGCGGCCGTCCCGGAAGGTCGGACCGAGGTCCGCCTTCGTCGCGTCGTACAGATCGTCGAGTACGCCGGCGATCTGCACGCCCGTCGCCGCCAGCACGGCGCCGTTCGCGGCCCGTTGGGAGGCGACGAGCTGCCCGTTCAACGCCTCGCGCACCCGGCCCTGGTCGCGCGGGTCGACGGACCAGGCGGTGTACGCCTTCAGATGCGGGAACTTGGCCTTCTGCGCGTCGGTGAGAGCGGTCCTGCTCAGCCGCAGCCAGCGCTCGTCGTCGCTGGTGAGCGCGCCGTCCTTCACGGTGATCGAGCCGCCCTGGGAGTACAGCAGCTGGGTGGAGGCGGCGGCGTCGGAGCCGTTCCAGGCGACCGTGTTCCGGTCGATCCAGACGGCCTTGGAGGTGGTCAGGTCGAGCGCGGCGGCGCTGCCCGCGGGCTGCGGGAGCAGGTACTTCTCCTGTCCGCCCAGCAGCCACACCTCATGGTCGTTCGCCGTGAGGTCGAGCGACTGGTCGGTGGGCAGGTCCTTCTCGTCGCCCTTGTGGAGGATGTAGCTGAGGCTGGTGGCACCGTCGGTGAGCGGCACCTCGTAGACCGCGCCATAGGCGTCGGTCTTCACCGGCTCCAGGGGCTTGGACCATTCCGTGGGGCTCGCGGCACCCGTCCAGACGTGCAGTCCCCAGCCGTCGTAGTCGCCGTCGGCGCGGTGGTAGTGCAGGACCGCCTTGGTCTTGTCCTGCGCCGGGTAGTCGGGCTTCTCGGTGAGGACGGTGTCCTTGCCCTGCTCGACCCAGACCTCGCCGGTCTTGGTCACATCGATCGTGCGATCGGTGGCGACGTCCTTGTTGCCGTCCTTGTCGATCACCAGGAAGCCGACGCTGGAGGCTCCCGGCTTCAACTTGACGTAGGCGAAGGCCCCGTAGGCGTCACGGCCGACGAAGTCATGGCCCGCGGGCCAGGTCGTCGACTCTCCGTCGGCGAGGTCGCCCCAGGCGTACAGCCGCCAGTCGGTGTAGTCGCCGTCGGTGCGCTTGTAGTGGACGACCGCGTAGTCGCGCGAGGAGGCGGTGGGGACCTCGGCGGCCGGCGGGGTGCCGGTCGTCGAGGTCGCCGTCGCGCTGGAGGTACGTCCCGCCGAGTCGACCACAACTGCCTTGTACCGCAGGGCCGTTCCGGCCGCCACGTCCTTGCCGATGGTCTGGGTGACCTTGTACGGGGCGTGGTCGGCGGAGCCGAGCGTCCGCCACTTGCCGTCACCGACCTGGGCGGCGAAGACGACGCGGTTGAGCTGTCCGCCGGCCACGTCGGCGCTCAGCTCGACGGTGCCGGTGGCGCCGGCGTCGGGGGCCTTGAGGGTCAGCGAAGGCTTCGTGGCGGGTGCGCCGAGCCTGCCCGCGGCCTTGAGGACGACGGCGGATCCGGCGGGCACGGTGACGGTGACCTTCTTGTCGGCGTCACTCACCGCCGTGGACGAAGTGCCGTAGATCCCACGGAACTTCATATCCGCCGAGCCGGTCGCGAAGGTGGCCGTCTTCGACTCGCCCGCGTTGTTGAAGGCGACGACGTACTCGGTGCCGGTCCTCGCGTCCGTGCGGGAGAAGGCGTAGACGCCGGAGCCGTCGGCCGCGTACCGCTGTGTCTGCACGCCGTCCGCGAGGGCCGGGTTGTCCTTGCGCAGTGCGGAGAGGGCGGCGATCTCCTTGTAGAGCGGCGCACTCGTGTCGTATGCGTCGCTCGCGTGCGTGCGGTCGGTGCCGATCTCGTCGTCGTCGAGATAGTCGGCCACCTTGGAGGCGAACATCGTCTGGCGGGCGTCCTTGTCGCCGCCGGCGCCGGTGAAGCCCTGCTCGTCGCCGTAGTAGACGACCGGGTTGCCGCGGCTCAGGAACATCAGCTCGCCTGCGAGCTTGTCCTTCTTCAGCAGTTCGGCATCCGTCGCCTTCGGGTTGTCCTGGTTCAGGAAGTACCCGAAGCGGCCCATGTCGTGGTTGCCGAGGAAGCTGACCTGCTCGTACGCGTTGGCCTTGTCGGTCGTGTACTTGTAGTCGTCGCCGAAGAGCGTGGCGAGCTTCTGGGCGCTGCCTCCCTGGGAGGCGTACTGGCGGGCCGCCTCCTGGAAGGGGAAGTCGAGCGTCGCGTCCAGGCGGCCCTGGGTGACGTACTGCGCGTCGATCGAGGTGTCGGCGGAGTAGACCTCACCGAACATGAAGAAGTTCTTGCGTCCCTGCTTGGCCGCATAGGCGTCGAGGGCGGTGGCCCACTGCGTCCAGAACTCCATGTTCACGTGCTTCGCGGTGTCGATCCGGAAGCCGTCGATGTCGTAGTCCCGGACCCACTTCTCGTAGATCTTCTCCATGCCCTGCACGACCTCGGGACGCTCGGTCCACAGGTCGTCGAGGCCGGAGAAGTCGCCGTACGTGGTGGACTCGCCGGCGTAGGTGGAGTCACCGCGGTTGTGGTACATCGTCGGGTCGTTGAGCCAGGACGGGACCTTGGCGTTCTTCTTCGCGGCGGCCACGGCGGGCGTGCGCGGGAAGGAGCCGGTGCCGACCGAGGGGAAGCCCTTGCCGCCCGCGGCGTAGTCGGCGTCGTCGAAGGGCTTCCCGTCCTTGGTCAGGTACGGGAAGGCGCCCTTGGAGAGGTAGTCGTAGGACTTCTCCTGGTAGTCGACGACGTCGGCCGTGTGGTTGGTGATGACGTCGAAGAAGACCTTCATGCCCTTGGCGTGGGCCTTGGAGATGAGCGTCTCCAGGTCCTTGTTGGTGCCGAAGTGCGGGTCGACCTTGGTGAAGTCGGTGATCCAGTAGCCGTGGTAGCCGGCCGAGGCGTCCTTGCCGGTGCCCTGCACGGGCTGGTTCTTGAAGATCGGCGCCATCCAGATGGAGGTGGTGCCGAGGCCCTTGATGTAGTCGAGCTTCTTCGTCAGGCCCTTGAGGTCGCCGCCCTGGTAGAAGCCCTTGTCGGTGGGGTCGTAGCCGGTCGCGAGGCGTGAACCGGTCAGGCCTCCCTCATCGTTGGACGTGTCGCCGTTGGCGAAGCGGTCCGGCATCACGAAGTAGAACTGCTCGCGGGTGTCGTCGTGCCGGGCGGGCTCGGCTGCGAGCTTCGCGTCCGAAGGGGGTGCGGGCGGGGTCTCTGCGCGTGCCGCCACGGGCTGGACGAACGCTGCCGTGAGGGCGGCCACGGCAATGACCGCGGCCCGTCTGCGCTGCGGGGTACGGCGCGCCCAGGGCGCCGGCCATCTCGGTATCACAGGGTGAACTCCTTGCGAATACGGCTCGATCGGGGCCTAGCCCAGGGCCGCAGTGCGGCAATGCTGCCGGGCGCCGGGCGCGACCGTATCGCTAACGAAAGGTTTACAGCAAGAGCCTTGCAACTCACAGCAAGAACTTTCAACGCCGACCTTGACGTGCCCTTCTCAACTCCCCCACGCTCACGAGTTGTTGAATCACGGCCCCTCCACTTCGACACCCTCTGGAGCCGCTCATGTCCAGACGCCCGCCCCCCGCACCGCGGCGTCGCACCTTCCTGCACCGGGTTGCCGGCGCCGTCGCCGCGGGTGCCCTCGCACTCGCCGGTGCCGTAGCCCTCCCGGCGGCCACCGCCCACGCGGACACCACCGCCAAGGGCGATGTGATCGCCAACCTGTGGGAGTGGAACTGGAACTCGATCGCGTCCGAGTGCACCGACGTGCTCGGTCCGGCCGGCTACGGCGCCGTCCAGGTCGCCCCGCCCTCGGAGTCCCTCAAGCAGACCAACTACTACTGGTGGGACGTCTACCAGCCGTACTCGTACAGCCTGAACAGCCGTTTCGGTACGGCGACGCAGTTCGCGAGCATGGTCTCGGCCTGCCATGCGGCGGGCGTGAAGGTGTACACGGACGCGGTGATCAACCACACCGCCGCGCAGACCGGCACCGGCTACGACGGCACCACGCTCACCAACAAGTACGACACCCCGGACTGGAACCCGAGCGACTACCACACGTCCGCCGACTGCCCCACCTCCGACCTGATCATCCACGACTACTCGAACCTCACCCAGGTCCAGAACTGCGAACTGCTGGGCCTCTCCGACCTCAAGACCGGCGCGGACAGCGTCCGTTCGGGCATCGCGGCCTTCCTCAACAAGCAGATCGCGGTGGGCGTCGACGGCTTCCGCGTCGACTCCGCCAAGCACATCCCGGCCGCCGACATGTCGGCCATCGCGGCCAAGCTGAACACCACGACGCTGGGCTCGGCCCCGTACATCTTCGACGAGATCTACCCCGGCTCGACCCCGCAGCCGAGCGACTACTACGGCTCGGGTGACGTCCTCGACTTCACCTACGCGAGCAAGATGAAGTCGGCCTTCCAGGGCAACGTCTCCGACCTGGAGTCGCTGTCGTCGTCGGGCATCCTCCCGGCAGCCAACTCGGTCTCCTTCGTCACGAACCACGACACCGAGCGCAACGGCCTGCACATGAGCTACAAGGACGGCGACAGCTACAAGCTCGCCAACCTCTTCCAGCTCGCCTACAAGTGGTCGACGCCGACGGTCTACGCCAGCTGGCAGTGGAGCCAGAGCGACCAGGCCCCGCCGAACTCGTCCGGTCTCGTCACCGACACGAACTGCTCCGGCACCTGGAACTGCCTCGACCGCGACACGGCGGTCGTCGGCATGGTGGCCTGGCACAACGCGGCCGGCAACGCGGCCGTCTCGAACTGGTCGACCAAGTCGTCGTCCGTCATCGGCTTCGGCCGTAGCGGCGCGAGCTTCTTCGCCGTCAACAACGGTTCGAGCGCGGCCACCTACACCTTCGCCACCGGCATGGCCGACGGCACGTACTCCAACGTCATCGACGGCGGCGACAGCACAGTCACCGTCTCCGGCGGCAGCGCGAGCATCACGATCCCGGCGAAGGACGCGGTCGCCTTCTACAACGCCGACTACACCTGCACCGTCGGCTGCGACGACTCCGGCGGCGGCGGTTCCACCTCCACGGTGAGCGCGACGTTCAACGAGTACGCGTCCACCACGAGCGGCACGAACGTGTACGTCGTCGGCTCGATCGACGCCCTCGGCTCCTGGGACACGTCGAAGGCCGTCGCGCTCTCGTCCTCCGGATACCCGATCTGGTCCGGGGAGGCGAGCGTGCCGATCAACACGTCCTTCACCTACAAGTACATCAAGAAGGACTCGTCCGGAAACGTCACCTGGGAGTCGAACGCCAACCGGTCGGCGACGACCAGCGCCTCGGCGGTGACCTTCAACAACAGCTGGAACGTGGCGAGTTCGGACGCCACGGACGTCACCTTCAACGTCAACGCGACCACCGGCTGGGGCACCAACGTCTACATCGTGGGCTCCACCGCCTCCCTCGGCTCCTGGAACACCAGCGACGCGATCCCGCTGTCGTCGGCGTCGTACCCGACGTGGAGCAAGACGGTCATCGTCCCCAAGAGCACGGCCTTCACCTACAAGTACATCAAGAAGGACAGCTCCGGGACCGTGACATGGGAGTCGGGCACCAACCGCTCGTACTCCACCGGCACGTCGAGCGGATACACCGCGAGCGACACCTGGAAGTAGCCGGACAGCAGGCCGGGGCCCGGTCACCGCCGGAGCGGTGACCGGGCCTTCGCGATCGAGGCTTCAGCAGCTCGACTTGCCCGCGTAGATCGCCAGCGCCGTGTTGGCGCCGAGGGTCGCGGTGAACTGGCCCGAACTGTTCACGCTCACCGTCGTGTTGTTCTGAACGTTGCAGTACGTGCCCGCCGCGAGCGACGTCTGATAGGTGCGGCTCAGGGACGAGGTCTCGTGGTTGATCGCCACGAAGCCCTTGCTGCCGCGGCCGAACGCGATCGCGTCGTTGCCGTTGTCCCACCAGTTCGTCATCGACTCGCCCCGCGTGGCGTTGCGGAAGGCGACCATCGACTTGATCTCCGGCCAGGCGTGCTGGCACTTCCAGCCGTCCTGCCAACAGGCGGTCACCGAGCCGCCGTTGGGCGGGCCCGCGTCCGCGTCGGACCACTCGTAGCCGGAGTTGATGTCCGGGGCGCCGTACGGGTAGGCGAGCATGAAGACGTTCGCCAGGGTGTAGTTGGCGCCGTCCTTGTAGTTGAGGGTCGATCCGCCCCGCTCGGTGTCGTGGTTGTCGACGAAGACACCGGCCACCGAGCTGTTCATGTAGCCCCAGCCCTCGCCGTAGTTCTTCAGGTAGGCGAGGTTCTCGCTGTTGAAGACCCGCTTGAGGTCGTAGGCGTAGCGGAACTCCTGGACGTCGCCGTTGCCCGTGTACTCGGTGGGCTGGACGGCCTCCCCGCTGCCGTAGATGACCTCCTGCTTCCAGTACACCGACGTGTTGCTCAGCCGGGACTTGATGTTGGCGAGGTCGGCCGCGGGGATGTGCTTGGCCGCGTCGATGCGGAAGCCGTCGACGCCGTAGCCGAGCAGGGTGTTCATGTAGCCGGCGATGGTCTTGCGGACGTACTCCTCGCCCGTGTCCAGGTCGGCGAGCCCGACGAGCTCGCAGTTCTGGACGTTGGAGCGGTTGGTGTAGTCGCTGATCGTCGCCGTGCAGTCGTCCATGTCGGCGGACGAGTACAGGCCCGGATAGTTGTACTTCGTGTACGAGGAGCCGCCGGTGCCGGTGCCGCTGCCCGCCGACATGTGGTTGACGACGGTGTCCGCGACGACCTTCACGCCCGCCGCGTGGCAGGTGGAGACCATGTTCTGGAAGGCGGTGGCGTCGCCGAGCCGCCCGGCGATCTTGTAACTCACGGGCTGGTACGACGTCCACCACTGGGAGCCCTGTATGTGCTCGGCGGGCGGTGAGACCTGGACGTAGCCGTATCCGGCGGGGCCGAGGGTGTTGGTGCACTCCTTGGCGACCGAGGCGAAGTTCCACTCGAAGAGGACGGCGGTGACGTCCTTGGTGCCGGGCGGGGACGCCTCGGCGATGCCCGTGGGAACGGTGAGCGAGACCGCCATGCCGGCCGCGAGGGCGACCGTGGCGGCCAGAGTCTTCCTGGCCATGTGTACTCCTGCACTTCGTCGTGCGGGTGGGGGGATGGGGCGGGGATACTGCTTATCTTTGTGCCGGTTTATCCATTTACGGGATGGATCGACCGTCGTCCGCCTGGAAGCCATTGCGTGATCAACAAGGCCGGACGTGTGCGGGAACGTATCGCCGACGCTCAGGTTTCAGCAAGATGTCGTAACAACTTTCAACAGATGTCCGGCGACGGCCAGTTCACCCTGCAAGAAGGCCGGAGCCGCCCCGGAGCACCCGCAGGCAGGCGACACGCGCCGGTAACGGGAACGTCACGCTTCCCCGATCTTGCAGAAAATTCCTTGCAACTCCTTTCGCAAGGACTTGCAGCGCTGTTAGCTTCCTCCCAGCCCGGCGGCCGTCGAAGGGACAGACGGCACCCGCGGTCCTCCCAAGGGAAGATCCGGGCACCTCTTCTTCTAGGAGTTCATATGCGACGTGGCATATCGATCGCCGCCGCGGTGACCGTCATCGCGCTGTCTGCGACCGCTTGCGGTGGTTCCGACGACAACTCGTCGAGCAAGCCGAAGGCCGCCAAGGACATCTCCGGGACGATCACGTACTGGGACACCTCGGACGCGGCGACCGAAGCTCCGACGTACAAGGCCCTGATCAAGCAGTTCGAGGCCAAGTACCCGAAGATCAAGGTGAACTACGAGAGCATCCCGTTCACCGACGTCGAGCAGAAGTTCAAGTCCGCCGCGAAGAGCGGCAAGGGCGCCCCGGACGTCGTCCGCACCGACGTGGGCCTGATGGCCGAGTACGCGTCCCTCGGTTACATCGCCCCGCTGGACGGCACCACCGCGCTGACGAACACCTCGGACTTCAACTCGGGTCCGATGAACACCACCAAGTACAACGGCAAGACGTACGGCGTCCCGTCCGTCACCGACACCCTGGGCCTGCTCTACAACAAGGAGCTGCTCAAGAAGGCCGGCATCGACGCGCCGCCGGCCACGTGGGACGAGTTCATCAGCGACTCGAAGACGATCAAGAAGAAGACCGGGGCCTACGGCACCTACCTCAACCCCGACTCCTACTTCCTGCTCCCGCTGCTCTACAGCAACGGCGCGGACATGGCCGACACCTCGGCGAAGAAGATCACGATCAGCGACGACGCCGCCGTCAAGGCGCTGACCATCGCGAAGAAGATCAACGACGAGGCGTCGATGAAGGTCGACTTCGCGAACGCCTACCAGAACATGCAGACCGCCTTCAAGAGCGGCAAGGTCGCCATGCTGATCCAGGGCCCCTGGTCCGTCAGCGAGGACGTCACCGGCAAGGCGTTCAAGGACGAGGACAACCTCGGCTACGCGCCCGTCCCGGCCGGCGCGGGCGGCAAGGCCCAGGCCCCGACCGGCGGCCACAACCTCACGGTCTACCAGGGCTCGAAGAACCTGGACGCCAGCTACCTGTTCACCCAGTTCATGACGTCCACCCCGAGCCAGGTCACCCTCGCGGAGAAGACCGGCACCCTGCCGACCCGTAAGTCCGCGTACACGTCCGAGGTCACCGCGAACGCCAAGATCGCCGGCTTCAAGCCGATCCTGGAGCAGACCGCCCGCCCGCGCGTCGCGCTCCCCCAGGTCGGCTCGCTCTTCACGCCGCTCGCCCAGAACTACGTGAAGATCCTCCAGGGCGACGCGTCGGTCAAGGACGGCCTGAACAACACCGCCAAGGAGTTCCAGAAGCTCCTGCCCGGCTACTCCATCGGCTGATCACCCGCCCGTAGCCAGTAGGTAATCAAGGACACGCAGCCCCGGGGAAGGACTTACCCCGCTGCCGCCCCGCCTGGGGCTCCCCTGGGGCTGCGGAACCACCCGGAGTCCGGCGGGTTCCGCGAGGAACCCGCCGCTCCACCCAGACTTCCGCCGCGAAAGAGCCGATGAGGATGACGACCGCAGCGAGCACCGAGAATTCCGGTAAGACAGCGCGAGGCGACAAGGCCGCGCGCCCCCCACGCGTTTCGGCGCTCCGACGGTCCTGGGACAAGTACTGGTACGCCTGGGCCATGGTGGCCCCGGTCGCCATCGTCCTGGCCGTCCTGGTCCTCTATCCCCTCGGCTACGGCATCTACCAGTCGCTGACCGACGCCAACGAGGCGAACGTCGCGAGCACGATCGGCGCCTTCCACCGCCCCGCCACGTACAAGTTCGTCGGACTCGACAACTACTGGCACGTGCTGTCCGGCGCCGACAGCGACTTCTACCCGCGCCTGGTGTGGACGGTCATCTGGACCGTCTCCTGCGTGACGCTCCAGGTCGGCATCGGCATGGGCCTCGCGGTGCTGCTCAACCGCAAGGTCCGCTTCCGTGGCTTCTACCGCGCGATGCTGATCCTGCCGTGGGCGGTCCCGTCGTTCATCGGCGTCTTCGCCTGGCGGCTGATGCTCAACTCCCAGTACGGCGTCTTCAACGAGGTCATCACCGCGTTCGGGCTGCCCGCGCAGGACTGGCTCGGCACCCCGTTCGCCCAGAAGGTCGCCGTGATCATGGTGAACGTCTGGATCGGCATCCCGTTCAACATGGTCGCGGTCCTCGGCGGCCTCCAGTCCATCCCCAAGGAGCTGTACGAGGCAGCCGAGATGGACGGCGCCTCGCCCTGGCAGCGCTTCGTCAACGTGACGCTGCCCGGCCTGCGCCCGGTCTCCAACACGGTGATCCTGCTCGGCTGCATCTGGACGTTCAACATGTTCAACGTCATCTACCTGCTGCTGGGCAACAACACGAGCGGCGACGCCGACATCCTTGTCACCTTCGCCTTCCGCAAGGCCTTCACCGGCATCTCGGACTACGCCGGGGCGGCGACGTACGGAATCATCATCCTCGCCCTCCTGATGGCCTTCTCGACCTTCTACCGCCGCAGCACCCTGAAGTCCGAGCAGGCGTAAGGAGCCCTCGCCATGACCGCAGCAACCCACGAGACCTCCACGTCCGCTCCCACCGCCTCCCGCAGGTCCGAAGCGGCCGTACCCCGCAAGGTGCGCGGCCGCGAGGAGCGCAGCCGCGGCTCGTCGATCGCCCTGCACGCCACCCTGATCACGGCCACGGTGATCGCGGCCTTCCCGGTGGTGTGGATCCTGTTCATCTCGCTCGGCCCGAAGGACGCCTGGCAGGAGCCGGGCAAGGTGCTCAGCAACCTGAGCCTGCACAACTACAAGGACGTACTGACGCATTCGGATCTGCCGAAGTGGTTCCTGAACACCGTCATCGTCGCCGGCGGCACCACGGTGCTCGGTGTCTTCCTCGCCGCTACCGCGGGTTACGCGGTGTCGCGGATGAAGTTCCCGGGCAGCAAGCAGCTGATGTGGACGTTCCTGGTCACCCAGATGTTCCCCAGTATCGTGCTGATCGTTCCGCTGTATCTCCTCATGTCCGAGCTGAACCTGCTCGACAACTACCTCGGTCTGATCCTGGCGTACGCGACGACGGCCGTGCCGTTCTGCGCCTGGATGATGAAGGGGTACTTCGACACGATCCCCAAGGAGATAGACGAGGCGGGCCGGGTGGACGGCCTGACCCCGTTCGGCACGTTCTGGCGGCTGATCGTGCCGCTCGCCAAGCCGGGTCTCGCGGTGACCGCGTTCTACAGCTTCCTCACCGCCTGGGGTGAAGTCGCGTACGCCACGCAGTTCATGCAGTCCGACCACTACACGCTCGCGGTCGGCATCCGGACCTTCGCGCAGGACCAGCGGCCCGACTGGGCGTGGACCTCGGCCACGGCGATCATCATCACGATCCCGGCGGCCATCGTCTTCATGCTGGTGCAGCGCAGCCTGGTCTCCGGACTGACGGCCGGCGGAACCAAGTCGTGACGGCCCTCCCGCACTTAGCAAGTCCCGCAAGCGCCTCCGTCGATCCCCCCGCACCCCTAAGGGAATCCATGACCCAGCACGTCACCGACGCACTCCCCACCGACGCCTCCTCCGCCGCCTCCGGGCGCCGGGAGTGGTGGCGCGACGCGGTCATCTACCAGGTCTACCCGCGCAGTTTCGCCGACGGCAACGGCGACGGCATGGGCGACCTGCCCGGCGTCCGCGCCCGGCTGCCGTACCTGAAGCAGCTCGGCGTCGACGCGGTGTGGCTCTCCCCCTTCTACGCCTCGCCGCAGGCGGACGCGGGCTACGACGTCGCCGACTACCGTGCCGTCGACCCGATGTTCGGCAACCTGACGGACGCCGACGACCTGGTCCGTGACGCGCACGCGCTCGGTCTGCGCGTCATCGTCGACCTGGTGCCCAACCACTGCTCCGACCAGCACGAGTGGTTCAAGCAGGCGCTGCGCGAGGGCCCGGGTTCGCCGCTGAGGGAACGCTTCCACTTCCGTGCGGGTAAGGGCGACAGCGGCGAACTCCCGCCGAACGACTGGGAGTCCATCTTCGGCGGACCGGCGTGGACGCGCGTGGCGGACGGCGACTGGTACCTGCACCTGTTCGCGCCCGAGCAGCCCGACTTCAACTGGGAACACCCGGCCGTCCACGACGAGTTCCGCTCCATCCTGCGGTTCTGGCTGGACCTGGGCATCGACGGCTTCCGCATCGACGTCGCGCACGGCCTCGTCAAGGCGGCGGGCCTGCCGGACATCGGCCACGACGAGCAGGTCAAGCTGCTGGGCACCGAGGCCGTGCCGTACTTCGACCAGGACGGCGTACACGAGATCTACCGCAGCTGGCGCCGCATCCTGGAGGAGTACGCGGGCGAGCGCATCGCCGTCGCCGAGGCGTGGACGCCGACCGTCGAGCGCAGCGCCCTGTACCTGCGCCCGGACGAGCTGCACCAGGCCTTCAACTTCACCTATCTCACCACCGGTTGGAACGCGACCGACCTGCGCGAGGTCATCGACCGCTCGCTGGGCGCCATGAACGCCGTACACGCGCCCGCGACCTGGGTGCTGTCCAACCACGATGTCGTACGGCATTCCACGCGCCTCGCGGAAGGGGACGAGGCGCGTGGTCTGCGCCGGGCCCGGGCGGCGACCCTGCTCATGCTGGCGCTGCCCGGCTCGGCGTACCTCTACCAGGGCGAGGAGCTCGGCCTGCCCGAGGTCGTCGATCTGCCCGACGAGGTGCGCCAGGACCCGGCGTTCTTCCGCAGCGCGGGCCAGGACGGCACCCGTGACGGCTGCCGGGTGCCGCTGCCGTGGTCGGGCGAGGTCGCTCCGTTCGGCTTCGGTCCCGTCGAGGGCGGTCCGAGCTGGCTGCCGCAGCCTGCCGACTGGAAGCACCTCACGGTCGAGGCGCAGGAGGGCGACCCCACCTCCACGCTGGAGTTCTACCGCAGCGCGCTCGCCGTACGCCGCGACCACCCGGCGCTCGGCGCGGGCCGCCGGATCGACTGGCTGCCGGCCCCGGAGGGCGTCCTGGCCTTCCGCCGCGACACCGAACAGGGCTCCTTCGTCTGCACGGTGAACCTGACCGCGGCCCCGGTGCGGGTGCCGACGCCGGGCACGGTGCTGCTGGCGAGCGCGGACGTCGAGGCGGGCGCCGAGACGACCGAACTGCCCGCTGATTCAACGGTCTGGTGGGCAGCCTGACATGCGACCGGTACAGTCCAATCCTGTGACCACACGGCTTGCCGACATCGCAGCCCAGGCGGGGGTCAGTGAGGCGACTGTCAGCCGCGTCCTGAACGGGAAGCCGGGCGTCGCCGCTACCACCCGCCAGTCCGTCCTGGCCGCGCTCGACGTGCTCGGGTACGAGCGCCCGGTGCGGCTGCGGCAGCGCAGCGAGGGCCTGGTGGGGCTGATCACGCCGGAGCTGGAGAACCCGATATTCCCTGCCCTGGCGCAGGTCATCGGCCAGGCGCTGACTCGCCAGGGCTACACCCCGGTGCTCGCCACCCAGACCCCGGGCGGCTCCACCGAGGACGAGCTGACGGAGATGCTGGTGGACCGCGGGGTCGCGGGCATCATCTTCGTCTCCGGCCTGCACGCCGACACCTCTGCGGACATGCAGCGCTACGAACAGTTGCGGGCCCAGGGCGTCCCGTTCGTCCTCGTGGACGGCTTCTCCCCCAAGGTCCAGGCGCCGTTCATCTCGCCCGACGACCGCGCGGCGATGGCGCTCGCGGTCACCCACCTCGTCTCGTTGGGGCACAACAGCATAGGTCTGGCCCTCGGCCCGAAGCGGTTCGTGCCGGTCCAGCGCAAGATAGAGGGCTTCGTGCGCTCGATGCAGGAGCAGCTCGGGCTGGCCCCCGACGACATCGAGCAGCGCCTGGTCCAGCACTCCCTCTACACCCTGGAGGGTGGCCAGGCCGCGGCCGCCGCCCTCATGGACCGCGGCTGCACGGCGGTGGTGTGCGCGAGCGACATGATGGCGCTGGGCGCGATACGGGCGGCGCGCCAGCGCGGCCTGGACGTGCCGAAGGACATCTCGGTGGTCGGCTTCGACGACTCGCCGTTGATCGCCTTCACCGATCCGCCGCTGACGACGATCCGCAAGCCCGTCCCGGCGATGGGACAGGCGGCGGTGCGCACGTTGCTGGAGGAGATCGGCGGGACGCCCGCACCGCACAGCGAGTTCGTGTTCATGCCGGAACTGGTGGTGCGCGGTTCGACCGCTTCTGCCCCTGGGGACCGGAATCGTCCCTAAGGAGGAGAAAGGGGGCGCCCCGCACGCCTACCCGCGGTGTAGAACGTGCGACGGGAACGCGACCAGGGGATGATCGGTGCGGGAAGGCTTTTCTGGCAGACTCTGTGCCTATGGGTGATATCACCGTGACGACACTGGAAGGCCAAGATCAGGTCACTCCACGCCCCGTCGCGGACGCGGAGGCGGGAAGGGGATTCCTGCGCAGACTGCGGCGCCCGCGCCGCCCCCGCCTCTGGTTCGAGATCCTTCTGATCGCTCTGAGTTACTGGACGTACTCGCTCATCCGCAACGCGGTGCCCGAGCAGAAGACGCAGGCACTGCACAACGCCGACTGGATCTGGCGGACCGAGCACCACCTCGGGATCGCCTTCGAGGAGTCCGTCAACCACGCCGTGAACTCGGTGACATGGCTGATCGTCGGCATGAACTACTACTACGCGACGCTGCACTTCGTGATCACGCTGAGTGTGCTGGTGTGGCTGTTCCGCAGCCACCCCGGCCGCTACGCCGCGGCGCGCCTGGCCCTCTTCGCCACCACCGCGGTCGCCCTGGTCGGCTACTACTTCTACCCGCTGGCCCCGCCCCGCCTGATGAACGGCGGCGACTTCGTGGACACGGTCGTGGTGCACCAGACGTGGGGCTCGATGGCGTCGGGCGACCTGAAGCACATGTCGAACCAGTACGCGGCGATGCCGTCGATGCACATCGGCTGGTCGCTGTGGTGCGGGCTGACGATCTTCGCCCTGGCGTCGGCGCCGTGGGCCCGCATCCTGGGCCTGCTCTATCCGGTCGCCACCCTGATGGTCATCGTGGCGACGGCCAACCACTTCTGGCTGGACGCGGTGGGCGGCATCCTCTGCCTGGCCTTCGGCTACACCATGGCCCGCCTCTGGTACGGATCACTGCCGTACGCCCTGCCGCGCACGGTGGCGGCGCGGGGCGGCCCCTTTCTGCCCACCAAGGCGTAAGCCCCTCAGGGCCCCGCGTGAGCCGCGTCCCGCAGGGCGTCGAGCAGCCCCCGCAGCGCGGGCTGCGGTGACGCCGTCTCCCGTACGGCCGCATAGATGATCCGCAGGGGCTCGGGCCCTCGCACGGCCCGCACCACGACCCCCGGATGAGGCGCGCCCAGCCCGAGCCGGGGAATCAGACTGACGCCCAGCCCGGCCGCGACAAACCCCTGAGCGGTGATGTGGTCCTCGCTCTCCACCACGAACCCGGGGCTGAAGCCGGCCGCGGCACAGGCATCGAGCTGAGCATCCAGACAGGACCCGGCCCGCTCACTGCCGACCCAGGGCTCATCGGCCAACGCGGCCAGATCAACAACCCGCTCACCGGCGAGCGGGTGCCCCACGGGCAGCACGGCACGATAGGGATCGTCCAGCAGGTGCACCAGCCGCACACCGGCAGGCTCCTCGCCGCGCGGCCGCACCACCAACGCGAGATCGGCCCGCCCCTCACGCACCTCGGGCAGTGGATCATCGGCTTCACCGAGCTTCAGCTCCACCTGCACCCGCGGATGCTCGGCCCGCATCCGCGCGATCGCCGGTGCCATCAGCGGCACCCCGGCGGTGGCGAAGTACCGCACCGCGAGCCGCCCGGTGCGCCCGGCCAGCAGATCGGCGAGGGCGGCCTCCGTCTCGGCGACCTGCCGCCCGATGATGTCCGCGTGCTCGGTGAGCAACAGCCCCGCGGGAGTGGGCCGCACCCCACGGCCGACCCGCTCCAGAAGCGCGGTCCCGGCCTCCTTCTCCAGAGCCGCGACCTGCTGACTGACGGCGGACGGCGTGTACCCCAAGAATCCCGCAGCAGCCGTCACCGACCCACTACTGACCACGGCCCGCAGCACCTGCATACGTCGCACATCAAGCATGCAGCACAGCTTAACAGTGCATACAAAACTCTTCACTTGTCCTCACAAGTAAATTAATCAACGCTGAACCCATGCCCCGCCACCTCTCCTCCTCCCTCCGCATGGCGACACTCGCCCTCCTCTGGGGTTCGGGTTTCTTCTGGATCAAGCTGGCCCTGAACCACGGCCTCTCCCCCGCCCAGATCACCATCACGCGCTGCGCCCTGGGCACCCTGGTCCTCCTCGCACTGGCCCGCCGAGCCGGCCAACGCCTCCCGAGGAACCGCTCCATCTGGGGCCACCTGGCCATAGCCGCCCTCTTCTGCAACGCCATCCCCTTCGCCCTGTTCGGCATAGGCGAGCAGACGGTCGACTCGGGCATCGCGGGCGTACTGAACGCCACGACCCCCCTCTGGTCCCTGCTGATCGGCGCCCTCCTGGGCACCGACCGCAACCTGCACCCGCTACGCCTGACCGGCCTGGCCCTGGGCTTCGCGGGCACCCTGCTGATCTTCGCCCCCTGGCACCGGTCGGGCCTGCTGACCTGGAGCGCCCTCTCCCTCCTGGGCGCCGCGGCAAGCTACGCCGTCGCCTTCGCCTACATGGCCCGCAAACTCACCGCCAACAAGGCCCCCATGGCCACGTCGGCCGCCCAACTCCTCGCCGCCACTGCCTGGACCACCCTCGCCCTCCCCACCGCGGGCCCCCTGCACCCGGACGCCACCGCCCTCCTGGCAGTCACCGTCCTCGGCACCCTCGGCACGGGCGTCACCTTCTACCTCAACTACCGCCTGATAGCGGACGAGGGCCCCACGAGCGCAGCAACGGTGGGCTACCTGCTGCCGGTTGTCTCGGTGGCCCTGGGTGCACTGGTGCTGGGCGAGCACGTAGGCCTTCGCGTAATAGCAGGCATGGCCGTGGTCCTGACCGGAGTGGCCCTCACCCGCACCCCCACCCCCACCTGCCGGCACCCGCGATCCGACGGAAGGGGCCGTGCCGGTACATCAAATGCCCGCATCCGAACGGATCAAGAGAAGACAGCCCCCTTGTAACCCCCAGCCGATCCGTACGGATGCGGGCGGATGTACCGGCGCGGCCCCGACCCCCACGAGCCACCGCAGCCGACGACGGCCCGCAACCAGACCGAGGACCGCTACCCGCCGTAGAACAGCTCCTCCACCACGGCCCGAGCCCGCCGAGTGGTCCGCCGATACCCGTCGATCATGTCGCCCACATGCCCCGGCCCGTACCCCAAGTACCGCCCCACGGCCCCAAGTTCACGCCCGTCCGACGGAAAAGTGTCGCCGGCCCGCCCCCGCACCAGCATCACCGCGTTACGCACCCGCGTAGCCAGCACCCACGCCTCGTCCAGTATCGCCGCGTCCTCCGAGGAGATGAGCTCCGCGGCACACGCGGCGGCCAGCGCCTGCCGGGTCCGGGTGGTGCGCAGCCCCGGCTCCTCCCACCCGTGCTGCAGCTGAAGCAACTGCACGGTCCACTCCACGTCGGACAGACCGCCCCGCCCGAGCTTGGTGTGCAGCGTGGGATCGGCCCCGCGCGGCATCCGCTCGGTCTCCATCCGGGCCTTCAGCCGCCGGATCTCCCGTACGGCGTCGTCCCCCAGCCCCTCCGCCGGATACCGCAGCGGATCGATCAGCTCGATGAACCGCTGCCCCAGGTCGAGGTCCCCCGCGACGACTTCGGCCCGCAGCAACGCCTGCGACTCCCACACCAGCGACCAGCGCCGGTAATACGCCTCGTACGACTTGAGCGTCCGCACCAGCGGCCCGGACTTGCCCTCGGGCCGCAGGTCGGCGTCGATCAGCAACGGCGGATCCGCACTCGACACCTGCAACAACCGCCGCATCTCGGAGACGACGGCATTCGCAGCCCGCGAGGCCTCCTGCTCGTCCACCCCGTCCCGCGGCTCGTGCACGAACAGCACATCGGCATCGGAGCCGTAACCCAACTCATGCCCGCCGAAGCGCCCCATGCCGATGACGGCGAACCGGGTGGGCAGCGTGTCCCCCCACCCGTCGCGGACGACGGCCCGCAGGGTCCCGGCGAGGGTGGCCGCGGTGAGATCGGAGACAGCCCCGCCGACGCGATCGACCAACGCACCTTGGTCGGCCTCGGCAGGCGACTCCTCGGTGCCGTAGGAGGCGACGATGTCGGCGGCGGCGGTACGGAACAGCTCACGCCGCCGTACTCCACGCGCCGCGGTGACGGCCTGCTCACCACCGTCCGCGCGCCCCACCGCGGCAAGCACCTCCTGCTCCAGCAGCCCCCGCTCACGCGGCGCGAGCCCACCCGCGTCCCCGTCCCCGAGCAGCGCGACGGCCTCGGGCGCGCGCATCAGCAGATCGGGGGCGAGCCGCCCGGCGGACAGCACCCGCGCCAGGTTCTCCGCGGCGGCCCCTTCGTCCCTGAGCAGCCGCAGATACCAAGGGGTCTTGCCGAGCGCGTCGGACACCTTGCGGAAGTTGAGCAGCCCGGCATCCGGTTCCGCGGAGTCCGCGAACCAGCCCAACAGCACGGGCAGCAGCGTGCGTTGGATCGCGGCCTTGCGACTGACGCCGGAGGCGAGGGCCTCCAGGTGGCGCAGCGCGGCGGCCGGGTCGGCGTACCCGAGGGCGACGAGCCGCTCGCGGGCCGCACCGGCGCTCAACCGGGTCTCGCCCGATGGGGGTCCCCCCGCCCGAGCGAATTCGAGGGTGGGGGAGAGTTGGGCGACGGCGTCGAGCAGCGGCCGGTAGAAGAGCTTCTCGTGCAGCCGCCGTACGACGGAGGTGTGCCGCTTCCACTCGCGGTTCAGCTCGGCGATGGGATCGGCGCGCAGTCCGAGCGACCGTCCGATGCGCCGCAGGTCGGCGTCGCCCTCGGGCACGAGGTGGGTGCGCCGCAGCCGGTAGAGCTGGATGCGGTGCTCCATGGAGCGCAGGAAGCGGTAGGCGTCGTCGAGCTGGACGGCGTCGACGCGCCCCACGTACCCGCCTTCGGCGAGGGCCTTCAGCGCGTCCAGCGTGGTCCCGCTGCGCAGCGAGGTGTCGACCCGCCCGTGCACCAACTGCAGGAGCTGGACGGCGAATTCGACGTCGCGGAGGCCGCCGGGACCGAGCTTCAGTTCGCGGTCGACCTCGGCGGCGGGGATGTTCTCGACGACCCGGCGGCGCATCTTCTGCACGTCGGGGACGAAGTTCTCGCGTTCGGCGGCCTGCCAGACGAGGGGGGCGAGCGTGGCGACGTACTCCTCGCCGAGTTCGAGGTCACCGGCCACCGGCCGGGCCTTGAGGAGCGCCTGGAACTCCCAGGTCTTGGCCCAGCGTTGGTAGTAGGCGAGGTGGCTGCTCAGCGTGCGCACCAGCGGGCCGTTGCGTCCCTCGGGGCGCAGGTTGGCGTCGACGGGCCAGATGGTGCCCTCGATGGTGGTCTCGGAGCAGATCCGCATCAGATGCGAGGCGAGCCGGGTGGCCGCCTGGACGGCCTTCCCCTCGTCGGCGCCGTCGGTGGCCTCGCCGACGAAGATCACGTCGACGTCGGACACGTAGTTGAGTTCGTGACCGCCGCACTTGCCCATCGCGATGACCGCGAGCCGGCACAGTGCGGCGTCGTCGGGGGCGGCGGCGCGCGCGATGGCGAGCGCGGCGCGCAGGGTCGCGGTCGCGAGGTCGGCGAGCTCGGCGGCCGTCTGGGCGATGTCGGTGGTGCCGCAGACGTCGCGGGCGGCGATGGAGAGCAGGCAACGGCGGTAGGCGACGCGCAGCGCGACGGGGTCGGTGGCCTCGGCCAGGCCCCGCTCGAACTCCACGACGCCGGGGTGCAGGTCCTGCGGCTCGTACATGACGAGCGCCTGCCAGTCCCGGGGGTGCCGGGCGAGGTGGTCGGCGAGGGCCGCGGAGGCGCCGAGCACCCCGAGGAGCCGGTCGCGCAGCGGCTTCGCCGCGATGAGCGTGTCCAGCAGCTCCTGCTGGGCGGTGTGGCCGTCCTGCGCCTCGACGAGCCGGACGAGCCCGAGCAGCGCCAGGTCGGGGTCGGCGGTCGCGCCCAGCGCGTCCAGCAGAACGGGGTCGGCCTTTATGGGCGCGAGCTCCGCGCTCTCCAGGAGCCGCTCGGCCGCCGACGGGTCGGTGAAGCCGTGCCGCAGCAGCCGCGTGAAGGTACTGCTCCTGCGCCCCGGCGCCGTCATCCCGGCCTCCTGTCGGATCAAGGTCGTACGGAGCTGAGCCTAACCCGCGTCCGCACGGTGGCGCCCCGGACGGGTTTCCGCTTCTGTATGGAGGACCCGAAGCGAGAGCCCCGTGCGCACGACAAGGGAGTCAAGCCATGGACATGACGCTCGAAGTGATCCTGATGCCGGTCTCCGACGTGGACCGGGCGAAGGAGTTCTACCGCGACAAGGTCGGTTTCCACGTCGATCTCGACAGCGAGGTGATGGAGGGGGTGCGGATCGTGCAGCTGACCCCGCCGGGGTCCGGCTGTTCGATCGCACTGGTCGACGGGCTGCAGATCCCGACGGGGTCGCCGCAGCCGGGGACGTACCACGGGATGCAGCTGGTCGTCACGGACGCCAAGGCGGCGTACGACGAGCTGACGGCCCGCGGCCTGGAGGTCACCGAGCCGCAGGCGTTCTCGCCGCAGGACGGCGGCACGTTCATGTACTTCAAGGACCCGGACGGCAACGGCTGGGCGATCCAGGAGTACCGCAAGCGGGCCGCGGAGCCGCTGCACCAGCTGCTGCGCGAGCAGGCTCGGCAGGCGGGCGGACCGGCGCAGTAGTTCACCTGATCTTCATCCGTGGGGTTGGGGAACGCGGGACCAGGGAAAGTTGGCGTGTGCATGCTCTGTCCGCACCGCTCCCGCCCTCGTTCCCCCACTCCGGAGGTCTGTAGTGTCCGGCAGAACCGTGTACCGACGCAGCCGTGCCCTCGTGGCGTCCGCCATCGCCTTCACCGCGGCCGCGGTCGGTCTCTGGACCGGCCTCGGCGGCTCGTCCGAGGCGCACGCCGCGACCGGGGTCCCGACCCCGGACCACGTGATCGTCGTGGTCTTCGAGAACCACGCCTACAGCCAGGTGATCGGCTCCTCCAGCGCCCCCTACATCAACTCGCTCAAGACCGGGGGCGCCAACCTCTCCCAGTCGTTCGGCGAGACGCACCCGAGCCAGCCGAACTACTACGCCCTGTTCTCCGGCTCGACCCAGGGCATCACGGACGACAGCTGCGTCACGCCCGGCTTCTCCTCCGCCCCGAACCTCGCCTCCGAGCTGATCGCCGCGGGCAAGACCTGGGCGAGCTACAACGAGAGCCTGCCCAGCCAGGGTTCGACGACGTGCAGCAGCGGCAACTACGCGCGCAAGCACAACCCGTGGATCGGCTTCAGCAACGTGCCGACGTCCAGCGCCAAGACCTTCGCGCAGTTCCCCACGGACTACACGACGCTCCCGCAGGTCTCCTTCGTCGTCCCCAACCTGTGCAGCGACATGCACGACTGCTCGGTGTCCACCGGTGACACCTGGCTGAAGAACAACCTGGGCGCCTACGCCACCTGGGCCAAGACCCACAACAGCCTGCTCGTCGTCACCTTCGACGAGGACAACCGGCTGTCCGGCAACCGCATCCCTACGGTCCTCTACGGCCAGCAGGTGACCGCCGGCTCCTCGTCCACCACCACCTACAACCACTACGACCTGCTGCGCACGCTGGAGGACATGCACGGCCTCCCGCACGCGGGCAACGCCGCCTCCGGCAAGGACTTCACGGGTATCTGGACGTCCTGACATGTACGTAGCGGACAGCCGCGCCAGTACGACGGCGCCGGCGACGTCCGCGGAAGGCGCCGCCCGGCCCCGTGCCGGGCGGCGCCGCGCCGCGGTCGCGCCCACCGTGCTCGCGCTCGGCACGGTCAGCCTGATCACCGACGTCTCCTCGGAGATGGTCACGGCGGTGCTCCCGCTGTACCTGGTGGCGGGCCTCGGCCTCTCGCCGCTGGGCTTCGGGCTCCTCGACGGCGTCTACAACGGCTTCTCGGCGCTGGTCCGCCTGGTCGGCGGGCATCTGGCCGACCGCGGGGGCGGCCGCCACAAGTGGGTGGCGGGCTTCGGCTACGGGCTCTCGGCAGCGTGCAAACCCCTGCTTCTGCTGGCCCACACCCTCACGCCCATCGGCCTGATCCTGGCCGCCGACCGCACCGGCAAGGGCCTGCGCACGGCCCCGCGCGACGCCCTCATCTCCCTGTCGAGCACCCCCGAGACACGCGGCCGCGCCTTCGGCGTGCACCGCGCCATGGACACGGCGGGCGCACTCCTCGGCCCCCTGGCCGCCTTCCTGATCCTGCGGGCGACGGTGGACGGATACGACGCCGTGTTCACGGTCAGCTTCTGCGTGGCCGTGGTCGGGGTGCTGGTACTGGTGCTGTTCGTGCCGGGCACTTCTGTAAAGAAGGCGAACGCGAGCGCTTCGGTACAGAAGGCGAACGCGAGCCCTTCGGTACAGAAGGCGGCGGATCGCCCGACCCTGCGCGCCGCCCTCGCCCTGCTGCGCCGCCGCGACCTGCGCCGTATCGCCGTATGCGCCCTGCTGCTCGGCCTGGCGACGGTCAGCGACTCCTTCGTCTACCTGCTGCTGCAACGACGCCTGGGCGTCCCCGACCGCTGGTTCGCGCTGCTCCCGCTCGGCACGGCGGCCGCGTTCCTGCTGCTGGCCGTTCCGCTGGGGCGGCTGGCCGACCGGCTCGGCCGCTGGCGGGTCTTCCTCGCGGGCCACGGCGCCCTGCTCCTCGCGTACGGCCTGCTGCTGTCCTCGTGGCACGGCACCGCGCTGCCGTACGCCGTCCTCGTACTGCACGGCTGCTTCTACGCGGCGACCGACGGCGTCCTGATGGCCGCCGCGTCCGACAGCGTGCCCGAGGAGCTGCGGTCCTCCGGGCTCGCCCTGGTGCAGACGGGGCAGGCACTGGCGCGGTTCGTGTGCTCGCTCGGGTTCGGCGCCGCGTGGACGCTGTGGGGCGACCGCAGTGCCCTCACCCTCGCGGCCGCCGCGCTCGCGGGCTGCGCCGCGGTCTCGTTCCTGCTCCGCCCCGCCCCGATCGCGAAGGCCCCCGCATGACCGACACGCCAGCCACGCCCGAGGCGCCCGACACGCCCGCCCTGTCTGACGCGCCCGATGCGCCCCTCATGACACGCCGCAACCGCGTCCTCGTGCTCGTCGCGGCTGTTCTCGTCCTCGCCGTCGTCGCCGTCGCCTCCGTCCTGCACGCCTCCGCGCGCGCCGACCGCAGGAACCAGGCGCAACCGGGCGGCCCACGCATCACCGCGGGCACGGTCGCGCTGACCGGCGGCGGGCGGATGGTGTTCCGGAACATGGCGTGGGGCCCGCACCGCGACGAGCTGACGACGGTCCCGGCGTCGGACCCGGCGGGAGCGCGCACGGCGTCGAAGGTCAAGTGCCTGCGCTTCTACGCCGCTTCGGGCACCGGAGTCTGCCTCCAGGCGGTGCACGGCGCGATGCAGGACACCTACCGGGCCGTGATCCTCGACGCGCGCCTGAAGGAGCGGGCGCACTACGACGTGCCGGGCATTCCGTCGCGCGCCCGGGTCTCCCCCAGCGGCCGTTTCGCCGCGTGGACGGCGTTCGTCGGCGGCGACTCGTACGCGGGCACGAACTTCTCGACGCGGGCGGCGATCGTCGACACCCGCACGGGGAAGCTGACCCCGTCCCTGGAGGCGTACCGCATCGTGAAGGACGGCCGGACGTACCGTGCGGCGGACACCAACTTCTGGGGCGTCACCTTCGCCGCCGACGACCGCACCTTCTACGCCACGCTGGCGACGAAGGGCAGCACCTACCTGGTCCGGGGCGACCTGCGCAGCCGTACGGTCACCACGCTGCACGCGAACGTCGAGTGCCCGTCCCTCTCCCCCGACGGCACCCGCGTCGCCTACAAGAAGCGCGCGAAGGGCCTTCCGAAGGACGCGCCCTGGCGGCTGTACGTCCTGGACCTGCGCACCCTGCGCGAAACCCCTCTCGCCGAGCGGCGCAGCGTCGACGACCAGGCGGTCTGGCGGGACGACCACACCCTGGTCTACGCCCTCCCCGGCGACTACGGGGCGGACCTGTACGAGGTCCCGGCGGACGGCACGGGGACGGCCCGGCGCATCAGCACCGCTGCGGTCTCCCCGGTGTTCCTGCACTGACACGCGGGACCGGCTCCTGACGCACAGACGGATTGCCGGATTCCGTACAACCAATAGGGGTCGGTAAAGGTCATCTTCGCGCCAACCTCGGCGAACCCACTACGGGAGACCCTGCAGTGCACATACCTCTTCGGCGCGTACTCGCCTGCGCCGCCACGGCCGCGCTGGCCGCGGGCGGCCTCGCCGCCGGCACGGCCCAGGCCGCCACGACCAGCACGGCCGCCGCCCCGGCGAAGCGGCTCGTGGACGACTTCAACGGCGACGGCTACCGCGATGTCGTCGTGAACCTGCCCATGCACCGGACGTCGTCGCTCGTCAACAGCGGCGCCGTGCTCGTCCTCTACGGCTCCGCGAGCGGCCTCAGCAGCACCCACCGCAAGCTGATCACCCAGGCGACCACGGGAGTTCCCGGCACCCCCGAGGCCCTCGACTGGTGGGGCGACGACACCACCACCGGCGACTACGACGGCGACGGCTACGCCGACCTGGCGGTCTCGGGCCCCGGCGAGGACATCACGTCCGGCGGCACCACCGACGAGAACGCCGGCCAGGTCACGCTCATCTGGGGCGGGCCGGACGGCCTGACCAAGCACGGCGCCACCACCGCCAAGCTCGGCACCACCACCGACACGCACCTCCAGACCGGCTCGGACCTCGTCTCCGGCGACTTCAACGGCGACGGCAAGCAGGACCTCGTCGTCGGAACGAGGGGCACCCGCGAGACCGGGGCGGTGGCGCTCGGCCCCATCACCCGCACCGGAACGCCCGCGTCCGTCAAGCCGCTCGGCCTCGACCCCGGCATCTCCTGGGCCGACCCCATGGTCGCCGCCGGCGACCTGACCGGCGACGGCGTCACCGATCTGCTGGTGTCGTGGACCACCGGCACCCTGGAGCCCACCGACAAGATCCATGTGCTGCGCGGCGGCGCCGGCGGGTTCACTGACGCCGGATACCTCAAGGACGCGACCGGCAACCCGCTGAACCACCGCGAGGGATCGCCGCTGGCCGTCGGCGACCTCGACCATGACGGCCGGGCCGACGTGGTCGTCCCCCAGCCGGAGAAGCTGAACTACAAGGGCCAGTTCGTCGTCGTCTACGGCGGCACGAACGGCCAGGACGCGACCCGGAAGCCGGTCACCTTCCACCAGGACACGCCCGGCGTGCCCGACTCGAACTCCGACGTCGGCACCGACCTCTTCGCCGACGACGTCACCGTCGGCGACGTGAACGGGGACGGCTACGGGGACGTCATCGCCGCCAGCCCCGCTGAGAACCACAGCAACCTGACGAACCCCGGCAAGGTGACGGTCCTGCGCGGCGGCCCGGGCGGGCTCACCGGCACCGGCGCCACCGCGTTCACCCAGAGCACGTCGGGCGTGCCGGGTGTCCCGCTCGCCGACGGCTCGTTCGGCATGGGCGTCAAGGCCGTCGACGTCAACGGCGACGGCCGCTCCGACGCGCTCATCGGCGTCGCGGGAGTCGACGAAGCGGGCGTGAACGCCGTCGACGGCGGCCTGTACACCCTGCCCGGCAGCTCCACGGGCACCACAGGCACCGGCGCCAAGGAGTTCACCCCGACCGCCCTCGGCATCCCCGCGGGCAGCGCCCTGCGCCTGGGCACCTCGTTCAACCACTGACACCACGGACACACCGCGGGGCCGACGGTCAAAGACCGTCGGCCCCGTCTGTCGTCACTGCCCCGGCAAGCAGTGGTGAGCACTTCGCCCCTTCACCGCGTCTGTCGGCGTGCCCTCTGCGACCGCAGGGCCTCCGGCCTTTGTCCGATCAGGCGGTGGCCAGAACGTCGGCCCGCTCCTGCACGACGCGGTGGCGTCGGGTCGGCAGTCCGAGTGTCGGGTTGGCGACGCCCCAGGCCGCACCCTTGCAGATCAGCTCCTTGTAGACGGCGGCGAACCGTCCCGTCAGGGCCGACCGGACGGCGCGGTCGTCGGCGGTGACGTACTGGATCAGGCCTTCCTTGCGGCCGAGCGAGATGCACTGGTTGAAGTAGCGGATCGGCGTCTTCGGGAGCTTCCCGCCGGTCAGGCGGGCCGCGATGGCGTCGGCGGCCTGCCAGGCCATGGGGGTGCCCGTGGCGCACGACATCCGCAGCGGCTTGTCGCCGGGGCCCATAGCCATGGCCGCGTCGCCGACGGCGTACACGTCCGGGTGCGAGACCGAGCGCATGGTTGCGTCGACGACGATCTGGCCCGTGCCGGTGACCTCCAGGGCGGTGGCCTGCGCGATCGGGTGGACGGCGAAGCCGGTGGTCCACACGGTGACCGCGGCCGGAATGGGCGTGCCGTCGGTGGTGGTGATGTGGTCGGCCTCGACGGCGGTCACGGCGGCGTGCTCGTGCACGGTGATGCCGAGCTTGTCGACGACCTTCCGCAGGTGACCGCGGCCCTTCTCCGAGAGCCAGTCGCCGAGTTCACCGCGGACGGCGAGGGCGACATCGAGGTCCGGGCGGGCCTCGGCGAGCTCGGTCGAGGCCTCCACGCCGGTGAGGCCGCCGCCGACGACGACCACGGGCTGTCCGGCGTCCAGGCCGGCCAGGCGCTCGCGCAGCCGGAGGGCTCCGGGGCGGCTCGCGATCTGGTGGGCGTGCTCGGTGGTGCCGGGGACGCCCTGGTCGTTCCAGCCACTGCCGAGGGCGTACACGAGAGTGTCGTACGCCAGTTCCTCGGCGCCGTTCGTGTCAGAGGTGACGGCGACGGTCTTGCGGTCGACGTCGACTCCGGTGACGCGTCCGAGCTTCAGCTCCACGCCGGTGCCCGCGAACATCTCGCTGAAGGGCCGGGGCTTGAGGTCCTGGCCGACCGCCAGCTGGTGCATCCGGACGCGCTCGACGAAGTCGGGCTCGGCGTTGACGAGAGTGATGGCGACGTCCTCGCGGTGCAGCCGCTTGGCGAGGCGCCCGGCGGCGACGGCCCCTGAGTAGCCGGCTCCGAGGACGATGATGCGGTGCTGCATATCCCTGCTCCTGTCTGCGCGGTCCGCACCTTGTCTTGCGCGGTTTCGCCCCTTGAACCGGGCAGCCCGCCGTTTCCTGACAGGAAGGTGATGTGAAGCACGTCACAGCATGCTCAGAAGGCTCTGATCAGGGGTTCCCCGTGGTCGGCGGCCGCCCACCGCTGGGTCGCGCGGTCGAGCTTGTCGGGGTTGACCTGGTTGCGGAACGCGGCGATGCCGTCGGCGGTGATCTCCAGGCACAAGATGCCGATGACCCGGCCGTCGACGACCGCCACGATGGCGGGTTCGCCGTTGGCGGTCGTGGCGTAGATGTCGGGTGAGCCGCCGACAATGGCGCGCTTGGCCTCGCTGGGCTTGAACAGGCCCCGCATGAACTTCGCGACCGCGAGGGCGCCCTCGAACGCCGTGGCACGGGCCGGGACCTTCCCGCCGCCGTCGCCGATCGAGAAGGCGTCCGCGGTGAGCAGCCGTACGAGCGGCTCGGTCCGGCCGGTGGTGGCGGCCGCCAGGAACTCCTCGACGATCCGCCGGGCGGCGGCGTCGTCGATCTCGGTGCGGGCCTTGCCGTCCGCGATGTGCTTCTTGGCGCGGTGGAAGATCTGCTGGCTGGCGGCCTCGGTGATGTCGAGGATCTCGGCGATCTCCCCGTGCGGGTAGCCGAAGGCCTCCCGCAGCACGTACACCGCCCGCTCGTTGGGAGAGAGGCGCTCCATGAGCGTGAGGACCGCGTACGAGACCGATTCGCGCTGCTCGGCGGTGTCGGCGGGGCCGAGCATCGGGTCGCCGGCGAGCAGCGGTTCGGGGAGCCACTGGCCCACATAGGTCTCGCGCCGGGCGCGGGCCGAAGTGAGCTGGTTGAGGCACAGGTTGGTGAGGACCTTCGTCAGCCAGGCCTCGGGGACCTCGATGCGGTCGACGTCGGCGGCCTGCCAGCGCAGGAACGTGTCCTGCACGGCGTCCTCGGCCTCGCTCGACGAGCCGAGGAGGCGGTACGCGATGGCCTGCAGGCGGGGTATCGAGGCCTCGAACCGGTCCACGTCGCTCATGGTCAGGGGCATGGCCCGGATCCTAACTCTCGTGGCGCGCGACGGCCGTCGGGTGCTCCGCTCCGGCGCCGGAGGCCCCCGATCAGGTCGACGCCGGCCACTGGCAACGGCCCCGTGGCTGCCGGCGCTGCAGAAACCGGACAGGAGCCGACGAAGGATGTTCGTCGGCTCCTGGGGCTGAGTATGAACCTACTCTGACCTGCGCCTACAGCACCGGCAGGTTCTTCCGCAGCTCGAAGGCCGTGACCTCGCTGCGGTACTCCTCCCACTCCTGCTTCTTGTTCCTGAGGAAGAAGTCGAAGACGTGCTCGCCCAGCGTCTCGGCGACGAGTTCGCTGCGCTGCATCAGGACCAGGGCCTCGCCGAGGTTCTGCGGGAGGGGCTCGATGCCCATGGCGCGGCGCTCGGCGTCGGAGAGGGCCCAGACGTCGTCGTCGGCGCCCGGCGGGAGTTCGTAGCCCTCCTCGATGCCCTTGAGGCCGGCGGCGAGGAGGAGCGCGTACGCCAGGTAGGGGTTCGCGCCCGAGTCCAGGGAGCGGACCTCGACGCGTGCCGAGCCCGTCTTGCCGGGCTTGTACATCGGGACGCGGACCAGGGCCGAGCGGTTGTTGTGGCCCCAGCAGATGTACGAGGGGGCCTCGCCGCCGGCGCCGGCGGTGCGCTCCGAGCCGCCCCAGATGCGCTTGTAGGAGTTCACCCACTGGTTGGTGACGGCCGAGATCTCCGCGGCGTGCTTGAGCAGGCCCGCGATGAAGGAGCGGCCGACCTTGGAGAGCTGGTACTCCGAGCCGGACTCGTAGAACGCGTTGCGGTCGCCCTCGAAGAGGGAGAGGTGCGTGTGCATGCCGCTGCCCGGGTACTCCGAGAACGGCTTCGGCATGAACGTGGCCTGCACGCCCTGCTCCAGCGCGACCTGCTTCATGATCAGGCGGAAGGTCATGATGTTGTCGGCCGTGGAGAGGGCGTCGGCGTAGCGCAGGTCGATCTCCTGCTGGCCGGGGGCGCCCTCGTGGTGGCTGAACTCGACCGAGATGCCCATCGACTCCAGCATCGTGATGGCCTGGCGCCGGAAGTCCTGCCCCACGTTCTGCGGGGTGTGGTCGAAGTAGCCGGAGTTGTCGGCGGGCGTCGGGCGCGAGCCGTCGAGCGGCTTGTTCTTCAGCAGGAAGAACTCGATCTCCGGGTGGGTGTAGAAGGTGAAGCCCAGGTCGGAGGTCTTCGCGAGGGCGCGCTTGAGGACGTAGCGCGGGTCGGCGAAGGACGGGGAGCCGTCCGGCATCAGGATGTCGCAGAACATCCGGGCCGTGCCGGGGGCCTCGGCGCGCCACGGCAGCACCTGGAAGGTCGACGGGTCCGGCTTGGCGATCATGTCGGACTCGTACACCCGGGCGAAGCCCTCGATCGCCGAGCCGTCGAAGCCGATGCCCTCGTCGAAGGCCTGTTCAAGCTCCGCCGGGGCCACGGCCACCGACTTGAGGAAGCCGAGTACATCCGTGAACCACAGGCGCACGAACCGGATGTCGCGCTCCTCCAGTGTCCGGAGCACGAACTCCTGCTGCTTGTCCATCTTCCGCTTCCACCCATCCTTGCTGGTCAGGCCGCCTGCTCCCACGCCTCGGGGACGGTCGGGGCACCTGAGCATCCCACCACAACACCATTTCGTGCGCGTTGCGGACCATGATCGGCCGACCGACCTCGGTCTGAACGCTTCACGTACGGCAGGTGTACTGCTCTGCTGCCCATACTGCCTGCTCACCCGCGTTCCGGTAATACCCGACCCCCACCGTCTCTCCATACGGCCGCCCCGGTGCCGTCGGCGCGGGGTGCCGACCCGCGGGCGCGGGTCCGGGGCACACCCGTTTATCAGGACGAAAGCCGCCCCTTCGGCCATTCCTGTGACCTCCCTGCGTGCCGCCTCTCCTGTCCCACTACGATCAGCGGACCCGATTCGTCCGTCGTCCCTTCCCCCAATAAGGACTCGCCATGGGTTCCGCCAAGAACAGCACGTCCGCTCAGCGCAAGGCGCGCATAGAGGAGATGCGCCGCGCCGAGGCCTCGCGTGAGCGTCGCAACCGGATCCTCACCATCGGCGCCAGCGTCGTGGTCGTCGTGGGTCTCGTCGTCGGCGGTGTCGTACTCGTGCAGTCCCAGTCCGACAAGGACAGCACGAGCGACTCCAAGGGGACGTCGGGGCACTTCGTCACCGGCAAGGACGGTGTGAAGACCTGGAAGGGCACGCTGGGCCGCACGCATGTCACCAAGACCGTGAAGTACCCGATGGAGCCCCCGGTCGGCGGTGACCACAACCAGGTCTGGATGAACTGCAACGGCGACGTCTACACCAAGGCGCTCAACAACATGAACGCCGTGCACTCCCTGGAGCACGGCGCGGTCTGGGTGACGTACAACAGCAAGGCCTCCGAGGCCGACGTGAAGGCGCTCGCGGAGAAGGTCAAGAAGACGCCGTACACGCTGATGAGCCCCGTCGAGGACCAGAAGGACCCGATCATGCTCAGCGCGTGGGCCCACCAGCGCACGGTGAAGAGCGCGAGCGACCCGGACGTCGCGAAGTTCTTCGAGGCGTACGTCCAGGGCAAGCAGACCCCGGAGCCGGGGGCCGCCTGCACCAACGGTCTCTCGCAGTGAGCGGGATGCGCCAGATGAAGCAGGTCGGCTGGATCGCCGGAACCTCGGCGGCGGTGCTCGTCGCGGCCGGCGCGATCACGTACGCGGTGGCCGAGGACGGCGGCTCGGACACGAAGGCGCCGTCCGCGGACTCCGCGGACGCGGGCTTCGCCCGGGACATGGCGGTCCATCACCAGCAGGCCGTCGAGATGTCGTACATCGTGCGCGACCGCACCAAGAACGAAGAGGTGCGCCGCCTCGCGTACGACATCGCGCAGACGCAGGCCAACCAGCGCGGCATGCTGCTGGGCTGGCTCGACCTGTGGGATCTGCCCAAGGTGACGTCGGACGCGCCCATGACCTGGATGGGCATGGGCGACATGGCCTCCGGCAAGGACGGCGCGCTGATGCCCGGCATGGCGACCAACACCGAGTTGAAGAAGCTGAACTCGCTCAGTGGCAAGCAGGCCGAGATCCTCTTCCTGCAGCTGATGACCGCCCACCACGAGGGCGGCATCCACATGGCCAAGGGCTGCGTGGAGAAGTGCAAGGTCGGTGTCGAGCGTGACCTCGCGCAGGGCATGGTCAACGCGCAGCAGTCGGAGATCAAGCTGATGGCCGACATGCTGAAGGCGCGCGGCGCGACGGCAAAGAACTGACGGGACCGACAGGACAGTCGGGACCGACGGGACGGTCGGGATGGTCGGGATGGTCGGGACGGTCGGGACGGTCGAAGGGGTCCGGAGCTGGGCTCCGGACCCCTTCACCCCCTCCACCGCGGATGGTCAACTGCGCCAGTCCGTACTGCACTTCAGCTTGACGTCGGTCGGCACCAACCGCTCCACCGAGCCGGGACGCCCCTGCGTGACGGCGAGTTGGTCGGCGTTCAGGTAGCCGATGGAAAGCTGGGTGTGGGCGGGCATGGCCGCCGGGTCGAAGACGAAGACGACCGTGTCGCCCTCGCCGGAGCCCTTGTCGCCCGTGCCCGTGCGCTCACCCCGCATGACCTTGTGGACGCCGACGCCGACTCCGCTGTCGTCGACCTTCGTATGGTCGTCCGGCCCCTTGCAGAACACCCCGGTCTTCACGAGCACGGGGAACCCGGCGTCGCGCAGGGCCTGTTGGAGCCCGGCCGGGTCCTTGAAGTACTGCTCCTTGCCCCAGGTCACCTTGACGGTGCCGTCCGCCTGCTTCTCGACGACGAACGCGGCGGGCGCCGCGCCCCCGCTCGACGGCGGCGCGGTCGACGGGTGGCCGTACCCGGGCACGCCCAGCGCCAGCCCGGCCGCCGCGGCGACGCCCACGGCCGCCACCGCCATGCGCCGGCGCTGCCGCCTGCGCGCGCGGCCGCGGGCCACGATCTCCTCCACGGGCGCCGCCAGGGTGACGTCGTCCAGGGACTTGCGCAATGTGTCCAGTACGTTCAGGTCGTCGTTCTGCGTGTTCACGATCCCACCTCCGGGTGGTCGACGGTGACGAGGTGGCCGCGCAGCGTCCCGACGGCCCGCGACAGATGGGCGGTGACGGTGCCCGGGGCGATCCCGAGCGTCTTCGCCGTGGTCGCCGTGTCGAGGTCCAGGAAGACCCGCAGGGCGATCACCTCCCGTTGCCGCCGCGGCAGTTGACGCAGCACGGCCAGCAGCGCGGGGTCGAGGCCGGACCCGTCGGACCCGTAGGACCCGTCAGATCCGGGGGCTTCGGCGTCCCGGCCGTCGAGGGCGACCTCGTGGCGGCGCCGACGCCACCACGAGACACGGGTGTTGAGCGCCGTGCGCACCACCCACGCCCGCGGGGCGGGATGGCCCCGCACTCTCGGCCACGCCGCCCAGGCCCGGGCGAACGCCTCGGCGACCAGGTCCTCGGCCAGCTGCCGGTCGCCCACCGCGGCGAGGACCGCCCGCAGGCAGACATCCCGGCCGCACCGGTAGAACTCCTCGAACTCCAGCTGCTTCACACCCCCTATACGCCGTGGGGCGGCGATGCGCTTACAGAGGACGGGGTTCCCTTGACGGCACGTTTTTGTGCGACATAGGGATAACCCTCGATCTAGGTACGAGACCCCTTCCATACCGACCCAAAAGACGCCATTTCGCGGCCACTTGAGGTTTCCTTGACCTTTTCCATCCCCTGGCATGAACGGTTCATCGCCAGAGTGACCCCAGCGTGATCCGTCCCCTGTGTCCTCATCCGACACAGAGGCGCACACATCACGAACGACCACTAATGCGACGAACCGCATCGCAGGGGGTTTCATGAGATCCAATCGCGCCGCTGTACGCGCCGGAGTGAGCATGGCAGCGACACTGCCGCTGCTCGCCGGTGCGCTGGCGCTCGGTATACCCACGGCTCACGCCGCGGACAATCCGAACCGTGACACGCTCGTGGGCACCAAGCCCGCGTGGGCCACGGCGAAGGCCGACAAGGGGGCCGCGTCCGACGGCTCCAAGGTCTCCGTCCGGGTCTACTTCGCCGGCCGCGACGCCGCCGGTCTGGCCGAGTACGCCAAGGCCGTGTCCGACCCGGCTTCGGCCTCGTACGGCAAGTACCTCAGCGCCAAGCAGTCCCAGCAGCGTTTCGGCGCCACCAAGGCGCAGGTCGCCGCGGTGAAGTCGTGGCTGAAGTCGGCGGGCCTGAAGGTCACCGGCACCACGCAGCACTACGTCACCGTCACCGGTGACGTGGCCGCCGCCGAGAAGGCGTTCGGCACCCAGCTGCACAACTACGCCAAGGGCTCGAAGACGTACCGCGCGCCGTCGAAGACGGCCTCGGCACCCGACAGTCTGCACGGCGCCGTCCTGACCGTCACCGGCCTGGACAACGCCCCGCACATGGCGACCCACAGCGACCAGCTGCCGGGTCCGGGCGCGGCGTTCAAGAACTCCGGGCCGTTCTCGTCGTACTACGGCTCGAACATCGCGAGCACGCTGCCCGACGCGTACGGTACGAAGATCCCGTACGCCGTCAAGGGCTACACCGGCAAGCAGCTGCGGGCCGCCTACGGCGCCGGCAGCTACACGGGCAAGGGTGTCCGCGTCGCCATCACGGACGCGTACGCCTCGCCGACCATCGCCTTCGACGCGCAGACCTATGCGAAGAAGCACGGCGACGCGGCCTGGAAGACCAGCCAGTTGAGCCAGTCGCTGCCCAAGAACTACACGCACACCGGCGCCGACGAGTGCGACGCCTCCGGCTGGTACGGCGAGGAGACCCTCGACGTCGAGGCCGTGCACGCGGTCGCGCCGGACGCGAACGTCACGTACGTGGGCGCCGCGTCCTGCATGGACGACGACCTGCTGGACTCGCTCAGCAAGATCGTCGACAAGCACCTGGCCGACATCGTCTCCAACTCCTGGGGCGACATCGAGGCCAACCAGACGCCGGACCTCGCGGCCGCGTACGACCAGGTCTTCCAGCTCGGCGCGGTCGAGGGCATCGGCTTCTACTTCTCCTCCGGTGACAACGGTGACGAGGTCGCCAACACCGGTACGAAGCAGGTCGACACCCCGGCCAACTCGGCGTGGGTGACGGCGGTCGGCGGCACCTCGCTGGCGGTCGGCAAGGGCGACAAGTACCTGTGGGAGACCGGCTGGGGAACCGAGAAGGCCTCGCTGTCCGCGGACGGCAAGAGCTGGAAAGACTTCCCGGGCGCGTACACCTCGGGTGCGGGCGGTGGCACCAGCAAGACCGTGCCGGCGCCGTACTACCAGAAGGGCGTCGTGCCGGACGCGCTCGCCAAGGCGAACAACGCCGCCGGTAACCGGGTCGTCCCGGACATCTCGGCGATCGCCGACCCCAACACCGGTTTCAAGGTCGGCCAGACGCAGACCTTCCCGGACGGGTCGGAGAAGTACAGCGAGTACCGCATCGGCGGCACCTCGCTCGCCGCTCCGGTGATCGCGGCCGTCCAGGCCCTGGCCCAGCAGGCGCACGGCGGCAAGGCGATCGGTTTCGCCAACCCGTCGATCTACTCGAAGTACGGGTCGAAGCTCTACCACGACGTGACGGACACCCCCACGGGTACCGAACTCGCCGTGGCGCGCGTGGACTTCGCCAACGGCGTCGACGCGTCGGGTGGCCTGCTCACCTCCGTGCGCAGCCTCGGCAAGGACAGCTCGCTGAAGGCCGTGAAGGGCTACGACGACGTCACCGGCGTGGGCTCGCCCACCACCGGATACGTCGAGTCCTACCGTCGCCACTGACGGCATGACCGTCTGACGACAGCTCTGCGCCCGCCCCTCGGAGACGAGGGGCGGGCGTACGTGTGTCCGGGGACCGTCCCGCCTCCGGATACCGGGTGGGGGTAAGGTGCGGGGCATGACGACGAGGAACCGCGGGCGGTACGGACAGCTGCTGCTGTTCGCCGCGCTGCTGTTCGGGATCGTCACGATGCATACGTTGGGGCATCCGTCGGAGCACGGGCCAGGTCACGGGCCGGATGCCGGTACGGGGCAGATGTCGTACGGCGTCCATCTCGCTGATGGCGGGGACGCACCCTCGGCGCACGAGGCCGGGTCCAGGATGGCGGACGTGACGGCTACGACAGCCATGACGGCCACGGCATCCATGACCTCCGGGATGCCGCCGATGAGCGGCATGGATCCGCTCTCCGTCTGTCTCGCCGTGCTGCTCGGGGGCTTCACCCTCCTTCTGCTGCTCGCGACGGCCCTGGGACGCCCGGGCGCCGCTGCCGTCCATCCCGCCGTACTGACCCGGCTGCTGCGCGCCCTGTGGCCCGTCCCTCCCCCGCCGAGAACCCTGCTGTCCCGTCTGTCGGTGCTGCGCATCTAGGCCGGCGCACCGGCCGCTCAGGGCTGCCCGCACGGAGGGGGAACCTCCGCGTCGTGAGGTGGGAACCTCAGGATGTCGCGCGGTGCACCACGGGCGGCGGACGCGCCCATCCGCACGCAACACCACCACGACGAGGTGTCACTCAGTCATGCGCACTCACACGCGCCGCACCGTTCTCGGTGCGTCCATCGCCGTCGCCGGGACGGGAGTCCTGGCCGCCTGCTCGGGCTCCGAACACTCCGGCCACGACGGAAACAGCGGGAACGGCAGCGGCTCCCCCGCCGCGCCGAAGGGGTACGTCGACCCGGCGGGCCCGGAGGTCGCCGCCGCCGAGAAGAAGCGCGGCTCCGGCCCGGTCCGCGAGGTCCGGCTCACCGCCGCCGCGGCCTCCCTCGACCTGGGCGGCCGTACGGTCAAGTCCTGGGCGTACGGCGGCGAACTGCCCGGCAAGGAGGTCCGTGTCACCGCCGGCGACACCCTCGCCCTCACCCTCGCCAACCATCTCCCCGAGGCCACCTCCCTGCACTGGCACGGCATCGCCCTGCGCAACGACATGGACGGCGTGCCCGGCCTCACCCAGCGCGCGGTCAAGCCGGGCGCGGACCTCACCTACCGCTTCGCCGTCCCGCACCCGGGCACGTACTGGTTCCATCCCCACTCGGGCACTCAGCAGGACCGCGGCCTGTACGCGCCGCTGATCGTCGAGGACCCCAAGGAGCCGCTGTCGTACGACAAGGAGTGGGTCGTCGTCCTCGACGACTGGGTCGACGGGGTGGACGGGTCCACCCCGGACGCCGTGCTCGCGGAGTTGCGCGGAGGCATGGGCGGCGGGGGCATGGACATGGGGGGTGAGGACGGTGGAACGGATCACTCCGGGCATGACATGTCCGACATGGCGATGGGGATGGGGGCGGATGCGGGTGCGGGTGCGTCGGCTTCGCCCGGTGCCTCCGGGCCCTCCCGGATGATGACGGGCTCCAGCAGTGAGCTGCTCGGCGGTGACGCCGGGGATGTCGCGTATCCGTACTACCTGGTCAACGGGCGTACGGCGGCGGTGCCCTCGGTGTTCCGGGCTCGCCCGGGCGATCGCATCCGGATCCGGTTCATCAACGCGGGCGGCGACACGGCCTTCCGGGTGGCCCTCGGCGGGCACGAGATGACGGTGACGCACACCGACGGCTTCCCCGTGCGGCACGCCAGGACCGACGCACTGCTGCTGGGCATGGGCGAGCGCTACGACGTCCTGGTCACCGCGGGCGACGGCGTCTTCCCGCTGGCCGCGCTCGCGGAGGGCAAGAAGGCGTCCACGCACGCGCTGCTGCGCACCGGCGGCGGCACGGCGCCCTCCGCCGCCGTACGTCCGAGGGAACTGGACGGGCGGCTGCTGACGGCCGACAGGCTGAAGGCCGACGAGTCCGTGGCGCTGAAGGAGAAGGAGCCGGACCGGACCGTACGGCTCCAGCTCACCGGCGGGATGATGAAGTACGACTGGGCCTTCGACAAGAAGCCCTACCGCGCGGATCAGCGGCATCCCGTGCGGGCCGGGGAACGGGTGCGGCTCGTCTTCGCCAACTCGACGAGCATGTGGCACCCGGTTCATCTGCACGGACACACCTTCGGCCTGGCGAACGTGGCGGGTGGGCCGCGCAAGGACACCGCCGTCGTACTGCCGAACGGGACACTGACCGTCGACTTCGACGCCGACAATCCCGGGCTGTGGATGGTCCACTGCCACAACGTGTACCACTCGGAGGCCGGGATGATGACGGTGCTCGGGTACCGCAGCCGCTGATTTGGGGAGTGGGGCGCCCCGACGTGGGGCGCCCCACAACCCATTGTGTCGCTCTGACGATTACACTGTGCCCCGTGCCTCAACTACGCCTCGCCCTGAATCAGATCGACTCGACCGTCGGCGATCTCGCCCAGAACGCCGAGGCGATCGTCCGCTGGACCCGGCACTCCGCCGAGCAGGGAGCGCATCTGGTGGCGTTCCCCGAGATGGTGCTGACCGGGTATCCCGTCGAGGACCTGGCCCTGCGGTCGTCCTTCGTCGAGGCGTCCCGCGCGGCGCTGCGCGCGCTGGCCGCCCGGCTCGCGGACGAGGGCTTCGGGGAGCTGCCGGTGATCGTCGGCTACCTCGACCGGTCCGAGAGCGCCCAGCCGAAGTACGGCCAGCCCGCGGGCACTCCGCGCAACGCGGCGGCCGTGCTGTACCGGGGGGAGGTGGCGCTGCGCTTCGCCAAGCACCACCTGCCCAACTACGGCGTCTTCGACGAGTTCCGCTACTTCGTGCCCGGCGACACCATGCCGGTCGTACGGGTGCACGGGGTGGACGTGGCCCTCGCCATCTGCGAGGACCTCTGGCAGGACGGCGGCCGGGTGCCCGCCGCGCGGTCCGCCGGGGCCGGGCTGCTGATCTCGATCAACGCCTCGCCCTACGAGCGCAACAAGGACGACACCCGGCTGGAGCTGGTCCGCAAGCGGGCCCAGGAGGCCGGGTGCACCACCGCCTACCTCGCCATGATCGGCGGGCAGGACGAGCTGGTCTTCGACGGGGACTCCATCGTCGTCGACCGGGACGGTGAAGTCGTCGCGCGGGCGCCGCAGTTCGCGGAGGGCTGCGTGGTCCTGGACCTGGATCTTCCGGCTGCCGCCGCCTCGCCGGTGGAGGGCGTCGTCGACGACGGGCTGCGCATCGAGCGGCTCGTCATCTCCGAGGAGCCGCTGCCCGCGTACGAGGCCGAGCTCGCCGGCGGGTACGCGGAGCGGCTCGACGACGACGAGGAGGTGTACTCGGCGCTGGTGGTCGGGCTGCGGGCCTATGCGGCGAAGAATGGTTTCAGGTCCGTGTTGATCGGGCTGTCGGGTGGGATCGACTCCGCGCTCGTCGCGGCGATCGCGTGCGATGCGCTGGGTGCGCAGAACGTGTACGGCGTCGCGATGCCGTCGAAGTACTCGTCGGAGCACTCCAAGGGCGACGCGGCGGAGCTGGCGCGGCGGACGGGGCTGAACTTCCGGACCGTGCCGATCGAGCCGATGTTCGACGCGTATATGTCGTCGCTGGGGCTGACGGGGCTGGCGGAGGAGAACCTGCAGTCCCGGCTGCGGGGCACGATGCTGATGGCCATCTCCAACGAGGAGGGGCACATCGTGCTGGCGCCGGGGAACAAGTCCGAGCTGGCGGTGGGGTATTCGACGCTGTACGGCGACTCCGTGGGGGCGTACGGGCCCATCAAGGACGTGTACAAGACGTCGATCTTCCGGCTCGCGGAGTGGCGGAACCGGGCGGCGGCGGAGCGGGGGCAGACGCCGCCGATCCCTGAGAACTCGATCACGAAGCCGCCCAGCGCGGAGCTGCGTCCCGACCAGGTCGATACGGACTCTCTTCCGGACTACCCGGTCCTGGACGCCATCCTTGAGCGGTACGTCGACCGGGACGAGGGGGCCGACACGATCGTGGCGGCCGGGTTCGAGCGGGAGCTCGTCGTGAAGACGCTCCGGATGGTCGACACGGCCGAGTACAAGCGGCGGCAGTATCCGCCGGGCACCAAGATCTCGGCGAAGGGTTTTGGCAAGGACCGGCGGCTGCCGATCACGAATCGGTGGCGCGAATCTGGCGGGGGCGCCTGACGCCGGGCGCCTGACGCCGGTGGGTGGGTCGGGGCCGTGCCGGTACGTCTTGCCCGTCGCCGCGTGGGCGTACTGCCCGGGGGTTGCATTCGGCGGGACTTGGCGGGCGGTCTGCTACGCGACGGGCAGAGACGTACCGGCACGGCCCCTTGCGTGCGTACACGACTGCGGGTGGTGCCTCGCTTGCTGCGGGCGCGCGTACGGGCTGGGGCGGCTGCCCACCCAGCGGCGGCGCGGTGGGGCTGGGGTGCCGGTCCGCTCAAGCTGCGGGCAATCGTGCCGCTGGGGCGGCACGGGTGGGCGCAGGCGGCGCCTCGTCAGCGCCGAGTTGCGCGGCCCACCCCCGACCAGCACCCACGCCGGGTGACAAGGAAACAAGGGGTACCCGGGGTTTGCCCACCCGCCCCCGGATCCCCGCTCAGACGTGGGCCGATTCCGCCTGCGTAGGGACGTGGGTGGCGATCAGGCGGCCCGGGGTGGAGGCGGTGGCGAGGGTGCGGCGGTGGTCGACGGCGTAGGCGGCTGCGGCGACCGCGAGGCCGAGGACCGCGAGGGCGGCGCCGGCCACCGCAGGGGACGTGGCGCCGAAGCCCGCCGCGAGGGCGAGCCCCCCGATCCACGCACCCCCGGCGTTGGCGAGGTTGAACGCGGCCTGGTTGGCGGAGGACGCCAGCGACGGGGCGGCGGACGCCTTCTCCATGACCATCAGCTGGAGAGGAGACCCGGTGACGAACGCGGCCACGCCGAGGAGCGTCACGGCGACCGCCGCGCTCCACTGCGTCGACATGAGGACCGGGAACAGGGCGAGGACCACGACGAGGGACACGAGGCCGCCGAAGAGGGTGCCCCGCAGGGAGTGGTCCGCGAGGCGCCCGCCCAGCAGGTTGCCCGCGGTCGCCCCGACGCCGAAGAGGGCGAGGAGCAGGGTCACGCTGCCGTCGGCGTACCCGGCGGAGTCCGTGAGCATCGGGGTGATGTAGCTGTACGCGGAGAAGAGAGCCCCGAAGCCCGCCACGGTCGTACCGAGGGCCAGCCAGACCGGCAGGGAGCGCAGCGCGGCCAGTTCGCCGCGCAGGCCGACCTTGGGGGCGTGCGCGTGGTCGTGGGGGATCAGGAGGGCGAGGGCCGCGATGGCGGCCAGGCCGATCGCGCTGACGCCGAGGAACGTGGCCCGCCACCCCAGCTCCTGGCCCATGAGGGTGGCCACCGGCACGCCCACGACGTTGGCGACGGTCAGGCCGAGGAACATCAGCGAGACGGAGCGGGCCTTGCGCTCGGGGGCCACCAGACCGGTGGCGACGACCGCGCCGACGCCGAAGAACGCGCCGTGCGGAAGTCCGCTCAGGAAGCGGGCGGCCAGCAGCCAGTGGTAGTCGGGGGCGAACGCCGAGAGGGCGTTGCCCGCGACGAACAGGCCCATCAGGGCGATCAGCACCTTGCGGCGGGACATCCGGGCGGTGGCCGCGGCGAGGAGCGGGGCGCCGATCACCACGCCCAGCGCATACGCCGAGACCAGGTGTCCCGCGACGGGGATCGATATGTGGAGGTCGTCCGCGACGTCGGGCAGCAGGCCCATCATCACGAACTCGGTGGTGCCGATGCCGAAGGCGCCCACGGCGAGGGCGAGCAGGGCCAGGGGCATGAAGGGGGCCTTTCAAGGGGGACGAGCGGAGTTCCGTACAGGAAAGTTTAACTGCGGAACAAAGTCTCCCCGACCCAGTATTCCGGGAGGTTAAAAGTGCATGATCGCTGTGGTCATGCGCGTGATCCCGAGGTTAAGAATTGAGCTTCACGCGCGCGGCGACCGGAAGGTGGTCGCTGCCCGTCTGCGGCAGGGTCCACGAGGTCACCGGCTCGACTCCCTGGACCATGATCTGGTCGATCCGGGCCATCGGGAACGACGCCGGCCAGCTGAACCCGAAGCCGCTGCCCGCCGCGCCCTGCGTGGAGCGCATCTGGGCGGTGACGGCGTTGAGCGCGCGGTCGTTCATGGTGCCGTTGAGGTCGCCCAGCAGGATCTTCCGGCTCAGCTTCTCGGCGCCGATCGCCTCGCCCAGCGCGTCGGCGCTCTTGTCGCGCTGACGCGCGGTGAACCCGGCCTCCAGCTTCACCCGCACCGAGGGCAGGTGGGCGACGTACACCGCGACCTGCCCGTCGGGCGCGGCCACCGTCGCCCGCATCGCGCGCACCCAGCCCAGCTTGATGTCCACCGGCTTCACACCGCTCAGCGGGTACTTGCTCCACAGCCCGACGGTGCCCTGCACCGAGTGGTACTTGTAGGTGGCCGCGAGCGCCTTCTCGTACACCGGTACGGCGGTCTGCGTGAGCTCCTCGAGGGCCAGCACGTCGGCGCCGGACGCGGCCACGTCGCGGGCCGTGCCGGAGGGGTCCGGGTTGTCCGCGTTGACGTTGTGCGTGGCGACGGTCAGGTCGCCGCCGCTGCCGGTCTTGTCGGTGAGCAGCCCGCCGAAGAGGTTGAGCCAGACCGACACGGGCAGCAGCACCGCGATCAGGGCGGTCGCCGACTTCCGTACGAACGCCAGGATCAGCAGGATCGGAATCAGGACGCCCAGCCAGGGCAGGAACGTCTCGGTGAGGCTGCCCAGGTTGCCGATCTTGTTCGGGATCTGCGCGTGCAGCAGCATCACCAGCGCGAGGAGGATCGCGAGCGCGGCCAGGATCAGGCCGCGGCGCCAGATGCCGCGGTCGCCTCTCCAGCCGTCGAGCAGGCGCCGAAGCCGGGAACCTCGACGCTCGGCCCCCGAGCCGCCGTTGTCCGTCTCCGCCACATACGCCTGCGCCATACCGTCGCCTCACAACCTGCCGTACACACCGTCAGCCCCGCGGCTACGACCCTAGGGGATGATCGGTGTCGTTCTCGCCGTCCCGCGACGGCCGTACGGGCACGAGGACGAAGAACTCGGCGTTCGAAGTTCCGAATGCGGGCGTACCGCACGGCCTCTGTGACGAAACGCGCACATTCGGCCCTCGGCGCGCCGCCCGGCCTACGACTTGGCCGGGCGCAGGCCTTCGAGGAGTCGGTCGACGACCTGTTCGGCGAGGTTCTCGGGGAGTTCGGAGTCCGGGCGCATGATGGAGCGCACCAGCAGGGGGCCGACGAAGAGGTCGTTGAGCAGGTCGATGTCGACGTCGTCGCGCAGTTCGCCGTTCAGCTGTCCGCGGCGCAGCACCTCGGTGCCCATCCGGCGCCTCGGGTCGATGACCATCGCGTGGTACGCGGCCCAGATCTTCGGGCTGCTCTTCATCTGGGCGTAGACGTTGTGCAGGATCGCCGACGAGCGGGTGGCCAGGCCGCGTTGGCGCAGCGACTCCAGCAGGACGACCAGGTCGTCGCGCATCGAGGTGCCCGGGAGTTCGGGGTCCTGGGGCTCGGCGGCGCGCAGGACGTCGACGAAGAGCTCCTCCTTGCCGCTCCAGCGGCGGTAGATGGTCGCCTTGCCGACGCCGGCGGTGCGGGCGACGCGCTCGATGGACAGCTCCGACAGCGGTACGCCCTCTTCGAGGAGCCTCATCACGCCTTCGAGGATGGAGCGTTCCACGGCCTCGCTGCGGGGACGGCCCCGAGCGGGACCCTCTTGACTGGCCGGGCTGTTCGCGAGGCTCACGTCGACTCCGTTTCTTCGCTGCCCTGGTGGCAATCCCCCGTGATTCTCCCTGGTGTACGGCGGGTGCGGGCATCCGCGCCGGGATGCCCGCCTTCCGCGTATCTCCGCTCAGTGGTCCGCCGTGACCAACTCCGTTTCCTCCTTGCCCTCCTGAGGGGCCGGCGCCCGGCCCGGCAGGAACAGGGCGACCACCACGGCGCCGACGACCGCGACGGCCGCGCCGCCCAGGGCCGTGATGTGCATGGCGTGCAGGAAGGCGTCGTTGGCCGAGTCGACGAGGGCCTTGCCCTGGGCGCCGGACTTCGCGGCGACACCGAGGGTGGCCTCGATGGACTCGCCCGCGGTGTGCCGCAGGCCCGGGGGCAGCAGGGAGAGCTTGTCCTCGATGCCGTTGCGGTACGAGGTGGACAGCACCGAGCCGAGGACCGCGATGCCGAGCGCGCCGCCGACCTGGCGGAAGGTGTTGCTGAGCGCGGACGCGGAGCCCGCCTTCTCCCGCGGCAGGGCCTGCATGATGACGACGCTGGTCGGGGTCATGATGTGCGCCATGCCGGTGCCCATGAAGAAGAAGACGACCTCGAGGAGCCAGATCGGCGTGTCGGCCTCCAGTGTGGCGAACGCGGCGAGCATCGCGGCGATGATCAGCATGCCCGCCGTGCAGGTGGCCCGGTTGCCGAAGCGGTCGACGACCAGCCGGGCCCGCGGCGCGAAGATGATCTGGGCGGCGGCGAGCGGCAGCATCAACAGGCCGGTCTGCAGCGGCGAGTAGCCCCGCACGCTCTGGGTGTAGAAGACGGAGAAGAAGGTCACGCCCATCAGTGCGAAGAAGACCAGCGCTATGGCGGAGATGGCGGCCGAGAAGACCTTGTTCCCGAAGTACGAGATGTCGATGGACGGGTGGTCGCTGCGCTTCTCGTACACGACGAAGACGGCGAGCACCGCGAGACCGGCCGCGATCGTCGCGAGCACCGTGGCGTCGGTGAAGTCGGCCAACTGGCCGCCCTTGATGATGCCGTAGACAAGCAGGACGAGGCCGATGACCGACAGGACGACGCCGACCGGGTCGACGCGGCCGGGGTTCGGGTCGCGGGAGTCGGGCACCAGCCAGAACATCAGGCCGAGCGCGAGGAGCACGATCGGCACGTTGATGAGGAAGACCGAGCCCCACCAGAAGTGGTCGAGCAGGACGCCGCCGGTGATCGGGCCGATCGCGATGGCGAGGCCGACGCCGCCCGCCCAGATGCCGATGGCCTTGGGCTGCTCGTCGCGCTCGAAGACGTTCATCAGGACGGCGAGCGTGGCGGGCATCACGAAGGCGGCGCCGAGGCCCATCACCGCGCGGAAGACGATGAGCTGGACCGGCGAGCCGGACTCCGCGGCGAGCGCCGAGCCGAGGCCGAAGAAGGCGAGGCCGGCGAGCAGCACCTTCTTGCGGCCGAGCCGGTCGCCGAGCAGGCCCGCGGTGAAGAGCAGGCCGGCGAAGACGAGGGTGTAGGCGTTGATGGCCCACTCCAGCTCGCTCTGGGTGGCGCCGAGACCGACGGGCGCCGGGGTCGAGATCGTCTTGATCGCGACGTTCAGGATCGAGTTGTCGAGCACCACGATCAGCAGGCTGAGCATCAGGACGCCGAGGATGGCCCAGCGGCGCCGGTGGACCGCCTCGGGCACTCGCCGTTCGGCGGGGGCAGCGGAAGTTGTCATGACGACCACCCTAGGTGAATTTCGATACGGCACCGTCTCGTATCGAAAATACTTTACGGAGAACTTACGAAGACACACCTGGGCTGTCCCCGCCACGAACGGGCCCACACTCCCCCGGCCCGGTGGACCGGTGCTCGACCATGAGACCTGTGTCGCTCCACCCGGTCTAGCCGCACGTGACACGAAGTGCCACCATGGAGGAGATCCGGGGACGCCGTCAGGGCGCCTCGAGATGACAGAAGGAGCCGTTGCGATGACGCAGCTTTCGGCTGCCCAGAAGCAGTCTGCGGAGGGTGTGCAGAAGACCACCGACAGCAGCAAAGCGCTGTACGGAGGCAAGAGCACCCGCCGTATCACGGTCCGCGACATCACCGCCGCCAAGGAGCGCGGCGAGAAGTGGCCCATGCTCACCGCGTACGACGCGATGACCGCGTCCGTCTTCGACGAGGCCGGCATCCCGGTCATGCTCGTCGGCGACTCGGCGGGCAACTGCCACCTGGGCTACGAGACGACCGTCCCCGTCACGATGGACGAGATGACCATGCTCTCGGCCGCGGTCGTCCGGGGCACCTCGCGCGCCCTGATCGTGGGCGACCTGCCCTTCGGCTCCTACCAGGAAGGCCCGGTGCAGGCGCTGCGCTCGGCCACCCGCCTGGTCAAGGAGGCCGGGGTCGGCGCGGTGAAGCTGGAGGGCGGCGAGCGTTCGCACCGCCAGATCGAGCTGCTGGTCGAGTCCGGCATCCCCGTCATGGCGCACATCGGCCTGACCCCGCAGTCCGTGAACTCCATGGGCTACCGCGTGCAGGGCCGCGGCGAGGAGGCGGCCCACCAGCTGCTGCGCGACGCCAAGGCCGTCCAGGACGCGGGCGCGTTCGCCGTGGTCCTGGAGCTGGTCCCGGCGGAGCTGGCCGCCGAGGTCACCCGCACGCTGCACATCCCGACGGTCGGCATCGGCGCGGGCCCGGAGACGGACGCGCAGGTGCTCGTCTGGACCGACATGCTCGGGCTGACCGGCGGCAAGGTGCCGAAGTTCGTGAAGAAGTACGCCGACCTGCGGTCGGTCATGGGCGACGCGGCGCGCGCCTTCGCCGACGACGTCGTCGGCGGAACGTTCCCGCTGGAGGAGAACTCCGTCCACTGAAGGACCGCTTGAAGGACCACTGCGGCACCGAAGCAGCCCGCCGAACTTCCCCCGTCGGCGGGCTGCTGCCGTCCTTTGCGCCTGAACCGGCGCCGCTCTCGCGGACCAAATTGCTCGCCGTGGGGGTTGCTCAATTGATGGTCGCGGTGCGTGCCGGTGCTGTCGGCGGTCTGTCGGTGCGGGCAGGTCCCTGTCGGTGACCTGTCGGCGGTTTGTCGGTGGGACCTGGGACCGTCATCGGCATGACGCGAATCGACAAGAACCCCAGCAGCGGCGCGAAGAGCGCCGTCACCGTTCGGGGGCTGGTCAAGCACTACGGCGAGACCAAGGCGCTGGACGGCGTGGACCTGGACGTCCACGAGGGCACCGTCCTCGGCGTGCTCGGTCCCAACGGCGCCGGCAAGACCACCCTCGTCCGCATCCTGTCCACCCTGCTCACCCCCACCTCCGGCCACGCGACGGTCGCGGGCTACGACGTGCTGAAGCAGCCCCGCCAGCTGCGCCGCGTCATAGGCCTCACCGGCCAGTACGCCTCGGTCGACGAGAAGCTCCCCGGCTGGGAGAACCTCTACCTGATCGGGCGGCTGCTCGACCTGCCGCGCAAGGACGCCCGGCGCCGCGCCGACGAGCTGCTGGAGCGCTTCTCGCTCACCGAGGCGGCCAAGCGCCCGGCGTCGACGTACTCCGGCGGTATGCGCCGCCGGCTCGACCTCGCCGCGTCCATGATCGGCAGTCCGGCCGTCCTCTTCCTGGACGAGCCGACGACCGGCCTGGACCCGCGCACCCGCAACGAGGTGTGGCAGGAGGTCAAGCGCATGGTCGCGGACGGTGTGACCGTCCTGCTCACCACCCAGTACATGGAGGAGGCCGAGCAGCTGGCCTCCGAGCTGACGGTCATCGACCGCGGCAAGGTCATCGCCAACGGCCGTATCGACGAGCTGAAGGCCCGGGTCGGCGGCCGCACCCTGCGCATCCGCCCGGCGGACCCGCTGGAGCTGCGCCCGACGGCGGCGGCGCTCGACGACTTCGGCCTCACCGGTCCCGGCAACGCGATCGTGGAGACCGAGACCGGCTCCGTCGTCGTCCCGATCCTCAGCGACGAGCAGCTGACCGCGGTGGTCGGCGCACTCACCTCGCGCGGCATCACGCTCGCCGACATCAGCACCGAACTGCCCAGCCTGGACGAGGTGTTCCTGTCCCTCACCGGCCACAAGGCCAGTGCCCCGCAGGACGCGTCCCCCGAACTCGCGGAGGTCGCCGTATGAGCACCGCAACCCTGACCCACTCCCCCGCCGCCGTACAGCACGACGGCCGGATCGGACTCCGCGGCAACCTGCGCCACATCGGCGCCCTGGTCCGCCGCAACCTGCTGTGGATCCGCCAGGACCCCGAGTCGATGTTCGACGCGATCCTGATGCCGATCGTCTTCTGCCTGCTCTTCGTGTTCGTGTTCGGCGGTGCGATCGCCGGCAAGGGCAACCAGAGCGACTACGTCAACTACGTGGTCCCCGGTCTGATGGCCATGATGGGCATGAACATCGCGATGGGTGTCGGCACCGGCTTCAACCAGGACTTCCAGACGGGTGTGATGGACCGCTTCCGGTCCCTGCCGATCGCCCGCTCCTCGGTCCTGATCGCCAAGATCGTGGTGGAGATCGGCCGGATGGTGGTCGCCGTCGCGGTCCTGCTCTCCGTCGGCTTCATCCTCGGCCTGTCCGTGTCGAACGTGCCGGGTCTGTTCGCCGCCGTGGGCCTGGCCATGGTCTTCGGCTTCGGAATCATGTGGATCTTCCTGACCATGGGCGTGGTGATGAAGAACGCCCAGTCCATCCAGGCGATGGGATTCCTCGTGCTGATGCCTCTGCAGTTCGGATCGTCGATCTTCGCCCCCACCAACTCCATGCCCGGCTGGCTCCAGGCCTTCACGGACTACAACCCGCTGTCGTCGCTGGCGGACGCCGCCCGCGGCCTGATGAACGGCGGCCAGCCGATCGCCCACGACGTGCTGGTCACGCTGATCTGGTCGGTCGTGCTCACGGCGGTCATGGCGCCGATCGCGATCAACAAGTTCCGTACCAAGGCCTGACGCCGGGTACGCCCGACGCAAGCACAAGCCCCCCGGTCCGCGTCAGACGAGGGCGGCGGCCTCCTCCGCGGAGAGCCCGCCGCCCTCCGCGTACGCGGTCTCGTACGTGGTGTCGTCGAGCAGCGCCCGCACGCCCGCCTCGGCCTGGGCGCGCACCTCGTCCTCCATCGGGCCCGTGAAGTGGCCCTGGGGCAGCAGATGGTCGGCGGCGCCGAGCAGCACGGCCGCGTCACGGACGCGGCGGCCGCCGTCCAGGCCGGTGAGGGCGATGGCGGCGGTGGTCAGGTGTGCGGAGGTCAGCTGCGGGGCGATCACCTGCGACAGCGATTCGTTGGACCGCGACAGCGCCTGCCGGGCCTTCTCCAGTGCGGTCGCGTACTGCCCCTCCTTCGCGTCCAGCCAGGCCTCCACGCCCAGCACGAACCCGTCGAAGACGACGAAGGTGACGGCCTCGAAGTTGTCGCGCAGCAGGCGCATCTGCTCGCGCGCCTCGTCGATCCGGCCGGTCCGGCCGAGCCACATCGCGAGGAAGAGCCGGGAGGCGGGCATGGCCTCGTTGACGGTTCCGTCGCCGCGCTCCAGGACCCCGCGCAGCATCTGCTCGCCGCGCTCGGTGTCCCCGCACTCCAGGAGTACGCCGCCGAGCCGGGCGCTGAGCACCGCCGTCTGGGCGCGGGCGCCGAGCCGTTCGGCATACGTGATCGCCTCCGCGTAGTCCGCGGCGGCGAGCGGGTATTCGCCCCGCCGCTCACGGGCCTCGCCGCGCGCGGAGAGCGCCTCTGCGCAGCCCCAGGCGTCCTCGATCCGGGTGAAGACCTCCAGCGCCTCGTCGGCGTCGCGGGTCGCGTCGCCCGCCCAGGAGGCCCGGTTGGCCAGCATGTTGGCGCGGGTCTGGAGGCAGAGGGCCAGCTCCCACTCGTAGCCGAGCTCGCGGCAGGTGCGGACGTTCTCGTCGATGACGTCGCGCATCCGCTCCATGTCGCCGTTCAGCAGAACGGCGTAGAACCAGAGGTTGCCGGGGCTGCGGCAGGTCTGCGGGAGGCCCGGGCGGTAGGTCTCGCTGATGATGCGCAGCTTCGCCTGGCCCTGCGGGCTCTGCCAGGAGTCCAGATCCATGTCCATGCAGGCGAGATGGACGAGGTGGACACCGCGCCGGGCCTCTTCGAGGACCTCGGGGCGCATCGGCGGCGGGGCGGCCGTGCAGCTCTCGTACAGCGGGGCGGCCGGCCGTACGGGCTCCACGAACGGGTCGGGGAAGAGCGCCATGACCTCGCTGGACCAGTGGCGGGCGACGATGCGCAGGTCGCGGATCTGCCAGTACCAGGCCAGCGAGAGGACGAGGCAGACCGCCTCCTGCTCGTCGCGCGCGGCGACGGCGTGCTGGAGGGCGGCGCGGACGTTCTCCGACTCCAGCTCCAGCCGCTCCACCGCCACCCGTTGGTCCGGGCCGCGCAGCAACGGGTCGGTGGTGCGGGCGAGTTCGCGGTAGTACGTGAGGTGGGCGCGCTCGGCGGCCGCTCGCTGCCCGGCCTCGTCGAGCCGTTCACCCGCGTACTCGGCGACGGTCTCCAGGAGCCGGTAGCGCATCGCTCCGTCGCCCGAAGGGGCCGCGACGACAAGGGACTTGTCGACCAGCGAGCCGAGCGCCTCCAGGGCCCCGGGTCCGCAGACGGCCTCGGCCGCGGGTAGGTCGCAGCCGCCCGCGAACACGGACAGCCGTCCCAGCGTGCCGCGTTCGTCCTCGTCGAGCAGGTCCCAGGACCAGTCGACGACGGCCCGCAGGGTCTGCTGGCGCGGCAGGACCGTCCGGCTTCCCGACGTCAGCAGCCGGAACCGGTCGTCGAGCCGGTCCGCGATCTGACGGGGCGTCAACATCCGTAGCCGGGCGGCGGCCAGCTCGATGGCGAGCGGCAGTCCGTCGAGGCGGCGACAGATCTCGGCGGCCGCCGCCGTAGTCTCCTGGTCGGCGTCGATCCGGAAGCCTGCCCGGGCGGCGGCGCCCCGGTCGGCGAACAGCCGCAGCGCGGACGGCTCCGGCAGCGGTTCCACGGGGCGCAGCAACTCCCCCGGTACGCCGAGGGGTTCGCGGCTGGTCGCCAGCACCGTCAGCTCCGGGCAGCGCTCCAGCAGCGCCTCGACGAGGTGGGCGGCGGCGTCCACCACATGTTCGCAGTTGTCGAGGATCAGGAGCATGCGGCGCCTGGCGCAGTGCTCGGCGAGCCGCACGAGGGGGTCGTCGTGCCGGTCGGCGACCGCGCGCATCTCCTCGGCGCCGGCGCCGCGCAGCACCGTCTCGCGTGCCCCGACGGCGGTGAGCACGGCCTCGGGCACGGCCTTCGGATCGTCCACCGGAGCGAGCTCGGCCAGCCACACCCCGTCCCGCGCCGCGTACGCCACGGTCTCCGCCGCCTCCTGCGACAGCCGCGTCTTCCCGGCCCCACCGGGCCCGAGCAGCGTCACGAGCCGCGCCGCCGCGAGGTCGCCCCGGATGGCCTCGATGTCGGCGTCCCGGCCGACGAAGGAGGTCAGGCGGGCGCGCAGGTTGCCGGGCGGGGTCGGGGTCGCTGTGCGGGTGCGGGACAGCACTGCGGAGCCGGTGGCCGCCTCGTTCGTACCGGCATCGGTGGCGGTGGCGCGGGCACGGGAGGCCGCGTACGGCTGTCCGTTCACGTCGGAGAACGAGCCGGGGCGGGCGTACGCCTGCCCGTCCGTCCCGGAACCCGGGTGCGAGGGCTCGTACGGGCTCAGCAACTCCCCGTGCAGCGCCCGCAGTTCGGCACCCGGATCCGACCCGAGGCGGTCCGCGAGGAGGTGGCGTACCTCCTCGTAGGCGGCCAGGGCCTCCGCGGGGCGGCCCACGTCGCGCAGGGCGCGCAGGCGCAGCGCCTGGAGGGGCTCGTCGAGGGGGTGGCTGTCGCAGAGGGCGGTGATCTCGGGCAGGGCCTGCTCGGCGCGGCCGAGGGCGAGGGCCGCGGTCAGCCGGGCGCGGTGCGCGTCGAGACGGCGGGTCTCCCAGCGGGCCGACTCGGCGGTGCGGTCCGGGAGGTCGGCCAGCGGCGGCCCGTGCCACAGGGCGAGGGCGTCGTCGAGGACCACGGCCGCCTTGGCGGGGTCGCCGTCGGCGAGCGCGCGGGCGCCCTCCCCGGCGAGCCGCTCGAAGCGGTGCAGGTCGATGTCGTCGGCGGACGCGGCGAGCCGGTAGCCGCCGTCCGCGGAGGCGATCGCGTCCGGGCCGAGCGCCCTGCGCAGCCGTCCCACCAGAGCCTGGAGCGCGCCGGTCGCGTCGGCGGGTGGATCGCCGCGCCAGACCTCGTCGACCAGGACGGCCGCGGGCACGAGGCGCCCGGGCCGCAGGGCGAGCACGGTCAGCAGGGCACGCAGCCGCGCCCCGCCGAGCGGGACGGCCGTGCCGTCGGGGCGGAGGGCCTGGGTGGTGCCGAGGATGCGATAGCGCACGGGGTCCATTGTCTACGGTGCCGTCAGCCCCGGTCCCGGGGTTCCGTGGGAGTGGCGCACTGTACGTCGAGTTCGACCAGGACACCGGTCTCGATGCGGCGCAGGGTGGCCCCCGACGCCGTACCGCCGTCCTCGACCACGTCCGCGCCGAACCACTTCGGACAACTGTGGACGGCCCGGAACGACCCCTCCCCGGGCACCGGCGTCCAGCTGCGTGAGCCGGGGGCGGTTTCCGCATAGCCCTGGGTCACCAGCCGGATGGCGCGGACGTGGCCTGTCGTCTCGGGCCATTCGCCGCTGTGCCGTTCGACGGTGAGCAGGCCGACCCTGCGGATCGACGCGCCGTCGTCCGCGGCGGACTCGTCCTCCGGGTCGCCGTTCAGGGCGGCGGTGAGCCCGTCGTCCGCGCGCAGGACACGGATGACGCCCTCCTCGTCCCGCACCCGCTCCACCTGCCCCACGATCGTGCTGAGCTCACCGGACCAGCCGCCCCCGAGCGCGTCGCCCTCGTAGGGGAGCAACAGGGGCCACGCCACCTCGTCCCCGACCGTGAACGGCGTGCCGCAGCACTCCATCTGCCAGCTCTCGTAGAACACCTGCCAAAACCCCATGGCACCACCTTCTCCGGAACTCAACGGGGTTCGCGAGACGTTTTCGGACCGAGCCCGGTACGGTCGGGCAGGCCCGAACAGATGCGCACCAGTCCAGGGAGCCCCATGACCACCGCCGCGTCCCGCCGCAGCGACCGGAGGATCAGCCCCGTCTTCGTGGGGATCGTGGCTGTCACGGCGGTGACGGGCTGGGCGACCTGGACGGGGTTCGCCGAGCAGCCGGGCGTGGCCGTGTTCCTGTTCGTCACGGCCGCGTGGATCGTCTCGCTCTGCCTCCACGAGTACGCGCACGCGCGCACGGCCCTGCACAGCGGCGACATCTCGATCGGCGCGAAGGGCTATCTGACCCTCAACCCGCTGAAGTACACACATGCCCTGCTCAGCATCGTCCTGCCGGTCATCTTCGTGATCATGGGCGGGATCGGTCTGCCGGGCGGCGCCGTGTTCATCGAGCGGGGCCGGATCCAGGGCCGCTGGAAGCACAGCCTGATCTCGGCGGCGGGCCCGCTGACGAACGTGCTGTTCGCGGTGGCGTGCACGGCCCCGTTCTGGCTGGACGCGCTGGACGGGGTGCCGCAGGACTTCCAGTACGCGCTGGCGTTCCTCGCCCTGCTCCAGGTGACGGCGGCGATCCTGAACTTCCTGCCGGTGCCGGGCCTGGACGGGTACGGGGTGATCGAGCCTTGGCTGTCGTACAACGTACGCCGCCAGGTGGAGCCCTTCGCGCAGTTCGGGCTGCTGGCCGTGTTCGCGATGCTGTGGATCCCCGAGGTGAACCGGGTGTTCTTCGACGCGATCTACTCGATCCTCAGCAGCCTGGGCATCGACGACCTGCACCGCTACTGCGGCCAGGAGCTGTACCGCTTCTGGCAGGGCACCAACGAGTACTGCCAGGTCAGCCGGTGACGGACTTCCGGGCCTTGTCCCGCTTGAGGTAGTACCAGGTCATGTTGGACGACAGGCCCGCGAGCAGCACCCAGACGATCCCCAGGAAGCTGCCCTGCGCGAAGGAGACGACCGCCGCGGCCACGGCGAGGAGGCAGACGACGAGGGCGTAGAGAGCGAGGCGGGGCATGGGACGGGCTCCTGTCGGGGGACACTGCTACGGCGTCCAGTGTCCCCCATCCGCTCATACGTCCGTGACGCGCAGGCCCGCGTGCGCCTTGTAGCGGCGGTTCACGGAGATCAGGTTCGCGACCAGCGACTCGACCTGGTGGGCGTTGCGCAGCCGCCCCGCGAAGACCCCGCGCATGCCGGGGATGCGGCCGGCCAGCGCCTGCACGATCTCCACATCGGCCCGCTCCTCGCCGAGGACCATGACGTCCGTGTCGATCTCCTCGATCTCCGGGTCCTGGAGGAGGACGGCGGAGAGATGGTGGAAGGCCGCGGCGACGCGCGAGTCGGGCAGCAGGGCGGCAGCCTGCTCGGCGGCGCTGCCCTCCTCCGGCTTCAGCGCGTAGGCGCCCTTCTTGTCGAAGCCGAGCGGGTTGACGCAGTCGACGACGAGCTTGCCGGTCAGCTCCTCGCGCAGCGACTCCAGGGTCTTGCCATGGCCGTCCCACGGTACGGCGACGATCACGATGTCGCTGCGCCGCGCGGTCTCGGCGTTGTCGGCGCCCTCGACGCCGTGGCCGAGCTCGTCGGCGGCGGCCTGCGCGCGGTCCGCGGCGCGGGAGCCGATGATCACCTTCTGGCCGGCCTTGGCGAGCCGGTAGGCGAGGCCCTTGCCCTGCGGTCCGGTGCCGCCGAGCACACCGACGACGAGACCGGACACGTCCGGAAGGTCCCAGGGGTCCTTGGCCGGGGCCTTCGCGGGGGCGCCTGCGGCGGGCTGCTGTGCACTGTCGGTAGAGGTCATGGGCCGACTTTACGTGCGCGGCCGCGGCGGGTGGCGGTCAGGTGAGGGCGGTCACGGGGACGCGGCGGAAGGTGATCGTCTCGTACGCGCCGAAGTCGCCCGTCTCGTAGAGGAGTCCGACGGTCGCCGCGTCGACGCGGACGAGGTCGCAGTACGCGGCGGGCAGCCCGTCGACCGTGTGGACGGTGCGCCAGGTGATGCCGGTGTCGGTGGAGGCGCGGACGGTCATCATGGCGCGGGAGTCGGGGTCGGCGGGGCCCGAGTACAGGAGCAGGTCGGGGTCGCGGAGTTGCAGGAGGCTGCCCTGGACGACGGGACCGACCAGGCCCGCCTGCGGGCGGAAGGGTTTCACGAGGGTGCGGCCGCCGTCCGTCGAGTACGCGTCGGCGCGGACCCCCGGCGACGGGGAGTCGTTGCGGGTGTTGAAGTAGATGCGGCCGTCGGGGAGTTCGGCGGCCGTGGTCTCGTTGACGTTGATGTATCCGTTGGTGTTCTCGTCGACATAGCCGAGTGACCAGGTCTCGCCGTGGTCGTCGCTGAACAGACAGTGGCCGCTGTTGTACTGCGGCTCCGTGCCGTTGTCGGTGCCGGTGGGCGGGAGCGTGTGGTTTCCGGGGACGACGACACGGCCGGTGGTGAGCTGGAGGGCGTGGCCGGGGGTGGTCGCGTACCAGCGCCAGCCCGGCTTCTTCACCTGCTTGGTGATCTCCTTCGGGCTCGACCAGGTGACTCCGTCGTCGTCGCTGTGCTGCACCCAGACCCGGCGCCCGTCGGCCTCCTTCACCCTGCCGCGCAGCAGGGCGTCCTCGGAGGCGGTGGCGGCCGAGCGGACGTGCACGAGGAGGACGCGGCCGGTGTCGAGGACGACGGGGGCGGGATTGCCCGCGAGGTTGTCGCCGTTCTTGGCGGCGGCCTGGAGCGGGCCCCAGGTGCGGCCGCCGTCCGTGGACCGCTTCAGGACGATGTCGATGTTCCCGTAGTCGCGGGCGGAGGCGACCCTGCCCTCGCAGAAGGCGAGCACGGTGCCCGTGTGCGTGACGACCACGGCGGGGATGCGGAAGCTTGCGTAGCCCTCGCGGCCCGCGCGGAAGGGGATGGTTGCCGTGCTCGCCTCTGCGCTTGCTTCTGCCATGGGCGGGCTTCTGCCCCGGTCGGGCGAATTCGTGGTGAACTCCGGGTCACGAGTGACCGGTTGCGGCAGGATGCGTGCGCATGGACGCCGTACGGGTCGCGCTGCTGCGCGAAGTGCTCGCCGGAACCGAGTGGCCCGCGGCCACCAGGCGGTTCGCGGGCGCCCTGCGGGGCTCCGTGGTGTCGTACGGCGGCGGACTCCTGCTCGTGGGCACGGCGGAGTACGAGCCGTGGCATCTGGCCGCGCACCTCGTCGACGAGGCGGCCTGGTCCGGTACGCCGGAGCTGGCGCCGACGCTGGTACGGCACGGGGCGCGGGACTCCGACCCCGCGCATCTGGCCGTGGGCCTCGGGCGGATCGAGGCGGCCCGGCGCGGCGAGACGCTGCTCGTCGTCGCTCCCGCTGCGCCGGGCGCCGCGCTGTTGGAGCGGGTGCACGACGCCCGGCGGGCCGGGGCGACCGTGCTCGCGCTCGACTCCGGGGACCGTGAGCTGGGCGCCATGGCCCACGAGGCCCTGACGGTGCCCACGGGGACCGACCTCGACCTCGACACCGTTCAGCACCTGGTGAGTGCGGGGGCCGGGGAGAACTCCGTGCCGGAGGGGCGGGGGCGGCGACGGTTCCGCGACCGGATGTCGCGGCTGGCGGACCGGCTCACGGGGCCGCCGCCGGCGCGCTGGTAGGCGGAGACCGGGAGGATGCCGCTCACCCGACGCAGCCGGGCTCGGCTCGTTTAAAGCGGTTGCTCCCGGAGGGCCTTGCCGCTGAGCATGGCCCCTCGTGAGTGACGACACCCCCTCCCCCGCCCCCTCCGCCCGGCTGCGCGCGCTGCTCCCCGACCTCGCGCCCTGGCGGGCCTCCGCCGACTTCCGGCGGATGTGGGTGGCCGGGCTGATCACGAACTTCGGCAGTTTCCTCACCTTCGTCGCGTTGCCGGTGCAGATGAAGGAGCTGACCGGGTCCGTGGCGGCGGTCGGGGCGATCGGGGCCGTGGAGCTGGTGCCGCTGATCGTGTTCGGGCTGTACGGCGGGGCGCTCGCCGACGCCCTGGACAAGCGGAAGCTGATCCTTCTCACCGAGGCCGGGCTGGGCGTCCTGAGCGCCGTGCTCCTGGTCAACGCGCTGCTGCCGCACCCCGCGGTGTGGCCGCTGTACGCGGTGGCCGCGCTGTCGTCCGCGCTCGGGGCGATCCAGCGGCCCGCGCTGGACTCGATCGTCCCGCGGATCGTGGCACACGAGCACCTCCCGGCCGCCGCCTCCCTCAACTCCCTGCGGTGGACGGTCGGCGGGGTCGCCGGGCCGGCCCTCGCGGGCGTCGTCGTGGCGTACGCCGGGCTCGGCTGGGCGTACGCCGCCGACCTGGCCACCTTCGCGGCGTCGGTGGTACTGGGTCTCGGGCTCGCCGCGTCGCCCGCCTCGCACGAGGCGGCGAAACCCTCGCTGCGGTCCATAGCGGAGGGCGCCCGGTACGCGTGGAACCGCAAGGAACTTCTCGGGACGTACGCGATCGACCTCGCGGCGATGTTCTTCGCGATGCCGCTCGCCGTACTGCCGTTCCTCGCGGACGAGTTGGACGCGGAGTGGTCGCTCGGGCTGATGTATGCGGCGCTTCCGGCCGGGGCCCTGCTCGTGACGCTGACCAGTGGGTGGACCTCGCGTGTCCAGCGGCACGGGCGGGTGGTGGCCCTCTCGGCGGCGCTGTGGGGGCTCGCCATGGTGGCCGCGGGGGTCGTGGACGACGTATGGCTGGTGCTGCTGTTCCTGACCGTCGGTGGTGGTTTCGACATGGTCAGCGGGATCTTCCGGGCCGCGATGTGGAACCAGACGATCCCGGACGAGCTGCGGGGCCGGCTGGCCGGGATCGAGCTGCTGTCGTACTCCGTGGGGCCCCAGCTCGGGCAGGTCCGCGCGGGCGGCATGGCCGCGTGGACGAGCGTGCGGACGTCGGTCTGGGCGGGCGGGGCACTCTGCGTGGGCGCGGTGGGGCTCCTCGCGCTCTGTCTGCCGAAGCTGATGACGTACGACGCCCGCACGAACGAGCACGCGCTGCGGATGCGGGCCGTGCGGCGGGCCGAGGACGAGGCGGCGGCCGGGGCGGGGGCGGCCGAGGCCGCGTAGGCCCCGGCCGGCCGCGGCCTCAGCCGTCGAACCTCAGGCCTCGGACTTCAGGTCTCAGGCCTCGGACCTCAGGTCTCGTCGTCCGAGCCCTGCGCTGCCGCGTCGTGCCACTTGGGGTCGTTCTCCCATTCGAGGTTCCGCTCCCGGGCGGACTCCATCGCGTGTTCGGCCTCCGCGCGGGAGGTGTAGGGCCCGAAGCGGTCCTTGCCCGGACAGTCGGGGCCTTCCTCGACCTTCTTGTGCTCCAGGCAGTAGTACCACTCACCGGGCTTCCCGACGGTCCGCTTCTTGAAGAGGGCCATGTCCGGCTCCTTTCGCCACGGACATGGTCCCCCATGGCCGCTGGTTAGACTCGCTGGCATGTCTGGCCAGTCACTGCTCGTACCAGGGGAGCTCTCTCCCACCCGTCCCGTGCCGGGAAACATCAGGCGCCCCGAGTACGTGGGCAAGCCCGCCCCCACGCCGTACACCGGACCGGAGGTGCAGACGCCCGAGACGATCGAGGCGATGCGCGTCGCCGGGCGGATCGCGGCGCAGGCCATGGCGCAGGCCGCGAAGCTGATCGCGCCCGGCGTCACCACGGACGAGCTGGACCGCGTCGCGCACGAGTACATGTGCGACCACGGCGCCTACCCGTCGACGCTCGGCTACCGCGGCTTCCCCAAGTCGCTGTGCACCTCCGTGAACGAGGTGATCTGCCACGGCATCCCCGACTCCACGGTGCTGCGCGACGGCGACATCATCAACCTCGACGTGACGGCGTACATCGGCGGCGTGCACGGCGACAACAACGCGACGTACCTGGTCGGCGACGTCGACGAGGAGTCGAGGCTGCTGGTCGAGCGGACCCGCGAGTCCCTCGACCGCGCCATCAAGGCCGTCAGGCCGGGCCGTCAGGTCAACATCATCGGGCGCGTCATCGAGTCGTACGCGAAGCGGTTCGGGTACGGGGTCGTGCGGGACTTCACCGGGCACGGGATCAACTCCTCGTTCCACTCCGGGCTGATCATTCCGCACTACGACAGCCCGCACGCGACCACCGTCATCCAGCCCGGGATGACCTTCACCATCGAGCCCATGCTGACGCTCGGCTCCCACGACTACGACATGTGGGACGACGGCTGGACGGTCGTCACGAAGGACCGGAAGCGGACGGCCCAGTTCGAGCACACGCTGGTCGTCACCGAGAGCGGTGCCGAGGTCCTCACGCTGCCGTAGTCCCGATCGCTCACGCGAAAAGCCCGTCCCTGTCCGGCGAATTCCGGGGGCGGGCTTTTCCGTCGGCCCGTTCGAGTGGCCCCGATCAGGAATCGGGGTACGTTTTTACCGACAGGATGTCGGGAACTCCCGGAGGTCCCCCATGAACGCGTCGGGCACGCCCTTCTCGACCCTCATCCGCACCGCCTCCCACACACAGCACACCGAGGCGGAGACCTCGACGTTCATGGGTGACCTGCTGGGCGGCCGGCTGGGCGTGGACGCGTTCGCCCGCTACACCGAGCAGCTGTGGTTCGTGTACCGGGCGCTGGAGGACGGCGCGCGGGAGCTGGCCGGCGACCCGGTGGCGGGGCCCTTCATACGGCCGGAGCTGCTGCGGCTGCCCGCGCTGGAGCGGGACCTCGCGCATCTGCGGGGCGCGGGCTGGCGCGGGACGCTCACCGCGCTGCCGGCCACGCGGGCCTACGCGGCCCGGGTCGCCGAGTGCGCCCGGACCTGGCCCGGCGGCTATGTCGCCCACCACTACACCCGTTACCTCGGCGACCTCTCCGGCGGACAGATCATCCGCGGGAGGGCCGAGCGGACGTGGGGATTCTCGCGCAAGGGCGACGGGGTGCGGTTCTACGTCTTCGAGGGGATCGCCAACCCGGCCGCGTTCAAGCGGGGCTATCGCGAAGCGCTGGATCGGCTCGGCGTGGATCTGGATGATCTGGGGAAGCAGCGGGTAGTCGCCGAGTGCCGGCGCGCTTTCGGGCTGAACACGGCGCTGTTCCGTGCGCTGGGGGACGAGTTCCCCCAGTCTGCGTGACCCCTCCTACCGCTCAAGAAAGACCCGCCCCCCGACCTCCACCCACCCCTCCGGCTGCGGAGCCGTGAGGAGTTGGGAACCCGCACCCTGGATGATGTTCAGGGCCCGGCCCAGGCGGGCCGTCAGCTGCAGGGCCGCCGCGCCCGTCGCCTCGTCCTCCTCGATGCCGTCGCCGCGGCCGGGGAAGCCGCGGGCGCGGATCCGGCCCGCCGCCTCGTCCTCCCAGGCCCAGGCGTAGATCCTCCCCCAGACTTCGTCCGGGGGGACCCCCATCTCGCTTCGCTCCCCGGGCGGCGGGACCTGCAGGGCGTCGACCTCGGCGGCGGACCCGTACTGGCGCAGGGTGCGCGGCTGCGGCCACTCCGGCCGGGCCTCGATCCAGCTGAACTCTCCGTCGAGGCGGGCACCCACCACCCCGGCGGGCGTGACGAGTTCGGGCACGTCGAGCAGCCAGGCCGCGCCGACGCAGGAGTATCCGGCGAACGGCAGCCGGACGCTGGGGGTGTAGATGTCGATGACGCCGCGCTCGGGGTCGTCGACGAACACGGTCTCGCTGAACCCGAGTTTGGCGGCGAGGGCCTGCCGGTCGTCGCGGTCCGGGAGTACGGATCCCTCGCGGACGACGCCGAGTTCGTTGCCGTATCCGCCACCGGGTCCGCAGAAGACCCGCAGCACGTCGTAGTCAGTCACTCCGGCATTCAAACATCACCTCGTCCGCGAGCGCGTCCCAGGCCGCGGGGCCGCCGGGGAGGGGCCAGCGGCGGGTGAAGTCGTGGTCGTGGGAGACCTCGGCGACGGCGTCCCCGAACCCCCGTTCCAGAGCGGCCCGTTGGCGTGCGATCCCCGGGCCGTCCGGGAGTGCGGCGAGCCGTGCCATGTGCTGCTCGTGCCCGGCGGTCATCCCGTCGGCCAGCCGCCGCCACTTCTCGTCCGGCAGCGCGCGGGCCAGCACCACGCACGGCGGGTTCATGCCTTCCGCCCCGGCCGCCACCGCCCGGTCGTGCCCGTCGAGGATCAGCCAGCCGTCGAGGAAGGACACCCACCACAGGAGTACGGGCGCCAGGGTGCCGTCCCGTGCATGCTTGCGGTACGCCCTCACGCGCGGGGCGTCCGGCGCGGAGAGCGGGCGCAGCGGGACGACGCCGTGCCAGCCGCCGCCGCAGAGCAGTTCGAGCTGCCCGCCCGGCCATTCCCGTACGAGGTCCTCGGTCCAGATGCCCGGCGCGAAGGCGGTCCGCCGCGCGAGATGCCAGCGCCCGTCGTCCAGCGGGCCGTCCGCGGTGCCCTCCAGCCAACGCGTGTACTGGTGCAGCCAGTCGACCGGTGAGCGCATGGCCGCCGACCGCGGCGGCGGCAGGAGCGGGCGGAAGCCGCCGAGTCGATGGAGGAAGAGGTCACGGCAGCAGCTCCCGCCCTGCAGCCGGGCCAGGAGCACCGGCCGCTCCCCCTGCCGCAGCAGCAGGCGCCCGCCGTCGGCCGACTCGAAGCGCAGCGGTGGCGGCCCCGGGTGGCCGGAGACCTCCAGCACCAGGCCGTCCGCCCCGAGGAGTTCCCTCTTCATGCCCATGGCGGACAGTGTCGAGGAAGGGCGGGTTCGTCCTCCAGCGCATTAGTCCGCACAAGAGGGGGCGCACGGTGAACACTGCGCGCGCCCGAGTGGCGATTCCGTGCGCCGGTCATGTCCCGGCGGTGGAAACGCCCAGCCCCAGCGGGGGCCTTGACCTCCGCTTGACCAACCCATGGGGTCTGTTTTTGGCCGCCGTGATCAAGCCGTGCCTGTACGCCGTCCATGAGAGCTGAATCACCGCATGCGTGGGTATCACTCAGGCAAGCCTCAGATAAGTTAGGCCAGCCTCACCACATCAGCGCGGGCCGCTCCGCGCCCAGAGTCCGCCTTCTTCTTGGAGCTTGCATGCGAGCCGTCCGACTCTCCGTCGTCACCGCTGCCGCCACCGCGGCGGCCCTGACCGCCGTCACGGGCTGCACCGAGAAGAGCACCGCGAAAGACGGCGACGCGATACAGGTGACCGCCGCCGACTCCAAGTGCACCACCTCCACCAAGTCGGTTCCGGCCGGCCAGGTCACGCTGAAGATCGAGAACACGGGCTCGAAGGCCACCGAGGTCGAGATCGTCTTCCCGGACGACCGGATCGTCTCCGAGAAGGAGAACATCGGCCCCGGCACCAAGTACACGCTGACCGCCGAGGTCAAGGCGGGCGACTACGAGATCGCCTGCCGTCCCGGTATGAAGGGCCACGGCGTACGCCAGAAGCTCACGGTCACCGGCGGCGGCAAGGTCGCCAAGCGGGACCCGCGCCTCGACAAGGCCGTCGCCGCCTACCGCGCATACGCGCAGGAGCAGGCCGACGAGACGCTGCCCAAGGTCGCGACCTTCGTGAAGGCGGTCAAGGACGGCGACCTGGAGGCCGCGAAGAAGGCCTACGCCCCCTCGCGCATCGGCTGGGAGCGCACCGAGCCGGTCGCCGAGTCCTTCGGTGACATCGACCCGGAGGTCGACGTCCGCGCGGACGGCCTGGCGGACGGCCAGAAGTGGACGGGCTGGCACAAGCTGGAGAAGTCCCTCTGGCAGGACAAGAAGATCACCGCGGCGGACAAGACGCTCGCCGATCAGCTGGTCACCGATCTCACCGACTGGCAGAAGCGCGTCGGCAAGGCCGTCATCACCCCGACCTCCATGGCCAACGGCGCCAAGGAGCTCCTCGACGAGGTCGCCACCGGCAAGGTCACCGGCGAGGAGGAGCGCTACTCGCACACCGACCTGGTCGACTTCAAGGCCAATGTCGAGGGCGCACAGAAGTCGTACGAGCTGCTGAAGCCGGTCGCCAAGGAGAACGACGCGGCGCTGGTCACGGAGCTCGACAAGCAGTTCGCCGCGCTGAACACGCTGCTCGACAAGTACCGCACGGACAAGAACTCGTACGACTTCACCTCGTACGACAAGGTCGGCAAGGCCGACCGCAAGGAGCTGTCGGACGCGGTCAACGCGCTCGCCGAGCCCCTGTCCAAGCTCGCCGCCGCCGTAGTGAAGTAGGAGCCGCCACCATGACGGACACCACGGAAGCCACGGAGACGGAAGCCACCGGCAGTGCCGCGCCCTCCCGGCGCTCGCTGATCGGCTGGGGCGGTGCGGGCCTGGCGCTCGGCGCCGCCGTCGCCGGGGGCGCGGTGGCGATGACCCGCACCGGCGACGACGTCGACCCGGCCGCCGCCGAGACGGGAGCCGCGATCGGCTTCCACGGCGCGCACCAGTCGGGCATCGCCACGCCGGTGCAGGACCGGCTGCACTTCGCCGCGTTCGACGTGAAGACGGACGACCGCGCCGAGTTCGTGCAGATGCTGAAGGAGTGGACGGCGGCCGCACGGCGGATGACCGCCGGGCACGCGATCGGCGAGGGCGCGTACGGCGGTCTGGCCGAGGCGGCGCCGGACGACACCGGTGAGGCGCTGGGCCTCAAGCCGTCGCGGCTGACGCTGACCATCGGCTTCGGGCCCTCCCTGTTCGAGAAGTTCGGGCTGCAGGACCAGCGGCCCGAGGCCCTGGTCGATCTGCCGAAGTTCCCGGGCGACGCCCTGGAGAAGGCCCGCAGCAACGGCGACCTGTGCATCCAGGCGTGCGCGGACGACCCGCAGGTCGCGGTGCACGCGATCCGCAACCTGGCCCGCATCGGCTTCGGCAAGGTCGCCATCCGCTGGTCCCAGCTGGGCTTCGGCAAGACGTCGTCGACGACGCCGGACGCACAGACCCCGCGCAACCTGATGGGCTTCAAGGACGGCACGCGCAACATCGCGGGTACCGAGCCGGACCGGCTGAAGAAGTTCGTGTGGGTGGACGGGAAGGACGTCGACGAGAAATCGGCCTGGATGACCGGCGGCTCGTACCTCGTCGCCCGGCGCATCCGGATGCACATCGAGACCTGGGACCGGACCCCGCTCCAGGAGCAGGAGGACATCTTCGGCCGCGACAAGGGCGAGGGCGCTCCGGTCGGCAGGGCGAAGGAGCGCGACAAGCCGTTCCTGAAGGCGATGAAGCCCGACGCGCACGTGCGGCTCGCGCACCCCGAGTCCAACGACGGGGTGACGATCCTGCGCCGCGGCTACTCCTTCACGGACGGCACCGACGGCCTCGGCCGCCTGGAGGCGGGCCTGTTCTTCCTCGCCTACCAGCGTGACGTGCGCAAGGGGTTCATCCCGCTGCAGCGCAGGCTGTCGCAGTCCGACGCGCTCAACGAGTACATCCAGCACGTGAGTTCGGCGGTCTTCGCCGTTCCGCCAGGCGTCCGCGACAAGGACGACTGGTGGGGACGCGCGCTGTTCTCCAAGGAGGCGTAGCCCGTGTTCGGCAACTACCTGATCGGCCTGCGCGAGGGTCTGGAAGCCAGCCTCGTCGTCTGCATCCTGATCGCGTACCTGGTCAAGACCGACCGCCGGGACGCGCTGAAGCCGATCTGGATCGGCATCGGCGTCGCGATCGCGCTGGCGCTCGGCTTCGGCTGCGCGCTCGAGTTCGGCTCCCAGGAGATGACGTTCAAGGCGCAGGAGGCGCTCGGCGGTTCGCTGTCGATCGTCGCGGTGTGCCTGGTCACGTGGATGGTCTTCTGGATGCGGCGTACGGCGCGGCACCTGAAGAAGGAGCTGCACGGCAAGCTGGACGCGGCGCTCGCGATGGGCACGGGCGCGCTGGTGGCGACCGCGTTCCTGGCCGTCGGCCGTGAGGGCCTGGAGACCGCGCTGTTCGTATGGGCGTCGGTGCACGCGGCCAGCGACGGCACGCCCCGCCCGCTGATCGGCGTCGCCCTGGGCCTCGCCACCGCGGTCCTGCTCGGCTGGCTGTTCTACCGCGGCGCCCTGAAGATCAACCTCGCCAAGTTCTTCACCTGGACCGGCGGCATGCTGGTCGTGGTCGCGGCGGGCGTGCTCGCGTACGGCGTCCACGACCTCCAGGAGGCCAGCTGGATTCCGGGCCTGACGAACCTGGCGTTCGATATCAGCAACACCATCGATCCGTCGAGTTGGTACGGCACCCTGCTGAAGGGCGTCTTCAACTTCCAGCCCGACCCGACCGTCCTCCAGGTCACGGTGTGGGCGCTGTACCTGGTCCCGACGCTCGCGATCTTCCTCGCCCCGGTAGGGTTCGCCTCCGGGAAGGGGAAGGTGAAGGGACCTGATGAGCAGGGAGCGCAGGGATCGCCGGGTTCACGGGGATCGCAGCCCACGAAGGCTTCGTAGTCCGAGGCGTCTCGACCGGTTCGCCCTCGCCACGGGGGCGTTGACCGCTCTGTCCTTGACGGCGAGCGGGTGCGTCGTGGTGCACGGGGAGCGGGAGGTCGTGCCCGCGGCGACCCGTGCCGACGCCGCCCGCGCGCTGAAGGACTTCACCACCGCGTACAACAAGGCCGACAAGGCGTACGACCAGTCCCTGGACGCGGACCGGGTCACCGGGCCCCTCGCCGACATCGACGCCGCGAAGCTGAAGGCCGGGCACCGGAACAGCCCGAGCGGCAATGCGGCCCACGCGCCGCTGAAGCTGACCGACGCGAAGTTCGTCATACCCGAGAAGGCCGGCTGGCCACGCTGGTTCGTCGCGGACGCGGTCGCCAACAAGGGCTCCGCGGACTCCCGTTGGCTGCTGGTCTTCACCCGTGGCAGCGCCGACGGACTGTGGCAGGCCTCGTATCTGACGATCCTCGCCGCCGACGCCGTACCCAAGTTCGCGAAGGACAAGGACGGCTGGGCGCAGCCGGTCACGGCCGACGACGCCGAACTCGCCGTAGCGCCCGAAAAGTTGAGCAAGTCCTACGCCAACTACCTACAGGACGGCGGCGACACCTTCGCGCCCGGCACGCACACCTCGGCCTGGCGCGCGCTGCGCAAGAAGAACGCGAGCAAGCCCGGACTCGCCCGGCAGTACGTCGACGAGTCCCTGACGTCCGGCGACTACGCCCCGGTCGGGCTGCGCACGAAGGACGGCGGGGCGCTGGTGTTCTTCAGCACGCGCCACTACGAGAAGCAGACGGCCGCGCAGGGCGTCGACCTCACCGTCTCCGACAAGAACATCCAGGCCCTGCTCACCGGCGAGGTCACGCAGTCGCTGACCCTGGAGTTCGTCTCCAACCAGGCGGTGCTTGACCCGGCGAGGAGCGCGTCGGACCCCGAGGTGGAGTTCCTGAGCCGGGTGCAGGGGCTGACGGGCGCGAAGGGCGAATAGCCTCCGGCGCCGCTGTGGTTCAGCCCCGGTGCGGCCAGGCGGCCAGCCGCTCCGTGTCGTCCCCGGCGTACCGGGCACAGGCGTCCGTCAGGACCTCGAGAAGGGTGAGCGGATCGGGAAGCGGGTGCTCCAGCCCCCGTACCCACTCGACCGTCAGGTCACCGGGAAGCCGGGCCGGCGGCACGAGCACATACGAACCGCGGCAATGCCAGCGCAGCCCGGGGTGCTCGTCCATCGTCTCGGGATGGCAGTCCAGCTCGCAGGGCCACCACTCGTCCTCGTCCTCCGGCGTACCGCGGGTGAGGGTGAAGAAGAGGAGGCGTCCGTCGCCGCTCTCAGCGACGGGTCCGACCTCGATCCCGGCGGCGAGGAGGCGCTCCAGGGCCTCACGGCCGGCCTCCAGGGGTAGGTCCAGGACGTCGTGGACCATGCCCGTCGCGGTGATGAAGTTGGCCTGCGGCTGATGCCGGGCCCATCGCTCGATCTGTCCGCGGTCGGTGGTCGACTGCGTCTGCCAGGCGAAGGAGACGGGGTGCCGGGCGGGCGTGGGACAGCCGACACGGTCACAGGAACACCGGTAGCCGGAGGGGAACGCGGCCTGCGCGAGTGGCAGCCCGGCGGCGGCAGCGGCGAGCAGCAGAGCCTCCCGGCTGACGCTGTCGTCGGCGGTCTCCGTCCGGCGGCGGCCTCGCAGCCACTGGGAGATCCTGCCCTGCGCGCCGGAGCGGCGGCCGAACTCTGCGCTCGCGCTCATCTATCCCCTCGCCTCACCGTAGTGCGGACTTCCTGCCCCATGGTCCCACCATCCTGCGCCCCGGGTGGCCAGAGCTCACATCCGGGGTAGGGGGGACGAGGCATGCCCCCGGCGCGGATCGAGTGTCATTGCATACTTTGATGCTATTTATCCCCCTACCGTGGTCGTCATGGTCACATGGACTGCGCTCACGGGTATCGCCGGTCTCACGTCGCTGGCCCTCGCGGGACAGGGCGGCGCGCTCTCCCCGCTGGAGTGGGGCACCGGTCCCCTGACGGTGGACGCCCTCCCCCATGTCGTCCACGTCGCCCATCGCGGCGGCGCCCGGGAAGTCCCCGAGAACAGCATGTCGGGCCTGATGACCGCCTATGAGCGCGGTACGGCCCAGGTGCTCGACTTCGACACCCGCATGCTGCGCGACGGGCACATGGTGGTCATGCACGACGCGACGCTGAACCGCACCACGTCCATGGGCGGTCCGGTGCGGGGGCTGAGCCTGCGGGACTGGCAGGGGGTGCGGCTGCGGCCCGGGGCCTCGCTGCGGAGCGGCCGGCGCGCGGAGCGGCCGCCGACGGTGGCCGAGGTCCTCGACCGGTTCGGCGGACGCATCGTGCTGATGCTGGAGGCGAAGGACCCGGAGAGCCTGCGGGCGCTCGCCGGGCTGATCCGCGCCCGCGGCCTGACCCGCTCGGTCTTCGTCAACTCCAACCTGCCGGAGGTGGCCCTGCGCGCCCATCGCCTGGGCCTGGTCTCCCAGCTGTGGCGCTCGGCGGCGCAGATGCGCACCGACCGGCCCGAGCGCTGGGCCCCGTTCGTCGACCTGCTCGACGTCGACTACAAGGCACGTGACATGGATCTCCGGCGGGCCGTGAACTCCGGTGTCCCCCGGGTGTGGGCGCACACCGTGATCACCCCGGCGCAGCGGGACCGGGCCCTCGCGCTGGGCTGCGACGGGATCATCACGGACGCGCCGGGCCGGCTGGCCCGCCACCCGGCGAGGACTCCGAAGGCCCTGAAGGGGTTCCGGGGGACGCGGACCGGATCTCGGCGCACCGGGACTCAGCGCACCGGCTCTCAGCGCGGGGCGAGGCCGTAGAGGGCGTAGTCGACGAGGGTGTCCGTGTAGTCGTAGGTGATCGGGCCGGTGTGCTGGAGCCAGCGCTGCGCGAGCGGGGAGACGAAGAGTTCCAGCGCGATGCGCGGGTCGACGTCGGGGCGTACGGCGCCGGTGTCCTGTGCGGAGCGCAGCCGGCGTACGTACAGCTGGAGCTGGGGTTCGAGGAGCTTGGCCACGAACTCACGGCCGAGCTCCTCGTTGACGAAGCCCTCGGCGGTCAGGGCGCGGGCGGGCGCCTCGAAGGCGGGGTTCAGCAGTTCGTCGACGGTGGCGCGCAGCACCTGCTTGAGGTCCGCCGCGAGGTCACCGGTGTCCGGGATGCCGTACGTCTCCTGACCGGGCCCCGCGGAGCGCTCGGCCGCCTGCTCGCCGAGGTCGAGGAACGCCTCCAGGAGTACGTCCGCCTTCGACGGCCACCAGCGGTAGATGGTCTGCTTGCCGACGCCGGCGCGGGCCGCGATGCCCTCGATCGTGGTCTTCGGGTAGCCGGTCTCGCTCACGAGGGCGAGGGCGGCGGCGTAGATCGCGCGCCGCGAGCGCTCGCTGCGGCGGGTGGCGTCGGGGGCGGGTTTCTTGACCATGGGGGGAAGTTATCAGGGCAGTGAGACGGGGCGTCTCGCGACGGGGGTGAGGCGAAGGCGAATGGTCCGCGGGGGTGCGGCGAAGACAACCCATCCGGTGCACGCGGGCCGGCCCCCGCAGGTCTCACCATGGGCTCCAACCGGACCACCCGCCCCTGCGGTCACGTGAGGAGCCCACCTTGCCCCCTCTCCGCCGCGCCGCCACCCCCCGGCGCTATCTGATGTGCCCACCCGCGCACTTCGAGGTCACGTACGCCATCAACCCGTGGATGGATCCCGGCAAGCCGGTCGACGTGCCGCTCGCCGTCGCGCAGTGGGAGGACCTCCGTGACCGCTACCGCTCCCTCGGCCACACGGTCGAGGAGCTCACCCCGCGCCCCGGCCTGCCGGACATGGTCTTCGCCGCGAACGGGGCGACCGTGGTCGACGGCCGCGTACTCGGCGCCCGCTTCGCGTACCGGGAGCGCGAGCCGGAGGCCGCCGTCCACCTGGAGTGGTTCCGCGCGAACGGCTGGGCGCACGTCCACGAACCGGTGCACATCAACGAGGGCGAGGGCGATTTCGCCGTCACCGCCTCCTACGTCCTCGCGGGGCGCGGCTTCCGGGCCAGCCCCCTCTCGCACGGCGAGGCCCAGGAGTTCTTCGGGCGGCCGGTGATCGGGCTGGACCTCGTCGACCCGCGCTACTACCACCTGGACACGGCTCTCGCGGTCCTCGACGACACGGCGGACGAGGTCATGTACCACCCCGACGCGTTCTCGCCCGGGAGCCGGGAGGTGCTGCGCCGCCTCTTCCCCGACGCGCTGATCGCGGGCGCCGAGGACGCGGCGGCACTCGGCCTGAACGCCGTCTCGGACGGCCTGCACGTACTGCTGCCGGGGGCCGCGCCCGGACTCTTCGACCCGCTCCGCGAGCGCGGCTTCGAGCCGATCGGCATCGACCTGAGCGAACTCCTCAAGGGCGGCGGCAGCGTGAAGTGCTGCACGCAGGAGCTGCGCGGCGCCGCGCCGCGGAAGTTGTGCCGATGAGTTTCCGGCGGTTGTGCCGTCTACCTCTCGACGAAAGGAGCGCACCATGCGCAAGATCATCGTTTGCACGTTCTTGACACTGGACGGCGTCATGCAGGCGCCGGGCGGTCCGGACGAGGACGCGGAGAGCGGCTTCGAGCACGGCGGCTGGCAGAAACCGGTGTCCGACGACGAGGTCGGCACGGCCATCGCCGGCTGGTACGAGCACTCCGACGCGATGCTGCTCGGCCGCAAGACGTACGAGATCTTCGCGTCGTACTGGCCGACCGCCGATCCCGGCAACCCGTTCACCAGCCGGATGAACAGCATGCACAAGTACGTGGCGTCCCGGACCCTGACGTCCGTCGAGTGGCAGAACTCCACGCTCCTGGAGGGCGACACCGTCGACGCCGTACGCCGGCTGAAGGCGACCGACGGCGGCAACATCAACGTCGTCGGCAGCGGCGACCTCGCCCAGACCCTCATGCGGCACAACCTCGTCGACGAGTACCGCCTCACCATCCATCCGGTGATCATCGGCACCGGCAAGCGGCTGTTCGCCGACGGAGCGATCCCCACCGCGCTGGAACCGGTCAGCGTCTCGACGACGAAGGGCGGCACCGTCGTCGCCGTCTACCGCACGAACGGTGAGCCCGGCTACGACAGCTATTAGGTACCCGGGCCGGGACTGACCAGGCCCGTCTCGTATGCGGCGATCACCGCCTGGACCCGGTCGCGCAGGCCCAGTTTGGCGAAGATGCGGGCCACGTGGGTCTTGACCGTCGCCGCGGAGAGGTGGAGGTGGGCGGCGAGTTCGGCGTTGCTCAGGCCCTGGGCGAGCAGGCTCAGGACCTCCAGTTCGCGCGCGGTCAGCACCGCCAGGTCGCGGTGGAGCGCGGCGTGCTCGGGGTCGCGGTGCGCGTACCGCGCGACGAGGCGGCGGGTGATGGCCGGGGCCAGCAGCGCGTCACCGCCACGCACCATCCGCACCGCGGCCACCAGGTGCTCGGGCGTGACGTCCTTGAGCAGGAACCCGCTGGCCCCGGCGGACAGCGCGGCGTAGACGAACCGGTCGAGGTCGAAGGTGGTGAGGATGAGGATGCGCGGTGCACCGGTGACCGGCGCCTCGCGGGCGCCCAGGATGTGCCGGGTGGCCTCCAGGCCGTCCAGTTCCGGCATCCGGATGTCCATGAGGACCACGTCCGGGCGGGTGCGTCGTACGGCGTCGATCGCTTCGAGGCCGCTTGCGACCTCGGCGACCACGTCGATCCCGTCGGCGGCGAGGATCATGCGGAAGCCGGTGCGGACGAGGGCCTGGTCGTCGGCGACCACGACGCGCAGCGGCCCGGTCACGGTGCCTCCCGGGGAGGTGGGCGAAGTCACGGCGTTTCCAGGGGAATCAGTGCTCTGACGCGGTAACCGCCGGTGGGGCGACGGCCGGTGTGCAGGGTCCCACCGTAGACGGCGAGCCGTTCGCGCAGACCGATCAGCCCGCGTCCGCTGCCGCCGCCCGCGGGTTCGGCCGGGCTGCCGCCGGTGTCGGCGACGTCCACCTCCAGCCGGTCGTCGGCGTAGGTGACGGTCACCGTCGTGGAGGCGCCGCCCGCGTGCTTGACCGCGTTGGTCAACGCCTCCTGGACGACCCGGTAGGCGGCCAGCTCCATCCCGGCCGGGAGCGGCCGCGGCCGCCCGGTCACGGTGAACTCGACCGGCAGGCCGGCGTCCCGGATGCGGACGACGAGGGCCTCCAGCCGGTCGAGACCGGGCTGCGGCACCAGATCCTGACCGGACGGGTCCGAGCCGTCGGTGTCCATGGTCAGCAGCCCCATGACGTGGCGCAGTTCGGCCATGGCCGCCCTGCCGCCCGCCTCCACCGCCAACAGGGCTTCCCGGGCCTGTTCCTGATCGACCGTCATGACCTTGCGGGCGGCCCCGGCCTGGATCACCATCACGCTGACATTGTGCGTCACCACGTCATGCAACTCGCGGGCGATCCGGGCCCGTTCGTACTCGACGGCGTGGCGCAGCTCCTCCGCCCGTTCGCGTTCGAGCGCGGACAGCCGGGCGCGGCTCTCGGCGGTCCTGAGCTTCCAGGTGCGCAGCCCACTCGCGGCGAAGACGACCGGCACGAGCACCAGGAGGGGGACGTACTGGGTGGGGACCGTGGGCAGCGACGAGTCCCGGGCGCTGGTGATCAGGCCCACCGCCACCGGCAGGCTCGCCAGCGTGGCCATCCGGTAGGGGCCGTAGGCCGCGGCGCTGTAACCGGCGACCACCGAGGCGTAGAAGGTGAGCCGGGGCACGTCGTTGGGCGTCAGTACGTTCGCGGCGGTGACGATCCACAGCGCGGTGAGGGGATACCTGCGGCGCAGCATCAAAGACACGGTGGTGACGATCACGAGGACCACGACGAGGACGGTCCAGCCGCCTCCGTCGGTCTGTACGTGCGACCCCAGGGGGTGGCTCGGGTCCGTGGGCCCCGTCGGTACCGGGGGGATCGGGGGTACGAGGCCGTCGAAGGGCACTTTGGGATGGTCGTCGTCAAAGGCGTAGCTGGCCGAGGCGCACGCGATGATCAGCGCCAGCACCACGTCGAAGGCCAGCTCGCGCCGGGTGGGTCGGGCAGGCGGCCCCGTCGGTCGCCGCAGCGGCCGGGCCCATCCCCGCGCCCGGTCGGCCCACCTCCGGGTCCGGCCCACCGCAGACACCGTCCCCGCCCCCTTCCCCTCCCCCGCCTTCGTCACCGGGCTCATTCTCCCCACCGGGGCGCCGCCGCGACATCCTCCGTGCGGACCGACGGCGTACATCCGGCGTGTACATCGCAGGGATGACGACGAACGCCTTCATCCCTGCGTGGTACGGGAATTGAGTCCACCGAGCGACGCGCCCTCCGGGCCGCCGTCCCTAGCGTCCGAGGCACCCCATGAACCGGATGCCACCTGTACGGGACGTACAGGCCGCAGGACCCCAAGGAGACGCCATGACCACGCCGTTGATCGAGCTGCGCGAGGTGAGCCGCAGATACGGCGGCCCGGCCGAGGGCCCGCCCGCACTGGCCGACGCGTCACTGACCGTGCGGGCCGGGGAGGCCGTCGCGGTCCTCGGCCCCTCCGGCAGCGGCAAGTCCACCCTCCTCAACCTGATCGCCGGCCTCGACCGGCCGGACGCGGGCACCGTCACCGTGGACGGCGTACGCGTCGACACCCTCGGCGAGGCGGCCTCCGCCCGCTACCGGCGGGCGAAGATCGGCATGGTCTTCCAGTTCTTCAACCTGCTGGACGACCTGACCGTCGCCGACAACATCGCCCTGCCCGCGCAGCTGTCCGGCACCCCGCGCGCCGAAGCGCACCGGCGGACGGCGGAGCTGCTCGAAGTCCTCGGCATCCACCGGCACGCCCGTGCCTACCCGGGCCGGCTCTCCGGCGGCGAGCGGCAACGCGTCGCCGTGGCACGGGCGTTGATGAACCGTCCGGCGCTGCTGCTGGCCGACGAGCCGACCGGCGCGCTCGACACGGCCTCCGGCGACTCCGTCCGCGCCCTGCTCACCGAACTCAACGCCGACGGCCAGACCATCGTCCTGGTCACCCACGACCTCGCCCTGGCCCGCTCCTGCACGACCCGCACGGTCGAGCTCGTCGACGGCCGGATCACCGCGGACACGGCGCACGGCGCAGGCGCCGCCGCCGGGGCGACCCGATGAGCGCGCTGGGCCGGGTGGCGCGTTCCGGGGTGGGCCGCCGTCGGGTGCAGACGGTCGTGATCGTGCTGGCGACGATGATGGCGGTGACGGCGTCCGTGATGTGCGCCGCCCTGCTGGCGGCCTCCGCCGGGCCGTTCGACAAGGCGTTCCGACAGCAGCACGGCGCGCATCTGTCCGTGCGGTACGACGCTGAGAAGGCCACCGCCGCGCGGCTCGCCGCGTCCGCCGACGCCACCGGGGTCACCGCGGCGGCCGGTCCCTTCCCGACGGTGTCGGCCACTGCGCGCCTCGGCGGACAGGACCTGCAACCGATGTCGCTCGTCGGCCGGGCCGGGCACGGCGGACCCGTGGACGACGTCACGCTGACCGAGGGCCGGTGGGCCGCGCGCGCCGGCGAGATCGTGCTGTCCGACAACGAGGACGGGCCCGCCCTGCGCATGGGGACAGAGCTCGGCTTCCCGCAACTGCCCGGCAAGCCGACGCTGACCGTGGTGGGCATGGCCCGCTCGGTCAGCCGTACCGCCGACGCCTGGGTGATGCCCTCGCTGCTGAGCGAGCCGGACGGCTATCAGATGCTGTACCGCTTCAAGGCCGCCGCCACGGCGCGGCAGGTCGCCGCGGACCGGGCCGCCGTGACGGCGAGCGTGCCCAAGGGCACGGTGGACGGGGCGCGTTCCTGGCTCGCCACCAAGAAGGAGGCTGATCGCCAGTCCGCGCTGTTCGTGCCGTTCCTGGCCGCCTTCGGTGTGCTGGGGCTGGTCATGGCGGTGCTCATCGTCGGCAACGTGGTCGCCGGAGCGGTCGGCGCCGGGACGCGCCGGATCGGCGTCCTCAAGGCGCTCGGGTTCACTCCCTCCCAGGTCGTCCGGGCCTATGTCGGCCAGGCGCTGATCCCCGCGGCGGCCGGTACCGCGATCGGCGTCGTCGGCGGCAACCTCCTTGCCGTTCCGGTGCTGACGGAGACGGCGACGGCGTACGGCTCGACGAGTTCGACCGTGCCGCTGTGGATCGACGTGACCGTGGCCGCCGGGATGCTGGGCCTGGTGGCGGTGACCGCGTGGGCGGGCGCCCTGCGGGCCGGACGGCTGCGGGCGGTCGACGCGATCGCCGTCGGACGCCCCGCCCGCCCCGGCCGCGGGCTGCGCGCCGCCCGCCTCGCCGGACGGCTTCCGCTGCCCCGGCCGGTCGGCCTCGGTCTGGCCCGGCCTTTCGCCCGGCCCGCCCGCGCGGCGGCGACGGCCGCGGCGGTCACCTTCGGCGCCGTCGCCGTGACCTTCGCCGTGGGGCTCGCCTCCTCGCTGACCGAGGTGCAGGCCGCCCGGAACCACGACACCTCCGACGTCACTGTGCACGCGGTGAAGCAGACCGACGAGGCCGGCGGACCGCCCCGCCATGTCCGGGAGGGCGTGGCCGCCGATCCGACGGACGTGGCCGACCCGGCCGCCGTCACCAGGGCGATCGATGCCCGGTCCGGCACCCGGAGGTACTTCGGCGTCGCCACGACCGAGGTGGCGCTCGCCGGGGCGACCGGCTCCGTCGAGGTCTCCGCGTTCACCGGCGACCCCTCGTGGAGCGGTTACCGGATGATCTCCGGGCGTTGGTTCAAGGGGCCCGGCGAGGCCGTCGTACCGACCCCTCTCCTGGCCGCCACCGGCACCCGGGTCGGCGACCGCGTCACCCTGCACGACCACGGCAGGACGGTCGCGGTCCGGATCGTCGGGGAGGTCTTCAGCACCGAGAACCAGGGCCGGACCCTGCTCACCGACGCGGCCACGCTCAAGTCGGCCGAGCCGAAGCTGCGGGCCACCGAGTACCGCATCGCGGTGCGGCCGGGCACGGACGCGAAGGCCTACGCCCGTGACCTGAGCACCGCGTTGCAGGCGACGGGCGCGACCGCCGCCGCCGGACAGTCGGGCGACCGGAGCAGCGTGATCTTCATTCTGGACGCGCTGACTTCGATCCTCACCCTGATGCTCGTCGCGGTCGCCGGACTCAGCGTCCTCAACTCGGTGGTCCTGGACACCCGCGAACGCGTCCGCGACCTCGGCATCCACAGGGCGCTCGGCATGACCCCGCGGCAGACGATCACGATGGTCATCGCGTCGGTGGTGGGGGTCGGGCTGCTCGGCGGGGCGGTCGGGGTGCCGGTCGGCCTGGCTCTGCACGACGCGGTGATGCCCGCGATGGGCCACAGCGCGGGCCTGACCATGCCCGCCTCGGTCCTGGACGTCTACGACACCCCGGAACTCGTCCTGCTCGGCTTCGGCGGCCTGCTCATCGCGGTGGCGGGTGCGCTGCTGCCCGCGGGCTGGGCGGCCCGGACGCGGACGGCGACGGCGCTGCGTACGGAGTAGGACCCACCAGGGCTGGGGCGGGCCGTCAGTCCTGCGGCGGCCAGGCGTCGCCCCAGTCGGCGTCGCGGGCCGCCTTGTACAGCGGGCCGTGACGCTTCGTCACCGTCTCGCGGTGCAGGGACTCGTCGGGGCCGCACAGGTCGAGGAGCACCTGGCCCTTGCGGATCTGCGGCCTGCGGACGACCCGGGAGGGCGCCGGGGTCACCGGGAAGCGGGTGGCGGCGACGTAGCTGAACTTCTCGTCCTCGTACGGCAGGGAGCCGCCCTTGACCTGCCGGTGCAGGGAGGAGCGGCTGACCCGGGCGGAGAAGTGGCACCAGTCCTCGCCGGGGACGATCGGGCAGGCCGCACTGTGCGGGCAGGGGGCCGCGATGTGGAACCCGGCGCCGATGAGGCGGTCGCGGGCCTCGATCACCCGGGCGTAGCCGTCGGGGGTGCCGGGCTCGATGACCACGACGGCCTGGGCGGCGGTCGCGGCGGCGGCCACGGCTGCGGCGCGGTCCGTGTCGGTCAGTTCACCGAGGACGTAGGAGATCGTGACGAGGTCCGTGCTCTCGAGGGTGAGCGCCGCTCCGATACGGGAGCGGTGCCACTCGGCGCCCGTCAGCTCCGGGTTCGCGGCGGCGATCTCGCGGCCCAGCGCGAGTGCCGGTTCCGCCCAGTCCAGGACGGTCACCGGGCGCGGGCCTTCCCAGGTGGCGCTGACCGCCCAGGTGGCCGCGCCGGTGCCGCCGCCGACGTCCACGTGGCTCGCCGGTGTCCAGTCCGGCACCGTGTCCGCGAAGGCTTCCAGCGCCGCGTGGACCGCCTCGAAGGTCGCGGGCATGCGGTACGCGGCGTACGCCACCACGTCCTCGCGGTCGCGGAGTACGGGGGTGTGGGTCGGGGTGGTCCCCCGGTAGTTCGCGATCAGCCGTTCGACCGCCCGCGTGGCCGCCTTCGGGGGGAGGCCGTCGAGGAGCCCTGCGAGGGCTGTGCGGAGTTTCTCGGCGGGGGTGGCGTTCACCCCGTGATTCTACGGTCGGTGGGGCGGGGCTCCGTCCGGTCATGGGCTGTCGGCCTGAACGGCCTCGTCCTCACACGCCGGACGGGCTGTAGCCCGACGGGCTCGCGCGTACCGCCCTCGCCAGGTGGTTGGCGGCTGCCACCCGCGGGGCGTTGTCCGCGGGGCGGCGGCGTGGGTGGACCGTGTTGGCCAGCAGGACCAGGAACGTGTCCGTCGCCGGGTCCAGGACCAGGGACGTACCGGTGAAGCCGGTGTGGCCCGCCGCCCCGCGGTGGCCGAGGGCGCCCATGAACCACGGCTGGTCGAGAGCGAAGCCCAGGCCCGGCGGGGCGAGCATCAGCTCGACGAAGTCGGGGCCGAGGATGCGCGCGGGGCCGTAGGAACCGCCCGCGAGGAGCGCCCGGCAGAAGACGGCGAGATCGCGGGCCGTGGAGAAGAGCCCCGCGTGCCCGGCGACACCCCCGAGCGCCCACGCGTTCTCGTCGTGGACCACCCCGCGCAGCATGCCCCGCTCGGCCTTGGCCCACGGCCGCCGCTGGTCCTCGGTCGCGGCCGCGCCCGGGCACGGTCCGAAGGAGGTGGCCGTCATCCCGAGCGGCCGGGTGATGCCGTCGCGGACGAGGACGTCGAGGCCGCGCCCGGTGATGCGCTCCAGGACGAACTGGAGGAGGAGCAGGTTGAGGTCGGAGTAGACGTAGAGGCCCGGCGGCGAGGACGGCGCCTCGGCACGGAGCAGCGCGAGCCGGGCGGCGGCGTCCGGGCAGTCGTACAGCGGGAGTTCGGGCCGCAGCCCGGAGGTGTGCGTGAGGAGCTGCCGTACGGTGATGCCGTGCTCGCGGGCGCCCCGGAACTCCGGCAGGTACGCCCCCACGCGCGCGTCGACGCCGAGCGTGCCGCGCTCCAGCTGCTGCACCGCTGCGACCGCGGTGAACAGCTTGGTGAGGGAGGCCAGGTCGAAGGGCGTGTGGACGCTCATCGGCACCCGGGCCTCGGGCGGCAGTTCGATACAGGACTCGGTCTTCTCGTCGTAGGACGCGTAGCGCACCGCCCACCCGGCCGCCTCCTCGGCGGCGATCACCGGGCCGCGTCCGGCGACGAGCACGACGCCCGCCGCCCACGGATCCGGCCCCTTGGTGAGGCGGCGCACATCGCGTACGAGGTGGTGCAGTTCCTCCGCGTCGAGCCCGGCCCTCTCCGGGGTGTCGATGCGCAGTCTCGGTGCGCTCAGCTGTCCGCCGCCTTTGCTTCCGTTGCGTCCGGGGTGCCTCCGGTACGCCAGGGACGGCACAGTCCCACGAAGCAGGCGGCTGCCACCAGTACCGAGGCCAGTTGGACGACGGCCATCGGAACGGCGGTGTGCTCCCCGGCGATCCCGACGAGCGGCGAGGCGATCGCGCCGATGAGGAAGGAGGACGTGCCGAGCAGCGCGGAGGCCGATCCGGCGGCGTGCCGCACCCGCATCAGGGCGAGCGCCTGGGTGTTGGGCAGGGCCACGCCCATCGCGGACATCAGCACGAACAGGGCGGCGGCGACCGGGGCGAGTCCGACGTCGCCGAGGGCGCCGGTAGACATCAGGAGCAGGGCCGTCGCGGCGAGGGTGACGAGCACGATGCCGGCCGCCAGGACCTTTTCGAGGCTGACCCGGCCGACCAGCAGCTTGCCGTTGATCTGGCCGGCGATGACGAGACCGACGGAGTTGACGCCGAAGAGCAGGCTGAAGGTCTGCGGGGAGGCGCCGTAGATCTCCTGGATCACGAACGGCGAGGCGGAGATGTACGCGAACAGCGCGGCGAAGGTGAAGCCGCCCGTGAGCATGTAGCCGGCGAAGACCCGGTCGGCGAGCAGTCCGCGCATCGCGCGCAGCGCCTCGCCGACGCCGCCGCTGTGCCGTTCGGCGGGTGCGAGGGTCTCCGGGAGCTTCGTCCAGACGACGGCGGTCAGCGCGATGCCGACCGCCGTGAGGACGACGAAGACGCCCCGCCAGTCGGTCAGGCGCAGGATCTGGCCGCCGATCAGGGGCGCGACGACCGGGGCCACCCCGGAGATCAGCATGAGGGTGGAGAAGAAGCGGGCCATCTCCATGCCGTCGTACAGATCGCGTACGACGGCCCGTGCGATCACGATCCCGGCGGCGCCCGCGAGTCCCTGCGCGAGCCGGAAGGCGACGAGGAGTTCGACGGTGGGCGCGAACGCGCAGAGCGCGGTGGCGACGATGTAGACGAGCAGGCCCGCCACCAGCGGCCGCTTGCGGCCCCACCGGTCGCTCATCGGGCCGACGACGAGCTGCCCGAGCGCCATGCCCGCGAGGCATGCGGTGAGCGTGAGCTGCACGGTCGCGGCCGGGGCGTGCAGGGACCTGGTGACCTCCGGCAGCGAGGGGAGGTACATGTCCATGGCCAGCGGGGGCGTGGCGGTGAGACCGCCGAGGACGAGGGTGACGAGGAGTCCGGTACGGCGCAGGGCGCCCGCGCCCGGCGCCGTACCGGCGACCGTCGCGTGCGCGTCGGTGACGGCCGGGTTCGGTATGTGTCCCTGGGGACCTTCCTCGTCCCGCGTGGTACGGCCACGCTCGGGCATGCGCCCCTCCCTCTTCGTTCGTTGCGCGACCTATGCTCTCAGCTCGGACACCCGATTCGGGATGGCCGGGGTCACAGGACCCACAGGACTCGCAGGACGACGAGGGGTCGGGATGACGGGCGACGGACGCGTGCGGTGGGGCATTCTGGCGACGGGCGGGATCGCCGCGGCGTTCACAGCGGATCTGGTGGACCTGCCGGACGCCGAGGTGGTGGCCGTGGCCTCGCGGACCCAGACGTCGGCGAAGGCGTTCGCCGAGCGGTTCGGGATACCCCGGGCGTACGGGGACTGGGCGTCGCTCGCCGAGGACGCGGAGGTCGACGTGGTGTACGTCGCCACCCCGCACGCGGCGCACCGGGCCGCCGCCGGGATGTGCCTGGAGGCGGGGCGCCATGTGCTGTGCGAGAAGGCGTTCACGCTGAACACGGGCGAGGCGGAGGAGCTGGTCGGGCTCGCCCGCCGCCACGAGCGCTTCCTGATGGAGGCCATGTGGATGTACTGCAACCCGCTGATCCTGCGGCTGAAGACGCTGATCGAGGACGGCGTGATCGGCGAAGTCCGCACCGTCCAGGCCGACTTCGGGCTGGCGGGGCCCTTCCCGCCGGCCCACCGGCTGCGGGACCCGGCACAGGGCGGCGGGGCGCTGCTCGATCTCGGTGTCTATCCGGTGTCGTTCGCGCAGCTGCTGCTCGGGGAGCCGTCGGACGTCGCCGCGAAGGCGGTGCTCTCGGACGAGGGCGTCGATCTCCAGACGGGAGCGCTGCTTTCGTGGGAGAGCGGTGCGCTCGCCTCGGTGCACTGCTCCATCACCGGCGGTACCGCCACCTCCGCGTCGGTCACCGGCTCCGCGGGCCGCATCGACATCCCGTCCGGCTTCTTCCACCCCGACCACTTCGTGCTGCACCGCGACGGCCGTGAGCCCGAGAAGGTCATGGCCGACCCGGCCCACGGCCCCCGCACCAGCCTCAAGCACGAGGCCGTCGAGGTCATGCGGGCCCTGCGCGCGGGCGAGAGCGAGTCGCCGCTCGTCCCGCTCGACGGCACCCTCGCCGTGATGCGGACCCTCGACGCGATCCGGGACCGCATCGGCGTCCGGTATCCCGGAGAGGTCCGCCGACCCGCCTAGCAGTACTCCGCATGGTGGACAATCTGTTCCGCATCGCGGATTCCCCCCGTACGCTGCGGGCCCATGAATGCCATGCAGAGTGACCAGACGAAGATCGCCGTGGTGACCGGGGCGGGCTCCGGCATCGGCCGTGCGGTGGCCGTGGAACTCCTGCGCACCGGCTGGTCGGTGGCGCTCGCGGGCCGTCGCAGCGAGACCCTGGAGGAGACGGCCGCCCTCGCACCCGAGGGGGCGGCGCTGGCCGTACGCACCGATGTCTCCAGCCCCGACGACGTGGCCGCCCTGTTCGCCGCCGTGCGCGAGCGCTTCGGGCGGCTCGACCTGCTGTTCAACAACGCGGGCACGTTCGGGCCCGGCGGGGTGCCGGTCGAGGAGCTGCCGTACGAGGCCTGGCGGCATGTGGTGGACACCAACCTCAACGGCGCGTTCCTGTGCGCGCAGGCCGCGTACCGGCAGATGAAGGAGCAGGATCCGCAGGGCGGCCGGATCATCAACAACGGCTCGATCTCCGCGCACACGCCCCGCCCGCACTCGATCGCGTACACGGCGACGAAGCACGCGCTGACGGGCCTGACCAAGTCGCTCTCCCTGGACGGGCGCCCGTACCGGATCGCCTGCGGCCAGATCGACATCGGCAACGCGGCGACCGACATGACCCGGCGCATGGAGACGGGCGCGCTGCAGGCCAGCGGCGAGGTGGCGCCGGAGCCCGTGATGGACGTCGCGGACGTGGCGCGCACCGTGCGGCACATGGCGGAGCTGCCGTTGGAGGCGAACGTGCAGTTCGCGACGGTGCTGGCGACCGCGATGCCGTACGTGGGGCGCGGCTGAGCCGTCTCCGCCGGCACGGCCCGCGCGGGCCTCGGCCGACATCAACGTGGGATCAACGCCCGGTCAACGGGTCGTCAACGGCTCAACTTGCACAAACGGAAGCTGAACCTCCGGCTCATTCCGCCCGGTAACGGGCTTATGCTCAACACACTCCTCCACCAAAGCTTCACACTTGGAGCAGATAGCTTCCGTACGACCAAGGACCACTCCTAGGGGGAGGCGGCAGCCGTTCCGCGGCCCGGCAGGGGGCGGACCTCGCGTGGGACCGCGAGGTAAGCACCGGCTCACGGAACGGCTGCCCCCGCATTCACCCCCGCTGCCCCTCAGGCCCGGTGCCGGCCGCCGCCCGAGTCGTCGTCGCCCGCCACCGCGCGTCGGCGGCGGCGCAGCGCGAACGCCCCGCCCGCGAGCAGCGCGACGGCTCCGCCCGCCCCGCCGACCATGCCCCACGCCGAGTGCTTGTCCCCGGCCGCGACAGGAGCACCGGCGGCGCCCTCGACCGGCTTCCGCGTCGGTGTCGCGGTGGCGCCGCCCTCGCTGAGCGGATCGACGAGCGTGCCCACCGGCTTGGCGCCGCCGGCCCACTTGAACCCCCAGTCGAGCAGCGCGGCCGTCTCCTCGTAGACGCCGCTGCCGCCGCTCTTGGGGTGCATCACGGTGACGAGGAGCGTGCGGCCGCCGCGGGTCGCCGCGCCGGTGAAGGTGTTGCCCGCGTGGCTGGTGTAGCCGTTCTTCACACCGATCAGGCCGTCGTACGTCTGCACGCCCCACGCGCCCGTCAGCAGGCGGTCGGTGTTCTGGATCTGGAAGGTCTTCTTGCCGCCCGCCGGGAAGTCGGCGGTCCTCGTGGCGCAGTAGGAGCGGAAGTCGGCGTCGCGGAGGCCGTGCCGGGCGAAGAGCGTGAGGTCGTACGCCGACGACAACTGCCCCTTGTGGTCGAAGCCGTCGGGGCTGACCACATGCGTGTCCAGGGCCTGCAGATCGGCGGCCCTGGCCTGCATCGCGGCGACCGTCTCGGCGACGCCGCCGTACATGTGACTGAGCACGTGCACCGCGTCGTTGCCCGAGCGCAGGAAGACGCCGAGCCACAACTGCTCGACGGTGTACGTGATTCCGGGCTTGACCCCGACGAGACTGGAACCCGCGGGGATGTCCGCCAGGTCGGCGTCGGTCACCGTGTGCCGCGCGGTCCGGTCGAACTTCTTCAGCACCGTGTCCGCGAACAGCATCTTCAGCGTGGAGGCGGGCGCCAGCCGGGTGTGCGCACCGTACGAGGCGAGGATCTCGCCGCTCTTCTGGTCCGCGACGAGCCAGGAGCGGGCGGTGAGCTTCTTGGGCAGGCCCGAGGCGCCGCGTACCTGGACCCCGGAACGGCCAAGACGCTCACCGCCGACGGTGGCCTCGGCGGACGCCGGGACGGCGGAGGCGGCGGCCAGTGGCACGGCCGCCGCGAGGCCCAGGGCAGCCCGGCGGGAGAGCGGAGAGGAATCGCGCATCCCGGAACCGTACAAAGCGCTTCGGGGCCGCCGCACATCGGGGCCACAGAGCAAAGACACAGCAAGAAAAGGCACGGCGCTCTCAAAGACACGGCAAAGGAACGCGTCCGAACGGAACCTCAACAGCTCGGCTCCCATACGGCGTTGGAACCCCCACCCAACAGGCGATTCCTGGCAGTACGCCCTCCACAGCTTAGGAATCAGCTGTCTTATGGAAATGTGATGACCGGCGTCATTTTCTCAGCTCTGACACATCTTTTACTCAGGCCGACTCAAAGGTTTCTCCATAGTTTGTGGCCGCGCCCACAGCGGGCGCCAAGAACCTTCGAGGAACGGGATGTTTGGCATCTATCTCAAGCGCGAGCTGAGCCGGCGCAAGAAGGCGGCTCTGGTCATCGCCATGGGTCTGGCGCTCGGTATCGCGCTGGTCATCACCGTGAACTCGGTGTCGGCCGGCATGCAGCAGGCACAGGACAAGGTCCTCCAGTCGCTCTACGGGCTCGGCACGGACATGACCGTCACCAAGGCCCAGTCGGCCCCCACCGGCAACTCGTCGAGCAGACCCAAGTTCGACTTCGACGCCAAGTCGGACAGCAGCAGGACGCAGAGCTCCGACCGGGTGATGACGCAGGGCGGGCAGTCCCTGAAGTCCTCGCTCGTCACCGAGGTCGCGGCGCAGAAGGGCGTGGCGAGCGCGGTGGGCGCGCTCAGCCTGAACGTCACCAAGGTCGACGGCTCCTTCACCCAGGGCAAGGCGAAGTCCTCCACCACACAGCAGCAGGGCGGCCAGGGCGGTCCCGGCGGCGGCACCAGCACCGGGCAGCCGCAGGTCCAGGGAGGCGGCGCCTCCTTCGACGTCAACTCGTACTCCGTGGCCGGTGTCGACGTCGCCGACCAGGACCTCGGTCCGCTCGCCACCTCGAAGATCACCAAGGGCAGGACCTTCACGGCGTCGGGGACCAACGCGAAGGTCGCGGTGCTCAGCAAGTCGTACGCCAAGGAGAACAAGAAGACAGTCGGCAAGACCCTCACGATCTCCGGCACCAAGTACACGATCATCGGTATCGCGACGCCCGACAGCAGCGACTCGACGACCGATGTCTATCTGCCGCTGAAGCAGGCGCAGACGCTGGGCGACGCGAAGAACAAGGTCACCACGATCTACGTCCAGGCGACCGACTCCAAGCAGATCGACGCCGTCAAGTCGACGATCCAGAAGAACATCTCGGGTACGACGGTCACCACCTCCGCCGACCTCGCGGACACCGTCTCCGGTTCGCTGTCGACAGCTGCGAACCTCGCGACGAACGTCGGCAAGTGGCTGTCGATCGCGGTCCTCGTCGCCGCGTTCCTCGTCGCCGCGCTGCTCACGTCCTCGGCGGTCAGCCGTCGCGTGCGGGAGTTCGGCACGCTGAAGGCGCTCGGCTGGCCGTCGCGCAAGGTCACCCGGCAGGTCGTCGGCGAGTCCATCGTGAACGGTCTGCTCGGCGGCGCCCTCGGTATCGCCCTCGGTCTCGGCGCCGCCTACGCGGTGACGGCGATCAGCCCGAAGCTGACGGCGGAGCTCGGCTCCACCGGCGGCGGTGGCGGCGGCATGGGCGGCGGCCCCGGTGGCGGTGGTCCGGGCCAGCAGGCGGCCTCGGCGGCCAAGAACACCATGGAGGTCGCGCTGTCCGCGCCGGTCTCGGTGACCACCATCGCGCTCGCCGCGGGCCTGGCCATCGCCGGCGGTCTGATCGCCGGCGCCATGGGCGGCTGGCGTGCCTCCCGGATGCGCCCGGCGGACGCGCTGCGCAGCGTCTCGTAACCGGGCCGCGAGGCGCCTCGTAACAGGCCCTCGGGCCACACCCCTTGAGCCGGGGCGCCGCGTCCGTTCCCCCGGGCCGCGGCGCCCCGCCCCTTTCAGTCCAGTCACGGAGAACCCATGTACAAGCTCACCGGCGTCACCAAGCGCTACACGCGGGGCAAGGAGACGGTGGACGCGCTGCGCGGTGTCGACCTCACCATCGAGGACGGCGACCAGCTCGTCATCCAGGGCCCCACCGGCGGCGGCAAGTCCACCCTGCTCCAGATGATCGGCGGCCTGGACCGGCCGACCTCCGGCAGCGTCGAGCTGGACGGCGTGGACCTCGCCTCCATCAGCGAGGCCAAGCTGACGCGGCTGCGCGCCGAGAAGATCGGCATCATCTTCCAGTCCTTCAACCTCATCCCGACGCTGACCGCACAGGAGAACGTCGAGACCGCGCTCGTACCGCTCGGTGTGAAGCCGAAGGAGCGGCGCGAGCAGGCCGCCGAGGCGCTGCGCTCGGTGGGCCTCGGCGAGCGTCTGACGCACGCGCCCTCGGAGCTGTCCGGCGGTCAGCAGCAGCGTGTCGCCATCGCCCGCGCGCTGGTCAAGAAGCCGAAGGTACTGCTCGCCGACGAGCCGACCGGCAACCTCGACGAGGGCACCCGCGACGACATCATGGCGCTGCTCGAAGGGCTCTGGCACGAGTACGGGCTGACCTTCATCATGGTCACCCACGACTCCTCCATCGCCCGCCGCGCACCGCGCCTCGCCACCATCAAGGCCGGGCAGATCACGCTGACCGAGCAGGACGGTGGCGCCCGCCGTGCCGCCGCGGCGCCTCAGCAGCAGTACGCCCAGCAGCCGTCGTTCGGCGGTCAGGGCTTCTGATCCCGTGGCGGTCCCCGGGGCCGCTCACCGTCCGAGCACGCGGTCGACCGCGCGGCGGTGGGCGGCCCTTCGTCAGGCCTGGCCCGTCTCGAAGCGGGTGATACGGCCGTCGTCGACGGTGAAGCTCCACGCGGTCTTCATCTCGCCCCAGGTGTCGTTGCTGAAGCGCGCGTTGAGCGAGTGGCCGTCGTGGGACTCGCGGTCGACTTCCATGTGGCCGTGGGTGGAGAAGATCTCCCGCTCGGTCCAGTCGGCGAGGTCGCGGTCGGAGCCGTCGTCGGACATGGTCGCGCCCGCTGCGAGGACCGCCTGGAAGGCGTCGCGGTCGTGGGCGTTCACGGCGCTGACGAAGGCCCGGACGGCCGGATCGCTGAGTTTCGTCACCTGAATCGTCATGCGGGCCACACTCACACCGTTCCCCTGCACCCGCCACCCGAACGGCGGCGCGAACCGAGTGCGGGACGAGCGAGGGTCGGGTGCGCGGTGCGACGGTGGAGGCATCCCGGCCCGCGGAGTGACCGCCCACGCGATCCGGTCGGCGACGTGACGAGAGGTGACACGAGATGACCTGCTACGACCGACGTGATCTGGGCCTTCTGCTGCTCCGCCTGGGTACGGGCGGGGTGCTGGCCGCGCACGGCGCCCAGAAGCTGCTGGGGTGGTTCGGCGGGGGCGGGATCGAGGGCACCGGCAAGTTCATGGAGTCCGTCGGCTACTCCCCCGGAAAGGCGAGCGCCACGGCCGCGGGCCTCGCCGAGGCGGGCGGCGGCGCCCTGCTCGCGCTCGGCCTCGCGACCCCGGCGGCGGGCGCGGCGGCGGCCGGTGCGATGGCGGGCGCGGCCGCGGTGCACGTGCCCAACGGCTTCTTCGCGATGAGCGGCGGCTACGAGTACGCCGCGTCCCTCGGCCTGACCGCGGCGGGCCTCGCCGTGACGGGCCCCGGCCGGCTCTCCCTCGACCATCTGCTCGGCCACGCGGTGAACCGCGGCTGGATGGTCCCCGCGGCCCTCGCCGGGACGGCGGCGGTCACGATCGCGGTGATCGGCGCGCGCAACCAGCGGGTGCGGCGGGCGGCGGAGGGCGAGCAGGAAGCGTTGTTCGCTCCGTAACGCCCGCCAGGTGCGCCGTGAAGACCTCACGGGTGTCCGGGGTCAGTGTGCGCAGAGCGACCAGCGCGGTGATCACCACGTCGCAGAGTTCGGAGCGGACGTCGTCCCAGGTGTGGCTGGTGCCCTTACGGGGGTTCTGACCCGTCGCGCCGATGACGGCCTGGGCGACCTCGCCGACCTCCTCGGAGAGTTTCAGCATGCGCAGCAGCAGGCCTTCCCGCCCGCCGTGCGCGCTGTTCTCGTCCAGCCAGGCGTGCAGGCGGTCGATCGCGCCCCACATGTCGTCGTCCGCCACCTCGTCAACTGCTTCAGCCATGGCGCCAGCCTCCCCAGGTGCTGGGCGCCCGACTCCTGCTGATCCTCTCCGGGACTTCCCTGCCATCGCGTCCGAAGCTGTTCACCCCGCGTGCGTACGGGGGCCGCCCGCAGTTGGTGGGGGCGGCCCAGCCTTCACGTCGACATCGTGACGACGGAAGGGTCCCAGTGCAGGACTACGTTTTCCCCCGTGGGCGCGGGGCGATTGCCATGGCGAGCGGGGCGCTTGCGCTCGCGCTCATGAGCATGGGAAGCCAGGCGCAGGCGGCGAGTTACGGCACCCCGGGCATCTCCCTCTCCGCGGGATACCTGTCGGGCGCGGTGAGTGCGACCGGGGACCCGACGGTGAACGTGACCGTCGCGCAGAGCGGGGCCGACGCCGGAGCGCTCGGCGTCACGGTGACCGCCAGCAGCAGGACCTCGGTGGCGGCCGTCGGAGACGTCACGGTCACCGGAACGGGCGGCACCCGCCGCCTGGCCGTCGCCGCACGCGGCCGCGGCTACACCGACCTCACCGTCAAGGTCACCGGCGTCGACGGGCAGAGCGCCACCAAAACGCTGCACTACGCCGCGTCCGCCGCCGTCCAACAGGGCGCGGACAGCAGGTACTTCACCGGTTCGAGCGACGCGTCGGCGGCCGTCGACGTGGGCGGCGGGTACGTCGTCGTGGCGGACGACGAGTCCAACGTCCTGCGGCTGTACGACCGTTCGGTGTCCGGTGCGCCCGTCAGGACCTGGGACTTCAGCTCGAAGATCGGTGTCAGCAAGGAGATCGACATCGAGGGCGCGGCCCGTGTGGGCGACACGATCTACTGGACGGGCTCGCTCGGCAACAACAAGGACGGCGAGTACAAGTCGGCCCGCAACACCGTCTTCACCACCAAGGTGACCGGGTCGGGCGCGGCCACCGCCCTGTCGTACGGCAACTCGTACGCGAAGCTCCGTGACGACCTGGTCGCCTGGGACGAGGCGCACGGCGATCGCTACGGCTTCGCGGCGGGCAGCGCGGACGGCCAGGTCCCCAAGCAGATCGACGGGTTCAACGTGGAGGGGCTGGAGTTCGCGCCGGGCTCGACGACGACGGCGTACATCGGCTTCCGCGCGCCGCTCGCCCCGGCCGTCCCCGGCGGCAAGGCGCTGCTGGTACCGGTGACGAACATCGACAAGGTGGTGGGCAGCGGCGCGTCGGCCGTCTTCGGCACCCCGGTCGAGCTCGACCTCGGCGGCCTCTCGGTCCGTGACATCCGCAAGAACGCCGCGAACCAGTACCTGATCGTCGCCGGTTCCTGGGCGGCCGACGACAACACCGACCCGTACGCCCTCTACACCTGGGACGGCGACCCCGCCCACGCCCCGGCCAAGAGCCGCGACCTGCCGACCACCGACCCGGGCGGCTGGGAGGCGGTCGCCGACGTCCCGGACCTCACCGTCCCGGGCGCCCGCGCCCAGCTCCTCACCGACAACGGCTCCGCCGACCTCTACGGCGACGGCACGGAGGCCAAGGACCTGACGCACCCGGAGTGGAAGAAGTCGCGGGCCACCTGGTTCACGGTGACGGGCTGAGCCTGCGGTGGGTGCGGACCATCATGGTCCGGGCCATGAAGGGGTGAACCCTTTTCACGGCGCTCCAGTAGAGCCTGGAGCGCCGCGTGGTCGTCTTCACCGAGCTGCACAGGGTGACGTACCGCTCGTCGACGACGATCGAGGCCCAGGCGTCGAGACCGGCCGTGCTGACGTTCATGAGCGCCTCGCCGTCCTGCCGCGCCACGACCGGGAAGGCGTCCCGCAGGATGCCCGTCCAGGCCGCCGGATCGCGCGGCATCCCGGGCCGCAGCTCCATGGCGTACGCGTCCTGGTAGTCCGGCCGGTCCACGGCCTCCCTGATCAGCCGAGCGCCTTCGGGAATCCCCACCGTCACGGGCCTGTCCTTGAGCATCGCATGCCTCCATACGCTGGCGTATGGAAACCATACGGTAGCGTATGGACATGGCGCAACGGCAGAGGGCTGAGCAGGGGCAGGGGCCGGAGCACGGGCAGGGGCGGGGCCAGGGGCAGCGGGCCAGGAAGGCCCGGCTGACCGCCCGCGACTGGGCGGATGCCGCGCTCGCCGCCATCGGAGAGGGCGGCGGCCTCGCGGCGGTGGCGGTCGAGCCGCTCGCCGCCCGCCTCGGCACCACGAAGGGCAGCTTCTACTGGCACTTCGCCAACCGTGAGGCACTGATCGAGGCGGCGCTGGCCCGCTGGGTCGAGGCGAACACCGACGAGATCATCGCGGCGGTGGAGACCGAGCCGGACCCGGAAAAACGCCTGCGCCGACTCTTCACCAAGGTCACCGGGATCACTCCGGTGACCAGGTCGGCCACCGCCGATCCCCTCGAACTCTCCCTGCTCGCCAGCACCGGCCACCCCCAGGTGGCCGCCGCACTGCGCCAGGTCACCGAGCGCCGCATCGACTATCTGGCCGGGCTCTTCAGCGAGGTCGGCTTCCCCGAGGACGAGGCGCGACGCCGCGGCCTGATGGCGTACAGCTTCTATCTGGGCCACACCCAACTCGGCCACGCCGTGCCGTCCGCACTGCCCTCGCCCGAGGCGTTCCCCGGCTACCTGGAGGCGACGATGGACGCACTGCTGCGGCGCGAGTAGCGCGGTCCGCGGAGGCCGGTGCCGGGCCCGGCGCCGGCCGTCACAGTTGCAGTGACTTCGTCTGGAGGTACTCCAGCAGACCGTGGCGGCCCAGTTCGCGGCCGGTGCCGGACTGTTTCCAGCCGCCGAAGGGGGCCAGCGGATTGAAGCGGGCACCGTTGATGTCGACCTGACCCGTGTTCAGGTGGCGGGCGAAGGCCACCGCCTCCTCGGTCCCGGCCGCCCAGACGGCGCCGGCGAGCCCGTACACGCAATCGTTGGCGATGCGTACGGCGTCGTCCTCGTCCTCGAACTTCATGATCGAGAGAACGGGGCCGAAGATCTCCTCCCGGGCGAGGGACATGTCCGGGGTGACGTCGGCGAAGACCGTGGGGCGTACGAAGAATCCGCGAGGCAGGCCCTCGGGCGCCTCGGGGCCGCCGGTGACCAGACGGGCGCCCTCCTTGATCCCCCGCAGGATGCAGTCCCGAACGCGGTCGCGCTGACGGGCGCTGACCAGCGGGCCCATGCGCGTCGCGGGGTCCAGGGGATCACCGGGGGTGTGCACGGCGGCGGCCTCCGCCGCCAGCTCGACGGCCTCCTCGTACCGGCTTGTGTGGACCAGCATGCGGGTCCAGGCACTGCATGTCTGGCCGGAGTTGGTGAAGACGTTGGTCACGCCCGTACGGACCGCCGTCGCGAGGTCCGCGCTCGGCAGGATCACGTTGGGGGACTTGCCGCCGAGTTCGAGCGCGACGCTCTTGAGCGTACCGGCGGCGCGCGCGGCGACCTCCTTGCCGACGGCGGTGGAGCCGGTGAAGGACACCATGTCCACGTCCGGGTGTTCGGCCAGGGCCCGGCCCGCGACCTCGCCGACACCGGTGACCAGGTTGAGGACGCCGGGCGGCAGGCCCGCGGCCGCCACGCACTCGGCCAGCAGCCGGGCGCTCAGCGGGGTCTCCTCCGCCGGTTTGACGACGATCGTGCAGCCGGCGGCCAGGGCGGGTGCCACCTTCGACACCATCTGGTGCAGCGGATAGTTCCACGGCGTGATCGCCCCCACCACGCCGATCGGCTCCGACAGGACCGTGGAGTGCGCGATCCGCTCTTCGAAGGGGTGGTGCGCGGCCAGCTCCGCGTAGGAGTCGAGTACCACGAGAGGCGTCCGCACGTGCGCCAGTCGGCTCAGCGCCGACGGGGATCCCAGTTCCGCCGTGATCGTCTCGGCGAAGTCCCGGACACGGGCCCGCAGTTCACGTCCCAGGGCGGTCAGGGCCGCCGCTCGCTCGGACGGGGGCTTCGCCGCCCAGCCGGGCAGCGCCGCGCGGGCGGCCGCCACGGCGGCGTCGACGTCCCGCGCCGTGCCCGCCGGCACCGTGGCGATGACGCGCTCGTCGGCCGGATTCACCACGTCGGTCGTGTCGTCCGTCGCCGGTCGTCGCCACGTTCCGGCGATGTACATCCCGCGATGCGCCCGCACCGCGTCCCCCGCATCCACCGCGTCCACCTCGTCCTACCCCTTCCGCGCTCTCGCTTCGCGCCTCATGTGGCGCTCGGTACCGCTCCGCTCTCCGTGACGCGCAGCGGTGCGTCCGCCTTGCGGCGCGTCATGACGGCGTGCTGCACGGCGAGCGTCACGCCCATGCCGAGCCAGATCGCGTCGGCGTTGAAGGCCTCGTGGAACGCCACCGCGCCGATGCCTCCGCAGACCAGCCGTACGGCCACGGTCAGCAGCCACAGGACCAGGATCCGGCTGTCACCCTTGCGGAACACCCGCCCCTCGGCGTCCTTCCACATCGGGAAGGCCACCCCACGCCAGATGCCGAAGACGACCGAGGCGATCAGGGAGATGACCAGCAGGGTGATGCTCGCCGGCTTCATCTCGGCGGGCCCCGGTGGGACACAGCCGCGGATGATGAGCACGCCCACCCAGAAGAACATGCGGTTGGTGACCTGCTGGGCCGTGAACTGGCGTACGACGACGATGGTCGTGATGCCGACGATGAGCAGGGTGTTGAAGTAGACGACGAAATTGCTGCCGTCGTTCTTCTCGGCGAGCTGTCCCGCCATGGTGAGCCCCGCATGCAGGGTGTCGGTCACTGTCGTTCCTCCTCGGGGACCCTTCCGGGCAGCAGGATCTCCCGTATGAATTCCATGAGTTGGGCCGCATGCGTCTGGTGACAGGAATGCCCACCCGGCATGACCGTGAAGGAATGCTCGCCTCCCGCGCACTCCTTCCAGTGGCGGACCTGCTCTGCGGTGACGACCCGGTCCTCCTCACCGCAGAGTGTGTGCAACGGGGTGCGCACCGGTCTTGGATCGGGTACAAGATACCGTTCGGCGAGGGCTATGTCGGTGCGGATGGTGCGCAGCAAATAGGCCACATAGGACTGGTACTTGAGCAGTTCATGGGGCAGTCCGCCGGTGTTCACCAGCCACGCCAGCAGCTCGCTGTCGGACGCGTCCGAGATCGTGCCCGTGCTGGGCGTCTGGGGCGCGCGCGAGGCGGACACCAGGGTGGCGAGGGGTGCCGGCGCACCCCGTTCCTCGATACGGAGCGTGAGTTCGTAGGCGAGGACCCCGCCGAAGCTGTGGCCGAACAGGACGTAGGGCACGTCCAGTTCGGGCACGATCCCCTCGTACAGGGCGTCGACGAGGTCGTCGAACCGGGCCGGCATCGGATCGGCCTCGCGGGTGCCGCGGCCGGGCAGTTCCACCGGCGCCAGTTCGACGCCCTCCGGAATGTGCGCGCGCCAGGCGGAGAACGCTCCGGCGCCGCCTCCGGCCTGCGGCAGGCAGATCAGACGTACGCGCGGTGCGCCCACGGTGAGGCGCCCGGTGATCCAGCGGTTCTCCATGCAGCACAGGCTTTACCACGGCACAGGCCGGGACCAGGCAGAACATCCGGCAGCCTGACGGCAATTCCGGCCCGTCCCACGGCAGTTCGCGCCGTGCACACCGGGTGCGGGCAGGTGTCCGCTTGCCGGTCGGCTTGCCTGGTGAGAGAGGTCGCGGCGCGGGCACGATGACGCTCGCCGAGCCTTGACACCGGCTCGCACGTCGTCAGAAAGAGAGCGCGCACATGTCCGAAACCGATGTCGTGGTGAGTCCGGCGGAGATCCCCGGCCTGGTCTGCACGCTGGTGCGCCTGGTCGCTCCGCAGAAGGTCGCCGTGGTCACCCCCGAACTCCGGCTGATCGGAGACCTCGGCTTCCATTCGCTGGCGCTGGCCGAGCTCGGGTTCACCATCGAGGACCTGTTCAAGCTGGAGGCCCTGACGCCCGAGGTCGCGATGTCCCTGGAGCGCGTCGAGGACATCGTCCGGCTGATCGGCGGCCATGTGGAGGACGGCTCCATCACGCTGCCGGACACCTTCGAGGTGAACTCCATCTGCGCGCGCTACGGAGCCTCCTGGCCGGCCAAGGGCTGAGCCGGCCCGCACCTTCGACGGTGGCGCCGACGGGGACAACTCCCCGTCGGCGCCACCGTCGTTGTGCGCCCGGACCTGCGGCCCGGCTCCTCGCCTACTCGGCGCCCGTCCTGCTCGGCTCCGCTGCCACGCGGCTGCCGTCCCGCGGGGGCGCCGCCCCCGTCCAGGGCAGCAGCACGGCACACGTCAGCTCCCAGCCGGACGCCAGGTCCGCCATGTCCAGGTCGCGCGGTGCCTCCCCGGCCGCGATGCCGTCCGCCGCCGTCACGCGTGGTCCCGGAAGGCGAGGACGACGTTGTGGCCGCCGAAGCCCGCGGAGTTGGTCAGACACGCGGCGGGGCCCTTGGACAGAGCGCGCGGCTGGTCGCGTACGACGTCCAGGCCGATCCCCGGGTCCAGCTGCTCGATGTTCATCGTCGGCGGTGCCGTTCTGTCGCGCAGCGCGAGCACGCTGACGACGGCCGCCAACGCCCCCGAGGCTCCCATCAGATGACCGGCGGTCGACTTGATCGCGGAGACCGCGTAGTCACCGCCGCGTCCGTCGCGCTCGCCCAGGACCGAGCGGATGGCCAGGCTCTCGGCGAGGTCCCCCTGCGGGGTCGAGGTGGCGTGCGCGTTGACGTGGACGACGTCGCGCGGGCTGAGGTCGGCGTCGGCCAGCGCCTTGCGCAGCGCGGCGGCGGCGCCCCGGCCCGTGGGCTCGGGTGCCACGATGTGGTGACCGTCGGCGCTGATGCCCGCGCCGGCCAACTCGGCGTGGATCCGGGCTCCGCGGGCCCGCGCGTGGCGCCCCGACTCCAGAATGAGCACGGCCGCTCCCTCGCCCATGACGAAGCCGTCGCGCCCGGTGTCGTAGGGACGGGAGGCGTGCTCCGGGTCGTCGTTCCTGCGGGACATCGCCTTCATGCTGGCGAACGCCGCGATCGTCAGCGGATGGATGATCGCCTCGGTGCCGCCGACAGCCACGACGTCGGCCCGGCCGAGCCGGATCATGTCGAGGCCCGCGGCGATGGCCTCGGCGCCGGCCGCGCAGGCGGAGGTGGGCGCGTGCACACCGGCCCGCGCGTTGATCTCCAGGCCGACCTGCCCCGCGGAACCGTTGATCATCATCTTCGGCATGGTGTGCGGCGACAGGCCCCGGACCCCACGGGTGCGTATCTGCTCATGGCCGTCGACGAGGGTGCTCAGCCCGCCGATGCCGCTGCCGAGGACGGCTCCCACCCGTTCCGCGTCCGGCTGGCCGGTGTCGCCGGCCCGGCCGAAGAAACCGGCGTCCGTCCAGGCCTCACGGACGGCGATCAGGGCGAACTGGCTCGACCGGTCGAGTCTGCGCAGTTCTATGCGGTCCAGTACGGTGCCGGGGTCCGCGGCGGCGCGCGCCGCGATGCGGACCGGCAGATCCGCGGGCCAGTCGTCGGTGAGGCCCGCGACCACCCGGCGGCCCTCCAACAAGGTGGCCCAGGTGGACTTCACGTCCCCGCCGAGCGGTGTCGTGGCGCCCAGTCCGGTGATGACCACGCTGTCGACGCGGTCGACGCGGGCCCGTTCGGTCGCAGACATATGAAGTCCCCCAGCCGTTTCGGCGAATGCGATGGGAATGGAATCCGGCTGGACGGCGCGCCCGTGGTGAATCGCCTTGACTCGCCTCGTGGGTCGGCTGCCACCCGATCATCTCGCATCATGGCCAGCCGCCGATTCGTGTTCCAGGTATCGGTTCCGGCAAGTGTCCCGATGCCTTCGGGCGCACAGCGGCAATATTGCGGCATCCCATCAGCAATTATCGCCGCATGCGTTCCGTGTGCCGCCGGGCCACGGCAATCATGGAATTCCCATCCCGTGCGGAAGACATCCCGCGAGGAAGATATCGAGGACGATACCTATGACCCCAGCCATCCGTGCGGAGGGCCTGGTCAAGACGTACCAGGGCAGGAATCCGGTACGGGCCCTGGACGGCCTGGATCTCGAGGTCCCCGCGGGCACGCTGCTCGGGCTGCTCGGGCCCAACGGCGCGGGCAAGACGACCACGGTGCGCGTGCTGACCAGCCTGCTCACGGTGGACGCGGGCCGCGCCACCGTCCTCGGCAGGGACGTCACCACCCAGCCCGACGAGGTCCGCGGCATCATCGGCCTGTCCGGCCAGTACGCGGCGGTCGACGAGACCCTGACCGGCCGCGAGAACCTTGTCATGGTCGGCCGCCTCTACCACCTGGGCCGCCGCAATGCCCAGGTCAGGGCCGCCGAGCTGCTGGACCGCTTCACGCTCACCGATGCCGCCGACCGCCCGGTGCGGACGTACTCGGGCGGGATGCGCCGACGCCTCGACCTGGCCGCGTCCCTGGTCGCGGCGCCGCCCGTGCTGTTCCTCGACGAGCCCACCACCGGCCTCGACCCGAGCAGCCGGATCAACATGTGGGAGGTGATCGGGGAGCTCGTCCGGGACGGCACGACCGTGCTGCTCACCACGCAGTACCTGGAGGAGGCGGACCAGCTCGCCGACTCCATCGCCGTCGTGGACGGCGGCAAGGTGATAGCGCGCGGTACCGCCGACGAGCTCAAGAAGCAGACGGGCGGGGAGCGGATCCGCCTGGTGGTCCGCGATCGGGAGCGGTTGCCCGAGGCCGCCGCGCTGCTCTCCGGGCTGGGCGCACGGCCGGCCGAGTCCGACGAGCGCAGCCGCGAGGTGGCCGTCGCCGTACACGGCGGCACTCCGGTGCTGGCCCACGCGCTGCGACTGCTGGAGGACGCCGGTATCGCGCTGGAGGACGCGGGGCTGTCCCGGCCGACGCTGGACGACGTGTTCCTCAGCCTCACCGGTGACGGCGGGCGTCACCGCGCCGGGGCCGAGCGGGCGCCCGTGCCGGCCGGCGCGTGACCCTTCCCCGGTCGGGGCGTTCGCGCGCGTTCATACGTGAACTCGCACATGAAGAGGAACCGGGTTCCGTACCGACAGGAATGACGTCGGTACGGAACCCGGTTCCTCTTTGTTCTGCCGCCGAGCCACCACCTCGCGCACTCAGCCGAGGTTGCGGAACGCCTCCGGCCGCGCCAGGTTCTCCGTCAGGAACAGGTCCCTGAGCTTCGGCGTGAGCAGTCCCAGCTGCCGCAGCAGATGGATGACCTGCTGGAAGAGGAGCTGCCGGTAGCCGAACATCATCGGGTCCGTCTGCGCGAACCTGACGCCCTTCTCCACGTCGAGGTCCATGCGCTCCCAGACCTCGCGGAGCAGGAAGCGCCGGGACATCAGGTGAATCGCCTCCAGCAGGAACTTCTCCCGCTCGTCGAGCTCCTTGGACGTCATCCCGTCGTAGAGGCCCGCCAGCGCGACCGAGCCGAACCCGACGTGCCGCGCCTCGTCCCTGGCGATCATCTTGGTGATCGAGGTGATGATGGGATCGCCGAAGCCGCTGCCGGCGAGCCGGGTCGCGGCGAGGGCCAGACCCTCGACGACGACCTGCATGCCCAGGTAGACGATGTCCCAGTTGGACTCGGCGAGGAGGTCCCGCAGCAGCGCCTTGAGGCCCGGGTTGATGGGATAGGACTCGCCGAGCTTCTCGTCGATGTACTTCGCGTACGCCTCGACGTGCCGGGCCTCGTCCGCGACCTGGGAAGCCGCGTAGATCTTGGACTCCATGTCCGGGACGGTCTCGACGAGCCGGGCGGTGGCCACCAGCGCGCCCTGCTCGCCGTGCAGGAACTGGCTCACCATCCATGCCTGGTACTGCCAGCGGAACTCGTTCAGCAGTTCCTTCGGGACGGGGCTCTCGGTGCCCACGACGAAGGTCGCCACGCCCGCGCTGTAGGCGTCGTCGAGCGGGGCGCCGAACCGGACGTCGTAATCCCAGTCGATATAGGTCTCGGCATCCCACTGGGATTTCTTGTTCTTCTGATAAAGACTCCAGATGCGATTGTCACGTTCACCGTAGTCCCAGTTGAGACAGGCACGGATCGACGCGTCCACCTCCATGAGATCCGACCTGGTCTGCTCCAGGGTGAAGAGAGTCGAATCCGACTCGCTCTGGGATATTTCAGCCATCGACGTGGGGTCCCCTTTCCCTGCCGCTGCCCGGCAGCCGGCAGGACGACTCAGTTCGCGCCAGCCTTACTCTCCGGTTTCTCGCGGGGTGCCAGCCAGGTACAGGCCGGGCAACTTCACGGCAGGCTCAGTTGCCGGTGCCCTGCCTGGAATCGCGGTCCCCGCGGACGTGAACATGGCCGGTAAACCGAACGACATGACCGATGTCGGCGAACCGCATTCCCCGTAATTCACTGGAGATGTCCTTATGGCGCAGGCAGCGCACAGTCGGCCGACTCATGGGCTCGTCGCGGATCTGGAACGCACGCTGGGTGACCCGATGGAGGGTGACGGCCCGTTCAGCTTCTCGTCGATCGTGGCCCATGAGGAGCGGGAGGAGCTTCCGCCGGGCGCGGCCGAGCTGGCCCGGGAGTGGGGCTTCCCGCAGTTCCTGGTTCCGCGGGAGTACGGCGGCCGGCTGAACAACCTCGAAGAGGTGTTCGTTCTGACGCGCTCGCTCGCCCGCCGGAACCTGACGGTCGCGGTGATGTTCGGCTCCGCGCTGCTGGGCGTCAACCCTGTCTGGCTGTGGGGGGACGACGAGCAGCGCGGGCGGGTCGCCGACGGGCTGCTCGGCGGTGCACTCGCCTGCTTCGCGGTGTCGGAGCCCGACCACGGCAGCGACCTTCAGGGCAACGCGACGACGGCCCTCGTCGACGGCGACGAGTTCGTGCTCACCGGTGAGAAGTGGCCGGTCGGCAACGCCACCCGGGGCCGCTTCGTGACCGTGTTCGCCACGGTGGAGGGCCGCGGCCAGTCCCTGCTCCTGGTGGACAAGGACCAGCTGGAGCCGGGCAGTTGGAGCACCCGCCCCTTCGTGAAAACGGCGGGTCTGCGCGGCCACGACCTGAGCGGCATCGTCTTCGACGGCGCCAGGGTGCCCCGTGGCGCGGTGCTCGGGCGCAACGGCGCCGGTCTGATCGAGGTGCTCAAGGCGCTGCAGATCACCCGCACCGCGATCGGCGCGCTGTCGATCGGGACGATGGACTCCGTGCTGCGCATCGGCCTCCAGTACGCCCACGAGCGCTCGCTGTACGGCGCCGAGATCTACCAACTGCCCGTCGTCCGCCGGCATCTCGTCCATGCGCACCTCGACCTGCTGATCGCCGAGTGCACGGCGTTGCCGGTGGCCCGGTCGCTGTCCGTGGCGCCGTCCCGGCTGAGCATGTGGTCGTCCGTGGTCAAGTACCTCGTCCCGGTCATCGGCGAGGAGGTGATCCAGGACATCGGGCGCGTGCTGGGTGCCCGCAGCTACCTGCGCGAGGGGGTCGCCTCCGGAATCTTCCAGAAGCTTCAGCGGGACCACGCCATCGCGAGCATCTTCGAGGGCACGACCCACGTCAATCTGCACAACATCGCGGCGCAGCTGCCCAACCTCGCCCCGCACGCGCAGCACGCACCGAGCGGCGGCGCGGAGATCCTGGAGGCCCTTTTCGACTGGAGCCGGGAGGCGCCGGCCTGGCAGCCCGCGCGCCATGTCCTGCAGCTGACGAACGCCGTCGAGGACGAGATCACGCGGGGCTGGAACGACGCGGTCACCGAGGTGTCCGGCATCGCCGCGGAGCGTCTGGACCCGGCCGAGGCCGCCGATCTGGCCAAGGTACTGGACGCGTTCGGCTCCCGTCGTACGGTGTTCTACACGCGGCTGGCGACCGCGCCCTCCGACGCCGCGTCCGTGGCCGGCCAGGACGACGCCGCCGAGCACTGCGTGCACCATGCGGCCGCGTCCTGCCTCTACACCTGGCTCCACAACTTCCGCGGCGTGCACGGCGCACCCTCCTCCACCGGCTGGCTCATCCTCGCCCTGCAGCGCCTGCTCCAGCGGCTGGAGCCGACGACGGAACTCGGCGCGGCATACCTGCCGGAGCTCGAGAGCGCGATGGAGGAGAGCCTGGGCTCGGGCTACCGCTTCTCGGTCGGCCTGTTCCGGGAGACGGCGGGCCGCTGAACCGCGCATCGCGCCCGGGTCCGCAGGGACCCGGGCACGATCGCGACCTCCCGCAAGCCCTACGACGCCTGCGACATCAGCAGGTCGTCCGCCACGAGTGTCCGGTGCAGCTCGTCCTCCCGCAGCGCCGTCAGGTATTCGCGTACGAGCGAGTAGGTCTCGTACTCGTAGCGGCACCCCCGGCGGATGCGCACCAGCGAGGCGTCCGCGAGTTCGCCGAGCAGGCCGATCACGCGCCCCTGCTCACCCTGGTCTGCCCGCACGTCCGCATCGCCGACGCGATGGCCCGGCAGGACGTCCTCGGCCGTGAAGACACCGCGCCTGAGCGCGACTTGACGGAGCATCAGCTGTTGTTCGGGTGACAGCAGTTCGAGGCTCCAGCGGATGCTGTCGGCCAGCGTCCGGTGCCGGGACAGCCCGCTCGTGTCGATCCGGTCCAGCAGGTGCAGCGACGACTCCGTGCTCACCAGCAGCTCGACCGGCACCGACCGGACCCGACGGGCCGCCAGTTCGATCGACAGCGGCAGTCCGTCGAGGCGTGCGCACAGCGCCGACACCAGGGGCAGCCGGCCGCTGAGGTCCAGCGTGGGCACGCCGGAACCCACCCGGCGCAGGAACAGCTCCACGGCCGCGGGGAGGCCCTCGGCCTCCGCGGCGTCCGGGGAGAGCGGCTCCACCTCCCAGGTGTCGGCGGACGGAGTCGTCAGCGGACGGCGGGAGGTCACGACGAAGTGCGCTCGCGGGTGGTACTCCATCAGCTCCCTGGTGAGCCGGGACACGGCCCCCACCACATGCTCCGCGCCGTCCAGGACGACGAGCAACTGCCCCTCCGTGTCCCCGGATCCGGTGGGCGCGAGGCCGCAGTCGCGCAACACGGCGGAGCGCACCGCCTCGTGGGCCTGGGCCGCGCTGTGCGGCTCGCCGGGGCATGAGGTGAGGTCGACGACGACCACTCCGTCCCGGAAAAGCGGCTGGAGCCGCGACGCGGCCGCGAGGGCGAGGCGCGTCTTGCCCACGCCGCCGGGGCCGGTGAGGACCAGGAGCCGGCTGCGCCGGACCGTGCCGACCACATGGCGCAGATCGCCCTCGCGGCCCACGAAGTCGTCCAGGGGAGGGCGGGTCCCGCGCCAGCGGACGGGGTCGATCGCGCCCGAGCCCCGGTCCCGGTCGCCGCGCTGCGCGGGGATCCAGACCTGGGGCAGCGCACCGACGCCGGTGGGCAGGCCCGACTCCGACAGCGAGGACAGGGTCGTGCCGAACGCCTTCAGCAGCAGCTCGATCGAGGTCCGCCGCGGATTGGTGTTGGCGCCGGTCTCCAGATTGCGGATGGTGCGCACGCTCACTCCGGAGCGCTCGGCCAGCTCCTCCTGTGTCCAGCCGACCGCTCTGCGCCGTCCGATCAGGTACTCGCAGATCTGGCGGACATCTCTCAGCTCGACCATTCTCAGGTCAGCGGAGTGCACCATGGAATGACCCCTCCCCCATGCCGTCAAACACTTCTTCCCCTGCACGTGCGGCACGTCGCGCGCCGCGTGCGTCGTATGCGCCGCAGGGGGTGCGGGGCCGTTACCCCGCACCCCCTGTCGGACGCTGTGTCCCGCCGGTCGCCCGCGGGGATCGCTCACCTGTTACGAGGCGGGATCGGTGCCCACCTTGACGATGTCGTTCTCGCTGTTCACGAAGACCACGCGCGGTTCGAGCTTCGCGGCCTCGGCGTCCTCCACCGTGGCGTACCCGATGATGATGACGATGTCTCCCGGGTGGACCAGGCGGGCCGCGGCCCCGTTGATGCACACCACTCCGGAACCGCGCTCGCCCTCGATCACATAGGTCTCGAGGCGGGCGCCGTTGTTCACGTCGACGATGTGGACGAGCTCGCCGGGCAGCAGATCGGCCCCGTCCATGAGTACCGGATCGAGGGTCAGCGAGCCGACGTAGTTGAGATCGGCCTCGGTGACGGTGGCTCTGTGGATCTTCGACTTGAGCATGGTGCGCTGCATGGTCCGCGTGGCTCCTTCAATGGGCTGTCTGTGGTGACGAAGCACACGGAGGGCAGGCCGCGTCCAAGGAATGCATCCCCGCCCCCCGTGGCGCTGATGAGAAAAGGGTCAGCCGAGCTGACCGGAAATCAGACACTTGGGCACCAGGTCCCAGCCCAGTGAGTCCGTACTGCCCCCACTGCCGTCCCTGTGGCAGATGACCTCGACGGTGGACGATGAATCGGCCTGAGCGGTTCCCCCGAACGCTGCCAGGGAAAGCAACATGAGACCTGCCGCGGCACCGACGACTCTGGCTGTTCTGAACACGACTCCACTCCCGATTGAACATTCGATGGACTGGTCGGGGCTGTCGCGATTGTCCCCCGCGATCCCCTGACCAGAATCTTGCTCGAATGCATGGCCGATCGGAAAGCGATTCCGGTGGCAGGAAGTACCGGCTGTCGTAAGTGCGCCACCGGATGAACGGAGGGTAAGGCCCCGCCCGTGTCCGCAGCGGCGGTCAGCCCGTAGGCAGTGCGATGGCGCTCAACAGCAGGCCACGCGCGGCGAGCCAACGCCCCGTCAGGGTCTCCAGCCCTACGCCGGCGACCGTGGGCGCCTGCACCAGGAGCCGCACCGTGAACGTGCCGTCGGGCCGCAACCGGACGTCGGCGTCCGCATAATCGAGCCAGCTGCCGGTCAGCGGGGACCAGATCTTGTAGACGGACTCCTTGACGCAGAAGACGAGTCGGTCCCAGGCGATGCCCGCATCGTGGCAGGTCATCCGGGTCAACTCGGCTCGCTCCCGCGGGGAGATGACCTTCGACGCCACCGCCTGCGGCAGCGGCTCGTCGGGTTCGGCGTCGATGCCGATCGCCAGGAAGCGGGCGGCATCGCCCACCGCGGCCGCCCGGTACCCCCGGCAGTGGGTCATGCTGCCGACGGCGCCTTGGGGCCATATGGGCGCGCCACGGCGGCCGGGCAGCAGCGGGGCGGCGGGCAGGCCGAGGGCGGTCAGGGCCAGCCGGGCGCAGCCGCGCACCGTGGTGAACTCCCGGCGTCGCTCCGCGACCACTCCGCTGATGAGGCGGGCCTCTTCGGGGTGCAGGGGCATGGCCGCCGCCGGGCCGGAATCCCCGAAGTCGTCCACGGCGGCGACATCCGCGGGAAGCAGCTCTCCGAGCAAGCCCCCTCGCACCGTGTCCACTTCCTTTGTCAAAGCATTGCCGATTCTTTGATGTTACCCATCAGTGCAGGTCAACCACGTCTGCCCGCTCCCCTACTGGGTAAACTGGCAGAACGGCAAGCCTTTCGCAGGGCGCGCCGCGAGAGAGAAAATCACTCACTCGGACCGCACTCCGAGAATGAGAGACGGTTCCGCCGGTGCGACGCCCCCCGAAGGGCGACAAGGCGGAGCACAGGGGGAAGTTGCTTCTATGGGTAGCATTTTGGACGGTCTGGGTCTTGACGAATCAGCCGAAGCGGTATACCGGGCGATCCTCGTCCGCAAACGCTGGAGCGTCGCGGAAATGGCTGACCACCTTTCCAGACCCGTGGACCAAGTACGCCGGATAATAGAGCAGTTGGCCGAGCTGGAACTCGTACAGCTCCCCGACGAGCCCGAGGAAACAGTGCTCGCCGAGGACCCACAGGTGGGACTCCAGACCCTCCTGCTCCGCAACGCGGCCGAACTGCGTTACCAGCACGAGCAGTTCGAGATGAACCGGGCCGCGGTGTCCGGCCTGCTCGACGAGTTCGCCGATCTGTATCCGGCGGTGGACCAGAAACACATCGAAAACCTTGTGGGCGTGGATGCGATCCGCGAACGTCTTGTGGAACTGTCGCGGTCCGCGACCCGTGAATGTCTCGCATTCAATCCGGGCGGGGCACAATCCGAAAGCAGTCTTGCCGCAAGTATGCCCCTGGACAAGGAGGTTATCAGCAGAGGGGTATCCATGCGCACCGTGTATTTGGACAGTGCACGTACCCATGCTCCGACGGCCCGGTATGCGCACTGGTTGACCGAATTGGGAGGACAGGTGAGGACGGTTCCCACACTTCCTCTCCGCATGATCCTCATAGACGGGGACACGGCACTGCTTCCCGTGGACCCGGACAACACCAGACGTGGCGCAATCCAGTTGACGACCCCCGGAGTGACCGCGGCACTCGCCGCCCTCTTCGAGATGGTGTGGGCCCACGCGGTACCGATGGGCTCGGAGGTCGAGAAGCCCGACGGCAACGAACTGTCCAGGCAGGAGGCCGAGGTGCTGAACCTGCTCGCCGAGGGGCACACGGACGCCGTCGTGGCGAACAGGCTCGGTGTCTCCCAGCGGACGGTGGGCCGTATCGCCTCGGATCTCATGAGCCGGCTCGACGCACGCAGCCGCTTCCAGGCAGGCCTGCGCTCGGCCCAGCAGGGCTGGATCTGATCCGGCCCCGGCTGAGGCAGGCCTGGATCCGGCCCCGGCGGGGTCGGGCCTGATCCGGCATCAAGTTGCCGGTCGCCATTCCTGGCTGTCGGTGCGTTCCGCTCGGCACGATGCGCTGGTACGCGTCCGTACCAGGGAACGCCGAGAGGAACGCACCGTGAGCGCCGTCAGCACAGTGACCACCGCGACCGACGTGAGCAGAAAACCGTACGCCGGTATCAGCCATTGGTTCGCCGATGGCTGGGTCCTGACCCTCCGCAATCTGCAGCGCATGAGTCGCAATCCGGAGCTGCTGGTCTACACGGCCCTTCAGCCCGTGATGCTCGTCCTGCTCTTCACCTATGTGTTCGGCGGCGCCATCGCCGTTCCGGTGGGCACCAGTTACCGGGAACTCATCGTGCCCGGAATCATGGTGCAGACGCTGGCCTTCGCCGCCGGCACCACCTCGGTGGGCATCGCGGACGACCTCGCGAAGGGGCTGATCGACCGTTTCCGGTCGCTGCCCATCGCGCGGGCCGCCGTGCTGACCGGCCGCACCACCGCCGGTCTGATCCAGAACTCGCTCGTGGTGTGCGCGCTGGCCGCCTGCGGGCTCGCCGTCGGCTGGCGCGTCCACACCGGTCCCTTCCGGACTCTCGCCGCCTTCGCGCTGGTCCTTCTCTTCGCCTACGCCATGAGCTGGATCGGCGCGCTGCTCGGGCTGAGCGTGTCCTCGCCGGAGACGGCGAACACCGCGGGGTTCATCTGGATCTTCCCGCTCACGTTCCTCTCCAACGTCTTCGTGCCGACCCACACCCTGCCCTCCTGGCTGCGCCCCGTGGCCGAGTGGAACCCGCTCTCGGCCACGGCCCAGGCCGTCCGCCATCTCTTCGGCAACGACACCGGCGTCGACGTCTCGTCCTTCCCGATGCGGAACGCGGCCGCCACGTCCCTGTTCTGGTCCCTGCTGATCCTGCTCGTGTGCGTTCCGCTGGCCGTGCGCAAGTACCGCGCCGCCGCCAACTGACCGGCTCCTGCGCGCGCGTACGACTGTGGGGCCGAACCCGTCCGGTTCGGCCCCACGGTCGTACGCGCGCTCTCTCAGCCCTCCGACGGACCGGAGCCGAGCCGGTGCCCAGGCTCCCGCTCCAGAGCGACGGGCAGCGTCGCGAGACCACTGAGGAAGCTGGAGAAGACGCGCTGCGGCGGGCCGGTCACCACCGGCGTGCGGACCATCGCGCGCAGCGCCTCGAGCACCGCCGAGATCTCCTGTCGGGCCAGGTGGGCGCCGATGCAGAAGTGCGGGCCTTGCGCGAAGGCCAGGTGCTTGTTGGGGGTCCTCGCCAGGTCGAAGCGCTCGGGGTCCGCGAAGACGCGCTCGTCGTGGTTGGCGGACACGTTCCACACCGTGACGACGTCGCCCTCCTCGATGAACTCGTCGCCCAGGAAGGTGTCCTGGGTCGCCGTCCGGCCACCGTGCAACGCGGGTGTCGTCCACCGCAGCACCTCGTCGACCGCGGTCGCGGTGGAGACCTCGCCGCTCTTGAGCGCCTGCCACTGGCCGGGGTGCTCGACCAGCGCCTGCAGTCCGCCGATCATGGCCAGCCGGGTGGTCTCGTGGCCGCCCATGATGATGCTGTAGCAGTTGAAGATGATCTCCTCGTGGCTGAGCGGGCGGCCTCCCACCTCCTGGCCGACGAGCAGGCTCACGATGTCGTCGTACGGCTTCTCGCGGCGGGACTCCGCGAGTTCGGAGAAGTACAGCAGGAGCCCGTTGCGGGACGTCCAGGTGCTCTCCGTGGTCGGTGCCCCGTCCGTCGAGGACAGCGCCGAGGAGGTGAGTTCGATGATGTGGCCTCGGTCGGAGACCGGCACGCCCAGCAGGTCGCAGATCGCGGCCAGCGGGATGTGGGCGGCCACGTCGCTCGCGAAGTCGCACTCCCCGCGCTCGACGGCCTCCTCCAGCAGGCGCCAGGTGCTGCGGCGCACGCTGCGCACCACGACCTCCAGGGCCCGCGGCGAGAACGGCTTGTTGAGCACCGTGCGCAGCGCCGAGTGATGGGGTCCGTCGGTGACGGCGAGCATCTTCCCGGCCGCCGAGTCGCCCTCCGCGAGCAGGGTGTCGAGGACGTTGCCCCGCTCGGAGGTGAAGGCGTCCTTGTTCTTGTAGACCGAGGCCACGTCGTCGTAGCGGGTGACGACCCAGAAGCCCGGGTGCCCGGCGGTCTCCGGTTGCCAGTACACCGGTTCCTCGGCCCGCAGGTGCCGCCAGATGTCGGTGAGGTCGTACGTGGCGTGGACCCGCGGATCGGCGAGATCCGTCGTCGGCAGGTCGGCGGGGCCGAGCCGGGGGCAGTCGAACATCGTCACTTTCCTTCGCTGGGAGTCGGCTGCCCGGGAGGCGACATCGCGTGCCCGGGGAAGAAGGCCGTGGTCGCGCCGGCCGTCTCACCGCCGTCGACGACGAGCTCCTGTCCCGTGACGAACGCCGCCTCGGGCGAGGCGAGGTAGTGGAACGCGGCGGCGATCTCCCGGGGTGTGGCATGGCGCCGGGCGGGGATGCGCTCGTTGACCTCGTCGAGCATCTCGTCGGTGTACTCGGCGCGCTGCATGGGCGTGAGCACCGCGCCGGGGGTGACGCAGGCGGTGCGGACCACCGGGCTCAGCTCCATCGCGAAGGTCCGGCACAGGGACGCGACGCCGGCCTTGGTCGCGTTGTAGTCGGCGTACAGCGGGTATCCGCGGGATCCGTTCACGGAGGCCGTGGCCAGCAGGACGCCGTGGCCGTGGCGCACCATGTGCGGCGCGGCGTGCCGCCACAGGGCGAGGACGCCCATCAGGTTGACGTCGATGGTCCGGCGCACCTCCTCCTCGGTGAGTTCGAGGACTCCGCGCCGGTTGCTGATGCCGGCGTTGGCGACGACGACGTCGAGGGAGCCGTACCGCTCGTGGACCTCGTCGACCGCCTCCCGTACGGCCGACCAGTCGGCCACGTCGACCTTCGTCCAGGGGATCCCGTCGGCCCCGGTGCCGGATGCGGCCGGCGGCGGGGCGATGTCGAAGTTGACGACGCGGTCCCCGTCGGCGGCGAACCGTTCGGCGACCGCCTGTCCGATGCCGCTGGAGGCACCCGACACCACAATCGTGCGCATGTGTGGATGAGCCTTTCCGTGAATCCGTGACGGGGCGCCGACTCGCGTCGGCGCCCCGTGATGACAAGGACCGGGCAGCCCTCGGGCCGCGTCCGATCAGACGTCGGTCAGACGTCGATTCAGACGAGGACGCGGTGACTGCCCGCGGTGAAGCCGCTCAGGTGGCGCCGCAGATCGCGGCTCACGGTGAGCTTCTTCAGCCAGCGGTCGGTCCCGTCGTAGCGGGCCTGGAAGGACCGACGGCCGTGCACCGCGCGGTAGTTGTCGACCACCAGCACCGTGCCGGGTTCCACCACGACGTCCTGCTGCACCCGCTGCAGCTCCGCCATCAGGCGGTCGAGGGCGGCCTCGGCGGCCGCGTCGTCCCCGGCACACCGCATGAACGGCCGGTCCAGCCGCAGATAGGGGGAGAACCGGTCGCCGAAGAGCACCGCCACCGGCTCCGGGTCGCTCACCATCCGCCGGGCCTGGGCGAGGGCCGGGTGGTTCGGGTCCCGGGCCTCCAGCTGCCGGATGTGCTCGTCGTCCGGGAAGATGTGGAACCGCTTCTCGGAGAGCAGCCGCCGGTCGTCGTCGTCGAGCCGTACGTCGCGCACGGAGGCCACGATGGTCGGGACCCGGTCCTGGTTGCGCAGCCCCAGCAGGAGCAGGTAGTCGCAGCGCTGCGGGTGGAACCCGTCCTCGGTGTGGAACTCCAGGAGCGCCGCACTGCCGTACCCGCTCTGGCACTGCTCGTCCCCCGCCACGGGCAGCACGTTCTGCACCAGCCGGCCCTGCTGGAGGGTCGCCCAGCCGAACGGCTCGCCCAGGACCATGCCGCACAGCGCGAGGTAGAGCTCGTGGTCGCGGGCGCCCTTCTGCTCGATCGCCGAGCTCCAGTGGTCCGGGGTCGGGCCGATGGCGTCGTCGGTCGGGAATCCGTGGATCAGGCAGGTCGCCGAGCTCTCGTCCCGGGCGAACTCCTGAAGGAATCTGCGCAGTCCCTCGGGCAGCCGCTCCGGGGCGTGCCACGCACTCTCGTAGAACTCGGGGTGCGACGGGTCGCCGGCGGAGTCGCGCAACGACTCCAGCAGTCCGTCGAGCCCCGCGAGGTCGCCCGCCGTGAGCGTGTACTCGGCGGGGGTGTCGCCGACGGTGGCAGCGGTCGTGGCGAGTATGTCGCCGCCGGTCATCAGGCGGCCTCGCTCGCGGCTATGAGGCTCTTGGGCCGCATGTCCGTCCAGTTCTCGTCGATGTAGTCGACGCACACCTGGCGCGGGGCCTGCGCATGAGCGACGTGCCAGCCCTCCGGCACCTCGACGAACGAGGGCCACAGCGAGTACTGGCCCTCGTCGTTGACCAGAACCAGATATGTCGCGTCGGGGTCGTCAAAGGGGTTTGCCACTTCTGTGCTCCTCATCGTGGGATGACCGGTTCCGGTCGTCTCGAATCAACTGGTCCTGTGCGGCCGCCGGGGCCGCGGTCACTGCTGAGAGGCGGTCCGGCCGAGCAGGGTCCCGGCCATGTGGTCCGCCAATTCCGCGACCGTGGTGTGCGTGAACACCTCACGGACACAGAGCTCTTGACCCATCCGGGCGCTGATCCGGCCGGTCAGCCGCAGCGCCGTCAGGGAGTCGCCGCCCAGCTCGAAGAAGCCGTCGCGCGGGCCGACGGCCGCGACGCCGAGCACGTCGGCGAACAGGTCGCACAGCAGCGCCTCCTCGGGCGTCCTGGGGGCCGGGGCGCGCGGGGTCTCGCGGATGCCGGGTGCGGCGGGCGCCCGCTCCCGGCGCGGCTCCGCGGTGGGTGCCGCGACGAGCCGCCCGATGCCCGCGGTGGCCTCGCCGACGGGTGTCCGGGGCCGGGTGGCCGCCGCCTCCAGCAGGCCGAGGAGCTGCTGCGCGACCGTCTCCGCCTGTTCCGCTGTGACGAGGTCGGGCCGGTGGCTCAGCTCCAGGTAGAGGCGTTCGCCGGGGACCGCCATCAGCTTCAACGGGTAGTGGTAGGCGTCCCGTCCGCTGAACCCGGTGACGCGGGCGGCGCTGCCGGGCAGGGCGGGGAGTGCCTGGGCCGACGGGTAGTTCTCGAAGACGACGGAGGTGTCGAACAGGCAGCCCACTCCGACGGGCCGCTGTATGTCGGAGAGCCCCAGGTGCCGGCTGCCTTCGAGGCGGGTCTGCTCCTCCTGGTGCCGGGCGACGAGCTCCTCCACCGTTTCCTCGGCGTCCCACCGCAGCCGTACGGGCACCGTGTTGATCAGCGGGCCGACCATGTCCTCGACGCCCGCCAGCTCCGGGGGCCGTACGGAGACCGTGGCACCGAACACCACGTCGGTGCGTCCGGTGAGCCCGCCGACCAGCACGCCCCACACCGCCTGCACCAGGGTGTTGAGGGTGACCTCCTGCCGGCGTGCGGTCGCCGTCAGGGCCGCGGTGAGGTCGGCGGGCAGTTCCAGCACCACGCGCTCGGGCAGTTCCGGCACGTACGCGATGTCGACGTCCGGAGCGATCAGCGTCGGCTCCTTCACCCCGTCGAGGGCCTCGTTCCAGGCGTGCTGCGCGGCGGCCGGGTCCTGTTCCGCCAGCCAGCCGAGGTAGTCGCGGTACGACACGGCGGGCGCGAGCCCCCTGGCGTCGCCCCGGAGCGCGGAGAGCGCGGCGAGGTCCCGCAGGAGGACGGAGGCCGACCAGCCGTCGGCCAGGATGTGGTGGTGGGTGAAGACCAGCGTGTGCCGGTCGTCGGCCATCCGGACCAGGGTGAACCGGACGAGCGGCGGGTGCTCGGGGTCGAACCGGCGGCGGCGGTCGTCGTTCAGCAGCCGGTTCAGGGCCGCGTGCGGGCCCTCCGTGCCGACGCTGGTGAGGTCGGCCTCCTGCCACAGGATCGGCGCCGTCCGCTGGACCACCTGCAACGGGCGTCCCGAGTCGCTCCGGGCGAACCCGGCCCGCAGCGCGGGGTGCCGGTCGACGAGCGCCTGGCACACGGAGCGCAGCGTGTCCCGGTCGAGTTCGCCGGTGAGCTCCAGGACGAGCTGCACGTTGTGGACGTCCACTCCACCGGGGTAGTAGCGGGCGTGGAAGAGCAGGCCCTCCTGGAACGGTGACAGCGGCAGGACGTCGGCCACCGCCGAGCCCGCGTAACGCTCCTCGAGGCCCTCCAGCTCGGCCTGCGAGATCTCCACCGGTACGTCGCTGGGCGTGAGGCCGCCGGCTCCCTGCCCGGCAGTATGCGCGACGAGGGCGTGCAGTGCGGCGGACCAGGCGTCGGCGATGCCCCGTACGTCGTCCTCGGAGAGCAGTTCACCCGCCCAGGTCCAGGTCGCCGTCAGATGCGGCCCGTCCTCGCGGTCCTCGGTCACGGAGTTGACATCGAGGGTGTGCCACAGCGGCATGGCGCCCGGTGCGCCGGGCACAACGGCGCCCTGTTCCGCCGCGAGGCCCCAGTCCGCGTTCCCCGAACCCGACATGCGGCCCAGGTAGTTGAAGCCGATCTGCGGCGGCGCGTACCGGGCGAGTTCCGGGCCGGTGTCCGGGTTGAGGTGGCGCAGCATGCCGTAGCCGATACCGTGGTCGGGCAGCGCTCGCAGCTGCTCCTTGACCCTCTTCAGGGCCCGGCCGAGTGCGGGCCCGGCGGCGCGCACCTCGTCCCAGTCGGTGACGGCGGGGTCGATCCGCACGGGGTAGAGGTTCGTGAACCAGCCGGCCGTGCGCGAGGTGTCGAGGCCCGGGACGACGTCCTCGCGGCCGTGGCCCTCCAGGTCGACCAGGACACCGGTGTCCTCGCCGAGCTGCTGTTCGCGCCGGAAGGCCCCGACGGCCAGGGCCAGTGCGGTGAGCAGGACGTCGTCGACGCCGGCCCGGAACGCGGCGGGAACCGTCGTCAGCAGGCTCTCGGTGACCTCGGCCGGCAGCCGCACGGTGAGGGAGGCCGAGGTGGCGTGGGTGTCGCGGGCCGGATCCAGGGGCGCGTCGCTCAGCGGTGGGTCGCCGGCCTCCAGCATCCCCTGCCACAGCGGCAGTTCGGCGGTGCGGCGGGGGTCGCGGGCCGCCTCCGACAGCCGCCCCGCCCAGGTCCGCAGCGAGGTGGGGACGGGGGCGAGCGCGGGGTCGGTGCCGCGCACCAGGTCCTGCCACGCGGCCTTGAGGTCCGGGAGCAGCACACGCCAGGACACACCGTCCACCGCGAGGTGGTGCACGGTCAGGAGCAGTCGCCCGGGGCGGTCCGCTCCGGCGTCGAACCACACGGCCCGCGCCATCGACCCGGTGCTCGGGGCGAGTTGGGCGGCGGCCCGCGCGGACCGGTCCCGTACCGCCTCGCGCAGGGCGGTGCCGTCCAGACCGCGGACGTCCGCCCGGGAGAGCAGGTCGGCGGCCCGTACGGTTCCGGGGCGGCGTACGACCAGGGACCACTCGCCGTCCGTCGTGCGCACCGACAGGCGCATGCGCAGCGCGTCGTGGCGGTCGAGGACGGCCTGGAGCGCGCCGGTGAGCGCGTCCGGGTCGAGGCCCGCCGGGACCCGCAGCAGCACGGACTGGTGGAACGCGTCGGCGGGGCCGCCGTGCTCGCGCAGCCAGTGGACGATCGGGGTGAGCGGCAGGGCGCCGATGCCCGCGTCGGCGCTCTCGGTGACGGCGCCCTCCTCGCTGCGGGCGACCCTCGCGAGGGCGGCGGGACTGCGGTGGGTGAAGACGTCCTTCGGGGTGAGCACGAGCCCCGCCCTGCGGGCACGGGCGACGAGCTGGATGGAGATGATCGAGTCGCCGCCGAGGTCGAAGAAGCTGTCGTCGGCGCCGACCTGTTCCAGCCCGAGCACCTGCGCGAACAGGCCGCACAGGGTCACCTCGCGCTCGCCGCGCGGCTCCCGCCCGGTGGCCGGGGTGCGCTGCTGCGGCCGGGGCAGCGCCCGGCGGTCCAGCTTGCCGTTCGGGGTGAGCGGGAAGACGGGCAGCACCAGCAGGTCGGGGGGGACCATGTAGTCGGGCAGGGTCGCGGCGACGGCTGCTCTCAGGGCGTCCGGGTCGGGCAGGTGGCCGGTCTCCGCGACCACGTAGGCCGCGAGGCGGAGGTTGCCGGGCCGGTCCTCCCGGGCGAGGACGGCCGACTGCGCGACGCCGGGCTGGGCGTCCAGGGCCGCCTCGATCTCGCCGAGTTCGATGCGCTGCCCGCGGATCTTGACCTGGTGGTCGGAGCGGCCCAGGTACTCGACCACGCCGTCGGGGCGTCGGCGGGCGAGGTCGCCGGTGCGGTAGATGCGGCTGCCGGGCGGGCCGAACGGGTCGGCCACGAACCGTTCCGCGGTCAGTGCGGGCCGGTTGAGGTAGCCGCGCGCCAGCTGGACCCCGGCGATGTACAGCTCACCGCCGACGCCCGCGGGCACCGGTCGCAGTTCGGCGTCCAGCACATGGATGCCGGTGTTCCACACGGGCCGGCCGATCGGCACGGAGGTGGCGCCCGGTTCGTGGACGGCCGGCCAGTGCGTCACGTCGACGGCCGCCTCGGTGGGCCCGTACAGGTTGTGCAGCCCGGCGTCCGGCAGCAGGGCCCGCAGCCGTCCGGCGAGTTCGACCGGGAGCGCCTCCCCGCTGCAGATCACCCGGCGCAGGCCGGTGCATCCGGCGGCGGTGGGTTCGTCGGTGAACGCCTGGAGCATCGACGGTACGAAGTGCACGGTGGTGATGGCGTGCGCGCGGATCGTCTCGGCCAGGTAGGCGGGGTCGCGGTGGCCGTCGGGGCGGGCCAGGACCAGGGCCGCGCCGGTGATCAGCGGCCAGAAGAACTCCCACACCGACACGTCGAAGCCGGCCGGTGTCTTCTGCAGCACCCGGTCGTCGTGGGTGAGCCCGTACTGCGCCTGCATCCAGTGCAGCCGGTTGGTGATCGCCTCGTGCGGGACGGCGACGCCCTTGGGCCGGCCGGTCGAGCCCGATGTGTAGAGCACGTACGCCGGGTGGGCGGGGCACAGCGGCGCGCTCCGCTCGGCGGGGGTGAGGTCGGCGTCGGACAGGGCGGCGAGGCGTACCCGGATCGCGTCGTCGTCGAGCAGCACGGCCGGTGCCCCGTGGGCGGCGGCCGGGCGTACGTCGGAGCGCGTCACCGTGGTGACCGGAGCCGCCTCCGCGCTCATGAACGCCACCCGGTCGGCGGGCACGCCCGGTTCGAAGGGCAGGTAGGCGCCGCCGGCCTTGAGGACGGCGAGCAGGGTCACGATGAGGTCGAGGGAGCGCGGCAGCGTCACCGCGACGCGGCTCTCCGGACCCACCCCGCGCTCCACCAGCAGCCTGGCCAGCCGGTTGGCGCGGGCGTTCAGTTCGGCGTAGCTCAGCTTCTCGTCGCCGCAGACCGCGGCGCTCGCGCCGGGGGTGCGGGCCGCCTGTGCCTCGAAGAGCTCGGGCAGCGTGGTCGCTGGCACCGGGTGGGCGGTGTCGTTCCAGCGGGCGGGCAGCTCGCGTTCGCCGGGAGTGAGCCAGCCGATCCGGCCCAGCGGTGTGCCGGGGGCGTCGGCGAAGACCTCCAGCAGGTGCCGCAGTCGGGCGGCCATGTCCTGGGCGCGGGAGTGCTCGTAGACGTCGGCCCGGTAGTTGACGTGCAGTCGCAGCCGGGCGCCGGGGGTGGCGACAAGGCTCAGCGGGTAGTGGTTGGAGCCGGTCGCCTCGTCACCGGGGTGGGACAGGTCCGCGAGACCGATGCGCAGCCCGGGGACGCCCTCGGCGGAGGCGTCCGCCGACGCGGGAGCGTTCTCGAAGGCGACGGAGGTGTCGAAGAGTTCGCCCGTCCCGGCCAGTCGCTGAACGTCCGCGAGCCCCAGGTAGTGGTAGGGAGTGAGGGCGGTCTGCTCGTCCTGGAGGCCGCTGAGCAGTTCGGCCAGCGGGCGCTCCGGGTCGAGGCGTACGCGTACCGGCACCGTGTTGATCAGCAGACCGACCATGTCCTCGACGCCGGCGAGCTGCGGGGGCCGGCCGGAGACGGTGGAGCCGAAGACGACGTCGCGCCGGCCGGTGAGCAGTCCGAGCAGCAGCGCCCAGGCGCCCTGCACGACGGTGTTGGCGGTCAGGCCGTGGCGGCGGGCCGTCGCGGTGAGGCGGGCGGTCACGTCCTCGGGCAGGTCGACGACCACGACGCGCGGCATCGCGCGGCCCCCCGCGGCATCCGCGCCGGGGGCGACCAGCGTCGGTTCCTCGAAGCCGGACAGGGCCGTCCGCCAGGCGTCCTCCGCGGCGGCGCGGTCCTGTCCGGCCAGCCAGCCGAGGTAGTCGCGGAACGGCACCGCGGGACGCAGTGCCGCGGCAGCCGCGTCGTCGCCGCCTCTCGCGTAGGTCTCGAAGAGGTCGCCGAGGACGAGGGGCACCGACCAGCCGTCCAGCAGGATGTGATGGTGGGTCATCACGAGGATGTGCCGGTCGGGTGCCGTCCGCACCAGGGCGAACCGCACCAGCGGCGGCAGGGCCATGTCGAAGCGGCGGGCCCGGTCCTCGGCGAGCGCCCGGGCGAGCCGGGTCCGCTGCTCGGCCGGTTCCAGGGTGCTGAGGTCGGTGAACTGCCAGGGCACGGCGACGTCACGGGCCACGAGTTGGACGGGCTGTCCGGACTTGCGCTGCTGGAAAGCCGTACGCAGCACCGCGTGCCGCCGCAGCACGTGCCGGCAGGCCGACCTGAGGCGTGCCGGGTCGAGGTCGCCGTTCAGTTCCACGGCGGTCTGGACGTTGTAGACGTCCACGCCGTCCGTGTCGTAGAGGGCGTGGAAGAGCATGCCCTCCTGGAGCGGGGTCAGCGGGTAGACCCCTTCCAGGGTCCCCCGGCCGTCGTGCGAGGTCTGCTGGGTCACTTCGGGTTCTCCCATCCCGCCACGAACTCGTCGAGTTCGTCCTGGTCCAGGGACACCAGCGGATCGGCGAGCACGGTGGGCTCGGGCGGTCCGGCGGCCAGATCGGTGACGGCCGTGGCCAGTTCGGCGACCGTCTTGTGCGTGAAGACGTCCCTCGGGGTGACGCCGAGCCCGATCTTCCGGGCGCGGGTGACCAGTTGGATGGACATGATCGAGTCACCGCCGAGGTCGAAGAAGCTGTCGTCGATGCCCACGCTCTCCACGGGCAGCACCTCGGCGAACAGGTCGCAGAGCGACTTCTCCAGCTCGGTGCGCGGCTCCCGGCTCTCGGCGCCGCCGCCGAACTCGGGCGCGGGCAGGGCACCGCGGTCGAGCTTGCCGCTCGGGGTGACCGGCAGGGCGTCGAGGGCGACGAAGGCGGCGGGGACCATGTACTCGGGCAGGGCGGCGGCCACGTGGGCGCGCAGTGCGACGGGGTCCACGGCGGCGTCCGGTGCGGCGATGACGTACGCCACGAGCCGTTTGACGCCGGGCTGGTCCTCCCGGACGTGGACGACCACCTGGCCGACGGCTCCGTGACCGGCGAGCACGGACTCGATCTCGCCGAGTTCGATACGGAAGCCGCGCACCTTGACCTGGTGGTCGACGCGGCCGAGGTACTCCAGCTCGCCGTCGGCCCGCCACCGCGCGAGGTCGCCCGAGCGGTACATCCGGGTGCCCGGGGCACCGAACGGGTCGGCGACGAAGCGCTCCGCCGTCAGGTCGGGGCGGCCCAGATAGCCGCGGGCCAGTCCGGCGCCCGCGATGTACAGCTCGCCGGGGACTCCGGCGGGCACGGGCTGCAGCCCGTCGTCCAGGAGGTACACGTGGGTGTTCACCACGGGCGCGCCCATCGGCGGGGCCTCGCGGCCCGCCAGCGGGCGGCTCATCGTCGCCATGACGGTGGACTCGGTCGGCCCGTAGGCGTTGACCATCCGGCGGTCCGCGGACCAGCGTTCGACGAGTTCCGGCGCGCACGCCTCACCGCCGACGACCAGGGTCACGCCGGGCGGCAGCCCGCCCTCGGGCATCACGGCCAGCGACGAGGGCGGCAGCAGCAGGCAGCTCACCCGGTGCTCGGCGACCGTGCGGGCCAGCTCGGGCCCGGGCAGCAGCCGGTCGGCGGGCGCGGTGACGGCGCAGGAGCCCGTGAGCAGGGCGGTGCACAGCTCCCAGACGGACGCGTCGAAGCTGGGCGAGGCGAACAGCAGCACGCGGCCGCCCGGGCCCGCGCCGATCCGGTCCTCCTGGGTGGCCACCATGCTCGCGACACCGGCGTGGGTGACGACGACGCCCTTGGGCCGGCCGGTGGAGCCGGAGGTGTAGATCACGTACGCGGCCGACGCGGGCCGCAGCGGACCCGGCCGGTCGGCGTCGGTGAGATCCCCGGCGTCGGCCCCGGCCATGTCCTCGCCGTCGACCAGGAGCACCTCGGTACCCGGCACCTCGGGCAGGGCGGTGGCGGTCTCCCGCGTCGCCAGCACGAGAACGGGCCGGGAGTCCTGGAGCATGTAGGCGATGCGGTCCTTCGGGTACGCCGTGTCGATGGGCAGATAGGCGGAACCGGTCTTGAGTACGGCCATGGTCGCCACGGCCGCCTCCGGGGAGCGCGGCACGGCGATCGCGACACGGGTCTCGTTCCCGGCGCCGCGGGCCAGCAGGAGGCGGGCCAACCTGTTGGCGCGGGCGTTGAGTTCGGCGTACGTCAGGGTGTGCTCGCCGAGGACGACCGCCGGCGCCCCGGGTGCACGGCGGACCTGCGCCTCGAACAGCTGCGGCACCGTCGTCGCGGGCAGCTCCCGGCCGGTCGCGTTCCACTCCTGGAGGATGCGTACGCGCTCCTCGGGGGCGAGCAGGTCGATCCGGCCGACCGGGGTCGCCGGGTCGGCGGCGAACGCGTCGAGGACCCTGCGCAGCCGGTCGAGCAGCGCCTGCGCGCCGGCCCGGTCGAACAGGTCGCCGCGGTAGTTGAGTTCGAGGCTCGTGCGCTCGCCGGGCACCACCACGAGGCTCAGCGGGTAGTGCGTGGCGCCGGGCGCGGCCGTGTCGTCGACGGCGATGCGCAGCCCGGGAACCTGCCGGCGGACCTGCGTCCGGTCGACGGGGGTGTTCTCGAACCCGACGACGGTGTCGAAGAGTTCACCGATCCCGGTCCAGCGCTGGACGTCGGCGAGCGGCACGTGCTGGTGGTCGCCGAGCGCCGCCTGCCGCTCCTGCAGGCGCCGGAGTTCGTCGCCCAGCGGCCGGGCCGGGTCGAGCCGGACGCGTACGGCGTTGGTGTTCATCAGCAGGCCGACCATCTCCCCGGCCCCCGGCAGCTGAGCGGGGCGGCCCGCGACCGTGGCGCCGAACACCACGTCGTGGCGCCCGGTGTGCCGGCCGAGGACGAGTGCCCAGGCGCCCTGGAGCACGGTGTTGAGGGTCAGTCCCAGCGAGCGGGCGCGTGCGGTCAGGGCCGCCGTGGCGGGCTCGTCGAGGCGGTGCGCGACGAGTTCGGGGACCTGCGCGACCGCCGCGTCCGCGCCGGGCGCGACGAGCGTCGGCTCGTCGAGGCCCGCCATGGCATCGCGCCAGACCTGCTCGGCGGCCTCGCGGTCCTGGTCGCCCAGCCAGCCGAGGTAGTCCCGGAAGGGCGCCGGGGCGGGCAGTGCGGATCCGTCGCCGCCGCGTGCGTACATCGCGAACAGATCGCGGAAGAACAGCGGCAACGACCAGCCGTCCAACAGGATGTGATGATGCGTCAGCAGAAAGAGGTGGCGGTTCTCGGCGAGGTGCACGAGGGTCACGCGCAGCAGCGGCGGGCGCGCCATGTCGAACCGGCGGACCCGGTCCTCGGCCATCAGCGCGGCGACGCGCTCGCGCTGCTCGTCGGCGTCCAGTCCGCGCAGGTCGACGTCCTGCCAGGGCAGGGCGACGCTCTCGGGCACGACCTGGACGGGGCGCCCGGACTGCAGGCGCAGGAACGCCGCGCGCAGGTTGGGGTGCCGGGCGATCAGGGCCTCGCAGGCGGCGCGCAGCACGGCCGGCGCCAGCTCCCCCTCCAGTTCCAGGGGCCGCTGCGTGTTGTAGACGTCCACGCCGTCCTCGGCGAGCACCGCGTGGAAGTGCATGCCCTCCTGAAGCGGCGTCAGGGGCAGTACGTCGGTGAAGTCCGGGGAGAGCAGCTCGAGTTCGGCGCGCTCGTGCCGGTCCAGGGTGACCAGCGGTCCGTCGTAGGAGCGCGCGTCGGCGACGGACTCGGACGGCAGCTCCCGTGCCGCCTCGGCGAGCGCGGCGACGGTCCGGTGGGTGAACACGTCCTTCGGTGTGATCAGCAGCCCCGCCTCGCGGGCCCGGGCAGCCAGCTGCATGGAGGTGATGGAGTCGCCGCCGAGGTCGAAGAAGCTGTCGTCGATGCCGACGGTCTCGGCACCCAGCGCCTCGGTGTACAGGCCGCACAGCACACGTTCGCGCTCGGTGCGCGGCGGCCTGCTCGCGGCGCCGGTGGTGAACTCGGGGGCGGGCAGCGCCGCCCGGTCCAGCTTGCCGTTGTGGGTGAGCGGCAGGGCGGGCAGGGCCACGACGGCGGCCGGGACCATGTAGTCGGGCAGCGCCGCCGCGGTGTGTGCCCGCAGCTGTGCGGCATCAACCGTCCGCCCCGCCGCCGCCACGGCGTACGCGACCAGCCGTCGTACGCCCGGCCGGTCCTCGCGGACGACCACGCAGACCTGGTCCACCGTGTCGTGCCCGGCGAGCACGGACTCGATCTCGCCGAGTTCGATGCGGAACCCGCGCACCTTGACCTGGTCGTCGGAGCGTCCGGCGAAGGTCACGGTGCCGTCCGCGAGGCGGCGGCCGAGGTCTCCGGTGCGGTACATCCGGGTGCCCGGGGCGCCGAACGGGTCGGCGACGAAGCGCTCCGCCGTCAGGTCGCTGCGGCCCAGATAGCCGCGGGCGAGGCCGGCGCCGGCCAGGTAGAGCTCGCCCTCGACGCCTACCGGGACCGGGCGCATGCGCTCGTCGAGCAGGTACAGCCGGATGTTGTCGGCGGGGCGTCCGATGGTCGGCGCCGCCGCGTCGCGGACCCGGCACAGCATGGCGTCGACCGTGCACTCGGCCGGACCGTAGAGGTTGTACGTCGACAGGCCGGGGGTTGCCCGGAGTTCGGCCCAGAGTGCCTCGCCGACCGCCTCGCCGCCGAGCGCCAGGGTCCGCGGCCGGTGGCCGTCGCCCTCCAGGAGCCCGGCGGAGCGCAGTTGCAGGAAGAAGCTGGGCGTCGTGTCGAGCACGTCGACCCGGTGCTGGGCCACGTACTCGGCGAGCGCCCGCGGATCCTTGCGGACCTCGTCGTCGACCAGGTGCAGTTCATGGCCGGCGACCATCCACAGCAGCTGGCTCCACGAGGCGTCGAAGACCAGCGCGTTGGTGAGCGCCACCCGGGAGGGCCGGCCGTCCGCCGCCGCGGTCTCCGGAGCGAAGAAGTGGGTGTGGTGGCTGTGGAACATGTTGGCGAGGCTGCGGTGCTCCACCGCGACGCCCTTGGGCCGTCCCGTCGAGCCCGAGGTGTAGATCACGTACGCGAGATGGGCGGGCAGCAGCGGGCGTACGCGGTCGGCGTCGGTGAGGTCGGCGTCGTCACCCGTGCCGGCTCCCGTGAGCGCCTCCCCCAGGAGCAGTCGCGCCGGGCCGCCGGCCGGCAGGCCCTGCGCCGACTCCGGGTCCGTCAGGACCAGGGCGGGTCGTGCCTCCTGGAACAAGAAGTCGATGCGATCGGCAGGGTACTCCGGGTCGACCGGCACGTACGCCGCCCCGGACTTGAGGATCGCGAGGATCGCCACGACGGTGTCGGCGGTGCGGGGCAGTGCCAGCGCCACCAGGTCGTCGGGGCCGAGCCCTCGCGCGACCAGTGCGCGGGCGATGCGGTTGGCGCGTGCGTTGGCCTCGCCGAAGCTGAGCCGGGTGTCGCCGCACACCACCGCGGTCGCCTCGGGGCCCCGGCGCGCGCGGTCCTCGAAGAGGGCGGGCAGCGTCGTCGCGGGGTAGGGCGCCGCGGTGTCGTTCCATGTCCGCAGGGCCTGGTCGAGTTCGGCCGGGGTGAGCAGGCCGATCCGTCCGACCGGGGTGCCCGGCTCGGTGACGACCTTCTCGAGCAGATGCCGGAACCGGGCGAGGATGTCCCGCGCCTCGTCGTCGGTGAACAGGTCCAGGCGGTGGTTGAGTTCGAGGCGCAGCCGCTCGCCCGGGTACACCGCGAGGCTCAGCGGGTAGTGCGTGCCCTCGGGGGTGTCGTCGACGCTCTCCTGTGCCAGCGCGATCCGCAGGCCGGGCAGGCCGTCGCGGGCCATGGCGGGGTCGAGCGGATAGTTCTCGAACGCGACGGTGGTGTCGAAGAGTTCGCTCACGCCGACGGCACGGTGGATGTCGGCGAGCCCGAGGTAGTGGTAGCCGCTGAGCGCGGCCTGCTGGTCCTGGAGCCCTTCCAGCAGGGTGCCGACGGCGGTGTCGGGGTCGAGACGCACCCGTACGGGCACGGTGTTGATGAGCAGGCCCACCATGCCCTCGACGCCCTCGACCTCCGGCGGCCGACCGGCCACGGTGGCCCCGAAGACGACGTCGTCGAGGCCGGTGAGCAGCCCGACGAGCAGCGCCCAGGCGCCCTGCACCAGGGTGTTGACGGTGAGCCCGCGACCGCGCGCGGCGGCGGTCAGCTCGGCCGTGAAGTCCTCCGGAAGCTCGGCGCTCACCCGCTGCTGGCGGCCCGCCTCGCTGCCGGAGCCCGCGCCGGGCGCGACGAGCGCGGGCTGCGCCACTCCCGCCAGCGCGCCCCGCCAGGCCCGTTCGGCCTCCTGCCGGTCCTGCTCCTGGAGCCAGCCCAGGTAGTCGCTGAACGGGGCCACGGGCTCCAGTCCCGAGGCGTCGCCGCCGCGGGCGTAGCTGCGGAACACATCGCGGATCACGATGGGCAACGACCAGCCGTCGACCAGGATGTGATGATTCGTCACCACCAGGACGTGACGTTCGGGGGCGAGCCGCACCAGGGTGAAGCGGACCAGCGGGGGCCGGCGCATGTCGAAGCGGCGCTCCCGGTCCTCGGCGAGCAGCCGGGCGAGCCGGGCTCGCTGCTCCCGCTCGCCGAAGGCGCTGAGGTCGGCCTCGGCCCAGGGCAGTTCCACCTTGGCGGCTACTGCCTGCACGGCCTCGCCGGAGCGCCGCTGGAGAAAGCCCGCGCGCAGACTGGAGTGCCGGTCGAGGACGGCCGCGCACGCCTTGCGCAGGGCCGCCGCGTCCAGGTCGCCCGTCAGCTCGAAGGGCGCCTGCATGTTGTAGAAGTCCACGCCTTCGCCGTCGTACAGGGCGTGGAAGAGCATGCCCTGCTGGAGCGGGGACAACGGCAGTACGGCTTCCAGTGATCTCTGCTTCACTTCACGTCCCCCAGTTGTGCTTCAAGCTCATCGAGTTCGTCCTGTTCGAGGGAGACCAGTGGCCTCCGCGGCGGTGCCTGGCCCGGCGAGCCGGGGATGACGTCCTGGACGGCCTCGGCCAGGGCCGCGACCGTGCGGTGGGTGAACACGTCGCGCGGCGTCATGGCGAGACCGGCCGAGCGGGCGCGGCCCGCGAGGCGGGTGGAGACGATCGAGTCGCCGCCGAGGTCGAAGAAGCTGTCGTCGATGCCGACCCGCCCGACACCGAGCAGCTCGGCGAAGAGGGCGCACAGCAGTTCCTCACGCGCGTTCCTGGGTGCCCGGCCGTCCTCGGCGCCCGTGAACTCGGGCGCGGGCAGGGACCGGCGGTCCAGCTTCCCGTTGGGCGACAGCGGGAGCCGGTCCAGCTCGACGAAGGCGGCCGGGACCATGTAGTCGGGCAGCGCGGCGGCCACCCGGTCGCGCAGCGCCGCCTGATCGACGGTGGCGCCGGGCTCGGGCACCGTGTAGGCGACGATGCGCGGCATCCCGGGCTGGTCCTCGCGGATGACCAGGGCCGCGCGCCGCACGGCGGGGTCCTGGCTCAGCACGGTCTCGATCTCGCCGAGTTCGATGCGGTGCCCGCGCACCTTCACCTGGTGGTCGACGCGGCCCCGGTACTCCAGTTCGCCGTCCGGGCGGCGTGCGGCGAGGTCGCCGGTGCGGTACATCCGGGTTCCGCGGGGGCCGTAGGGGTCCGGCACGAACCGCTCGGCGGTCAGGGCGGGGCGGTTGACGTACCCGCGGGTCACGCCCGTGCCCGCGATGTACACCTCGCCCTCGACGCCGGGGGCCACCGGCAACAGGCCGTCGTCGAGGACGTAGACCCGCAGGTTGGAGCCGGGCAGGCCGACCGGGACGGACGCGGTGCCGCCGGGGCGGGTGCGCCGGCTCGTCGTGTAGACCGAGACCTCGGTCGGGCCGTACAGGTTGTGCAGCTCGGCGTCGAGGGCGTCGTGGAAGCGGTCGACGAGTCCGGCGGTGAGGGCCTCTCCGCCGCAGAACACCGTCCGCAGGGACCGGCAGTCGCGCGCTCCGGGTTCCTGGAGGAAGAGTTCCAGGGTGGAGGGCACGAACTGGGCGACGGTGATCCCCTCGCGCCGGACGAGGGAGGCGATGTAGCCGGGCCCGTGCTGTGTCTCGGGGTCCGCGATCACCACGGTGGCACCGACGGTCAGCGGCCAGAAGATCTCCCACACCGACGGGTCGAAGCTCATCGACGTGCGCTGCAGGACGCGGTCGCCCGCGCCGAGCGGGAAGCGGTCCTGCTTCCAGCGCAGGTAGTTGGCGACGCCTTCGTGCGCCACGACGATGCCCTTGGGGCGGCCGGTGGAGCCGGAGGTGTGGATGACGTAGGCCGGGTGCAGCGGGTGCAGGCCCGGGGCGTTCGGGACGGGGTCGGCGTGCGCTGCGGTGTCGGCCAGCGCCCGGTAGGTGTCCGTGTCGATCAGGAAGACGGGGTCGGCGTCCTCCAGCATGTGCCGGACCCGGTCCTCGGGGTAGTCGGGGTCGACCGGCAGATAGGCGGCGCCCGCCCGGTGCACGGCGTGCAGGGTGACGAGCAGTTCGACGGAGCGCGGCAGGCAGACCCCCACGACCTGGCCGGGCCCCGCGCCCTTGGCGGCCAGCACGCCCGCCAGCTTTCCCGCCTCGCGGTCGAGTTCGGCGTAGGTGAGCGACCGGTCGCCGTGCACGACGGCCGTCGCCTGCGGGGTGCTGCGGACCTGCTGTGCGAAGAGTTCGGGCAGGGTGGTCGCGGGGTAGGGGCGGGCGGTGTCGTTCCACTCCTCGACGGCCTGGGCGTGCTCGGCCGGGGTGAGCTGCTCGATGCGCCCGACGGGGGTCTCCGGAGCCGCCACGAACGTCTCGAACAGGCGCCGGAGGCGGTCGGCGATCCGGCGGATCCCGCGGGAGTCGAACACGTCGGTGCGGTACGTGAATTCGAGGCGCAGCCGGGGTCCGGGCACCACAATGAGGCTGAGCGGGTAGTGCGTGGCCCCGGTCTGGTCGGCGTCCGTCTGGCTGATGCGCAGACCGCCCGCGGTGCGCTTGATGGCCTCGCGGTCGATCGGGGCGTTCTCGAAGACCGTGGTGGTGTCGAAGAGTTCGCCGAGTCCCGCGAGCCGCTGCACCTCGGCGAGGCCCAGGTACTGGTGCGGGCCGAGCGCGGCCTGTTCCGCCTGGAGGCGGGTGAGCAGTGCGGACAGCGGCTCGCCGGGGCGGGTGCGGACGCGTACGGGCACCGTGTTCATCAGCAGGCCCACGATCTCCGCGACGCCGGGCAGCAGCGGCGGCCGGCCGGAGACCGTCGCCCCGAACACCACGTCCCGGCGGCCCGTGAGACCGCCGAGCAGCAGCGCCCAGGCGCCCTGCACCACCGTGTTGAGGGTCAGTTCACGGGCTCGGGCCTCGGCGGTCAGCCGTGCGGTGAGATCCGCCGACAGCTCCGCGACGGCCAGCCCGGGAAGCGCCTCCTCGGGCGCCCGTGCCGTGTCCGGTGCGACCAGGGTGGGCTGCTCCAGGCCGGCGAGCGCGGTACGCCACACGTCCTCGGCGACGTCCCGGTCCTGGGCGGCGAGCCACTCCAGGTAGTTCTCGAACGGCACGACGCCGGGCAGCGCGCCGTTGCCGCCGTCACCGTCACCGGCCGCCCGGTACAGCGCGAACAGGTCCCGCAGGATCAGCGGCAACGACCAGCCGTCGAACAGGATGTGATGACTCGTCAGGACGAGGGTGTGCCGGTCAGGGGCGTTGCGGATCAGGGTGAGGCGCAGCAGCGGCGGGCGCGCCATGTCGAACCGGCGGCGCTTGTCCTCGGCGAGCAGCCGCGCGGTGCGCTCCCGCTGCTCGCCGGTGCCGCAGCCGCTCAGGTCCACCTCGGTCCAGGGCAGCTCCGAGGTCCGGGGCACGATCTGCACCGGCCGGCCGGAGGCGGTCTGGTCGAACCCGGCGCGCAGCCCGGCGTGCCGGCGCAGCAGCGCCTCGCCTGCCGCGCGCAGCGCCACAGGGTCGAGTGCGCCGCGCAGGCCGAAGCTCTTCTGGACGTTGTACGCGTCGGCGCCGCCCTCGGTGAACAGGGCGTGGAACAGCATGCCTTCCTGCAGCGGTGTCAGCGGCAGCACCGTCTCGATGCCGTCCTCGCCCCACCGGGAGTGCAGCCGCTCCAGTTCCTCCGGGGCCGGCGTCGGCACGGCGGCGCGCGCGGGCGTCGCCACCGGCGCCGCCAGCTCCTCGGCGGCCTCGGCCAGCGCGTGCGCGGTACGGCCGGAGAAGATGTCCTGCGGTGTGAGGGCGAGTCCGGCCTCGGCCGCACGTGTCGCGAGCCGGATCGCGGTGATCGAGTCGCCGCCCAGGTCGAAGAAGTTGTCGTCGATCCCGACCTCCCCGGCCCCCAGCACCTCCGCGATCAGCGCACACAGCACCGTCTCGCGTTCCGTGCGCGGCGCCCGGCCTCCTGCCGCGCCGGCGATCACCGGCTCGGGCAGTGCGCCCCTGTCCAGCTTTCCGCTCGGGGTGCGGGGCAGCTCCGCCAGCTCGACGATCACGGCGGGCACCATGTAGTCGGGCAGGGTGGCCGCGAGCGCCGACCGCAGGGCCGCGGGGTCGAACCCGCTCCCGGCGACCGGCACGGCGTAGCCCACCAGTCGCCGCACTCCCGGTGTGTCCTCGCGGACCAGCACGGTGGCCTGGGCGACCGACGGCTGGTCGGTGAGGGCCGCCTCGACCTCGCCCAGCTCGATGCGGAAGCCGCGGAGCTTGACCTGCTGGTCGGAGCGGCCGAGGTACTCCAGGTCGCCGTCGGCGCTGCGGCGGGCGAGGTCGCCCGAGCGGTACATGCGTGCGCCAGGCGGGCCGAAGGGGTCCGCGACGAAGCGCTCGGCGGTGAGATCGGGGCGGTTCACATAGCCACGGGCAAGGCCGGCACCCGCGATGTACAGCTCACCGGGTACGCCCACCGGCACCGGGCGCAGCGCGTCGTCGAGCAGCAGGATGCGGGAGTTGACGACGGGGCGGCCCATGGGCGGCACCGTGCGGCCGGCGAGCGGCTCGCTCATCGTCGCGATGACGGTGGACTCGGTGGGCCCGTAGGCGTTGACCATCGTGCGCCCGGCCGACCAGCGTTCGACGAGGTCGGGGGCGCACGCCTCCGCGCCGACCACCAGGGTGACGCCCTCGGGGAGCCCGTCCTCCGGCATGACCGCGAGGGCCGACGGCGCGAGCAGCAGGCAGGTCACGCCCGCCTCCGCCACCAGACCGGCCAGTGCGGAGCCCGGCAGCAACCGCTCCTGGTCGGCGACCACCACGCAGCCGCCGGTCATCAGCGCGGTGCACAGCTCCCAGACGGAGGCGTCGAAGCCGGGCGACGCGAACAGCAGCACGCGCTCGTGCTCCCGCAGCCCCAGCACCTCCCGCTGGCTCGCCAGCAGACTCGGCACACCGGAGTGCGGCACCACGACACCCTTGGGAACCCCGGTGGAACCCGAGGTGTAGATGGCGTACGCGGCATCCTCGGGACGCAGCGGCCGGCTGCGCTCGGCGTCGGTGACGTCGGCGGTCTCGTCCGGGAGGTGCAGGCCCTCCACGGCGAGGAGTTCGGCCCCGGTGCCGGCCGGCAGTCCGGACGCGCTCCCGGCCGCGGTCAGCACCAGCGCCGGGCGGGCGTCCCGCAGGACATGCGCGATGCGGTCGGCCGGATAGCCGATGTCGATGGGCAGATAGGCGGCGCCCGCCTTCAGTACGGCGAGGAAGGCGACGACGGCTTCGACGCGGCGCGGCATGGCGACGGCGACGAAACGGCCGGGGCCCGCGCCCCGTTCGATCAGCGCCCGCGCCAGCCGGTTGGCCCGCGCGTTCAGCTCGGCGTATCCGAGCGTCGTGCCCGCGTGGTGCACGGCGTCGGCGTACGGCGTCTTCTGGGCCTGGGCCTCGAAGAGTTCGGGCAGGGTGGCCGCCGGGAGCTGCCGGCCGGTGTCGTTCCACTCGTGCAGCAGCCGTGTCCGCTCGTCGCGGGAGGTCAACTCGATCCTGCCGAGGGGCAGTTCGGCGTCCGCGGCCGTGAAGGCGCGCAGGTGGTCGACGAAGCGCCGCTGGTGGGCGTCGACGTCGGCCTGGCTGTAGCGGTCGGGGTTGGCCTCGAAGTCGACCAGCAGGATCTCGCCGCCGGGCCCCCGGCGGACGCTGATGTTGAGGTCGAGGACGGTGCCGCCGGGCAGCGGGTGCGGGAAGGTCGGGTGCCCGCCGAGGCGGAGGTCTCCGCGGGTGGGCAGGACGTTGACGACGATCCCGAAGAGGTGCCCGTCCTCGCGGACGAGATCCAGCTCGCGGCGCAGTTCCTCGTACGGGTAGCACTGGTGCACCAGGAGGTCGCCGAGCCGACGCGACACCTGCGTCAGCAGCTCGGTGCGGGTCGCCGCCGGGTCGACGGTGACGCGCAGCGGGAGCTGGTTGGCGAGCATGCCGGGAACGGACTGCGTGTCGGGGCCGCGCCGTGCGGTCACCGGTACACCGATGGCGATGTCGCGTACGCCGGTCATCCCGTGGAGGTACGTGGCCACGGCGGCGATCACCGGGACGGTCCAGGGCGTGCGGGCCGTCCGCCCCGTGGTCCGCAGCGCGGCCATGTCGGCCTCGGTCAGCGCGACCGTGCGGGAGACGGCGCCCTCCGTCGCCCGGTCCACCGGCTTCTCGGAGAGGCTCACGGGCTCGCGGTGGCCCGCGAATTGCCCGGTCCAGTGGGCGCGGTCACGTGTGTACTGCTCCGAGCGGCGATACGCCGCCTCGTCGTCGATCAGCGTGCGCAGCGAGCCGAGCGGGGTGCCCGCGGCGGGCTCCCCCCGGACGGCGGCCGCGTAGATCTCGGCGACCCTGCGGGTGAACAGGACGCCGCCGAACCCGTCGGTGAGGATGTGGTGGCAGCGGCGGTACCAGAGGAACCGTTCGTCGCCGAGCTTCAGCAGCGCGTCCCGGGAGAGGGTGTCCCGCGTCAGGTCGAGGGGCGTGCCGCGGTCGCGGTTCATCCAGGCGAGGGCCGCCTCGAACGGGTCGGTGTCACCGGTGAGGTCGATGTCCTCCAGCGGCGGGGTCCCGGCCCCGGTGATCCGCTGGACGGGCCCCTCGGGCGTCTCGGCGAAACGGACGGCGTAGCTGCCGCACTCGGCCTCCGCCCGCCGGATCGCCTCGCGCAGGACGTCCGCGTCCACCGGACCGTGGATGTCGAGGTAGTGCCCCGAGTTGAACGCGGTGGCCGCGGGGTTGAACCGCTGGGCGAACCACACTCCGTGCTGGGCAGTGGTCAGCGAGAGCTCCGTGCCCTCCGCGCCATGCGAACTCATCCGACTCCGACCGCCTTCCCGACCGACTCACCTGTGTCTCCGGCGTATCGATGCTGTCCGGCGGGTACCGGCGCGGACCAGGAAGGGGACCGGCAATCGGCGTTGCTGGTCGGCCCGGCGCCGCCCGGCGGGATTGCCGGGTCCTTGCCTGGATCAGGCACCCGGAAGGTCGGCATGATCGGGGCGTCGAGATGCCCGGCGGTACCGCTGAACCCCCGCAACGGCACCGCCCGCGAAACCGGTCCGGTGAGCGCGATCCGCCCACCGGACCGGCTCGACGGATCCCCGCCGGACAGGCTCGGAGCCGCTGCCCGGCCCTCCGCCGGACCAGCCGAGGTCCCGCGGCCGTACGCGAGGAGAGATCACGTTGAACGCCCCGGACAAGGCCCTTCTCGAGTGGCTGGAGCAGCCGTCCGCCGACCGCGGGCTGCGCTTCGCCGCCGCCGGCGACAGCTGGGAATTCTGGTCGTACGCGGCCCTCGCCGAGCTGACGCTGCGCACCGCGGCCGCACTGCACGCGCACGGCCTGCAACGCGGTGAGGTGGTCGCCGTCGTCCAGCGGTCGAGCCCCGGCTTCGCGGCCGGCTGGTTCGGCGCGATCGCCGCGGGCGGCACCGCCTGCTCGATCGCCCCGCCGTTCGCCTTCCAGCGTGCCGACGACTACGAGAAGCACGCCACGCACCTGTTCGCCACGGCGCGGCCGGCCGTGACGCTGTGCGATGAAGACTCCATCGAGAAGGTCCGCAAGATCACGGCGAACCTCGGGCTTCCCGAGCCCGTGCTCTTCGAGGAGTTCGTCGCGGGCGTCGCACCGGCCCAACAGCCGTTCCCGGCAGCGGAGTTCGCGCTGCTGCAGTTCACCTCGGGCTCCAGCGGTTTCTCCCGCGGCGTCCAGGTCACGGGCGACGCGCTGCGCGCCAATGTGACGGCCATGCGGCGCTGGCTCGACTGGTCACCCGACCAGCCGGGCATCGCGTGGCTCCCGGTCCACCACGACATGGGCCTCATCGGCTGCCTCATCAACATCGTCACCACCGGGTGCGACGGCTGGATGCTTCAGCCGGAGGACTTCATCCGCTCCCCGCTGCGCTATCTGCGCTGCATCAGCGAGCAGCGCGTGGGACTGGCCGCGATGCCCAACTTCGGCCTCGCCTACATCCTGCGCCGGATCAAGCCGCAGGACCTCGAAGGACTGCGCTTCGACTCGCTGCGCTCGATCATCCTGGGCGCGGAGCGTATCGACCCGACGGTCCTGGAGAAGTTCGACGAACTGCTCTCCCCGTACGGCTTCGACCGCCGGGCCCTGCTGCCCGCGTACGGCGGCGCGGAGGCGACCCTCGCCGTCACCGGGCTCCCCCTCGGCGAGGGCTGGACGGCCCTGTCGCCGGAGCACGGCGGTGCGGCGGCCGCTGCGGGCGGACGGATCGTGGGCTGCGGGCGCCCTCTGGAGGGCGTGTCGGTCACCGTCGTGGACGACGACGAGCGGCCGGTCGCGGACGGCACGGTCGGCGAGATCGTCGTCACCGGCACCTCGGTCGCGACCAGTTATGTCGGCGACCCGGGCTCCGCCTCGGGCACGAGCATCGGCGACGGCACCCTGCGCACGGGCGACGCGGGCTTCCTGCACGACGGGCAGCTCTTCGTCGTCGGCCGCCTCGGTGACGGGCTGAAGGTGCACGGCCGGATGGTCTTCGCCGAGAGCCTGGAGGCGCAGCTCGTCGAGCGTGGCATCCCCGAGCGCCGGGTGGCCGTCCTCCTCGGCATCCGCGACGGCGTACCGACGGCGGCCGTGGTGCTGGAGGCCGCCAAGCCCGAGTGGTACGAGATCGCCGGCGCCGTCCTGCGGGAGTCCCTCACGGACACGGAGCTGACGGCCCTCACCGTGTCCCGCGGCGGTATCGCCGTCACCTCCAGCGGCAAGCCCCGCCGCCGCGTCATGTGGACCGCCCTGTGCGAGGGCACCCTGTCCGGCGACACTGTGGCTCTGTAGCCACGCGGGCGGATGCGGCCGGGCTCACTGCGACCGGACGTGCGGAATCGTCACCGCGGTGGCGACCAGACCCCGGCCGACCGTCCACCGTCCCTCGAAGTGTCCGAGGCGGCGCCCACCCACGACCGGTCCGGGAACGAGGAGTTCGGCGCGGAACCGGCCATGCGACGCCGATCCGGGCGACACGTGGATCTCTATGTCCGCCTCCCCGAAGTCCAGCCACGTGCCGGTCAGCGGAAACCAGGCCTTGTAGACGGACTCCTTCGCGCTGTACAGCAGCCGGTCCCAGTGAACCGCGGGCTGCCGGGCGCTCAGCAGCGTCAGGCGCTCGCGTTCGACGGGCAGCGAGACGGAGGGCAGGACGCCGTCCGGGAGTGGGCCGTGGGGTTCGGCGTCGATGCCCAGGGAGGCCAGGTCGGCGGCGCGGGCCAGGGCTGCGGCGCGGTAGCCGTCGCAGTGGGTCATGCTGCCGATCAGGCCCTGGGGCCATTGCGGGGCACCGCGTTCGCCGGGCAGCACGGCAACCGGCGGCACACCGAGCTTCGCCATGGCGCGACGAGCACAGGCGCGCACCGCGGAGAACTCGCGGCGGCGCTTGTCCACCGCCCGCGCCACGACCTCCTCCTCCTCGGGGTGGAGCGGGGCCCGGTCGGTCTCGTCGTCGCCGTAGGCCTCCACGGCCACCACCGAGTCGGGGAGCAGCTCATCGATCACCGGTTCCGTCCTCTCACAGGTGGGGCGAGGCCGGTTCGCCGCCGAGCCGCAGGTCACCGACCCCGTCGAGGATCTTCTCAGAGGACGCGACGTGGCGGCCCGCGGTGATCACGTCACGCAGGCACCGGTCCAGCGGGGTGCGTTCGGTGTAGACCGCGGCCGACCCCACGGCGTCGTACAGGAGTTGGACCGCCTCCCGGCAGGCCCGGTGCGCGAACTGGCGGGCCAGCGCGGCCGTGCCGCGTTCGGGTGCGAGGCCCGCCGCCTGTGCGGCCCAGGCGTCCTCCAGCGTGGCGTACACGTAGGCGGCCGCCGCGCCGATCAGCGACTCGGCGTGCGCGAGGTCGGCCGGGGCAGCCGGCCTGGGCAGTGCGGAACGCCTGTCGGCGAGGATCTCCCTGGCGGAGTTCAGCGCGGACCTGGCGATGCCCAGCGGCACGCCCGCCATCTTGAGGGCGAGGTTGTCGGCGCGCAGATGGAGCGGCTCCTGCCGGGTGCCGGACCGCACAGGCGCGAACGTGTGCCGTTCCGGCACGAACAGATCGGCGACCTCGAAGTCGTGGGAGCCGGTGCCGCGCAGCCCGGTGGTCTGCCAGGTGTCGAGAACCCGCGCGTGTACGGCGTCGAAGACGGCGATCCTCGGGGCGCCCTCCGGGGTCCGGAACCCGGCCAGCACTCGGTCGGCGTGGGTGATCCCGCTGCCGTACGTCCAACGGCCCGACAGGAGGTAGCCGCCGCCGCTCCGGACCGCCCGCCCGGCCGGCGGCAGCACCGTCACGGTGATCAGGTCCGGGTCCGGGAACAGCTCGGCGGACACCTCCGCGGGCAGCGACACCACGGCCAGTGCGGCGTTCAGCGCGACGGCCGCGCACCAGGCGACCGAGGCGTCCCCCTCCGCCAGCAGCTCGACGGCCCGGGTGACCTCCGGCACGGTCATCTCGACACCGCCCCCCGCCGCCGGCAGGGCGGCGCGCAGCAGCCCGGTGGCCTTGAGGCCGTCGAGGACGTCACCGGGAATCCGGCCCAGCCGCTCGATCTCCGGCGCGCGCGCCGGAAGGGTCGAGGCGTACGCCCGTACGCGGTCCATGACCGACGCGGCGGTGCGGCCCGTCGTCCCGGTCCGGGTCGGCAGGTCCATCGCGGTCATCCGGTCCTCCTCAAATCGGCTGATGGTTCGGCTGGTTCGGGTCACAGGTCGTTCAGGGCCTTGCCGAGCTCGGCTGCCAGCGTCTGGAGGTTCGGCGGGCGCATGACGCTGTAGTGGTCGCCGGGCACGTCGACGCTCTCGGCCCGGTCGCCGAGGAGATCCAGCCACTGCCTGGTGGTCGAGGCGGTGGCCCCGTCCATGGCCCGCAGCAGCCGGACTCTGCCGTGGTACGCGGTGGGCTCGTGGTCGGCCAGGGCGCGGCTCAGGCGCAGGAACCGGCCCGCGAGCCGTTCCAGGGTGGCGGCGTCGATCTCGTCCGGCAGGACGGCGGCGGCGCGGGCCCGCGTGCGCAGTTCCTCGATCGGGGACCGGCCGCCGGTGGGCTCGAACTCGGCCGGCCCGGGGTTCCAGTCGCTGCCCGCCAGCCCGGCCAGGTCGCGGGCGAACCGGGCCAGCAGCGCCGCGTCGGAGGCGGGTTCGGCGCGGCCGGGCGGTTCGAGCAGGTCCACGGCCGCGACGAGCTCGACCGCCTTGCCCCGCCCGGCGAGCAGGCGGCCGGTCTCCAGGGCGATCACGCCGCCCATGGACCAGCCGCCGAGCCGGTACGGGCCGTCCGGGAACCGTTCGGTGATCGCGTCGGCGTAGTGCGCGGCCAGGTCGGCCACGGACCGCGGCGCGGGTTCGAGGCCTGGGTACTGGTCGGGGTACTGGAGGGCGTGCAGCGGCTGGTCGTCGTCCAGGAGGGCGCCGAGGCCGGCGTAGCAGAGCACGTCGCCGCCGACCGGGTGGACGAGGATCAAGGGGGGCTGGGTTCCGGCGTCCCGGACCGTGACCAGGGCCGCCCGGCCTTCGTCGCCGGGCTGATCGCGCAGCACCTCGGCGAGCGACTCGACGGTCGGCCGGGCGAGCAGCGTGGCCACCGGCAGCGACCGGCCGGTGCGCTGCCGGATCCGGGCCATCATCCGCACCGCGAGCATGGAGTCGCCGCCGAGGTCGAAGAAGTTCGCGGTGACGCCGATGCCGATGCCGACGGGCCTGTCGGCGGGCTTGCCTGCGGGCTTGCCTGCGGGCTTGAAGAACTCGGCCCAGATCTCGGCGAGGAGCCGTTCGGTCGCATCGCGCGGTGCGACCGCAGCGCCGGAACGCGGGGCCGACTCCTCGGGCGACGGCAGGAGATGGCGGTCCACCTTGCCGTTGCCGGTCAGCGGCAGCTCGTCCAGGAGGACGATGCGGGCGGGCACCATGTAGCCGGGCAGTTCCCGGCCGAGCGCCTCGCGCAGCTCCTCCTCGGGGGTGTCCGACACGGCGTACGCGACGAGCCTTCTGGGGCCGCCCCGCTCGCCCTCGGCCACCGCGGCCGCCGCGCGGACGTCCGGCAGGCGCAGCAGCGCCGCCTCGATCTCGCCGAGCTCGATCCGATGCCCCTGGATCTTCACCTGAAGGTCCGCGCGCCCCAGGAACTCGATGTCGCCGTCCGGCAGACAGCGCCCGAGGTCACCGGTCCGGTAGAGCCGCTCCCCCGTCACCGGGTGGCGCAGGAACGCCGCGCGGGTCTTCGCCTCGTCGCCGAGGTAGCCGCGGGCCAGACCGGCACCGGCGATGTACAGATCGCCCGGGACCCAGATCGGGCGCGGGCGCAGCGCCCCGTCCAGCACATGGAAACGCTGGTTCCGCATCGGCCTGCCGTACGGGATGCTCGTGCGGTCGGGGTCCACTCGGGTGATCGGGTACTGGATCGACCAGATGGACGCCTCGGTGGCGCCGCCCAGGCTCCAGGTGCGCGCGTTCGGCACGACGGAGGCGATGGCTCCGGGGAGGGTGACGGGGATCCAGTCACCGCTCATCATCACCACGCGCAGCGACGGCGGACCGCCGAGGGCCCGCACGTGGGCGACGAACATGTCCATCAGCGCGGGGACGCTGTTCCAGATCGTCACGCGGTGCCGGTTCACCAGTTCCAGCCAGGCGGCCGGTTCGCGCTGCGCCGACGCGTCGGGCAGGACCACGGCTCCGCCGGCCGCGAGCAGACCGAACACGTCGTAGACCGAGAGGTCGAAGTGGAGCGCGGACAGGGCCAGGACGCGGTCGTCCGCACTCACGTCGAACCGGTCGTTGATGTCCTGGATCGTGTTGACCGCACCGGTGTGCTCGATCATCACGCCCTTCGGCACTCCGGTGGAACCCGAGGTGAAGATGACGTAGGCGAGATCTTCGGGCTCGGCCCGGGAAAGGGGCAGGGGGCTCGGGTAGGGGTCGTCCCATGCCGTGTCGACGTGCAGTGCGCGGGTTCCGTCCGGCAGTTCGAGCCCGTCCGCGACCGCCGACCGGGTCAGCACCACCTCGACACCGGCGGTCTCCATGATCACCCGAAGCCGGCGGCCGGGCACGGCGGCGTCGACCGGCACATAGGCGGCGCCGGACTTGAGGATGCCCAGGGCCGCGACGACCTGCTCCCAGCTCTTGTCCATCACGATGCCGACGAGCACACCCGGACCCGCGCCCTGGTCGAGCAGCCACCGGGCGATCCGGTCGGAGCGGCGGTCCACCTCGCCGTAGGTCAGGGTTCGGGCGGCGGTGATGACGGCGGGCGCGTCCGGCCGGATCCCGGCCTGCCGCAGGAACGCGTCGTGCAGCAGTTCGGAGGGGACGGGGGCGTCCGTGGCGTTGGCCGCCGCACGGATCTCCAGGTCGGCCGGCGGCGCGAGCACGGACGGCGGGCGACGCCACGCCCCCTCGCCGCACAGGTCCCGCACCAGGTCCAGGTAGGCGTCCCACATCCCGTCGACGACGCCGTCGGGGAACAGCTCCTCCACCACGTCCCAGTTGAGGACCAGTTCCCCGGCCTCCTCCAGGGCCTGGTGGTCCAGCCACACCTGCGGCGTCCGTACGGAGCTGGACGCGAGCGTGCCGCCACCGGCGCCGAGCGCCCGTAGTGCCGTGAGCGCGCCGTCGCCCTGTCCCGCGAAGCCGATCGTGCTGGTGAAGACCACGGGCATGCCCGCCAGGCCGGTGCCGCCCCGGGTGCGGTTGAGCTCACGCAGCACCTCGACGCCGCTGACGTGCCCGTGTTCGAGGTCGCTCAGCAACTGGTTCTGCAACCGCGTGGCGCCCGAGGTGAAGTCCTCGGCGGGGGCGGCGTCGACTTCCAGCAGGAGGGTCTCGCTGAGGTTTCCGACGACCCGGCCGACGTCCTCGTGCAGTGGCCGCCGGTTGAACGCCAGCAGGTTGAGCGTGAAGCGCGGCGAGGCGCTCCAGGCGGCGAGGACCTGTGCGTACGCGGTGCACAGGGCGGCCGAGGGCGAGACGCCCGCGGCGGCCGCGTGGTCCTTGAAGCGCTGCCATGCCTCGGGCCCGACGCGGCCCGTGCGGTGGGTGAACACCGGCCGCCGTGGCGCGGGTCCCGGTCGCAACGGCAGGCGGGGCGCGGGCGGGAGAGAGGCGACGCGCGCCTGCCAGTAGGCGAGCGACTTCTCGCGCGGCGCGGCGTCCGATTCGGCGGCGGCGAGCACGTAGTCGCGGTAGGTGAGGGCCGGGGCGGGTGCCGCGGGCGTCCCGGAGCGGTAGGTCTGCGCCCACTCCCGGAACAGCACCCCGGAACTCCGGCCGTCGACGATCAGCGCGTCGAAGTTGAGGTGCAGCCGGGTCGTGCGCGCGTCGAGCAGGGTCGCCCGTACGTCGAACAGCGGCCAGACCTCGGTGTCGAAGACCTGGTTCCGCATCTCCTCGTGGATCTCCGCCAGGCGGCGGGCCCGTTCGGCGCCGTCGCACGTCCGCAGGTCGACCGTGGCGATGCGGTAGTCGGGGACCTCGGCGAGCACCCGCTGGTACCCGGGGCCATGCCCGTCCCCGTCCCTGGCGACGACCGCGCGGAGCATGTCGTGCCGGTCGATGAGGAGCCGGAAGGAGGCAGCGAGCCGGCCCAGGTCGGTCTCCTCCAGGTCGACCTCGACGAGGAAGGAGGTGGAGACGTTGCCGAGCTCGAAGGCGTCGGTCCGGCCCACCAGGTAGGCCTGTTGGAGGTCGGTGAGGGGGAAGGCGTCGTGGCGGGCGGCGGGGTTCGCGGCGAGGCGTTCCGTGGGTGGTGCGGGCAGGGCCGCGAGGGGCGGTCGTTCGTCCGCGGGCGCGTCGTGGCCGGTCGCGCGGGCCTCGACTGTCCGCGCGATCTCGGTGACGCTCCGGCCGTCCAGCAGGTCGGGCAGCGGAAGGTCGACGCCCAGCCGCCGGGCGAGGGTTCCCCGGATGTCCATCGCGATCAGCGAGTCGATGCCCAGGCTCCGCAGCGGCAGGTGCAGATCGTCGCCGGTGACGGCCGCGCCGCGCGCCCGGCCGACCATGCCGATCACCAGCGCGGCCGCGCTGCCGGTCCCGGGCGCGGAGGGCTCGCCCGCACCTGCTGCCGTTTCCGGGTCTACGGCGTCGGACGCGGGGTTGACCGTGCCGGACAGCGCATCGAGGCGAACGCCGTCGAACGCGAACTCGGCCGCACCGGGCGCCGCTTCCAGCCGTACGCCGTCGGACGCGAACTCGACCGCACCGGGCGCCGCTTCCAGCCCCACACCGCCCGACGCGAACCCGACCGCACCGGGCGCCGCTTCCAGCCCCACACCGCCCGACGCGAACCCGACCGCACCGGGCGCCGCTTCCAGCCGTACGCCGTCCGCGAGTGCCACAGGCGTGCCGTCGGCGGCGACGAGCCGTATCTGCGCGACCAACGGGCCGCCGTGCGCGGGTGCTTGTTCCCTGCGGGGGTCTCCCGTCCAGAGCCAGTAGCGCTCGCGCTGGAACGGGTATCCGGGCAGCGACGCGGGCGCCCCGGCGGGCTCGCCGTGCACGCGGGTCCAGTCGATGCGGGCGCCTCGGGTGTAGAGCGCGCCGAGGCTGTCGAGGAGGGTGCGCCGGGCGTCCCCTCTCTCTTGCCCCGCGCGCAGCGACGGCAGGAACGCGGTGTGCTCGGTCGTCCGCACCTGGTCGAGGAGCGGCGAGGCGGGGCCCATCTCCACGAAGGTCCGGTGGCCGTCCCGTAGCAACCCGGCGATTTCGTCGGTGAACCGATCGGGCTCGGCGGCGTCTGCTGGAGTCCTTGCCGCCGCCCGCAGCGCGTCCTCCAGGCTCATCGTGCCCGTGACGCACGCGGCCACCAGCTCGCCGATGCCGTGGCCGAGGACGGCGACGGGCTCCACGCCCCACGACCGCCACAGCTCGGCGAGCGCGTACGCGACGGCGAACGGCGAGGGCCGGACACCGGACGCATCGGCCCGCTGGTCGCACTGGGCGCAAAGGTCCAGGGCCCGGCGGAACACCGGCTCCGCCTCGGCCAGTTCGGCGACCGTGTCGGCGTACGGCGAATCCGGGCGGCCGGTGAAGAGGAACACCGGGCCCCGGCCGGACTCCGGGCTCCGCGCGCCGACGCGTACGCCGGGCGGCGGCGCCTCGCCGGGACGCGTCCGGGTGAGGAGGTCCCGCAGCTCGGCGCGCGAGGACGCGACGGCCGTGAGCCGGTGCGCGAAGTGCGCCCGCCCGAGGCTCGTGGTGCGGCATATTGCCGCGAGCGGATCGCCGACGGCACCGCCGTCACCACCGGCCTGCCCGGCGTCGGAGCCGTCGGCCAGCAGATCGACGTAGCGCGCGGTGAGCTCGGCGAGCGCGGCCGGCGTCCTGGCCGACAGGGTCAACAGGCGTGGCTCGTCCTGCCCGGCGGGCCGGACCAACACGCGTGGCACATCCTGCCGGGCGGCCTGAAGCTCCTCGCCGGACGGCACCTCGCCGAGGACGACCGGAGCCTCTTCGATGATCACGTGCGCGTTCGTGCCGCTGATGCCCTGCGAGGACACCGCGGCGCGTTTCGGCCGCCCCGAGGTCTCCGGCCACGCGGTCTCCTCGGCGACGAGTTCGACCGCGCCCGCCGCCCAGTCGACGTGCGGGGTGGGCTCGTCCACGAACAGGGTGGCGGGGAGCCTGCCGTGACGCATCGACAGCACCGTCTTCATGACCCCGGCGACGCCCGCCGCCGCCTGGGAGTGCCCGATGTTGGACTTCAGCGAGCCGAGCCGCAGCGGCAGGTCCCGGTCACGCCCGTAGGCGGCCAGCAGGGCACGCGCCTCGATCGGGTCGCCGAGCGGGGTGCCGGTGCTGCTCGCCTCCACCACCTGGACGTCACCGGGCGACAGCCGCGCGTCCTTCAACGCCTGCCGGATGACCCGCTGTTGCGCGGAACCGCTCGGCGCGGTGAAGCCGTTGCTGGCGCCGTCCTGGTTCACCGCGCTGCCGCGCACCACGGCCAGCACGGGGTGACCGAGCCGCCTGGCGTCCGACAGCCGTTCCACCAGCAGCAGGCCCACGCCCTCGGAGAGCCCACTGCCGTCGGCGGCGGCCGAGAAGGGGCGGCAGCGGCCGTCCGGCGACAGGCCCTGCATGCGGGTGAACTCGGTGAACAGCTGCGGCGTGGACATGATCGTCGCGCCGCCCGCCAGCGCCATCGTGCACTCGCCGCGGCGCAGTGACTGCACGGCCAGGTGCAGCGCCACCAGCGACGACGAACAGGCCGTCTCCACGGTGATCGCCGGGCCGCGCAGGCCGAACGTGTACGAGATCCGGCCGGACGCGACGCCGCCCACCGACCCGGTCGTCAGGAAGCCCTCGGCCTCCTCGGGCACGTCGCCGCGCCCCAGCCCGTAGTCGTGACAGGACAGCCCGGTGAACACGCCGGTCTCGGTGTCGCGCACCGACTCCGGATCGATCCCGGCGTCCTCGAAGGCCCGCCAGGCGGTCTCCAGGAGCAGCCGTTGCTGCGGGTCCATGGCCAGGGCCTCGCGCGGGCTGATGCCGAAGAAGCCCGCGTCGAAGTCCGCCGCGTCGTAGAGGAAGCCGCCGGAGCCGGTCAGGCTGCGGCCGCCGTTGCCGGGGTCGTACAGGCCGTCGTCCCAGCCCCGGTCGCGGGGGAACGCGCCGACGGTCTCCCCGCCCGAGGCCAGCAGCCGCCACAGGGCGGCGGGCGAGTCGATCCCGCCCGGGTACCGGCACGCCATGCCGACGATCGCGATCGGCTCCCGGTCGCCCTCCTCCAGCTCGCGCACGCGCTCACGCGCCTGGTGCAGGTCGAGGGTGAGGCGCTTGAGGTAGCCGAGCAGCTTCTCTTCTGATTCTGATCCCATGACGGATCGGTCCTCCGTAGGCGGGTCAGGAGCCGGAGAGCTCGCGGTCGATGAAGTCGAGCAGTTCCTCGGCGGTCGCGGCTTCGACGAGCGCCGCTACGTCCGCCTCGACGTCCGGGGGGCTGTCCTCCGGACGGGCCGGGGCCTCCTGCGGCGGTACGAGTTCGGTGTCCAGGACGGCGACGAGCTCGGGAAGCGTCGGCGCCTCGAACAGCAGGGTGAGCGGGAGCTTGAGGTCCGTCGCCGCGCCCAGGCGGTTGCGGAACTCCACCGAGGTGAGCGAGTCGAACCCGAGCTCGCCGAACGGCCTGTCGTCCGGGATCGCTTCGGGCCGCGAGCCCAGCACGGCGGCCATGTGGGTCCGGATCAGATCGGCCAGGATCCCCGCGCGTTCACCGGCGGACAGGCCGGTCAGCTCGTGCCGCAGCGGCCGGTGGCGCCGGTGTTCGGGGACGTTCGCGGGCCGCCCGGCTCCGGCGGCCGCCACGACCTCGCGAAGGACCGGCGGAAGGTCCGCTCCGAGGCCGCGCAGGATCTCGCGGTCGAGCCGGGCCGGCGCCAGGACCGCGTGCGGTGACGGCAGGGCCGCGTCCAGCAGGGCCAGGCCATGGTCGGGGGCCAGCTCCACGAGCCCGGCCCGTGCGAAGCGGGCGCGGTCGGCGTCGGTGAGGGCGCCGATCATGCCGTCCGGGTCGTCCCACAGGCCCCAGGCCAGCGCGAGAGCGGGCAGGCCCTGCGCGCGGCGGCGTCGGGCGAGTCCGTCGAGGAACGCGTTGGCGGCGGTGTAGCCGCCCTGCCCGGCGCCGCCGAGCGTCCCCATGACCGAGGAGACGAGAACGAACGCGGTGAGCGGGTGACCCTCGGTCAGTTCGTGCAGATGCCAGGCCCCGTCGGCCTTGACGCGCATCACCCGGTCGATCTGTTCGGGGGTGAGCGAGGTGATCGGCGCGTCGTCCACCACGCCGGCGGCGTGGATCACGGCGGTCAGCGGGTGCCGGTCGGGGACGGCGTCGATCATCGCGGCCACGGCCTCCCGGTCGGCGACGTCCACGGCCGCGAAGCTCACCTCGGCGCCGAGCCCGTCGAGATCGGACGCCAGCTCGGGGGCCCCCGGCGCGTCGCCGCCACGGCGTCCGGCCAGCAGGAGCCGTCGTGCGCCGTGTCCGGTGACCAGGTGCCGGGCGACGGCCCGGCCGATGGCGCCGGTCCCGCCGGTGATCAGGACGGTTCCGTCCGGGTCGAGGACCGGCGGGACGGTGAGCACGACCTTGCCGACGTGGGCGCCCCGGCGCAGCAACCCGAAGGCTTCGGGGGCGCGCCGGACGTCCATGTCGGTGACGGCGGGCCAGCTGAACGCGCCCTCGGCGAACAGCTCGACCGTTCGGTTCAGGAGGCGGGCGAGGTGCTCGGGCGGCAACTGCAGCAGGTTGAACGCCTGGTAGCGCGCACCGGGATGCGCGGCGGCCACCTCGGCGGGATCGCGCGGGTCGGTCCTGCCCAGTTCGACCAGGAGCCCGCCGGGGCGCAGCAGCCGCAGCGACTCGTCGACGAGCTCGCCGGTCAGCGAGTTCAGTACGACGGCCATGCGCGGGCCGTCCGCACCGAAGCGCTGTCCGAAGCCCTGTCCGAAGTGCTTGCCGAACCGTTCGCCGAACCCGGGCTCGCGGGACGAGGCGAGGTGGTCGTCGTCGACGCCGAGGGCGCGCAGGGCGGGCCACTTGGCGGGGCTCGCGGTCGCGTGGACCTCGGCGCCCAGGTGCCGGGCCAGCTGGACGGCGGCCATGCCGACGCCGCCCGCCCCGGCATGGATCAGGACGGGGTCGCCCGCGCCCACGCCTCCCAGCTCGACCAGCGCGTGCAGGGCGGTCAGGTGGGCGACCGGCACGGCGGCGGCCCGGGTGAACGACCAGCCGTCGGGGATCTTGACGAGGGTGCGGTGGTCGGCGTGCGCCACCGCGGCGAACGCGCCGGAGAACAGTCCCATCACCCGGTCGCCGACGGCCAGTCCGGTGACACCGGGGCCGGTCGCGGTGACCACGCCCGCGCCTTCCAGGCCGAGCGGGCCGGGGTCGCCGGGGTGCATGTCGAGCGCGCCCAGGACGTCGTGGAAGTTGAGCCCGGCGGCGCGGACCGCGATCCGGACCTGGCCGGGGCCGGGTTCGGCGGCGGCCTCGGGGCAGGGCCGGACCTCCAGGGCGGTGAGGGTTCCGCGTTCGGGGATGTCGAGCCGCCAGGCAGGCGCGTCCTCGGGAAGCTTGAGCTCGGCGTCTGCTCCTGCGGACACGAGCCGGGGCACCAGTACGGCGCCACCGCGGACCGCCGCCTGGTTCTCGTCCGGCGCCAGCGCCCCGGCCGGAACCTCGGTGGCGTCGGGGTCGAGGTCCACCAGGACGAAGCGCCCCGGGTGCTCGACCTGCGCCGTCCGCACCAGGCCCCACACCGCCGCCTGGGCGAGGTCCCGAACGCTCTCGCCGGGCCGTACCGCAACAGCCCCACGGGTCACCAGTACCAGACGGGTCGCGGCAAGCCGCTCCTCGACAAGCCACCGGCCCAGCAGCTCCCGCACCCGCCGAACCGCGTCCCGGGCGCCCGTCGCCGCGTCGGTCCCGTCCTCGCCGGCCGGGCAGCTCACCACGGCGTACGTGGGTGCCTCGCCCGCCGCGAGCACCGCGTCCGGGTCGAGGGCGTCCCAGGGGACCGGCACCTGCCCGGCCGGCGATCCGCCCGTCGACTCGCGCACCGCTTCCCACTCCAGCGCGAACAGCGAGTCGCGGGCCATGGCGGCGGGATCGGCCGGGCGGCCCGTTGCGACCGGGCGCAGTTCCAGCGACTCGACCAGCCCCGCCGGTTCGCCCGAGGCGTCGAGCAGGACCAGGGAGAAGCCTCCGTCCGCGGCAGGCGCCGTACGCACCCGCAGGGAAGCCCGGCCACCCGCACCGGACAGGGACACTCCGCGCCAGCGCAGCGGCTGCGTGCGCTGCCCCTCGCGGCCGAGGGCGTCGGCGATCAGGCCGTGCAGGGACGCGTCCAGCAGGGCGGGGTGCAGCTGGTAGGCCCCGGCGTTCGCGGCCTCCGGCTCGGGCAGGACGGCCTCGGAGAACTGTTCGCCGTCGCGTCGCCAGACGCCCCGTAGCCCCTGGAACACCGGCCCGTGCTCGTACCCGTGCAGGCCGAGGTCCTCGTACATGCGGGCCAGCGGCACGGGCGCCGCGTCGGCCGGCGGCCACTCCCCGGAGGCCTGGGCGGGTGCCGTAGCCGTGTCCCTGCCCAGCGTTCCGACGGCGTGCTCGATCCACTCCCCACCGGTCACCCGGCCCCATATACGGCAGCTCCGCAGCCCGTCCCCGTCCTCGCCCGCCACCCGGACGCGCAGGTCGACGGCGCCGTCCGCCGGGAGCTCCATGGGCGTGGAGACGGTCAGTTCCTCGACCCGTGCCGCGTCGGCCTTCGTGCCCGCGTGCAGGGCCATCTCCAGGAACGCGGTGCCCGGTACGACGATCGTGCCCGAGAGGGCGTGGTCGGCCAGCCAGGGGTGGGCACGGGTCGACAGCCGCCCGGTGAACACGGTCTCGCCGTCGCCGAGTTCGACGGCCGCGCCGAGCAGCGGATGGTCGGCCGGGGCCTGGCCGAGGTCGGCCGTGCCGGACGGCCCCGCGGTGCTGGTGAGCCAGTAGCGACGGCGCTGGAAGGGGTAGGTGGGCAGGTCGACGTGGCCGGCGGCCGTTCCGGTGAGCCGTTCCCACGCGACGGGCACGCCCTGGACGTAGGCCTCGGCGGCCGAGGTGAGGAACCGGCGCAGGTCCCCGTGGTCGCGGCGCAGCGAGCCGGTCACGATGCCGTCGGCTCCGGCCTCTTCGAGGATCTGGCCGATGCTGCCGACAAGGACCGGGTGGGGGCCGACCTCGACGAACGTGGTGTGGCCGGACGCGATGAGCGCCTGGACGGCCTCCTGGAAGCGCACGGTGTGCCGCAGGTTCCGGTACCAGTAGGTCGCGTCGAGCTCGCCGCCCTCCTGCCAGTCGGCGGTGACCGAGGACATCAGCGCGATCTCGCCGGTGCGCGGCTCGAGCGGTGCCAGCCCGGCCAGGATCTTCTCGCGGATCGGTTCGACCGCCGGGCAGTGCGAGGCGAACGCGGCCGCGATCGCGCGGGCGTTGACGCCCTCGGCCCGGTAGCCGTCGACCAGTTCGGCGATGGCGTCCGACGCACCGGCCACGGCGGTGGTGGCCGGTCCGTTGATCGCGGCGATGCTCAGCGCGCCGAGTCGTTCCGGCACCGTACCGAGTCGTTCCCGCACCCGCTCGGCGGGCAGCGGGATCACGGCCATCGTCCCCCTGCCCATCAGGTCGACGGCCACACGGCTGCGCAACGCGATGGCGCGGGCGCCGTCGTCGAGGGAGAGCGCTCCGGCCACGACGGCGGCGGCGATCTCACCCTGGGAGTGACCGACCACGGCGTCCGGGACGACCCCGGCCGACCGCCACAGCTCGGCCAGCGACACCATCACGGCCCACAGCGCGGGCTGTACGACGTCGATCCGGTCGAGCAGGCCGGGCGCGCCGTCCAGGACGTCGGCCAGCGACCAGTCGATGTACGGCGCGAGCGCGCGCTCGCATTCGGCCAGGCGGGCGGCGAACACGGGGCTCTCGGCGGCGAGCGCCGCCGCCATGCCCTGCCACTGGCCGCCCTGTCCGGGAAAGACCAGAACCGTCCGGCCGGGCTCGCCCGCGCGACCGGTGACGACGCCGGGGGCCTCTTCGGCGCGGGCCAGGGCGTCCAGGGCCCGGTCGGCCTCCTGCCGGTCCCGGGCGATCACCACGGCGCGCTCGTCGAGGGGGGTCCGGGCGGTCAGGGCCGGTGCCGCGCCGACCGGGTCGAGCGGCCCGGCAGCCAGCGTCCGGGCCTGCTCCCGCAGCGCGTCGGGGGTCCGGGCCGACAGGACGACCGGCACCACGGGCGGCACCACGGGCGGCCGTACCGGCTCTTCGGCGAGTTCGGCGGGATCGGCGGGTTCGGCGGGCTCGGTCTCTGCGGGCGGCTCCGCCAGGATCACGTGCGCGTTGGTGCCGCTGATCCCGAACGAGGAGACGCCGCCGCGCCGGGGCTCGCCGGTGTCCGGCCAGGGACGGGCCCGGTCGAGCAGGGCCACCGACCCGGCAGCCCAGTCCACGTGCGGGGACGGCTCGTCGACGTGCAGCGTGGCGGGCAGGGTCGCGTTGCGGATCGCCTGGACCATCTTGATGACGCCGCCGACGCCCGCCGCGGCCTGTGCGTGTCCGATGTTGGACTTGAGGGACCCCAGCCACAGCGGCCGGTCCCGGTCCTGCCCGTACGCGGCGAGCAGGGCGCCCGCCTCGATCGGGTCGCCGAGAGCGGTGCCGGTCCCGTGCGCCTCCACCGCGTCGACCTGCCGCGGCGTGAGCCCGGCGTCGGCGAGAGCGTCCGCGATGACGCGCTGCTGGGCGACACCGTTGGGCGCGGAGAGCCCGTTGGAGGCGCCGTCGGAGTTGATGGCGCTTCCGGCGACGACCGCCAGGACGGGGTGGCCTTGGCGGCGGGCGTCCGAGAGCCGTTCGACGACGAGCATGCCCGCGCCCTCGCCCCATCCGGTGCCGTCCGCCTGCGCGGAGAAGGCCTTGCAGCGGCCGTCGGCGGCCAGCACCCGCTGGCGCGAGAGCTCCACGAACATGCCGGGGGCCGCCATGACCGTGACCCCTCCGGCCAGGGCGAGCGAGCAGTCGCCGGACCGCACCGCCCGCACCGCCTGGTGCAGCGCGACCAGCGACGCCGAGCACGCGGTGTCCACGGTCAGCGCGGGCCCGTTCAGGCCGAGGACATAGGCGATCCGCCCGGAGATCACACTCGCGCTGGTGCCGGTCAGCAGGTGCCCCGCGACGCCGTGCCCGGCCGCTTCCATGCTCGGCCCGTAGCCGGAGTGCATCGCCCCGGCGAACACACCGGTCCGGCTGCCCTGCAGCGTCGCGGGGTCGATCCCGGCGCGCTCCAGCGCCTCCCACGCCACTTCCAGGAGGAGGCGTTGCTGCGGGTCCATGGCAAGGGCCTCACGCGGGCTGATCCCGAAGAACTCCGCGTCGAAGTCCGTCGCGTCCCGCACGAAGCCGCCCCGGCGGACGTACGACGTCCCGATGCGTTCCGGATCCGGGTGATGGAGCGTCGCCAGGTCCCAGCCGCGGTCGTCGGGGAAGTCGCCGATGGCGTCGGTTGCCGTGTCGACCAGGTTCCACAGATCGTCGGGCGAGCGCACCCCGCCGGGGAACCGGCAGGCCATGCCGACGATGACCACGGGGTCGTCGACCTTGGAGTCGTCGGCCCGCTCCTGTGCTTCCGCTTCCGCCGGTGAACCCCCCGTGGACGCGCCCGCGTTCAGCTCACCGATCGCGGCGGCCAGGGCAGCCGGGCTCGGGTGGTCGTACAGGACGGTGCTCCCCAGGTTCAGCCCCGTCGCGGCCGACAGCCGGTCGCGCAGTTCGAGCGTCATGGCCGAGTCCAGGCCCATCTCCCGGAACGTCCGCCCGGCCCGTACGTCGCCCGCCGACCCGGCGCCCAGCACGACCGCCGTGAGGCTCCGGACCAGCTCCAGCACGGAACGCCCGTCTACGGCCACGACCGGGGCCGGGGTCGAGGTCAACGTCGAGGTCGCGTCAGGTATCTGCCCGCTGCCTCCGGGCAGACCGGGTGGCCAACAGGAGCGGCGCTGGAACGGATAGGTCGGCAGGTCGGCCAGTGGCGCCGAACGGGGGCCCAGCGCGGCCCAGTTCACCGCGACGCCGTGCACGAACGCCTCGCCCGCCGCCGTGAGGAACCGGTGACGGTCCCCGTGGCCGCGCCGCAGCGTGCTCAGCGCGGCGCCGTCCCCGCCGTACAGGTCGATCGTCTGACGGATGCCCGTCGTCAGCACCGGATGCGGGCTGACCTCCAGGAACGTCGAGTGGCCTGAGTCGAGCAACGCCTCGACGACCGGTGCGAACCGGACCGGCTCGCGCAGGTTGCGGAACCAGTACCCGGGGTCCAGTTCGGCGGTGTCGATCGGTTCGGCGGTGACGGTCGAGTGGAACGGCACGTCGGTGGAGCGCGGGGTGATCCCGGCGAGGGCGGTGAGCAGTTCCTCCCGCAGTTCCTCGACATCCGCGCTGTGCGAGGCGTAGTCGATCGCGAGCCGCCTGGTGCGCACCTCCTGCCCGTAGTGGGCGGCCAGTGCGTCGAGCGCGGCGACCGGACCCGCGACCACCGTGTGCGCGGGGCCGTTGACCGCCGCGATCGACGGCGACGCGTCCACCACGGCGAGATCGCGCCGCACCTGTTCGGCCGGCAGTTCCACCGACAGCAGCCCGCCACGGCCCGCGATCCGGTTCAGCACCCGGCTGCGCAGGGCCACGATCCGCGCGCCGTCCTGGAGCGACAGGGCGCCCATGGCGGTGGCGGCGGCGATCTCGCCCTGAGAGTGGGCCACCACGGCGGCGGGCTCGACCCCGGCCGAGCGCCAGAGCGCGGCCAGCGACACCATCACCGCCCACAGCGCGGGCTGGATGACCTCGTCGCCCTCCAGCGGCGGCGCACCGGGGACCCCGCGCAGGACGTCGATCAGCGACCAGTCCGACCAGTCCACGTACAGGCTGAGCGCGTCGGAGCATGCCCAGATCCGCTCGGCGAAGACGGCGGAGGTCCCGATCAACTCCGCTGCCATGCCCGCCCATTGCGAGCCCTGGCCGGGGAAGACGAAGACCGGCCGGACCGGCGGCCCTTCGCGTCGGCCCGTCACGACGGCCGCCGACGGCTGCCCGGCCGCGAGCGTCTGCAGTTCGGCGAGGAAGCCGTCCCGCTCGTCCGCGACGACGACGGCACGGTGTTCGAACGTGGTGCGGGTGACGGCCAGCGACCGGGCCACCGAAGCCACGCCGAGCTCCGGACGCGCCTGCGCATGAGCGCGCAGCCGTTCGGCCTGGTCCCGCAGCGCGGTTTCGTCACGCCCCGACAGGACCCAGGGCAGCGCTCCGGCATCCTCTTCGCCTACGTCGGGCTCCGCGCCCCGCCAGTCCGAGAGGATCAGGTGGCAGTTGGTGCCGCCGATCCCGAACGAGCTGACTCCCGCGATCAGTTGCCCGTCCGGCGACTGCGACGGCGACGGCCACGACCGGGTCTCGGTGTTCACCCGTAGACGCAGCTCGTGGAGCGGGATCCGCTCACCGGGCTCAACATGGTTCAGGCTGGGCACGAGTTCGCGCTCGCGGACGCACAGGACGGTCTTGATGAAGCCGGCGATCCCGGCCGCGCCCTCCAGATGACCGATGTTCGTCTTCACCGACCCGACCAGCAGCGGGGCGTCCTTCGTACGTGCCGAGCCCAGCGTCGCCCCGAGCGCGGCGGCCTCGATCGGGTCGCCGACCCGCGTCCCCGACCCGTGCAGCTCGACGTACCGCACCTCGCCCGGCTCGACGCCGGCGTCGGCGCAGGCGGCGAGGAGCACCCGCTCCTGCGACGCGCGGCCCGGCGTCGGCAGCGTCTCGGTCGCACCGTCGTTGTTCAGCGCGCTGCCGCGGATGACGGCATGGATGCGGTCGCCGTCCCGTACGGCGGCCTCCAGGAGCTTGAGTACGACGACCCCGCCGCCCTCGCCCCGGACGTAGCCGTCGGCGCGCGCGTCGAAGGTGAAGCAGCGCCCGTGTGCCGACAGCGTCCCGGCCCGCTCCAGGGCCAGGGTGCTCTCCGGGGCGAGGATCAGGTTCACCCCGCCGGCCAGGGCCAGGTCTGACTCACCGCTGCGGAGGCTGGCACACGCCAGGTGCACGGCGGCCAGTGACGACGACTGGCCACTGTCCACCACCAGACTCGGACCGGTCAGGCCCAGTGCGTACGAGATCCGGTTGGCGATCACCCCGCGCTGCAACCCGGTCAGCGTGTGCCCGGTCACCGCGTCGGTGCCCAGGCCGTGCAGCAGCGTCGCGTAGTCGTCGGCGATCACGCCGAGGAACACGCCCGTCCGGCTGCCCGCAAGGTCGCCCGGCAGGGTCCTGGCGTCCTCGACGGCCTCCCAGGCCAGTTCGAGGGCCAGCCGCTGCTGCGGGTCCATGGCCACGGCCTCGCGCTGCGAGACACCGAAGAACTCGGGATCGAACCCGTCCACCCGATCGAGGAACCCGCCACGCGCCGGCCCCCGTCCGCCCCGCCGATCGGTGATCGCGTCACCGCCGTCGCGCAGCAGCCGCCAGAACGCGCCCGGCCCGTCCGCCTGCGGAAACCGGCAGCCGATCCCGACGACCGCGACCGCGCGCGAAGGAAGATCACACACGCCTTGACCAGCAATGTCCATTGTCGATGCCCCCGCAGTGAACCCAGACACTCAGATACCGAATGACCATAAGAGATCTTACATGGACCGTCAACCAACCGCGGCGATAAGGTCCGAGCGCTTGCAAATGTAAGATCTCTTATATAGATTCGTCACCGAATCAGCATCCACAAGCGGAGGGTTGCAAGTCCCATGACACTGCCTGCCAAGCAGCTCGGCACGAGCGCAATGACCATCAGCCGCACCGGCTTCGGGGCCTGGGCCATCGGTGGCGGGGGCTGGCATTACGCCTGGGGTGCCCAGGACGACGACGCCTCGGTCGCCGCCATCCGGCACGCGATCGAGGCCGGGGTCAACTGGATCGACACCGCCGCCGTCTACGGTCTGGGTCACTCCGAGGAGGTCATCGCCAAGGCCATCGCCGACTTCCCCGAGGCCGACCGCCCCTACGTCTTCACCAAGTGCGGCCTGATCTGGGACGACAACGACCCGACCGCGGCCCCGCGCAACTCCATGACGCCCGCCAGCGTTCGCCGTGAGGTCGAGGGCTCGCTGCGCCGCCTGAACGTCGAGAGCATCGACCTGTACCAGGTGCACTGGCCCGACACCGGCGGCGAGGCCCTCGACTACAACGACCCGCAGGCCCAGGCCGCCGCCGTCGGCGGCACTCCGCTGGAGGAGTACTGGCAGGTCATGGCCGACCTGAAGGCCGAGGGCAAGGTCCGCGCCATCGGTCTGTCCAACCACTCCCCCGAGCAGGTCGCCGCCGCCGAGCGGGTCGCCCACGTGGACGTCGTCCAGCCGCCCTTCTCGGCGATCAACCGCGGTTCGGCCGAACTGATCGCACAGGCGGAGGCGGCGGGCACCGGTGTCATCGTGTACTCGCCCCAGCAGTCGGGCCTGCTGACCGGAGCGTTCTCCAAGGCACGCGCGGCCGCGCTGCCGGACGACGACTGGCGCAAGACCCACCCCGACTTCACCACCGGCCTGGACGCCAACCTCGCCCTCGCCGCCGCCCTCGTCCCGGTGGCCGAGCGGCACGGCGTCTCCACCGGCGCCGTCGCCGTCGCGTGGGCACTGGCCTGGCCCGGCATCAACGGCGCGATCGTCGGCGCCCGCACACCCGAGCAGGTGGACGGCTGGATCGCCGCCTCGACGCTGGAACTGACCTCGGCCGACTTCACCGAGATCACCCAGGCGATCAAGACCACCGGAGCCGGCGAGGGCCCGGCGACGGCCGCCTGAGCCACTCCCCACCGAGTCGGGCCCCAGGGGTCATCGTCCCTTGGGGCCCGGCGCATAAAAGGGCCCCGACCTGGCCGTATGGCCGGGTCAGAGCCCAGAGAGGCAGACGAGTCAGGCTGTACGCCGGGTTCTGTCGCCCGGTCGCCTCGCGGCGGCCGGGGAGACGGCCATCCATCTAGGACCGGCGTTGCCGCCGGTCTCGTGCGGTCTACCCGCGGACTCGGGCGGGCAGCCCTCGAACGTCCGCGCAGAAACACCTGGGTGTTTCCTTTTGACCTTGCTCCGGGTGGGGTTTACCTAGCTGCCCAGGTCGCCCTGGGCACTGGTGGTCTCTTACACCACCGTTTCACCCTTACCAGGGATCGAGATCCCTGGCGGTCTGTTTTCTGTGGCACTGTCCCGCGGGTCACCCCGGGTGGCCGTTAGCCATCACCCTGCCCTGTGGAGCCCGGACGTTCCTCGGGAAGGTCCACAAGAACCTCCACGCGGCCGCCCGCCCGGCTCGTCTGCCGTGTCGACCATGCTACCGGGCGTACCCGCCTGCTCGGCCCCGAGGCCGCCGTCGCCAGGAACGAGCCCGCCAGGATCAGGGCGAAGGCGGCAAGGACCCCGGGCGTCAGGCGCTCGTCGAGGAAGGTCGCGCCCGCCGCCACGGCCACGGCCGGGTTGACGTAGGTGAAGACCACCGCACGGGTCGGGCCCGCCTCCCGGATCAGTTCGAGGAAGGCGACGAAGGCGAGGGCCGTGCAGATGACGCCCAGGCCGGCGAGGGAGGCCAGGACCTGGGTGGAGGGGACCTCGGAGGGCCAGCTGGCGATCGCGCCGGGGGTGTAGACGAGCGTTGCCAGCAGGAGGCACGGGGCTATCAGCTGGAGGGTGGGGACAGGCTTGAGATAGCGGGCGATGATCAAGGGCGCGGTGGCGTAGCCGAGGACCGTGATCAGCACCTCTACCAGGGAGCGCGCGTCGCCGCCGGTGAGGTGGGGGACGGTGAGGACCGCGACTCCGGCCAGGCCCAGCGCCAGGCCCGTCGTGCGGCGGGCGCCCAGCTGTTCCGTGTCGCCGAAGAAGCGGGCGAGGACGACTCCGACGATGGGGACGCCCGCGATCAGCAGGCCCGCCGTGGAGCTGGAGAGGTGGCGTTCGGCGTCCGTCAGGGTCCACCAGGGGCCGATGATCTCGATACAGGCGAAGGCGAGCATCGGGCGCCAGTGCGCGCGGACGACGGTGGTCAGTCCCCCTTGTCGTACGGCGAAGGGGAGCAGGAGCGCGGCGCCGAGCGCGCAGCGCGCGAAGACGACCATCGACGGGGAGACCCCGTCCACCGCCACTTTGATCATCAGGTAGGGGATGCCCCAGAGGACTCCCATCAGGGAGAACAGAAGCCAGCCGCGTGCAGTCATGCGGCCAGTTTCGGCCGGGTCAGCGGCCGGCGTCTTGAACGCTGTTGCGGTACGCCGCCGGGGTGACCCCCAGCACCCGGCGGAACCAGCGCGTGAGATGCGCCTGGTCGGCGAAGCCCACGAGCGGCGCGACCTGGGCGGGGCGCAGCCCGGCGTCCAGGAGGCTCCGGGCTCGGTTCACCCGGTGCTGGGCTAGCCAGGCGTACGGCGGCAGGCCCATCGTCGTACGGAAGGCGCGCAGGAGTTGATAGCGGGACAGGCCCAGGTCGGTGGCGAGGCAGCCGAGGGACGGGGGTGCCTGGAGTTCGTCGGCGAGCCGGTCGCGTACGGCGTGGGCTATTCCGGCCCCTCCCGGGACGAGGTCGCAGACCGGGCGGGCCGTGCCGTGGCGACGGGCCAGGGCCGTGAGCAGCCACGGGAGGCGGGACTCGGCCTCCAACGGGTCGGGGCAGCGGGTCAGTTCGGTGTGCGCGACGCGCAGGGCGGTGGCCAGCTCGGGGTCGTCGAGGAGCGGTTCGCGGAAGTGCGGGACGGTCAGGGTGCCCTCGGTGAGGAGGAAGGCCTCCGGGTACAGGGCTCGGTAGGCGTATCCGCCCGGCATGGCCGGGCCGCCGGTGTGCACCTCGCCGGGGGCCATGACGACGATCGAGCCGGGGCCGGTGCGGATCCGGCCGCCCCGGTAGTCGATGATCTCGGCGCCGCCGACGCAGACGCCGACGGTGAACTCCTCGTGGGCGTGGGGTGCGTAGCGGTGCTGGTCGAAGCGGGCGGTCAGCAGGTGGAGAGGGCCCCCGTCACGGCCGAGGGTGGTCCGGGTCCAGCGGGCCTCTTCACGTGCGGTCATGTGCGTCTGCCTCCCCCGGCTTCGGTGTGTGAGTCCGTTCGGACCGGCTGTCGTCGGTCTCCTCACAGCCGCAACGTCTGCGTTCGCTGTTTTCATGCCGCCCCCGTCACGCGGGCGCGAACTGCACCTTCGCCGTCCCCGGATCGGCCCGCGTCAGCCGTACCCGCAGCCGCTCCCCCAGGGGCAGCGGCGCCGTACCGCCCTCGATGCGGGCGAAGACGGCCGGGGACTCCAACTGGACGGTCCCGACGGTGGGTTCGTGCTCCTGCACGTCCACCACGCAGCCCTCGAAGACGTCGCCCACCCGGTCCTTGAGCAGGGCGGCCTCCACGATGTCGACGCACTCGCGCTCGACGGTGCCCGCACGCCGGTTGCCGTCGGCCATCTCCTTGGGGAGGGCGTCGAGGGCGGCCAGGACCCAGTCGGGGGGTGCCTGGTTCGCGACGGCCGCGAGGCAGATCTCCGCGGCGTAGCGGTCGGCGAGGCGGCGCAGCGGTGCCGTGCAGTGCGCGTACGGCGCGGCGACCGCGGCGTGCGAGGTGACCGCGGGGAGCACGCCGTCGCGGAAGACCGTGTAGCCGGCGCCGCGCAGCAGCGTCGTGCACTCCTGGAGGAAGGCCGCGTGGTGCGGCCGGTGCGGGTCGAGGGAGCGGATGAGCTCGGCGTACGAGACGTGGTGCGGCCAGTCGATGCGCAGGGCCTTGGCCGTACGGCGCAGCCGGCCGACGGCGCCGTCGGGGGCGGCGGGCAGGGTCCGCAGGACGCCGGTGCCGTGGGCGAGCATCAGGTCGGCGGCGGCCATCCCGGTCAGCAGGGAGATCTGCGCGTTCCAGCCTTCGGCCGGGAGCGGGGCGCGGTAGGCCAGCTCATAGGTGTCGTCGCGCTCGACGATCTCCTGTTCGGGCACGTTCAGGGAGATGCCCCCGCGCTCCACCTCCAGCCGTTCGCGCAGCTCCCCGATGCCCTTGAGGAGGGCGAGCGGTTCCTCGGCGGTGCCCGCGCCGATCTCCTTCTGTACGTGCGCGTAGTCGAGCTTGGCCCGGCTGCGCACCAGCGCCCGGCGCACGTCGGTCGCCTCCGTACGTCCGTCCGCGTCGAGGTCGATCGTCCACAGCACGGCCGGGCAGGTCTGGTCCGGGAGGAGGCTGGCGGCGCCCTCGGAGAGCTGGGACGGGTGCAGCGGGACCCGCTCGTCGGGGAAGTACAGCGTCGTGACACGGCGGTGGGCCTCGGCGTCCAGGGCTCCACCGGGTACGACGAAGGCGGCGATATCGGCGATCGCGTACCGGACGCGGTAGCCGCCGCCCGGGCGTCGCGCGAGGTGCATCGCCTGGTCGAGGTCCGTGGACGCGGGCGGATCGATGGTGAAGAGGGGAATGTCCGTCGCGTCGTACGACGGCAGCCGGGGTGCCCGCGCGGCCTCTTCGAGCACTTCGGGTGAGAACGTCTCGGGCACGCCGAGTTCGGTTCGCAGGGCGCGCAGCGCGGCTCGCAGCGGAGCCTCCGGTGCACCGGCAACACGTATGTGGCGGCGAGGCATACAGCGAGCGTAGGCACAGTCCGGCCGGTCCGGCGCGCGAGGACGGCCCGGCGGCACCCTTTAGGCTGGCGCCGGGCCGTACCCACCGCAAGGAGAAACCACCGTGCTCGTCCTGCTCCCCCCGTCCGAAGGCAAGGCCCCCTCGGGCCGCGGCACCCCGCTGAAGCCGGAGTCGCTGTCGCTCCCCGGGCTCGCCGAGGCGCGGCAGGCGGTCCTTGAGGAGCTGGTCGAGCTGTGCGTCGCCGACGAGGAGAAGGCGCGTGAGGTACTCGGGCTGAGCGAGGGTCTGCGCGGCGAGATCGCGAAGAACACACAGCTGCGGACGGCGGGCGCGCGCCCGGCGGGCGAGATCTACACGGGGGTCCTGTACGACTCCCTGGAGCTGTCCTCGCTCGACGCGGCGGCGAAGAAGCGGGCGGCGCGCTCGCTGCTGGTGTTCTCGGGCCTGTGGGGCGCGGTCCGGGTGACCGACCGGATCCCCTCCTACCGCTGCTCGATGGGCGTGAAGCTGCCGGGGCTCGGGGCGCTGGGCGCGCACTGGCGGGCGCCAATGGCCGCGGCCCTGCCCGAGGCGGCGGGAGACGGGCTGGTGCTCGACCTGCGGTCGTCGGCGTACACGACCGCGTGGAAGCCGAAGGGCGAGGTCGCGGGGCGCACGGCGACGGTGCGGGTGCTGCACTCGCAGATGGTGAACGGGGTCGAGAAGCGGTCCGTCGTCAGCCACTTCAACAAGGCGACGAAGGGCAGGATCGTGCGCAGTCTGCTGCTTGCGGGCGCGGCGCCCAAGGACCCGGCGGCGCTGGTGGAGGCGCTGCGGGACCTCGGGTACGCGGTGGAGGCGCAGGCTCCGGGCAGGGCCGGGAAGGCGTGGGCGCTGGACGTGGTGGTGACGGAGATCCACTGACCCCTACTTGGTGCCATTGCAGCATGCGCAACGACCTTTGCGCATGCTGCACACCCCGGGCAGGATGAGGGACATGACCTCGTCGCTGCCCTCGTCGCCGTCTGCCTCACCGCCCCACTCGCCATCCGCCTCGCCGTCCGCCTCCGTACTGGACCTCGCGCCCGTCGTCCCCGTCGTCGTGCTGACGGACGCCGCCGACGCCGTACCGCTGGCGCGGGCGCTGGTGGCGGGCGGGCTGCCCGCGATCGAGGTGACCCTGCGGACCCCGGCGGCGCTCGACGCGATCCGGGCGATCGCGGCCGAGGTGCCGGACGCGGTGGTCGGCGCGGGCACGGTCCTCACCCCCGCGCAGGTGGCCGACTCCGTGGCCGCCGGCGCGCGCTTTCTGGTGAGCCCCGGCTGGACGGACGTACTCCTCGATGCCATGCGGGCGTCCGGGGTGCCGTTCCTGCCGGGGGTGTCCACCACCTCGGAGGTCGTGACACTTCTCGAACTCGGCGTGCGGGAGATGAAGTTCTTCCCTGCGCAGGCCGCGGGCGGCACGGCGTACCTGAAGTCGCTGGCCGGACCGCTCCCCCAGGCGCGGTTCTGCCCGACCGGCGGCATCGGCCCCGACTCCGCTCCGGAGTATCTGGCGCTGCCCAACGTCGGTTGTGTGGGCGGGAGCTGGATGCTTCCGGGGGACGCCGTCGCGGCCGGGGACTGGGGGCGGGTGGAGGCGCTGGCCCGGGAGGCGGCGGCGCTCAGGCCATGCTGACCGCTCAGGCCATACGGATCACTCAGGCCATGCTGATGACGACCTTGCCGAAGGCGGTACCGCCCTCGTAGTACCGGAACGCCTCGTGGACCTCGTCGAGGCCGAAGACGCGGTCGATCACCGGGCGGATGCCGTGCAGGGAGACGGCCCGGTTCATGGCCTCGAAGTGGGTGCGGCTGCCGACGAAGACGCGGCGGATGGTGGCCAGGCTCGCCGCGTACGCCGCGTTGGAGATCTCGATGCCGGACCTGCGCGGGCTGCCGGTGATCAGCAGCACGATCTGGCTGTAGAGGGCTGAGGCGCGCATCGACTGCTCAATGGTCTCGGGGCCGTTGGTCTCGACGACGAGGTCGGCGCCCCGGCCGCCGGTCAACTCCCGTACGGCCGCGCCCCATTCGGGGTTCTCCACATAGTTGACGACGTGGTCCGCGCCGAGCGCCTTGAGGCGGTCCGCCTTGGCCGCGCTGGAGGTCGTCGCGATGACCTCGGCGCCCAGCGCCTTGGCGAACCGCACCACGAAGAGGGACAGCGCACCGGTGCCCAGCGTCAGCACGGTCTGGCCGGGCAGGAGCGGCTCGCCGCCGGTGAGGGCGTGCCACGCGGTGACCCCGGCGCAGGGCAGACAGGCCGCCTCCTCCCAGGTCAGATGGTCCGGAACGCGCACCGCCGCCTCCTGGTCGAGGCGAACATACTCGGCGAGCATGCCGCTCAGGCTGGCGCCCGGCTGGTCGAACTGCGCCGCGGTGATCCGCCCGTCGCGCCAGTTCGGGAAGTACGTCCCCATCACCCGGTCGCCGACCTTGAACCGGGTCACCTCCCCGCCCACCGCGACGACTTCGCCCGCACCGTCGCTCACCGGGATCACGTCCGGAACGGCCTTCAGCGGGTAAGTCCCCTTCAGGATCAGCAGATCGCGCTTGTTGAGGGAGACGGCACGGACGCGGACGACGATGTCACGGGGGCCGGGTTCCGGGCGCGGCTCGGAGTCGCGGTGGACGATCCCGTCGACGGTGCCGAGCGTCTGAAGGTGGTACGTGCGCATCTTCGCCCCCTGGGGTGAACTCCTGCGGCGAGCCCTTGGATCGGGGCTCCGTGGATGCGTCCATGCTGCTCGGGCGGGGTGAGCCGCTCAATTCCCGGCGGGGTATGACGGGGCAACCCGGGTCCGTTCGAAGGTCGGTTGTCGTACCCATGACGTACAACTGAGTCATGACCGCGACCATCATCGAAACGCCCCCGTTCGCCCGGGAGTTGCTGCGCTGGCGCACCGCCCGCCGGGTCAGTCAGCTGGAGCTCGCCTCGCGGGCGGGGACGACCCAGCGGTACGTCAGTTTCATCGAGCGCGGGCGGTCGGTGCCCGGCCGGGAGATCGTGATCAGGCTCGCCGAGTCACTGGGCCTGACCCTGCGGGAGCGCAACTCCCTGCTGCTGGCGGCCGGTTACGCGCCCGCGTTCGCCGAGTCGGCTCTCGACGCGGCCGCGCTCAAGCCGGTTAGGGAGGCGCTGGACAGCATCCTCGATGGGCATCTGCCGTATCCGGCGCTGGTGGCGGGGCCACGGGGTGAACTCGTCGCGGCCAACGAGGCGTTCGACGTCCTCACCGAAGGGGCCGACCCGGCGCTGCTCGGGCCGTCGGTGAACGTGCTGCGGCTCGCGCTGCACCCGCGCGGCATGGCGTCCCGGGTGGTGAACCTGGACGCCTGGGGCCGGCACATCGTGGAGAACCTGCGGGCCCGCGCCGTACGCAGCCCCGATCCACTCCTCGACGCGCTGGCCGAGGAGCTGGACGGGTACGTGCCGCGGAGCGAGCCCGGCGCGGACTATCTCGGCTTCGCCGTCCCGCTGCGACTGCGGTGCGCGGAGGGCGAGTTGAGACTGCTGACGACTCTGACGTCCTTCGCGACGGCGGTGGACGTCACCCTCGCCGAGCTCCACCTGGAGGCGTTCCTCCCGGCGGACCGGGAGACGGCGGAGATCCTGCGGGCGCGCGCCACCCGTCGGTAGCCACCCGCCGTCGGGGACGGCCTCAGCGCAGGTGCGACGTGTCGTTCAGCAGCCGTAGGCTCGCGTTGCCGTCCGCGTAGTACGCCACCGCCGAGATCGAGGCCGCCGACAGCTCCATCCGGAACAGGGACTCCGGCGGGGCGCCGAGGGCGAGCCGTACGAAGGTCTTGATCGGCGTGACGTGGGTGACGAGCAGGACCGTGCGGCCCGCGTACGAGGCGATGAGCTTGTCGCGGGTGACGGCGATGCGCCGGGCGACCGCCTCGAAGCTCTCGCCGCCGCCGGTCGGTTCGGCGTCCGCCGAGGCGAGCCAGGTGTTCAGGTCCTCGGGGTGGCGCTCGCGCACCTCGCCGAAGGTCAGGCCCTCCCAGGCGCCGAAGTCGGCCTCGCGCAGCCCGTCCTCGACGACCACGTCGAGCCCGAGCCGGTCGGCGACGGCCTGCGCGGTCTGGCGGCAGCGGGTGAGCGGCGACGCGACGATCGCCTGGATCGTGCCGCGTGCGGCCAGCGCCGCAGCGGCCCGCTCGGCCTGCTCCCGGCCCACCGCGGACAGCGCCGGATCGGCGCCACCGCTGCCGGAGAACCGCTTCTGCGGCGTCAGCGGGGTCTCGCCGTGCCGCAGCAGTACGAAGGTGGCGGGCGCCCCCATGTCGGCAGGAGCACCCCAGCCGACGGACGGCGCCCCGGCGGGCTGAGCGGCGGCCTGCGCCCCGGCGGCCACGTTCCGCGCGGCCCGCACATCGGCACGGCCCTTCGCGGCTCCACCACCGGGCGAGAGAAGGAAGTCGGACTCACCGGACGACACGGGGACACCGGACGTACCGGAGGCGCCACCGTCCGACGTACCGGAGGCGGCCCCGCCCGAGGACGTGCCCGTATCCGGAGCCGTCGACGGTCCCCGCGCGCCGGCCAGCGCCGCGCGGGCCTTCGCCGCGCCTGCGGCCGCGTCTCCGGGCGGGCCCGACGGTTCGGGCCCCGCGGCCCGGGCGGCGCGGGCGTCCAGTTCGGCCGTCGACGCCGACGGTGACCACTGCTCGCCCCGCTTGCCCGCGTCCATCGCCTCGTTGGCCAGCCGGTCCGCGTGCTTGTTCTCCGCGCGCGGGATCCACTCGTACGTCACCTGGGACGGCGGGAAGACGCGGGCGGCCTCGGCCGCGAGGGGCTTCATGTCCGGGTGCTTGATCTTCCAGCGCCCGGACATCTGCTCGACGACGAGCTTGGAGTCCATCCGGACCCGGACCGAGGCGGTGGGGTCCAGCTCGCGGGCCGCCTTCAGCCCGGCCACCAGGCCCCGGTACTCCGCGACGTTGTTGGTGGCGATCCCGAGGTACTCGGCGACCTCCACCAGCGTCTCCCCCGTGGCCGCGTCGATGACCACGGAGCCGTAGCCCGCGGGCCCCGGGTTGCCCCGGGAACCGCCGTCGGCCTCGACGATGAACTCCCGCACCCCGAAGCTCCTTACAGGCCGGACTCGGACGTGCGCACCAGGATCCGGCCGCAGTTCTCGCAGCGCAGCACCGTGTCGGGAGAGGCCGCCTTCACCTCGTTGACCTCGGTGATGTTGAGCTCCAGACGGCAGCCCTCGCAGCGGCGCTGGTAGAGACGGGCCGCACCGACGCCGCCCTCCTTCACGCGGAGCTTGTCGTAGAGCTTCAGCAGGTCCGCGGGGACGGAGGCGGCGATGACCTCGCGCTCCTTCGTCACCGTGGCGGCCTCGCCGTCGAACTCCTCGAACGCGGAGTCGCGGCGGCCGGTCGCGTCGTCGATCTTCGCCTGCACGGAGGAGACCCGCTCGGTCAGCTCGGCGACCCGCTCCTGCGCGGACTCACGGCGCTCCATGACCTCCAGGACGACGTCCTCCAGGTCTCCCTGGCGCTTGGCGAGCGAGACGATCTCGCGCTGGAGGTTCTCCAGGTCCTTGGGCGAGGTGACGTTGCCGGAGTCGAGGCGCTGCTGGTCGCGGGTGGCGCGCTGACGCACCTGGTCCACGTCCTGCTCCGCCTTGGTCTGCTCACGGGCGCAGTCGCTCTCCTCGGTCTGCGCGGCGACGAGCAGGTCGCGCAGCTGGACGAGGTCCTTGTTCAGCGATTCGATCTCGGCGTGCTCGGGCAGCGACTTCCGCCGGTGCGTGAGCTGCTGCAGGCGGGCGTCGAGTGCCTGGACGTCGAGAAGTCGGATCTGGTCGGCGGGCGCGGCGTTCAGTTGGGGGCTCCTGAAGGTGTGGGAAGCGGTGAGGCCGCGTGGGCGGTCCAGGGGTCGGTGACCGTCTTGGAGACATGGACCCGCAGGTCCCAGCCATGGCGGTCGGAAATCTCGTCGAGCTGGGCGGCGGCCAGCTCGCACCAGGGCCATTCGGTGGCCCAGTGCGCCGCGTCGAGCAGCGCGAGAGGAGTGTGGGGACTGTGGGCGCGATCCGCAAGGAACTCGGACGCCGGGTGGTGGCGCAGGTCCGCGGTGAGGAAGGCGTCGACGCCGGCGGCGCGTACGTCGTCGAAGAGGCTGTCGCCGGAGCCGCCGCTGACGGCGACGGTCCGCACGAGCTGGTCGGGGTCGCCCGCGACACGGATGCCCTGCGCGGTGGCCGGCAGCCGCTGCGCGGCGCGCGCTGCGAACTCGCGGACGGTCACCGGACGGTCCAGTTCACAGACTCGGCCGAGGCCCCGGCGTCCCTCGGCGTCGGTCGGGTCCGGCACGAGGGGGCGCAGGACCCGCAGGTCCAGCGCGCCGGCGAGGGCGTCCGAGACACCCGGGTCGGCGCGGTCGGCGTTGGTGTGCGCGACGTGCAGCGCGATGTCGTTCTTGATGAGGGTGTGGACGACGCGGCCCTTGAAGTGGCTCGCCGCGACCGTCGTCGTACCGCGCAGGTAGAGCGGGTGGTGGGTGACCAGCAGGTCGGCGCCCAGCTTCACCGCCTCGTCGACGATCTCCTGCACGGGGTCGACGGCGAAGAGCACGCGGGACACGCTCTGGTCCGGGTCGCCGCAGACGGTGCCGACCGCGTCCCATCCCTCGGCCCGCTCGGGAGGCCAGAGCGCGTCGAGCGCGGCGAGGACTTCAGACAGACGGGGCACGTATAAAAGGCTACCTGGCACCTCCCTTGCGCCTGAACCGGCGCCGCTCTCGCGGAGGTGGTTGCTCGCCGTCGTGGCTGCTCGATTGATGGTCGCGGTGATCTTTGGTGAAAGATTCGGGACCGCCAACTTCCAGGCGGCGCACCCCGATCAGCACATGCGCCCCCGTTTCCTCAGGCGAATCACGACATGGCCACCCTTATGTGTGAAGCGGCCGCTCGTCGGTCCCACGTCTGTGCGTACGAAAACTAGCTTCGTCGCCGGAGGTGATCGAACCATGACGGCCTGTGCCTCCCCCGAGCTCTCGGCTTCGTTCGAGCAGGGGGGACTCTCATTGTCCGCGCCGGAGACGGCGGACATGTCCGACAGCGCGGACGTGGCGGACACAGCGGACGTGGCGGACGTGGCGGAGAACGCGGATCCTGTGGACAGCGCGGAGAACGTCGGCGACGGGAGCGAGTGGGTCGCCCGGCCTGCCTGCGTGATCACCGCCGACGGGACGTACGGGGCGCGTCTCACCCACGGCGGCGGGTGCTGGTACCCGGAGCGGTGGACGCTCGACGGCCCCGAGCCGTACGCCGTCCCGCTGCCCGGCAACCAGCCCGAGGAGCCCGGCACCGAGGTGGCGCCGATGAACGACGGGCGGGTGCTGATCCGCCGGCTGACGGGCGCCCGGCACACGTTCTCGCTGCTGTACCCGACCGGGCCCGGCACCGGCGAGCTGCTGCTCGGCGCGGTGGAGTGCCCGGACGAGGGCACCCGGCTGCGGCTGCTGCCGCCCGCGCCGGGCGGCGAGCTCGCGTACGCCCTGGCCGTCGGCCGGAGCTCGACCGCCGTCTGGCTGGTCGCGGGCGGCGCCTTCGGGCCCGAGCACCTCGCCGAGATCCCGGGGCGCTGCTCGGGCGGGGTGTGGCTGGACCGCACGGGGCGGCTGCTGGCCCTGGACCGGGAGAGCGGCGGCCGGACGAAGACGGTGGTCGTCGACCTGGAGCGCGGCGGCGAGGTGTCGCCGCTGCTGCAGATCGCGGAGGACAGCAACGACCGGCTGCTCCTCGCGGACGCCGACAGCGGACTGCTGCTGATCCGCTCGGACGCGCCGTCGCCGGGCCACGACCGGCTGGGCTGGGGCGTGCTGGGGAGCACCCTGCCGGTCCGCTTCCCGGAGTGCCTGCGCATGGGGGATTGCGCGGTGACGCCGTTCGCGATCCAGCCGGGGCAGGTGCTGACCCCGGAGAGCTGCGGGGTGGCGCTGCGCATCGACGGGGCGGCCGGGAGCTGGGTGGGCCTGTGGCGGCCCGCCGACCGGCGGGTCCACCATCTCCGGGCGCCGGAGGGATGGCTGGCGGGGGCCGGGCTGTGGACCAAGGACGGGGTGCTTCATCTGCCGTACGCGACGGGGGCGGTGCCGTGCGGCGTGACACGGGTGGAGGCACCCACGGGGGCGGGGGACGCGGGGCCGGGGGATCCGGGTCCGGACGGTACGGCGGCGACGGCGCGACAAGCGTCGTCGCAGCCGGCGGATCCGGGTCCTCCGGGGCCCGTCGTGGCGCGGCCGGTGCCGTTGCAGCAGGCGCCGCTCACGGGGCGGGTGGTGGCTCGCGTGAAGCCGGTGCCCCCTGAAGGCGCGAAGCCGGTGATCCCTGATGATGTGCAGCCGGTGATTGCTCCTGCCGACACGCCGGTGGCCCCTGATGAGAGGCCTGTCGCCGCCGGTTAGACTCCCCCGGTTGTACAGAAGGATCATGTATTTACGGGGTGAACTTTCCGATGAGCGACACGATCACGATGGAACCACCGGCCACCGACGCCCACGAGGCCACGGCCTTGGACATGGGCCACGGCAAGCACCGGGGGCCGGTCTCCGCCCAGGACGACGAGGCGACCCCTCGTGGGCGCCACCGCAAGCCGTCCGGGCAGGCCGGCATGACGTTCTGAAGTCCCGGGATCTCCAGGGTTTCTGACGGAACGTCAAGAAACAGGTAGTACACGGCCCCCTCCGTCATCCGACGGACGGGGCCGTTCTGTGCGGGGCTCCCCGCCCACGGACGGGCGGCTGCTCAGCGACCCGGAGAGCCCGGGTCCTGGCCCCGCTTGAGTCCCAGCACCTCCGGCGCCGCGAAGGTCTCGCCGCCGGGGCGCTGCGCGTAGTGCGGGGTGAGCAGCGCGTCCAGCTCGTCGTAGGTGAAGGCGTCCTGCTTGGTGTCGAACTTGGCGGCCACCCGTGGGCGTTCGACGATCGCGACCATGCCGCCGTGCACGACGAGGAGCTGGCCGTTGACGTGCGCGGCCGCGGGTGAGGCCAAGTAGCCGACAAGCGGGGCGACATGCTCGGGGGCGAGGGGGTCCAGGCCCTCGTCCGGTGCGGAGAAGCCCGCGAAGACGTCCTCGGTCATCCGGGTGCGGGCGCGCGGGCAGATGGCGTTGGCGGTCACGCCGTACTTCGCGAGCGCGTGCGCCGTGGACGTGGTCAACCCGACGATTCCGCCTTTCGCCGCCGCGTAGTTGGGCTGTCCGGCCGAGCCGGCGAGGTAGGCCTCGGACGAGGTGTTCACGATCCGCCCGTACACCGGCCCGTCCGCCGCCTTGGACCGCGCCCGCCAGTGCACGGACGCGAAGTGCGTGGTGTTGAAGTGGCCTTTGAGGTGGACCCGGATGACGGAGTCCCACTCGTCCTCGGTCATCGAGAAGACCATCCGGTCGCGCAGGATGCCCGCGTTGTTGACCAGGATGTCCAGCTTCCCGAACTCGCCGACCGCCAACTCGACCAGGGCACGGGCCTGTTCGTGGTCGGAGACGTCACCGGTGTGGGCGACGGCGCTGCCGCCCGCGGCACGGATCTCGGCGGCGACCTCCTCGGCGGGCGCGGCGGACGCCGCGCCGGAGCCGTCCCGGCCGGGCTGCCCGTAGTCGTTGACGACGACGGCCGCGCCGAGGCGGGCGAGTTCCAGGGCCTCGGTACGTCCAAGGCCGCGTCCCGCGCCGGTGACGATCGCGGACAGCCCTTCAAGTGGCAGTGACATCAAGGTCCCTAACGGTTGTGGGGGTCAGATCTCGATGCACGTACGCAGCGCGACACCTGTCCGCATCTGGTCCAGCGCCTCGTTGATCTCGGCCAGCGGCACCCGGTGGGTGATCAGGCTCTCCAGGTCGATACGGCCGGCCCGCCACAGCGCGATGGTCCGCTCGTACGACCGCAGGACGTCGCCGCCGCCGTACATCGAGGGCAGGATCCGCTTCTCGTCGAAGAACAGCTCGAACATGTTGAGCTGGAGGAAGTCGTCCATGGCGCCGGCGCCGACGACGACGAGGGTGCCGCCGCGCCGGGTGTTCTCGTACGCCGTCCGTGCCGTGGCCGACCTGCCGACGACCTCGAAGACGTAGTCGAAGCCCTCGCCCGCGGTCACCGACTGCTTGGCGCCGGGGAGTTCGTCGGGCGAGACCGCCTGGGTGGCGCCGAACCTGAGCGCGGCCTCGCGGCGCGAGGCGACCGGGTCGACGGCGACGATCTCGGCGGCTCCCCGGAGCCGGGCGCCCTGGATGGCGGAGATGCCGACGCCGCCGCAGCCGATGACGGCGACCGATGAACCGGCCTCCACGTCGGCGGTGTTGAGCGCGGCGCCGAGGCCGGTGGTGACGCCGCAGCCGATGAGGGCGGCGATGTCGAAGGGCACGTCGTCGGGGATCGGCACGGCGCAGCCCGCGTCGACGACGACCTCCTCGGCGAAGGTGCCGGTGCCCGCGAAGCCGAAGACGTCACCGCCGGGGCGCTTGAAGTTGGGCGTGCCCGCGTTCATGAACCCGGCCAGGCACAGTTCGGTCTGGCCTCGCTTGCAGGCGGGACAGACACCGCAGGCCGGGAGCCAGCAGACGACGACCCGGTCCCCGGCCTTCAAGTGGCCGACGCCCTCGCCGACTTCGAGGATCTCGCCTGCGCCTTCGTGGCCGGGTACGAACGGCGCGGGCTGCGGCAGGACACCGCTCATCGCGGACAGGTCCGAGTGGCACAGTCCGGTGGCCCGCACCCGGATCCTCACCCGGCCCGGACCAAAGCCCACCGCCTCGACGTCGTCGAGTACTTCGAGCTTGTCCTGGCCTATCTCGTGCTGTACGGCTGCGCGCATGGTGCGGCTCCCCTCAGAAATGGGCTGGACTCACGAGTGTTCGACGACGGTGTCGGCCAGCACCGGCGCGTCGTCCCGCTCCACCGCGCTCACCGCCAGCTGGACCCCGCCCTCCCGCCGCCACATCCGGATGCGCAGCGTCTCCCCCGGGAAGACGACCCCGGCGAAGCGTGTGGTGTACGAGCGGACGCGGGCCACGTCGCCGCCGAGGACGGTGTCGACGACCGCCTTGAGGGTCATCCCGTAGGTGCACAGGCCGTGCAGGATCGGCCGGTCGAACCCGGCGAGCTTGGCGAACTCGGGGTCGGCGTGCAGCGGGTTCCAGTCGCCGGAGAGCCGGTAGAGCAGGGCCTGGTCCTCGCGGATCGGACGCTCGACCGTCCTGTCCGGCGGGCCGGTCGGGGCCTCCAGCCGGGTGGAGGGGCCGCGGTCGCCGCCCCAGCCGCCCTCTCCGCGTACGAAGATCTGGGCGTCGTTCGTCCACAACGGGCCGTCAGCGTCGGCGACTTCGGTGCGCATCACCAGGATCGCGGCCTTGCCCTTGTCGTACACGGCCGCGATCCGCGAGGTGGCGTCGGCCCTGCCCTCGACGGGGATCGGGCGGTGCACCTCGACGCTCTGGCCGCCGTGCAGGACACGGGCGAGGTCGACCTCGACGCCGGGCATGGACAGGCCGCTGATCACGCCCGGCGAGCCGGCGCCCGCGACGGTGGCGAAGCTGGGCAGCACATGCAGCCGGGATTCAAGGGTGTAGCGCAGCTCGTCGGGGCCGGTCGCGGGCAGCCCTGCGCCCAGGCCCAGGTGGTAGAGCTGGACATCCTTGTGACCCCAGGTGATCTCACCGGTCCGGGGCGCTGCGGCGACGGCCTTGGCGGCGTCAATGGGCATGGGGCTCCTGATCAGTTGGGCCTGTCCGGCGGATCGGGCCGGAGCACACAAGACCTCGGTGCGGCCGTCCGCACCGTCGGCCGCACCGAGGTCGACACTGGGCCGGGGAACCCGCCCGTTCTAGAACGCGTTCCAGTCCGGCGAACCCTTGTATAGCCCAGCGCCCAGCACTTGTGAAGACTACTGACGCCATGTCAGATCCAAGACCCTGACGCTCTGCGGATCCGCGCCCGGCGTAGGCGGGGCCGTGACATTTGTCCCGCCCGATTCCGTACAACTGCGTCTGCCCGGCCCCCATCTCCGCTTCGTAGCGTCATACCCATGACGAAGACGACTGGGACACCGCCCGCCGTGTCCTTCACCGGGGCGGTCAAGACCTTCGGCGCGGTGCGCGCCGTGGACGGCATCGACCTGGAGGTGGCGGTCGGCGAAACGGTGGCGCTGCTCGGCCGCAACGGAGCGGGCAAGTCGACGGCGATCTCCCTCCTCCTCGGCCTGAACGAGCCCGACGAGGGCTCGGTCGCCCTCTTCGGCGGACCCCCGGAGGAGTCGGTGCGCGCCGGGCGCGTCGGCGCGATGCTCCAGGAGACGCGGCCGGTGCCCCGCGTCACCGTGCGGGAGCTGGTCTCCTTCATGGCCGGGCGCTACCCCGCGCCGCTGCCGGTGGCCGACGCGCTGGAGCGCGCGGGCATCGCGGATCTGGCGGGGCGGCGCGCCGACCGGCTGTCGGGCGGGCAGGCGCAGCGGGTGCGGTTCGCGGTGGCGCTCGCCGGGAACCCGGCGCTGATCGTGCTCGACGAGCCGACAGCCGCGCTGGACGTGGAGGCGCGGCACGCGTTCTGGGAGTCGATGCGGGCCTACGCCCGCCGTGGCCACACGGTGTTGTTCTCCACGCACTACCTGGAGGAGGCCGACGCGCACGCCGACCGGATCCTCGTCATCGACCGCGGCCGGATCGTGGCCGACGGCACCGGCGAGCAGCTCAAGCGGTCCGCGGGCGGCAACCTCGTCTCCTTCGACCTCGCGGGCCGCTCCACGGAGGGGCTGACCCTGCTGCCCGGCGTGGTGTCCGTGGAGGTGAGCGGGGACCGGGCGCGGCTGCGCACGGACGACTCCGACGCGACGGTGGTCGCGCTCGCGGAACTGGGCGCGATCCGCGCCCTGGAAGTGACCCCCGCGTCGCTGGACGACGCCTTCCTGGCCCTCACCTCGACCGACTCGACTGTGCTGGAGACGGTGTGATGCTCGACTATCTGCGGCTCGAAGTACGCCGGACGCTGCGCGACGCCGGCTTTGTGATCGGCGGCATCGCGATGCCGGTCATGATGTATCTGCTCTTCACCAACCTCGGTGAGAACGAGAGCAGTTGGAAGACGGCCTCCATGGTCGGCATGGCCGCGTACGGCGCGGTGGGCTCGGCCCTGAACACCGGTGGCGGCGTCGCCGAGGACAAGGGGATCGGCTGGCTGCGGCAGTTGCGGGTGACGCCGATGACCCCGCGCGAGGTGGTGCTCGGCCGGGCGCTGACCGGCTCGGTGACCGTGCTGCCCGCGATCGTCGCGGTGCTGGTGGCGGGCGGCCTGGTCAACGGCGTACGCCTGGACGTCTGGCAGTGGGCGGCGATCGCGGTGCTGCTGTGGCTCGGCTCGATTCCCTTCACCCTGCTCGGCCTCGGCAACGGCTACCGGCTGACCCCGCAGACGACCGGCGTCGCGAACATGGTGTGCAACCTGGGGCTCGCGGTGGTCGGCGGCCTCTGGTTCCCGCTCGCCCTCTTCCCTTCCTGGCTGCGCTCGCTGGCCGTCTACACGCCCACCAACCGCTTCGCCCAGCTCGGTACCTCGGTCGCCGACGGCCACGCTCCGGCCCTGGGCGCGGTGGCGGTGCTCACGGCCTGGCTGCTGCTGTTCGGTTCGTACGCTGTGGTCTCGTACCGTCGGTCCGCGCGGACCGTCTGAACGGGGGGCGAGGACATGTCCTGGATGCGAGGGGTCACCTGCCAGGTGAAGGAGTGGCGGGCGGCACAGGCGCGCTGGAAGGCCGACATGGAGCGGTTCAAGGCCGAGAAGCGGGCCGCCCAAAGCAGCGGCGGGAAGATGCCGGAGGATCCGGGCCCGCCGCCCACCGGCTTCGCCCTGCTGCCATGGCTGCTGATGGGACTGGGCGCCTTCTCCAACCTTCTCCACGGCGAGACCCCGCAGCCCTGGATCGGCGCCATCGGTCTGTTCGCCTTCAACTCGCTCTACATCTACGTGACGTTCCGCTCCTTCGTGAAGGAGACACGTCAGGCCCGCTCCACGCGGGTGGCACTGGTGCTGATGGGCCTGGTCACCTGCGCGCTCGCCATCGGGTACGGCGGCAGCTGGCTGTACTTCTTCCCGCTGCTGGGGCTGGCCGCCGGTGCCGTCATGCGGGGCCCGTGGCTGGGCCGGACCGGACTCGCCCTCACCGCGCTGGCCGCGGCGGTCTCCGCGGTCCGGGACGGCTGGGACGCGCTGAACGTCGCCTACGGCACGTTCCTTTCGACGATGGTGACGGCGGCGATCCTCTCCCTTGCCGAAGCCGTACGGGACCTGCGCGCGGCCCGCGAGGAACTGGCCCGCCGCGCCGTCGAGAAGGAACGCCTCCGCTTCTCCCGCGATCTGCACGACCTGCTCGGCCACACACTCTCGGTGATCGTGGTCAAGTCGGAGGCCGCCCGTCGGCTGGCCCCGCGTGACCTGGAGGCGGCTCTCCTCCAGATCACGGACATCGAGTCGGTGGGCCGCCAGGCCCTCACGGAGATCCGCGAGGCGGTCACGGGCTACCGCGAGGGCAGCCTCGCCACCGAACTGGACCGCGCCCGCTCGGCGTTGTCCGCGGCGGGAGTCGACCCCGTCGTACGCCAGTCGGGCCCGCCCTTCGGTCCCCAGGCCGAGGCGCTGCTGGGCTGGGTGGTCCGCGAGGCGGTCACCAACGTCCTGCGCCACAGCGGCGCGACCCGCTGCGAGATCACCGTCGACGGCGCGCCCGGCCACGTACGCCTCACCATCAACGACAACGGCACCGGCACCCCCTCCCGGCCCACCGCCGAGGGCATCGGCGGCACGGGCCTGAAGGGCCTCACGGAACGCCTCGCGGCGGCCGGCGGTTCCCTGAACGCGGGACCGGGCTCCCGAACCGGATTCCGGGTGACGGCGGAACTCCCGGTGGAGATCGCCGACCCTTCGATGAATGACGTGGCGGTGAACGGCGTCTCGGCGAACGGCCCTTCGATGCACACGACATAACAGCCCCTGAATTCCCGGAATTCCAGGCCAAAGCCGCACAGAGAGTAAAAGCACAACCATGTCACAGAACATGACGAGAGCAATGCGCGCGAACAGCGAGGTGGAACACTTGCGCTCTACACGCTGATCGGGGGAACTCATGGCATATCCCACTCCACCACCTCCTGCTCAACCTCCTGTTCAGCCCCGCGCCAATAAGCCAGCCGAGCACTGGACGGCGATAGCCACCCTCATCACCGCCGCGACCGGTGCCCTCACCTTCCTGGTGGGCTTCATCGGCTTACCGGCGGCCGGAGTCGCGTCCCCCGCCGCAAGTGTCGCGACGGTGACGGCCACAACTACCGTCACGGCAACCACACCTGCCTCATCCGGAGCGCCCGGCACAAAGCCCCCTTCTTCGGGTTCCCCTTCGGTGCGATGGTCGGGGCCGCTCCTCATCTCGGATCAATTCGATCTGGACTTGACTCCCCCCGAGGACGACGGCGAGAACGACATCCGGCTGTACTCAATCAAGGACGAGCAAGAAGCCGAATTGTTGAGCGACAGCATGTCCGTAGTCCCTCAGGGGCAGAATCCCGATTCTGCGGAATGCACCCTTCTGGTGAAGACCCAGCCGCAGGCCGACGTCTTCGTTCCCGCGGGACGCAAAGTCTGCGTGATCACTGGCGACGGACGTCCCGCGCTCGTCACCGTGACCGCCGTGCACCCCGAAGCCGCGAACGCCAGCCTCGAGGTCCTCGTCTGGCAGAAGCCCGAATGACCCCCGGGGCCCCTACCCTTGGCCCGTGAACGAGATGCCCCGGGACCACCGTCCCGCCAAGTCCATCAGAGTGCTGCTCGCCGAGGACCAGGGGATGATGCGGGGCGCCCTCGCCCTGCTGCTCGGGATGGAGCCGGACATCCAGGTCGTGGCACAGGTGGCGGCCGGGGACAAGATCGTGGACACGGCGCTGTTGCACCGCCCGGACGTGGCGCTCCTCGACATCGAACTGCCGGGAATGAGCGGGCTCGACGCCGCCGCCGAGCTGCGTGAGCAGGCGCCGGACTGCCGGGTGCTGATCCTCACCACCTTCGGGCGGCCCGGGTATCTGCGCCGGGCCATGGAGGCGGGGGCCGCGGGGTTCCTCGTCAAGGACGGCCCCGTCGAGGAGCTGGCCGAGACGATCCGGCGGGTGCTGACCGGTGAGACCGTCATCGATCCGGCGCTCGCCGCCGCCGCGCTGAGCGCCGGGCCCAATCCGCTCACCGCCCGCGAGTGCGACGTACTGAAGGCCTCCGTGGACGGGGCCACCGTCGCCGACATCGCGGACAAGCTCCACCTCTCCGAGTCGACGGTCCGCAACTACCTCTCCTCCGCGATCGGCAAGACGGGCACCCGCAACCGCATGGAGGCGATGCGGGAGGCCCGGCAGCAGGGCTGGCTCTGACCGCGGGCCGACCCCCACCCCCGTAGAGAACCGGCCGCCGCTCCTGACGCCCGCAGAACCCCCCGCTAGTTCGTCACCTCCGCGTTCTTGTACGTCTTGCCCTGCGGTGCGAGGCAGACGAACCAGTTGGACGGGGAGCCGTCGGCCGGGCGGATGTAGGGCCGGAAGTCGGCGTTGAAGCCGCGGTTCCTGGTGGTCAGGGGGGCGATCTGCGTCGTACCGTCCTGCCAGGTGCAGGTGACCTGCTGGGCGGTCCTGGCGACGCGGCCGATGACGAGGCGCTGGTCGGAGCCGTCCTTCACGGTCTTGTTGGACTCCAACGGCAGCGCGGCGGAGATGAGGTCCGTGCCCGAGTCGGTCTCCCCCTTCGTGAACTCCCCCCACGTCTTGGTCCACTGCTCGTCGCCCAGCATCAGGTGGACGAAGAACAGGCGCTTTCCGATGAGGTCGGAGGCGGTCTTCGCCCCCGACTCCCCTCTGTTCCCGTATTCGCCCAGGGCCTCCAGCTGGCCCTCCGCTTCCACGTCATTCTTCGCCGTCCCCCAGACGTCGATGGTGACCCGCCACTCCTTGCCCTTGTCGGTCCCGGACGCCAGCGTCGTGCGCTGCGGGGCGTACACATGCCGCTGCTCGGCGGTCGGCGGCTGGGTGGCCGGAGGTTCCACGCGGTCTCCGTCGCCGCCGAATCCGCCGGCCAGCGCCAGCGTTCCCGTCGAACCGGCGATGACCAGGGCGGCGGCGGCCGCGACCAGGTAGCGGCGGGTCCTGCGGCGGCGTCCGCCGCGGACCACCTGCTGGTAGGGGGCTATACCGATCTCGACCTCGTCCGCAGCATCGGCCAGCAGAAGGGCGATGTCCCTGTGCGTCATCTCGTGGCTCGTCTCTCGGTCCTCGCTCATCACGTGCGCCCTCCGTTCGTCACCATCTCGGCCAGCCCCGGTATGGCGCGGAGTTTCGCGATCCCCTTGGCCGCGTTGCTCTTCACCGAGCCCACCGAGCAGCCCATCGCCTCTGCCGTCTGGGTCTCGCTCAGGTCCTCCCAGTACCGCAGCACCACCGCTTCGCGCTGCCTCGGCGGCAGCTGGGCGAGCGCCTTCAGCAGGGCGCTGCGGTCGTCGGCCTGGGCGATGCGGTCACCGGTGTCGGGCAGCTCGTGGGTCAGGCCGGAGTCGTCCTTCGGTGCCAGGAACTCCTTGAGGCGCCTGCGGTGTCTGCGGGCGTGCCCGTTGATCATCACGCGCCGTACGTACGCCTCCGGGTCGTCGGCGGAGGCGACCCTGCGCCACGCCACGAAGACCTGTTCGAGCGTCGACTGGACCAGGTCCTCGGCGGCGTGCTGCTCCCCCGTGAGGAGAAACGCCGTACGCATCAGCCGCGGCCAGCGGCCGATGACAAAGCTCTGGAACTCGTCGTCCAGAGCCACCTTTCGATCCCCCATGGGCACCTCCTAGATGTCTAAAGGAGTCCATGAGCCGCGGATTTCGTTGCCTCTCCCCGCACACATTTTCACGACTGGCGTGCGGGCATCCCTCGTGGCAGCCACAGCAGCATCAGCACCGCCCCGCCCAGCAGCACCACGCCGCCCGTGCGGAACGCCAGCGCGTACCCCTCGGTCAGCGCCTCGGCCGACGTACCGCCCGCCGTGCGGGCCGCCGCGATCGTCGACATGACCGCGAGGCCGAGCGAGCCGCCCATCGTGCGCGAGGTGTTGACCAGGCCCGACACCAGCCCGGCGTCCCGCGGCCGGGCGCCCGCCGTGGCGAGGGAGGCCAGCGGCGTCGCGCCGAGGCCCGCGCCCGTCATCATCAGGATGCCGGGGAGCATGATCGTGGTGACGTACGTGCCGTGCGCCGTCATCGTCGACTGCCAGCCGAACCCGGTGGCGGCCACCAGCGTGCCGATGACCGCGACGTTGCGCGCGCCGATCACCGGCATGAGCCGCGGCGCGAGCTTCGAGCCCACGACCACCGCGAGGGAGCTGGGCCCGAGGGCGAGACCGGCGCTGAGCGGCGAGTAGCCGAGGACGTTCTGCGCGTACAGCGTCATGAAGAACCACATGCAGAACATCGCGGAGCCGCACAGGAACATCGCCACGTTCGCCGACGACACCGCGCGCAGCCGGAACAGGTTCAGCGGCATCAGGGGCGCCTTCGTCCGCGCCTCGACAGCCAGGAAGAGCCCGACGAGGCCGAGCCCGGCGCCGAGCGGCACGAGGGTCTCGGCGGCCGCCCACCCCTCGGCCTCGGTCTGTGCGATGCCGTACGCGAGGGTCGCGAGGCCCGCCGTCACCAGCAGCGCGCCCGGCAGGTCGAGCCGCCGCCCGTCGCCGGCCCGGCTCTCCACCAGCCAGCGGGACGCCCCGGCCAGTACCACGACGCCGACCGGCACGTTGATGAGCAGGACCCACCGCCACGACAGGCCGTCGACGAGCAGTCCGCCGACGAGGCCGCCCGCCGCGCCGCCCCCGGCGCCGACCGCCGTCCACGTCGCGATGGCCCGCGCCCGTGCGGCTCCTTCCGGTACGGCGGAGGTGACGATCGTCAGTGTCGAGGGCGCGAGCACCGCCGCGCCCAGCCCCTGCACGCACCGCGCGACGAGCAACTGCCAGCCGTCCTGCGCCAGTCCGCCGCCGAGCGAGGCCAGCGTGAACAGGGCGAGCCCGACGAGGAACATCCGCTTGCGTCCGTACAGGTCGCCCGCGCGTCCGCCGAGCAGCATGAACCCGGCGAAGGCGATCGCGTACGCGTTGACCACCCACTGCAGGCCCGGCGCGCTCAGCCCCAGATCGCTGCGCATCGAAGGGAGCGCCACGTTCACGACGGACACGTCCAGGACGACGAGGAACTGCCCGGCGCAGGCGAGCGCGACCACCACCCAGGTCGGCGGTTCGGTCCGGCGGGATAATCGGGTGTCTTCCTCGGCGCGGAGCATGGTGGTCATGTTCTCAACCACCCCGGGCTCCTCGCACGGGATTTCGTTTCCTGGCACCAGGATTTCGCCGCGCCCACACGCGGGCCGCCGGCCTCAGCCCGCGACGGCCCCCGCCCCGGAAGCCCCCGACGCGATATCCAGCGCCGCGATGTACCCGAAGGTCATGGCGGGGCCGATCGTCGAGCCCGCCCCGGCGTAGCTGTGCCCCATGACGGCGGCGCTGGCGTTGCCCGCGGCGTACAGACCGGGAATGACCGAGCCGTCCGCCCGCAGCACGCGCGCCCGGGCGTCGGTGCGCAGGCCGCCCTTGGTGCCGAGGTCGCCGGGAACGATCCTGAAGGCGTAGTAGGGGGCCAGCCACAGGGGCGCCAGGCAGGAGTTGGGGAGGATCGAGGGGTCGGTGTAGTAGTGGTCGTACGCGCTGTCGCCGCGGTGGAAGTCGGTGTCCTTGCCGTTCAGGGCAAGGGAGTTGAAGCGGTTGACGGTGGCGCGCAGGGCGGCCGCGGGGACGCCGATCTGCCCGGCGAGCGCGTCGAGGGTCCAGGCCTTGTGGGCGGCGCCGGAGTCGTACCACGCGTCGGGGAACGTGAAGGTCGGGGCGACGTCCTTGAAGAGGTAGCGGTTGCGGTAGTTCTGGTCGACGATCAGCCAGGCCGGGATGTCGGGAGCGGAGGCGTTCTTCTCGTACATGATGTGGACGACATCGCTGTAGGGGGCGGCCTCGTTGACGAAGCGGGCGCCCGCCGCGTTGATCAGCAGGCCGCCGGGCAGGGTCCGCTCGGCGAGGCAGAAGTACGGATCGCCGGGCAGCGGGATCGCCGGGCCCCACCAGGCGTCGTCCATCAACGCCAGTGCGCCGCCCGCCCGTTCACCCGCCCGGATGCCGTCGCCGGTGTTCTCCTTGGCGCCCACGGTCCACTCCGTGCCGATGGGCTGCCGCTGGTACTGCGCGCGCATGGCCGCGTTGTGCTCGAAGCCGCCGGAGCCCACGACGACCCCGCGCCGGGCCCGGATCAGACCCGCCGCGCCACCCTTCGTGACCACCGCGCCGGCGGCGGCACCGTTCTCCAAGTACAGGTCCGTGAGCGGGGTGTTGAGCCACACCGGCACCTGGGCGGCGAGCAGTCCGGCGCGCAGCCCCGCCGCCAGCGACTGGCCCATGGTGAGGGGCTTCTGCCCGAGCAGCGCCGCCTTGGTGCCGCGGGCCAGGCACTCGGTGGCGACGGCGGCGCCCTTGACACTCACGGCGGACAGAGCGAGCCACTTGTAGTCGGCGCTGAAGACGACCATGCCGGAGGGGACCGCCAGGTACGGCGGGTTCAGATGGGCGAGTTCGGCGCCCAGGATGTTGCCGTCGAGCTGATCGGGTTCGATGGAGCGGCCGTTCGGCAGTCCGCCGGCCAGCTCGGGGTAGTAGTCGCTGTACCCCTCCATCCAGCGGAACCGCAGCGGGCTGTTCGCCAGGACGAAGGAGATCATGGCGGGCCCGTGCCCGAGGAAGGCCTGCTGCCGGTCGGCGGAGACGTCCGGCCCGACCACCGCCGCGAGATAGGCGGCCGCCTTGGCCGCGGTGTCCGGGACGCCGGCGGCGAGGATCACCGGATTGTTCGGGATCCACACGCCCGCGCCCGACCGCGCCGCCGAGCCCCCGAAGGTGGCCGCCTTCTCTACGACGACACAGCTCAGCCCCTGTTTCGCCGCCGTGAGCGCGGCGGTCATCCCGGCCGCTCCGGAACCGATCACGACGACGTCGTACGTTCCGAGAAGCGGGAGATCGGCCGCCTCGGCGTTCCCCGCGACCCCGGGGAGCCCGGCGGCGAGCGCGAGCCCGGCTCCGGTCGCGGCGCCGAGGACGCGGCGCCGCGACGGGCCGCTTCCCGAGGAAGGCGAAGGGTTACGTCTTGCGGGGTCAGCGTTGTCGGGCATGGCGGGTCGCTCCAGCCGGGCGAGGTGATGGGAGGCGGTGCTGTGCCCCCGGGAAGCAACTGACGCCGGGCGTCCCGGTTCTGATGACGCGTCAGAAATGTGCCGCGACGCTCTTGTGAAGTCAAGGCCCACGCTCCTACCCCGGGTGCCCGCTGTTCCCTTGGCATCCGGGGTCGCTGCCGGACGGCGCCACCGGGTGGGTGGGCAAACCCCGGTCACCCCCCGCTCGTACCGGCACCCGGGGTGGGTGGGCAAACCCCGGGTGCCCTCTGCTTCCTTGTCACCCGGCGTGGGTGCTGGCCGGGGGTGGGTCACGCAACTCGGCGCTGACGAGGCGCCGCCTGCGCCCACCCGTGCCGCCCCAGCGGCACGATTGCCCGCAGGGTGGGCGACCACGGCCCGCAGTCGCCCCCCCATCCCACCGGACCGTGAGCGATCAGCCACCCCCCACCCGCAGCAACGTCACCACCGCAGCGCCTCCCAGCCCGATGTTGTGCGCAAGCCCCACCCGCGCCCCCGCCACCTGCCGAGCCCCGGCCTCCCCCCGCAACTGCCAGGTCAGCTCGGCCACTTGGGCAATGCCGGTCGCGCCCAGCGGGTGCCCCTTGGAGATCAGCCCGCCCGAGGGGTTCACCACCCACCGCCCGCCGTACGTCGTGGCGCCGGACTCGACGAGCTTGCCGGACTCCCCCTCCCCGCACATGCCGAGCGCCTCGTACGTCAGCAACTCGTTGACGGAGAAGCAGTCGTGGAGCTCGACGACGTCCACGTCCTCGATGCCGATCCCGGACCGCTCGTAGACCTGACGTGCCGCCTCCCGCGACATCGGCTGCCCCACGACGTCGATGCAGGACCCCGACGCGAACGACTCCTCCGTGTCCGTGGTCATCGCCTGCGCGACGATCTCGACGGCCTTGTCCCCCAACCCGCGCCGCTCGACGAACCGTTCGGACACGACGACGGCGGCGGCCGCCCCGTCCGAGGTCGGCGAGCACTGGAGCTTGGTCAGCGGCCGGTGCACGACCCGGGAGGCGAGGATCTCGTCGACGGACCACACGTCCCGGAACTGGGCGTACGGATTGTGCGCCGAATGGCGGTGGTTCTTGGCACCGACGGCGGCCAACTGCGCCTCCGTCGTGCCGTACCGCTCCATGTGCTCACGCGCCGCGTCACCGAAGATCTGCGCCGTGGGCGGGGTCATCTCGAAGCCGTGCCGGGCGGCCATGACGCCGTAGTGACGAGCCACCGGGGACGTACTGAAGTCGCCCCCGTCGGCCCCACCCCCCAACGCCCCCCTCTTCATCTTCTCGAACCCCAACGCGAGCACGCAGTCCGAGACCCCGCCCTCCACGAACTGCCGCGCCAGCATCAACGCACTGGATCCGGTCGCACAGTTGTTGTTGACGTTGTAGACGGGCACACCGGTCAGACCCAGTTCGTAGGCGGCACGCTGCCCCGCGGTCGAGGGCTGGAAGCAGTAGCCGACCGGGACCTGCTCGACGTCGGCGTACGGGATCCCGGCATCCACAAGGGCGCCATTACCCGCCTCCCTCACCATGTCCCAGTACTGCCACTCCCGCGTCTCAGGCTTCTCGAACCTGGTCATCCCCACACCGACTACGAAGGCCTTCATGACACTCCTCCCCTGCACATTCCCGGCGCATCCCGGAGCGTCCCCGGCACGCCTCCAGAGACCCGCGCCAGACTAGAACACGTTCCATTCCGGCAACAGATCCCGGCCGGGACAACCTGACGGAACGTCAGATCTTCATGGGAAGGTCAAGAATTGATTAGCGACTCAAAGCAACGGAATAGTTGCCCAGGCGCACGAGGTTCACCTTGCACATACCCCGCAGCAAGTGCTCCGCACCGTTTACCCCTCACCACCCCGGAGGCCCCACGCAATGAGCCAGACAACGACGGACCAAGGCACGCGAAAGGCCGGCGGGGCCGGAATCGTGCCGGTGCTCGCCTTCGCGGGCATCGTTGTCGCGGTCATGCAGACCCTGCTGGTCCCGGTCATCAAGGACCTGCCGGAGCTGTTGAGCACCTCGCCCAGCAACGCCACCTGGGTGCTGACCTCGACGCTGCTCTCGGGCGCCGTGGCCACGCCGATCATGGGCCGCCTCGGTGACCTCTTCGGCAAGCGGCGCATGCTGCTCACCAGCCTGTCCGTGATGGTGGCGGGCTCGCTGGTCAGCGCGTTCACCAGCGCGCTGATGCCGATGATCGTGGGCCGCACGCTCCAGGGCTTCGCGATGGGCGCGATCCCGCTCGGCATCGGCCTGATGCGCGACATGCTGCCCCGCGAGAAGCTCGCCTCGGCGATGGCCCTGATGAGCTCCTCGATCGGCGTCGGCGGCGGACTCGCGCTGCCGCTCGCGGCCCTGGTCGCGGAGCACACCACCTGGCACGCCCTCTTCTACGGCTCCGCGGGCCTCGGTGTGATCTCCATCGCCCTCACCCTCCTCGTCGTACCGGAGTCCCCGATGCGCGCCGAGGGCACCTTCGACTGGCTGGGCGCGATCGGCCTGTCCGCCGGCCTTGTCCTGCTCCTGCTGCCGATCACCAAGGGCAGCGACTGGGGCTGGAGCTCCGGCACCACGCTCGGCCTGTTCGGCGGGGCCGTCGTCGTCCTGCTCCTGTGGGGCCTGATGGAGCTGCGCGTGAAGGCTCCGCTGGTGGACCTGCGCACCACCGCCCGCCCCGCGGTGCTCTTCACCAACCTCGCCTCCATCATGGTCGGCGTCTCCTTCTACGTCGTCTCGCTCGTCCTGCCCCAGCTCCTCCAGCTCCCCTCCAGCACGGGCTACGGCCTCGGCCAGTCCATGGTCGTCGCGGGCCTGTGCGTGGCGCCGCTGGGCCTGACGATGATGTTCACGGCGCCCGTCTACGCCCGGATCTCGGCGAAGTACGGCCCCAAGGTCACCCTCATCCTCGGCATGCTGATCATCGCGATCGGCTACGGCGCGGGCCTCGGCCTGATGAGCGCCGCCTGGCAGACCATCGTCATCTCGGTGGTCCTGGGCGCGGGCATCGGCCTCGCCTACTCCTCGCTGCCCGCGCTGATCGTCGGCGCGGTCCCCGCCTCGGAGACCGGCGCGGCCAACGGCCTCAACACCCTGATGCGCTCCATCGGCACGTCCGTGTCGAGCGCCGTCGTCGGCATGGTGCTCGCCAACACGGCGAACCACGTCGGCGGCGTCGCGATCCCCACCATGCACGGCTTCCGGGTGTCGTTCCTGATCGCGACCGGCGCGGTGGCCCTCGGCCTGCTGTTCGCGATCTTCCTGCCGAAGCAGCGGCAGGCCGCCAAGCCGCAGCTGCGCGCCAGCAGCGAGGAGGACGCCGCCCTCCAGCGGGCGCAGGAGATCCTCGGCGGCTTCCGCGGCCGCGTCCTGAACGCCGACGGTGTCCCGGTCGCCCGCGCCAAGGTCACCCTGATCGACCGCCGCGGCCGCCAGGCGGGCGCGACGCTCTCCGCGGACGACGGCAGCTACGCGCTCGCCGTGCCCGCCCAGGGCGCCTACGTCCTCGCCGCCAAGGCCACCGGCCACGGCCCGCTGGCGTCCTCGGCGACGCACGCGGGCGACGACCGCCCGGTCGACCTGGACCTCGCCCTGCCGGGCGAGACCGTCTCCGCCTGACCCCGCCCCGGCCCTGATCACCGCCGCACCCCCGTCGCCCACGCGCCGGGGGTGCTGGTGCACCATGGGGCACCCACGGATACGTACGACAGGAAGGCCCCCCATGCCCGCGGCACCCAGGCCGGAGCCCAAGCCCGAGATCCTCGCCGCTTTCGAGGCGGCGAAGGGGTTCATGCCCCTCGGGGAGGGGCTCGCGCTGTACGAGGCGGCGGTCGAGGCCGGGCGGCTGGGGCTGCCGCTCCTGGAGGTCGGCACGTACTGCGGGCGCTCCGCGATCCTGCTCGCCGACGCGGCGCGCGAGGCCGGGGTCACGGCGATCACCGTCGACCACCACCGGGGCAGCGAGGAGCAGCAGCCCGGCTGGGAGTACCACGACCCGGAGACGGTCGACGCGGAGATCGGCCTGATGGACACGCTGCCCACCTTCCGGCGCACGCTGCACCGGGCGGGCCTGGAGGACCACGTGGTCGCGCTGGTCGGCCGCTCCCCGCAGATCGCCGCGTTCTGGGGCTCGCCCCTCGGCCTCGTCTTCATCGACGGCGGCCACACCGACGAGCACGCGAGCGGCGACTACGAGGGCTGGGCGCCCCATGTGGCCGAAGGGGGCCTGCTCCTCATCCACGACGTCTTCCCGGACCCGGTGGACGAGTTCACCGGCCAGGCGCCGTACCGCGTGTATCTCCGGGCCCTGGAGTCCGGCGCGTTCACCGAGATCTCGGTGACCGACTCGCTGCGCGTCCTGCGGCGAACGGGAGCGGGGATCTGAGGCTCGGGCCGGAGCACCGGAGCAGCCGACGTGCTCCGGCCGATCCGCACGTGTCGCAGGTCGACGGTGTTCAGGAGAGGCGAGCCACCACAGCCTCGTACTCGGCGGCGTGCTTCGGCGTCAGGTACCGGGAAACCCTGACGAGCACGGTTCCATGGACGTAGTCGTACTCGGCGATCGCGGGCATGGCCCTGGTGACACCCCGGATGTACGCCGCGCGGGTCTTCGCGTCGCCCGGGTTCGCGAACACCTCGATGGCGCCGCCGCGTTCGACGTCACCAGGGCCCGCTCCGGTGACATCACCTGCGGGGACGAGGCTGTCGGTGAAGGTGATCTTCGAGGTGTACTGGCCGGGGCGGCCGAGGAGGTAGTTCGGGTCGTTGGTCGCGGTGACGGTTCCGGAATGTCCCATGGACGTCATGGTGCGGGACATCTGCTGGTACGCGCTGCGCGCGGTCAGGGGCGCTGCCGGTCCGGAGGCCGGGGCATGAGCCGCGGTGGTGCCGCAGGCGGTCAGTGCGGCGAACAGAAGGACGCCGGCTGCGGCGGTGCGGGTCTTGTGCATGCGCCCATGCTGGCGACTCTCACCCAACAGCACCTCTATGTAGCGGAGTTGTAACGCTGTGTTCCCATGCGGGGCGGGCTGTTCGGATGGACTCCTGCCGCCGCCCCGCCGGCCCGGTCGGACACCCCCGCGGCGGACCTCCCGGCAACGACTCTCGCCGCTGCGCCGCCGTGGAACCCGTGAACACCCTGGACGGCCGCTAGGGTGGCTGACGTGTCGTACGTAGGCCCTGACTTCGATCCTCCCCAGCCGCACCGCTCCCGGCGCGGGCCGTTGACCGTCGCGGTCGCCGCCCTGGTGCCGACAGCACTGGTCGGCTGGCTCGTCTACACCGCGGTGGGCGACTCCGGCGACGGGGGCGGCGGTACGGACAAGGCGGCGCCCGCGTCGGTCTCGCCGGCCTCCTCGGCGCCCGCCACCACGCGGCCCTCCCCCTCGGACGACGGCAAGAAGCCGAGTGCGACGCCGACCCCGACGCCCACCACGTCCCGCCCAGCCGCTTCCGGACCCCTCAAGGGCAAGGTCGTCGTCATCGACCCGGGCCACAACACGGGCAACTTCCAGCACTCGGCCGACATCAACCGCAAGGTGAACATCGGTACGAACTGGAAGGAGTGCGACACCACGGGCACATCGACCAACGCGGGTTACACGGAAGCCCAGTTCACGCTCGACGTCTCGCGCCGGCTGCGCACGATCCTGCAAGAGCAGGGCGCCACGGTGAAGTTCACCCAGGACGGCGACCGCCCCTGGGGGCCGTGCGTCGACGAGCGGGCCCGGATCGGCAACAACGCACACGCCGACGCGGTGGTCTCGATCCACGCGGACGGCTCGGCGGCCGGCAACCGCGGCTTCCACGTGATCCTTCCCGGGGCCGTGCACGCGGGCGCCGCCGACACCCGCCCGATCGTCGCCTCCTCCCGCGATCTCGGCGAGCGCATCGCGGGCAACTTCGTGCGGGACACGGGCAGCGCCCCCTCGAACTACGTCGGTGACGGCACCGGTCTGGTCGTCCGTAAGGATCTCGGCGGTCTCAATCTGTCAACGGTTCCCAAGGTGTTCATCGAGTGCGGCAACATGCGCGATAGCAAGGACGCGGCGCTGCTGACCAGTGGCGCGTGGCGGCAGAAGGCGGCGCATGGGATCTCTGAGGGAATCGTGAGTTTCCTGCGCGGGTAGTGCCTGAAGCACGGATCCCGGCGGACACCCACGTCAGACGGACGATAGTGTCCTCCCTACGATGAGGGGCCACCCCCGCGCTTTCCCACCAGGGCCTGACGGCGCGCTTCACAGCGCGGCCCGACAGCGCCATGGTGACAGCGACGCCTCCACCGATGACGAGACGACTGACGAAGGACCTGTGAAGTGAATATCCGCTCGCTCACTCGAGGCGACGGCGTGGTGATCGGAGCAGCGGTGTTGCTCTTCATCTCCTCGTTCCTCGACCTGGCCGGCTGCAGCGGCAACTACTGCGGCAGCATCGACTATCCGAACGCCTGGGACTACAGCCTGGGCCTCGGACTCGGCACCTACATGCTCGGTGTGGTCGGCGGCGCGCTCATCGTGATCGGCCGGGCCCTTCCCCAGCCGCGCAAGGTAGCGGGCCTCGACCTCGGCACCGTTGGCGTCGCGTTCTCGGTCGCCTCCTTCTGGACGCTGCTGTGGTGGCTCATCGACGCCGACGACTCCGGCGCCGGCCTCATCCTCGGCTTCCTCGCCGCTCTGGTGCTGGCCGCCGCCGCGATCGCCGGCCCGCTCGTCCCGGCGCTGAACGCCGCGCTCGTCGGCGCTCCGAAGCCGCAGGTCGCCGGGCAGCCCTACGGCGGTCAGCCGCAGGGCGGTTACGGCTACCCGGGCGCCCAGCAGCCGGGTCAGCCCTACGGGGCGCAGCCGCAGGGTCAGCCCTACGGCGCGCAGCCGAGCCAGCCGACCCCGCCCGCCCCGAGCCAGCCGCAGCAGGCGCAGGCTCCGGGGGGTCAGCCCGCGGGGGACTTCTCCCCGTTCTGGTTCGCCGTGCCAGTGGCGCGTCCGCTGTTCGCGGAGGACGGTTCGCCGACGCCGATCGCCGAACTGGCGCCGGGTACCTGGTACCTGGCCGTCGAGCAGCGCGGTCCGAACCTGGTGGCGCAGACGCAGGACGGCCGCCGTGGCGTACTGCAGGACACCTCGGGCATCCAGCGCGGCTGACGCCCGCCCGGTGCACGACCGGCCCCTCGCCCTTCCGGGCGGGGGGCCGTTGTCGTACAGTCGCACGCCGGATCTGACGTACCGTCACCACCTCGTCCCTGGAGGCAGCATGCGGCTCGGTCTCGCACTCGGTTACTGGGGGCGCGGCCCCTCCGCGGACCATGTGCCGCTGGCCCAGGAGGCGGAGCGGCTCGGTTACGACTCCGTGTGGACCGCCGAGTCATGGGGGTCGGACGCCTTCACGCCGCTCACCTGGATCGCCGCGCAGACGTCAAGGATCAAGCTGGGCACGGCGGTTGCGCAGATGGCCGCCCGCTCGCCGACCACGACCGCGATGCACGCGCTCACCCTGGACCATCTGTCCGGCGGACGGATGATGCTCGGCCTCGGGCTGTCCGGTCCACAGGTCGTCGAGGGGTGGTACGGGCGCCCGTTCCCGAAGTCGCCGCTGACCGCGACCAGGGAGTACGTCGATGTGGTGCGCCAAGTCCTCCGGCGTGAAGGACCCGTTGAGCTGGCGGGGCGCTTCCACTCCCATCCGTACCGGGGCGCCGACGGTACGGGGCTCGGCAAGGCGCTGAAGCCGATCACGCACCCGCTGCGGGCCGAACTGCCGGTCCTGCTCGGCGCGGAGGGCCCGAAGAACATCGCGCAGACGACGCGGATCGCGGACGGCTGGCTGCCGCTGTACTGGTCGCCGATGCGGACGGACGTGTACACGGCCTCGCTCGAAGCGGCACCCGACGCCTTCCTCGTCGCGCCCATGGCGCAGGCGCGGGTCTGCCACGACGTCGCCGAAGGGCTGCTGCCCGTCAAGACGATGCTCGGCTTCTACATCGGCGGGATGGGCCACGCGGCACGCAACTTCCACGCCGACCTGATGGCCCGTATGGGCTTCGAGGCCGAGGCACGCCATGTCCAGGAGCTGTTCCTGGCCGGCCGCAAGGAGGAGGCCGTCCTCGCCGTGCCGGACGCCTTCGCCGACGAGATCTCCCTCGTCGGGCCGCGCGAACGCATCGCCGAACGGCTGGAGTTGTGGCGCAAGGGCCCGGTGACGGACCTGCTGGTCCTGGCACCGGACCCGCACACGCTACGGGTGCTCGCCGAGCTGAACTCCTAGCCGCCGGTGAGCTCGGAGGCCGACGGGACCTTTTCCGTGACCTCCGCGCCCGCGCTCTTTCCGGCGTCCTTCACCTTGTTGATGATGTCGTCGAAGGAACTCGCGGCGTCGCCATCGCCCTTGCGCAGCTTGGACGGCAGGTCCTTGAGGGCGTCGATGCCCGCGGTGAGCGGGGCGACGGCCTTGGAGAGCAGGGGGTCGCCCTTGGCGTTCTTGCTCGCGGCCTTGAGGCGGTTGTACGCGAAGGTGCCCGCGAGGCCCGCCTTGACCAGCGCGAACGTACGGCCCTTCGCGCCCTTCTTGAACTTGCCGGCCTTCCAGGGCTTCACGATCCACTGGTAGGAGGCCCCGGCCGCGAGCCCCGCGTTCGCCACGAACCGGGTCTTGGCGAGCTTCTGCTTCTCCGGTGAGCCACTGGGGCTGGCGGCCGCGACGGCGGCGGTGTCCTGCGTGGCGTCGTCGGTGTCGCTGCCGCACGCGGTGGCTCCGGCGAGCAGGCTGCAGCAGAGGGTGAGCGCCACGACGAGGCGCCGTATCGGTACGGGCACGGGGTCCTCCGGGAGGTGAACGGTTCTCCCGGATCCCGGGAGTCACGACTCTCCCGGCAGCCTCACCCGGGTCCGGCCACTGCGCCACTCGGGGGAACCCGTTCGGGTTTCATCCGGGAAACGCGGGCTACCCGCAGGGGCATGTCCCCTCGATATCGCAACGGTTCCAATTCAGCGGGGACGGTCATCGCGATCGTCGCGGACATCATGGCCGTCATCCTCGGACTGTGGATCCTGTTCTACCTACTGGACGCGAACCGCGCCAACGACCTGGTGGAGTTCGTCCACGACGCGGCAGCCTGGCTGGCCGGCTGGTCCCGCGACCTGTTCACCTTCGACGAGGCGTGGGCACGCGTGGTCGCGGGCTACGGCCTGGCAGCCGTCGTCTACCTCTTCGTCGGCCACGCCATCGCCAACCGGATGCACCGCCACTGAGAGCCGAGGGCCCCGACTGCTGCGACTAGTCGCAGCAGTCGGGGCTCAGGCCTGTCGGCAGGCGTTCGCCGCCGAAGACGGCGCAGGTGGGCTCGTCGCCGCCCAGTGCGGCGACGGCCAGCAGCAGTGAGCCGGCGGTCCAGGTGGTGAGTTCCTCGGGCCAGATGGCCTGGTCGTCGAAGACGAGTCCCGTCCAGTACAGGCCGGTCTTCGGGTCGCGCAGGTGCTGGATGGACTGGAGGATCTCCAGGGCGCGGTCGGACTCGCCCACCGCCCAGAGGGCGAGCGCGAGTTCGGCCGATTCGCCGCCGGTCACCCACGGGTTGGGGACCACGCAGCGGACGCCGAAGCCGGGCACGACGAAGCGGTCCCAGCCTTCCTCGATACGGGACTTGGCCTCGGCGCCGGTCAACGCGCCGCCGAGCACCGGGTAGTACCAGTCCATCGAGTAGCGGTCCTTGTCGAGGAACCGCTCCGGGTGCCGGCGGATCGCGTGGCGCAGCGCGCCGACCGCCAACTCCCAGTCGGGCTGCGGCTCTTCGCGCTGCTCGGCGATGGCGAGCGCGCAGCGCAGCGCGTGGTGGATGGACGAACTCCCGGTCAGCAGCGCGTCGTTCACCGCCGTGCCGTCGTCCTCGCGCTTCCAGCCGATCTCCCCGCCCGGCTGCTGGAGCCGCAGCACGAACTCCATGGCCGCGTACACGGCGGGCCACATGCGGTCCAGGAACGTGTCGTCGCCGGTGGCCAGGTAGTGGTGCCAGACGCCGACCGCGATGTACGCGACGAAGTTCGTCTCGCGGCCGCGGTCGGTGACGTCGGCGAAGTCCCCGTCGGCGTACGCCGCGTACCAGGAACCGTCCTCGTTCTGGTGCCGCGCGAGCCACTCGTACGCCCGCTCGGCGGCCTCGTGCTCGCCCGCCGCGTCGAGCGCCATCGCGGCCTCGGTGTGGTCCCACGGGTCGAGGTGGTGCCCGCGGAACCACGGTATGGCGCCGTCCGGGCGCTGCACCGCGAGGATGCCGTGCACCGTGGCACCGGCCTGCTCCGCGGTGAGGACCCCGGGCAGGACGAGGTGTTCCGTCCGGGGAGTCGGAGTCGTCACGAAGCGTCCACCGCGGCGGCGTCGACGGGCAGGTGCGGCTTGGTCGCGTACGCCACGAAGCTCTTGCCGATCAGCGGGTTCAGCGCCTGCTCGGCGACCCTTGTCGCGAGGGGCTTCTTCATGATGTCCCAGACCAGGAGCTTGTGGTACGCCCGCACGGGCAGCGCCTTGTCGTTGTCGACGCCGAACGCGCACTTCAGCCACCAGTACGGCGAGTGCAGCGCGTGGGCGTGATGGGTGCCGTACGGCTTCAGGCCCGCCTCACGGATCTTGCCGAGCAGTTCGTCCGCCTTGTAGATGCGGATGTGGCCGCCCTCGACCTCGTGGTAGGCGTCCGACAGCGACCAGCAGACCTTCTCGGGGCCGTAGCGCGGGACGGTGATCGCGATGCGGCCGCCGGGCCGGAGCACGCGGACCATCTCGGCGAGGACGCCCTTGTCGTCGGGGATGTGCTCCATGACCTCGGAGATGATCACGACGTCGAAGGACTCGTCGGGGAAGGGCAGCGCGAGGGCGTCGCCCTCCATGGCCGTGGCGGTGGCCCCGGCCGGTGCCTCGCCGGCCTCCTTCATCGCCGCGAACCACTTGGCGACCTCGCGGATCTCCTCCCCGTTCTGGTCGAGCGCCACGACCTGGGCACCGCGCCGGTAGCACTCGAACGCGTGCCGTCCGGCACCGCAGCCGAGGTCCAGGACGCGGTCGCCCGGGGCGAGCGGGAACCGGGAGAAGTCGACGGTCAGCACGTGGCCCTGCTTTCGCGATAGACGCTTGTTGTTGCTGTTGCGGCCTCGGGGCGGCCGGGGTTCTGTACTGCGGAGCCGTCGGGGCCCGCCACCGCGGGGGTTCCGCCACGCGGGCGCAGGGCCATGGCCTCGCGGTAGTGGGCCACCGTGCCCTCGGCGGCCTTGGCCCAGGTGAAGCGGGCGAGGACCCGCGCCCGCCCGGCGGTGCCGAGCCGGGCACGCAGCCCGGGGTCGCCGAGGAGGCGGCTCAGCGCGGCGGCAAGTGCGCCCGCGTCACCGGGCGGTACGGCGAGGCAGGTCTCCCCGTCGGGGCCCGCGACCTCCGGGATGGCGCCGCCGGTGGTGGCCACGAGCGGTGTGCCGGTGGCCATCGCCTCGGCGGCGGGGAGCGAGAAGCCCTCGTACAGGGAGGGCACGCAGGCGACCTCCGCCGACCGTACGAGGTCGACGAGTTCGGCGTCGGAGATCCCCTTGACGAACTCGACGGCGCCTTCGAGGCCGTAGCGCTCGATGGCCTGGGCGACCGGCCCGTCCTCGGCGCGCTTGCCGACGACGACGAGGTGCGCGCCGGGGTGCTCGGTGCGCACCTTCGCGAGCGCCTCGACGAGGAAGACGAGGCCCTTGAGCGGCACGTCGGCGCTGGAGGTGGTGACGATCCTGCCCGGGATCTGCGGGATCGACGGATCCGGCGAGAAGAGGTCGGTGTCCGCGCCGATGTGCACGACGTGGATGCGCTCGTCGCGTACGCCGAGATGTTCGACGATCTCCTGGCGGGAGGTGCCGGAGACGGTGAGCACGGAGGGCAGGCGGCGGGCGACGCGCTTCTGCATGCGGGTGAACGCGTACCAGCGGCGCTTGGACAGGCGCTGGCCCCAGCTCTGCGCCGCGTCCAGCTCCAACTGCCGGTCCACGGTGATGGGGTGGTGGATGGTGGTGACGAGCGGTGCGCCGACGTCGCCCAGCAGTCCGTAGCCGAGGGTCTGGTTGTCGTGCACGATGTCGAACTCGCCGCGGCGGGCGCGCAGATGGCGGCGGGCGCGCAGCGAGAAGGTCAGCGGCTCGGGGAAGCCGCCGGTCCACATCGTGCCGACCTCGAGGGCGTCGATCCAGTCCCGGTACTCGTCGCGCTTCGGGGTGCGAAAAGGGTGCGGCGGGCCGTACAGGTCGAGGCTGGGGAGTTCGGTGAGGGAGAGCCCGTGGAGGTTCTCGCCCTCGTCGAGGACGGGGTAGGGCTGGGAGCCGATGACCTCGACGCGGTGGCCGAGGCGGACGAGTTCGCGCGAGAGGTGCCGTACGTAGACGCCCTGGCCGCCGCAGAACGGGTCGCCCCGGTAGGTGAGGAGCGCGATGTCGAGCGGTCGCTCTCCCCCAGCGGCGGAGTCCTTCCGAGGACCCGCCTCCCTGGCCTCAGCGGTCACTCCGGGCCCCTCTCTCCCTGCGTTTCCCGCGAGATTACGCCGGGACGGTAATCTAGAACAAGTTTCAGACTTGATCGTCCAAGAGGCTCTGAATCTACCGGCAGGTAGCACCACTGTGAGCGGTGGATCAGGTGATTCGCGCCACGGCGGACACCCTGCCATGCTGTCTGATCGCCCGCCTCACCGAGTGCCACGGAACGGGACCCATGCCTGCGGAAGTCAAGGTGGAAGCCAGAACCGGCCCCAGTACCGAGCGCCCCGCCTCGCCGCCCCTCACGGAGCGGCAGGAGGCGCGCCGGCGGCGCATCCTGCACGCGAGCGCCCAACTGGCCAGCCGGGGCGGCTTCGACGCGGTGCAGATGCGCGAGGTCGCGGAGTCCTCGCAGGTCGCGCTCGGCACCCTCTACCGCTACTTCCCCTCGAAGGTGCACCTGCTGGTCGCCACGATGCAGGACCAGCTGGAGCACATGCACGGCACCCTGCGGAAGAAGCCGCCGACCGGTGACACGGCGGCGGAGCGCGTCGCCGAGACGCTGATGCGGGCCTTCCGCGCGCTCCAGCGCGAGCCGCATCTCGCCGACGCCATGGTCCGCGCGCTCACCTTCGCGGACCGCAGCGTCAGCCCCGAGGTCGACCAGGTCTCCCGCCAGACGACGGTGATCATCCTGGACGCGATGGGCCTGGACGACCCCACCCCCGCCCAGCTCTCCGCGGTCCGCGTCATCGAGCACACCTGGCACTCGGCCCTGATCACCTGGCTCTCCGGCCGCGCCTCCATCGCCCAGGTCAAGATCGACATCGAGACGGTGTGCCGCCTGATCGACCTGACGGACCCGGACGCGCGGCCCTAGCCGACCGCCGACAGCCCGCTCCAGCTGCGCCCGAGCAGCGCTTCCCCGGCCCACCGTTCCAGCAGGTTTCGCGCCTCGTCCTCCGGGGCCGCCAGGGAGACCAGCTGGGCGCCGGCCCGCACGCCGCGGCCTTGGTGGTGAGTGCCCTCGCTGCAGCAGGCGCAGAGCAGTTTCGCTCCGCTGGTGGGTTCGGCGCCGTAGCCGGAACCGGCGAACAGGCCGAGCAGGGCCTCCAGGTCGGCCGAGTCGGCGGCGTTGACCGTCACTTCCAGGGTGGGCAGGTCCGAGGCCTCGAAGAGCAGCAGCTCGTCGAAGACGGGGTAGGTCGTGCCGTCGACGATCCGCTCGCCTTTCGGTTCGCCGTCGTGCAACACGATCTCGCCGTACCGCCGGCCGCCCACGAGGGGCACGTTGACGACCCGGCCGCGGGTCGGGCAGAGCCGTTCGATCCACACGACCTCCCGCTCCCCGTCGGTGTCGAGCCGCACGCAGGCGTTGCCGAAGCGGCCGTTGATCTCGCCCTCGCCGCCCGGGAGCCCGATCCCGAAGCCGTCCCAGGCGTCGCGGGCCGTCGCCCAGTCGCGGCGGACGGTGGCGGCTATGCCGAGGTTCCAGAAGGCGGGGTCGCCCTCGCCGCGCGGGGCGCGGGCGGCGGCCTCGCGCCCGAGGTCGTACGCCTTCTCCCAGTTGCGCAGGAACTTGTGGGCGAGCGCGGCGTCGTACCACCACACCGCGCTCTTCTCCTCGTCGGGGAAGTGCGCGAGCACCTGCTCGTACAGGTCCGCCGCCCGCTGCCACTCCTCGGCGTCCCACGCCGCGTACGCCTGCTTGATCAGCTCTCTGGCCTCGGCCTTGCGCACTCTTCCCCACCCTGGTCGTTCCGCCGAATCGCAGGAGAGTACCCCCGGGCGCCGACAGGGCGGCACCCGGGCCGGGAACCCGGTGAGCGCGGCCTACTCCTCGGGGGGAAACACCGGCTCCCCGCTCCCCAGCAGCGTGATCACGATGGCCTCCACCGGGCAGCCCTCCGCGGCCTCCAGGATCTTCTCGTTGGCGTCGGTGTCCGGGTCGACGGGGTGGGACTGCATGGCGGAGTCCTGGCGGAAGGACTCCGGTATGAGGTGGACGCACTGGGCCGAGCCGATGCAGAGGGAGCGGTCGACGTCCACGTGCCAGCGGTCGCCCGCCCCCACGGTCGGCTCCGCTCCCGCGGGAGGTACCCCCACCTTCAGGCCTCCCATCCCGCAGGGAGGTGGATCATCTTGTGCTCCAGGAACTCGCCGTAGCCCTCGGGGCCGAACTCCCGCCCCAGGCCCGAGTTCTTGTAGCCGCCGAAGGGGCCGAGCATGTCGAGGCTGAAGGTGTTGACGGAGTACGTGCCGGTGCGGACCTGCCGGGCGATGTCGATGCCGTGCCCGACGTCCGCTGTCCAGACGCTGCCGCTGAGGCCGTAGTCGGAGTCGTTGGCGATCTTCACCGCCTCGCTCTCGTCGCCGTACGGGAGAAGGCAGATGACCGGGCCGAAGATCTCCTCGCGGGCGATCCGCATGGAGTTGTCGACGTCGCCGAAGAGGGTCGGTTCGACGTACCAGCCGCGGTCGAGGCCGGGTGGACGGCCGCCGCCCGTAAGGATCTTGGCGCCCTCCTCCTGGCCGATGCGGATGTAGTCGAGGCTGCGCTGCTGCTGGCGTTTGGCGACCAGCGGGCCGACCTGGGTGGCCGGGTCGAGGGGGTCGCCGACCACCAGGGCGGAGGCGGCCACGGCGAAGGCGTCCGCGAACTCGTCGTAGCGCGAACGCGGGAGAAGGATGCGGGTCTGGGCCACACACGCCTGGCCGTTGTTCATCCAGGCCGCCGAGACGATCCCGGGGACGGACGTCGTGATGTCGGCGTCGGGCAGGACCACGGCCGCCGACTTTCCGCCCAACTCCAGTGTCACGCGCGTGAGATTGCGGGAGGCGACCTCCATGACCCGCTTGCCGGCCGCGACCGATCCGGTGAAGGAGACCTTGTCGACGCCCGGGTGCCCGACGAGATACTCGCTGACCTCGCGGTCCGCCGGGAGGATCGACAGCACGCCCTCCGGCAGCCCGGCCTCCCGGGTGATCTCGGCGAGGATGTACGCGTCCAGCGGCGACTCGGGCGACGGCTTGAGCACGACCGTGCAGCCGGTCAGCAGCGCCGGCGCGAGCTTGGCGGCGGCCACGAACTGCGGGACGTTCCACGGGACCACGGCCGCGACCACACCCACCGGCTCCCGGCGCACCAGGATCTTCCCGAGGACACCGTCGCGTGTCTCCTCGTACGTGAAGTTCCGCGCGACCGTGATCGCCGCGTCCCACACCATCATCGCGCCGAGCGCCTGGGCGAGGACGCTCCAGGAGTACGGCGACCCGTTCTCGGAGGAGATCACGCGGGCGATCTCCTCGTGGCGTACCGCGATCGCGTCCTTGATCCGGGTGACGACCGCGATCCGCTCGTCCAACGTCATCCGCGGCCAGGGCCCTTCGTCGAACGCCTTGCGCGCGGCGGCGACCGCCCGGTCCACGTCGCCGGTCGAGGCGTGCGGCACCCGCCCGATGATCTCCTCGGTGTGCGGCGAGATCACCTCGATGACGTCCTTGCCCAGGGGGTCCGTCAACTCCCCGCCGATGAACAGCTGTCCGTGTTCCACGAGCTCGGTCATGGCGACTGCCTCCCCGGGCCGCTCTCCGGCCTTTTCGCCTTCTCTGACGATCCATCAGATACGAAGCTTGATACCAGCTCCGGCCGACGGAGTCCACGGATGGGACACACACCCGGAGGGTCCGGAAGGTCGTCTCGGGCTACCGTCGAAACCTGTTCTAGTTATAGTGGCCGGACAGCGGCCGGAACATGGCGCCGGACCAAGGCGATTGGGGAGCCCATGACGCAGGTGTCCGATCACGGCGGGGGCGTACGGTCCCTGCGGGTCCCCATCCCGGACAATCCCCTCGGTTTCACGCTCGTGTACGTCGTCGACACCGACCGGGGTCCGGTACTGATCGACACCGGCTGGGACGACCCGACGTCCTGGGACGCCCTCGCCGAGGGGCTGGCCGCGTGCGGGACGTCCGTCGCGGAGGTCCACGGGGTCGTCATCACCCACCACCACCCCGACCACCACGGCCTGTCGGCCAAGGTCCGGGACGCCTCCGGCGCATGGCTGGCGATGCACGCCGCCGACATCTCCATCGTGCGGCGGACCCGGGAGAACCGGCCCGAGCGCTGGTACGCCTACATGTCGGCGAAGCTGACGGCGGCCGGCGCACCCGAGGAGCACGTCGCGCCGCTGCGCAGAGCCCAGGGCCGCCCCCGCACACTCCCTGGCTTCTCCCCCGCGCTCCCCGACCGTGAGATCGTCCCCGGCGAACTCCTCGACCTGCCGGGCCGCCGGCTGCGCGCGATCTGGACCCCCGGCCACACCCCCGGCCATGTCTGCCTCCACCTGGAGGAGGAACATCCCGCCCAACTCGCGGGCCACGGGCGCCTGTTCTCCGGCGACCACCTCCTCCCGGAGATCACCCCGCACATCGGCCTGTACGAGGACCCGGACGACACCACCGTCACCGACCCGCTCGGCGACTACCTCGACTCGCTGGAGCGCGTCGGCCGTCTCGGGCCCGCCGAAGTGCTCCCGGCCCACCAGCACCCGTTCGCCGACGCGCCCGCGCGCGTACGGGAGTTGCTCGCGCACCACGAGGAGCGGCTCACCGGGCTGCAGGGCCTGCTCGCCGAGCCGCTCACCGCCTGGCAGCTCGCCGAGCGCATGGAGTGGAACCGCCCCTGGGACCAGATCCCCTACGGATCACGGAACATCGCGGTCTCCGAGGCCGAGGCCCATGTGCGGCGACTGGTCAAGCTGGGACGGGCGGAGGCGGTGGCGGGGAGTGAACCGGTGACGTACGTGGCGGTGTAGCCGAGCCGAGTCCGGCGAATCCCGGTGAGGCGGCGTTGGCTGCGCAGTCCGATCAGGTGGCGTTGGCCGCGCAGTCCGATCAGGTGGCGTTGGCCGCGCAGTCCGATCAGGTGGCGTTGGCCGCGTAGTGCAGCCCCTCCTCGTAGGGCATGGTGCGCCCCTCGTCGTACGCCTGCTCGTACGCCTTGTCCCCGATCTCGTCGCGGATGCGCCGTTCCTGGGCGCGGCGGGTGGCCAGCAGATCGGGCGAGTCCAACTGGGCGCGCCCGATCAGCCCCCAGAGAGTCTCGCCGATGCCGAGGAGGCGGGCGGCGCGGTGTCCGTCACCGGCCGCGACGACCGCGGCGGCCAGGACCTCCAGTGAGACCGCCGCCCCCACGGTGTTGTGCAGCAGGCTGTTCCCGGCGATGGCGGTTCGGGCGTTGCGCGCCGCCGCGCCGATGTCGCCACGATCCAGGTCCGCCTTGGCGACCAGGAAGTCGCCGATGGCGCCCGCCCAGCACTCGCCGTTCTCCGCGCTGGCCCGGCGCACCTCGTCGGCGACGACGCGCGCGCCGTCGTGGTCGCCGCCGTACAGCTGCGCGAAGGCGAGCGAGAGCCGGACCTGGAGCTGGACGGCCCCGAAACCGTCCTCCCGGGCCGGCAGCCGAGGGGCCGCCGCCAGCATCTCGATCGCCTCGGACATACGTCCCCTGAGGGCGAGTTGGGTGCCTGTGACGTACGTGGCCGCCATCATCCCGACCTCGTCTCCCTGCTTCTTCGCCGCGTCCGCGCACCGCGCCGCCCAGTCGGCCGCGACGTCGAGGTCGCCCTGGAGCAGCGCCACCGCACCTCGCGCCCACAGCGCACGGATGTGATCGGGCCCGGACGCCGGATCGACGGCGAGCGCCAGATCGAGGCAGTGCTGGGCGTCGCGCAGACAGCCGCAGTGGCGCCACAGGAAGCCGACGTCTGCCGCCATCGCCAGGGCGGTTCGCGGGTCGGGTTCGGCGAGCGCGAAGTCCATGGCGGCACGGAGGTTGGCCGTCTCGGCGAGCGTCCTCTCGCACCACGCCACCTGCCGTCCGGTGTTCCACTCGGCGTAGCCCGCGCGGGCCATACACCGGTAGTGGTCACGGTGGCGCAGCCGTACGGCGTGTTCCTCGCCGAGCGCGCGCAGCCAGTCGGCGCCGAACTCCCGCACGGTGTCGAGGAGTCGGAAGCGGCCGGGATCGGTGCGGTGGCGCAGCACGATCGACTGCTCGACGAGGCGCGCGAGCAGGCTCTCGATCCGCGCCGCAGGCAGCGGGCCGCCCGCGCAGACCTCCTCGGCGGCGTCCAGGCAGAAGCCGCCCGCGAACACCGAGAGCCGGGCCCACAGCAGCCGTTCCAGCGGGGCGCACAGCTCGTGGCTCCAGCCGATGGTCGTCCGCAGGGTGCGGTGGCGCGTGGGTCCCGTCTCGTCGTGCGCGTCGAGGTCGTCCGAGGTGAGCAGGTCGAGCGGGGACGGCAGGCGTTCGCCGAGCCGGGCGTGCAACTGGTCGAGGGAGAGTTCGCAGAGACGGGCGGCCGCCAGTTCGAGGGCGAGCGGGATGCCGTCGAGGCGGCGGCAGACGGACTCCACCGTGCCGCGGTTGCCGCCGTCCAGGACGAAGCCGGGGGCCGCGGCGGCGGCACGGTCGGCGAACAGGGCCACCGCGTCGTCGGCGACCGGCAGCGGGTCGAGGCGCAGCACCCACTCGCCCGGCAGCCCGAGCGGCTCGCGGCTGGTGACGAGGACGCGCAGTCCGGGCAGGACGGGCAGCAGGGCCTCCGCCAGGGCCACGCAGTCCGCGAGGACGTGCTCACAGGAGTCGAGGATCAGCAACAGCCGCTTCCCCTCGGCCCATTCGGCCAGCACCTCGATGACCGGCCGGGTCGACTGGTCGGCGAGCCGCAGGGCCTCCAGGACGGCCAGCCCGACCAGGCCCTCGGTGTGCAGCGGGGACAGCTCCACCAGCCAGACGCCGTCGGGGTACACGCCCCGGAACCGGCTCGCTGCTCGCAGCACGAGCCGGGTCTTGCCGACCCCGCCGGCCCCGACCACCCCCACCAGCCGGTGGACGCCCGATCCCGGGTCCAACTCCTTGTCCAGCCAGTCGAGTTCGGCCCGTCGCCCGATGAAGCTGCGCGGGTCGGCGGGCAGGTTTCCGGGGTTGCCCGGTCGGCCACCGGTCGTCTTGTCGGACACGTGGACCAGTGTGTCCGGATCACCCTCACTCGATGCCCAAGTCCCGCGACTCGGGCAGAAAGGCGGCACGCCCTCGTCACGACCGAGCAGATTTCGACGAGATGCGATCAACACGCTGTCGGTGAAGGAGAGGAGAGAAATAGTCGGCGATCGTCGGGAGATGGCCGAAAGGGATCAGGGGCAGGGGATGACCGCCATGGACAGGGGCGGCAGGAACGGCAGGGGCTGGAAGACCAGGAGCAGGAAGGTCGGGGCGGGCGCCGAGGGCACGGCAACGGAGACGGATCCGGACACTCGTGTGGATCCGGAAACGGGTGCGGAGGCTGGTGCGGGGGCGGATGGGGGACCGACCGCCGGACGGCGCGAAATCCGGCTGCTGCCCGTCCCGTTGGCCGCCTGTCTGCTGATCACCGCGCCGGTTCTCCTCCTCGAACCGGTTCCGCCGTTCGTCATGCTGCTGCTCATCGGCCCGCTGCTGGCGTGCGTGCGGCTCGGCTTCCGGCACACACTGCTGGTCTGCGGCTGGTCCGCGGCGCTCGGCCTGGTGATGGGGTGGGGCGACGGCACCCTGCTGACCGGCGCCTTCGCCGTCGACTGGAGCTGGCTGCTGTTCGGCTGCACGCTCACCATGCACGCGGCCCGGCAACGCGACCGTCTCACGGAGACGCTGGCACACGCCCGCGAGGTCGCCCGGATCACCCAGGAGGTGATCCTGCGGCCCATCTCCCGCACCCTGGAGGGCACTCACGTCTGCACCCGCTACTACAGCGCCGTCCGGGAGTCGAGCGTCGGCGGCGATCTGTACGACGTCGCCTCGACACCGTACGGACTGCGGGTGCTCGTCGGCGACGTACGCGGCCATGGTCTCGACGCCCTGCGCCTGACCGCCGAGACGATCGCGGGATTCCGTGAACTCGCCTACACCACCCCCGACTTGACCACCATCGTCGACTGCCTCGACGCACGGCTCGGCCCGGATCTGGGCCCCGAGGACTTCGTCACGGCCGTGCTCGCCGAGTTCGCGCCCGGTGAGGTGCGGCTGGTCAACTGCGGTCATCCGGCGCCCCTGCGCGCCGGCCACCGTGTCGAGCTGCTCGAACCCCTCGTCCCCACACCGCCGCTGGGGCTGAACCCCGATCCACGGCAGTACCGCGTACGGCTCCAGCCCGGCGACCGGCTCCTCCTCTACACCGACGGCCTGACCGAGGGCCGCGACCCGGCGGGCACGCCCTTCCCACTCCTCGGCGAGGCCGCGATCGCGCTGCGCGAACCGCACCCGGAGGACGCCCTGCGTTCCTTGCACGCCCGCCTGGTCGCCCACACCGGCGCGTCCCCCGCCGACGACCTGGCGCTGGTGCTGTGCCAGCCCACGGAGCTGAACGTGCCGGCACCCGTACGGGTCCCGTGACGCCGTATCGCTCCGTACCTCTGCGTACTGCTCGAAGCTGTTCGAACTGAGCCCCACCGGTGCCGGACCGATGATTCCGTGTCCCGACGGGAGTCAACCCTGCGACGGCACGCATCGTATGGATCGCACGGAAGGTGGACCCATGAGCAGCCTGCACGACCTCCTCACCACGTACGTCGGAAACGGCACGGTGCCGGGAGCGGTGGCCTTGGTGGCCCGGGGTGACCGGGTCGAGGTGCAAGCCGCCGGGTCCGTCGACGTCGAGGGCACCGCCCCGATGGCCCGGGACTCGATCTTCCGGATCGCCTCGATCACCAAGCCCGTCACGGCGGCGGCGGTCATGATGCTGGTCGACGACGGCCGGATCGCCCTGGACGACCCGGTCGACGCGTGGCTGCCGGAGCTGGCGAAGCCCATGGTCGTACGGACACCCGCGAGCCCGGTCGACGACCTGGTCCCGGCCGCCCGCGCGATCACCGTGGAGGACCTGCTCTCCTCCCGTACCGGCTGGGGCTTCCCGTCCGACTTCTCGCTCCCGGCGGTCCTGCCTCTCTTCGAGGTGCAGAAGGACGGCCGCGAGCCGCAGGCCTACCCGCCGCCGGACGCCTGGCTGGCGGACCTGGCCCGCGTGCCGCTGCTCCACCAGCCGGGCGAGGCCTGGCTGTACAACACCTCGTCCGACCTCCAGGGCATCCTGATCAGCAGGGTCACCGGCCGTCCGCTGCCGGAGTTCATGGCCGAGCGGATCTTCGAGCCGCTGGGCATGACCGACACGGCGTTCGAGGTACCGGCCGCCAAGCGTGCCCGTCTCACCAGCGCCTACCGCCCCGCACCCGGCGGCGCCGGTCTCGAAGTGACCGACACCCCCGACGGGCAGTGGACCGGCATGCCCGCGTTCCCCTCCGGCGCCGGCGGCCTCGTCTCGACCGCCGACGACTGGCTGGCCTTCGCCCGGCTGCTCCTCGCCGACGGCACCGCGGGCGACCGGCGTCTGCTGTCCTCCGCCTCGGTGCGGCGGATGACCACCGACCATCTCACCCCGGCCCAGCGCGAGATCGGCTCGCTCTTCCTGGAGGGCCAGGGCTGGGGCTACGGCGCCTCGGTCGACATCGAGGCCGTGAACCCCTGGAACGTGCCGGGCCGCTACGGCTGGGTCGGCGGCACCGGCACCACGGGCCACATCGTCCCGTCCACCGGCACGGTCACCCTCCTGCTCACCCAGGTGGCCATGACGAACCCGGAGCCCACTCCCCTCATGCGGGACTTCTGGCGCTGCACGGCCGCCCTGGATCTCTAGGTCCGAGGCGTACGGAGCGTCCGGATCAACTCCCCGGCCGCGCCCAGGGCTTCGACCTCGGACGGGCTCATCGTGGGGTTGGCCGCCCGCCGCCGCAGCGCCTCCACGAGGCCTTCCTCCGTCATGGCGGAGGGGGCCTCCTGGTCGGTGAGGAGCGCCGCCAGCATGGTGCGCGCCATCTCCGCCCGGGACTCGAAGCCGGTGAGCCCGCCGACCGCGACCTGGGCCACGATCACGGCGGACATGCCCCAGTCGAGGCCCGGCGGCCCCTCCTCGGCGGTGTTCCAGTCGATCACCTTCGGACCGTCGGACGTGAGGATCACGTTCTCCGGGTGCAGATCCAGGTGCAGTACGCGGACGGCGGGGTCGGCGGAGCCTCGCGCCGGGACGGCGTGCAGGTCGCGCAGGAGGCGGGCGAGGAGGGCTCCCGCCTCAGCCGGACCGAGGCGGCCGGCCGCGAACGCCTCCAGCATGGTCGGCCCCGTCAGCCGCTCCATGACCAGGTCGCTCCGCGTCGCCTCCCGCACGCGCGGCGCGGGATAACCGTGACCCCGTACGTGCTCCATCACCTCGGCCTCGGCGGCCGCGTCCCCGTACCGATCCCGGTACCGGCGCAGCACCCACGCCCCGTCGCCAGTCCCCTCGGCCTCGATCTCGTAGACGTCGGCCGTGCGCCCCGAACCCAGCAGTTTTCCCGGTGTCCCCGTTTCCATGGCCCGAACCTACCGGGGCTCACAGGCGGCCCTCATCCCGTTGTCTACGGGCCGGTAGAGTGAGCCCGTCGTCATCACGCCCGTACGGGGGGAAGCCGGTGCAATTCCGGCGCTGACCCCGCAACCGTGTACCCGCCCCCCTGTGGTCGGTGAGCCGGACTGCCCCGCACAGGACGTGACCGGCTCGCGCCGTCGGCAGCCCGCCGACGGCCGGCACCGTCGAGGCATACGGAGCCGGAGCCGCCCGGGGTGTCCCGTGCTGCCCGGCTCCTCGCACGCCGAAGGCGGACCGACCAGCACAGAGAGGCACCCGCCGATCATGATTGTCCGCCGCACCGCCGCGGTCCTGGCCGCCACCGCCGCGATCGCCGCGGCGGGCGCGCCCGCCGCTCTCGCCGACGACAAGTCCCCCTCGGCGGCGCCCTCGCAGGCGATCCCGTCCGGGCTGTACGGGTCCGCCGACCCCACCTACGACGGCGTCTGGCGGCAGTCACTGGCCCTGCTCGCCCAGCACACCGTGGGCGAGAAGCCCGCCGCCAAGGCCGTGGACTGGCTGACCGGGCAGCAGTGCGCGAGCGGGGCCTTCGCCGCGTACCGCGCCGACGCGAGCGCCAAGTGCGACGCCAAGACCATGGTCGACACGAACAGCACGGCCGCCGCGGTGCAGGCCCTGGAGGCGCTGGGCGGTCACGACTCCGAGACCGGCGCTGCGGTGAAGTGGCTGAAGTCCGTGCAGAACAAGGACGGCGGCTGGGGCTACACCCCGGGCGGCGCGAGCGACGCGAACTCCACGGCCGTGGTGATCGGCGCACTCGCCGCCGGCGGCACCGACCCGAAGAGCGTCCCGTCGAAGGACGACAAGACCCCGTACGACGCCCTCCTCACCTTCTCCCTCCCCTGCGAGGAGAACGGCGGCGGCTCGTTCGCCTTCCAGCCCGACAAGAAGGGCAAGCTCGCGGCGAACGCCGACGCGACGGCGGCCGCGGTGACCGGCGCCCTCGGCAAGGGCTTCGCCGGCGCCGACGTGAAGCCGGCCGGGGCCCCCGCGTGCAAGAGCGGTGACAACCTCGACGCCGAGCAGGCCGCCCAGAACGGCGCCGCGTACCTCACCACCGCCCTGGCCAAGGACAAGTACCTGAAGTCCGCCCTGGCCGGTGCCACCATGGACGCTCCCGACTACGGCAACACCGCGGACGCGGTGGTGGCCCTGTCGACCGCCGGCCGCGGCGACAAGGCCGCCGACGCACTGCGCTGGCTGGAGAAGAACTCCGGCGCCTGGGCGGCGAAGGCCGGCCCGGCCGCGTACGCCCAGCTGATCTTCGCCGCGGAGGCGAACGGCGCCGACCCGCGCGACTTCGGCGGCGCCGACCTCGTCAAGCAGCTGAACGCGACGGGCCCGGCGACGCAGGTCTCCGACTCCGCCGCCCCCAGCGCGAAGAGCACGAGCGACGAGAAGAAGAAGGACGACGACGGCAGCGGGGTCGGTGTCTGGTGGATCGTCGGTGTCGGCCTGGTCGCCGGCATCGGCGTCGGTTTCCTGTTCAGCGGCCGCAACAAGAAGCAGCAGCTGTGACCCGCCGTCGGACGTCCGCACTGATCCTTCCGGTCCTGCTGGGCCTGCTGCTCCTCGTCCTCGGCGGCGCGGGGCAGGCCCAGGCCGTCGGCTACCGCTACTGGTCGTTCTGGGACCTGACCGGCGGCAAGTGGACGTACGCGACGCAGGGCCCGTCGACCGCGCGGCCGTCCGACGGTGACGTCGAGGGCTTCCGCTTCTCGGTGAGCGCGGACTCCCAGGACTCCGCGAAGCCGCGCGGGACGGCCGACTTCGCCGCCATCTGTGCGAAGACTCCGGCGCGGGACGGAGACAAGCGGGTGGCCCTCGTCCTCGACTTCGGCACCACCGCCGACGCGCCGAACGGCGAGACACCGCCCCGTCCGCGTACGGCGTGCGCCCGCGTCCCCTCCGACGCGACGACCGCGGAAGCGCTCGCCTCGGTCGCCAAACCCCTCCGCTACGACACCAACGCCCTCCTCTGCGCCATCGCGGGCTACCCGCGGACGGGCTGCGGCGAACAGGTCGCGGCCCCCAAGAACTCCAAGCCCTCCACCGCGAAGCCGCACGCCTCCCCGACCCACCACGGACCCTCGGCCGGCCTGCTGGCAGGCCTGGCGGCGGTGGCGGCGCTGGGAGTGGCGGCGGTGTGGCAGGCGCGGCGCCACAGGGGATAGCGATGAGCGCCGAAGTTGAACGTGCCGTTTCCGCTGTGCCGGGTGCCCATATGGCCAGGGCCCAGCGGCACCGCCGTCACCTCACCTTCGCGCGGGAGGCGCACCGATCCAACGCCCTCCACCCCGGCGCCTGGTGGATCTGGGCCCTGGGCCTGGGAACCGCCGCGTCCCGCACCACGAACCCCCTCCTCCTCGGCCTGCTCGTGGGCGTGGCCGGCTATGTGGTGGCGGCCCGCCGCACCGAGGCCCCCTGGTCCCGCTCCTACGGCGCCTTCGTCAAGCTCGCCCTCGCGGTCCTCGGCATCCGCCTGGCCTTCGCCGTGTTCCTCGGCTCCCCCATCCCCGGCACGCAGGTGCTTCTCACCCTGCCCGAAGTCCCGCTCCCCCACTGGGCGCAGGGCATCCGGATCGGCGGCCGGGTCACGGCGGAGGGCCTGGTCTTCGCGCTGTACGACGGCCTGAAGCTGGCCGCGCTACTGATCTGTGTGGGCGCGGCGAACGCGCTCGCGAACCCGGCACGGCTGCTGAAGTCGCTGCCGGGTGCTCTGTACGAGGCGGGCGTCGCGGTGGTCGTCGCCCTGACGTTCGCGCCGAACCTGATCGCGGACGTGCAGCGGCTGCGCGCCGCACGCCGGCTGCGCGGGCGTCCCGACCGGGGGCTGCGCGGGCTGCTGCATGTCGGACTGCCGGTCCTGGAGGGCGCGTTGGAGCGTTCGGTCGCTCTCGCCGCCGCGATGGACGCGCGCGGTTACGGCCGCACCGCCGAGGTGGCTCCCGCAGTCCGCCGTACGACCACGGTCCTCACGCTGGGCGGTCTGCTCGGCGTGTGCGCGGGAACGTACGGAGTGCTGACCGCCGAGGGCGGGAGTTACGGGCTGCCCGTGCTGCTGGCCGGGCTGGCCGCGGCGCTCGGCGGACTGTGGCTGGGCGGCCGCCGCTCGCTGCGCACCCGCTACCGGCCGGACGCGTGGGGCGCCCGGGCATGGCTGGTCGCGGGTTCCGGGGTCGCGGTGGCGGGGCTGCTGATCGCCTCGGCCGCGTACGACCCGGCGGCGCTGAGCCCGGGCGTCGTACCGCTGTCGGCACCCGAACTGCCCCTGTGGCCCGCGGCGTCGGTCCTCCTCGGCCTGCTCCCCGCCTTCGTCGCGCCCGCTCCCCCGCGTCCCTCGCTTCCCCCGCTCGCCAAGGAGCCCTCATGATCCGCTTCGAGGACGTCTCCGTGACGTACGACGGGGCAGCCGCACCGACCGTCCAGGGCGTGGACTTCGAGGTGCCCGAGGGCGAACTCGTGCTGCTGGTCGGCCCGTCGGGGGTCGGAAAGTCGACCGTGCTGGGCGCAGTGAGCGGGCTGGTCCCGCACTTCACCGGCGGCACCCTGCGCGGCCGGGTCACGGTGGCGGGCCGCGACACCCGCACGCACAAGCCGCGCGAACTCGCCGACGTGGTGGGCACGGTGGGCCAGGACCCGCTGTCCCATTTCGTGACGGACACCGTCGAGGACGAACTCGCGTACGGCATGGAGTCGTTGGGGCTCGCCCCGGACGTGATGCGCCGCCGCGTCGAGGAGACCCTCGACCTGCTGGGCCTGGCGGATCTGCGCGACCGTCCCATCGCGACCCTCTCCGGCGGCCAGCAGCAGCGCGTGGCGATCGGCTCGGTGCTGACCCCGCACCCCCGGGCCCTGGTCCTCGACGAGCCGACGTCCGCCCTGGACCCGGCGGCGGCCGAGGAGGTCCTCGCCGTCCTCCAGCGCCTGGTCCACGACCTCGGCACGACGGTCCTGATGGCGGAGCACCGCCTGGAACGCGTCGTCCAGTACGCCGACCAGGTCGTCCTCCTCGCGGCCCCGGGCGCCGCCCCGCTCCTCGGCACCCCGTCCGAGGTGATGGCCGTCTCCCCCGTGTACCCGCCGGTGGTGGCCCTCGGCCGGCTCGCGGGCTGGTCCCCGCTCCCCCTGACCGTGCGCGACGCCCGACGCAGGGCGGGGTCCCTGCGGGAGCGGCTGGCCGGGGTGACACCCGGGGACACCGCCCCCGAACACACCTCAGCCGATCCGCAGGCGCCGGAGCCCGCGCCCGTCCCCTCGCGGCCGCTCCTGTCCCGCCTGCTCGGCAAGCGCGCCCCTCACGCTCCCGCAGCCGCCTCCGAGGTGGCCGTGGTCGACTCCCTCGCCGTCCGCCGCGGTCGCGTCGAGGCGCTGCGGCGCGTCGATCTCGCCGTCGCCCCCGGCGAGACCCTCGCCCTGATGGGCCGCAACGGCGCCGGGAAGTCCACGCTGCTCGGGGCGCTCGTCGGGCTGGTCGAGCCGGCCTCCGGGAGCGTGCGGGTCGGTGGTGCGGCCCCGCATCGGACGGCGCCGCGGGACCTCGTGCGCCGCGTGGGACTCGTACCGCAGGAGCCGCGGGATCTGCTGTACGCCGACACGGTCGCCGCCGAGTGCGAGGCGGCCGACGTCGACGCGGGCGCCGGGCCGGGCACCTGCCGGGCGCTGGTGTCGGAGCTGCTCCCCGGTATCCCCGACGACACGCATCCCCGCGATCTCTCCGAGGGGCAGCGGCTGGCGCTCGCGCTGGCCGTGGTGCTGACGGCCCGGCCACCGCTGCTGCTGCTCGACGAGCCGACCCGCGGCCTGGACTACGCGGCGAAGGCCCGGCTGGTGGGTGTGCTGCGGGGGCTGGCCGCCGAGGGGCACGCCATCGTGCTGGCCACCCACGATGTGGAACTCGCCGCCGAGCTGGCGCACCGGGTGGTGATCCTCGCGGACGGCGAGGTGGTCGCCGACGGCCCGACGGCCGAGGTGGTCGTCGCGTCGCCCTCCTTCGCCCCGCAGGTCACCAAGGTGCTGGCGCCCCAGCCGTGGCTGACGGTCGCGCAGGTCCGAGCCGCCCTGCACGCGAGCGGGACGGGGGCGGGGGCATGAGCCGGGTCCGCCCCGTCCGCCTCGGCCCCCGCTCCGTGGCCGCGCTCGTCCTCGTCAGTGCCGTCGGGGTCGCCGGGTTCGCCTGGCCGCTGTTCGCGGGCCCGGGTTCGCAGGTCAGCGCGCACGCGCAGGACGCGCCGTGGCTGTTCGCGGGGCTGCTGGTGCTGCTGGTCGGGGTCGTGGCGGCGACGATCTCCGAGTCGGGGCTCGGGCCGAAGGCCGTGGCCATGCTGGGCGTGCTGGCCGCGACCGGGGCGGCGCTGCGGCCGATCGGGGCCGGTACGGCCGGGATCGAGCCGATGTTCTTCCTGATGGTGCTGAGCGGCAGAGTGCTGGGGCCGGGGTTCGGGTTCGTGCTCGGGTCGGTGACGATGTTCGCGTCCGCGCTGCTCACCGGCGGTGTCGGGCCGTGGATGCCGTTCCAGATGCTGTCCATGGGCTGGTTCACGATGGGCGCCGGGCTGCTGCCGGGCCCGGACCGGCTGCGCGGGCGGGCGGAGCTGGCGATGCTCGCCGCGTACGGGTTCCTGGCGGCCTTCGCGTACGGCACCGTCATGAACCTCGCGGGCTGGCCCTTCATGGGCGCGCTGGCCTCGAACGTCGCCTTCGACCCGCACGACGCGGTGCCCGCGAACCTGGCCCGCTTCGTCGCGTACTGCCTGGCGACCTCGCTCGGCTGGGACCTGGGCCGGGCCGTCGTCACCGTCGTCCTGACCTTCACGCTCGGGGCGACCCTCCTCAAGGCGCTGCGCCGGGCCACGCGGCGGGCGGCTTTCGAGACGCCGGTCACGTTCGAACCCCGCTGAGGACGGCGGCCACCGAGACGCCCGTCACGTTCGGGCCCCGGTGGTCTGCGGCCCCGGTCACACCGCCTGGCGGCTCCGCGTGGCCGGTCGTGCGCGGTCCGTCAGGTGCGGGGTGAAGCAGCCCACAGGACCCACGTCACATACGAAGCACGGTAGTAGCGCAAAGGTCTGGCATGAACGCGTCGAAATGCCCTCTGACCTGGGGTTTGAGAGCCAGATCACACGACGGACTTTCTACCTGTATGCGACCACCACTAGTAAAAAGGGTCATTGCGGACGGGCTCCCGAACTGTTTCTCTGGAGCAGTCGCCAGGCGCCGACGTGCCCTCCCGGGCCGCGGCGCCGACGTATGTCCCCGCCACGCACCGCGTGACTCCGACACACCGGCGACCCCCTGTCCCCGAAGAAAAGGTTCACTGTGTCCGTCTCCTTCATCCGCCGCATCGCTTCTCCGAAGAAGGCCCTCGCCGGTGCCGCCGTGGCCGTCGCCACCACCGGCATGGTGTTCGCTGCGGCGCCCGCCCAGGCCGCCACCAGCGAGGCCTCCTCCGCCCAGGCGATCGCGCACAAGATGATCCCGGACGCCGCGCAGTACAACGCGTTCAGCAAGATCGTCGAGCACGAGAGCGGCTGGGACGTCAACGCCACCAACGCCTCCTCCGGTGCCTACGGCCTGGTCCAGGCGCTGCCCGGCTCGAAGATGGCCTCCGCCGGCTCCGACTGGAAGACCAACGCCAAGACCCAGATCAAGTGGGGTCTGGACTACATGAACGGCCGCTACGGCAGCCCGGCCGGCGCCTGGAACTTCTGGCAGGCCAACGGCTGGTACTGATCAGCCGAGCCACCCACCCCGTACGCGAAGGCGGCGGCCCCGATCCCCGGGGCCGCCGCCTTCGGCGTGTCAGCGACCACCGCCCACGGTGTCGAACCACCGCACCACCTGCGGCGCCGACACCCGCAACGAGCCGAAGTGGTCCACGTCCCCCTGGTTCACCACCAGCACCCGCTTCCCGTGCCCGGCGAGCCGCGCCGCGCAGCTGCGCGCGTTCCCGATGGGTGCGTCGGTGTCGGCCGCCCCCGCGTACAGCCGCACCGGCACCTCGGGCTTCCAGTCGCAGGTGTGGTCGTTCTCGCGCATCGCCGCCAGCAGGCCCCCGGTGGGGTGCCGCAGCCTGTCGTAGAAGGCGGGCGTGAGCATGTCCTTCAGGGTGGGCGGCAAAGCCTTGAAGATGTCCTCCTCCTGGTGCTTCCCGTCGTAGAGGCTTTCGACGCGGCTCGCGTACGGGGCACGGAAGGCCTCGGCGGGGTTCTTGTAGATCGCGTGCAGCCGGTTCTGCGCGACCAGCCAGTACGAGATGTAGAAGACACTGCTGGTGTCGTTGACCCGGCCGTCGAACAGCGCCGGGAACTCCTGGCCCTCCAGGTCGTAGGGGCCGCTGACGGGGGCGAGGGCCTTCAGCCGGAAGTGCCGGTCCGCCCCGTCCTGCAATGCCTGCCCGAGTGCCATCGCGACCTGGCCGCCCTGCGAGAAGCCCGTGGCGTAGACGTCGCCGGTGAGCGGGCGGCCCAGTTCGCGCGCGGCGGTCCGGGCCGCCCGGAGCATGTCGACCGAGGCGGTCACGGAGGAGCGGGTGTCCATGTAGGGGTGGCGGCCCGGCCCCTTGCCGAGCCCGAGGTAGTCGGGCGCGGCCACCGCACGGCCCGCCGTCGCGTTCAGGTACGACGGGATCCGCCCGAAGTCCTCGCCGACGGAGGGCGCGTAGCCCCGGTTCACCATCGTGCCGTGCGTGTCGGAGACCAGGTCGAGCCGGTGACCGCCGCCCGTGGGGAGCGAGAGCAGTCCGGTCGCGGTGGTCGGTTTGCCGTACGCGTCCACGGTCCGGTACGTCAGCCGGTACGCCCGCACGCCGTACCGGACGCCGTCCGCGGCCACGTCCTGCTGGGCGAGGAACGCCCTGATCCCGGCGGCGTCGTGCCGGACGACCGGTGTCACGGAGACGAGGTCCCCGCGCCGGGACTGCTCCCCGGCCGAGGCGGCGGGCGCCACGGCAAGGCTCGTGAGCGCCGTAAGTCCCGCGAGCGCCAGGGCCGATGCACCGGCGATTCCCCGCCGCGTACGCCAACTCATCCGCTTTTCCTGGGTTTTGTGCGTGTCATCACTCATGCGCCCGACGCTACGGACGTGCCGTTCGTCCGGACATCCGAGAGGCCCCCGGGCCGGTGGTGGACCTGGGTCCACCACCGGCCTGTCCGGCGCGGCTAGTTGCCCTTGGTTCTTCACAGCTCACCCGGCTTCCGGCAGCCGTAGGGTTCCAGCCACAATTCATGCGACGCAGTCCTATGACCAAGAGGATCACGCATGATCACGCTCACGAAGGAAGACGGCCCGGCGGATCTGGACGGGGTGACCCATCTGTCCATCGGAGTCTCCTGGGACCCCACCGCGGGAACCAGCGGCGGACTGATGGGGAAGCTCCGCCGGCAGGCCGGGACCGACCTCGACCTGATCGCGATCGCGATGCAGGGGAAGGACCCGGTGCGGCTCGCGGGTCTCGACTCCCTGGACCCGCTGGGCAACGGCTCGTTGGTGCACAGCGGCGACAACCAGACCGGCCGCGGGGACGGCGACGACGAGACGGTGACCGTCGAGTTCGCCGGGGTTCCGTCCAATGTCACGGCGATCGTGTTCGTCGCCGCCGCCTTCAAGAAGAGCAGTTCGTTCCAGAAGGCACGGAACATCAGCTTCAAGGTGTACGACCTGACCGGGGGCACCGGTCAGCAGGTCGCCGACATCTGGCCGAGCCTGCTCAGCAATGACAACGGCTGCGCCGTGGCGAAGGCGATCCGGGTCGACGGCGGCTGGAAGCTGGAGGTGGTCAACAAGACGGGGAAGATCAAGCAGGGCGACGAGCGGGACCTGATGCGCTTCGCGATGAACAAGTAGGTGACGGGCCGGCAGGGGTACGGGGCCGACTCTCACGTCAGTCCCGCACCCCTTACGGCACCTACAGCCGCTGAATGATCGTCCCGGTGGCCAGCGCCCCGCCCGCGCACATCGTGATGAGCGCGAACTCCTTGTCCCGGCGCTCCAGTTCGTGCAGCGCGGTCGTGATGAGCCGCGCACCCGTGGCGCCGACGGGGTGGCCGAGGGCGATCCCGCCACCGTTGACGTTGACCTTCTCCAGGTCCTGCTCGAAGACCTGGGCCCAGCTCAACACCACCGACGCGAAGGCCTCGTTGATCTCGACGAGGTCGATGTCCTTGAGCGTCATCCCGGCCTTGCCGAGCACCGCGCGCGTCGCGTCGATGGGCCCGTCGAGGTGGAAGTGCGGGTCCGACCCGACCAGCGCCTGGGCCACGATCCGCGCCCGCGGCCGCAGCTTCAGCGCCCGCGCCATCCGCTTCGACGCCCACATGATGGCGGCCGAACCGTCCGATATCTGCGAGGAGTTGCCCGCCGTGTGCACGGCGGTCGGCATCACCGGCTTCAGCTTCGCCAGCGCCTCCATGGAGGTGTCGCGCAGCCCCTCGTCCCGGTCGACGAGCCGCCACATGCCCCCTCCGGCCCGCTGCTCGTCCTCGGTCGTGGGCACCTGCACGGCGAACGTCTCACGCTTGAAGCGCTCCTCGGACCAGGCGATCGCCGCCCGTTCCTGCGAGATGAGCCCGAGCGAGTCGACGTTCTCCCGCGTCAGCCCCCGGCGCCGGGCGATCCGTTCGGCCGCCTCGAACTGGTTGGGCAGGTCCACGTTCCACTCGTCGGGGAACGGCTTGCCCGGACCGTGCTTGGACCCGGAGCCCAGCGGCACCCGCGACATCGCCTCGACGCCGCAGCTGATGCCGATGTCGATGACCCCGGCCGCGACCATGTTGGCGACCATGTGCGAGGCCTGCTGCGAGGAGCCGCACTGGCAGTCGACCGTCGTGGCGGCCGTCTCGTAGGGCAGGCCCATGGTGAGCCAGGCGGTGCGGGCGGGGTTCATGGACTGCTCGCCGGCGTGTGTCACCGTGCCGCCGACGATCTGCTCGACGCAGTCGGCGTGGATCCCGGTGCGGCCGAGGAGTTCACGGTAGGTCTCGCCCAGGAGGTAGGCGGGGTGGAGGTTGGCGAGCGCGCCGCCGCGCTTGCCGATGGGGGTCCGTACGGCTTCGACGATCACGGGTTCCGCAGCCATGGGGGGTGCGTCCTCTCCGTAGGGCCCGTCCGGCGGAGCGGGCCCGGTCAACCCGCGCGGCGCGGGCGTCCCGGCCACCCGCCACGCTGAACTAGTACGCGTTCTAGTTCTGTGTGCAGTCTGCTGACAGCGCGTCCATAACCGCAAGAGGGGTGCATCGATTGGGGGTGCTCTGCCCCTTGCGACTTATAGAACCCGTTACTACCTTCACGGCAGCCCTGAGTTGCTGATGGACCGTCAGAATGGTGGGAGTGAGTCGCTCATGCCCTGTCCAGCGCTGCCCGACGGGTTCGACTTCACCGACCCCGATCTGCTGCACCACCGCGTGCCCCTCCCGGAGTTCGCCGAACTGCGCCTGGCCGAACCGGTCCGCTGGATCGCCCAGCCGCTGGGCCTCGCCGGCTTCCAGGACGAGGGCTACTGGGCCGTCACCCGGCACGCGGACGTCAAGTACGTCTCCACGCACCCGGAGTTGTTCTCCTCCACCCTCAACACGGCGATCATCCGCTTCGGCCCGCACATGGAGCGGGACGCGATCGACGCCCAGCGGCTGATCCTGCTCAACATGGACCCGCCCGAGCACACCCGGGTCCGCCAGATCGTGCAGCGCGTCTTCACCCCGCGCGCGATCCGCGCTCTGGAGGACAACCTGCGCTCCCGCGCCCAGGCGATCGCGGCGAACGCGCGCGCCCGCTCCGGGCCCTTCGACTTCGTCACAGAGGTCGCCTGCGAGCTCCCCCTCCAGGCCATCGCCGAGCTCATCGGCATCCCGCAGGACGACCGCGCCAAGATCTTCGACTGGTCCAACAAGATGATCTCGTACGACGATCCGGAGTACGCGATCACCGAAGAGGTCGGCGCCGAGTCGGCCACCGAACTCATCGCCTACGCCATGAACATGGCCGCCGACCGCAAGCAGTGCCCGGCCAAGGACATCGTGACCACGATGGTGGCCGCCGAGGACGAGGGCAACCTCGCCTCCGACGAGTTCGGCTTCTTCGTGCTGATGCTGGCGGTCGCCGGCAACGAGACGACCCGCAACGCCATCACGCACGGCATGCACGCCTTCCTCACCCACCCCGACCAGTGGGAGCTCTACAAGAGCGAGCGCCCGGCGACGGCCGCCGAGGAGATCGTCCGCTGGGCCACCCCCGTCAACTCCTTCCAGCGCACCGCCACCCAGGACACCGAACTCGGCGGCAAACTGATCAGGAAGGGCGACCGGGTCGGCCTCTTCTACGCCTCCGCCAACCACGACCCCGCGGTCTTCGACGACCCGGACGTCTTCGACATCACCCGCGACCCGAACCCGCACCTCGGCTTCGGCGGCGGAGGCCCGCACTACTGCCTCGGCAAGTCCCTCGCGGTCCTGGAGATCGACCTCATCTTCAACGCCGTCGCCGACGCCATGCCGGACCTGACCCTCGCGGGCGATCCGCGCCGGCTGCGCTCGGCCTGGATCAACGGAGTCAAGGAGCTCCAGGTCAGCGCGGGCTGACCGGCGCGGGCCCATCCATCGCACTCGGGCCGACGGCATCCCGGCGCCGTCGGCCCGTCCCGCGCAGTGAACGTTCCGGTGCCCCTTCGCGTCTTCGACCATGCCATCAACAGTCCTGAACGTCGAAGTCCTCGAACGGAAACGCTGAGCCGTGGTCTCTGCCGAGCTGACCCCCGTCCGGCGGGACGGCGCGGCCACGCCCCGGAACCATCGCCTCCACACGCTCTGGCTGCGCCATCGCGTCCCGCTCCTGGCCACGCTCCCCGTCCTCCCTCTGTACGCGGTGTGGTGGGCGTTCCTCGCCACCGGCGGCGGTGACCTCGCGGCCCAGGAGGCATGGGCCCAGTTCGCCTCCCGGCACGGCGGATCGGCGTACAACCTCTTCTGGTACGGCGGCATGCACACCGCCAACTACAGCCTGATCTCGCCGTATCTGATGGCCGCCATCGGCGTGCGCACGGTGACCGTGCTCTCCGGGCTCGCCGCCACCTGGCTGGCCGCGGTACTGATCGGCCGCACGGGGATACGGCGTCCGGTCGGCCCGGCACTGCTCGCGTCCCTCGCGCTGTGGTGCAACGTCGCCTCGGGCCGGACCACCTTCGCGCTCGGCGTCGCCTTCGGCCTCGCCGCCTGTCTGCTGCTGACCCGGGAGCGGCGCGCGGTCCTCGCGGTGGCGTACGCGGCGCTCGCGACGATGGCGAGCCCGGTCGCCGGGCTGTTCCTGGTGGTCGTCGGAGCGGGGTACTTGGCCGTACGGGACCGGGTGCGCGGCTGCGTGCTGCTGCTGCCGCCCGTCGTGGTCGTCGCGGCGACCACCCTGCTCTTCCCGTTCACCGGCGAGCAGTTGATGCCGGCCGACCGGATCTGGCCGCCCGTACTGTTCGGGCTGACCCTCGCCGTGCTGGCGCCGCGCGGCTGGCGGGTGGCGCGATGGAGCGGCGTCGTCTACGCGGCCGGAACAGTCCTCACCTATCTGATCCCCTCACCGATCGGCACGAACGTCGAGCGGTTCGCCGAACTGTTCGCGCCGGCCGTGCTGCTCGCGGCGCTGCTCGGCTCACCAAGGCTGCGGACGCTGCGGCAGGGCGCGCTGATCGCGGCGCTGGTGTTCTCGCTCGCCTGGGTCGGCAAGAAGACCGTCGACGATCTGGTGGTGTCGACAAAGGTCCCGAAGTGGGCCGCCGACACGCACGGCGTCATCCGCGCCCTGGACCGGCTCGGCGCCGACCGCGGCCGCGTCGAGGTCGTCCCGGCCCGCAACCACCGCGAGGCCACCGCGCTCGCCCCGCACGTGAACCTGGCCCGCGGCTGGAACCGCCAGCTGGACATGGAGCGCGGCCGCCTCTTCTACGACGGCACGTTCTCGGCGGCGACCTACCGGACCTGGCTGGACCGCTGGGCCGTCGGCTACGTCGTCCTGCCCGCGGCCAGGCCCGACGGATACGCCAAGGACGAGGCGCTCCTGGTCGGCGAGAACCGGCCCGACTGGCTGGAGCCGGTCTGGCGGGACCCGTACTGGCGGGTGTTCCGGGTGCGCGACGCGGTGCCGCTGGTGTCGGCGCCCGCCACCGTGCTGCGCACCACCAGCGCCGAGGTGGACGTGCGCATACCGAGGCCCGGCCCGGTGACCGTGCGGATCGCCTACTCGCCGTGGCTGCACGCAGAGGGCGGCTGCCTGGAGAGGGCGGGCGAGTTCACGAGGCTGACGGTGGCCGAGGGCGGCGAGTACCGGATCAGCTCGGAGTACGGTCCTTCAGCTGCGCCGCCGTCCCGCTGCTGACCTCGACGGGCTCGGCCGGTGGACGAGGGCGGGGCCCCTGGAGCAGATAGGTGAGGCCGAAGCCCGCGGCGACGACGGCCCCGCCGCCCGCCGCGTCGAGCACCCAGTGGTTGCCGGTCGCCACGATCGCCGAGACCGTGAAGAGCGGGTGCAGCAGGCCCAGCGCCTTCATCCACCACTTCGGCGCCAGGATCGCGATCACCAGACCGCACCACAGCGACCAGCCGAAGTGCAGCGACGGCATCGCCGCGTACTGGTTCGTCAGCGCGGTCAGCGTGCCGTAGTCCGGCTTGGAGAAGTCCTGCACGCCGTGCACGGTGTCGATGACGCCGAGGCCCGGCAGCAGACGCGGCGGGGCGAGCGGGTAGAGCCAGAAGCCGACCAGCGCGAACAGGGTGGCGAAGCCGAGCGCCGAGCGCGCCCAGCGGTAGTCGGCGGGGCGGTTGGCGTAGAGCAGGGCGAGGACGGTGAGCGGGACCACGAAGTGGAACGACTCGTAATAGAAGTCGAAGAAGTTCCGCAGCCAGTCGACCTTGACGACCGCGTGATTGACCCAGCGCTCGATGTCGATGTGCAGAAACTGCTCGATGGAGCGGACCTGGTCGCCGTGGTGCTCGGCGGTGGCCCGCCCGCCGGAGTTGGTGCCACCCGTCGCGGCCAGCCTGACCTGCTGGTACGCCGAGTAGCCGACGCGGATCAGCAGCAGCTCCAGGAGCAGGTTCGGGCGGCTGAGGACCCGGCCCGGGAAGGGCAGCAGCGGGATGCGGGACCACCGGGTGGGCACCGGCGGCGCGTAGTCGGTGGGGATCGGCGCCCGGTAGTACTCGGAGGTCCGCGACAGGAACGGAACGACGGTGGCGGCGGCGAGCGCGGCGATCAGCACAACGTTGTCGCGCAGCGGGAAGAGCACCGCCATGTTCGGCAGCATCATCTTCGAGGGCAGCGTCATCACGAGGATCACGGCGACCGGCCACATATAGCGGTCCTTGGCCTTCTTGCCGGCCCGGCCGACCACCGCGAGCAGCACCCACAGCAGCTGGTGCTGCCAGGAAGTGGGCGAGACGGTGACCGCGACACAGCCGGTGACCGCCACGGCCAGCAGCAGCTGCCCGTCGCGCGCGTAGCGCACGGCGCGGCGCAGCCCGAGCACCGCGACAGCCGCGCCGAGCAGCAGGAACAGCCCGATCTCCAGCGGGCCGGTGAGGCCCAGCCGCAGCAGCGCGCCGTGCAGCGACTGGTTGGAGAGGTCGTCGGCGGCGCCGCCGAGGCCGACGCCCGCCAGGTGGTGCAGCCAGTAGGTGTACGAGTCGTGCGGCATCGCGGCCCAGGCGAGCGCCGTGGCCGCGGCGAAGGTGATGCCGGTGGACGCGGCGGCGCGGCGGCGGCCGGTGAACCAGAGCAGCGGAGCGAAGAGCAGCACGGTCGGCTGGAGCGCCGCCGCGAGGCCGATCAGCACGCCGCTCGCCCGCTCCCCCCGCACGGCGAAGCAGCCGAGCAGCACGAGCAGGACCGGGATGATGCTGGTCTGGCCGAGGTAGAGCGCGTTGCGCACCGGCAGCGACAGCATCAGCAGGCTGATCGCCACGGGCGCGCCGAGCAGGGCGGTACGCCGGGTCACGGGCTGCGGCAGGGCGCGCGCGGCGACCACGCCGAGGGCGACGACCAGCAGCAGCGTGCCGAAGGTCCAGCCCCAGCCGAGGGCCGCTTCGGCCGACCGCGTGAGCGGCTTGAGGACAAGTCCCCCGAAAGGGGTGCCGGTGAACTGCGTCGAGTCGTACAGCGACCCCTTCACGTGCAGGACGCCGTCCGGACCGACCCAGGTCTCCAGGTCCGTCAGCCGCTCTCCCTTCGGGGTGCCGAGCACGGCGGCGACCTGTCTCATGGCCAGCACGGCGACCATCAGCCACAGCCCGATGCGCACCGCACGCAGCCGCTCGTTCACCGGCCCTGCCGTCCCTGCTCCAAAAGCACTGCCCGCTCGTCCACCGTGCTCCACGTTCGTCACGCCCCGTCGGCCTCCCGCCCGATTCATCCCGTACGCCTCGTCCGTCCGGTTCCTCACCGAACCTTAGAGACTCGCACCGCCCCCGCGGGAAGACGCAGGCAACCCTCACGCCACCTGACGTACTCCCGCGTTTTGTCCGAAAGACGATAGTGCGCATGTGATTGCCCTCCGCCCGGCAACCTGGAACCACGGCTTCCGTCGTGTCGTCTGAGATCTTGTTCACCGGCACCGAGGAAGGGTTGGTCGAGGAAATGCTTCGGGGGATACGGGCACGCCTGCTGGGCTCTGCGCGGGGTCGGGCGCACGCCGGTGCACGCGGCCGGGTGCTGGCGGTGGTCCTCGCGCTGCTGGCGCTCCAGGTGGGCTCGCTGGTCGCGCCGGCGTACGCCTGCGGATGCGGGGCGATGGTGCCGGACACGAACCGGCACGTCACGGTGGGCCGCGAGATGTCCGTCGTGCGCTGGGACGGCCACCAGGAGCAGATCGTGATGCGCCTGACGGTGGCCGGGGACGCGCGCACGGCCGCGTGGATCATGCCGGTGCCGCACCGCGCGACGGTGAAGCTCGGCGACAGCGCCCTCTTCGACACGCTCGATGAGGCGATCGAGCCCGAGCACCGCACCCGCTCGTACTTCTGGCCCCACGACGGCGACTGGCCCTTCGACGATTCCGACACCTCCGGGGACGCCGCCCCGGGCGACGGCGCGGCGCAGTCACCATCCGTGGCCGTCGTGGGCCGCGAGCGGCTCGGCCCCTTCGACGTGGCCCGCCTCACCGCCAACGACTCCGGCGCGCTCGGCGACTGGCTCTCCGACAACGGCTTCGAACTCCCGGGCCGCCTGGACCGGGCCCTTCAGCCGTACGTCGACCAGGGCTGGGAGTACGTGGCGATCCGGCTGGCCCCGGAGAACCGGGACACCCCGCTGGGCGGCACGCTCGACCCGCTGCACCTCACCTTCACGAGTGACACGCTCGTCTACCCGATGCGGCTCTCCCGGCTCGCGCAGACCCCGCAGTCACTGGGGCTGTACGTCCTCGCCGCACACCGCATGGAGCCGCGCTCGGCGATCGGCGGCCTGGCGCCACAGCTCCTCTACGCCGGACACGTGAACGCGAAGTCCGGCCCGCTGGCCGCCCTCACCGCCGACGGCACGGACTTCCTCACCGCCATCGACCAGGAGTTCCCGGTCCCGTCGCGGATCTCCGGCGACCACGAACTGCGGCCGACGGCGGGCGACGCCACATACCGCCGGGTGATCTACGACGACGAACTCCTCACGGTCGGCGCCGTACCGGCGTGGCTGCTGACGGTCGGCGGCGCGCTGGCGCTGGTGACCGCAGTCGTCACGCTGATCGCCGTACGAGCCCGGCGGCGCCCGATCCTGCCTCCGCCGCCGGTGCACGCGCCTCCGCCGATCGGCTGACCCGCCGGAGCCGGGACCGGAAAGCGGCTGACAACCGGTCGGGACGGAGCTAGATTCATCAGGACAACTAGTTAGCTGATCTAACTAGGCAGTCGAATCAAGCTGGTTCACCACACGGTTCACGAAAGGCACGGTGCATGAGCGAGTCGCAGGTCTGGGACGACGTCGACGACTACTTCACCACCCTCCTCTCCCCCTCCGACGACACACTCGTCGCGGCGCTGCGCGACAGCGACGCGGCCGGACTGCCGCCCATCAACGTCGCGCCGAACCAGGGCAAGCTGCTCCAGCTCCTCGCCCAGATCCAGGGCGCGCGGCGCATCCTCGAGATCGGCACGCTCGGCGGCTACAGCACGATCTGGCTGGGCCGCGCCCTGCCGGCCGACGGCCGCCTGATCACCTTCGAGTACGACGCCACGCACGCGGAGGTCGCCCGCGGCAACCTCGCGCGCGCGGGCCTCGACAAGATCGCCGAGGTGCGCGTCGGCCCGGCCCTGGAGTCGCTGCCGAAGCTGGCCGACGAGAACCCGGAGCCGTTCGACCTGGTCTTCATCGACGCGGACAAGGTGAACAACCCGCACTACGTCGAGTGGGCCATCAAGCTGACCCGCCCGGGCAGCCTGATCATCGTCGACAACGTCGTCCGGGGCGGCGCGGTCACCGACGCGGGCAGCACCGACCCGAGCGTGCGCGGCACCCGCGCCGCGCTCGAACTGATCGCCGCGCACCCGAAGCTGAGCGGCACGGCGGTGCAGACGGTGGGCACCAAGGGCTACGACGGGTTCGCGCTGGCCCGTGTGCTGCCCTGAGCCCACCGCCCGACCGGGCCGGGCTCACACCTCGTGGTAGAAGCCCACGTTCACGCTGCGCGGTCCGGTGCGGTCCTGGATGACGAGCTCGCCGGAGCTGCCCGCCGGAAGCTTCGCCGTCCCGCCGTAGGGAAGGGGCTGGGGCTGCCCGCCGCCGAGCGTCAGCCGTACCTCCGAGGACGGTTCGGGGTGCGAGCCCTGCAACCAGGTGACCTGCCACGTCCCCTCCGGGCCGCACAGGAACTCCAGGTGCACCCGGGACACGAACAGCCAGTCATCGGGGGTCGCGAGACGGCACACGGCCCGGTCCCGGCCCACCCGCAGCATGGCACCGGGGTCGCTCGGCGCGTCGGCCATCAGCATCCCGGCCGTCGCACCGGCGTCGGCCCCGGTGAGCGAGGCCATGGTGAGTTCGAGCAACGTGCGCTCCTTCAACAGATTCCAGCCGGTCCGCTGGTCCGATTGTCCTGGTGCGGGGCACAGTTGACGCACCGCCGCCGCATGATAATTCGACAGATCGCCCCACCGTGGCCCGTCCGGCACAATGGACCCATGACCGAGCGAAAGCCACCCGGTGTCAGCTTCGAGTCCTGGATAGACAAGCAGATCCGCGATGCGCAGGCGCGCGGCGAGTTCGCCGGACTCCCCGGCGCCGGCAAGCCGCTGCCCGGCGGCTCGGACACGTCCTACGACGAACTGTGGTGGATCAAACAGAAGATGGCCCGCGAGGGGCTGTCGGTCCTGCCGCCCACCCTGGCCCTGCGCAAGGAGGCCGAGGACGCCCTCACGGCCGCCGCCGCGGCGCCCTCGGAGCAGGCGGTACGCCGGATCGTCGAGGACATCAACACCAAGATCCGCGACATGATGTTCAAACCGCCGCCGGGCCCTCCCCTCGGGCTCAAGCCGTACGACGTGGAGGAGATCCTCCGCGAGTGGCGCGAGCGGCGGACGGGCTGACCCGTGCGTGGGGCCGCGCCCCCGGATCACCGTCCGGGGGCGCGGCCCTTTTTCTGTGCCGTACTTTCTGTGCCGTACTTTCTCGGCCGTACTCTCCGTGCCGTACTTTCCGTGCTCTACGACCGTTGTTGTCAGGGATCAGAGCTTCATCAGCCGGTCCGTCATCTCCCGGTAGTCCCGCAGGGCCAGGCGGAGTTGCTCGGTGTCGGCCGAGTCCTCGCCGGTGGTCTGCCAGGACGCGCGCAGCGTACGGCGGCGCTGTGTCACCGCGTCCGTGAACCGCTCGGCGACCTCCTCCAGCACGTGATCGGCCTCCTCGACGGACGCCCGCGGGCTGTCGACGAAGCCGCCGACCGCGTGCTGCAACCGCAGCGAGAGCTTGTCGGTCTCGTCGTGCGGGAGCAGCCGGGTGTCGTCCGCCGCGCCCGTGCGGACGGCGGCCCCGGTGCCCTCGCGGGCCGGGATGTCCGTCGTACGGCCGCCCGTGCGAGCACCGCCGGGCTCGCCGGGGCGCGCTGCCGTGCCCTCGCCGGCCATGGCCCGGTGGCCGCCCGTCGGGTCCTGGCGGCCCACGGCGGCCTCCCCGGCCGCCGGGCCCACCCGGCCCTTCATGGCCGCGTGCTCTTCGCCGCGCGGGGTGCGTTCGGTGCCTTCGGTGCGCTCGATGCCCTTGGCGCGGTCAGTGCCCTTGGTGCGGTCGGTGCCTTCGGTTCCTTCGGTTCCTTCACCTGAAGTCATGTGCTTCACCTTCGCTTTCCTCGGCTGTCCTCAACTGCCCTTTGCCTGACGCCTGTTCAACGCCCACGGCAGGTGGGACCGTCCGTCGGAGCCGGAGCCCCCGGCGCGGGCTGGCTTCGCCGTGCGGGTGTCCTCGGCCTTCTCGGCGCGGTCGTCCGCGCCCTGCCTGACGGTGTCCCGGCGGGCCGGGGTCACCAGTTCGTCGAAGAGGGTGCGGGCCTCGACCATGGCCTCGCGCAGTTCCTCCGTATCCGCCCCGCCGTCCGCGCCGCCGGACTGCGCGGCCCGGTGCACCTGGCGGAAGCCGTGGACGTGGTGCCCGTGGTGCACGGAGAGCGCGGCGAGCTGTTCCTCGTAGCGGTCGCCGTCCGGGAAGCCGCGCTCGCCGGCCAGCTCACGGAGCAGCCGGTCCGCCTCGGCCACCGCCTCGCGCGGGGAGTCGACGAAGCGTTCCTGGGCGGCCGTCCAACGGGCCACATACCGGTCACGGGCCGCGGGCTCCAACGGCCGCTCACGCAGCGAACCGTGCTGCTTGATGCGCTCGGTGAGGTCGCGTTCGGCGGCCCGGGTGTCGCCGTCGTGCCGGGTGACGGTCCGGTCGTACTCGGGCCCGAAGCGCCGCCGCAGGCTGCGCCCGCCCTGCGGCCTCCGGGCGAGAAGGGTCAGGGCGGCCGCGACAACGACAACGGCCGCCACCATCACGATCAGAGCGATGATCACGCCTGTGGACATGGATGCCTTCCGGGGTCCTGGGCCCAACGGGCCTGTTCCCGGTCCGGGTTGCCCGGAAGGCGTCCCTCAAACAGCGTCCGTCACGCGGCGAAGCGGCGGTGACCCGTCACGGACCACACCGTCACGATGCGTCCCGCCCGCACCTCGAACAGGTCGATGCCGCTCTTGTCCAGGCCGGTACCGGCCCCGTCCTCCCCCGTCACGAACCAGCGGCCCGCCACACCGTGCTGCCCGGCCTCGACGAGCGGGACGCCGTCGACGGCGAAGGTCAGGGCCGGGTTGGAGGCGCGGAACCCCGCGACGTAGTCGACGATGCCCTGCGGTCCGTGGATGTCGTCGGTCGCCGCACCGTCGGGGGTGTTGCCGAACCGGATCCGGAAGTCCGGGTCGAGGAAGCGCTCGGGCTCGCCGAGGTCGCCGTTCCAGAAGGCCGTCCAGCGCTCGAAGAGGGCGAGGCCGGTCTCGGCGGTGAGGGCGCTGGGGGTCGTGGTCGATGTCATGTGCTGCTGCCTTCCGTGGTGGGAGACCCCAGCTTCACGGTCGCGGGCGACAACCCCCTGTCGGTGATTGCGCTCACACGCCCAGTTCGGTCAGTGGCATCAAGTCCCAGCCGAGTGTGTCGAGTTCGGCCAGGTCGATGGCGCGTTCCGGTATCCGCTCGTCGAGTACGGCGGCCTCCCGTATCCGGTCGAGGCGGAAGCAGCGGACGCCCGAGCGCAGTCGGCACCAGGCCACCAGGTACCAGTGCTCCGCACCGCAGAGGAAGGCCAGCGGCTCGACGGTACGGCTGGTCGGCGCGCCCGCGAGGTCCACGTACTCCAGGCTCAGCACCCGCCCGGCCGCCAGCGCCTCCCGCAGCGGCCCCGGTACGGCCGGCGCGGGCGGCTGCCGCTCGGCCGAGGCGGGGACGAGCAGCTGGACGCGGCCCGTGAGGTCCGCGGCGGCCTTGCGCTCCCGCTCCGGCATCACGGCGAGCACCTTGTGCAGGGCGCTGCGCGCGTCGGCCGCGAAGGGCGTGCCGGTGAGCGTGCGCAGGGCCACGGCGAGCGCGGTCGCCTCGGCGGGGGTGATGGTCAGGGGCGGCAGGGTCCGCTCCCGGTCCAGGACGTAGCCGCCGGTCCGGCCGGGTTCGGCGTAGACCGGCACGCCCGACTGCTGGAGTGCGGCGAGGTCCCGCTCGATCGTGCGGACGCTGACCTCGAAGCGCAGGGCGAGCGTCCGCGCGCTGCGGGGGCGGGGCGCGGCGGCGCGCAGCTCCTCGACGAGCGCGTACAGCCGGTCTGTTCGGTTCATGACGACCAGTTTCCCGTGCGCCGGAATGCGTCGGACGCGTGTGTCGGACGCGTGTGCCGATTCGCGGCCGGCCCGCCCGAAGCAGGGGTGCGGGCGGTGAGGCCCAGGCGTAATGCGGTTGCCGAGAGGACGGGGCACCCCGTGACAATGACCGGCATGACCCGTACGACACCGCCTTGGACCGTCGCTCCCGAGCCCTTCGACTCACCCGTCGCCGCCGCACTGTGGCGGGCGTACTACACGGAGGTCAGCGACCGCTGGTACCTGCTCCACGAGGGGCGGCGCACCGACCCCGCCGAGCTGGAGCGGGAGATCGCGGCCGACACCGGCGACTACCTCGCGCCGCCGGACGGAGTGCTGCTCGTCGCGCGGTACGGGGGCGAGCCGGCCGGCACCGCGGGCGTGCAGCTGACCGACGCGGTCACCGCCGAGCTCAAGCGCGTCTTCCTCTACGAGGGGATGCGCGGCCGGGGCGGTGCGGCGCTGCTGGTGACGGCCGCCGAGGACGCGGCGCGCTCCCTCGGTGCCGAGAGAATCGTCCTCGACACACGGAACGACCTCGTGGAGGCGCGCACCCTGTACGCCCGCCTCGGCTACGAGGAGACCGAGCCGCACAACAACCAGCCCTACGCCGAGCACTGGTTCGCGAAGAAGCTGAGCTGAAGCGGAGTTGGAGCGGAGTCTGAGCGGAGTCGACGTCGGGTTCGTGGCGGCTCAGGCGTACGTTCCGTACGGGCGTTGGGTCGTGCCGTCGTGCGGGCGTTCCGCGTCGGAGCCGCACATCTCCGCGTTGAGTTCCTTGATCAGCTGGGTCAGGTCGGTGGGGCGGTCGGGGCCCCACCAGTCGCCGAGCAGTTCGGCCAGGGACTCCTCGCGCGCCTCGGCCAGCTTCTCCGCAGTCACCCGGCCCTCGTCCGTGAGGATCATGTCGAGGCCCTCGCGGACGGCGAGACGGCGCTCCTCGACCTGGCGGGCCGCGGCGATCACGACATGCAGCGGTACGGAGCTGCGCTCGGCGAGCACCGCGGGTTCCGCCCAGCCGTACTTCCTGATGCGCAGCAGCAGCCAGCTCGCCGCGGGCAGCAGGTCGTAGCCCGCTCGCGCGGTGATCTTCTCGTAGATCTCCCGGCGCCCCTCACGGGTGCCGAGCACGGACAGCGCCCGGCACACCTCGTCATGCGACGAGCGTTGCACCGGGTTGCTGGCGAGCGTCTCCGTGAGATCGGGGGTCGTGACGGCGCCCCGCAGCTTGTCCTCACGCAGGAACCAGGCCAGCAGGAAGCCGAGGACGGCGACCGGGGCGGCGTACAGGAACACGTCCGTGATGGACGCGGCGTACGCGTGCAGGACCGACGGCTGCAGGGTGGACGGGAGTTCGGAGATGCCCTTCGGGTCGGCCTTGAGGGAGTCCGGGGTGATGCCCGCCGGGAGCTGCTGTCCGCTGAGCGCGTCCGTCAGCTTGTCGCCCAGGCGGCTCGCGAAGACCGTGCCGAAGATGGCCACGCCGAACGAGGCGCCGATGGAGCGGAAGAAGGTGGCGCCGGAGGTGGCGACGCCCAGATCCTCGTACGAGACGGCGTTCTGCACGATCAGCACGAGGACCTGCATGACCAGGCCGAGGCCCAGTCCGAAGACGAAGAAGTACGCGCTCATCTCGCCGGTGCTGCTGTTCTCGTCGAGCTGGTGCAGCAGGAGCAGACCGAGGGCCGTGACCGCCGTGCCGGCGATGGGGAACACCTTCCAGCGCCCGGTACGGCTGACGATCTGGCCGGAGGCGGTGGAGGAGAGCAGCAGGCCGAACACCATGGGCAGCATGTGCACGCCGGACATCGTGGGCGTCACGCCCTGGACGACCTGGAGGAAGGTGGGGAGGTACGTCATCGCGCCGAACATCGCGAAGCCGACGATGAAGCTGATGACGGCGGCGAGCGTGAACGTGCGGATGCGGAACAGCTTGAGGGGGAGGACGGGTTCGGCCGCCCGTTGTTCGACGGCGACGAAGACCACCGCCAGGACGACACCGAGGACCGCGACGCCGATCAGCTGCGGCGAGTTCCAGTCCCAGGTGGTGCCGCCGAGCGACGCCACCAGGATCAGGCAGGTGGCGACGGTGGCGATGAGGAGGGTGCCGAGGTAGTCGATGACGTGGTGCTCGGCGCGGTGCGGGATGTGCAGGACCGCCGCGATCACGGCGAGGGCCACGATGCCGACCGGCAGGTTGATGTAGAACACCCAGCGCCAGCTCAGGTGCTCCGTGAACAGGCCGCCGAGCAGCGGGCCGAGCACGCTCGTAGCGCCGAACACCGCGCCGAACAGCCCCTGGTACTTGCCGCGTTCGCGCGGCGGCACGAGGTCGCCGACGATCGCCATCGACAGCACCATCAGCCCGCCGCCGCCGAGACCCTGCAACGCGCGGAAGCCGATCAGCTGCGGCATGTTCTGCGCCATGCCGCACAGCGCCGACCCGATCAGGAAGATCACGATCGCCGCCTGGAACAGCCGCTTTCGGCCGTACTGGTCGCCGAGCTTGCCCCACAGCGGGGTCGCCGCGGTCGACGCGAGCAGGTACGCGGTGACCACCCAGGAGAGGTGCTCCAGACCGCCGAGGTCACTGACGATGGTCGGCAGCGCGGTCGACACGATCGTCTGGTCCAGCGCGGCGAGCAGCATGCCCAGCAGGAGGGCGCCGATCGAGACCATGACGCCGCCGGGGACGTGCTGGTCGGGGGTGGGGGCGTTGCGGTGCCGGGCGAGGGCGGTCTGCGCGGGTGGGTTGGCTGTGGGTGCGTCGCCTGGGGGTGGGTTGTCTGCGAGTGCGTTGCCTGTGGGTGGGTTGTCCGTGGGCGCGTCGCCTGCGGGTGCGTCGCCTGCGGGTGCGTTCTGGCCCTGTCCGGCTGCCTGGTGCGCGTCCTCGGTCATGAAGAACTCCCGTGGGCCCCTCGGGTCTCGGTCACTTCCATCCTGGTCGGTGTGACCCGTTATGGCCTGTTGAGTCCTCGTCGTGGCCGGAAATCCCGGGGCTCCTGAGCCCTGGCGTGTGGGAGATCTGCATAATCTGTGGAGTTCTTCTGGGGGAGGGATCCACGCGTGACGGATGTGAAGGGGCTTGTCTGCCCCGAGTGCGGAGCACCTCGGGCGCCGGACGGCACGCCTTCCTGCGCGTGCACCCAACGGGCGTCCGACGCGCTGCGGGACGCCCGCACGGCGGAGGCGGCCGCGGCGGAGGACTTCGACCCGCTGCGCATACGGCCTTACGTGGAGCTGGAGCCCGGGGACGCCGACGATTCCGCGGCGACGATGCGGCTGGCGGCGGTGCCGGACGGGGTCGGGGTCGGGGTCGGTGATGTGGGGCTCTTCCGGGAAGCGGCCGCGGTGGAGGGCGAGCCGTCGGTCCGGGCGGAGCCGGCGGCGCCGCGGCGTCGGAGGCGTGCCGTTCTGCTCGGCGCGGCGGGTGCGGTGGTGACCGTGGTGGCCGCGGCGGGGTTCGCGAGCGGGGTGTTCTCTTACGACACGCCCGCGCGGGACCGGGCGTTGCCCGACGACACGCGGGCGAGCGTGCCGGACGTGCCCTCCGAGGCGGCGTCGGAGTCCGCGTCGGGGGCCGAGTCGTCCACGGCGTCGGCCCCGGTGGCGAACCCGGCTCCCTCGCGCAGCGCGAGCGCGTCCCCTTCCCCGTCGCCCTCGGCATCCCCCTCGGAGTCGAGTGCCGCGCCGACGGCGACGGCGCCGTCGGGGACGGCCACGCCGTCGGGAGCCCCCACCACCGTCTCCGCCACCGGCTCGGTGATCCCCACCGAGAACACCTCCGACCAGCGCCGCACCCAGTCCCTCCGACGCGGCGACCGGGGCCCCGAAGTCACCGAACTCCAGCTCCGCCTCAGCCAGTTGTCCCTCTTCATCGGCGACCCCAACGGCAACTACAACGCCACGGTCGAGGACGCCGTACGCCGCTACCAGTGGGCCCGCGGCATCACCGCGGACGAGCTGGGCGTCTACGGCGGCACGACCAGGGCCCGCCTGGAATCGGAGACGCGGGAGCCGTAGGCGCCGTTCGCAGTGGGGTGCGTGGTGGGTCGGGGCCATGCCGGTGGGCGACTGCGGGCGCGTACTCGCTTAGCTGCGGGCAATCGTGCCGCTGGGGCGGCACGGGTGGGCGCAGGCGGCGCCTCGATAGCGCCGAGTTGCGTGACCCACCCCCGCCCAGCACCCACGCCGGGTGACAAGGCAACTAGGGGCACCCGGGGTTTGCCCACCCACCCCGGGCTCCGGGAGAACAGGCCAGGGGTGAAGGAAGGTCGCCCCCGGGGCGAAGCCCCGTTTAAGAGGCGCGGCCTAGCCCACGTGCAGGCGGATCAGGCCGCCCCCGGCATCCTCGACCCGCACCTGCCGCAGGTCACGGACGAGCACGTCCGGCTGGTGCACCCCGGCACGGGGGCCCACCCCCACGACCCGCATCCCCGCGGAGCGCCCCGCGGTGATCCCGGCCCCGGAGTCCTCGAAGACCACGCAGTCCTCGGGCGCGATGCCGAGTTCGGCGGCGCCCTTCAGGAACCCCTCGGGATCCGGCTTGCTCGCGCCGACGGACTCGGCGGTGATCCGCACGTCGGGCAGCCCCAGCCCCGCGGCGGCCATCCGCGCGGTGGACAGGCCGACGTCCGCGGAGGTCACGAGCGCGTGCGGCAGCCCGGCGAGGGAGGCGAGGAACGCCTCGGCGCCGGGGACGGCGACGACGCCGTCCATGTCCGCGGTCTCCTCGGCGAGCATGCGCGCGTTGTCCGCGTGGTTCTGCGCCATGGGCCGGTCGGGCAGCAGTACGGCCATGGAGGCGTACCCCTGCCGTCCGTGGACGACCTTCATGACCTCGTCCCCGTCGAGCCCTTGCCGCTCGGCCCAGCGGCGCCAGCAGCGTTCCACGACGGCGTCCGAGTTGACGAGGGTGCCGTCCATGTCGAGCAGGAGGGCGCGGGCGGTCAGAACGGAAACGGTCGTGGCCGTCATCGGCAGGCTCCAGAGCGCAGGAAACGCGGGAAATGCGGAAGTGCAGAAACGCAGGTAAGGGGCCGCGATTACGGCCCCCGGGACAAGGCGGCCCCGCCCGCCGGTCAGGGAGTGCGGGCGGGAGCCACTTTGTTCCTCCACGATACAAAACGGGACGCCCTTTGCGCCACCACTTCTGACCAGGGACGATGCACAGGGACCCCGCCGGGACCTCGTACGGACACCGGACGGACGCCTTCCGTTCACCGGACCGCTCAGTCCGACACCGCCTCGTAGAGGCTCCAGAGCCCCAGCGCCAGCATCAGCACGGCCGCCACCTTGGTGATCAGCCGCAGCGGCACCCGCTTCATCAGCGCCCGGCCGCCGACGATGCCGAGCCCGGCCACCGCCCACAGCGCGAGCACCGCGCCGAGGCCGACGGAGAGCGGGTCGTCGTAGCGGGCCGCGAGGTTCGCCGTCATGATCTGCGTGAGATCGCCGAACTCGGCGACCAGAATGAGCATGAAGCCCGCCCCCGAGACCTTCCAGAAGCTCTGGTTCTCGGGCTTGCGCACCTCCCCCTCATCCTCATCCTTCTTCATCAGCAACACGGCCGCGCCGCCGAGGAAGAGCACACCGGTCAGCGCGTGCAGGATCTGCTGGGGCAGGAGCGTGAGGACGCTGCCCGCCGCGACGGCGAGGGCGACATGGAGCGCGAAGGCGGCGGCGACGCCCACGAAGACGTACGAGGCGCGGTAGCGCGTGCCGAGGACGAGCCCGGCGAGGGCCGTCTTGTCCGGCAGTTCGGCGAGGAAGACGACGCCGAAGACGAGCGCCAGGACGGTGATGCTGATCAAGGTTCCTCAATCGGTCGGGGCTGCCCCACCGAGAGTGCTGTGACTGTGCTGCGACACCTCGGCACGGCAGCACACAAGAGCTCCCGTGCCATGGGCACGGGTCGGTGCACTGCTTGCCGAAGGTCTCGCTGGCCGACCCCCTGGACGAGGCCTGCCTCCGGGCGCCGGCTCAGACGAGCTGAGCAGTATGTCGACGGTCCGGCGAAGAGCTACTCCCCTTCTGCGCCGTCCATCGTACGCGAATCCCGCGCGGCCCCCGTAGGGCCTTTGGTCCCGACCGATCCCGTCAGGGACCTTGTCGTGTCATGAGCACGTCACTAGCTTCTTACCTGCCCCACATCCTCCGGAAACCGAGCGCCGCGAGCATTTCCCCGCTCGCACCTCAACTTCCCCCCACTCAAAGGGAGTTCGCATGGCGAAGGTCTACGCGCGTCGACGGCTCAGCATAGTCGCCGCGCTCAGTGCTCTCATAGCCTCGGTCGGACTTTTCAACGGTCCGGCCGCCTCCGCCGCGCTGCCCACCCCGGTCAGCGCCGCCACCGCCCGCACCTACCTCGCCTCCCTGGACGTGGCGACCGAGGTCCGGACCGGCTACAGCCGGGATCTGTTCCCGACCTGGATCACCATCAGCGGCACCTGCAACACCCGCGAGTACGTCCTCAAGCGGGACGGTTCGAACGTCGTCACCAACTCCGCCTGCACGGCCACCAGCGGCAGCTGGTACTCCGTCTACGACGGCGCCACCTGGACCGCCGCCTCCGACCTCGACATCGACCACCTCGTCCCGCTCGCCGAGGCCTGGGACTCCGGCGCCCGCAACTGGACCACCGCCCAGCGGCAGGCCTTCGCCAACGACGTGACCCGCCCGCAGCTCATCGCTGTCACGGACAACGTGAACCAGCAGAAGAGCGACCAGGACCCGGCCGAGTGGATGCCCCCGCTCAGCTCGTACGCGTGCACCTACGTCCGCGCCTGGGTCCAGGTGAAGTACTACTACGACCTCTCCGTCGACTCCGCCGAGAAGTCCAAGCTGTCGTCGGTCCTCAGCGGCTGCTGATCGCCGGGTTCCTGTCAGGAACCTCCCCATTCCCCTCCGTCGTTCCGTACCGTACGGGGCGATGGAGGGGAGTGATCTCGTGGCGAGACTGTGCCTGGGCCCGCTGCTGAGGTACGTCGACGGCTCGTCCGCGACCGTCTGGGTCGAGGCGAGCCGTCCGTGCACCGCCGAGGTGCGCTGCGCCGACGGCGCCTCGGGCCGGGCACGGACCTTCCAAGTGGCCGGGCACCACTACGCGTTGGTGCCGGTGACGGGACTGACACCGGGTACGGCGTCCCCGTACGAGGTGCTCCTCGACGGCGCCCCCGTCTGGCCGCTGCCCGGCACCCCCTTTCCGCCCTCGGCCATCCGCACGCCCGCCGATGGCGACGACGTCCTGATCACCTTCGGCTCCTGCCGCTGGGCCGCGCCGCCCAAGGACGAGCACGACCCGGTGGGCCCCGACGCCCTGGACACCCTGGCCACCCGTATCGCCGCCACGCCCGACGGTGAGCGCCCCGACGTCCTCCTGCTGCTCGGCGACCAGGTGTACGCCGACGAGACCTCCGACGCCACGGGCCGCTGGATCGCCGCCCGCCGCGGCCTCGCCGATCCCCCGGGCAACCAGGTCGCGGACTACGAGGAGTACACCCGGCTCTACTACGAGTCCTGGCTCGACCCCGAGATCCGCTGGCTGCTGTCCACCGTGCCCAGCTGCATGATCTTCGACGACCACGACGTCATCGACGACTGGAACACCAGCGCCGCCTGGGTCGCGGACATGCGCGCCACCGCGTGGTGGCGCGAGCGGGTGCTGAGCGGCCTGATGTCGTACTGGGTGCATCAGCACCTCGGCAATCTCTCGCCCCGGGAGCTGGCCGACGACGTCCTGTACGCCGCCGTCCGCGCCACCCCCGACGGCACCGACGTCCTGCGCGCCCACGCGGCCCGCGCCGACGCCGACCCTGCCTCCGTCCGCTGGAGCTACCGTCGCGACTTCGGCCGCGTGCGGGTGCTGATGGTCGACAGCCGCGCGGCCCGCGTCCTCGACGAGGAGAGCCGCGCGATGCTCGACCCGGGCGAGGAACAGTGGGTGCGGGAACAGGCGTTGGACGCCCGCGGCTCGTACGACCACCTCCTCGTCGGAACCTCGCTGCCCTGGCTGCTGCCGCCGCTCATCCACGACGCCGAGACGTGGAGCACCGCGCTGTGCCGCGGCGAGCGCGGCGCCCGGTGGGCTCGGTTCGGCGAATACCTGCGCAGGCGCGCCGACTTGGAGCACTGGGCGGCCTTCCCCGCGTCGTTCGAGGCGTTGACCGAGCTGATCGCCGAGGCGGGGTCGGGGCCGGAGGCACCGGCGACCGTGTGCGTGCTGTCCGGTGACGTCCACCACGCCTACATCGCCGAACCGTCCTGGCCCGGGGGCGCGGGCCCGGACGCCCGCGTCCTCCAGCTGACCTGCTCCCCCGTCCACAACTCCGTCCCGCTCACCATCCGGCTCGGCTTCCGCTTCGGCTGGAGCGGTCTCGCACGGGTCCTCGGACGGCGGTTCACCCGGCACGGGCGCAGCGGCCGGCCGGCCGTCGACTGGCGCAGGGCCGGCGGCCCCTGGTTCGGCAACCAGCTGATGACCCTGACCCTGCGGGGGCGTTCGGCATCCCTGCGGCTCGAACAGGCGCGGGCGGGGCGGGGAGGCGCCGGCTCCGCCCGGCTGAACACCGTGGAGGAGTCCGCACTCGTCCCGTAATACGCCCATTGCGTGCGGTTGTTACGTGTGATGTCCCTGATGCTCGTGACGCATCCCACACCCGGCCCCGATCCTCCGCTCCCGGGCTCGGCTCCCGCACCGTACGACGGCATGATGAGGCGGACCGTCCGCTTCCAGTGGGCGGTTTGCTGTCCCGCGCCCCCACGCGCGCCATGCGCCCCACCCGCCTGGGAGTCACCCCTTTGTCTGAAGCGAACGCAGCGAAAGCAGCGACCACAGGGATCGCGGTCACGGAATCGACCGCCGCGTCCGCCGGCCCGCCGCACGTCTCCGTCGCTCTCGTCGGCGCCGGGCCGCGCGGCACCAGCGTCCTGGAGCGGCTGTGCGCCTCCGCGCCGGAACTGCTCGCGCCGGGCGCGCGGTTGACCGTTCACGTCGTCGATCCGGCGACGCCGGGGCCCGGCCGCGTCTGGCGGACCGCGCAGTCGCCGCACCTGCTGATGAACACCGTGGCTTCGCAGGTGACCCTCTTCACCGACGACAGCGTGGACTGCTCGGGGCCCATCCGCCCGGGCCCGAGCCTGTACGCCTGGGCGCCCGACGCGCTGGGCCCGGACGACTACCCGACCCGCGCGCAGTACGGCCGCTACCTTGAGTGGGTCTTCGGCGAGGTGGTGCGCGGGGCCCCGCCCGAGGTGCGCGTCGAGGTGCACACGGCACGTGCGACACGGCTCGACGACGCGCCCGACGGCCGCCAGACCCTCGCCCTCTCCAACGGCCGCACCCTGTCCGGCCTCACCGCGGTGGTCCTCGCCCAGGGCCACCTGCCGCTGCGCGCGCACCGGGAGCAGCAGCACCTCGGGACGTACGCCGCTGCGCACGGTCTGCGCCACATCCCGCCCGCCAATCCGGCCGACGTCGACCTCTCCTGCCTCGCCCCCGACGAGCCCGTCCTGCTGCGCGGCCTCGGCCTCAACTTCTTCGACCACATGGCCCTGTTGACCACCGGCCGCGGCGGACGCTTCACCCGCGCCGCACAGGGCCTGCGCTACGAACGCTCGGGCAACGAGCCGCGCCTGTACGCCGGTTCGCGCCGAGGCGTCCCGTACCAGGCCCGCGGCGACAACGCGAAGGGCCCGTACGGCCGCCACACCCCCCTGGTCGTCACCGACGAGGTGATCTCCCTCTTCCGTAAACGGGCCGACTCCGGTGACGCACCCGATTTCCTCGGCGAGATATGGCCGTTGGTGGCGAAGGAGGTGGAGGTCGTCTACTACGAGGGGCTGTTGGGACCGGCTCGCGCGGACGGCGACTTCAGGGACCGCTTTCTCTCCGTGCCGCACCGGAGCCCCCAAGAGGCCGTGCTTCTCGACGAGTTCGGCATCCCGCTCGCCGAGCGCTGGTCCTGGGAGCGGCTGTCGCGGCCGTACGCCGGACGTGTCTTCGCCCGGGCCGCCGAGTGGCGGGGCTGGCTGCTGGCGTATCTGCGCGAGGACGCCGAACAGGCCGCGCTCGGGAACGTCGAGGGCCCGTTGAAGGCCGCCCTGGACGTGCTGCGCGATCTGCGCAACGAGCTGCGGCGGATCGTGGACCACGGCGGTCTTTCGGGTGTCTCGCGCCGGGAGCACCTGGACCGTTGGTACACGCCGCTCAACGCCTTCCTCTCCATCGGCCCGCCCCGCCGGCGCATCGAGGAGATGGCCGCGCTGATCGAGGCGGGCGTCCTGGAGGTGGTGGGCCCGCGGCTGGAGGTGCGGGCGGAGGGCGGGGCGTGGGTCGCGCACTCCCCCGACGTGCCGGGTTCTGCCGTACGGGCGACCGCCCTCGTCGAGGCGCGGCTGCCGGAACCGGACCTCAAGCGGACGGCCGACGAGTTGCTCGCCGGGCTCCTGCGGACGGGACAGTGCCGCCCGCACACCGTGGACGGTTACGAGACGGGAGGGCTGGACGTAACACCGCGCCCGTACCGTCTGATCGACCGTCAAGGCCGGGTGCACACACGGCGGTTCGCCCTCGGCGTGCCGACGGAGGGCGTGCACTGGGTGACCGCGGCAGGGGCGCGGCCAGGGGTGGATTCGGTCACACTTTCGGACGCCGATGCGGTGGCGCGAGCCGTCCTACGTGCGGCGACAGCGGAAACGGAACCGGAAGCGGAAGCGAATCCGTGGCTAGATGTTGAACTTGCAAGCATTGATTAGGTTCACCTAGCGTTGGTGGCTCACTCGGTTCCGTCCCCCACGTCCGGTCCAGCTCCCCACGGACCGGATCAGACCGAAGGAGTCCCCACATGACCGGACGCCTCAACAGCGCCCAGCCCTACGCCGTCGGCCTGTTCCGCATCGTCGTCGGCCTGCTCTTCACCGTGCACGGCGCCGCCTCGCTCTTCGGCGTCCTCGGCGGTGCCGCCGGCACCGACGGCGGCACCATCGCCTCCGGCACCTGGCCCGGCTGGTACGCCGCCGTCATCCAGCTCGTCGCCGGTTCGCTCGTCCTGCTCGGCCTCGGCACCCGCGGCGCCGCGTTCATCGCCTCGGGCTCGATGGCGTTCGCGTACTTCCACGTGCACCAGTCCGCCGCCCTGTGGCCGATCCAGAACGGCGGCGAGCTGGCGGTCCTGTTCTGCTGGTCCTTCCTGCTGCTGGTCTTCACCGGCTCCGGCGCGCTCGGCCTCGACCGGCTGTTCGCGACCCGGTCGGAGTCGGCCACCGCGGAGAAGCGGGCCTCGGAGCCTGTCGCGGTCTGACCGGACACACGGCTACGGCGTCCACCCCTCCCCACGGTGAGGTGGGCGCCGTCGTCGTACGTCCTCAGGCCGTTCCGGCGGTCCAGCCGAACGGCACCGTGAAGCACGCCACGCGGGCCCCCTTCATGCCCGGCTCGTCGTGCAGCACCACGGAGGCGGCCTCGCCCGGCCGGAAGTCCCAGTCGTGGTGGGCCATCGCCTCGCCCGCGCCCTCGCCGTCGGCGGTGAAGTCGAGCCACACCTCGTTGTCGGCGTTGGCGTAGGCCGGGTCCTTGGACGGCTGCACCGGGTCCTTGCGGCGCTGGTAGTGCCCGCCCGCGGCGGCCGGATCGGCGCCGCACGGCTTCTGGTGCACATGCACGCCGTACGCGTGCCCCGGCCGCAGGCCCGTCACCCGCAGCCGTACGTCCGTGGCACCGCGCTCGTCGCTGTGCTGGCGCACCTCGATCCCGGCGGCCGCCGGGACGAGCTCCATGTCGTACGTCACCGCGGCCGACGGGATGAACGCGGTCGGCGGCGCGAAACGCGCGTCCGTCCGCATCCAGAAGCCGTCGGGCGCGGCCGGGGCGCCGGGGCCCGCCGCGGTGCCCGCGACACCGCCTGTTGCCAGCACGGCCGACGCCAGGGCGCCGACGAGTATTCCTGCCACCATCGCTGTCCCACTCCTCTTGTTCTCACCCCCGGCCTGATCGGTCCTCCTGTCTCGTTCGTACGGGATCCGGGCGGCCCGCGCGCGCCGGAGCCGCAGCCGGGTGAATGGCACGTGACAATCGCGTGAGACCCCATGAGCGTCCTGTGACAGCCGCGGCGTACGCTGTACGGCTGTCACAGGCGTCACTTTCCGCTCCCTCGCACCACTCGGGGCACGGTGCGCCTACGGGGGAGTCCAGGGGAGTTCGGGTGCTTGAGAGTGTGGGGTTGCTGACCGGCAGCCCATGGATCTACGCGGCGGTGGCCGTGTCCGTCCTTCTCGATGTCTTTCTGCCGGTGCTGCCGAGCGGCGTGCTGGTCATCACCGCCGCCACGGCCGCGGCGGCGGGCACCGCCGGCGGTGCGGTGCCGCACGAAGTACCCGACATCCTCGCGCTCACCCTCTCCGCCGCCACCGCGTCGGTGCTCGGCGACCTGGTGGCGTACCGGCTCGCCTGGCGCGGCGGTGCCCGCCTGGACCGGGCCATCGCCCGCTCCCGCCGGCTGACCCGCGCGCAGGAACGTCTCGGCGCGGTCCTCGCCCGCGGTGGCGGTGCGGGTGGCGCGCTGGTCGTCATCGCCCGCTTCGCTCCGGCCGGCCGCTCGGTCGTCTCCCTCGGCGCGGGCGCCGCCCACCGCCGGGTCGGCGAGTTCCTGCCCTGGTCCATCCTGGCGGGCCTGTGCTGGGCCGTGTACAGCGTCGCCCTCGGTTACTTCGGCGGCCAGTGGCTCGGCGCGACCTGGCTCGCCACCGGGGTGTCGCTGGTGGCGCTCTTCGGGGCGGGGGTGGGGGCCGCGTTCCTGATTCGGCGTCCGGGGATGCAGGAGTCGGGGAGCGGGGCCTGAGCCTTCAGTCCTGAGATTTCAGGCCTGAGCTCTCGGGCCTGCCGGCTGGTGGCCGAGGTTCGGTCCCGGCTGCGAGGGGGCGGGCCTGGGTTACCCGGCGTGCTGCGTCGCGCCTCGGACCTCGAGGCCGTCCAGTAGTTCGGCCGTCGCCGCGGCGATCGCCTCGACCGCGCGGTCGAAGACCTCTCGGTTGTGGGCGGCCGGGGCCCGGAAGCCGGAGACCTTGCGGACGTACTGCAGGGCGGCGGCGCGGATCTCCTCCTCGGTGGCCTCTTCGGGGAGCACAGGCGGACGGAGTGTCTTGATGCTGCGGCACATACGTCCAGTGTCGCGCGTCCGCCGCCGCGCCGCCGTCGCCCGGCGATTCCCGTCGGAATACCCCCGGGCGCCTTGGACTTGTGCAGAGCATGACCACTGTGGAGATCCTTTACATCGGCGGCCCGACGGCCGTGCTCGAACTCGGCGGCGTACGGCTGCTGACCGACCCGACGTTCGACGCGCCCGGCGAATACCCCGTCGGCGCGCGGAAGCTGGTGAAGACCGCCGGGCCGGCCCTCGCGGCGCCGGAGGTCGGCACGGTCGACGCGGTCCTGCTCTCCCACGACCAGCACCCGGACAACCTCGACGCGTCCGGGCGTACCTATCTCCAGGGCGCCCCTGTCGCTCTCTCCACCGCGTCGGCGTACGACCGCATCGGCGCGCCCGTGCGAGCGGTGCCCTCCTGGTCGCATGTCGAACTGCCCCGCCCGGACGGCGGTTCGCTGCGCGTCACCGCCGTGCCGGCGCAGCACGGGCCCGACGGCTCGGAGCCGATCGTGGGCGAGGTCACCGGCTTCGTCCTGTCCGGCGACGGCCTGCCGAAGGTGTACGTCAGCGGGGACAACGCCTCCCTCGACGTCGTCCGCGCCATCGCCGAGCGGCAGGGTCCGTTCGACGTGGCCGTGCTGTTCGCGGGCGCCGCCCGTACCCCGCTCGTGCCGGACGCTCCGCTGACCCTGACCAGCGAGGCCGCCGCCGAAGCCGCCCTGATCCTCGGCGCGCGGCATGTCGTACCGCTCCACTTCGAGCACTGGGGGCACTTCACCGAGGACGGGGCGGCGCTGACGAAGGCCTTCGCCGGGGCGGGGCTCTCGGAGCGGCTGCATCTGCTGGAGCCGGGGGGTTCGGTGCGGCTGCCGTAGTCGGCCTCAAATCCCAAGGATTTGCTTGGGTTCGGGGAAGGAAACCCGAGGATTGACTGAGGTGTTCGGCCGCTGTGATCATCGTCGAGCGGGGACCTCGGGCTGAGGCCCCGACGGCTCTCGATGATGTGAGGAACCATGGCGAACGACCGGCTGACGGTGGCGGTACTGGGTCCAGGAGGCGTCGGCGGGCTGCTCGCCGGGCTGTTGGCCCGTGCCGGACACCGGGTGATCTGTCTGGCGGGCAGCGACACGGCGCGGACGCTGCGCTCGGACGGAATCCGGGTGCGCAGTGGGCAGTTCGGTGATTTCACCGTGCCGGTCGAGGCGGCGGAGGAACTGCGCGAGCCGGTCGATGTGTGCGTCGTCGCGGTGAAGGCCACGGCGCTGGACGCGGCGCTGGAGCGGGTGCCGGCGAAGGTGCTGGGGGACGACGCGGTGGTCGTGCCGTTCCTGAACGGGGTCGAGCACCCGGCCGCCCTGCGTGAGCGCTACGGCTCGGCACGAGTGGCCCCCGCGGTGATCCGCGTCGAGTCGACTCGGCTGGCACCGGGGGTGATCGAGCACGGCAGCCCGTTCCTGGAGGTCGACCTGACCGGCGAGACGGTCTCGCGGGGGCGGTTGGACGCGCTCGCCGGGGCGCTGGAGTGGGCCGGGGTGCGGGTGCGCGTCCAGGACGACGAGGCGGCGGCGCTGTGGGCGAAGATGTCGTTCCTGGCGCCGTTCGCCCTGCTCACCACGCGGTACGGGGTGCCGCTCGGTGACGTCCGCACGCACCATCGCGACGAGTTGACCGCCCTGGTCGAGGAGACCGCCGCCGTCAGCCGCGCCGCCGGCGCACCGGCCGACCCCGCCACCGCCCTCCAGCGCTACGACGCCTTCCCGCCACAGACCAGGTCCTCCATGCAACGCGACGCCGAGGCCGACCGCCCGCTGGAACTGGACGCCATCGGGGGAGCCCTCCTTCGCGCCGCCGACCGATACGGGGTGCGTGTTCCGGTGGCGGCGCGGGTGGTGGGTGAGCTGGGGTAGCCGCTTGTTGCTGGCGTGGGCGCCTTTTGCTGGCGTGGGCGCCTTGTGCGGGGGCGCCTGCCGCCGGTGGGTGGGTCGGGGCCGTGCCGGTACGTCTTGCCCGTCGCCGCGTGGGCGTACTGCCCGGGGGTTGCATACGGCGGGACTTGGCGGGCGGTCTGCTACGCGACGGGCAGAGACGTACCGGCACGGCCCCTTCCGCCGGTGGGCGACTGCGGGTGCGTGGGGGCTCGCGTGGCGCCGGGTGGCCGGCGTAGCCGCTCTCCCTGCGGGCAATCGTGCCGCTGGGGCGGCACGGGTGGGCGCAGGCGGCGCCTCGTCAGCGCCGAGTTGCGCGACCCACCCCCGCCCAGCACCACCGCCGGGTGACCATGCAAAGCAAGGGGGCCCCGGGGTTTGCCCACCCACCCCGGGGGCCAAGGAAGCCAAGGGCGAGCGGAGTTGGCCTCAGCCGCCGCACGGCGCCAGGTGGTGGGTGACCGTGTCCGCGAAGGCCCGCGCCGCGGGGGACAACGCGCCCCACCGCCGTACCGCCCACCCCGCAACCAGCGGCGGCAGCACAGGTATGGGAAGAAACCGCACCCCCGCGCACCCACCCGCACGCCACCCCGGCATCGCAGGCACCACGGCATGCCCGACCCCGAGCCCCGCGAGCAGCACCGCCGTGTCCCAGTCGGCGACACTCGTGTCGGACGCGACCGCGGGTATCCCCAACTCCCGGTACGCCGCGTCGAGATGCCCCCGCGAGCTGGAGTTCTCCGGCAGCCCGATGAGCCGCATCCCGGCCAGCTCCTCCCCCGCGACGCACTCCCGCCCCGCGAGCGCGTCGTCGGCCCGTACGGCAAGCACCCACGGCAGCTCGACGACCCCCCGCTGCTCGACCCCTCGTACGGGCGCCCCGAGCGTGACCCACGCCAGGTCCAGCCCATGGTCCCCGAGCGCGTCGACACAGCTCCGGCTGGAGCTCTCGGTCTGGAACTCCAGGCTCACCTGCGGATGCGTGCGCCGGAAGTCGACGACGGCGTCGGCCATGAAGTGCCGCACCGTCGCCCCGCCGGTGGCGATCCGTACCGCCCCGCCACCCCCGCGCGCCATCTCGTCGAGCCGCCGCAGGGCGAGGTCGAGCCCGGAGATCCCCTCCGCGGCGGCCCGTTCGAGCAGCCGCCCGGCCCGCGTCGGCACCACCCCGCGCGCCTGCCGCTCGATCAGCCCGACCCCGACCTCGCGCTCCAGCCGCCGTACGTGCTGACTCACCGCCGACTGGGTGCACCCCAGCTCACGGGCCACGGCGCTGAGACTCCCGGCCCGGCAGACGGAAACGAAAACACGCAGATCATCAAGGGTCACGGGGGCCAAAGGTACCGACAGCCCCGGGCGACCGCGGACACGCAACCGAACAAACGGACGATCCCGGTCACCCCGTTCGCGTGAAGTCCCCCAAGGAACTCGCATCCCAAAATCGAACAGGCGTAGCATTGCCGTGTGGCTGCGACCTATGACTTTCCGAGTGACCTCCTGGCCGGTCAGGAGGAGCTGCATCAGGTCCGGGCCGAGCTTCTGGCCCTGCTGAAGCGGCTTCCCTGGTCGGTCGAGCCCCTGGACGGCTTCAGTGACGACAACGGCTGGCGCAAGGTGGAGCGCCCGGCCTCCCCGGGCTGGACGGCGGACGAACAGGCCGAGGTCGAGAAGCTCCGCCGGCGCGAACGCGAACTCGCCGTCTTCGTGACCTGCCACCGCTTCTGGTCGGAGGTCACACCCCCGGACACGGTCGACGCCCGCACGAAGCTGAAGCACGCGCACGATGCCGTCCCCGCGGGGAACGCCGAGACCACGTGAGCCGGCACGGCACTCATGACCCCGACCACTGATGCCGCCCGCCATACCGAGCCAATGAAGAGCGACAACTATCCACGCCCGTGGACTGCGGGACCGGCACCGTCACGGAGTAGCCAGGACGAACAGCGCCCCACCGCGCCGGTTACATACGAATGCCAGAGGCCCCCAGCCGTAATCGGCTGGGGGCCTCTGTCCTGGTGGGCGCGGACGGTTTCGAACCGCCGACATCCGCCTTGTAAGGGCGGCGCTCTACCGCTGAGCTACGCGCCCAGGACGAGTCGACAGCCTACATGGCCGGAGGGCGTGCCCTGCAAACGCGTATCGCCGGGGTTCGGGGGTGTGCGGGGGTTATCCCCACCCCGGATCCGGGAGCCGGCCGGATCCTCCGGGAGGGGCCGGGTGCATACCGTCGAGTCCGAGGGTGTCGGCGAGTGGGTGCGTCTGCCGGCGCCGGTCCCGTAGGTCCTTCTCAGGGGGAGATTTTCGTGGGGTTCACAGTGCGTGGGCTGGGCGGGCGTGGGCGCGTCGGCGTCGTCGCCGGGGGTGTGGTCGTCGCGGCGCTGGGGCTCTCGGCGTGCGGGGCCAGTGCAGGGGACGACAAGGAGCCGGAGCATCGGGCCTTCGCGCTGCACGGGCGGACGCTCACCGTCGACTCGGACGACTCCGCGCTGGAGCTCGTGGTCGCGGACTCCGACACGGCGAAGGGCAAGGTCGAGGTCACCCGGTGGTTCGACGGGCACGTCGTCGTCGGTGGGGATCCCAAGGTGACCTGGGCGATGAAGGACGATCGGCTCACGCTGCGGATGAAGTGCTCGGGGATGGTCGCCGACTGCTCGGCCAAGCACCGGATCGTGGTGCCGCGCGGAGTCGCCGTCACCGTGCGCGACGGGGACGGACGGGTGACGGCGGACGGGTTCAAGGAGGCGCTGAGGATTCGTACGTCGGACGGTTCCGTGCGGGTCACCGGCTCCTCGGGGCCGCTGGAGCTGAACAGCGCCGACGGTTCCGTCAGCGCGCTCCGGATCGGCTCGCGCCAGGTGCACGCGAGCACCCAGGACGGCTCGGTGCGGCTCGAACTCGCCGTCGTACCGGACCTGGTGGAGTCCCGCAGCCAGGACGGATCCGTCACCATCGGGCTGCCCGCCAGGGCCGGTACGGCGTACCGCGTCACCACCAAGACCGGCGACGGGTCCGTGGATGTGTCGGTGCCCCGTGACAAGGGCAGCTCTCATGTGGTTTCCGCACGTACCAGCGACGGAAAGGTCACGGTGCGCACGGTGAACTGACCGGCCCGTGTGTTCGTCCTTAACCGGTGGGAGAATGACAACCGGGCAAGGCGGATGACAGCACGGGGAGAGGGATGTGACGGCGACACCATCGCAGCCGTACACGCCATACACGTCGTACGCGCGCATCGGCCGTGTCGGTCGTCTCGGTCGCGTCGGTCGTGATGTCCTCACCCTCGTGGCGCTGCCGCTGCTCGCCGCCGTCGCCCTGCCCGCCGCCTTCGCCGGTGGCGGCACGCGACGGTGGTTCGGCGGGCGTTCGGAGAGCCAGCGGGCCGAGGCGCAGGCCGCGAAGGACGCCGCGGCGGCCGCGTTCTACGAGCTCGACACCGCCCAGCGCGATCTGCGGATCTCGATCGAGACCATCACCGCCGTCGACGACTCCCCCGCGGCCCGCCGCGCCGTCTCCGACTTCGAGGCGCTCGGCCGCCGTATCGACGAGGCCAGCAGCCAGTACATCAACGCCGTCGACGCCCACGACCTCGACCGGGACGAGCTGGAGGCGTCGGTCGCCGCGCGCGCCCGCACCGAGCTGACCGCCGCCAAGGACGAGCTGGGCCGGGTGAAGGGGGAACTGGACCGGTTCTCGCGAGGGCTCGAACCGCTGCTCGGGAAAGCCGAGACGCAGCTCGCCCGGCTCGCACCGGCCGTCGAGCGCGCCCGTCAGGCGCTGCTCGCCGCCTCGAACGCCCTCGACGCCGTACGAGGATCAGGGCTGAGAGCCGACGATCTCGCCGCGCGTCTCGCCGCCCTCGGGCCCGAGCTGACCAAGCTGAACCAGGGCGCCGGGCAGCACGGCGTGCCGGAGACCCTGGAGCGCGCCGAGAAGATCCAGCGGGAGGCCGGGGCGGTCGGCGCGGAGGCCGAGCGGCTGCCGGAGCGAGCCGCCGAGATCGACCACCGGCTCGTCTCGCTGCGCACCCGCGCGCAGGCGCTGACCACCCGCTCCGGGCAGGTGGAGCCGGTGCTCAGCGAGCTGCGGCGGCGCTTCTCGGCCGCCTGCTGGCAGGACCTCCAGCATGTACCGGAGCAGGCCGAGGAGAACGTACGGCAGGCCGAGCTGAAGCTGAAGGAGGCGCAGGCCGCGCGCGACGAGCAGCGCTGGCCTGACGCGGCCTCGCGGCTGTCCACGGTGCGAGCGCTGCTGAACAACACGGACGAGGCCGTCTCGGCGGCCGGTGACCGGCTGCGGCGGCTGAACGCCGTGGCCAAGGATCCGCAAGTGGAGATCGACCGCACCCGGTTCGCCATCCGGGACGCCCAGCGCCTCGCCATGGCGGGCCGCAGCACCCCCGACCCGCGCCATGCCCGCCCCCTCGACGACTCGGTGGCCCGTCTGGAGCGCGCCATCGCCACGCTGGAGGGCCGCCACCCCGACTACTGGCACTTCCTGACCGAGACGGAGGCCGTACGGCAGACCGTCGGCCGCGTGGTCTCACAGATCCGCGAGGACCGCGGCGCGGGCGCCTGAGCGGTCCCGCTCCTCCCCGTTGTTGCCCCTGGGCCGGGAGCGGGCGGATATTGGAGGGGACGTACGGCCTCCGCTAGGGCCTGTCCTGCGGAGCAGGTCGCAGGGGAGTCACGGCGCCAGGTAGCCGCCGGTGAGCGGGGTCTGGTGCGTGCAGCTGCAAGGCGGAGGAGGGCGACGACGCGGAGCGTCGGCAACCGACGACAACGCGGCAGATGCGCGTGCCAGACCCCGCGTCTGCGGCATGATCCGCAGGACAGGCCTCAGCGCCCCAGGGAGGCGGACATGGCCACACACGCCCCACACGTACTGCACCGGGGGAACAGGCGGCGGATCAGGTTCGACGAGCACCTTCCCGTCGATCATCGCCTCAACCGGTTCTACCGGATCGGCGCGGGCCTGATGGGTCTGGTGCTCCTCGCCTTCGGCGTCCTCGGTCTGGTCGACAAGGTCGGCTTCTTCGACACCGCCGGGGACACGGTCGCGGGCCTGAACACCAACGGCGCGCTGAGCGTGCTGTCGATCTGCGTGGGGCTGCTGCTGTTCGTCGGCATGGTGATCGGCGGCAACGTCGCCTCGACCCTCAACATGGTCGTCGGCGTCGCCTTCATCCTCAGCGGCTTCGTCAACCTGGCGTTGCTGGACACCGACGCCAACTTCCTGGCGTTCCACATCCAGAACGTGCTGTTCAGCTTTGTGGTGGGCGTGCTGCTGATGTTCTTCGGGATGTACGGGCGGGTCGGCTCGGCCCTGCCGCACGACAACCCGTACTGGCGGGCCCGCCACCCCGAGCAGCCGGATCGCGAGCGGCAGCAGCGCACCAGGGTCCATGCCCTGATGCTCCAGCGGGAGAAGGAGCGGAAGGCACGGGAGCTGAACGGGCCCGCCCGGTAATCTGTGCGCCATGCCTCGCTACGAATACCGGTGCCGTACCTGCGGCGACACCTTCGAGAAGAGCCGCCCGATGGCGGAGTCCGCCGCGCCCGCCTCCTGCCCCGCCGGTCACGACGACACGGTGAAGCTCCTGTCGACGGTCGCCGTGGGCGGCTCGGCCTCGGCCCCCGCACCGGCGCCCCGCGCAGGCGGAGGCGGCGGTTGCTGCGGCGGGGGCTGCTGCGGCTGACGCGAGCCGTCCTACGACGACCGCAGCGGCCCCGGCTCTCCTACGCCCCCCGTGCCTCCCGCGTCTCCCGCAGGAACTCCCGCAGGATCCGCTCCCCCGCCGCGACGCCGCGCTCCGGAAGCGCGGTGATGGCGGGTGCCGTCCAGTCGGCCTCGGCCAGTTCGCCGTGGCCGGGGCGCCAGCCGCGGTCGGCGGCCAGGAGCAGGTCGGCGTCGAGGAGGGAGTCCCCGGCGGCGAGGGTGAGGGTGGCGCCGGTGCGGCGCGCGACCTCGCGCATGGCCGCGCTCTTGGTGAGCGGCTTCGGTACGGCGTAGATCTTGCGGCCCTGGAGCGACACCGTCCAGCCGCGGTTCTCCGCCCAGACGGCGAGTTCCTTCACCCACTCCTCGGGGAGCAGTTCGCGCTCGACGACGAGATAGGCGAAGAGGTCCTCGGCCATGCGGTGCTTGCGGACCCAGAGCGGGTCGGCGGTGGCGGCCAGGTGCTCGCGGACCTCGTCCAGCGGCGCGCACTCGCTGGCCAGCCGGGCGGTGACCTGCGCGTGCCACCCGGCATCGGTCACCCCGTCGACGAGGAGGTGTCCGCCGTTGGCGCAGATCGCGTACTTCGGGGCGGGGCCCGGCAGGTTGATGCGCTGGTACTGCTTGCGGGTGCGGGTGGTGGTCGGCACGAAGACGGCCGCGTCACCGAGGTCGCCGAGCAGTCCGGCGGCCGTCTCGGTCATGTACGACAGGGGCCTGCTCTCGTGCACCTCGACGCAGAGCAGCCGGGGCGCCCGCGCGTCGGGCATGGTCAGCGAGAGAGCTGCGGCGGAGTAGATGAGCGTGCGGTCGAGGTCGCTCGCGACGAGCACCGGGGACATGACCATCAGACCGTCACCGCCTTGCCGTCGGCGCCCGTCGCGCCCCGCGTGTACTGAGGGTGGATCAACCCCACGCAGGTGTACGGGAGTTCGGCGACTTCCTCCACCGGTACTCCGCGCTGCTCGGCGAGCAGGCGCACGTGGTCGAGGTCGGCGCCCGCCCCGGCCTTCGCGAGGATCTTCCAGGGGACGCGACGCAGCAGCACGCGCGTCGTCTCGCCGACGCCCGGCTTGACGAGGTTCACGTCATGGATCCCGTACTCCTCGCTGATCCGCTCAACTGCCGCCCAGCCCTCCCACGTCGGCGCCCGGTCGGCGGAGAGGAGTTCCTTCACCTCGGCGTCGACCGCGTCGGTGACGTCGGCGAAGTGGGCGGTGACGGCGTCCAGGAAGTCGACGGAGACATCGGAGCCGGCCAGCTCGCGGTAGAACTTGGCGCCGTGGAAGTCGTTCGGGCCCACCAGGTCGGCACGCAGGACCGTACGCGAAATCAGCCCGGAGACCGTCGAGTTGAGGCAGGCGGAGGGGATGAGGAAGTCCTCGCGGGTGCCGTACGTGCGCACGCACGAGCCGGGGTCGGCGAGGACGGCTATCTCCGGGTCGAAGCCCGTGATGCCGTCGGAGTCCTCGAACTCCCGTATCGCCTCGGTCAGTTCGCGGGTGATGGCGCCCTTGCCGGTCCAGCCGTCGACGAACACGACGTCGGCGGGATCGTGGTGGGCGGCCAGCCAGCGCAGCGCGTTGGCGTCGATGCCGCGGCCGCGGACGATGGAGACGGCGTAGTGCGGGAGGTCGAGGTCGTGGCGGTGCTGCGCCCAGCGGCGCATGAGGACGCCGACGGGGGTGCCCGCACGGGCCAGCGAGACCAGGACCGGTCGGGGGGAGCGCTCGGCGAGCACCAGTTCGGTGACGGCGCCGACGGCGCGGGCCATGCGTGCGGCGGACACCTCCAGCGCCGCGTGGAACAGCGCCTGGTACTGCTCGCTCGGCTGGTACTCGACAGGCAGCGACTCCGCGTAGTGGGCGCCGCCGCTCTGGATCGCCTCCTCGCGCTCCTCGGTGGGCGCCTCCAGCGTCGCGTCCGAGAGGTCCTGGAGCAGCCAGCCGACCTCGTCCGGCGCATACGAGGAGAAGGCGGGGCCACGGAGGGGCTCGGGGAGCATGGTGGGCCTTTCGGGCGATGGTGCGGGCGGTACGTAGGACGGCACCACGGCGAGCAGTACGTGCCCGGTGTGCGCGGAGAGCTGGGCCAACAGGCCGTCGGGGGCGTGCAGTCGGGGTGTGTCGGCGGCCGAGTCGACCACGGCGACGACGGCGTCGAAGCCGGCGCCCGCGACGTTGTAGGCGTAGCGCTCGCCGGGGCCGTCGTCGGGGTCGTCGTGGGCCGGGAAAACTATTCGGCTGCGTATCGCGTAGCCGGGGTCGTCGACGGCGAGCACCGGTGAGCGGGTGGTCGTGGAGTAGCGCACCTCGGCGGCGACGACCTGCTCCAGTTCGCGGGCCAGCCGCAGCGGGGCGTACATCAGCTCCTCGAAGCCGAGGACGAGCACGCGCCGGGCGTCGTCGGGCAGTGCCTCGGCGAGCCGCGCGGCCATGGCGGGCAGCGCCCGGTCGAGGCGGGTGCGGTGCTCGGGGGTGAAGCCGTGGCGGCCGCCGTCGGGCACCCCGCGCGGCCAGCCGAGCTCGACACGGACGGCCCGGTCCGGCAGCGGCCGGGCGGGAGCGGCGGCCGTGGCGGTCTCGTACTCGGCGACCAGTGCCTGCCCCTTCTCCAGCACGCCGTCGGGCAGCTTGACCGTGCCCGAGGCCCCGGACACCAGGTCCACGCGCGCGCCTATCTCGTCGGCGAACTCCGTGAGGCGCCCGAGGTCGGCGGCGGAGCGCATGTCGACCAAAGCGACGACGACGTACCGCTCACGCGGGTAGCGCTCGTGCAGCGCGCGGATCGTGTTGAGCACGGTGTTGCCGGTGGAGAACTCGTCGTCCACCAGGACGAGGGGGCCGGGGCCCGCCAGCAGGTCCGGGTTCTCGGGGAGCAGCAGATGCGAGGTCGCGTGCGAGTGGGACTCCTCGAAGCCGCCCGCCCGCGCGACACCCTCGACGGGGCGCCGGGTGGAGTGCAGATAGGGCGTGAGCCCCAGTCCGTCGGCGACCGCGTGGCCGAGCCCGGTGGCCGTCTCGGCGTACCCGAGGACGACGGAACGCCCGGCCTCGTCGGTGCCCAGCAGCTCGCGCACGCGTCTGCCGAGCGCGAACCCGTGGCCGTAGACGACGGTGGGCGACTGCGGCACATGCTTGCCGAGGACGTTGGAGACGAGCAGGTGCGCCCGCTTGGGGTTGCGCCGCAGCGCGAGCCCCAGCAGGCCGCTCAGCTTCTCGTCGCCGACGAGTTCGACACCGAGCCGTTCGGCGACCCAACTCCCGGACCAGACCACGTTGTTCATCAATTCCTTGTCGTTGCTTCGTTGCGGAGGGGTTCGGGGAGGCAGGGGAGACGGCGGCTCAGCTGGCGGGAAGTCCGGCGGCGAGCAGCTCCACGAAGCCGATGTCCTCGTTCGCGACGCCGAAGACCTCGGCGCGCTGGAGGGTGCGCTCGGCCCAGGCGCGGTGCGGCTTCACCTCGTTCATCTTGTTCGTGTACGCCGACCGCAGCACGCCGCCGCCGTCGCGCTCGGGCCGCAGGATGTCCTGGGCGTCGCTGAACTCCTCGTGGCTGACCACGGACAGCGCGTGCACGGGCAGGACGTGCGAGGGGTGGATGCAGGTCTTGCCGAGCAGACCGTTGGCCTGGTCGAGGGTGATCTCGCGCAGCAGCCCGTCCATGGCGTGCTCGATCAGCGCCTCGCGCAGTTCCTCGGCCTGTCCGTCCAGGAACGGGCTGCGGCGCAGCTGTGGCTTGAACATGCGCTCCTGGACCCGGAAGTACTCCCACACGGGCCCGGTCACCGTGAAGCCGGTGCCGTCGGCCCGGCCGAGCATGTTCACCACGTCGGCGATCACGGAGGCGACGACCTGGACGTCGTAGGCCGTCATGTCGGGGGCCCGGCGCAGCGCGTAGGAGGAGCAGAAGTCGGTGACGCCGAGGCGCAGCGCGAGGACGCGGTCGCGGTACTTGTCGACGGCGCGGGAGATGCCCTCCAGGGTCTCCACGCGCGACTCGCGGTACAGCAGCTCGGGTGATTCGAGCACTGGCATGGCGAACAGGCGGCGCCCGCTCGACGCCTCGGCGGCGGCGAGGGCCTCCAGGAACGGGACGCCGCGCTCCTCGGTGAACTTCGGCATGACGAATCCGGACAGCACGCGCACCGCCGGGCCCATGCGCTGCACCAGGTCCGGGATCTGCTCGGGGGTGCGCACCCGCACGAAGAGCAGCGGAAGGTCGGCGCCCGGCCGGCCGGCGAGGTCGGTGAACTGCCGGACCAGGTTCTCCTCGCCGTAGGCGACGTCCGCGTCGGAGATCGAGTCCTCCAGGCACAGCACCATGGAGACGACGCCGCGCCCGCCCTGTTTGACGATGTCGTCGGCGAGCTGCGGCCGGGTGGCCGGGCTGTACAGCGTGGCACCGAGGGCGGCCGCGAGGACTCTCGCCGGTGAGTCGGCGGTGAAGACGCACGGCTCCTGGTGGAAGAGGCGCTGCCGCTCTTGGTGGGCGATGTGCCCGAAATGACGCATGAAACTCCCTCGTGGCGGCTAGGCGGCCCGACGCGATGTGTGCGATGTGGCCGGTAATAGTACGTAGAGATCCATGTCAAGGGTTCCCACCGGGCATGAAGTTCAGGTAACTCGGTCATGTCGGCTGCTCGTCGACCCGGCCGGGAATCCTCGCCCCCGCGTTGTCGTGACCAGGGCCGAGAGGGCAGGATGACCGCATGACGCACGCGATGCTGAAGGGGTCGAACATCCCGCTGGACGCCACGGCGGTCCGGGCTGTGCTGCGCTGGACGCCCGGGCAGGGCGTCCCCGATGTCGATGCCTCGGCGCTGCTCCTCGGTCCCGGCGGTCGTGTGCGATCCGACGAGGACTTCGTCTTCTACAACCAGCCCCGCCATCCCTCGGGAAAGGTGTGGCGGCTCGGCAAGAAGCGCGTCGCCGAAGGCCTGACCGACACGATCCAGACGGATCTGGCCGGTGTCGAGTCCGGTGTCGGACAGATTTATCTGGTCGCATCGGCCGAGGACATCACCTTCGACCACGTACGCGGTCTGCGCATCCTGCTGTACGACGCCGCCGTCGCCGACGGTGAACCGCTGGCGTACTTCGACATCAAGCCGCAGACGGGCGCGGAGACGGCGCTGATCTGCGGCGAGCTGTACCGGCGCGGTGAGGGCTGGAAGTTCCGGGCGCTGGGCGAGGGCTACTCGAACGGTCTGAAGGGGCTGGCGAGCGACTTCGGGATCTCGGTGGACGAGTCGGATCCGGAGCTGGAGCCCCTCCCGGCCACCACCGCCGGCCCGGTGCCCGATCCGGGGGCCTGGGCGGCGCCCGTGGCGACTCCCGAGACCTCGGTGCCGCTGCCGCCCGAGCAGCCCGCCCCGGTGCCCCAGCAGCCCGCGTACGGCTTTCCCGCGGAGCCGGCGCAGCAGCCCGCCGCGGCGGCCTCAGGGCCTTCCTACGGCTATCCGCAGCCGAGCGGCAGCCCGGCCGCCCAGCCCGCCTACGGTTACCCGCAGCCGACCGCGGAGCCCTCGTACGGCTACCCGCAGCCGGTCGGCACGCTGCCCGACCCGGACTTCCGGCTGCCGCCGCAGGGTCCGCAGTTCATCGGCCGCTGAGCTCCGCCCGGTAGGGGCGGCTCGCTACGGCCGGGGTGCGCTCAGCGGTCGGCCTTCGACTTGTAGCCGCGGCCCCACTGGAGCCCCCAGCCGTAGAGGCGGTCGAGCTCGGCCTGGAAGCCGTAGACGAACTTCACCTCGCGGCGCACGGTCAGGTCGCCCTTGACGTTCTCGATCAGCACCACCGCGCAGGACCGGGCCTGCGGATGGCGCTCGTCGAGGCCGATCTCGATGCGTGGGCCGTTGCTCGGGTAGAGCGTGACGATGGCGTGCGTACGGTCGAAGGCCGGGGTCTGGTCGTAGATGTAGACGAAGATGAGCAGCCGCTTGATCTCGTCGCGGTGGTCCAGGTTGACGAAGATCGTCTCGCCGGAGCCGGAGCCGAACCGGTCGTCGCCGCTGAGTTTTATGTACGGCGATTCGTTGAGTTCGCCGAAGAAGCCGCCCAGCGGCTGGACCACGCCCTTGCTGCCGTCGGCGAGCTCGTACATGCAGCCCAGGTCGAGGTCGACATTGACCATGCTCTGGGTGTGGCCCTGGACCACTTCCGGGGTGAACAGCCTGAAGGGGTGCTTCAGCAGGCGGCCGCGCTCGGGGCCGCCTATGTCGGAGGTGCGCATCCGCCAGGACAGGTTGACGCGCAGGTTGCCGGTGGCCGCGCCCTGCTTGGTGAGCGAGACCTGGCGATGCCGTTTGGTCAGCTCGATGGCGTTGCTGGCCGCACTGCCCGAGTCGAAATCGGTCGAGCGCCCGCGCCACAGCTCGTCCCAGAACCCCATGACCGCCCCCCAGTTGCTTCAATGCCGCGCGGGGCGGCATGGAGGACAGATCCTCCACACCGCCCCGCACAGAGCGTTCCTCACGCGGGCCCGGATCACACACGCGGATCCGGACCGATCGGGTCACACCCCGGTCGAGACCTCGGTCTTCTCGTCCGAGGACTCACCTTTTCCCTCGGCCTCGGCGATCGCCTTGTTGCGGCGCACCGAGGACCAGAAGGACCAGGCGATCAGGATGACACCGACGAGGCCGGTGATGACCTCGTGGATCTGGTACTGGATGGTGACCATGAGGATCACGGCGAGGGCGCCGATCGCGTAGTGCGCGCCGTGCTCCAGGTAGACGTAGTCGTCGAGGGTGCCCTGGCGGACCAGGTAGACCGTGAGCGACCGGACGTACATGGCGCCGATGCCGAGGCCGAGCGCCATCAGCACGATGTCGTTGGTGATGGCGAAGGCGCCGATCACACCGTCGAAGGAGAAGGACGCGTCCAGGACCTCGAGGTAGAGGAACATGAAGAACGCTGCCTGGCCGGCGAGGACGACGGCCGGCTTCTTCTTGCCGGTCCGTTCGGCCTCTTCCTCCTCCTCGTGCTCGCGCTCCTCCTCTTCCTCGAGCTTGTCCTCGAAGTAGCCGGAGAGACCGCCGACCACCATGTAGGTGATCAGGCCCGCGATGCCGGAGATCAGCACCGTCTGCGCCTTGTCGACGTGCGCGCCGCCGTGCTGGTGGGCGTTGACCGCGAAGGTCATGGAGGTGATCAGCAGGACGATCAGGGCGATGCAGACCGCCAGCATGTCGACCTTGCCGAGCTTGGCCAGCGGGCGCTCGATCCAGCGCAGCCACTGGATGTCCCGCTCCTCGAAGATGAAGTCGAGGAAGATCATCAGCAGGAACATGCCACCGAAGGCGGCGATCGCCGGGTGGGCGTCGGTCACCAGCTGCTGGTACTGGTCCTTGTCGGTGAGCGCGAGGTTGACCGCCTCGATCGGGCTCTTCTTGGCGGTCACCGCCACGATCACGACCGGGAAGACCAGGCGCATACCGAAGACGGCGATCAGGACACCGACGGTGAGGAAGATCTTCTGCCAGAAGGCACTCATCTTCTTCAGGATTCCGGCGTTGACCACCGCGTTGTCGAAGGACAGCGAGATCTCGAGGACAGCCAGGATCGCCACGATGCCAAAGGCTTCCCACCCCCCGTAGAACGCCGCTGCGACCAGGCCGAGCGCGGTAATCGCGAACGACCAGCCGAAGGTTTTCAGAAGCACTGGCTACCCAATCATCGTGTATGTACGGGTCTCCCCCGCGCCGTACTCGGCTTTACCTAACGTTGACCACGAAGTCTAGAGTGCCGCCCCTTCGGCTGGCCAAGCCGGGCCTAGGAAACATTGACCCCGAAGTCCAGTGCGATGCCCCGCAGTCCGGACGCGTACCCCTGGCCGACCGCGCGGAACTTCCATTCGCTGTTGTAGCGGTACACCTCGCCGAAGATCATCGCGGTCTCCGTGGAGGCGTCCTCGGAGAGGTCGTAGCGCGCGAGCTCCTGACCGTCGGCCTGGTTGACCACACGGATGAAGGCGTTGCTGACCTGGCCGAACGTCTGGCCGCGGTTGTCGGCGTCGTGGATCGAGACCGGGAAGACGATCTTGTCGACGTTGGCGGGAACCTTGGAGAGGTCGATCAGGATCGACTCGTCGTCGCCCTCGCCCTCACCGGTGAGGTTGTCGCCGGTGTGCTCGACCGAGCCGTCCGGGCTCTTGAGCTGGTTGTAGAAGATGAACCACTCGTCGCCGAGCACCCGGCCGGAGTTGCACAGCAGCGCGCTGGCGTCCAGGTCGAAGTCGGCTCCGGTGGTGGAGCGTGCGTCCCAGCCGAGCCCGATCATCACCTGCGTGAGGTTCGGTGCGGCCTTGGAGAGGGAGACATTGCCTCCCTTGGCGAGCGTGACGCCCATGATGCTGGTCCTCCCCGAGGTCATGCCTTGTTTCGTTGTCCAGCACGTCCGGCGCCGCACCCGGGGGTGCGGCGCCGGACGGGAGAGCCGAGGTCCGTCCGGATCAGACGGGCGACGGTCAGACGTTCACGCCGAAGTCCTGCGCGATGCCGCGCAGGCCCGAGGCGTAGCCCTGGCCCACGGCGCGGAACTTCCACTCCGCGCCGTTGCGGTACAGCTCGCCGAAGACCATCGCGGTCTCCGTTGAGGCGTCCTCGGAGAGGTCGTAGCGCGCGATCTCCGCCTCGCCGGCCTGGTTCACCACGCGGATGAACGCGTTGCGCACCTGGCCGAAGGACTGCTGGCGGTTCTCGGCGTCGTAGATCGAGACCGGGAACACGATCTTGTCGATCTCCGCCGGGACCGCGGCGAGGTTGACCTTGATCTGTTCGTCGTCGCCCTCGCCCTCACCGGTGGTGTTGTCCCCGGTGTGCTCGACCGAGCCGTCCGGGCTCTTCAGGTTGTTGAAGAACACGAAGTTGGCGTCACTGCTGACCTTGCCGTCCGCGCCGGTCAGGATGGCGCTGGCATCCAGGTCGAAGTCGGTGCCGGTGGTGGTGCGGACGTCCCACCCCAGACCGACGATGACCGCGGTCAGGCCCGGGGCCTCCTTGGTCAGCGATACGTTGCCGCCCTTGCTGAGGCTGACTCCCACGAGTCCTCCCAATGGTGTCCAGGGGCAGGGAGCCCCGAGTGCGTTGGTATCGGATCAACGACTCGATCCTAGTGACGGGTTCCCGCACCCCGCAGGGGCTGGACCCGAAGAATCACAGGGTGTCGAGTGCCTTCACGTACTCGTTCAGGTCACGCGCGTCCGGCAGGCCGTTGACGACGGTCCACCGCACGACACCCTCCTTGTCGATGATGAAGGTGCCGCGCACCGCGCAGCCCTTGTCCTCGTCGAAGACGCCGTACGCCCGAGAAGTGTTGCCGTGCGGCCAGAAGTCGGACAGCAGCGGGTACTCCAGGCCCTCCTGCTCGGCGAAGACGCGCAGCGTGTGGATGGAGTCGTTGGAGACGGCCAGCAGTTGGGTGTCGCGGTCGGAGAACTGCGGCAGGTGGTCGCGCAGCTCGCACAGCTCGCCGGTGCACACACCCGTGAAGGCGAACGGGTAGAAGAGCAGCACGACGTTCTTCTCGCCGCGGAAGTCGGACAGCTTCACGGTGGCGCCGTGGTTGTCCTTGAGCTCGAAGTCCGGGGCCTTGGTGCCGACCTCGATCGCCATAGTCACACTCTTCCCTTCCGAGGGGCTGTTCGGGTGATGACCAGCCTACGCAGTGATCGACCGGCGCCCGTTTCGGGAGTCCCCGCGCCGGCCGGGAACGCGCAGGGCCCCCTCCGACGGCTCGTCGGAGGGGGCCCCACACACACTGCCCTCGGCAGCTGGAACGGGAAGGAACTCAGCGCTTGGCCTTCGGCGTGGCCAGACGGGTGCCCGACCACTCCTTACCCACGGTGATGCTCTTCGTCTGGGAGAGGCCGGCGGTCTGCCCGGCCTCGGCGATATCGCTGGGTTCGACGTAACCGTCCCGGCCGGTCTTGGGGGTCAGCAGCCAGATCATGCCGCCGTCCTCAAGGAGACCGATGGCGTCCACCAGTGCGTCCGTGAGATCGCCGTCCTCGTCGCGGAACCACAGCATCACCACATCGGCGACGTCGTCGTATTCCTCGTCGACCAGGTCCTGGCCGATCAGCGATTCAATGGATTCACGGAGCTCGTGGTCAACGTCGTCGTCGAAGCCGATCTCCTGGACCACCTGTCCGGGCTCGAACCCCAGCCTGGCGGCCGGGTTGGTCCGCTCCTCCGCGTGGTCCGCGGTCGCGCTCACGGCTTGCCTCCTGATCATGTTTCGGAAATGGGGTCTCCCCTGCTCGATCGAAGTCGAGAACCAGGGGAAGTCCAGCCACGCGCGTGCGCGCAGCTTTGGCCGTAGTCCACACGGGCGGGGCGGATCGCGCAAGTACCCGGCCGTCGAGACCGCCGAAACGGTGACGATCCTGGTGGTGTCGACGCAAGTCCCGGCGCCCGATCACCTCACCCTGTGACGCACACCACACCGTTCTGCCCCGTATGTCCCCTTCGGAACCCTCTGAGGTTACGAAGACCGAACGACTTTGCGGAACGCGTCACGGACTGAGCGTATCGTTGCGATTTGGTCGGGCCCGTCCCAGCGAACTGCGTGAACGTCTTGAATCGCTCTCGATAACCACACCGGTTACCTCTCAGTAGAGATGACGTTTGCGTTCCTCAGGTACACGATGGGGAACGGTGCAGACACGTGCAGAGACAGAGAAAATCCCATCAGACAGCCCTCAGACCGCCCCTCTGACAGCGAAGGAACAGCGTGGCTTCCGGATCCGATCGCAACCCGATCATCATTGGCGGCCTTCCCAGCCAGGTCCCGGACTTCGACCCTGAAGAGACTCAGGAGTGGCTCGACTCCCTCGACGCCGCCGTCGACGAGCGCGGCCGTGAGCGTGCCCGCTACCTGATGCTGCGGCTGATCGAGCGGGCCCGCGAGAAGCGCGTGGCCGTGCCCGAGATGCGCAGCACGGACTACGTCAACACCATCGCCACCAAGGACGAGCCGTTCTTCCCGGGCAACGAGGAGATCGAGCGCAAGGTCCTCAACGCGACCCGCTGGAACGCGGCCGTGATGGTGTCGCGCGCGCAGCGCCCCGGCATCGGGGTCGGCGGACACATCGCCACCTTCGCGTCCTCCGCCTCGCTGTACGACGTGGGCTTCAACCACTTCTTCCGCGGCAAGGACGAGGGCGACGGCGGCGACCAGATCTTCTTCCAGGGGCACGCCTCGCCGGGCATCTACGCCCGCGCGTTCATGCTGGACCGCCTCTCCGAGCAGCAGCTCGACTCGTTCCGCCAGGAGAAGTCGAAGGCGCCGTACGGCCTGTCGTCGTACCCGCACCCGCGCTCGATGCCGGACTTCTGGGAGTTCCCGACCGTCTCCATGGGCCTCGGCCCGCTCGGCGCGATCTTCCAGGCGCGGATGAACCGCTACATGGCGGCGCGCGGCATCGCGGACACCTCCAAGTCGCACGTCTGGGCGTTCCTCGGCGACGGCGAGATGGACGAGCCCGAGTCGCTGGGCCAGCTGTCCATCGCCGCCCGCGAGGGCCTCGACAACCTGACCTTCGTCGTCAACTGCAACCTGCAGCGGCTCGACGGCCCGGTGCGCGGCAACGGCAAGATCATCCAGGAGCTGGAGTCGCAGTTCCGCGGCGCCGGATGGAACGTCATCAAGCTGGTGTGGGACCGCAGCTGGGACCCGCTGCTCGCGCAGGACCGCGACGGCATCCTGGTCAACAAGCTGAACACCACGCCGGACGGCCAGTTCCAGACGTACGCCACGGAGACCGGCGCGTATATCCGCGACCACTTCTTCGGTGGCGATCACCGGCTGCGCGCGATGGTCGAGAACATGACCGACGACCAGATCCTGCACCTGGGCCGCGGCGGTCACGACCACAAGAAGGTCTACGCGGCCTTCGCGGCGGCCAAGGCGCACAAGGGCCAGCCGACGGTGGTCCTGGCGCAGACGGTCAAGGGCTGGACGCTGGGCCCCAACTTCGAGGGCCGCAACGCGACACACCAGATGAAGAAGCTGACCGTCGCCGACCTCAAGGGCTTCCGCGACCGGCTGCACATCCCGATCACCGACCAGCAGTTGGAGGACGGCGCGCCGCCGTACTACCACCCGGGGCGCGACTCCGAGGAGATCCAGTACATGCACGACCGCCGCAAGGGGCTCGGCGGGTACGTCCCGACGCGCGTCGTGCGGTCGAAGCCGCTGCCGCTGCCCGAGGACAAGACGTACGCGAGTGTGAAGAAGGGCTCGGGTCAGCAGTCCATCGCGACGACCATGGCCTTTGTGCGACTCCTCAAGGATCTCATGCGGGACGAGGAGATCGGCAAGCGGTTCGTACTGATCGCGCCTGACGAGTACCGCACGTTCGGCATGGACTCGTTCTTCCCGAGCGCGAAGATCTACAACCCGCTCGGTCAGCAGTACGAGGCGGTCGACCGCGATCTGCTGCTCGCGTACAAGGAGTCGCCGACCGGCCAGATGCTGCACGACGGCATCTCCGAGGCGGGCTGCACGGCCTCCCTCATCGCCGCGGGATCGGCGTACGCGACGCACGGCGAGCCGCTCATCCCGGTCTACGTCTTCTACTCGATGTTCGGTTTCCAGCGCACCGGTGACCAGTTCTGGCAGATGGCCGACCAGTTGTCGCGCGGTTTCGTACTGGGTGCGACCGCGGGACGTACGACACTGACCGGTGAGGGTCTTCAGCACGCGGACGGACACTCGCAGCTGCTCGCCTCGACGAACCCGGGCTGCGTCGCGTACGACCCGGCGTACGGCTTCGAGATCGCGCACATCGTGCAGGACGGTCTGCGCCGGATGTACGGCCCGGACGCCGAAGACGTCTTCTACTACCTCACCGTCTACAACGAGCCGATCCAGCACCCGGCCGAGCCGGCGGACGTCGACGCGGACGGCATCATCAAGGGCATCCACCGCTTCAAGGCCGGGGAGTCGGGCGCGATCCCGGCGCAGATCCTCGCCTCCGGCGTGGCCGTCCCGTGGGCCGTCGAGGCGCAGCAGATCCTCGCCTCCGACTGGAACGTCAAGGCGGACGTCTGGTCGGCGACCTCCTGGAACGAGCTGCGCCGCGAGGCCGTCGAGGTGGAGCGGCACAACCTGCTGCACCCCGAGGAGGAGCAGCGCGTCCCGTATGTGACGCGGAAGCTGAGCAGTGCCGAGGGCCCGTTCGTGGCGGTGTCCGACTGGATGCGATCGGTTCCCGACCAGATCTCGCGCTGGGTGCCGGGCACCTACCAGTCGCTCGGCGCGGACGGCTTCGGCTTCGCCGACACGCGGGGTGCGGCTCGCCGCTTCTTCCACATCGACGCGCAGTCGATCGTGGTCGCGGTGCTGACCGAGCTGGCGCGCGAGGGCAAGGTCGACCGGTCGGTGCTGAAGCAGGCCATCGACCGGTACCAGTTGCTCGACGTGACGGCGGCGGACCCCGGGGCCGCGGGCGGCGACGCGTAGCGCATGTGACGCAGGGGTGCGCCCGCCGAGGGTGTACGTCCGCCGAGGGGCGGTGGGGCCGGTTGCGGCTCCGCCGCCCTTCCGTGGTTCCTCCGCCGTGCGACTTCTACGATGCGGACATGAAGGAACAACGGGCATGAAAGAACAACCGGCACAAGCCCGTTGGGAGCAGCGCACCCAGCGGCCCCTGCTGGCGCTCGCGGTGGCTTTCGCCCTCGCGTACGCCGTGCCGATCGTGGACAGCAGCGCGAGCCGGTCGCTGACGCTGACGTGCACGCTGGTGGAGTGGGCGGTGTGGGGTTCGTTCGCCGCCGACTATCTCGTACGGCTCGCACTCGCCCGGCAGCGCCGGGAGTTCGTCCGCACGCACTGGCTCGACCTGTGCGCGGTGGTCGTGCCGATGCTCCAGCCGCTGCGGCTGCTGCGGCTCGTCTCCACGCTGATGCTGGTCGGGCGGCGGGCGCGGATGGCGTCGCAGATCCGGCTGACGACGTACGTCGGGGGCTCGGTGATCGGGCTGCTGATGTTCGGCTCGCTCGCCGTGCTCTCCGTGGAGCGGGACTCGCCGGACGGGAACATCCGCACGCTGGGCGACGCGGTGTGGTGGTCGTTCACGACGATGACGACGGTGGGGTACGGCGACCATGCCCCGACCACCGGTCTCGGCCGCATGATCGCGGTCGGGCTGATGCTCTCCGGGATCGCCCTGCTCGGTGTCGTCACCGCGAACATCGCCACGTGGTTCATCTCCCGCTTCGAGAAGGACGACGTGGAGGAACGCCGGCAGACGGCGGCGATCGAGGCACTCACGGAGGAGGTACGGGCCCTGCGAGCGGAGGTCGCCTCGCTGTCCGGGGTGGGGATGACGGGAGTGCCGCATCCCGTGCCGGGGGTTGTGGAGGAGCGGTCCCGGTAGGGCGGAGCCCCGGCCGGGGCCGGGGACCGCTACCAGAAACCCCCGCCTGGGGCCGTCGTGCCCGCGAGCCAGATGATGGCGAGGAGGGTGTCGATGGCGCCCAGGACGAGGGCGATGAGGGGCGGGAGTGGGCGGGAGGTCCAGGTCCGGCCCATGGCGAGCCAGCCGCAGACGATGGCCACCGGGCCGAGGACGATCCCCAGAACGAAGAACCCCGCGACCGCACAGATGACTCCGACGATCCCGAGCGTCACGCGATCCGGCCCGCTCCGGGACCACGTCCGGCCACGTGAACGGGGGTGCCTGCGCGTGCCGTGTCCATAACCCGTCATCATCAACTCCTTGGACCTTCCGGCCAATTGGGTCGACGCCCGGGTACCCCCGTTTCCGCCCGTAAGACCTGCCCGCGCGCTGCCCCCCTCCGGCAGCGCGCCGCGGCTCCGGCCGCCCCCCGTACCGTACGGATGCCGTACGGAGGGCTTGACCCACTGTGACCTGCGGCGCGCGTCGAGCGGGAGGGGTATCCGGTCCCGTCACCCTGATAGGCGAACGGGCTAGATGTGGCCCGCCCCCGCCCCCGCGGCCTCCGTGTTGCTCCCCCGCTTGGTGAGCAGTGCGACGAAGACCGCCACGACGGCGACCACCGCGGCGACGAGGCAGGCCAGGCTCATACCGGAGATGAACGTGTCGTGCGCGACGTCGGTGATCTGCTCGGCGATCGAGGGCGGCGTGCCCTTGGCCACCGGCGCGGCACCGACCTGGACGGCCTCGGAGGCCTGGTCGAGCTGGGCCGGGGTGAGCGGCGGGAGCTTGGCGGCGGCCCAGTTGCCCGGGAGGTCGCCGTCGACCTTGGACGCCATCACGGCGCCGAGGACCGCCGTACCGAGGCTGCCGCCGATCTGCATGGCGGCCTGCTGGAGACCGCCGGCGACACCGGAGAGCTCCATGGGGGCGTTGCCCACGATGACCTCGGTCGCGCCGACCATGACCGGTGCGAGACCGAGGCCGAGACCGGCGAACCAGAGCGACATGACGGCGCTGCCGGTGCCCGTGTCCAGCGTCGACATGCCGTACATCGAGATCGCGGTGAGGGCCATGCCGCCGGCCAGCGGGATGCGCGGGCCGACCTTGGTGATCACGGCGCCCGCCAGCGGCGAGCCCACGATCATCATCCCGGTGAGCGGGAGGAGATGAAGACCGGCGTCGACCGGGCTCATACCGTGCACGTTCTGCAGGTAGAAGGTGACGAAGAACAGGCCGCCCAGGAAGGCGATGGCCATGAGCACCATGAGGACCACGCCCGCCGACAGCGGCACGGAGCGGAACAGCGCGAGGGGGATCAGCGGTTCCTTCACCCTCGTCTCCCAGAAGGCGAAGAGCGCGAAGCCGAGCACGGACGCACCGAGGAACGTCCACGTCATGCCGTCGCCCCAGCCCCAGGTCGGGGCCTTGATGAGCGCCCAGACCAGGCAGAACATGGCGCCCGAGAGCAGGGCGATGCCGAGCACGTCGAAGGAACGCGGGGCGTTCTCGGCCCGGTGGTCGGTGAGGATCAGCGCGCCGAGGACGAGCGCGATGACGCCGACCGGCACATTGATGAAGAACACCGACTGCCAGCTGACGTGCTGCACGAGCAGACCGCCGAGGATCGGGCCGCCCGCGGTGGAGGCGCCGATGACCATGCCCCAGATGCCGATCGCCATGTTCAGCTTCTCGGCCGGGAAGGTCGCTCGCAGCAGGCCGAGCGCGGCAGGCATCAGCAGTGCGCCGAACAGGCCCTGGAACACGCGGAAGGTGACCACCAGGGCGATGCTGTCGGACAGCCCGATGGCCCCCGAGGCCGCCGCGAAGCCGACCACGCCGATGAGGAAGGTCTGCCGGTGCCCGAACCGGTCGCCGAGCTTGCCCGCGGTGATCAGCGTGACCGCGAGCGCGAGGAAGTAGCCGTTGGTGATCCACTGGACGTCGGCGAAGCTCGCGCCCAGGTCCTTCTGGATGGCCGGGTTGGCGATGGCCACGATGGTGCCGTCCAGAGCGACCATCATGACGCCTATCGCGACGCTGATGAGCGTCAGCCAGGGGTGGCCCCGCAGCCCCTGGGAGGGAGTCGGATCGGTCGGGGCGGCCGAGGCCTTGTCGGCCGGGCCCGTCGCGTCGACGGTGGTCTGACTAGTCATGCTTTCGAGGCTAGTGACAGCCGCTGACAGTTGACAAACCAATTCACAAGTCGGTAACTGTCACGTCGCTCACAGGTACGCTGAGCCGCACGTTCCGTAAGGAAAGGAAGGAAAGGGTCAGCAATGGACACAGCTCGGACGCCGCCCGTGGACCTCACGCCGCGGCCGGGGCTGCGCGAGCGCAAGAAGCAGCGCACCCGGGACGCGCTGCTGCGGGCCGCTCTGGAGCTGTTCACGACCCAGGGTTACGAGCGGACGACCGTCGACGAGATCGCCGAGGCCGTCGACGTCTCCCAGCGCACCTTCTTCCGGTACTTCGCGGGCAAGGAGGACGTCGCCCTCTTCAGCCAGCGCGTCGCGGAGTCGCACTTCCTCGCCGCCGTACGCGAACGCCCGCCGCACGAAGCCCCGTTGGAGGCGCTGCGGCTGGCCGTCCTGGAGGGCTGGGACACCATCGGCCAGGCCGTCGACGCCGTCGTCCCGATCGAACTGCACATGCGCGCCTTCCAGTTGATCGAGTCGACCCCCACGCTGCTCGCCGTCCATCTGCGCCGCTCCGCCGAACTGGAGGAGGAGATCGCACGGGTGATCGCCGAACGTGAGGGCCTCGACGTGGACGCGGATCCGCGGCCGCGCGTCGCGGTCGCGGTGTTCGGCGGGGTGATGCGCGTGACAGGCCGACTGTGGGGCGCGGGCGAGGACACCAGCGTCGAGGCGATCCGCGAGCTGACCGCCTCGTATCTCGACCACGTGGGGCCCGCGTTGGCGGAGAAGTGGCGCACGGAGTGACGTAGCGCAGCGACGGCTCGGCACGGAGTCACGCAGTACGGGAGGGACTCGGTACGGCGTTACACAGTGCAGCGGCTTCTCGGCACGGAGTTGCACAGGTGACGCAAAGGGCGCGCACAACTGCCGTACGCAGCGCCCCATTCCACGCACAGAGCGTGACACTTTATCTCGTACTGAACCCGCTTTGCCCCAATTACCCCACCAGAAACGTGATCCGCCTCACTCGGTTAACGCGAGACCCTCCCGTTCTCCTAGTGTGTCCTCCCAGTGACTTCCTTCGACTCGTCCCCCCAACTCAACGTCTGGCGCGCACTGCTCGCGCTGGCCGTGGTGTTCGTGATGCTGGCCACCAGTGGCTGGACCGCCCTCCACAACCATCGGGGAGCGACTCCGCTGGACGCCTCGCGCTCCGCGTGGGAGCACGGCCGCATAGCCGGACACCGGCTCCCGGACACCGACTCCGCCCCGAGCCGCCTCGCCCACTTCTTCGCGTCGCTGGACACCACCCAGCGCGCCCGTCTCGCCCACCGCTATCCGCTCGCGGTCGGCAACATGAACGGCGCGCCCGTGAAACTGCGCTACCAGGCGAACCGCATCGCCCTGCGCCAGCAGCGCAAGGTCGAGATCAAGCGCATGCACGACGACGGGCTCTCGGACCTCGGCCAGCACGACGCGGGCCGCCGCAAGAACCGCTACGAGGCACTGCTGCGCAAGGACCGCAAGATCCTCGCCTTCGACCCGATGGGGTCGGGCCGGGTCGCCGAGGTCTTCGGCAACCTCGACAAGGCCGAGCGCGTCTCGATCGTGGTGCCCGGCGTCGACACCGATCTGCTCACCTTCCAGCGCACGTACAAGAAGTACTCGGCGCCCGTCGGCATGGCGCGTTCCCTGTACGCCGCGGAGCGCGCGACCGGCTCCGGCACGCGTACGGCCGTGATCGCCTGGGCCGACTACACGGCGCCCAGCGGGCTCGGCATCGACTCGGCCACCGCCATGCGCGCGGAGGAGGGCGCGGTCCGGCTGGACTCCCTGGTGCGGGCGCTGCCCGGCAGTACGCCGGTCGCCCTGTACTGCCACAGCTACGGCTCCGTGCTGTGCGGGGTCGCGGCCCACCGACTGCCCGCCCGGGTCTCCGACATAGCGGTCGCAGGCAGCCCCGGCATGCGCGTCGAGAACGCCTCCCACCTGCGCACCTCCGCGCAGGTCTGGGCGATGCGGGACTCCGACGACTGGATCCAGGACGTGCCGCACCTGGAGCTCGGCGGCCTCGGGCACGGCGCCGACCCGGTCTCCTCCGGCTTCGGGGCGCGCGTCCTGTCGGCGCAGGGCGCGAAGGGCCACAGCGGCTATTTCGAGCCGGGCACCGAAAGCCTGCGCAACTTCGCCGAAATCGGCATTGGTGCGTACCGCGCGGTGCAGTGTGCTCACGAGGATGACGCGTGCCGGAAGGGTTTGTCCGCCACCACGGCGGCCTGACGCGCGTAGAAAACGAAGAACTGCGGTCCGCCCAGGGAGGCGACTCAGACGTGCACGCCGCATACGATGGCCCGCATGGGTGACGTACTGGCCGGATTTCATGCCGCCTGGGAGTTCGAGCCGGACTCCGTGCTCATCCGCTTCGAACGGGGGATCCGTACGCCGAGGCTGCTCCAGGCGCTCGGCGAACGCCGTGTCCCGCTGGAAGCGATCGCGGCGGTGACACTGACCCCGGGCAAGCGCGGGACGGTCGTTCTGCACGCCGTGCCGAGACCGGGCGCCGATCCGCTGATGGACGCGGCCGCGGGCCAGCTCAAGGAGGGCTGCGACCCGTACCGGCTCGTGCTGCCCGCGGAGCGCGAGACCCTCGCCGAGTACTACAAGGACGAGCTGACGCCGCTGCTCTCCCCGGACGACATCGAACCGCCCCCGCGCTATCTCGTGGAGCCGCCCGAGGCCCCGCTGCACTTCAAGGCGTACGACGGGAAGGCGACCTTCGACGGCAAGTCGGTGTCCTTCCGGTGGTTCTGGACGGGCGCCTCGTCGGCGAAGTGGAAGGCCGGCGACCAGAGTTTCCCGGTCGCCGACCTGAGCGGGGTCGAATGGCGCTCCCCCGAGGTCTTCGAGGGCCATCTGCGGCTGCTGCGCCGCGAGCCGGCCACCGTGCAGCCCGCCCAGGCCGACCAGGACCCCGCCGCGGTCGTCTTCGGGCTCGGCTACGGGCCGGTCCACGAGTCGCTGCCGTTCGCGGCGTCGGTCCTGGCGGCGGTGCGCGCCTCCGGCTCGGCGACCCCGGCCGCGGTGCCGGCGGCCGCGGCCCGCCGCGACCCGGCCGACATCGCCGACCGCATCCGTCACCTGAGTGAGCTGCACCAGGCGGGCCTGGTGACGGACGAGGAGTTCACGACGAAGAAGGCCGAGCTGCTGGCGGAGCTGTAGGCGCCGCCAGCAGGGGGGCTACTCCCGACCGGCCGAGGAGAACGACATGTCGGCGTAGCGGTCGCCCGCCACCTTGGAGGCGATCGGCTCCAGCACGTCCAGCTCCGCGTCGCTGAGGACGATGCGGGTCGCGGCCGTGTTCTCCTCGACACGGGTGCGCTTGGTGGTGCCCGGGATCGGGACGACGGTCAGTCCGTGCACGGCGGCGCGCTGCTGCGCCCAGGCCAGCGCGACCTGGCCGAGCGAGACGCCGTGCGCGTCGGCGACGCCACGCACCGGCTCGAGCAGGGCCGCGTTCGCCGCCGCGTTGTCCCCGTTGAAGCGGGGCTGCCGGCGCCGGAAGTCGTCGGCCGTCAGGTCCTGCTCGGCGTTGGTGAAGGAGCCGGTGAGGAAGCCACGGCCGAGCGGCGAGTACGGCACCAGGGTCACGCCCAGTTCGCGGGCGGCCGGTACGACGCCCGGCTCGATGTCGCGGCTGAACAGCGACCACTCCGACTGCACGGCGGCGATCGGGTGCACACCCTGCGCGGCCCGCAGCTCGCCGCCGGTGACCTCGCTCAGGCCCAGGTACTTGACCTTGCCCTCGCGCACCAGCTCGGCCATGACCCCGACGGTCTCCTCGATCGGGACGTTCACATCGCGGCGGTGCATGTAGTAGAGGTCGATCACGTCGACGCCGAGCCGCTGGAGGCTGGCCTCGACGGCCTGGCGGATGTACGGCGCGTCGTTGCGGATGACCCGCTTCGTGGGCTCGCCCGGCGGGATGGAGAGCGCGAACTTCGTCGCGATGACCACCTCGTCGCGGTGTGCCGCGAAGAACGGGGCGAGGAACTTCTCGTTCTCACCGGCGCCGTACGCGTCCGCCGTGTCGTAGAGCGTGACGCCGAGTTCCAGCGCCCGTTCCAGGGTGGCCCGCGACTCCTCGGCGTCCGTGGGGCCGTAGGCGAAGCTCATGCCCATACAGCCGAGGCCCTGGACACCCACCTCGGGTCCGTCGGTGCCGAGCTGGGCCTTCGCGATCTTGCTGTCGGTCATCAGGACCTCTCCGACGCCAGGCTGCGCCCGGCGTCCCCGTAGAAACTGATCTTGTGGTCGAGCACCGCGAGCGTGTCCTGGAGCTCCGTGATGCGGGCCAGCACGTCCCGGCGGGTCGCCGCCAGGAGCTCGTAGCGCTCGATGTACGTCCCTTCGCCCTCGCGCACCAGCTCCGCGTACCGCACCATGTCGGCGACCGGCATGCCGGTGAGCCGGAGCTTGCCGACGAAGGCGAGCCAGTCCAGGTCGCGGTTGCTGTAGCGGCGCTGCCCGGTGTGCGAGCGGTCGACGTGCGGCATCAGCCCGATCCGCTCGTACCAGCGCAGGGTGTGGGCCGTCATGCCGGTGAGGGCGACGACTTCGCTGATCGTGTAGTTGTCCTGGCCGTCCGGGCGGCGATGTCGCTGGGGCGGCGCGGCGCAGGTGTCGGTCCTGGTGCCGGGCTCGGTGGCCTCGGCCGTGGTCTCCATCACCGTCATGCCCCCACGCTAAAACCCTGGAGTGCACTCCAAGCAAGCGGATTCCGTCGAAGAACCCTGTTGAACATGTCGAAAGAACCCTGTCGAAAACCCGGAGACGTCCTCCGGCCTCCATGGCTACCGTGCCGATCATGACTCTTGTACGCCGCGCTGTGCCCGAGGACGCGGAGGAACTGCTCCGGCTTCGCCAGGTGATGATCGATTCCGTCTTCGCGTCGGGAGACAGCACCGACTGGCACGCGGAGTCCCTGCCCACCGTACGCGGCCGACTCGCCTCTGCGGACGGGGACTTCGCCGCCTTCGTCGTCGATCACCCGGAGCGGCCGGGCGCACTCGCCGCGCTCGTCGTGGGCACGATCGAGTACCGGATCGGGCGGGCGAACAATCCGCACGGGATGGTCGGACACGTCTTCAGTGTCGCCACCGACCCGGACGCGCGGCGCCGCGGTTACGCCCGCGCCTGCATGGAGACCCTTCTCGACTGGTTCCGCGCCAAGGGCGCCGCTCAGGTCGACCTCAACGCGTCCGCCGACGCCGAGCCGCTGTACGCCTCGCTCGGGTTCGTCCGCAAGCCGGACCCCTCGATGCGGTTGCAGCTGTGAGCGGCTTAGTCTCGTTCTCATGTCGTTGCCCTTGCAGAGCCTGGCGCTGATCTCGAACTGGCCCGTTCCCACCGCTGCCGCGGCGGTCGTCCGGGCGGACGGTGCCGTGCTCGGGTCGTACGGGCCGGTGGAGCACCGGTTCGCGCTCGCCTCGGTCACCAAGCCGCTGGCCGCGTACGCCGTGCTCGTGGCGTACGAGGAGGGGGCGATCGAGCTCGACGAGCCGGCCGGGCCGGCCGGCTCGACGGTCCGTCATCTGCTCGCGCACACCTCCGGGCTCGCCTTCGACGAGCACCGTGTGACGTCCGCGCCCGGGGAGCGGCGGCTGTACTCCAACGCCGGGTTCGAGGTGCTCGGGGACCATGTCGCCAAGGCGACGGACATCCCCTTCGGGGAGTACGCGCGGCAGGCGGTGCTCGCCCCGCTCGGCATGGCGTCGACCGTGCTCGACGGGTCTCCCGCGAAGGACGGGGTGTCCACGGTGGGGGATCTGGTGCGGTTCGCGGCCGAGGTGCAGGCGCCTCGGCTGCTCGATCCGCGGACGGTCGCCGAGGCGATGACCGTGCAGTATCCGGGGACGAAGGGGGTGCTTCCCGGGTACGGGCACCAGAACCCCAACGACTGGGGCCTCGGCTTCGAGATCCGCGACTCCAAGTCGCCGCACTGGACCGGGGCTTCGTCCTCGCCGCGGACCTTCGGGCACTTCGGGCAGTCGGGCACGTTCCTCTGGGTCGACCCGGGGGCGGGCGTGGCGTGCGTCGCCCTGACGGACCGGGCCTTCGGTCCGTGGGCGGTGTCGGCGTGGCCACCGTTCACGGACGCGGTGCTCGCCGAGCTGCGGGGCTGAGGCTTTTTCGCCCCCTCCGCCCCTACCCTGCCCGTTGTCCTGGGGGCTGCGCCCCCTTTCCCCCTGCATCGCGCTTGCGCGCTCGTCCTCAAACGCCGGACGGGCTGAAATCCCTTCCCCCGGCCGGAGCTGGAAGGTGCGCCCCCAGCGGGTGGGTCGGGGTTAGGGACGGCGAAATCGTCCTCAACCGCCCGACGGGACCGGATAGCCCGTCCGGCGTTTGAGGACGAGGCCGTCCAGGCCGAAGCAGGGGGAAAGGGGGCGGCAGCCCCCAGGTACGGGACGGGTAGGGGCGGAGGGGGCGAAAACCCCGTAGGGCCTACCCCGACATCTCCCACAGCAGCAGCTCCGCCGACCCCGTCTCCGCCACCGCCTCCAAATCCTTCGCATTCGTGATGCGGGCCGCGTCCCCGGGGCCCAACGCCTCGCCGTCCAGGCGGACTTCGCCCCGCACGACATGGGCGTACACGTACGCCGCGTCGGGGACAGCGGTGCGCTCCCCGGCGCCCAGGCGGCGTACGTGGAGCATCGCGCCCGCCTCGGGGACGGCGTACGGCGTGGAGTCGGCGATGCCGTGGACGATCTCGTACGACGGGTCGCCGCCCGGCGTCAGAGGGGCCAGCCACATCTGGACGAAGGTCAGCGGGGCCGGGCCCTCGTTGCGTTCGACGTGGCGGACACCGCCCGCCGAGCTGAGGCGCTGGACGTCCCCGGGACGGACGACGGACGCGTGCCCGCCCGAGTCCCGGTGCGTCAGCTCCCCCTCGACCACCCAGGTAATGATCTCGGTGTGACTGTGCGGGTGCTCGTCGAAGCCCGCGCCGGGCGCGAGCCGCTCCTCGTTGCAGGCGATCACCGCGCCGAAGCGGAGGTTGTCGGGGTCGTAGTGCGGGCCGAAGGAGAAGGCGTGGAAGGAGGAGATCCCGGCCTCCGGGTCCCCTCCGCGGTAGCGCGCGTCGCCGCGCCGGACGTCCATCACGCCCACCACCGTAGCCCCGCCGCCGGACCCTCCCGTCGCTTACTTGTGACCCGCCGCCGCACGCCTCCGTCCGGATAAGGCAGTCTTGTCCCGTGCCCGAACCCGAATCCAGCAACACCGCATCCGCAGCGCCCGCCGTCCACGCGCACACCGCGACGCTGAAGCGGCTGGAGAAGTCGTCCGGCAGTCTCGCCGCGCAGGCCATCGCGCGCATGGACGAGACGCTGCCGTGGTACCGGGCCATGCCCCCGGAGAACCGGTCCTGGATCGGGCTGGTCGCGCAGGCCGGTATCGCCGCGTTCACCGAGTGGTTCCGGCACCCGGACGCGCCGCAGGCCATCTCCACCGATGTGTTCGGCACCGCGCCACGCGAGCTGACCAGGGCGATCACCCTGCGCCAGACCGTCGAGATGGTGCGCACCACCATCGAGGTCATGGAGAGCGCCATCGACGAGGTGGCCGCTCCCGGCGACGAGTCGGTGCTGCGCGAGGCCCTCCTCGTGTACGCCCGCGAGATCGCGTTCGCCACCGCCCAGGTGTACGCGCAGGCGGCCGAGGCACGCGGCGCCTGGGACGCCCGGCTGGAATCGCTCGTCGTGAACGCCGTGCTCAGCGGCGAGGCCGACGAGGGCGCCGTCAGCCGGGCCGCCGCCCTCGGGTGGAACTCGCCCGAGCATGTGTGCGTGGTGCTGGGTACGGCACCCGACGGTGACAGCGAGCTGACGGTCGAGGCGATCCGGCGGGCCGCGCGGCACGCGAAACTCCAGGTCCTCACGGGGGTCCTCGGTGACCGGCTCGTGGTGATCGCCGGTGGCAGCGACAACCCGCTCGCTGTCGCCAAGTCCCTGATCGGGCCGTACGCGGCGGGATCCGTCGTCGCCGGTCCGATCGTGCCCGATCTGCTCGCCGCGACCCGCTCCGCGCAGGCGGCCGCCGCCGGGCTGAAGGCGTGTTTCGCCTGGCAGGACGCCCCTCGCCCGGTTCTGGCGGACGATCTGCTGCCGGAGCGCGCGATCGCCGGGGATCCCTCGGCCCGCGAGCAGCTGGTGGAGGAGATCTACAGACCGCTCGAGGAGGCCGGTTCCGCGCTCCTGGAGACGTTGAGTGTCTATCTAGAGCAGGCGAGCAGTCTTGAAGGAGCCGCACGGATGCTCTTCGTTCATCCCAACACCGTGCGCTACCGGCTCCGACGTGTGACTGACGTCACCGGTTGGTCACCCTCGGATGTACGCTCCGCGTTCACGCTGCGAATCGCGCTGATCCTGGGGCGTCTCGCCGATGGAGATCCTCAGAACTAGGCTTTTGTTGGGGGTCTACAATTCCCCCTCCTGTTCTTCGTCCCTGTCCCCACGGGCGGCTTGGGCCGTCCACAAGAGAGAGTGTGAGAGTGCTCGTACTCGTCGCTCCCGGCCAGGGCGCTCAGACGCCCGGCTTCCTGACTCCTTGGCTCGACCTCCCCGGCGCCGCCGACCGCGTCGCCGCATGGTCGGACGCCATCGGGCTCGACCTTGCCCACTACGGCACGCAGGCCGACGCGGACGCGATCCGCGACACGTCCGTTGCGCAGCCGCTGCTCGTGGCGGCCGGGCTGCTGTCCGCCGCCGCGCTGGGCGAGGTGGCCCCGGGTGCCGTCGCCGGCCACAGTGTCGGTGAGATCACCGCCGCCGCGTTCGCGGGAGTCCTCGACGACGCGGCCGCGCTGCGCCTCGTCCGTACGCGCGGTCTGGCCATGGCCGAGGCCGCCGCGATCACCGAGACCGGCATGTCGGCGCTGCTCGGCGGCGACCCGGCGACGACGGTCCCGCACCTGGAGAAGCTCGGCCTGACGCCGGCGAACGTGAACGGCGCGGGCCAGATCGTGGCCGCCGGCACCCTGGAGCAGCTGGCCGCCCTCGAGGAGGACAAGCCGGAGGGTGTGCGCAAGGTCGTCGCGCTGAAGGTCGCGGGCGCGTTCCACACGCACCACATGGCCCCCGCGGTCGACGCGCTGGCGCAGGCCGCCGCGGACCTGACGCCCGCCGACCCGAAGGTCACGTACGTCTCGAACAAGGACGGCCGGGCGGTCGCCACCGGTGCCGAGGTCGTCTCGCGGCTGGTCGGCCAGGTCGCCAACCCGGTCCGCTGGGACCTGTGCATGGAGACCTTCAAGGAGCTCGGCGTGACGGCGCTGATCGAGGTGTGCCCCGGCGGCACGCTGACCGGTCTTGCCAAGCGCGCGCTGCCCGGCGTGAAGACACTGGCACTCAAGACCCCCGACGACCTCGACGCGGCTCGCGAGCTCATCGCTGAGCACAGTGCCTGAGAAGGAGCCCGAGAGCATGTCGAAGATCAAGGCAAGGAAGGGCGCCCCGTTCGCGCGCATCCTGGGCGTGGGCGGCTACCGCCCCGTCCGGGTGGTGCCGAACGAGGTGATCCTCGAGACGATCGACTCCTCCGACGAGTGGATCCGCTCGCGCTCCGGCATCGAGACCCGGCACTGGGCGAACGACGAGGAGACCGTCGCGGCGATGTCGATCGAGGCGTCCGGCAAGGCCATCGCCGACGCCGGGATCAACGCCGACCAGATCGGCGCCGTGGTCGTCTCGACCGTCTCGCACTTCAGCCAGACCCCCGCCGTCGCCACCGAGATCGCCGACAAGCTCGGCACGAACAAGGCCGCGGCCTTCGACATCTCGGCAGGCTGCGCGGGCTTCGGCTACGGCCTCACGCTCGCCAAGGGCATGGTCGTCGACGGTTCCGCGGAGTACGTCCTTGTCATCGGCGTCGAGCGCCTGTCCGACCTCACCGACCTGGAGGACCGCGCGACGGCCTTCCTGTTCGGTGACGGCGCGGGCGCGGTCGTGGTGGGCCCCTCCGAGGAGCCGCACATCGGCCCCACCGTCTGGGGTTCCGAGGGCGACAAGGCCGGCACGATCAAGCAGACCGTCCCGTGGAACGAGTTCCGGGTCGGCGACGTCTCCAAGCTTCCGCTCGACTCCAAGGGCGAGATCAAGTTCCCTGCGATCACGCAGGAGGGCCAGGCGGTGTTCCGCTGGGCCGTGTTCGAGATGGCGAAGGTCGCCAAGGAGGCGTTGGACGCCGCCGGGCTTTCGCCGGACGATCTGGATGTCTTCATCCCTCACCAGGCCAACGAGCGGATCATCGACTCGATGGTGAAGACTCTCAAACTGCCGGAGCACGTCACGGTCGCCCGCGACGTGCGCACCACCGGCAACACGTCGGCCGCCTCGATTCCGCTCGCGATGGAGCGGCTTCTGGCGACCGGCGAGGCGAAGAGCGGCGACACCGCGCTCATCATCGGCTTCGGGGCGGGTCTCGTGTTCGCCGCCACGGTCGTTACCCTCCCCTAGGCACACCGTGCCGGATCGAGGTCCGGCACGGAGTACCGCCACACCCTCTGGATACATACCGAAGGAGCGCCTGACATGGCCGCCACTCAGGAAGAGATCGTCGAAGGTCTCGCCGAGATCGTGAACGAGATCGCCGGGATCCCCACCGAGGACGTCCAGCTGGACAAGTCCTTCACCGACGACCTGGACGTCGACTCGCTGTCCATGGTCGAGGTCGTCGTCGCCGCCGAAGAGCGCTTCGACGTCAAGATCCCGGACGACGACGTCAAGAACCTCAAGACCGTCGGCGACGCGACCTCCTACATCCTCAAGCACCAGGCCTGATCCTCGGATCAGTCCGTTTGCCCCGCCACCCGGCGGTGGCGCCGCTGAATCCTCGCACTCGTTGGAGAAAGAATTCCCGTGAGCCCGACCAATCGCACCGTGGTCGTCACCGGTATCGGCGCAACCACACCGCTGGGTGGCGACGCAGCCTCTACCTGGGAGGGCCTGGTCGCCGGACGTTCCGGTGTCCGCCCCCTGGAGCAGGAGTGGGCCGCCGATCAGGCGGTCCGCATCGCGGCACAGATCGCCGTCGAACCGGGCGAGGTCATTCCCCGCCCGCAGGCCCGCCGCCTCGACCGCTCGGCGCAGTTCGCGCTGATCGCGGCCAAGGAGGCGTGGGCCGATGCCGGTTACACCGACAAGGCGGGCACGGACAGCAGCGTCGACCCGGACCGCCTCGGTACGGTCATCGCCTCCGGCATCGGCGGCGTGACCACCCTGCTCGACCAGTACGACGTGCTCAAGGAGAAGGGCGTCCGCCGCGTCTCCCCGCACACCGTCCCCATGCTGATGCCGAACGGCCCCTCCGCCAACGTGGGTCTGCTCGTGGGCGCCCGCGCGGGCGTGCACACGCCGGTCTCGGCGTGCGCGTCGGGTGCCGAGGCCATCGGCTACGCCATCGAGATGATCCGCACCGGCCGCGCCGACGTCGTCGTCGCCGGTGGCACCGAGGCAGCCATCCACCCGCTGCCCATCGCCGCGTTCGGCAACATGATGGCGATGTCCAAGAACAACGACGACCCGCAGGGCGCCTCGCGTCCCTACGACACCGCCCGCGACGGCTTTGTCATGGGCGAGGGCGCCGGTGTGATCGTCCTGGAGTCCGCCGAGCACGCCGCCGCGCGTGGCGCCCGCGTGTATGCGGAGGCCGTGGGCCAGGGCATCTCGTCCGACGGCCATGACATCGTGCAGCCGGAGCCCGAGGGCCGCGGCATCGCGCAGGCCCTGCAGCACCTGCTCGAGAACACCGACCTGGACCCGGCCGAGATCGTGCACGTCAACGCGCACGCCACCTCGACGCCGGCCGGTGACGTGGCCGAGCTGAAGGCGCTGCGCAAGGTCTTCGGCGACGACACCGACCACATGGCGATCTCCGGCACCAAGTCGATGACCGGCCACCTCCTCGGTGGTGCGGGCGGCGTGGAGTCGGTCGCCTCGATCCTCGCTCTCTACCACCGGATCGCTCCGCCGACCATCAACGTGGAGAACCTCGACCCGGAGGCCGAGGCCGCCGCCGACATCGTCCGCGGCGAGGCGCGCAAGCTGCCCGTCGAGGGCCGCATCGCCGCGCTGAACGACTCGTTCGGCTTCGGCGGGCACAACGTGGTGCTGGCGTTCCGATCGGTCTGATTTCGGCCGTACGGCGGTGAATTCCGGCCGTACGTGTCGAAGGGCCCCCACCGGCTGGTGGGGGCCCTTCGCGTGTTCGTGACGTTCTGTCAGACGACCTGGTGGAGCCAGCGGACCGGGGCGCCCTCGCCCGCGTACCGGAAGGGCTCCAGCTCGTCGTCCCAGGGCTTGCCCAGGAGCTTGGCGAGTTCGGCCTCCAGGTCGGTCTCGCCGCGCTGGGAGCGGACCAGGGCGGCGCGCAGCCGGTCCTCCGGGATCAGGATGTCGCCGTGGATTCCGGTGACGGCGTGGTAGATGCCCAGCTCAGGGGTGCAGCTGTAGCGCTCGCCCTCGGCGGTGGGGCAGGGTTCCGCGGTGACCTCGAAGCGCAGCAGGTGCCAGCCGCGCAGCGCGGAGGCGAGCTTGGAGGCGGTGCCTACCTCGCCCTTCCAGGAGAACTCGGATCTCCAGGTGCCCGGCGCGGCCGGCTGCCGGATCCAGTCGAGGCTGACGCGCGTACCGAGCACGCCCGCGACCGCCCACTCGACGTGCGGGCACAGTGCACGTGGCGCGGAGTGCACGTACAGGACTCCACGTGTCGTCACCTGAACCTCCGGGCAGGACAGGACATCTTGTAACTTAGCGGAACGGCAGTGGCAGGGCGGCCACGGGGCGAGGCTACCGTGCGGCGGTGCAAGGAGTGTGACGTACCGTCGGTCCCAGCGCCTTGAAACGCAGGGTTTCACCCAAGGGGATGCGGTACCGACCGTCCGTGTGCGCCCCGCGTGCCGACCGACCCTGTACAACGAACGAGGGGACCAGGGGATGCGGAAGCGTAGCCACCGTTCGCGGACCGCTCTCGCTGTCGTGGCGGCGGCCGTGCTCGGCATCGCCGGGTGCGACGCGACGGGCGGCAACTCCCCGGCGCCGCACGGCGCCACGGCGAAGGCGCATCCGTCTCCGAAGCCGACACCCGCCTGGGACCGCACTCCGCAGTCCGTGGCCGCCGTGGGGGACTCCATCACGCGCGGCTTCGACGCGTGCTCCGTGCTGTCCGACTGCCCCGAGGTGTCGTGGGCGACGGGCAGCGACGCGTCGGTCAGGAGCCTCGCGGTGCGGCTGCTCGGGCGGACCGGGGCGGCCGAGCACAGTTGGAACTACGCGGTGACCGGGGCGCGGATGGCGGACCTGCCCGGTCAGATGGCGCAGGCGGCGACCAGGAAGCCGGAGCTGGTCACGGTGATGGCCGGGGCCAACGACGCCTGCCGTTCCTCCGCCTCGGCGATGACCTCGGTGGCGGACTTCCGTACCGAGTTCGAGGAGGCGCTCGAAACCCTGCGCAGCGCCCTGCCCAAGGCCCAGGTGTACGTGTCGAGCGTGCCGGACCTGAAGCGGCTGTGGTCCGAGGGCCGCGGCAACGCGCTGGGCAAGCAGATCTGGAAGCTGGGCATCTGTCCGTCGATGCTGGCCGACGCGGACGCGTCGGACTCTGCGGCGACCCTGCGCCGTACGACCGTGCAGGACCGGGTGGAGGCGTACAACAAGATCCTCAAGGATGTGTGCTCCCGGGACGAGCGCTGCCGCTTCGACGGGGGCGCGGTCTTCGACTACCGCTTCGGCACCGATCAGTTGAGCCACTGGGACTGGTTCCACCCGAGCAAGAACGGTCAGGCCCGACTCGCCGAGATCGCGTACCGAAAGGTCACGGCGAAACACGGGTGACCTAGGGTTTCGCACATGAGTGAACTCTTCGGCACACTTTCCGACGGCAGCCCCGTCCACCGCTGGACGCTGGAGCGTGCCGGGGTGCGGGTGCGGGTTCTGACGTACGGCGGGATCGTGCAGTCGGTCGAGGTTCCCGGCCGGGACCGGCAGGCTGTGGACGTGGTGCTGGGGTTCCCGGGCCTGGAGGGCTATCTCGCGCACCCGCAGCCGCACTTCGGGGCGCTGGTGGGGAGGTACGCGAACCGGATCGGCGGCGCCCGCTTCGCGCTCGACGGCCGGGTCTTCCCCCTGGAGCCCAACAACCCCCCCAACTCCCTGCACGGCGGCGACGGCGGCTTCGACAAGCGGTTGTGGGACGCGGAGCCGGTCGAGCACGGGGTGCGGCTCGCGCGGGTCAGTGAGGACGGTGAGGAGGGCTTCCCGGGGCGGCTGGAGGTCTCCGCGACCTTCACCCTCGGCCCGGAGGGCGCGCTGCGGATCGCGTACGAGGCGACGACGGACGCGCCGACCGTGGTGAACCTGACGAACCACACGTACTGGAACCTGAGCGGTTCGGGGAACGCGGGCGGGCACGAACTCCGTATCGCCGCCTCGCGGTTGACGCCGGTGGACGCGGACCTGATCCCGACCGGGGAGCTCGCGCCCGTGGACGGCACCCGCTTCGACTTCCGCGCCCCGCGCAAGGTCGGCGCGGGCTACGACCACAACTTCGTGCTCGACAAGGGTGTCACGGACGCCGCCGTCGAGGTCGCCGAGCTGTACGACCCCGCGTCGGGGCGGGCGCTGACCGTGTCGACCACCGAGCCGGGCCTCCAGCTGTACACGGCGGACCACCTCGACCCGTCGCTCCCGTTCGCGCCGGGTGACGGCGTCGCGCTGGAGACGCAGCACTTCCCCGACTCCCCGAACCGGCCGGAGTTCCCGAGTACGGAGCTGCGGCCGGGCGGGGTGTACAGGTCGGAGACGGTGTACGGGTTCGCCGTACGGGACTAGTTCCCGGGGGCCTGCCCGTCAGGCGGTCTCGCCGCGCATGCGCTTGGTGGCCTTGCCCAGGAGGGACATGGCACCCAGGCAGATCGCGGTGACCGCGCCGCCGGCGATCGCGGGGACGGGCTCGAACGACTTGACGCCGTTGATGAGCACCATCGCCGCGAGGGCCATGATGATCGAATAGAGGCTCTGGCCGACCTTGGCACCCGCCGGGATGACCTGGAGCAGCTGCGGGATGGTCGTCGCGGCGGCGAGGCCCATCCCGAGCGGGATGAACGCGGCGAGCAGCAGCCCGCCGAAGCCGAGCGAGTTGCCGTACGCGCCCCAGTCGGCGCCCTTGACCAGCAGGTAGCCGGCGGCGGAGAGGGACAGCAGGACGAGGACGCCGTTGAGGTAGGCGGCCGTGGTCGCGGCCTTGCGGGCGCTCGGCAGATGCGCGGCCGGGGAGCGCCAGGCGTCCGGGGTGAGCCGGCGCAACTGCTCCTTGAGTCCTCGTGACTTCATGAGGGCGAGCACGCCGACGACCAGGCCGACGAGGCCGGCCGCCGTGGCGGCGAAGCCGATCGGCTGCTCGGTGATGCCGTAGTGGGCGCCGCCGAAGGTGAGCGGTATGCCCAGCACGAAGGCGAACGCGAACACCTTGGTGTGCTGCTGGATCTTCAGGACCAGCTCGCGCTGCCCAGCGCTGAGATTCGGGTCGAGCCTCATCTGCGCGTCCCCCAGGCCCTGTTGGGGAGCCTGGGGGGCCTGGGGCCCCGGCGGATACGGCTGGTACGGCTGCTGGGGTTGCTGCGGCTGCTGGGGGTAGCCCTGCTGGGGCGGGTAGTAGGGCTGCTGGCCCTGGTACGGGGCCTGCGGCGGCTGACCCTGGTACGGGCCCTGCGGGTACCCGCCTTGCGGGTGCGGCGCCTGGGGCGGGTACGCACCCTGAGGCGGATACTGACCCTGCGGCGGGTAGGGACCTTGCTGCTGACCTGGGTACATGCGCTCTCCCCCGAACCGTCGTGCTGTCGGCCCGCGAGTCTGTCACATGTACCTCAGGCCCCAGCAGGCGCCTTACACCTCGATGGTCACGCCCACCCGGCGATCGGCGATCGAGCGGCCGGCCTGGACCTTGTATGAACCCGGCACCAGGGACCAGGAGTTGGCGCTCTCGTCCCAGATCTCGAAGGCGGAGCGCAGGAGTTCGACGACGACCTCGGCGCTCTCGCCGGGTCCGGCCTCGACGGCGGCGAATCCGGCGAGCACGCGCGCGGGGCGCTCGGCATCCCGCTCGACGGGCGCCGCGTACACCTGGACGACCTCGCGTCCCGCTCGTTCCCCGGAGTTGCGGACGCGGACCGTGGCCGTCATGCCCCGGACCTCGATGGACTCGTACGTCCAGTCGGTGTAGCCGAGGCCATGCCCGAAGGCGTACGAGGGAGTCCTGCCCTCCTTCTCCCAGGCGCGGTAGCCGATGAACACGTCCTCGGTGTAGGCGAGTTCACCGTCGGCCGGGATCACCTGGGTGACCGGGGCGTCGTCCAGGGAGCCCCAGGTCGTGGGCAGCCGGCCGCCCGGTTCGTGGGCGCCGGTGAGGACGTCGGCGAGGGCGGCGCCGCCCTCCTGGCCCGGGAACCAGCCGATCAGCACCGCGGCGACCTCGTCGCGCCACGGAAGTTCCACCGGGGAACCGGAGTTGACAACCACGACGGTGTTCGGGTTGGCGGCGGCGACGGCGCGGACCAAGTCGTCCTGGCGGCCCGGGAGTTGCAGGTTCTTGCGGTCGAATCCCTCGGACTCGACGCGCTCGGTGGTGGCGACCACGACGACTGCGGTGTCGGCGGCGCGGGCGGCCGCCACGGCCTCGGCGATCAGTTCGTCGGGGTCGCGCTGCGGGTCCTGGTGGGCGAGCGCGAAGCCGACGACCTTCAGCGGGATGCCGCCGGGCAGGGTGACGACGTGGCTGAGCGACACCTCGTACGTCTCCCCTGCGGTGAGGTCCACCCGGGCGCGCTCGACGGGGGCGCCGAAGAACGCCTCGAAGGGGTCCTCCTTGTCGGGGCGCTGGACGTCGTCGTAGTACGTCGTGCCGTCGACGGTGAGGGTGAAGGCGCCCAGGCCCTTGATGCCGAAGGTGTGCGGGCCGCTCTCGCGCGGGGTGAAGGTGCCGGTCAGGTCGACGGTGTGGAGGGTGTCGTGGGTGACCCCCTCGGGGAGGTCGTCGCCCATCCACTGGAGCTGGCCGTTGGGTGCCGAGCCCGTGCCGATGACGGTGCCTTCGGCGTTCCGGCAGACCGCGCTCAGCCCGAACCCCTTGTCGGCGACGGCGAGTTCCTCGTTCGGGTCGGCGCCGACGGCGTACGTCACGCTGCCCTCGGGAAGGGCGGCGGTGAGGCCGTCGAGGGGCGAGACGATCCGCGATGGGAAGACAGTGGCCGAGCCGCCGCCGAGCACACGCGCGTCGCGTGCGGCGGCGCCGCTGAGGGCGACCGTCCCGGGCCTGAGCGGGAGGGCCGCGTTCTCGTTGCGTACCAGGACGAAGGAGCGGCGGGCGATCTCGCGGGCCAGGGCCTCACCGTCGACGGTGGCGGGCGGCTGGGCGACGACCGGCTCGGCACCGTCCAGGATGCCTACGCGGGCGGCGAGGCGGAGCACGTTGCGGACGGCGTCGTCGACCTTCGACTCGTCGACGCGGCCGTCCCGTACCGCCTGGGCGAGCGGGGCGCCGTAGACGGTCTCCGGGCCGGGCATGGCGATGTCGAGGCCGCCCTCGATGGCGGCGACGGTCGAGCGGGCGGCCGTCCAGTCGGAGACGTTGATGCCGTCGAAGCCCCAGTCGCCGCGCAGGATCTCGTTCACGAGGTGGTGGTGTTCGGTCATCGTCGTGCCGTTGACCGTGTTGTAGGCGGTCATGACGCCCCAGGGCCGGGCGTTCTCGACGATGATCTCGAAGGGCACCAAGTACAGCTCGTGCAGGGCGCGTTCGCTCACGAGGTTGTTCACGGTGAAGCGGTCGGTCTCGGCGTCGTTGGCGACGAAGTGCTTGACGGTGGTGCCGACTCCGCCGGACTGGACGCCGTTCACGTAGCCCGCGCCGATCCACCCCGTCAGGTGGGGGTCCTCGCTGTAGGCCTCGAAGTGGCGGCCGCCGAGCGGGGAGCGGTGCAGGTTGACGGTGGGTGCTAGGAGGACGTGGACGCCCTTGCGCCGGGCCTCCTGGGCGAGCAGCACCCCTGCCCTGCGCGCGAGTTCGGGGTCCCAGGCGGCGCCGAGCGCGGTCGGGGACGGCAGGGCGATCGACGGGTCGTCGGCGGTCCAGCGGACACCCCGGACGCCGATCGGGCCGTCGGACATGACCAGGGACTTCAGCCCGATCTCCGGCAGCGCGGGCAGGGTCCACATGTCCTGGCCGGACAGCAGCCGAGCCTTGGCGTCCAAGTCCAGCTTGCCGAGGGCCGCCTCGACGACCGCCTCACGCGCCTCGTCGGCCGGGGTTCCCTGCATCGCGGTGCCTCCTCGTTGAAGTCCGTTCGGTCTCCCCATCGTGCACCGGTTACCTGTAGACCGGTAGGTTTCGTTATCTTGCCGTTACGATCGGGGCACTCGGATGTCGTACGGTGACGCCATGAGCGCGAGAGTCAGGAGCGAGGAGAGGCGCGCCGAGATCGTCCGGGCGGCCCTGGAAGTGATCGCCGAGCGCGGTTACCGGGGCGCGAGCCTGGCCTCGGTGGCGGAGCGCGTGGGCCTGACCCAGCAGGGGCTGCTGCACCACTTCCCGACGAAGGACGCGCTGCTCGTGGCCGTACTGAAGGAGCGGGACCAGTGGGACGCGGTGCCGGACACGCAGTGGCGGGTCGACCTGCTGGCGGCCCTCGTCGAGTACAACGCGATGCGGCCCGGGATCATCCAGACCTTCTCGGCCCTGCTCGGCGAGAGCGTCACCGAGGGGCATCCGGCGCGCGAGTACTTCACCGAGCGCTACCGGGGGGTGCGCGCGAGCATGGCGGCGATGCTGCGCTCCGAGTACGGGGAGCGACTGCCGAACGGGCTCACACCGGAGCGCACCGCCCCGCTCCTCGTGGCGGTGATGGACGGGCTCCAGTACCAGTGGCTGCTGGACCCGGAGTCGGTGGACATGCCGGGCGCGTTCCGGGACTTCCTGACGCTGCTGGGCGAGAAGGCCTGAACTCCCCGCCAGAGCCTGAACTCCCCCGCTACTGGCGCCAGATGACGGCCAGCGTCTTGCTCACCGCGCAGACGGCGGCGAAGGTGATCGCCCAGCCGTAGGCCCCGGCGACGGCCAGCGCGGCCACGCCCGCCCCGAACCACAGCAGTTCGAAACCGACGCGCACCGCGCCGCGCGTCTTGTACTTCGCCTTCTGCGAACCGAACTGCGACCAGAGGGCAATCAGTACGGCCGGGGCGCCGAGCCCCAGCAGCCAGGTGAGCGGGGTGGAGACATCACGGGTGAAACCCCAGTAGCCGACGGCCGCGAGGGCGCCGAGTTCGATGAGGAAGAGGACGCCCAGGTTCGCTGCCTTCATGGCCTTCATGAGCGGCAGTATCACCCGGCCGCGGGCACCGCCGCCACGATTTCGATCTCCACGAGCGCCTCCGGCCGGAAAAGCCGCGGAACCTCGAACGTCATGCTGGTCGGCGGGGTGCCGGTGAGGAACTCCCGTCTTACGGCGCCGTATTCGTTGAGCCGGGTGATATCGGTCAGGTAGGTGCGGATGTTGATCACGTCGGCGAGGGCCGCGCCGTGTGCCTTGAGCAGGGCGTCGATGGTCTCGAAGACACCACGGCTCTGGGCGGCGAGGTCCGCACCCTCGGCTATCTGGCCCGACAGGTACAACAGGGCGCTCCCGTCGGCGTGTTCGACACGCGCGACCTGGGAGTAGTAGGGGCTAAAGGGCCCCGGTGCGGAGGCCGGGTTGTCGAGGGTGACGCGCATGAGGCTCCTCAGGAGGTCGCGAGGCAGGGGAGATCAGAAGTTGCGGATCCGGGCGACGGCCTGCGCGATGTCCGCGTGGGCCGTCGCGGGGTCGGCGGCGGCGCGCCGGAAGTGCGCCGACACCGCTTCCATGGCGGGCAGTCGGGCCACCGAGGTGGCGAGGTCCATGTCCTTCGCGGCGAGGGCGGTCTCGAAGTGCACGCCCTCGGCGAAGGCGCGGCCCACCGCACCGCCGATCGGGCCGCCGGCGAGGGCGGTGCGTGCGGTGTCCTCGTCGAGGCCGAGGGCGTTCGCGAGGACCAGGGCCTCGGCGACCAGGGCCACGCCGCCCAGGACGGCGGCGTTGACGACGAGCTTGAGGGCGGCGCCGGAGCCGAGCGGTCCGGTGCGGGTGACGGTGCCGAAGCGGGCGAGCACATGCTCGACGGCGGCCGTCTCGCCGCCCGCGAGGATGCCGAGCTGCCCGGCCGCGGCCCGGTCCGTGCTGCCCATGACGGGCGCGTCGACGAGGGTCACCCCGTCCTTCAGCCGGGCGGCCAGCTCCTTGACGGCGTCCGGGCCGACGGTCGACATCTCCACCCAGCGCACCCCGGGGCGCAGCTCGGGCACGATCGCGTCGGCGACGGCGTCGAGCGCGGCCGGTCCCGCGAGCATCGTGACCACCACGTCCGCGTCCCGTACGGCCTCGGCCGGGGATGCGGCGAGCCTGGCACCTCCGGCGACGAGGGGCTCCGCCTTTGCGGCGGTGCGGTTCCAGACGGTCAACGGGTGTCCGGAGCCGAGAAGTTGACGGGCCATCGGGGCGCCCATGTGACCGAGTCCGAGAAAGGCGATCTTTTCCATACCAGCGACGCTAGGCATCACCGGGCGATGCGACAAGCGAATGTCTAGCATGGCTGCCATGCGGGATCCACATACCGAACATGCTGTAGCACCCTCCGACACTCCCGACCTGTCCACCGCCTGGCTGCGGGTGTTCCTGGACGTCGCGCGGCACGGCTCGTTCACCGTGGCCGCGCGGACGCTGGGCTGGACGCAGTCCGCGGTGTCGCGGCAGATCGCCTCGCTGGAGTCTGCGCTCGGCGGGGCACCGCTCTTCGACCGGCTGCCCAGGGGCGTACGGCTGACGGAGGCCGGGCGGGTCCTCGTCCCGCATGCCGAGGCGGTGGTGGAACGGCTGCACGACGCCGGCCGCGACCTCGCGGCGCTGCGCGAGGTCGCGGGCGGGCGGCTGCGGCTCGGCGCGTTCGCCACGGCCGACGCGGCCCTCGTGCCCCGGGCCATCGCCGCGTTCCGCGCCCGCCACCCCGGCGTACGGCTCACCCGCGAGGAGGGGCTCACGCCCGTCCTGCTGGACCGGCTGGCCTCGGGCGGCCTGGACCTGGCGGTCGTCTCCACGACGGGCCGCGCCCCGCTCGACGCGTACGACCTGCGCCACCTCCTCGACGAGTCGCTGTACGTCGCCGTCCCCGCGGACCACCCGCTCGCGGCCGAGCCCTCGGTGCGGCTGGCCCAACTCGCCGACGCCGACTGGATCTCCGGCAGTTCCCGCCCCGAGGGCACCCTCCTCGACGCGGCCCTGCGCCATGGCTTCCGGCCGCGCGTCGCGCATGTGGTCGCCGAGTGGACCGCGAAGCAGGGGTACGTCGCCGCCGGGCTCGGCGTGACCCTGGTCCCGGCGCTGGCCGCGGAGTCCGTACGGCCCGACATCGCGCTGCTGCCGGTGCGCGACGAGGGTGCTCCGGCGCGGGCGGTGTACGCGGCGACGGCACGGGGGCGGTCCCTGTCACCGGCCGCCACCGCGTTCCTGGCGGCACTGCGGGATGCGGCGGCGAAGATCCCCACGTGACTCACGCACGAGAGCGTGACTCACGGACGATGACCTGACTCACGGCCCATGGCGTGCGCCGCGTGCGTCACGTGATACTGCCGTCGTCCGGCGGCGACAGCTTCGGCTTCCCCCACGCGCGACGGAAGGACCTGAACTCCCTTGAGCAACCTACGTGTTCGGATAGGTGCACTCGGCCTGGCCCTGATGGCGGGACTCACCGCCCCGGGGACCGCGACCGCGGGTACGACGCCCACGGCGACCGTCGAGGAGCAGCGGCTCGACAAGGCCGCACCCCAGGAGATCCTGCGGCGCTCCGGATTCGACTCCGTGGCCCCCGAGTTCGCGCGGGCGCTCACCTCGTCCCACTCGTACGCGCAGGCCGAGCGTGTCGTCGTACGGCAGGGATCCCGGCTGTGGCAGCGTGCCGTCGACCGTGCCCAGGGGCGCGGGCCCGCGGGCGGTGACCTGAGCCGGGACGACGACCGGCCGCTGTACTGGGCGCGGCTCGCCATGACGCGCGAAGTACGGCAGCGGGAGCCGGAGTTCGGCCTGTCCGACACCCAACGCGCCAGGCTGCTGGACGAGTTGGAGCAGAACTCGCGCGGACAGACCTCGATCCGCTACCCGCAGCGGGCGCACACGCCGCACGGCAAGGGCGTGAAGCGGATTCTCGTCACCGGGTTCGACCCGTTCACGCTTGACCGCGACATCCGGATCTCCAACCCCTCCGGGGCCACCGCCCTCGCCCTCGACGGCACGACGATCGAGACCTCGGACGGTCCGGCGCGCATCGAGACCACCGTGTTCCCCGTCCGCTGGCAGGACTTCGCCGAGGGCACGGTGGAGCGGACCCTGCGGCCCCATCTCCCTCGGGTCGATCTGTTCACGACCGTGAGCCAGGGCCGGGTCGGCCGCTTCGACGTCGAGCGGACCAACGGGGCCTGGCGGGGCGGCTTCCCGGACAACGAGAACATCTCCCGGACGGAGACCGTACCGGTCGCCGATCCGGCCTCGGAGCCCCAGTGGACGACGACCACACTGCCGTACAAGGAGATCGTCACCGCGAGCACCGGCCGCTTCCCCGTGTACGACAACACGAGCGTGACCGAGATCCCGGCGGGCGGCACCGATCCGGTCGTGCGCCCCGACGGCCCGACCCCCGGCTCCACCGCCCGGGCCGGAGGCGGCGGAAACTACCTCTCCAACGAGATCGCCTACCGGGCCACCCTGCTGCGGGACCGGCTCGGTCTGCACGACTCGCTGCCGGGCGGGCATGTGCACACACCGGTCCTGGAGTTCGGGGCGGGCAACACGGATCCGGCGACCGGGGCGGTCACCGATCCGGAGTTCGTGCGCAACCGGCTGGACATCATCGCCCAGGTGCGGGCGATCCTGACGGTCGCGGCGGACGCCACCGGTCAGGAGGCCGCGGCCGCCTCGTGATCGCCGTTGCGGTCACCGTCCCCGTCGTTGCCTTCGCCGGGTCCCGACTCCTCGCCCAGCAGGTCGCGGGCCAGCAGCGTGGCGCCCGCGACCGCGCCCGGCATCAGGAACACGGCGACGAACGGGACCAGGAAGGCCAGGCCCAACGGGGTGCCGAAGCCCCAGACCAGGGTCTTGCGGGCGCGGAGCAGGGTGAGGCGGTCGCGGAGGTCCACGCTGCGGCGCTGGAGGGCGACCGCCGTCAGCTCCTCCGTCAGGAAGAACCCGGTGACGAAGAACCCGATCACGGGGACGACGGTCTGTCCCACGAACGGGAGGAAGCCGCAGGCGAAGAGGAGTACACCCCAGATGAGGGCCCGGACGACGATACGGAGGCTGTCGCGGGCCGAGATCCACAGTTCCCGCCAGAGCGGGAGGCCCGACTCCGGGGCCGTGCCGTCCGGGGAGACGTCGCGGTCGACCTTCTCCGAGAGCGACTCGTAGAAGGGCTGGCCCACGAGGAGGGTGACCGCGGTGAAGGTGACCACGGCGAGGAGGAGGGCCAGGGCGACGAGCACGGCTGTGAGGAAGCCGCGGAAGAGGCCCAGCCAGGGGCTGGACCAGTCGTCCGCGAACGGGGTCGCCCATGCGATGAAGTCCTCGCCGTAGAGGGCGAGGGCGATCAGCGCGGCGGCGTACAGGACGAGGGTGATCAGGCCCGGAAGCAGTCCGAACCCGTACTGCTTCCCGTGCCGGGCCACCCATCGCTGGCCCTGCACCAAGTAGCTGAAGCCCACCCCGAGATCGCGCATGGGGGAGACTTTACCGGGGCCGTGCGGTGGGCTTGGCGTGGGGTTTTTCGCCCCCTCCGCCCCTACCCTTCCCGTTGTCCTGGGGGCTGCGCCCCCTTTCCCCCTGCCATCGCGCTGCGCGCTCGTCCTCAAACGCCGGACAGGCTATCCAGCCCGTCCGGCGTTTGAGGACGAGGCCGTTCAGGCCGACAGCGGGGGTCTGGGGGCGGCAGCCCCCAGGTCCGGGTCGGGTAGGGGCGGAGGGGGCGAAAACCCCATAGGGACCCCCTACGCCGGCGTCACCGCAACCACCACCCCCTGGTCCGCCGCAGGCGACACCGCTGCCTCCACCCGGACCGCCGCCGCGCGGGCCACGCGCCCCGCGCGGGAGGCCGTCGCCAGCAACAGGGGCTGGAGGTGTTCGAAGCCGGACACGAGGAGTTCCTCCCCGGCGATCAGGACCGGCCGGGCGGCGTTCACGGTGGCGGCCGCCGCCTCCGTGAGATCGGCAAGCGGCGGCAACGTCGCCCGGACCACCCCGGCCCCCGCCGCGGCGGCCCGCTCGGCCAGCGCCACCTGGAGGGGCATCAGCGGAGCGAGGGCAGCCGTCAACGCGTCGGCGATACGCCGGAGTTCGGGCGTGGAGCCACGCAGCACCTCCGCGGCGGCCCGCACCACCGGGGTGAGCGCGAGAAGCGCCCCGGCAGCCACACCGGCGGCAGCGGGCAACAGCGGGGACGTCGCGTCGACAAGCTCGCCGAGCGCCGCGGCGGCCTCCTCCACGGCGGGCTCGACCGCGTCGAGGATCGGCAGCAGGCTGTCACCGAGCGCGGCGAGAAGGGCCTGCGCGGGCTCGCTTACGGGGTGCACCGCGAGCGGGGCGCCGCTCGTGCCGAGCCGGGTCAGTGTGTCCACGATCCGGTAGAAGGCCTCCTGCGCCTGCGGGGAGGCGCTCGCCTCGGCGAGTTCGGCCGTGGTCCGGCGCAGGACGCGCAGCACCTCGGCGCCCGACCCGTCCCTGGGGTCGAAGGTGTTGACGGCGATCTTGGTGATGTTCCCCGCGGTGTCGAGGAGTTGGCCGGTGATGTCGGTCGTGTTGCGCGCCATGCGCAGCACGTCCTCCCTGCTGGGGAGCGACGGAATCGGGGACATGGGCCCTCCTCGCCACGCGTGCTGCCACTAGGCCGTCCAGGCGGCCCCGGCCCTCCGTCGCGCCGATGCCAGGTCCAGCATGCCCCGTCCGACCCGCCGGGGATGCGCCATCCGGGGCATCCGTGACACCAACGCCCTCTTGTTGCGCGAGAGTCGAACAGGTACACCTCGCCGTACCGATAGGCCCTGGAACCCCCCGCCTCAGGAGGTACGCGTGCGCCGCCCGAGCCCTGGACCGAAGCCACCGTCGAGACCCGTGCCCCCATCCCCGATCGTCCCAAGACCCCTCCTGATCGCCACCGTCACGGCCACCGCCGCCGGCTCCCTGCTCCTCGCCCCGCACAGCGCCACCGCGGACCGCCATCCGCCCGTACGCGAAGGGGCGTACGCGGCGGACGGAAGGCACCCGGCCGCGAAGAACCCCGCGAGCGCCGCCACCCGCGCCCTCGCCGCCTCCGTCACCGACCTCTCGTCCGACAAGCGCGGCTACCCCCGCGAGCAGGTCCTCACCCCGGAGCCTGCGAACCCCGCCGACAAGTCCCTCAAGCTCGGCCTCACTCCGTACTACGGCATCGCCCCGAAGCTGAACGCCCTCCAGCGGCTCGGCGACCGGGTGAGCGTCGAGATCACCGGCGCCTCCGCGGGCGGCCACCGCCTCTACCTGGTCACCGTCACCGCGCCCGAGACCGTCCGGCAGACGCGGGCGCAGGAGCGGATGCGCGAGCTCATCGAGAACGCGCCGCAGGCCGCCGCCAAGGACAGGGCCGTCAAGAAGGACTACAAGACGCCCGTCTTCTTCAACAACAACATCCACGGCAACGAGTGGGAGGGCACCGACGCCTCGCTCAAGCTGATCGAGCGGCTGGCGACGGCGAAGGACGCGACGACAACCGACCTGCTCGCCCACAACCGCCTCTACTTCAACATCACCGCGAACCCGGACGGCCGTATCGCGGGCACGCGCGCCAACGCAGGCGGCTTCGACCTGAACCGGGACTTCATCACCGCCTCGCAGCCCGAGGTGCGCGCGATGCGGCAGATCGCCATCGACAAACAGCCCGCGGTCATGCTCGACCTGCACGGCTATGTCAACGGCACGCTCATCGAGCCCACCACTCCCCCGCACGGCGAGAACTACGAGTACGACCTGTTCCTGAAGAACACCTACGCCAACGCCCTCGGCATGGAGGCGGCCGTCAACGGTCTCGGCCACACGCCCGCCAAGGACGGCGTGGAGCCCGTGCAGATCCCCTTCCGCGACCAGCAGGAGGGCTGGGACGACTGGCCGCCGATCTTCACGCCGCAGTATGAGGCGTTCCACGGCACGGTCGCCGCGCACACCGTGGAGATCCCCCTCGCGGTGAACAACGAGGAGTACGACACCCTGCCCGTCGCGGAGCTGCGCCGCAGGTCCGCGATCAACGTGGACGTCGCGGGCGCCGCCATCCGCGCCACCCTCGACTACGTGCAGCAGCACCGGACTTCGCTCATCGCCGACCAGATCGAGGTGTTCCGGCGCGGGGCCACGGGCGCCGCGCAGGTGCCGGTGTCGTCCAAAACGGTCCCCGGCGTCCCGGGCATCGGCCCGGAGGACGTCTACACGACCGAGTTCCCGCGCGCGTACGTGATCCCCGCGGGCGGTACCCAACGCTCGGCCACGGCCGCCGCGCGCCTGGTCGACCACCTCATCGCCAACGACGTGCGCGTCACCCGCGCGACCCATGACTTCCGGCTGGCGGGGCGGTCGTACCCGAAGGGCTCGTACGTCGTCGATCTGCACCAGCCCAAGCGCGGTCTGGCCAATGTGCTGCTGGCGGACGGGCGGGACATCAGCGGCAAGGTGTCGGTGATGTACGACATCTCGGGCTGGAGCCTCGGCCGGTTGTGGGGCGCGACGGTCGAACCCGTGACCGGCGCGAGCAGCCTGTCGGGCGTTCCCGTCCGTGCGGTGCGGGCCGCCGCGCATGTCGGGTACGTCGCCCCGCGCGGCGATCTACGGCTGCGCCTCGACACCCCGCAGGAGATCGCTTCCCTGAACTCCCTTCTCTCCCAAGGGGTTTCGATACGGCAGGCCGCCGACGGCAGCGCGATCGTGCCGGGCGCCGCCCGTGCGGAGGCCGCCGCTCTCGCCCGTACCTACGACGTCGCCTTCGACGCGACCACCGTGCGCGGTACCACCGCGCTGCACCGCACCCGTGTCGCCGCCGCCGTCACGCCGGGCGAGCTGTTCGCGCTGCGCGAGATGGGCTTCGAGGTGACGCCGGTGTCGGCGGGCGTTCTCAACGCGGGCTTCGACTGGTCGACGGTGGACGTGCTGTTCGTGTCGTCCGGGCTGGACCACGCCGACCTGAACGCCTCCGCGCGGGCGGCCCTCGACGGCTTCCTGGCGCGCAGGGGTCTGGTCGGGCGCGGTGCGGCGGGCGCGGCTCTCAACGCCGCTGCCGGATTGCTCGCCGTGAAGCCGGTCGAGGGCAACGGAGACGCCAACGGCGTGGTGCGGGTGGTGAATTCGGCCGGTTCGCCGGTGACGGGCGGCGCGCCCGACCACAGCTTCGTCTACGCCCCGGTCTGGTTCACCGATCTCGGGCCGGGGGTGCACGTCGAGCAGGCCTACGCAACCGGCAATCCGCTCGTCGCGGGGCACTGGCGGCCGCTGGCCGACGGCACGGGCGGTCCGACGGCGGCCGGCGGCCAGGCGGCCGTGGTGAGCGGTCCGCACGCGGTCCTCTTCGGTACGGAGCCCCTCTTCCGCGATCACCCGAAGGGGGAATTCCCGCAGCTGGGACGCGCGTTGCTGACGGTGAGCCAGGTCAGCGGCAGCTGAGCGGGACCGAGAGGGAAACAGGGAGAGTGCGGATGATGCAGCAGAGCGGCAGCACCGTCCAGGGCACCGTCGCCGAGGGCTTCGAGGCGGTGCGCGAGGAGTTCGCGGCGATCGTGGCGGCCGAACGGCCGGACTACGTGGGGCAGTTGAGCGCATACGCCGCCGGTCGGCGGGTCGTCGACCTGTGGGCGGGCCCGGACACGGACGGCGAGACGCTCTACGGGGTGTACTCCTCCACCAAAGGCGCCGCCCACCTCGTCGTCGCACTGCTCGTCCAGGACGGCACCCTGGAGCTCGACCGCGAAGTCGCCCACTACTGGCCGGAGTTCGCGGCCGAGGGCAAGGGATCGGTGACCCTGCGCGAGCTGCTCGCCCATCGCGCGGGAGTCATCGGCGCCGACGACGGGTTCACCGCCGAGGAGCTCGCCGACGACCGGGTGATCGCCGAACGGCTGGCGGGACAGCGGCCGTTCTGGCGGCCGGGCACGGCCTTCGGTTATCACGCGCTGGTGATCGGCGCGCTGACGGGCGAGGTCGTACGGCGGACGACCGGCCGCTCGCTCCAGGAGATGTACGAGGAGCGGATCCGCGCCCCGTACGGGCTCGACTTCTTCCTGGGGCTGCCCAAGGAGCACGAGGGCCGCTTCCGCTCCGTCCTGCCGATGGACCCGACGCCCGAGCAGCAGGCGGTGTTCGCGGCCTTCCAGGGCGGCCCGCACACGGTGGCGTCGATCGCCTTCAACCGCCAGGGCGCGGAGCCGACCGACATCGAGACGCTCCCCAACGCGCGCGTGGTGCGCGCCAAGGGTCCGGCATCGGTGGGCGGGGTCGCGTCGGCGCGCGGACTCGCCGGGATGTACGCGGCCGCGACCACCGGGGCCGACGGACTGCCGCCGCTGCTGAAGCCCGACACGGTCGCCGCCTTCGGACAGATCCACTCCATCGGGTACGACGTGGTGGCCCGCTCGCACAAGTCGTTCGCGCTGGGCTTCCAGGCGACCGCGGACACCTGGTACCCGTTCCTGGGCGCCGGGGCGATCGGGCACAGCGGCGCGGGCGGCTCACAGGGCTTCGCCGACCCGCGCAGCGGCCTCGCGTACGGCTACACGCGGCGCCGGTACGCCTTCCCGGGCGGGGCGGCGCCGGAGAACGAGCGGCTGGCGAAGGCCGTGCACACGGCGGCGCTCGCGAGCTGAAGCCTGAGAGCCTGTGTCACATCCCGCATACGTACGGCAGAGGCCGCACCCCCGTCCTGGGGTGCGGCCTCTGCCGTACGCAACGAGCGACCTCAGGCAAGCGTCACGGTGATGTTGCCGCGGATCGCCTTCGAGTACGGGCACACCTGGTGGGCCTTCTCCAGGAGGGCCTTGGCGGTGGCGGCGTCCACGTTCGGGATCTCGGCGGAGATCTCCACGATGATCCCGAACCCGTCCGCGTTCTTGCCTATGCCGACCTGCGCGGTGACGGTCGAGCCGGAGATGTCGGCGTTCTCCTGACGGGCGACGACGCCGAGGGCGCCCTGGAAGCAGGCGCTGTACCCGGCGGCGAACAGCTGCTCCGGGTTGGTGCCGGCGCCGCTGCCGCCCATCTCCTTCGGCGGGTTGACGACGACGTCGAGCCTGCCGTCGTCGGTGGCGACCCGGCCGTCACGGCCGTTCTCGGCCGTGGCTACCGCTGTGTACAGGACGTCAGAACGTCGGATTGCAGTGCTGGACATACGGTGCGCTCCTCCTTGGTCCGCCGCGACTCGCGCCCACGATCGCGACGACTTCGGAAAGAAGTTACCGTATGCCGGAAGTCCAGCGACAGGCTCCCCGAGGAGCGGGTGACGTCAGAGCTTGACGATCATCTTGCCGGTGTTGTCGCCGCGCAGGACGCCGAAGAACGCCTCCAGGTTGTTCTCGATGCCCTCGACGACCGTCTCGGCGTACTTGAGCTCGCCGGAACGGATCCAGCCGCCGACCTCGGCCACGAACTCGGGCTGGAGGTCGTACTGGTCGCCGACCAGGAAGCCCTGGATGCGGCCGCGGGTCTGGATCAGCCGGGCCAGGTTGCGCGGGCCGGGGGCGGGCTCGGTGTTGTTGTAGACGGAGATCATGCCGCAGACGGCGATCCGGCCGTCCCGGTTGAGCTGACCGATGGCGGCCTCCAGATGGTCGCCGCCGACGTTGTCGAAGTAGACGTCGACGCCGTCCGGGGCGGCCTCGCGCAGCTGGTCGCTCACCGAGCCGTTCTTGTAGTTGAAGGCGGCGTCGAAGCCGTACTCCTCGACGAGCAGCTTGACCTTCTCGTCCGAACCGGCCGACCCGATGACCCGCGAGGCGCCCTTCAGCTTGGCGATCTGGCCGACCTGGCTGCCGACGGCACCGGCGGCGCCGGAAACGAAGACCGAGTCGCCCTCCTTGAACTCGGCGACGCGCAGGAGGCCCGCGTAGGCGGTCAGGCCGGTCATGCCGAGGACACCGAGGTACGTGCTCAGGGGCGCGGCGGCGGCGTCGACCTTGACGGCCTGCTTCGCGTCCACGATCGCGTACTCGCGCCAGCCGAGGAAGTGCAGCACGTGGTCGCCGGCCGCGATGCCCTCGGCGTTCGAGACGACGACCTCGCCGACCGCGCCGCCCTGCATGGGCTCGCCCAGCCCGTAGGGGGCGGCGTAGGACTTGGCGGCGCTCATACGGCCGCGCATGTACGGGTCGACGGAGACATACAGGTTGCGCACCAGGAGCTGCCCCTCACCCGGCTGCGGGACCTCCGCCTCGACCAGGGCGAAGTCCTCGGCCTTGGGGGCGCCGACCGGGCGGCTGACCAGGTGCCATTCGCGGCCGGTGGTGGGGAGCGTGGGGGTCTCGGACATGGGGTGCGCCTTTCCTGTGCGGCTCGATTGCTCACGTGTTTCAGGGCCAGATACTTCAGTACCTGAAACAACCATGCGCCTTAATATTTCATGATGTCAAGTAACGGAGTATCCTGGAGCGCATGTCCACACCACCGAAGACGCGCCGCCCCGACGAGCTGACCCTTGAGGTCGTCGGACTCATCGGCACGGTCGTGGCCCGGTACCACGAGGAGTACGAGGAGGCCGCCGGGCGGCATGCACTGACCGGGGCGCAGGCGCGGCTGCTGGGGCTGCTGTCGTTGGAGCCGCTGCCGATGCGGCGGCTGGCGCAGAAGCTGAAGTGCGAGCCGTCCAATGTCACCGGGATCGTGGACCGGCTGGAGGCGCGGGGGCTGGTGGAGCGGCGGGCGGACCCCTCCGACCGTCGGGTGAAGCTGGCCGTTGCCACGGAGGAGGGGGTGCGGGTGGCCGGGAGCCTCCGCGACTCCCTGGGCTTCGCCCGCGAGCCGCTGGCCGGCCTCTCCCGGGAGGAGCGGGTGTCCCTGCGGGACCTGCTCCAGCGAATGCTGTCGGCTTAGGCGCCGGGCCGGACGGGCTGGGTCAGCCCGTCCGGCGTTTGAGGACGAGGCCGTTCAGGCCGAAGCAGGGGTCTGGGGGCGGCAGCCCCCAGGAACAAGGGACGGGTAGGGGCGGAGGGGGCGAACAACCCCGTAGGGACCCGCTACGTGCACCACCACAGGAACCGGTTGCACGTCTCCGACGGGGACGGGGCCGGGGTCGGGGCCGCCGACGTGGGGTTCACCGTGGGAGTGGCGGAGGTCCGAGGGGCCGACGTCGGGGCGGGAGCCCCGGCCGTGGTGTCGGGGGACACCGCCGCGGAGGCCGACTGCCCCTCCGTAGCCGCGTCTTTGTCCTTGTCCTTGCCCTTGTCCTTGTCCGACTTGTCGTCCCCGGACTCGGAGGCGGACGGCGACGCGGAAGGGTCGGGCGTCCCGGACGCCGTACGGGAACCGGTTCCGGAGCCCGTGCCGGACCCGGGCGTGTCGGACGACGCCGCGGAGGACGCCGAACCGTCCGCGGACTCATCCGCGGTGGCGGCCTGCGGAGTGGAACCCGGCGCCTCGATCCCCAGCTCCGCGAGGCTCAGCCCGCCCGCGGCGAGCAACAGTCCGGCTCCGACGAAGAGGATCTTGCGGCGGCGGCGCCGATGCGCCGCGGCCTTGCGATCGCGACGGCTCCCGCCGGACGCGGGCCCGCGCGCCCGCCGGCTGCGAGCCCTCCCGGGACGCTCGGCGGGCGCCTCGTCGCCCTCGTACGGCTCCGCGGCCTCTCCGGGATCCGTACCCGCCTCGCGCTCCTCCGCGTACGCGTACGCGGACGCGCGCAGCTCTTCGGCGGCGGTGCCGCACCCCGGGCAGGCAAGGGCGCCATTCAGGTGCCTTCGGCACGGGTTGCAGTAGTCCATGACGCCGGAAGACTAAGTTCCTCACAGGTAACGTTCCTAGGCACGCCTGTGAAGGTTGTGTAGTGAACTGCCTGTTCCGGCATGTCGAGTTGAGGACACCCCGGACCATTCCCCGCCATCCCCGCCCCACCCTGTCGAAACCGTTATGCGTTCGACCCATTGACACTCCAGCCGCCACGTCCTTACTGTCACGCCAGCATTTCGAACGTGTGACGAAATTTCGAACAGAGCCGAAGAGCACAGGGGGCAATTGCCGTGCGCATCACCGGAATCAGCACTCACGTAGTGGGGACGCCCTGGCGGAACCTGACCTACGTACAGGTGCACACCGACGAGGGCATTACCGGAGTCGGCGAGACCCGGATGCTGGGGCACACCGACGCACTGATCGGCTATCTGCGGGAGGCGGAGGCCAACCACATTCTCGGCTCCGACCCGTTCGCTGTCGAGGACCTCGTCAAGAGGATGAAGTACGGCGACTACGGCCGGGCCGGCGAGATCGTGATGTCCGGTATCGCCGTCATCGAGATGGCCTGCTGGGACATCAAGGGCAAGGCACTCGGCGTACCGGTGTGGCAGTTGCTCGGTGGCAAGGTCACCGACAAGGTCAAGGCGTACGCCAACGGGTGGTACACCACCGAGCGGACCCCGGAGGCCTATCACAAGGCCGCCCAGGGCGTGATGGAGCGCGGCTACAAGGCGCTCAAGATCGACCCCTTCGGCACCGGGCACTTCGAGCTGGACCACGAGCAGACGCTGTACGCCGTCTCCCTCATCGAGGCCGTGCGGGACGCCATCGGGCCGGACGCCGAGCTGATGCTGGAGATGCACGGGCGCTTCTCCCCGGCCACCGCGATCCGCCTCGCCCGCGAGCTCGCGCCCTTCAAGCCCGCGTGGCTGGAGGAGCCGTGCCCGCCGGAGAACCTGAAGGCGCTGGAGAAGGTCGCCGCCAAGGTCGACATCCCGGTCGCCACGGGTGAGCGCATCCATGACCGCATCGAGTTCCGCGAGCTCTTCGAGAGCCAGGCCGTGGACATCATCCAGCCCGACGTCGGTCACATCGGCGGCATCTGGGAGACCCGGAAGCTGGCCGCGACCGCCGAGGCGCACTACGTCCTCGTGGCCCCGCACAACGTGGGCGGCCCGGTCCTCACCGCCGCCTCCCTCCAGGTCGGCTTCTCCTCGCCGAACTTCAAGATCCTCGAGCACTTCAACGACTTCGCGGACGCGGACATCAAGAAGGTCGTGAAGGGCGCACCCCAGGTCATCGACGGCTACTTCCACCTCTCCGACGCGCCCGGTCTCGGCGTCGAGCTGGACACCGACGCGGCGGCCGAGTTCCCGCAGCAGCAGGCCCGGTTCGACCTCTGGGCGGACGGCTGGGAGCAGCGCAAGCCGAAGGGCAGCAAGTGAGCACCGCTGTCGTCATCGAGGCGCCGGGCGAGCACCGGCTGACCGCGCACGAGCCGCGGCAGCCGGAGGCCGGCGAGGCCCTGGTGCGCGTGCACGCCGTGGGCATCTGCGGCAGCGACCGCGAGGTCTACCAGGGCAACCGGCCCGACGGATACGTCCGTTACCCGCTCACCCCCGGCCACGAGTGGTCCGGCACGGTGGAGGCGGTCGGCGCCTCGGTGCCCGCGTCGCTCGTCGGCCGCAAGGTCGTCGGGGAGGGCTTCCGCAACTGCCAGGTCTGCGACCGCTGCCACGCGGGCGAGACGACGCTGTGCACGGCGGGGTACGAGGAGACGGGCTTCACCCAGCCCGGCGCGATGGCCACCACCCTCACGCTGCCGGCCCGGCTCCTCCATGTCCTGCCGGACGACGCCGACCTGACGGCCGCCGCTCTGCTGGAGCCGGCCGCCTGTATCGCGGCCGCCGCGCTCAAGGCGAACGCGGTGCCCGGCGAGCGGGTCGCCGTGGTCGGCACGGGCACCCTCGGGATGTTCGCGGTGCAGTTCCTGAAGGCCGGCTCCCCGGCCGAGCTGCTCGTGGTCGGCACCCGCCCGGACCGCGCCGCGCTGTCGAAGGAGTTCGGCGCCACCGAGTTCCGTACCCGCGACCAGGAACTGCCCGACGACTTCGACGTAGTGATCGAGACCGCCGGGTCCGCATCCGCCGCGCGCACCGCCGCCTCCCTGCTCAGGCGTGGCGGACGCCTTGTCCTGACGGGTATCCCGGCGCCGGGCGCCGAGGGCCTCGACCCCACCGATCTCGTCGTACGGCAGCTGGAGGTGCACACCGTCTTCGGTGCGCCGCCGGAGGCCTGGGCGCACACGGTGCGGGTCTTCGGGGCCGGGTTGCTCGACCCGTCGCCGCTGGTCACGCATGAACTGCCGCTCGCCGAGTTCCCACAGGCCATCGAGTTGGTGGGGTCCGGCGATCCGAAGGTCGGAAAGGTCCTTCTGCGCCCCTGATCCGTACGCCGGTACGGAGACCCTGACGCTGCGTACCGGCGTACGCCCAATCTCACGAACCTTGTTCGAAATATCGGACACGCGAAGCATCATCATCGAACGCGAAGGACAGCTTGTGACCGACGCCCCGCCTACGGCAGCCCGTCGACCCGGCGAGCAGGCGCTCGCCGCGCTCGGCCTGGGCGCGCCCGCCCTCTCACCCGCCGACGCCTCGCCGCACACCTTCCCGGGAGGCGGCCGCTGGCGCACCGAGGTCCCCTCCGTCGAGGGGCCCGAGGCGCTCGCCGTAGTCCTCAAGGAGTCCTCGCGGCTCGATGTGCCGATCCACCGGATCAGCCAGGGCAGCGGCGTCTGGATGCTGACCGACGCCGAGATAACCGAGATGGTCGACGCGACCGCCGAGCGCGACATCGAGCTCTGCCTGTTCACCGGGCCGCGCGGCACCTGGGACATCGGCGCCTCCGTGCGCACCGACTCGCGGGGCGGCGGGCTGCGCGCCCGGGGCCACGACGCGGTCGCCGGATGCCTCGAAGACGCCGTCCGGGCAACGGAGCTGGGCGTCAAGTGCCTGCTCGTCGCCGACGAGGGCGTGCTGTGGACGCTGCACCGGGCGCGGGCCGCCGGGATCATCCCGGCCGACACCACGCTCAAGGTGTCCGCGCTGATAGGCCCGGTCAACCCGGCCTCGTACGCGGTGTACGAGCAACTCGGCGGCGACTCGCTCAACGTGCCGAGCGATCTGACGCTCGATCACCTCACCGAGATCCGGCGGGTTTCCGCCGCTCCCATGGACATGTACATCGAGGCCCCCGACGACCTCGGCGGCTATGTGCGGATGTACGAGGTCGCCGAGCTGATCCGGCGCGGCGCACCGCTGTACCTGAAGTTCGGCCTGTCCAAGGCGCCCGCGATCTACCCGTACGGGCACCAGCTGCGGGACGTCACCCTGAACAGCGCCAGGGAAAGAGTGCGGCGCGGCCGCCTCGCCCTGGACCTGCTCGCGCGCCACGGAGCGGACGGCGACATGGCTCCGCTCGGCTCGCGGCTGCCGGGTGAACTCAAGCGTTTCGATATCCCGTCATAACGTTACGGAAACACGGCTTCACAAAAGAACACACGGCCGCGCACAATCCCACACACCCCTTCTCGGTCTCTCTCTGCACCGTCCTCCGGAGTCTCTTCCGCACCGCCAGACCGAGCCCTGCACACACATCAAGGATGATGATCATGCGTAACCGCAGAGCTGCCCTCACCGTCATAGCCGGAGCCGCCTCGCTCGCCCTCACCCTCTCCGCCTGCGGACAGTCCGGCGAGGGCGGCAGCGACGAGAAGAAGGGCGACGCCAAGGGCGGCACGATCGGCATCGCGATGCCGACCAAGTCCTCCGAGCGCTGGATCACCGACGGTGCCAACGTCGAGAAGGACCTCAAGGCCAAGGGCTACAAGACCAAGCTGGTCTTCGGCGAGGACGACCCCGACCAGCAGGTCTCGCAGATCGAGAACCTGATCACCCAGGGCGTCAAGGCGCTGATCGTCGCGGCGATCGACAACAAGTCCCTGAACAACGTGCTCCAGCAGGCCGCCGACGCCCACATCCCGGTCATCTCCTACGACCGCCTGATCCTCGGCACGAAGAACGTCGACTACTACGCGTCCTTCGACAACGAGAAGGTCGGCAAGCTCCAGGCCAGCTACATCGTCGACAAGCTGGGCCTGGCGAGCGGCAAGGGCCCCTTCAACATCGAGCTGTTCGCCGGCTCCAACGACGACAACAACACCAAGTACTTCTTCAACGGTGCGATGAGCGTGCTCCAGCCGTACATCGACAAGAAGAAGCTGGTGGTCAAGTCCGGCCAGACCGCGCTCAACAAGGTCACCACGCTGCGCTGGGACGGCGCCACCGCCCAGCACCGCATGGAGGACATCCTCACCTCGACGTACACGAGCGGCCGGGTCGACGCGGTCCTCTCGCCCTACGACGGCATCTCCATCGGCATCCTCGCCGCGCTGAAGTCGGACGGCTACGGCAGCAAGAGCAAGCCGCTGCCGATCATCACCGGCCAGGACGCCGAGCTCGCCTCGGTGAAGTCGATCATCGCCGGCGAGCAGTCGATGACCGTCTACAAGGACCTGCGCAAGCTCGCCCAGGTCGCCACGGACATGGTCGACGCCTCCCTCAACGGCAAGAAGCCCGAGGTCAACGACACCAAGTCCTACGACAACGGCACCAAGATCGTCCCCGCCTACCTGCTGCAGCCGGTCGCCGTCGACAAGAGCAACTACAAGAAGGAGCTCGTCGACGGCGGCTACTACACCGCCGACCAGCTCAAGTAAGCGTCGCCCCTTAAGGATTGGAAGGCACGACCATGGCGGGACCCGTCCTGGAAATGCGCTCGATCGTCAAGACCTTTCCCGGTGTCAAAGCGCTGTCGGACGTCTCGCTGACCGTCCGTCAGGGCGAGGTCCACGCCATCTGCGGTGAGAACGGCGCCGGGAAGTCCACCTTGATGAAGGTGCTCTCCGGCGTCCATCCGCACGGCAGCTACGAAGGCGACATCCTTTTCGAGGGAGAGGTCTGCTCCTTCAAGGACATCCGGGCGAGCGAGCAGCACGGCATCGTCATCATCCATCAGGAGCTGGCGCTGTCGCCGTACCTCTCCCTCGCGGAGAACATCTTCCTCGGCAACGAGCACGCCAAGGGCGGGTTCATCGACTGGCGGAAGACCCTGGGGCACGCCTCGGAGCTGCTGCGCCGGGTCGGTCTGACCGACCACCCGGAGACCCGCGTCGCCGACATCGGCGTGGGCAAGCAGCAGCTCGTGGAGATCGCGAAGGCGCTGTCGAAGAAGGTGAAGCTCCTCATCCTCGACGAGCCGACCGCGGCGCTGAACGACGAGGACAGCGACAAACTCCTCGATCTCATCCTGGAGTTGAAGAACCAGGGCATCACCTCGATCATCATCTCCCACAAGCTCAACGAGATCCGCAAGGTGGCGGACTCGGTGACGATCATCCGCGACGGGCACTCCATCGAGACGCTCGACGTGAAGTCGGCGGAGACGACCGAGGACCGGATCATCAGCGGCATGGTGGGCCGCGACCTCGACCACCGCTTCCCCGAGCGCACCCCGCACGAGCCGGAGAAGGGCGCGGCTCCGGCCCTGGAGATCCGCGACTGGACCGTGCACCACCCGATCGACCAGCAGCGCAAGGTCGTCGACGACGTGTCCATCCAGGTGCGGCGCGGGGAGATCGTCGGCATCGCGGGACTGATGGGCGCCGGCCGCACCGAGCTCGCGATGAGCGTCTTCGGACGCTCCTACGGCCGGCACGCGAACGGCACGGTCCTCAAGGACGGCAAGGAGATCCGGACGAAGACCGTCGCCGAGGCGGTCAAGCACGGCATCGCGTACGTCACCGAGGACCGCAAGCACTACGGCCTCAACCTCATCGACACCATCAACCGCAACATCTCGCTGACCGCCCTGAACAAGGTCACCAAGCGCGGTGTGGTCGACGAGCAGGAGGAACGGCAGGTCGCCGAGGGCTTCCGCAAGTCCATGAACATCAAGGCCCCGACCGTGTTCGAGCGGGTCGGCAAGCTCTCCGGCGGCAACCAGCAGAAGGTCGTCCTCAGCAAGTGGATCTTCGCGGGTCCTGACGTGCTGATCCTGGACGAGCCGACCCGCGGTATCGACGTCGGTGCCAAGTACGAGATCTACACGGTCATCGACCAGCTGGCGGCCGAGGGCAAGGCGGTCGTCTTCATCTCCTCCGAGCTGCCCGAACTGCTCGGCATGTGCGACCGCATCTACACGATGGCCGCCGGGCGGCTCACGGGCGAGTTCCCGCGCGCCGAGGCCACGCAGGAAGTGCTGATGCGTCAGATGACGAAGGACAAAGAGGTAACGCGATGAGCACCGATGTGACCAAGAGCCCGGCCGCCGCGCCGCCCGGCAAGAGCGGCGGACCGGCCTCCGGCGGTGGACTGCTCCAGCTGGTGCTGGACGGTCTGCGCCGCAACATGCGCCAGTACGGCATGCTGATCGCCCTCGGTCTGATCGTCGTCCTGTTCCAGGTGTGGACCGACGGCGACCTGCTGCTGCCGCGCAACGTCTCCAACCTGGTACTCCAGAACAGCTACATCCTGATCCTCGCGATCGGCATGATGCTGGTGATCATCGCGGGTCACATCGACCTGTCGGTCGGCTCGCTCACGGCGTTCACCGGCGCCTTCGCGGCCGTGCTGACGGTGCAACACGGCATAGCGTGGCCCGTCGCGCTGCTGCTGTGCCTGGCCATCGGCGCGGTGGCCGGCGCGGCACAGGGCTTCCTGATCGCCTACCTCGGCATCCCCTCCTTCATCGTCACCCTCGCGGGCATGCTGATCTTCCGCGGTCTGACGGAGATGCTCCTGAAGGGGCAGACCCTCGGCCCGTTCCCGGACGGCCTGCAGAAGATGGGCAACGGCTTCCTGCCGGAGGTCGGCCCGGACACCAACTACCACAACCTCACGCTGCTGCTGGGCTTCACGCTGATCGCCTTCTCGGTCGTCCAGGAGGTCCGCGACCGCAAGCGGCAGCAGGAGTTCGCCCTCGAAGTGGCGCCCAGGAACCTCTTCCTGCTCAAGCTCGTCGCCATCGTCGCCGCGATCCTCACGGTCACGATGCTGCTCGCCAGCTACAAGGGCGCGCCGATCATCCTGATCGCCCTGGCCGTGCTGGTGGTCGGCTACGGCTACGTCATGCGCAACGCCGTCTTCGGCCGTCACATCTACGCCATCGGCGGCAACCTGCCGGCGGCGAAGCTGTCCGGCGTCAAGGACAAGAAGGTCACCTTCCTTGTCTTCCTCAACATGGGCGTGCTCGCGGCCCTGGCGGGTCTGGTGGTCGCCGCCCGCCTCAACGCGGCCTCGCCGAAGGCAGGCCTGAACTTCGAACTCGAAGCGATCGCCTCGTCGTTCATCGGTGGCGCGTCCATGAGTGGCGGTGTGGGTACCGTCCTCGGCGCGATCATCGGTGGTCTCGTCCTCGGCGTGCTGAACAACGGCATGAACCTCCTCAGTGTCGGCACCGACTGGCAGCAGGTCATCAAGGGCCTGGCCCTGCTCGCGGCCGTCGGGTTCGACGTGTGGAACAAGCGCAAGTCCGGTTCGTAAGTCAGCTCGGGCCCCGTCGCCAAGGCGGGGCCCCACCCCTTTATGGGAGCCGCACAGATGGAACTGAACAGACGCACGGTCATCGCAGGCGCCGCGGCGGCGGGTATCGCCGCGACCGCCCTCGGCACAGGCACCGCACAGGCGGCCTCGGGAGGCAAGAAGCCGGTGAAGGAGCTCTTCGGGAAGCTCGCGGACGGGACGAAGGTCTACCGCTGGTCGCTGGAGAACGGCGGCACGCGCATAAAGGTCCTGTCGTGGGGCGGTGTCGTCCAGTCCCTGGAGATCCCCGACCGGCACGGCAAGTACAAGAACGTGTCGCTGGGCTTCGACAACATCGAGGACTACGTCGCGAAGACCCCGTACTTCGGTGCGCTCATCGGCCGCTACGGAAACCGCATAGCCAAGGGCCAGTTCACGCTCGACGGCAAGGACTACCAGCTCTCCGTCAACGACGGCGTCAACAGCCTGCACGGCGGCACCCAGGGCTTCGACAAGCACGTGTGGGACGTGGAGGGCTTCACCTCCGGCTCCGACGTCGGCCTGCACCTGCACTACACCAGCGTCGACGGTGAGATGGGCTACCCGGGCACGCTCAAGGTGAAGGTCACGTACACCCTCACCAAGCACGGCGACTGGCGCATCGACTACGCGGCCACCACCAACAAGGCCACGGTCGTCAACCTCACCAACCACGTCTACTGGAACCTGGCCGGCGAGGGCAGCGGCTCGATCTACGACCACGAGCTGAAGATCGCCGCCGCCCGCTACACCCCGGTCGACTCGGGCCTCATCCCCACCGGCGAGCTGGCGAAGGTCGCGGGCACCCCCTTCGACTTCCGGCACGCCAAGACGGTCGGCGAGGACATCCGGGAAGACAACCAACAGCTCCTGTACGCCAAGGGCCTCGACCACAACTGGGTCCTCGACAAGGGCATCACGGGCAAGCCCGAGCACGTGGCGACGCTGCGGGACCCGTCCTCCGGTCGCAGCCTGAAGATCGCCACGACCGAGCCGGGCCTCCAGTTCTACTCGGGCAACTTCCTCGACGGCACGCTCGTCGGCACCGGCGGCCACATCTACCGCCAGGGCGACGGAATGTGCCTGGAGACCCAGCACTTCCCGGACTCCCCGAACCACCCGAAGTTCCCGTCGACCGTGCTGCGGCCGGGGCAGACCTACAGGTCGACGACGGTCCACACGTTCGGTGCCTGAGTCGCCCGCGTGATGCGGGGCCGGTGACGTCGGGTTCGTGACGTCACACTTCTTTCACATGAGTTGAACACGGCAACTCCTGCCTCCGTACTTCTGGGTGGCCCGTGCTCCCCCGCACGGGCCACCCAGAGACGGAGGTTCCATGCCCGACAACGTCACCTCGCTGTTCCGCAGCACGGCGGCGCACAGCCCCTCGATGGCGGCGCTGGCGCGTGAGGGCGACGGGACGGGCCCGGTGGACTTCTGCATTCCGTGCAACCCGTACTTCCCCACCCCCGCCATGTTCGACGACCTGGCGGGCCGGTTGCGCGAGATCATCACGTACTACCCGAGCAGCGCCGACACCATCACGGCCGAGCTGTGCAATCTGCTCCAACTGCCGCCGCAGTGCGTCGCCATGGGTAACGGCTCGACCGAACTCATCACCTGGATCGACCACTTGCTGGTTCGCGAGTCCATAGCGATACCCGTCCCCACCTTCGGCCGCTGGACCGACCAGCCGATGGAGACCGGCAAGCGCGTCGACATGTTCCCGCTCCAGGAGTCCAGCGGCTTCGCCCTGGACCTCGCGCAGTACGCCGACTTCATCCGCAAGCGCGGCACCCGCGTCGCCGTGCTGTGCAACCCGAACAACCCCGACGGCGGCTTCCTCCCCCGCCACTCCGTCGTGCAGTTCATGGACGCGATGGCGGACCTGGACCTGATCATCGTCGACGAGTCGTTCCTCGAATTCGCCGACGCGGAGGCCGACCCGAGCGTCGTCGAGGACGCGGTGATGCGGCCCAACGTCATCGTGCTGCGCAGCCTCGGCAAGAACTTCGGCCTGCACGGCATCCGCTTCGGCTACCTCGTCGCCAACCCGGCCCTGGCGGGCAGAGTGCGCACGATGCTGCCCAAGTGGAACCTCAACTCCTTCGCGGAGACCGTGGTGTTCATGCTCAGAGACCACGGGGCCGAGTACATGGAAAGCCTGCACATGGTCCGCCGCGACCGGCTCGACATGGCCCGCCAGCTCTCCGGGCTGCCCGGCCTGACGGTCTACCCGTCGCAGGGCAACTTCCTCTTCGTGCGCCTCCCCGTGGGCGCCGAAGGCACCGTGGTCCGGGACCGGCTGCTCACCGAACACCGGATCCTGGTCCGCGAGTGCGGCAACAAGATCGGTTCGTCCAGCCGCTTCCTGCGTCTCGTGGTGCGCCCCCAGGTGGACGTGCGTCGCCTGGTGTCCGGCCTGGAACAGGTGCTCTACGGAACCAGGAGGGGAGCCGCCGTGCCCGAGCTGGGCACCGGGACCAGCTACAGCTCGGGTACGGCGGCGGTGGACCGACTCGTCAGCGCGACGAACGGGGCGGGCATGCAGGGACTGGCCGCGCAGGCGAACGCATGGCCGGGGCCCGCGGCGGCCCAGGCCGCGCCGATGCCTGCTCCGGTGCCGACACCGGTTCCAGCCCCGGCCCCCGTGCCGAGCCTGCCTCCCGCGCAGCCCGCGCCGCAGCCGGCCGCCGCGAGCTATCCGGCTCCGCAGCCGGCCGCCGCGGGCTACCCCGCTCAGCAGCCTGCCGCCGCTGCCGTGGCGAACTACCCGGCCCCGGGGCCCGTCACCGCCGTACCGAACTACCCGATCCCGGCCCCGCAGCAGCCCGCCGTATGGCCCGCTCCGGCGGCGGCCCAGATACCGACACCGGCACAGTCGCCGGGGGCGATGCCGGGCCTGGCTCCGGCCCCGGCGCCCGTGCAGGCCGCTGCCGCGGCCGCCGGGCTGCAGCCGGTCTTCCAGACCGGCATGCCCGGGTCGGCGGCTTCACAGGGCGCCCAGGGCGGGCTGACGGCCGCCCAGGTGCGCGGCCGGACCCAGCCGGAACCGCAGCCGCAGCCCGCCACCGGATGGCCGGCCGCGGCGCGGGCCCTCTACAACCAGGCGGGGTAGGCAGCCCTCGATCAGTACGCGACGGGCCAACCGGTGCTCCAGCTCAGCAGGTTGATGCCGAGCTTGGGGGTGCCGCCGTCGTTGCCGTCGTAGTAGTGATAGACGATCAGGTCGCCGTCCGAGTCGGCCATGATGGACTGGCCGCCGGGGCCGATGACGCTGCCGTGCGACTCCAGGACGGGCGTGCCGCCGTTGCTCATCATGGCGACGCCGCTCTTGTCGTAGTACGGCCCGGTGATGCCGGTCGCGCGGCCGACCTTCACCTTGTACGTCGAGCTGGTGCCGTTGCAGCAGACGTCGTACGAGGCGAACAGGTAGTAGTAGCCGCCCCGCTTGACGATGTACGGCGCCTCGACGGCCTTCGTACCGGTCGGCCGGGAGGCGATCGAGTAGCGCGTGGTGTTGGAGGAGAGCTGCTTCCCGCTGGACGGGTCGATCTGGATCATCTTGATCCCGGTCCACCAACTGCCGAAGGACAGCCACCACTTGCCGTCGTCGTCCACGAACAGGTTCGGGTCGATGGCGTTGTAGTCGCTGGAGGTCGTGGACGTGTAGACGACCCCGTAGTCGGTCCAGGAGCCCGGCAGTCCGGTGGTCGAACCGGCCACACCGATGGCGGACTTGTTGGATCCGAAGGTCGAAACGGCGTAGTACATCAGGTACTTGCCGCCGTGGTACGAGATGTCGGGCGCCCAGGCCTCGGTCGCGTACGTCGACCACCAGCTCGGCTTGGTGGTGAAGGCGTCACTGCCTGCCGTGAAGGCGGTCCGGTCGGTCGAGGTCTTGTAGGCGAGGCCGCCACCGGTGGCGTACAGCAGATAGCGGCCCGACGAGGTCTTGACCATCGTCGGGTCGTGCACCACGACGGAGCCCGTGACGGTGCCGGGGTTGGGGTAGGCGTTCGCGGTGCTCGGCACGAGGGCGAGCAGGACGGCGGCGGGGACGGCGAGGAGTGCGGTTCTGCGCGAGGTGCGGCTCACGGGGACCCTCCTTGAGGGACGGGGGACGGGGGCGAAGACGAGGGTGGGGGTGGAGGACGGAAGGTGGGTACGACACACGGGACGTTCGCGATCTCGAACGTCGATCGTGTTCTCGGACGGCTCTGGCCCCGAAACGTAGAGTCGAAGCGCTTCCGCGTCAACGCTTTCGACACGCCCAACCCGCATGTCTCACAAGCGCCTTGACGCGCAGGCGCTTTGCCGAACACACAGCTCACCGACAGTGAGCCTCTTTATCGTGCCGTGTTCATGACAGAGACTTCAGAGCCCCGCATCGGGCGTCGTACCGTCCTCATCGCCACCGGCGCCACAGCCGCCGCACTGGCCGTGAGCGCCGCGGCACCCGAAGCCCCCGCAGCCGAAGCGGCGGACGCGGCACAAGCGGCCCCGGTCGCCGCCGCGGCCGTCTGCACCCTTACCAAGGAGATGACCGAAGGCCCCTACTACCTCGACGGACAGTACGTCCGCGCCGACGTCACCGAAGGCAAGGCCGGAGTCCCGCTCAAGCTCACCCTCACCGTCGTCGACGACGACACCTGCGCCCCGCTCAACAAGGCGCTCGTGGAGATCTGGCACTGCGACGCGCTCGGCGAGTACTCCGGGTTCGTCGGCGGCAACGGCCACTCGGAGCCGGACGACGGGACCTTCCTGCGCGGCGGCGTCCTGACGGGCACCGACGGCGTAGCGAAGATCACCACGATCTACCCCGGCTGGTACCGCGGCCGCTGCATCCACATCCACCTCAAGGTGCACACCGGCGTCACGCTCACCTCCGACGGCTCCTTCACCGGCGGCACCGAACTCCACACCGGCCAGCTCTTCTGCAGCGAGACGGTGACGACGGCGGTCGCGAAGGTGTCGCCGTACTCGACCAACACCGTCACCCGCACCACCCTCGCCCAGGATTCGATCTACGACGACGGTGGCGCCGCGTCCGGCCTCCTCACCCTCACCGCACTGGGCAGCTCGGCGTCCTCCGGTTACGCCGGAACGCTGACGGTGGGCGTCGAGACGAGCTAGCCGACGCCACGGGCCGGTCGGCGGGTTCCTCTCAACTCACCAGCGGTGCACCGCAGATGGGTTCGGAGGGCCTGCCGTCCGGTCCGACCGGGACGTCCCCGGCGAGCATCACGCGGTGCATGATGCGCGGAGAGTCGAGGTGCCCGGTGTCGCCGGGAGCCAGGTGGATGGTGGCACGGTTGTCCCAGAACGCCACGCTGCCCGGCTCCCAGCGGAAGCGGACGGTGTACTCGGGCCGGGTGACCTGCTCGACGAACAGCTCCAGCAGCAACCGGCTCTCGGCGCGCGACACTTCGAGGATCTGCTCGACGTAGTAGCCGTTGACGAACAGCAGACGCTCGCCCGTCTCGGGGTGCACGCGCACCACCGGGTGGACGGTGGCGACCTGGTGATCCTGGAGGTGCTGGACGTAGGCGTCGCGTCCTGGGCGCGGCTGATAGCCGACCCCGAGGCGGTGCTCGGCGCGCAGCCTGTCGGCGAACTCCCTTACGGGCGCGGACAGTCCGGCGTAGGCAGCCGCCAGATTCGACCAAGTCGTGTCCCCGCCGTACGGCGGCACGGTCTCGGCGCGCAGGATGGTCGCGGCCGGCGGGTCCACCCGGGCGCCGTGGTCGCAGTGCCACCCCCGCGACAGCGTGTGCCGCCGCCGCTCCAGCCATTCCTGGTGGTCCATGCCGTAGCGCCCGGCCAGCTCCAGCCGGTCGGCCGTCGTCTCCACCTCCGGGAAGTCCCCCGGTGAGGCCTTGCCCCGGGAACGCAGCACGACCGGCTCGCCGAAACGCCGGGCCAGCGCGACATGGGCGGCGTGGTCGATCCGCTGGTCCCGGAAGAACACCACCTTCCAGCGCAGCAACGCCGCCCGGATCACCGCGACGGCCTCGTCGTCCAGCGGACCCGCCAGATCGACGCCGGTGATCTCCGCCCCGGTGTACCCGGTCACCGGCGCGACCTCGACCCCGGCCTTCGCAGCATGCGTCGTCACATCTCACTCCGCTCGTGCAGGAACTGATCCGGCCAGTACATCAGCCACCTGGTCAGGACTCGGCGAACGGCTCCGACTCCCGTACGTAGCCGGGTCCCTGGGCCCGCTTCATCTCGTCCGTCACTCGGAGCGCCCGACGATCCGGAAGGTGGGATGGTCGGCCGGGTCGGGGAGTTCGGCGAATGTCTCGCTGACCGTGGGGAACCTGCCGTACTGCTTGAGATAGATCTCGATCAGCGGCGGCCGGTCCGCGACGGGTACCTCGACCGCGTCGAACTCCTCGCTGCGGCCCTTGCGGGCGAGGCGCCCGCTCCCGGCGGCGCTCAGGTTGCGGGACCACTCGGTGTGTCCGCGCGGGGCGATCAGATAGCGCTCGCCGTCGTGTTCGAGGACGGCCACCGGCACCTTGCGCCACTGGCCGCTCCTGCGGCCCCGGACGGACAGCGTGCTCAGGACGCTCCTGGCGAAGAGCTTGGCCATCCGGTTTCCGATGACCCGCATGCCCCAAGGGGGCCGCAGATAAGGGGACTCGGCCGTCATCGCGCCTCCTTGGGGCGGGCTCCGCATACACGGTCCTTGTACGGGTCTATCGCGGGAACGCCGTTCAGATCCACCCCTGCTGCGTGGTGTAGCGGTGCGCGAACGGCTAGGCGGCGACGGAGTGCCGCTCCTCGACCGTCTCGCTCTCCGCCACCCGCTCCCTCCGATAGGCCCGGATCGAATACGCGAGCGCGGCGGCCCACACCCCGTACAGAACAACGTAGACCGGCACACTGACCGCGCCGGAGGCCCCCACCCAGTCACTCCTCAGCAGCGTCCGGACATTGGTCACGACGATGACCCCGCCCACCGCCGACCCCAGCACCCGCGGCGGAACCAGTCGCACCAGCCAGGCCGCGACCGGCGCGGCCACCAGGCCACCCAGCAGGAAGGCAAGCACCCACCCCCGGTTCAGCCCCTGTGAGCCGAGGGAGAAGAGGAAACCCAGGCTCGCGGCGACAGCGACGAGGAACTCGCTGGTGTCGATGGAGCCGATGACCTTGCGTGGCTCCATGCGGCCGCTGGCCAGCAGCGCCGGGGTGCCGACCGGACCCCAGCCGCCTCCGCCGGTCGCGTCCAGGAACCCGGCGACCAGGCCGAGGGGTGTCAGGAACCGTTTGCTCAGCGGCTTGCCGAGGTTGCCCCTGGGCATGCCGCGGAAGGTGAAGCGGGACATGACGTACAGGCCGAGGCCGAGCAGGATCAGGGACATCGCGGGTTCGGCGACCTCGGTCGAGAGCCGGGAGAGGACGGTCGCGCCGAGGAACGAGCCGAGCGCGCCCGGCACGCCGATCCTGGCGACGACCTTCCAGTCGACGTTTCCGAAGCGCCAGTGCGACGCGCCCGACATCAGCGTGGTGCCGATCTCCGCGAGGTGGACCGTGGCCGATGCCATGGCCGGATTGGTCCCCATGGCGAGCAGCAGCGTGGTCGACGTCACGCCGTAGGCCATGCCGAGGCTGCCGTCCACGAGCTGGGCTCCCAGACCCGCGAGGGCGAGCAGTATCAGCGTGCGCATGGGTCGGTCCCGTCTTCCGGCCTCTTCCGGCCTCTTCTGGGTTGCCTGCCGGTGGGGCAGAAGTGAACGGGGGCCGACGCTAGGGGCTCAGTCTGAGCGCAACCTGAGACCGCGATGAGGACGGTTCACAGGGAGGGCACGAGCTCTCTCAGTGTTCACCCAGCTGCTCGCGGGCTCTCCCGGATCGCCGCCCGGCGTCAACAGGCCGCCCCGCCTTCACCAGGGCGCCGCCTCCATTTCACCGGCCGTCCGTGCCGCCGTTGGTGCTGCCGTACGGCGCATCCCAGCCCGGTCCCTGCCGCCCGTACCGCGTAATCCGCCCGCGCCGGGCCCCCTGACGGCCGGTGTGGCCGGTTCCTCCATGGAGAATGGCCCCCACGCGCACCACCCGCACTGCCTGAACAACCCGTACTACCCGCACCACGCAGGTTTTTCGCCCAGGAGGCTTCTTTGGCGCTCAGCAGACGTTCCTTCGGAGCCTTCGCCGGTACGACCGCCCTCGGTCTCGCGCTGAGCGGCAGCGCCGGGGCGGAGGCGCCCTCGGCTCACGCGGCGCGTTCCGTGCCGACGGGCCCCGCGCCGGAGCCGCCGAGCGCCGACGGGCGGGGGCACACGGTCGGCTTCGACCGGTACTCGCTGCTGGTCGACGGCAAGCGGCTGGTCGTGTGGTCGGGCGAGCTGCACCCGTTCCGGCTGCCGAGCCCGTCCCTGTGGCGGGACGTGCTGCAGAAGATGCGCGCGCACGGCTACAACGCGGTGAGCATCTATGTGGCCTGGAACTACCACTCCCCCGCGCCCGGCCATTACGACTTCACCGGTGTCCGTGACCTGGACCTGTTCCTGCGCATGGCCGCGGAGACCGGCCTGTACGTGATCCTGCGCCCCGGCCCGTACATCAACGCCGAGGTCGACGGCGGTGGCTTCCCGGGCTGGATGACGGTGACCAAGGGGACGGCTCGGACCGCCGACCCGACGTATCTGCACTACGTCGACCAGTGGTTGAGCGCCGTGAACCGGATCGTCGCGCAGCACCTCTACACCAAGGGCCGCGGCACGGTCCTGCTCTACCAGATCGAGAACGAGTACGACGCCCACGTCACCGAGCCCACCGGCCGCGCCTACATGTCCCACCTCTACAAGAAGGTGCGCGCCGACGGCATCGACGTGCCGCTGTTCCACAACGACAAGGGCAGGAACGGCTATTGGGTGCCCGGCTCCTTCGACACCGGTGGGGAGAACGGGCGTTGGCTCTACGGCTTCGACGGCTATCCGTCGCCGTCCGGGAATCCGCCCGACTGGGGGCACTTCGGGACCGGCGGCGGGCAGGGCGGCGCCACGGCCAGCCCGCGGACGCCCGGGTTCGTGCCCGAGTTCGGCGGCGGCTGGTTCGACCCGTGGGGCGGCGGCTGGTTCAAGGGCAAGGGGTACGCCGAGTCGCGCCGGACGCGTGACGCGGCGTACGAGCGGCGGTTCTATCTGACCAACCTCGCCAACGGCATCACGCTGCACAACGTCTACATGACCTTCGGCGGCACGTCGTGGGGCTGGCTGCCCGCGCCGGTCGTCTACACGTCGTACGACTACGGGGCGGCCTTCGACGAAGGGCGGGGCGCCACCGCGAAGCTGCAGCCGATGCACCAGCTCGGTCATCTGCTGCGGCACGTGCCGGACTTCGCCAAGCTGGAGCGGGCGGGCGCGGTGAAGGCCGGGGACGACCGGATCAAGGTGTACCACCTGGCCAACCCGGACACCGGCTCCCATGTCTACGTACTGCGCAACGACAGTACGGAGGAGGTCACTTCGGACTTCCCCGCCGCCGGAACCCGGGTACCCGTGACGGTCCCGGCGCGCGACGCCCGGCTGCTGGCCGCCGGACTCGCCCTGGGGAAGCGGAAGTTGAGCTACTCCAACGTGCAGCCCATGCTGTCGTTCGCCGTCGGCCGGCAGGACATCGCCGTGTTCACCGGGCGGCGCGGCGAGCGGGCACTGATCGTCCTGGAGTGCCCCACCGAGCCGACGGTCACCCGGCTGGATCCCCAGGCCGGCTGGCTGTGGGATCGCGGCCTGCTGTACGTGTCGGCCACGCTCGGCGTCGGCGGGCTGACCCGGCTGCTGGTCGAGGGCGACGGCATCGACACGCCACTGCTGCTCCTCCTCGCCGACGAGGCGACCTCCGTACGGCTGTGGCCCTACGAGACCCCGTCGGGCAACCTCCTCGTGTACGGCCCGGCGCTGCTGCGCAGCGCCGCGCTGCGCGGGGCCACGGCCCATCTCACCGGTGACACGATCCAGGAGACGGGCCTGGAGGTGTGGGGGCCGCGCGGCATGGGTGAAGTGGTGTGGAACCGGGGCACTTTGCGCATGCTCCCCACCACCGCCGGGAGCCTGCGCATCGAACAACTGCTGCCCGGCGTCGGCCCCGTGAAGCTGCCCGCGCTCGGCGGCTGGCGGCGGCGCACGGAGAACCCCGAGTCCGAGCCCGACTTCGATGACGGCAAGTGGCGGAAGGCCGACCTGACTTCGTCGTACAGCACGACCCCCGTGCCCGACGGTCAGCCCGTGCTGTTCGCGGACGACTACGGCTTCCACTACGGCGACGTCTGGTACCGGGGCCGCTTCACCGACACGACCGACACGGAGTCGGTGTCGCTCTCCTACAGCACCGGCACGCAGGGCCTGCTGATGGCCTGGCTGGACGGGAAGCCGCTGGGCACCCACCGTATGCCGGTGCCGGACAACGCGACGGTGCGGCAGGGCAGTTGGGCGGCGACCGCCACCTGGTCGGTGCCGGAGAAGCAGCGCACGCACGGCCCGCATGTGCTGTCCGTCCTCGTCCGGCGCATGCAGCACGACCAGGACGGCAAGGCGCTCGGCACCCACAAGGTGGCCCGCGGCCTGACGGCGGTGGCCTTCAAGGGTGCTTCCCCGAAGGTGAGTTGGCGGCTCCAGGGCGAGGCGGCGCCGGATCCGGTGCGCGGGGTGATGAACAACGGCGGGCTGTACGGGGAGCGCGAGGGCTGGCATCTGCCGGGGTTCGCGGACCGCGGCTGGCCGCTCGTCGACCTCCCGCGGGCGGACCGGCGGCAGGGCGTGACCTGGTACCGGACCGGGTTCCGGCTCTCCGTGACCCCCGGGGTGGACGCCTCGATCGGGCTCACCCTGACCGACGATCCGGCCCGTGCCTACCGCGTCCAGATCTTCCTGAACGGCTGGAACATGGGCCAGTACATCAACGATGTGGGCCCGCAGCACACCTTCGTCCTGCCGAACGGGATCCTCCGCACACGTGGCGCCAACACACTCGCCCTAGCGGTCCTGTCCGACGGGACCACACCCGCGGGCCCGGGTGACGTGCGGCTGACCCTGCTGGGCAGCGCGGCCGGAGGAGTGCCGGTGACACCGGTCGACTCGCCCGGCCGCGCGGCCACGCACTAGGCCAGCCGGATCACGTTCCAGGACAGCGGCTCCAGGACGGCGGTCAGCCGACCGTCCTGGACGCCGGCCCCCTCGACCGCGTGCGGGGTGACCCGCTCGGGCTCGGCGAGGGTGTTCCGGGCGTCGGGGTCCGCGTCGGCGAGCGCGCTGTGCTCGACCACCGACGTCAACTCCAGCCCGTTCAGGGCCACTTCGAGCGGCAGCGACTCGGTCCGGCTGCGGTTGACCGCGAAGACCGTGACCGTGCCGTCCTCGGCGCGCACGGCGGTGGCGTGCAGCAGGTCCGCCTCGCCGTACTTCTTCGTCTCGTACGTCGGGGAGTCGACGCGGACGTCGAGAACCTGCCCCTGCCCGTACTTCGCGGCCTGCGCGAACGGGAAGAACGTCGTCTGCTTCCACGCCGGGCCGCCCGGCTCGGTCATGATCGGCGCGATGACGTTGACGAGCTGGGCGAGACAGGCGACCGTCACCCGGTCCGCGTGCCGCAGCAGCGCGATGAGCAGCGAGCCGAAGACGACGGCGTCGGTCAGCGAGTAGTTGTCCTCCAGCAGACGGGGGGCCTCCGCCCAGTCCCGCGAGGGGGAGTTCTCGATCGCTTGCCACTTCGAGAGGTACCAGACGTTCCACTCGTCGAAGGAGAGGTTGATCTTCTTCTTCGACTTCAGCTTCGCACCCACGTGGTCGCAGGTCGCGACGACGTTCTCGATGAACGACTCCATGTCGACGGCGGAGGCGAGGAAGGAGTCCAGGTCACCGTCGATCGGCTCGTAGTAGGCGTGCAGAGAGATGTAGTCGATGAGGTCGTACGTCTCCGTGAGGACCGTCGCCTCCCACTGGGCGAAGGTCTCCATCGACTGGCCGGAGGACCCGCAGGCGACCAGTTCGACGGACGGGTCGATCTGGCGCATCGCGCGGGCCGTCTCGGCGGCGATCCGGCCGTACTCCTCGGCGGTCTTGTGGCCGGTCTGCCAGGGGCCGTCCATCTCGTTGCCGAGGCACCACAGCTTGATGCCGAACGGGTCCTTGTCGCCGTGCGCGGCGCGCAGGTCCGAAAGGGCCGTGCCGGAAGGGTGGTTGGAGTACTCCTGGAGTTCCAGCGCCTCGGCGACCCCGCGCGTGCCGAGGTTCACCGCCATCATCGGCTCGGCCTGCGGGCCGACCTTCTTGAGGAAGGCGATGTACTCGGAGAGGCCGAAGCGGTTGGTCTCGGTGGAACGCCAGGCCAGGTCCAGGCGGCGGGGGCGCTCGTCCGCCGGGCCCACCGAATCCTCCCACTTGTAGCCGGAGACGAAGTTGCCGCCGGGATAGCGGATGGCGGTGACGCCGAGCTCCCGGACCAGGTCCAGCACGTCCTGGCGGAGGCCCGCCTCGTCCGCGGTGGGGTGGCCCGGCTCGAAGATGCCGGTGTAGACACAGCGGCCGAGGTGTTCGACGAAGGATCCGAAGAGACGGGGGTTGACCTCGCCGACGGTGAAGGCGGGGTCGAGGGAGAAACGGGCGGTGGTGGTACTCATGGGGACCTTTCAAAAACGGAGTTACTTGACAACAGGCCAGTCATGCACCCAACCGAGCCTGTTCAGGCCCAGCTTGGGTGTGCCGTTGTCGTCTGCGTCGTAGTAGTGGTAGGCCAGCCAGTCCTTGCCGTGGTCACGGAAAACGGACTGTCCGCCCGTGCCCACGTACCTGCCGTGGCCGGCGAGGAGGAGGTCGCCGCCGCCCTCCAGCATCGGGGTGCCGGTGCTGTCGACGTACGGACCCGTGACCGATGTGGAGCGACCGACCCTGATCTTGTACGTGGAGTTCACGCCGGAGCAGCAGGCGTCGTAGGAGGCGAAGAGGTAGTAGTAGCGGCCGTGCTTGACGACGTACGGGCCTTCGACGGCGTACGGCGCGTCGGGGCGGGTCGCCAGGTGCCAGGCCGTGGCGCCCGGGACGGACTTGCCGGTCTTCGGGTCCAGTTCGACCATGCGGATACCGGTCCAGTAGGAGCCGAAGGCCATCCACAGTTTGCCGTCGGCCTTGATGACGCCGGGATCGATGGCGTTCCAGGTGTCGGTCGTCTCGGAGGTGAAGACCTTGCCGTGGTCCGTCCAGGTGCCGGGCAGACCGGACTTGGAGGTGGCGACGCCGATCGCGGAGTGGTTGGTGCCCCAGGAGGAGACGGCGTAGTACAGCCAGTACTTGCCGTCGCGGAAGGAGAGGTCGGGGGCCCAGGGGTCACCGGTGGAGTTGTACTCGTACCACCAACTCGGCGGCTCGGCGAAGGCGTTGCCCGAGTCGTCCCAGTGCTTCATGTCCTTCGACAGGCGGGCGCCGATGATCCCGCCGGTCGAATAGGCCACGTACCGGCCGTTCTTGAGATGGGCGACGGTCGGGTCGTGGATGATCTCCTGGCCGGTGAGCGGGAGCGGGTCGGGGTAGTCGGCCGCCTGCGCGGTGGCGGGCAGGAAGGCGAGGAGGGCGGCGGCGAGGACGGCCGCGAGTCTGAGGCGCTTCACGTCTGTTTCTCCTGACCGGGGTTACTGGCCCGCGAGGCCGGTGTGCGCGACACCCGCCACGATCTGGCGCTGGAAGAAGACGAAGACGACGATCAGCGGGAGGCCCGCCATCAGGCCGCCGGCCATGAGCTGGGCCCACTGGATGCCGTAGGAGTTCATGACGGTCGCGATGCCGTTCGGCATGGTCATCAGGTCGGGGTTGTTGGTCACCATGTACGGCCACAGGAAGTTGTTCCAGGACGCGATGAAGGTGAAGATGCCGACCGCGGAGAGGGACGGGCGGGCGAGCGGGACCACGATGGTGAAGAAGACGCGCCAGCGGCCGGCGCCGTCGATGAACGCGGCCTCCTCCAGTTCGCGCGGGATGCCCTGGAAGAACTTGTAGAGGATGTAGACCATCGCGGCGGGCGCGCACTGCGGCAGGATCATGCCCCAGTAGGTGTCGACCATCCCCATCTGCTGCACCGTGGTGAACAGCGGCACCCCGAGGACCGCCGGGGAGATCATCAGGCCTGCCATCACGACGCCCATCAGGACGCTCTTGCCCCGGAACTCGGTGCGGGCGAAGCCATATCCGGCCAGCGCGCTGACCGCCAGCACGATGGTCGTCACGCACACCGAGACGACCAGGGAGTTGACGAACCAGTTGGAGACGTTGCCGGTCTGCCACAGCGACTTCCACGCCTGGACCGTCCAGACCTCGGGCAGCCAGTGCGGTGGGATCTCGGAGGCCTCGGTCTCGGACTTGAGCGAGGTGAACAGGGCCGCGGCGATCGGCGCCACGAAGACGGCGGAGACGGCGACGCCGATCAATGTCAGAACGATCTGACTGGGCGTCCAGGGCTTGCGGGACTTGGTACGGATGACAGTGGCGGTGGTCATCGGCCGCCCTCCTCACGGTTGCGCAGCAGCCACATCCGCGCCAGGGCGACGACTGCGATGATCACGAAGAAGATGATGGACATCGCGGAGGCGTAGCCCACGCGGTAGCTGGTGAAACCCTGTTCGAGGGTGTACTGCACGAACGAGCGGGTGCTGAGCTCCGGTCCCGGGCTGAAGTCCATCATCACGACGGCCTGGTCGAAGAGCTGGAGCGAGGCGAGCACCTGGAGCGCGATCACCAGGCCGGTGATGTTGCGGAGCATGGGCAGCGTGATGTGGACCATGCGGTGCCAGGCGTTGGCGCCGTCCAGCTTGGCGGCCTCGTACAGGTGGTCGGGGATGCCCTGGAGGGCCGCGAGGTAGAGCAGGAAGCTGAAGCCGACCGTCCACCACAGGGTGGTGATGACGATGGCGAGCATCGCGTACGACTTGTCGGTCAGCCAGGGCGTCTGGAGCCCGAAGGTCTCGTTGAACAGGCCGATTCCCTGGGTGAACAGCCACTGCCACATGTTGCCCGCGACGGTCGAGGGCAGCAGGAACGGGGCGAAGAAGCACAGCCGCCACAGCCATTTGCCGCGCTCGATGTGGTGGGCGAGCATCGCGAGCAGGAAGGCGAGCACGGTGATGCACGGCACGACGAGCAGCGTGAAGTAGGCGCTGTGGCCGAGCGCGTCCCACATCGCGGAGTCGTGCAGGGCCTCGCGGTAGTTGTCGAGGCCGATGAAGCTCGCGCCCGCACCGGAGATGTTGGCGTCCGTGAAGCTGAGGTAGAGGCCGCGCAGCAGCGGCCAGATCACGAATACGGCGAACAGGCCCAGGAAGGGGGCGACGAACCAACCCCCGTGCTGGAAACCCTGCTTGCGGCGGACGGTCGCGGTGGCGGTCGCGGTTCTGGCGCGCGCCGGTGCGATGACGGTCTGAGCGCTGGTCGTCATGCGACCGCACCTCCCTGCGCGGCGGTCTTGCCGTCCATCGGGTTCTTCGAGGCGAGGAGCTTGGTGAGGTGCTTCTTCATCGTCTGCGCGACCGCGGCCGGCTTGGCGGAGCCCATCGTCGAGGAGACGACGACCGGGCCGAGGTCCTGGGCGAGGACGCCGGTGGAGCCCGCGAACCACACCTTCGGCTCGGTGGCCTGGTGGTCCATGGCGCTCGCGTACTCGTTCTGCGGGGTGAGCTTCTTGTACGCGGCCGTGGACAGCGTCGGCGTGTACGCGGGGATGTGGCCGCCGGCCGCCCACTGCTGGGCGTGCTGGACGACGTAGGCGGCGAGCTGGTGGGCGCCGTCGTTGGTGGCGCCGCCGCGGCCGGCCTGGTGGGGCAGGACGAAGGCATGCGACTCGGCGTGGGTGGCCTGCTTGCCGAAGACGGCCGGCAGCGGGGTCGCGCCGTAGTCCAGCTTGGCGCCGGAGAAGACCGGCACGGACCAGTTGCCCTCCCAGGTGAAGGGGGCGCCGTTGATGAACTGCTCGCCGGTGGGGGCACCGGGGATGACGTAGCCGTCGGTGACGTGCTGCCGGAGGAACTCCAGGACCTGGGTGGCCTTGTCGGCGTCGAAGAGGACCTCTGTGTTGGAGTCGTTGAACCACTGGCCGCCGAGCTGGGTGTAGAAGGCGACGAAGAACCACCACTGGAAGTTCTGGTCGTTGGTCCACAGGCCGATGGTCTGCAGGCCCTTCTTCTGGACCGCCTTGGCCTTCTTCAGGACGTCGAACCACTCGGTGGTGGAGGTGACGGGCACGATCCTGCCGTCGTCGCCGAGCAGGTCCGCCTTCTTCAGCACGTCCTTGCGGTAGAAGCAGAGCTGGACGTGGATGTCGAGCGGCAGGGCGTAGAGCTTGCCGTCGATCACGCCGCGCTTCCACAGCGCGGGGTTGAAGTCCGCTTCCCGCACGCCGTACTTGGCGAGCAGGTTCACGTCCCAGGGGTCCAGGAGGCGGCCCGGCGAGAAGCCGGTGACGCGGCCCATGTGCATGACGCCGAGTTCGGGGGCGCGATCGCCCGCGGCGGCCATGGCGAGCTTGGTGTAGAAGGGGTTGCCCCACTGGAGCGTGGAGTCCTTCACCGCGATGTCGGGATGCTCCTTGCGGAAGGAGTCCAGCATCGCGATCATGTTGGCGCCGTCGCCGCCACTGAAGAGGTTCCAGTAGCGGACCCGAGTGCTCGCGCTGGACGCCAGTGCGTCCGCTCCGGTGCCGAGCGCGGCGAAGCCGAAGCTGCCGGCGACCGTCAACCCGCCGATTCCGGCCAGGAGTTGCCTACGGTTCAGGCCAGGTTGTCCCATGCCCTGCCCTTACTGTTCGAGATTTCGATAGATGCTCGTAACTTCGAACGGGACCGTAGATAGGAAGCGCTTTCCCGTCAATGGGTTGCGCAAAAATCGACGGCCCCCGTCCAGCGACCGGACGGGGGCCTCGAGCATTGCGGGGCAAACTGCCCAGGAATCGCTAACCGGCGAACGCGGGCTGCGGCAGGCCCTTTCCGGCGCCGGGGAACACCAGCACCGAGCCCGACATCGGGTGCGGCGCCTCCAACCCCGTACGGGCCGTGGTGATGTACAGATCGGTCAGATCGGCGCCGCCGAAGGCACAGGCCGTGGGACGCGGGACCGGCAGTTCGACCACCCGGTCCAGCTCGCCGGACGGCGTGTAGCGGCGGACCGCGCCGCCGTCCCATAGGGCCACCCAGACGCAGCCGTCGGCGTCGACGGTGAGCCCGTCGGGAAAGCCCTCTTCCGCGGTCGCCAACGTCCGCCTGTTGACGGGCAGTTGGTCCTCATCCACGTCGAAGACGTCGATCCGTCGGGTCGGCGAGTCGACGTAGTACATCAGCCGTCCGTCCGGGCTCCAGCCCGTGCCGTTGCTCACCGCCACGTCGTCGAGGACGACCCCGACCGTGCCGTCGGGCGCGAAGCGCGACAGCGTGCCGCCGCCCGGCGCCTCGTCGTAGCGCATGGTGCCCGCCCACAGCGTGCCGTCGGGTGCGACGGCCGCGTCGTTGGCCCGGCGTCCGGGGACGACCTCGCGGTGCAGCCACCGGAAGCCCTCGGGGCCGTAGAGCCCGACCCCGTCACGGAGGTTGACCACCAGCCCGCCGCCGGCCCGCGGCTTCGCCGCACCCACGTGCTGCTCGGTGACCATGACCGTGCGGCGCCCGGAGGCGGGGTCGTAGGTGTGCACCCGGGAGCCGAGGATGTCGACCCAGATGAGCCGCTGCTCGGCGGTGTCCCAGGTCGGCCCCTCACCCAGCGCCGCCTCCGCATGGACGGCGACCTCGATCGGCGTCACGCCACGCTCCGGTGGCCGAGCCGCTCCGACAGCTCGGCGGCGCCCTTCACGGCGAGCTGCTCCAGCTCGATACGGCGGTCGTCGCTCCAGCGGATCATCGGCACGGAGATGGAGAGCGCGGCGACGACCCGGCCCGTGCGGTCGCGCACCGGGGCGGCGACACAGCTGACGTCCGGGTTGGACTCACGGCTCTCCACGGCGATGCCGCGGGCGCGGATCTCGGTGAGGGCCTCGCGCAGGGCGCCCGGCTCGGTGATGCTGTTGGGCGTCATCGCGACCAGCTCCGCGTTGTCGGGGATGCGCGCGGTCAGCTCCGGCTCGGAGAGCGAGGCGAGCAGCATCTTGCCGACGGAGGTGCAGTGGGCGGGCAGCCGGCGCCCGGCGGCGGACACCATGCGCACGGCGTGCGTGGAGTCCACCTTCGCGATGTAGATGACATCGGTGCCTTCGAGGATCGCCACATGGACGGTCTCGTCGCAGGTCTCCGCGACCGAGCGGGCGACCTGCTGGCCCTCGGCGGCGAGGTCCAGCTGCTCGGCGTAGCGGCTGCCGAGCTGGTACGGGCGCACACCGAGCCGGTAACGTCCCGGCTGGCCGGGCACCTGGACGATGTACGAGCGGGCGGCCAGCGTGGTCACCAGTTCGTGCACGGTGGTGCGCGGCAGCTGCAGCTTGCGCACGATGTCGGGGGCGGAGAGTGTCCCGTCCCCGTCCAGGAAGAGTTCGAGTATGTCGAGAGCCCGGGTCACGGCAGGTACTAGGCGGCCCACAACCGGCCCCCTCTCTATGTATCTCAGCGCCTGTGTTCGAAATTTCAACAGACGATCGGCATGACGAACACAGGCTAGTCATAGTGGGCTGGAGCGGGCAATGGGCGGGTCGGAGGTCCCTTGTGGGGCCCCGGCGTTTCCGGAGTCGTACGGGCGGGAAAAGCCCCACACACATCCGCCGCGGGGGAAGGCCAGGGTGACAAACCATGACGGAGCCGCCCGGCGCGTTCCCGCCCCCGCCTATGCCTCCCGCCGCCCCGCCCGTGCCGGGCCCGCCAAGAACCGCGTGGTACGCCCGGCCGGTGCCGGTGGGCCTCGCGGGCCTGCTCCTCGGCGCGGCGATGATCGGCGTTCCCTGGCTGCTGACCAGGGACGACACCCCCGCGACCGGCGGGCAGGGCTCCCTGACCGGCGGGTCGACGGCGGCCCTCTCCGCGCCGGAGAAGCTCGGCGACTTCATGCACCAGGACACCGCCATGAAGGGCCTGGGCGCGGACGAGGACAAGGAGAAGGCGGAGAAGAACGCGGAGGTGTACGTCACGGCGGACCGGCGCAGCAGCGGTCTGCTGTCCACGGCGTACGGCGGTGCCCCCGCCGTCGTCCAGGGCTTCGCCGACGCCAAGTTCGAGAACCAATTCCAGCTGACGGCCGTCCGCGCCCGCTCCCCACGGCCGTTCGTGGCCTACGAGGACCCCGCTCACGTGGGCCTGGTGAAGCCCCAGAACGAGATGACCAGCTTCGGGAAAGTGGACTGCGTGATCTACAACGCCCCCACGAACTCGGGCGGCACCCCGGCTTCCGACAGCGTGAGCGTCATCTCCTGCCAGCGCACCGGCGACGGCCTGACCGTGCAGATCCGCCAGGTGTCCGGTGACGTGGGTCATGTGCCGCGCCGGGTCGCCGGGCTGGTCGACCAGGCGTGGACCGCGCTGTCCTGACGCCGCGCCGCCGGAGGCGTCAGCGGCGCGCCCTCGGATCCCCCAGCTCCCCGCGCAGCCGCTGGGCCCGCAGCACCAGCTCCAGCTCGAAACGGCGGTCCGGGTCGTCTATCTCGTCGCCCCAGAGTTCGCGGATCTGCCGCAGGCGGTAGCGGACGGTCTGCGGGTGGACGCCGAGGCGGGCGGCGACCTCGGGGGCGCCGCCGCGTGTTTCCAGCCATGCGAGCAGGGTCTCGGCGAGGCGGCGGCCGTGGGTGGGGCCGCAGTGTTCGAGGGGGGCCAGGCACCGTAACGCGAGGTCGTCGATGAGTTCCTCGGGCTGGAGGAGGACCAGGGCCTCGGTGTGCTCCGTGCAGTGCAGGACCTCGCCGGCGGGCAGCAGCCGCCGCTCCATCAGCCGTACGGCGGCCTCCGCCCAGCGCAGCGACTTCGCCGCGTCGGCCAGCGGCACCGGGGGCCCGACGGCGCCCGACCAGCCCGCGAGGGCGCGGTGCAGCAGCTCCGGGCGCCCGGCGGCGTCCGGCTCGGGCACGACCATGCGCGGCTGCTCGTACTCCATGTCGAGGAGCACACCCTGCCCGACGGCGGGCGCGACGGCCTCGCGTGCGGGGCGCAGCAGCACGCCGACGGCGACCTTCTTGGGCAGCGGCCAGCCGATGCGGGCGGCCCGCTCGACGAGCGCCTCGGCGGAGTCACCGCGGTGGTGCTCGGCGAGCAGCATCTCCATGAGGCGGCGCTGCAGCCGCAGCCGCTCGCCCGCCTGGCGGGCCGCGGCCTCCGCGTAGCCGCGCACGGACTGGTCGACGAGGCCGTCCAGGTACTCGTATCCGGCGTCGACGAGTTCGTACATCGCCGGTGGCGGGATTTCGACCCTCTGCCCGATCTCGGCGAAGCGGCGCCAGGCGAGGCGGACGCCGAGCCGGTAGATGGCCTGGAGGGAGTCGAGGCTGCGGCCGTGCAGGCCCTCGCCGCGGCCGAACTCCTGGAAGACCTCGGGGTGCACGCGCGGGCGGCCCTCGGCGCTCTCCAGGTGCTGCACGAAGACCTCGATGGCCCGGCGGATACCGATCAGCGCCATGGGCTCGCCGGAGTCGTCGAGCACGACGGGCAGATGCGGGTACTCGCGGCGGATCTCGCGCAGGATCTCCTCCGCGAGCGCCGGCGCCTCCTCCATCGCGAGCGCCGCGAACCGGCGTACCTGGAGTCGGGGCACGTCACGCCAGGCCGAGCCGTTCGCGACGGTTCCCGGGCGAGGGATCACGGTCAGCGCTCCTGGCCGGCATTCTGGTAGGTGATCAGCGGCGTGTTCGGCTGGTCCGGGGTCGCGTCGAGCAGCGCGACGATGCCGAGCGCGGCTCCTACGGCGAGTGCGGCGGCGGCCGCCATGGTCAGTGCGGCGGCGAGCAGTCTGGACATGGCGGGTGAGCCTCTCTGTCGGAGGTCGTCCCCATCCCGGCGCTCAACGCGGCCGTGTCCCTCGGCCGCGCGGTTCCCACCCGATGCCGGACCACGGGCCCGGCAGTGGCCAGTCTCGACAATGCATTGACACCCCGTCAAGGGTGCGCCTACGGTTCCCGCCGCATACCGCACGTGCATTTCCTCCCACGGTGTCGACCCACCCGTATACACCCGTATCCATCCGTAACTCCCGGTGAGTCGAGCCCCTCACGCCCCTGGAGTGCCCGGATGCGCAGAACCGCCTCACCCCTCTCACTGATCCTGCTGGGCCTCGGGACATTCCTCCTCGTACTGGCCCCGCTGCTTGCGTGGTACGTACAGCCGCGCGCCGCCGTGAACCCCGTCGACATCGACACCACCGCGATCTACACCGGCACGGGCAGCGTCTTCGACGTCGACCAGGTCAAGACCGTGCCCGACCAGCACATCACCGTCACCCAACGGGTCCGCGGCGACGTCGCCGACAGCGAGAAGAGCGGGAACGCGGTCTGGGACGTGACGACCACCGTCGACACCGACAAGTCGCTGCCCGCCGACGACCCGCACGACGCCCTGGAGTTCATGCCGGGCCGCTGGGTCACCGACCGCACGACCAACGAACCGGTGCACTGCTGCCACGAGAAGCCGTACTTCGAGGGCGACGCCTACCTGAAGTTCCCCTTCGACGTGCACAAACGCTCGTACCGCTGGTGGGACAACTCCCTTGGCGCGACGGTCACTCTGCACTACCGGGGCACCAAAAAGATCCAGGGATACGAGGGTTACCGCTTCACCGGCACCGTGCCCGCCACCCGGACCGGAACACGCCTGGTCCCGGGCGCGATCGTGGACCAGCCGCAGCGCAGCCAGGTCCTCGCCGAGGAGTGGTACTCCAACCACCTCGTCGAACTCGTCGTCGACCAGCGCACCGGCCGGGTGATCTACGCCCAGGTCGGCCCCCGCAAGACGCTGCGCGCCCCCGGCTCGAAGAAGGACGCCGCCGTGCTCCTGGACAGCGAGAAGCTGGGCTTCACGACCGCGACGCAGAAGGACCAGGTCAAGCAGGCGAAGAAGGAGAGCGGTCAACTGCGCATGGTGGGGCAGACGTTGCCGATCGGTGCCGCTGTGGCGGGATTCGTCCTTGTGGCGGTGGGGGGCGTTTTGGTGGCACGAGGACGGCGGCGCCCCGATACGTCCGGGATGCCCCCCGCTCCGCTCACGATGTGATGTGACGTCAGTTCTAATAACCGCGGAAATTGTCACTTCGGTGAGTAGCCGTGGCGAACGGCTGGGCGAAAACTGTCCAACCCACCCGAGCACAACCGGTCCACATCCCTCACCCAAGCACGACTCAGACCCCCCACAGAAACCCGCACCGCGCGTCCCACCCCGATCCGCACCGTGTCCTACCCCCCACGCTGAGTTCCGCACCCTGAGACGAGTTGGAGCACACATGCCCCAGCACGTGCCTTCCCAGCTGCGCGAAGCGTTCCCGCGCTCCGCGCAGTACCCTCCGGCGCTCCCCCCGCACCCGCGCCGTATCGTCTTCCTGGCCCACCGCGACCTCGGCAATCCGGCCGCGGGCGGGTCCGAACTCCTCGTCGACCGGCTGGCCGACGGGCTGACCCAGCTCGGCCACCAGGTCACCCTGCTGTGCGGCGGGCCCGCGGCCTACCGCGACTACCGGGTCGTCTCCGCCGGCGGCGACTACGGCCACTTTCTGCGCGCCCGTTCGGCGTTCCACCGGCAGGTGGGCGACTGCGACCTGCTGGTCGAGGTGTGCAACGGCATGCCGTACCTGGCGCCGCTGTGGCACCACGGGCCGACGCTGTGCCTGGTCAACCACGTCCACACCGACCTGTGGCGGATGCGGTTCGGCGGGCCGCTGGCGCCCGCGGCCCGGCTCGGCCGAAGACTTGAGCACTGGGCGCTCGCGGGTGCGCAGCGCGACAATCTCATGGTCGCCGTCTCCCCGTCGACGGCTCACGCCCTGAGCGCGATCGGGGTCGAGCGCGAGCGCATCCGGGTCGTGCACAACGGGGTCGAGGAGCCGGGTCCGCAGGCCCCGCGCTCGCCGGAACCGCTGTTCCTGGCGATGGGCCGGCTCGTCGAGTACAAACGGATCGATCTCCTCCTGCGGCTCTGGGAGCGGGTGCGCCCCGTGACGGGCGGCCGGCTGGTGATCGTCGGCGACGGCCCCGAGCAGGAACGTCTCTCCCGGCTCGCGGGTCCCGGCGTGGAGTTCGCCGGCCACGTCTCCGAGACCGAGAAGCACCGGCTGCTGTGCGCGGCCTGGCTGCTTCTGCACCCCTCCGCGGTCGAGGGCTGGGGCCTGGTCGTCACCGAGGCCGCGGCGCGCCAGACCCCGGCGATCGCCTTCGACGTACCAGGGCTGCGGGACTCCGTGGAGGACGGCGAGACGGGCGTGCTGGCCCGCGGCGAGTCCTCCTTCGCCGCCGCCTGGTGCACCCTCGCCCTCTCCGCCCACCGCCGCGGACTCATGGGCAAGGCGGCCCGCGACCGCGCCGCCCAGTACCGCTGGAACCACACGGTCCGCCAGTTCAGGACGGTGGCCGCAGAGGCGGTCACGTCCTGGCGGGGGTGACACCCATGAAGCCCGCTCCCGACCACGGCCATGCCCCGGCCACCTCTGCGAGCGCTCCGCCGGACACTGCGGGAGCGGACACCGGGGCCCCTCGGGACACCGGGGCCCGTCGGGGCCCCGCCCCCTGGAAGGACCCCTCCCTCCGCCGTTCCGTCGCCCTCTTCCGCGCCTTCCTCCACGAGCAGGACGACCCCGAAGGCTGCTACTCGCTGCTCGCGCGCGACGCTGCCGATCAGGTCGAGGCGTACGGGGGTGGTGTCGCGGGGCGGACCGTCGTCGACGTCGGTGGGGGGAGCGGGTACTTCACCGAGGAGTTCCGGCGGCGGGGGGCCAGTGCGTACCTCTTCGAGCCGGACGTACGGGAGTTGGGGGCGCATCCCTCGGACGCGGCGGTGGTCGCGGACGGGTATCTGCTGCCGCTCGCTGACGGGGTGGCCGATGTCTGCTTCTCGTCCAACGTGCTGGAGCACGTGGCCGATCCGCAGACGTTCCTCAGCGAGATGGTGCGGGTCACCCGCCCGGGCGGACTGATCTACGTGTCGTTCACCAACTGGCTGTCCCCGTGGGGCGGTCACGAATGGGCGCCCTGGCACTACTTCGGTGCGGAGCGGGCGCGGGCCCGCTACAGCCGCCGTACCGGAAAGCCCGCCAAGCACACCCTCGGCGAGAACCTCTTCGCCGTGCACATCGGCACCACCCTGCGGCAGGTGCGCGCCCGGGACGACGTCACGGTCGTCTCGGCGCGCTCCCGCTACTGGCCCTTCCTCGCCGGTGCCGTCGCGAAGGCGCCGGGACTGCGCGAGTTCGCCACCTGGAACCTCCTCCTCATCCTCCGGCGGTGTCCACCATGACGACCACGGTCCAGGCTCCTCCCCCGGCAGCCGTCCCCACCGCCCGGGCGACCGCGGGCCCCCCTGAGGGCCCGCGGTCGCGGCGGTGGCTGGTGGGATTCTGGGCCGTGGTGTTCGTGCTCTTCCTGGTGGTGCACCCCGGGCGGCAGACCTTCGACACCAAGCTCGGAGTCGCGCTCGACCCCTGGCAATTCCTCTCCGATCTGGGCCAGTTGTGGCACGACCGGGCCGGCTTCGGTGGCATCCAGGACCAGTACGTCGGCTACGCCTGGCCGATGCTGCCGTTCTACGGCCTGTGCAAGCTGATCCACCTCCCGGTGTGGCTGGCGGAGCGGCTGTGGCTGTCGCTCATCGTGTCCGTGGCGTTCTGGGGCGCCCTGCGGCTGGCGGAGCGGCTGCGTGTCGGCAGCGGCGCCTCCCGGCTGCTCGCGGCCGTGGCATACGCGCTGTGGCCGGTGTTCACGATCGTCGTCGGCTCGACCTCGGCGGCCGCGCTGCCCGGCGCCTTCCTCCCCTGGGTGCTGCTGCCGCTCGTCGACGAGCGCTACACCGCCCGTGTCGCCGCCTTCCGCTCGGCGCTGTTCATCCCCTTCATGGGCGGTGTGAACGCGGCAGCGACCCTGGCCTCCCTGCTGCCGGTGGGGCTGTATCTGCTGTCCCGGCCGCGCGGGCCACGGCGGCGCAAGCTGATCACCTGGTGGGTGCCCGGCGTCGTCCTGGCGACCGCCTGGTGGGTCATCCCGCTGCTGATGCTCGGCATCTACGGCGAGAACTTCCTTCCCTACGTGGAGACTTCACAGACGACCACGGCCACCATGTCGGCGACGGAGTCGCTGCGCGGAGCCGGCAACTGGGTCGCGTATCTGCACTTCGGCGAGGCGTGGCTGCCGGCCGGCTGGACCGTCGCGTCCTCGGTGATCGTGATCGTCTGCTCGGCACTCGCGGCCGGGCTCGGCCTCGCGGGCCTCGCGAGACGGGACATGCCCGAGCGCCGCTGGCTGGTGCTGACGGTCCTGTCGGTCGCTCTCATCACCCTTGCCGGGTACGGCGGTTCGTTCGGCGCGCCCTTCCACGGCGTCGTCCAGGACTGGCTGAACGGCGGTCTCGTCCCCTTCCGCAACATCTACAAGTTCCAGACGGGCCTGGCCCTCGCCCTGGTGCTCGGCCTCGCACATCTGGTGGGCGTCGCCGCCGAGGAGCGCGGGGCCCGCCGGGTGCGCGGGCGCCGCCTCGCCCCGCTGATCGCGGCGATCCTGGTGCTGCCCGGCCTCGCCTGGCCGTACCTCAACGGGTCGATCCTGAACCCGGGTTCGTTCCAGAAGCTCCCCACCTACTGGGAGACCACCGCCGACTGGCTGAAGAAGTACTCCCCCGACTCCCGCGCCCTCGTCGTCCCCGCCACCGCGCACGGCATCTACACCTGGGGCTCCCCCATCGACCAGCCCCTCGACGTCCTCGCCGACTCCCGCTGGGCGCAGCGCGACTACGTGCCGTTCGGCACCCCGGGCAACCGGCGGGCCATGGACGCGGTCGAGCAGTCACTGATGACGGGCGGCCAAGTACCGGGTCTGGCCGACTACTTGAGCCGCGCCGGCCTCTATTACGTCGTCGTCCGCAACGATCTCGACCCCGACCAGATCGGCTACGTCCCGACCGCGACCGTGAAGCGCACCCTGGAGCAGTCGGGGTACCAGCGGGTCACCGGTTTCGGGCCGGTGATGACCGGCGGGCGTATCGCCAACGACACGCCGATGCAGGTCGAGGGCCTGTATCCGCGCCAGCGCGCCGTGGAGATCTACGAGCCGACCGGCCAGGGCGTGCCCCGGCCAGGCCAGGCCGGGCTGAAGCCGATCGCGGACACCGCCGTGGTCTCCGGCGGCCCCGAGTCGCTGCTGCCGCTGTCCGCCGACCCGTCGATGCGGGGCCGGGCCACCGTACTGACCGGCGACAACCATCCCGGCCTCGGCACGCCCGAGGTGCAGGTGGTCGGCGACGGGCTGCGGCGCGCCGACACCCGCTTCGGGCTGGTCAACTCCAACACGTCGTACACGTACACGTCCGGCGAGCGAAACCCCTCCGACAGCGCGCAGGACGCGGGGAAGAAGCCGCACCAGATCCTGCCGATGAAGGGCATCGACCACCAGACGGTGGCCGAACTGCGCGGCGCCCGCTCGGTGACCGCGTCCTCCAGTGGCAACTGGCTGTTCCAACTGCCGCAGTACGACCCCGTGAACGCCTTCGACGGCAACCCGAACACCGCGTGGGCGGAGGGCGCGGCGGGCTCGGCGAACGGGCAGTGGCTGCGGATCCGGTTCAACGGGTCGATCGACATGCCGTCGTCGTTCAAGGTCACGCCGCTGGCCCAGGGCGGTGTGCGGTCGGCGCCGACCCGGGTGCGGGTGGAGACGGAGAAGGGGTCGACGAGCAGTTTCCTCGAACCCAACGGCATGACGCAGCGCATCAAGGCCCGTCCTGGGTCGACGAGTTGGATGAAGATCACGATCACCGAATCCGTCGCCCGGCACACCGGCCTCACGGGCGCGGGCTTCTCCGAGATCGACCTCCCGGACGTCCAGGTGACCCGGATGCTGCGGCTGCCGACCGACGCCGCGGGCTCCGACGCCTCCGCCGAGATCGTCTCGCTGCACCGCACCGCCGACCCCACCGGGCTCTCCCCGACGGGCACGGAGGCGGGCCTGCACCGCCGGTTCTCGACGTCGACGTCGGGCACGTACGACGTGAAGGCGAGCGCGGTCCCGATCCCGGGCGAGGAACTCGACAAGCTGCTCTACGAGGTGGCCCCCGACCAGGAGCACCGGATCACCGCGACCGCCGACTCCACGGCGGGACTCGGCGCGGGCCTGTCGGCGCGCAACCTCACCGACGGCGACCTGACGACGGCGTGGATCGCGGGCGACCGGCCGACGATCCACCTCAGCTGGCCGGACAAGCAGGCGGTCTCCTCGATCGTGCTGGCTCCGGCGGGCGGTCTGGCCACCCGGCCGACCGAGGTGGACATCAGCTCCCCGGACGGCGCGGCGATCGCCGGAGTCGACGACAACGGCTGGGTCCGCTTCGACCCCATCACGACCGACCACCTCGACATCACCATCACCAAGACGGCGCCGCTGACCGTGCACAACCCGGTCGCGGACGACGACCTGCAACTGCCCGTAGGCCTGACCGAGGCCTACATCCCCGCCCTCGACCAGTACCGCACCCCCCAGCCCTCGGCCACCCGCACGTTCACGCTCCCGTGCGGGAAGGGCCCGGATCTCGCGGTCGACGGGAAGCTGTACCAGACGAGCGCGAAGGGGACCATCAAGGATCTCGTGGAGCGGCGGGCGATCGAGCTGACGCTCTGCCAGGAAGGGCGTGCGGACGCCCAGTTGGATCTCCCCGAGGGTTCGCACCGGGTCGAGGCCGGGGACGCGGGCCCGCTGACGGTGACCGACGTGACGCTCACCAGCGGCACGGTCAGCGCGGACGCGAGCGCCGGGGCACGCGAGTTGAAGATACGGGACTGGCTGGGCGACCGCCGCGAGGTGACGGTCGGCTCCGGCGCCGCCTCGTACCTGACGACGTACGAGAACTACAACGACGGCTGGAAGGCCACGCTGAACGGCCATGAGCTCACGCCGGTACGGCTGGACGGCTGGCAGCAGGGCTGGCGTGTCCCGTCCGGCGCGGGCGGCACCGTCAAGCTCTCCTACGAGCCCTCGACGACGTACGAGGCCGGGCTGATCGGCGGCGGAGTCGCGGTGGCGGCGCTCGCGGGCCTCGTCCTGTGGCGGCGCCGCTCGCCCAACCCGGACGTGCCGCAGCCGCTGCCGCCCGACGCCGGGCTGTGGCTCGGCACGGTCGCGCTCACCCTCGTCGGCATCGTGATCGCGGGCTTCTTCGCCCTGCTCGTCCCGGCGCTGGCCCTGCTCGCCCGGAAACGGCACACCCTGCTCGTACCGATCGCCTTCCTCGCGCTCGCGGGGGCGGGGATCGCGGCGGCGACGGGGGCCGGGTCGCCGGTGTCCGCGGACGAGGGCGCGTTCGGGCCGGTGGCCCAACTCCTGGCGCTGATCGGGCTGTTCGCGGCGCTGGTGAGTGTGCGGGAGCCGGTGGCGCCCGATGCCGCCGGGACGACGGCACAGTTCGCGTCGCCACCGGGGCTGTCCGTGGGGGCGCCGCCCGGGTCGGAGGCGCCGACCCAGCAGCTGCCGCAGCGGCGGCGCGGGGAGAGCGAGGGGCCGGGCTCATCACCGGGTGCCGCCGCGGGGTCCGGGCTCGCCTCCAGCACCACCATCTCCGCGCGCGGCCCGGAGCCCGACCCGCCGACGGCACGCATCGGGTTCCGCAAGCCGAGGTTCAGAGCGACACCACCGGAGCCGGACGACACTCCCGACAGGCCCGGCGAGACGCGGGAACCCGGCAGCGGCACGGACCCGAGCACGGGAACCGACACGAGTACGGGAACGGACAAGGAGAAGGGCCAGCCCACATGACCGCACTGGCACAGCCCGCCCGCGACGGCACGGACGGCCCCGCACGGCCCCCCGTGCGCGTGCCGTTCCCCGTCGTGGACGAGGTCGCCCGGCACTGCCTCCAGGAGGAGGAGCCGGAGACGGTCCACATCGAGGTCCACCTGCCGGGCCGTCTCGACCCCGCCCGCCTCACCTCGGCGTTCACCGAGGCCCTGCGCCGCCATCCGCGCATCCTCATGCGCGAGGCGGCCGGGCCCTGGTACCGGCGCCGCTACGAGTGGGAGCTGACCGCCGGTCCGGACGTGCCGGTGGTGACGTTCCCGCCGCCGGACCGGGACGCCCTCAAGCACGCCCGCGACCGCGCGCTGAACAACGCGCCACCACTGTCCGCGTCGCCGCCGATCCGCCTCGAAGTCGTCGACGAGGACAACGGGTCCGACGGCACCGTCCTCTTCCTCACCATCAACCACACCGCCCTGGACGGCCCCGCCTGTCTGCGTGTGCTGGCCACGGCGGCGGAGCTGTACGGCGGCCGTGACAACTCGCCCGCCGCGCCTCCGGTCCGTCCGCCCGACGCCCCCGAGGAGCAGGTGGACACCCCGTCCGGCTGGGCACCGCCCGCCCGTGTCGCCCACGGCTCCCCCGAACCCTCGCCGGGCAACGGCCTGCTCGTCACCGAGCTGACCGTCCCGCGCCGCCCCAAGGGCGCCCCGTACACGGTCAACGACCAACTCATGGCCGCCACCGCTTTGATGATCGTCCACTGGAACAGGGAGCACGGCGCCCACCCGCGCCCGCTGCGCATCACCATGCCGGTCGACGACCGGCCGCGGGGCACCGACATGCCCATCGGCAACGGCACCCGGCTCGTCGAAGTCCCCTTCGCCCCCGAGGAGTTGGACCCGGCCCGGATGGGCGAGCTGCTGCGCCGCACGGCGGACCGCACCCGCGCCCTCAAGTCCCTCCCGCGGCCCCAACTCGGCCACGGAGCAGCCATGCTGACCGCCCCCGTGGTCCCCGTCGCCTGGCGCGCCGCCGTCACCCGGGGCCTGCGCAGGGCGGTCGCCCCCTGGACGTCGACCACGCTCCTGAGCAACATCGGCCGCATCCCGTACAGCCTCGACTTCGGCAGCGCCGCCGGGCGCGCCCACGCGGTCTGGTTCTCGGCGCCGGCCCGCATGCCGCGCGGCCTGACGGTGACGACCGCCTCCACGGCGGGCCGCCTCCACCTCGCCCTGCGCTGGTCCCGCAGCCTGCTCAGCCACGGCGACGGCGCCCACCTCCGCGACCTCTTCGAGCACTATCTGCACGCGACGGAGATCTCATGACGTACGCGGCCCAGGAGGGCACATGACCTACCCGACGCGGGAGGGCACATGACGACGACAGCCCCCGTACGAAGGGAGCTGCGCGACTTCTACGAGGACCCCGCCGTCCCCGTCGCGTCCGGCACCCCCCGCAGTGTGCGCCAGGCGCGCATGCTGGCCGCCGCGCTCGGCCCGGCCACGCGCGGCGCGAAGACCGTCCTCGACATCGGCTGCGGCGACGGCACCGCGGCCGCCACCGCCGCGCCCTTCCTCGCCGGGCACCGGCTCGTCGGCGTCGACTGGTCCCAGGACGCGCTCCGACGCGCCCACGCCCGCCTGCCGTACGCCGTGCGAGGTGAACTCACCGACGGCGGGCTGCCGTTCGCGACCGCGGCGGCCGACGCGGTGCTGTTCAGCGAGGTGATCGAGCACCTCGTGGACCCGGACGCCGCGCTGGACGAGATCCGCCGCGTGCTGCGCCCCGGCGGCCATCTCATGCTCTCCACCCCGAACCTGGCCGCCTGGTACAACCGGGCTCTGCTGCTCGCGGGCGTCCAGCCCGTCTTCTCCGAGGTGAGCCTGCGCGCGATCCACGGCCGCCCCGGGAAGGAGGTCGTCGGCCATCTGCGGCTCTACACCGCCCGCGCGCTACGGGAGTTCGTGGCCGCGTCGGGCTTCGAGGTCGTACGGCTGCGGGGGGCGCCCTTCCACGGTGTGCCGCGTCCGCTGCGCCCACTGGACCACCTGGCCTGCGCACTGCCGTCGGCCTCATCGATCCTGCTCCTGCACGCGCGGAGGACCTAGCCGATGTGGTGGGGAGTGGCCGCCGCCCTGATGGCGAACGTCCTGTACAGCACCGGATTCGTCCTGGAGAAACGGGCGCTGGCGGCCCTGCCGGAGGTCAACATCCGGCGCCCTGCCCGCCTGCTGCGCCTCGTCCTCGGCAGCCCCCTGTGGATCGGCGGTTCGCTGGCCCTCGCCGCCGGGTTCGGAGCCCAACTGGCCGTCTACCGCACCCTGCCGATCGCCGCCGCGCAGGGGATCTTCGTCTCCGGCCTCGTCCTCCTTGTACTGCTCTCCGCGCGGCTGCTCGGCGAGGAGACGAGCGGCCGGGAGCGGTACGCGCTCGGGGCGATCCTCGCCGCCCTGCTCATGGTGGTGCTGTCGCTGCGCGAGGGCTCCGACAAGGTGAGCCACAGCGCGCCCGTCCCACTGATCCTCCTGGTCTGCGTACCGTCGCTGGCGGCGGGCGTGTGGCTGTACGGGGCCGCCGAGCGCCGCTCCAAGCACCGGCACCGCATGCCCACCACCGGCGTCGAATACGGCGTGGCGGTGGGCCTGTTGTACGGCGTGAGCTCGCTGGCCATCAAGGGCGCCTCGACCTATCTGACGACAAACGGGCCGCTCGGCGCGGTCGTCGAGCTGCTGCGCTCCCCGTATCCGTACCTCCTGCTGTTCACCGGCGCGTTCGGCCTCGTCATGTCGCAGGCGGCGCTGCAACGCTGCCGGGCCTCGCTGATCGTGCCGGTCTGCACGACGGTGACCTGCCTGTTCACGGCCGTACTCGGCACGCTCGCGTTCGGCGAGGCGCTCCCGCACGATCCGCTGCGGCTGGCCCTGCGGCTTGCGGGCACCGCCCTCGCGGTCTCCGTGCTGCTGGCCATGCCCAAACACGACGCGGCTCCCCAACCCCCCATCGGCGCCAAGGAGTTGACACCCCCATGAACCACGACGACCCGCTGCTGAAGATCCTGGCCTGCCCGCTGGACAAGGGGCCGCTGCATCTTCTCGTACCGGAGAGCTCGCTGAAGGAGGACGAGGCGCTGTACAACCCGCGCCTGCACCGCCGCTATCCGATCGTCGACGGCATCCCGCAGCTGCTGCCGTCCTCCGGCGAGCAGGTCACGGAGGACGAGCACGAAGAACTGCTCAAGCGGATGGCTCCATGAGACCGGATGGCTCGCCGGGAGCAGACGGCTCCATGACGAGAGATCCCTTCGAGAGACGGATGACCCGAGACACGGATGACCCGAGAGACGGATGACCCGATGACCACCACCCTGGCCGCCCGTATCGCCCGCTTCCTCCCCATCCGGCTGGTCGCCGCGACCGCCTGGCTGGTCTACCCGCGCTTCGAGCCGGAGCTGGCCCGGCTCGACGACCTCTGCCCGGCGGGCTGCGGCACGGCGGTGGACGTGGGCGGCTGGTACGGGCCCTGGGCGCGCCGGCTGTCCGGGCGGGCCCGCGAGGTGGTGGCCGTGGAACCGGTCCCGCACCTGGCCCGGCTGCTGGCCTCCGCCACGCCCGTGAACGTCCGCGTGGTCCGTGCCGCCGCATCCGACCGTCCGGGCACGGCCCGGCTGTGGCTGCCGCCGGGCGACGCGGGCGACCGGGGCGTGTCGTCCCTGGTCCGCCGGGACATCCACGCCCGCGCCCTGGAGGTCCCCTGCGTGACCCTGGACGGCCTGAAGCTCCAGGACGTCGACTTCGTCAAGATCGACGTGGACGGCAACGAACTCGCGGTGCTGCGCGGCGCCTCCGCACTGCTGGCCCGCGACCGCCCGGCCCTCTTCGTCGAGCTGGAGGCACGGATCCAGCCGATCGCCCCGGTCGTGACACACCTCGCCGAGCGGGGATACGAAGGCTGGGTGCTGCCCGGCGACACCTGGGTGCCCCTCGCGACCTTCCCGCTGGAGGCCCACCAGGCCGGCACGTCGCACGTCGTGTCCCAGGGCCTGCTGCGCCGGGTGCTGTTCCCTCGCGGCCCGCGCTACGTGAACTCGGTGCTGTTCCTCCCGGACGGCCGCCGCCCGGGCGCGCGCACGGAGCGCAAGCGGGACGACGTACGCGACCATGGACCGCATGCCCACAGCAAAGCGACCCGCTAGCCCCTTCACCCCTCTCGACTTCCAGCTGGTCCTGCTGCGCCGCATGGCCGACCACAATCCGGACCTCGTCGAGGACGCCCGTCACAAGCTGGGCGTGTCCATCGCGGAGATGCGCGAGGCGAACCGCCGCTGGCAGGCGATGCTGCACGCGCCGAGGTCGAGGGCGGCCGTCTCCCGCTATCGCTCGATCCTGGGGGCCCCGGAGTCGGTGTCGCCACGCCAGATCGGCGACCTGGCCTGCGAGGCGCTCCTGTGGCCCGTCCCGCTCTGGCCCGACCTCCGCTTCGAGGTGCTCGTGGCCCCGAACGGGGTGGCCTGGAACGAATGGCTGGTCCGGGCCCCGGGGGCTCCCGGCCCGTCCCTCCACACCGTCGACGACCTGACCCCCTGGTCCTGCACGGTCGACGAGGCCGCCCGCGCCTTCGCCCCCGCCCGTCCCCTGGAGGGCACGGCCCCGACCCGCTGGGGCCTGGCGTTCACGGCGCCGGACGGCAACGGCGTACGACACGAGTGCGCGGCCGAGTTCACCTGGGGCCTGCTGCAGCGGGTGGCGGTCAACGAGCGGCGGCCTTGACGATCCCCTCCACGACCGCCGGAACCGACTCCGGGTGCAGGAAGAGGAAGAGGTTCGGCTCGACCAGCTCCAGCTCCATCACACACGGCTCGCCGTCGTCGCCGTCGACGAGGTCGACACGGGCGTAGAGCAGCTCGGGAGCATCGGGCACGGCACCCCGGAGGGCGGCCAACGCGCTCTCGGCGACGGCGAGTTCGGCGGCGGTCGGCTCCCACGGCTGGATCCCGGGATGCGCGACCTTGTCGTCGTCGTACGCCGTGCCGGGCTCCAGCACCGCGCCCTTGCGCCCGGCGTGCAGAAGGCGTCCGCCGAAGAACTGCAATGCCCGCTCCCCGGTGACGTCGATGCCCGTCAGATAGGGCTGCACGATCGCGGTCAGGCCCTCCTCGTGCATCCGCGCGAGCTGCCGTACGGCGCTCTCGTGCTCGCCGGGGGCATACCGCGCTGCATACCGGGCGCCCGCGCCGGAGGTGGGCTTCACGACGTACTCCCGGTCGTCCGGGAGGTCGGGCGCATCGCCGGGCGCGACATACCGGGTGGGGACGACGGGCACCCCCGCCTCCGCGAGGTCCCCGAGGTACCGCTTGTCCATGTTCCACCGCACGACGTCGACGGGATTGGCGAGCCGGGTAGCCTTCCCGCACCGCTCGACCCACGCCACGAACTCCGCGGCACGCCAGCTGTAGTCCCACGTCGAGCGGATGACGACGAGGTCGTACGAGCCCCAGTCGGCGTCCGGATCGTCCCAGTACTCGGCGACCGCCTCGACGCCCGCGTCCTCCAGCGCCGACAGCAGCACCGGCAGGTCGCGGTCCTTGCTCACCTCACCGGCGTCCGGCCGGTAGGTGGCGAGCGCGATTCGGACGGTTGCGGCCACGGGGGCTCCTTCTTCGTACAAGAGGCGGATGCGCTCGCAGGCTAACAACGGCGCCCGCAACCGAGGCAACCCATTTGACCTTCACCTTCGGTAAAGCCCCAGCATCAGTGACGGAACGAGGAACGGCCAGGACACGGCCGGGACAGGGGTGCCTGCATGGACATGCTGACGATCGGCGCTTTCGCGAAGGCGTCCAGGCTGTCGCCGAAGGCGCTGCGGCTCTACGACGAGCTGGAGCTCCTGCGTCCCGCCCGCGTCGACCCCGACACCGGCTACCGGTACTACGCGCCCGAGCAGCTGGAGCAGGCCCGTCTGGTGGCGTGGCTGCGGCGGCTGGGCATGCCGCTGGCCCGCATCCGGGAGGTGTGCTCCCTGCCTCCGGGCCCGGCCGCCCGGGAGATCCGCGCGTACTGGGCGCGGGTCGAGGCGGAGACGGCCGCCCGCCGGGACCTGGCGGCGTTCCTCGTGGACCACCTCTCACAGGAATCACGGAAGGACACCACCATGCTGGAACTCCGTTACGCGGCCCTGTCCGACCGGGGCCTGGTCCGCCCCGCCAACCAGGACACGGCCTACGCGGGCACCCGCGTCCTCGCCGTCGCCGACGGCTTCGGCCCAGGCGGCGCGCCCGCGAGCACGGCGGCGGTCGAGGCCCTGAAGTTCCTGGACGACGAACCGCTCCCGGCGGGCAGCGTCCTCAACCTCCTGGAGGACGCGGTACAGGGCGCCACGACGGCCGTCCAGGACATCGCCGCGACCGGGGACATCGGCACCACCCTCACCGCGATGGTGTGGACCGGCGCACAGCTCGCCCTCGTCCACATCGGCGACTCCCGCGCCTACCTGCACCGCGACGACGAGCTGTTCCTGATCACCCACGACCACACCATGGTCCAGTCGATGATCGACGAAGGCCGCCTGACGGCCGAGGAGGCCACCGCCCACCCGCAACGCACCCTCCTCCTCAAGGCGTTGACCGGCGACGGCGCCGCCCCCGCACCGGACCTGCGGCTGCACGACGCCCGCCCGGGCGACCGCTACCTGCTCTGCTCGGACGGCCTCTCCACCGTCGTACCGGACGACGAACTCCAGCAGCTCCTGACCACCGCCCCCGGCCCGGACCAAGCGGTGCACACCCTGATCGCGGCGGCGAACGCCCGCGGCGGCCCCGACAACGTGAGCTGCGTGGTGGCGGACGTGGTGGGGGCCGCGCAGGGAGTGGTGGAGGGGAGGAGGTGAAGTAGGGAGCGGCGTTCCGGTTCGGCTCGGGCGTCGTACGGCAGCGGGTTCCCCCGGCTCTGGTGTAGGAACGGTCCTGTCGTCCCTGACATCCAGGCAAGGAGTACGCCGCGTGTCCTCCCTCTTTCCGGCTCTGGCGACCGGCTCGGTCGCCCAGCGGCCCGCCCTGCGCTTCGGCGACCGCTCCCTGACGTATGCGCAGCTCGCCGCCGCGGCGGGGGCGCAGGCCGGGCGGCTCGGCGGTGCGGGGAGGGTCGCCGTGTGGGCGACGCCGACCCTGGAGACGGCTGTCGCGGTCGTGGCGGCGCTGCTTGCCGGGGTGCCGGCCATCCCGTTGAACCCGAAGTCGGGAGAGAGCGAGCTGGGGCACATCCTGTCCGACAGTGCGCCCTCGATGGTGCTCGCCGCTCCAGGAGATGAACTTCCGGACGCTGTACGGCAGTTGGAGCGGGTCGACGTCGACGTGCACGGCGAGGGCGGGACCGCCCCGGCCACCGACGTGGACCCCGCCGACCCCGCCCTCGTCGTCTACACCTCCGGCACCACCGGCCCTCCCAAGGGCGCCGTCATCCCGCGGCGCGCGATCGCCACGACGCTGGACGCGCTGGCCGACGCCTGGCAGTGGACCGGCGACGACGTGCTCGTGCACGGGCTGCCGCTCTTCCATGTGCACGGGCTGATCCTGGGCATCCTCGGTCCGCTGCGCCGCGGCGGCTGCGTACGGCATCTCGGGCGGTTCAGCGCGGAGGGTGTGGCGCGGGAGCTGAACGACGGCGCGACGATGCTGTTCGGGGTGCCGACGATGTACCACCGGCTCGCCGAGGCCCTCGACGACGACACCGAACTCGCCAAGTCCCTCGGCCGGGCACGCCTGTTGGTGTCCGGCTCCGCCGCGCTGCCCGTGCACGACCACGAGCGCATCGCGGCCGCCACCGGGCGCCGGGTCGTCGAGCGGTACGGCATGACGGAGACCCTGATGAACACGAGCGTGCGTGCGGACGGGGTGCCGCGCCCCGGGACCGTCGGCGTACCGCTGCCGGGTGTCGGGCTGCGGCTCGTGGAGGAGGACGGTTCCGTCATCGGGTCCTACGACGCCGACGGCGCACCCACCGGGATCTGCGACGGCGAGACGGTCGGCGAGATCCAGGTCCGCGGCCCCAACCTCTTCACCGAGTACCTGAACCGGCCCGACGCGACGGCCGCCGCGCTCACCGAGGACGGCTGGTTCCGCACCGGCGACATGGCGGTCCGCGACGCGGACGGCGCCGTGCGCATCGTCGGCCGCAAGGCCACCGACCTGATCAAGAGCGGCGGTTACAAGATCGGCGCCGGTGAGATCGAGAACGCGCTGCTCGAGCACCCTGCCGTGCGTGAGGCCGCCGTCACAGGGGAGCCGGACGACGATCTCGGCGAGCGGATCGTCGCCTGGGTCGTGCCCATCGACCCCCAATCGCCGCCTGGAGCCGACGAGTTGGCCGATCATGTGGCCCGCCGCCTCGCCCCGCACAAGCGGCCGCGCGTGGTGCACTTCCTCACCTCCCTGCCCCGCAACGACATGGGCAAGATCCTGAAGCGAGCCCTGAAGAATGACTGAGCGTTTCTCGGCGCGCGAAGCCGTCGCCCTCGTCGCCGACGGAGCAGCGGGATCGGACGGCTTCCGCGAACTGCCCGTCCCCGGAGGGGAGTACAAGCCAGACGGTCCCCTCTCCTGGCGGGGGTACGACGCCTCGCGCGCCCGCGCCGGTGCCCGTACCGGCGAGGAGGAGTCCGTCGTCTGCGGCACCGCGACGGTCGGCGGCACCCCCGCCGTGCTGATCGCGTTCGAGTTCGGCTTCCTCGGCGGCTCGCTCGGCGAGCGCACCGGCGACCGTCTGGAAGCGGCGTACACGCATGCCCGTGAGCGCCGGATGCCGGTCGTCTCGCTCGTGGCGACGGGCGGCAGCCGGATGCAGGAGGGCATGCTCGCCCTCACCCAACTCCAGCGTGTGGCACGGCAGTCGGCACTCACCCGGGAGGCGGGGCTGCCGCAGATCGCCGTGCTGCGGGACCCGACGACGGGCGGCGGGTGGGCGACGCTGGGCGCGGGCGCCGACGTGACGCTGGCGCTGCCGGGCGCACAGGTGGGCTTCGCGGGCTCCCGGGTCCGCCCGCCCGACGCGGACCCGGCGGCGTACACGGCCGAGGCCCAGTTGGCGGCGGGCGCGATCGACGCCGTAGTGGGAGAGGACGCGCTGCGGGAGACGGTGGCGCTGTGGCTGGGGCTGCTCACCCAGCCGTCGGCGGAGGCCGCGCCGCCCCCGGGCCCCCTCGGCGCGACCGATCTGCCCGCCACCGGCTGGGAGGCCGTGCTGCGCGCCCGTGACCCGGAACGCCCGCGCGCCCAGGCCTACTTGGACGCTTACTTCACGCGGCGCGCGGCCCTCAGCGGCGACCGCTGCGGCGGCACGGACGACGGCCTGCTGTGCGGCTTCGGACAGACCAGGAACGACGGGCGGACCGTCGCGTACGCCGCCCAGTGCGGCACCGCGACCCGCCCCGCCGGATATCGCACAGCGGCCCGGCTGATCCGGCTCGCCGGTCAACTCGGCATCCCTGTGCTGACGTTGGTGGACACTCCGGGCGCGGCGAACGACGCGGAGGCGGAGCGGCAGGGGGTGGGCTCCGCGATCGCGGACCTGTTCGCCGCGGTGGCCACCGCCCGTACGCCGGTCACCACGCTGGTGATCGGCGAGGGCGGCTCGGGCGGCGCCCTCGCGCTGGCCGCGCCCGGCAACACCTGGGCCACACCGGACAGCTACTTCTCTGTCATCGCACCGGAGCTCGCGGCCGCGATCCTGAAGCGCCCGGCGGACGAGGTGCACCCCACGGCCGACCAACTCCGCATCCGTCCCCAGGACTTGGTGGACCTCGGGGTGATCCGGGGCTGGCTGGTCTGACGTCCGCAGCAGTGCACAACGGCGCCACCTCCCCTCCCAAGGAGGCGGCGCCGTCCGCATCCGGGAGCGGGTTACTTCACCCCGATCGCCCGGACGATCTCCTGGCTCACCCTGCCGCCCCGGTCGTCACTCGCCGAGGCCCGCAGCGAGATGAACTCCGCGCCGCGCGGCACGGTCAGCGTCCCCTTCCAGGAGGCGCCGCGGCCGTCCAGGACCACCGACTTCCACGACTTCCCGTCGTCGTAGGACACGTCGAGCTTTCCGCCGCCGATCTTCCCGGTGTCCGGGGCGCCCTTCACGTACTCGGCGTAGATCCCGACGGGCACCCGGCCGCCGCCGCGCACATCACCCGCGAGATCGGTGTCGATGTCGTAGCCGAGGTTGAGCAGGGGCAGGAAGGTCCAGCGGTCGTCGGGGGTGGCGGACGACTTGAAGGTCCACTCGGAGTGGCCCTTCGTGGACAGCCGCCAGCGGTCGGGGTCGGAGGTGATGTCCGTGACCACCTTGAACGTGTGCTCGTCGGCCGGCGCCTCCCAGTCGTAGGCGCCCGATCCCCGGCGCCGGTCGACCCGGGTTCCGTCCTGGTAGACCTCCGTGAACTGGGTCAGCCCCGAGTCGTCGCTCCAGGCGTCGCCGAAGCCGGTGTGGTCGGGTCCGGAGTCGCCCCAGCCGGGGGTGTTGAACTGCATCATGTTGCCCGAGCGCTGCTGACCCCAGCCGAGTCCGGTGCCGAGCCAGGGGTGCCAGACCGGCTTGAACCAGTTGCGCGTCAGCTGTGTGCCTCCGTGGTATGTGATCAAACCGCTGCGCTCCTCCAGGGCGCCGTCCCCGACGGTCACCGACTCGTGCCACAACTGCCCGGCGCCGGTGGACACGTAGTCGGTCCGCTCGGCCGGGTAGTCGATCCGCTCCTGGAAGCCGATGCCGATGGGGAAGGTGCCGGTGATCGAGTACCGGAACTCGCCACCGGAGACGGGCTTCACGGCGTGGAACTTCGTGTTCACGGCCGCGAGTTCACCCTTCTCCGGCTCATACGTCAGGTCGCCCTTCGGGACGGCTCCCGGGTGCCCCTGCGAAAGGTCGTACATGTAGGGCGTGTTGCGGGTGCCGGACATCTCGACCCGCGCCATCCCCCTCAGTCGCGCCGCGTCGGCCGTGTTCACCGTGGCGATCTGCAGCGGCCGGTCCGCGCCGTCGTCCGTCCCGAACCAGGCGTTGAGGCGCCCGGCCGCATCGTCCGTCACGAACAGCGCCTTCGCGCCCGCGTCCTGGGCGGCCTGGGCGAGGGCGCCGGGCTCGACGCCGTCGGTGAGCCGTGCGAGGACCGCCTTGCCCGCCACTGCGGTGAACGGCCCGGTCCCGACGTCGACGAGCGGCAGCTTGCTGCGCCCCTCGGTGAGGGTGCCGCCCGGCTGGGCGACCGCCTCGCGGACCCCCTTGACCTCCAGCACGGGCTTCCCGAGCCGCCACACGGTGCGGTACTCGAAGCCGCCCTTCGTGACCTTGGGGGTGGGCGCCGCGAAGACGCTGTCGTACTTGACGGGCACCTGGACCGCGCCGAACATGTCGGAGCCGCCTCCGTTCCGGTCGTACTCCATCAGCAGCTGACGGGTCTCGGTGCGCCGGTCGACCTTCGCCCGAAGCTCCCTCAACTGCCGGCCGTCCAAGGTGACTTCGCGATCACGGTCGAGGGTGATCTCGGGTGCCGCGAGGAAGCCGAGGCCCAGCGAGTCCGCGCCGTGGCTGCCGCGTACGTCGAGGAAGGACGTCAGGCTGTACGTCCCCGGCTTCAGCCGCAGCTTCAGGGTGCCGGAATCGCCGACGGACGCCGGATAAGGGTCGACGCCCGCCGCGAGCTGCTGCACCGCCAGGTCGGCCGCGGTCGGGTCACCGTCACGGTCCTTCACCTGCACGGTGAGCGTGTACCGCTCCTCCTCCTTGACCAGCCCGAACACGGTGTGCGCGACGGGGACCCCGCCCGCGGAGGCGACGATCTGTCCGCTCGTCTGCCCCACCGGGGCCTTCGCGCCGTCCCCGGTCACGGTCGTGGACGCGGTGCCGTGCGCGGGCACGGTGAGGGTGGAGTCGGCGAGCGTGGCGACGCCCTCGGTGCCGCCCTGCACGGCGAGGCTCAACTCGACGTCCGTGGAGGACGAGTTGGTGTAGGTCACCGTCTTCGTGACCGGCTTGTCGGCGTCGTACGGCCAGCCGTAGAAGCCGAGATCCGCACTGCCGGTGGCGGTGACGGCCGAGCCGATCGCGTCGGGCACGCTCACCCGCCCCGCGCCCAGCACATAAGCGGAGGCGTCGAGTTGCTCCGACGTCGACATCAGCGCGTCCTTGAGTTGCGCGCCGCTCCAGTCGGGGTGCTTCTCCGCGAGCAGCGCGGCCACGCCCGCGACATGCGGGGTCGCCATCGACGTACCGCTCATGGAGGTGTAGTAGCCGCTGCCGTCCACGAGCCCGGAGCGCGCGGCGAGGATGTCGACGCCCGGCGCGGAGAGGTCGGGCTTGAGCGCGTTGTCGCCGTAGCGCGGTCCGGCGCTGGTGAAGTACGCGGCCTCGTCGGCGGAGTCGACCGCGCCGATGGTCAGTGCGGAGTCGGCGGCGCCGGGCGAGCCGATGGAGGAGGGGGCGCCGGTGTTGCCGGCGGCGATGACGAAGAGCGCGCCGGTCTCGGCGGAGAGGGTGTCGACCGCGGCGGCCATGGGGTCGGTGCCGTCGCTCGGCTCGGTCGAGCCGAGGCTCATGGAGATCACCTTGGCGTGCACGTCCCGCGCGGCCCACTCCATACCGGCGATGATCTGCGACTCGCTGCCCGAGCCCTGGTCGCTGAGCACCTTGCCGACGGCGAGCGTCGCCCCGGGCGCGACGCCCTGCTCCTTGCCGTCCGAGGCCTTGCCGCTGCCGCCGACGGTCGAAGTGACGTGTGTGCCATGGCCGTTGCGGTCGGCGACCTCCTGCCCGTCGATGAAGCTCCTGGTCGCGGAGACCCGGTCGGCCAGGTCGGGATGGGTGACGTCCACGCCGGTGTCGAGGACGGCGACCGTGACCCCCTTGCCGGTGAGCCCGGCTTCCCACGCCTTCGCCGTACCGATCTGCGCGTTGCTCTCGGCCATGTCGGCGGTGACGCGCCCGTCGAGCCAGACCTTACGGATGCCTTCTTGATGGGTCATGGCCCGCCAGAAGGTGCGCCCCTTGTCGGCGTCGACGGCGGCGCCGCGGATGCTCGGCAGGGCCCGCGTCTTCTCGGCTCCCCGCGGGGTCGCCGCCTTGGACGCCTTGTACGTCACGATCAGCGGCAGCTCGTCCGTCTTCCGGTCGGTGAGCCCCTGCCGTATCAGCCCGCTCACGTCGAACAGCCGCCGGTCGAGGGTGCCCGCCCGCAGATACGGCAGCGCCTCGTCCGGTACGACGGTGACGGCGCCGTTCGCCACCTGCGTCCGCACCGCTCCGGTGGCCCCCGCGGGCCGCTCGACGGCGACCGTCTTCTTCCCGTCGGCGAGGTCGGTGACGGTCACCTTGTCGCCGGTGACGAGGGTGACGGTGCGGGCGGCGCTCGCGGTCTTCGTGGGCCCCTGGGTGTCGGCGTTGCGCGCGGTCCGCGCGGCCTGCGCCTGCCCGGCGGGCAGCAGGGCGAGCACAAGTCCCAGCGACAGCAGGGCCGTTCCGCGTCTCGCTCGACCTGGTCCTGCTCCTGGTCGTCCTCTGGTCATCGGTGCCTCTCCTCGTCGACTCCGGGGCTCCGGTGTTCCCGGGCGGGGGTGGTGTCCGGGGTGCTGCGAAGAGTGTCGGTGTCGTTGTGTTGCGGGAGAGTCGACCGGGGCTGGCGGGAAGGCGCCCTGGCATGTTCCCGCCAGCGGCGACAGCTGCGCTGAGCGGGGCGGAAACCGGGACAGCCCCAAGTACCGTCCGTAACAATGGAGATGCTCAGGAGTCACGGACGACGGGGGTTGGCGGCGCCATGGACGGACTGGTCGAGTTCAAGACCTACGACGGAACGCCGGTCGTCGTCGAGACCGCCGAGGACGAGTCCGGCTCCCGGCTGGTCGCCCGCGACGACGGAACGGTCCAGGCGGCGCGCACCTTCGAGGGCTCGCTGGAGGGCGTGCGGGCCGCCGCCGAGTCCGCGCTGCGGGTGTTCCGCGACGGCACTCTGCGGCCCGACTCCGTGGAGATCGAGTTCGGGGTGAGGCTCACCGCCGAGGCGGGCGCCCTGATCGCCAAGAGCGCGGTCGAGGGCCACCTGGTGGTCAAGCTCTCCTGGTCGCCCGGACCGTCCGAGCCCGCCGATGGGTCCGCGTCACCGGGGCAGTCCGAACCGGCCCAGGGGGCCGGCGCACCCGGCCGGTCCGACGGCGCCGGATCCCCCGGGACCGCCGGGCAGGCATGACCAGCGCCTCCTGGCACGCCAGGATCAGCTGCGGGCGGGAGACCGGCGCCGGGTTCCTGGTCACCGACCGGCACATCCTGACCTGCGCACATGTGGTCGCCCGCAGCCGCACGGACGATGTGACCGTCTCCTTCGGCGTCCCGTTCGCCGACGGGAAGAGGGACCTGCGCGCCCAGGTGGTCGCGCACGGCGGCTGGGACGGCCGGGACACCGACCCCGGCGATGTCGCCGTACTCGAACTCGACCACCCCGTGCCACTGAAGCCCGCCGAGTTCGCGACCCCCTCCGACGCGTACGGCGACCCACCGCGCCGACTGCTGGCGTACGGCTTCCCCAAGCGGTACGACGAGGGCACGCTCGCCGAATACCGGGCCACCGGGGACCAGTTGATCGCCGGGGAGTGGGTGCAGCTGGAGGCGTGGGCCGCGCACGGGCAGCCGCTCGTGCCCGGGTTCAGCGGCGCCGCGGTGACGCTCGCGGAGAGCGGACGCGTCGTGGGCATGGTCTCGGCGGCCGCGCGCAGCCCCGAGATCCGCAACGGCCGGATGCTGCCCGCCCATGTCATGGCCCGCTACTGGCCGCGCCTGGGCGAACTGATCCCGACACCGGAGTACGGGCGGGGGGACAAGGAGCGGCTGCGGCGGCTCATCGAGGCGGTCGCGGAGCGGGGCGGGCCGCGATGCGAGCTCGAGCGGCTGTTCCGGGACGCGGTCGGCCCGCTCGGCCCGCCCCTGCCGCCGCACGGCTTCGCCTCCCTGTGGGACGCGGCCTGGTATCTGCTCTCCGAGGTCCCGGACAGCGGCGCCGCCGCCCGGTTCGCCGCGCGCCTCGCGGACTTCGTGGAGGACGCGCCGACCCGGAGCGCCCTGCGTTCCTGGCCGCGCCCGCGCCGGTACCCGGCTCCGCCGAGGCCGCCCGCCGTGGCGCCCGGCTGGTCCCCGATCCTCGTCGAGATCGCGCCGAGCGGCAGCGGCGAGGGCCAGTTCCTGGTCGAGGTGTCGGCGTACAACGGACGGCACCGCCGGGTGGTGGGCTCGCGCCCGCTCCCCGTCGACGGCGTCCGCCCCTACGTCCTGGAGCGCATCGACGAGGCGTACCACGAACTGGAGCCGGGCGCCCGGGAGTTGATCGCGTTCGTGCTGCCGCGCCGCTGGCTCAACGCGGACGTGGCGCACTGGAAGCGCAGCACCGACGACGACAGCCCGCTCGGGGCCTTCGCACCGCTCGTCGTGATGGACCTGGAGCGGCGGCGCAGCGGCGGCCTCCAGCACAAGCTGCTGCAGAAGTGGCGGCACCTCGACGCCCAGCCCGGGGCGCGGCTGCACCGCATCGACTGCGGGGCCGTCGGGCAGGACCCGGTGAAGCTGACCATCGGCCTGCGGCGCGGCGCTGACATGGTGGGCTTCGGCACTCCGCCCCGCGCGGACGGCACCCGGCGGCTGTTCCAGGCGAGCCTGAACGCGGCCGTCCCGGTGATGCTCTGGCCGCGCACCGGCTGCCGGGGCGAGCACCGGGGCGGGGCGCACGGCGACTGCACGGGCGCCGTGTTCCTGGACCGCCTCGCCGAACATCTGGCGGGCCTTCCGCCGGGCGAACTCCCCTCGCACATCCACGAGTTGCGCGAGACGGCGTACGCCTCCGACGCCCCGGAGCCGCACTGGGCATACGATCTGGCGCTGCTCTGGGAGGACCCCAGATGCCTGCCCGACCCGGTCGGCTATCTGCACTCCCCCGTCGGCTGAGCACCCCGCCCGCACCCGGCCACCCCGACCCCCCTGAGCCGCCCGACGAGATCGAGATACGGAGAGACCATGTCCCTGTGGCCCGTCTACACGGGTGGGAGCGAGCCCCACGACGGCATCGCGGACCTTCCCGCCCCGCCGCCGTGGCGCGCCTTCGACGGCGGGCCGGAGCTGGCGACCCCCGCGGAGGACGGCGACACCTCGGCCACGTCCCCGGACCGCAGGCACCGCGCCCGCACCTACCGCGCCACGGACGGAGCGGTCCAACTCGTCAACGCCGCCCTGTACTTGCGCCGCCCGCTGCTGGTGACGGGCCCGCCCGGCAGCGGCAAGTCGAGCCTGGCGTACGCGGTGGCACGGGAGTTGCGGCTCGGCCCGGTGCTGCGCTGGAACATCACCAGCCGCACCACCCTGCACGACGGCCTCTATCAGTACGACCCGCTGTCCCGCCTCTACGCCGCCGGGCGCTCCGCCGCCCGTGAACTGCCGGCCGACGGCGGGCTCCAGGACCATCTGCGGCTCGGCCCGCTGGGCACCGCCCTGCTCCCGTACGGCCGTCCGCGCGCCCTGCTCATCGACGAGATCGACAAGAGCGACCTGGACCTGCCCAACGACCTGCTGAACATCCTGGAGGAGGGCCAGTACGAGATCCCCGAGCTGGCCCGCGCCGCCCGGCACACGCCCGAGGCGGAGGTGATGGTCGACGGCACCGACGACCGCGTCACCGTCTCCCGGGGCCGCGTCCGCTGCCGGGCCTTCCCCTTCGTGGTCCTCACCAGCAACGGCGAGCGCGAGTTCCCGCCCGCCTTTCTGCGCCGCTGCGTCCGCCTCGAACTCCACCAGCCCCGCGACGCCCACCTGGAGAGCATCGTCCGCGCGCATCTGGGCGAGCCGGACGCCTACGCCCGTGAGCTGATCGCCCGCTTCGTCTCCCGCGGCAACGTCGGCGAACTCGCCACGGACCAACTCCTCAACGCCATCTATCTCGCGGGTTCGGCCGGTGTCGACGCGAAGTCCCGTGACGAGCTGGCGGAGCAGCTGATGCCGTATCTGAGCCGGGCTCGGGACGACGATGAGTTCTGATCCCGGGCGCCGTCCGGAGGCCGAGGGCGGCGCCGGAATCGACGAGCTCGCCTCGCTGCTGGAGCGGGCGGGCGGCGGGGAGCGGCCGACATCGGTCGAGCTGGCCGAACTGCTGTGGCTGGCCGCGCAGATGGCACCTGCCGAGCCGGCCCCGGCGGACCCCCGGCCCGCCGTGCCCGCTCCGCCGCCGCCGCCCGCGGTCCAGGACCCCGCACCACCGGACCCACCCCTGCCTCCTGCCGCACCCCCGGCGTCTCCGCCCCAACACTTCGACGAACGCGTCCCGTTGAGGCTGCCGGGCGCGGCGGATGCGGACGCCCCCCTCACCCCGTACACCACCCTGCTCGCCCCCGCTCCCCCGATGCTGTCCCACCCCCTCGGCCTGCAACGCACCCTGCGCCCGCTCAAGCGCCGGGTGCCCGCGCCCGTGGGGCAGGAGCTCGACGAGGAGGCGACCGCGCACCGGATCGCCGGCCTCGGCGCGGCCCCGCAGTGGTGGCTGCCCGTGCTGCGTCCCGCGACCGAACGCTGGCTCACCCTGCACCTCGTGCACGACACCGGGCCGACCATGCCCGTCTGGCGCCCGCTCGTCCGCGAACTGCACACGACGCTCGCCCAGTCGGGCGTCTTCCGCACGGTGGAACTGCACCGGCTGGACGCCGACGGGAGGGTACGGCGGCCGGGCTCGCAGGAGTCGTACGCGCCGGGCCGCACGCTCACCCTGCTGATCAGCGACTGCATGGGCCCGCAGTGGCGGGGCGGTGCGGCGGGCGCCCGCTGGTACCGCACGCTGCGCCGTTGGGCGACCCGTATGCCGGTCGCCGTGGTCCAGCCGCTGCCGGAGCGGCTGTGGCGCACCAGCGCGCTGCCCGCCGAGCCCGCGCAGCTCGCCGCACCGTGGCCGGCGGCGCCGAACGCCACGTACACCGTGGACTCCTACCTCACCGAGGGCCTCCCCTCCGACGTACTCCCGCTGCCGGTCCTGGAGCCCGCGGCGCCCTGGCTGGCGAACTGGTCGTCGCTGGTGGCCGGTGCGGGCCGACTCCCGGGCTCCGTCGGCCTGTTGGGGCCCACGCCGCCGCCCGCGCCGCTGGACGAGCAGGGCCGGGGCGATGTGGAGCGGCTCTCCCCCGAGGAACTGGTCCTGCGCTTCCGCTCCCTCGCCTCCCCCGAGGCCTTCCGCCTCGCCGGCCATCTCGCCGTCGGGCGCCCCGAGTTGCCGGTCATGCGCCTGGTCCAGGCCGCGATCGAGCGCCGCCCGCAGCCGCAGCACCTCGCCGAGGTCATCCTGAGCGGCCTGCTCACCAACACCGGCACCGGCACCGCGCCGGACTCGTACGCCTTCCGCCCCGGCGTCCGCCCCCTCCTCCTGCGCACCCTGCCCCGCTCGGCCCACGGCCGCACGTCCGAACTCGTCGCCCGGGTGGGTGCGTTGATCGACGCGCGGGCGGGGGTGGCCGCCGGGGAGTTCCCGGTGCTGGCGCCGGGCGGCGACACCCCTGCGGCTGAGGGCGAGCCGTTCGCGACGGTGCGGCAGGAGAGCGTGCTGCGACTCGGGGGCCACGGGAACTCCGAAGGGCTGATCCTGGGAAGGTATCGGCTCGTACGGCGGCTGGGGCAGGGGGCGCCGACGGTGTGGCGGGCGCTGGACATGCGGCTCGGCCGGTCCGTGGCGGTGTACGAGTACTCCCACTCCGCCGAGCGGAACCAGGAACGGCTTCTGGAGAGGCTGCGTCTGCTCTCCGGACTCAGCCACCCGAACGTGGTCGCCATCCACGACTTCGGGGTCGATGGCGGCGTCCCGTATCTCGTCACGGAGTTCGTGGAGGGACTCACCGTCGCGGAACTGACGGCCGAGGGAGGCTTCCAGCTGCCCTTCACTCTGCTCGCGCCCCTCGCCCAGCAGGTCGCGTCGGGCCTCAGGACCGCACATGAACACGGCGTCGCACACGGTCGGCTCACACCGAACAGCCTGCTGGTGCAACCGGACGGCACGGTGAAGATCACCCACTTCACCGCGGGGGCGGTGGAGGAACCCGCCGAGGACATGGACCTGGGGGCCTTCGGGCATCTGCTGATGAATCTGGCCGGCGGCAGGTCACCGGGCGATCTCCCCGGTGTGCCCGACGACTTCAGACGGCCGTTCGTCGATGCCGTCCGCGACCTGCAATCGACGGCCACCTTCACCCAGCGCCACGGCAGGAATTTGCTGCTGTCCCCCGCCTTCGACGAGGTCTTGGACGCCATCACAGCAGACCGCATCCGCTACCGCCTGCTCGGACCGGTGCGGATCAGCCGAGGCGATCTGCCCGTGGACATCGCCAGCCCCCGGGCGCAGGCCCTGCTCTGCATGCTGCTTCTCAGGCAGGGCAGGACCGTGACCTACGAGGAACTGACCGCAGGAATGTGGGGGCCGCACCGCCAGCACCTCCTGGAAGGCCCCGGACAGCTCCTGTCCACCTACGCCTCCGCGCTGCGGCGGGCCCTCGGCCCGGGCGTCCTGGCCATGACAGCGGACGGCTACGCCCTGCACGCTCCGCCACAGACCATCGACGTCCACCGCTGCGAGGAGCGCATCACCCAGGTGAAGTCCCGCCGTGACAACGGCGACCCGGCAGGAGCGCGCGACGCCGCCCAGTACGCCCTCGACCTCTGGTACGGCGAACCTCTCGACGGCGTTCCCGGCACCGCCGCCGAAACAGTCCGCACCCGCCTCCGCTTCCTCCGCCTCACCCTCTGCGTCACTCGCGCCGAACTCGACCTGGAACTCGGCAACTTCGAGCAGGCGGCGACCGACCTCACCGCACTCCTCCAGGAGCACCCCAAGCGGGAGGACTTCCGCCGGCTGCACATCCTGGCTCTCAATGGGCAAGGCCGCATCGCGGAGGCGATCGAGTCGTACGAGACCTACGAGGGGCACCAGGAGCAGCAGCACAGCGAGCCGAACCCCGCCATGTCGGAGCTCCACCGCGAACTCCTCGCCGCGCCCGAGCACGGTCGTGCCACCGTCGTCGCCGAGTTCACGGAGCCAGGGAACCACCGGGCGGCGCACACCGTCCTCGGCCGCACACTGACCTGGCTGCTCTCGCTCAGCGACCTGGCCTCGAACGCGTACGAGATGCTCGCCCGCGACAACGGCTACGTGGTGATCACCGAGCCGGACGCCTCCGTACTGCCCATCCTGAACGTGGTGCTGCGCGAACTCCCCGGCGCGCTCATGGAGTTGGAGGACCCGCCGAAGATCCGGGTGACCTTCTGGCATACCGCGCACTTCGCCGGTCCCGGCGCGCCGACCAGGCAGCCCGACCTGGAAGCCGCCCTCGCGGACTCGACGGCGGACATCGTGGTCGTCCTCTCCCCTGCCCTGCACGAGGAGTTGCTGACGAGCGGCGCCGACCCCATCAGCGCATTCCAGCCCGTGCACCGCAGTTCACCCACCGGCCCGACCCTCGCCTGGCACTGCTCGCTGAACGTGCCCGCCACGGCCTCCGAGCCCGAGCAACGCGACCTGGTGCGGGGCCCGTTCACGACACGCGACCTCCGCGCGATCCCCACCCCCAGGCCGGGCCGCTCGGCCGTCGTGCACACCCAGCCGGACGGCCCGCTGACCCTCCTCACCCCCGACCGCCCCCTGGGCACACGCCCGCTGCGCACCTCCATCACGTACTACGAGGTCGACCTCACCACCCACCAGTCATCGCACCGGGTGTCCCTGCCGAGTTCCCTCAGCGGCTCGTTCGCGGCATCCGTGGAGCTGTCGTGGTACGTCGACGACCCGGTGGCCTTCGTACGCGGCGAGACCAGCGACGTATCGGGGCGGCTGCTCGACCACCTCGTCAGGACGGCCGGGCGGCTCACCCGGCGGCACCCGCTGCGCCGGGCGGGCGCGGCGCAGCTCGCGGTGCGGGACGGGCTGCACAAGTGGCCGGTGCCGGGGCTGTCGGTGGCGTGTTCGGTGGTGCTGACCCCCGAGGAGGGCCCCGCTCATGCCGTACCGGAGCCGCCGCCGTCCCGGACGGCGAAGCGGACGCCGTCCGGGGCCGACCGTACGGCGCCGGATCCGACCGCCGTCCTCGACGCCGCCGAGATGGTGCTCCTCGGCTTCGACGGGCCCCTCACCCGGTTGCACCGCGGACAGGATCCGGGCCGGGTCACCCGTGATCTCCTCGCGCTCTTCGTCGAACGCCGCCATCCCGACGATGCGTTGGCGGGCGAACGGCTGCTGTCGCCGAGCAACCCCAAGTACCCGGTGACGGATACGTCCGACCCGCTGGACCTGTTGCGCGCGGTGGCGCACCACCGTCTGGGCACCGACCTCCGCCAGGAACTCGACCGCATCGAACTGGCAGCCGTGGCCACGGCCCGCCCCACCGCACACTCCGACGCCCTGATCGACGCACTCGGCGCCCTCGGCCCGCAGGCGGCCGTCGTCTCGGACGTCTCGGCCGGCGCCATCACCGCCTATCTGACGGCACACGGCCTCACCGCCTCGGTGGCGGGCGGCGTGCACGGCCGCTCCGACGACCTCACCCTCCTGATGCCGGACCCCGACTGCCTGCTCCGCGCCCTGGGGTGGCTGGAGACCTCCTCCCCCGAGGACGCCCTGCTGATCACCTCGTCGCTCGCCGAGGTCGCGGCGGCGAAGATGATCGGGCTCCCCGTTCTCGGCTATGCGCCCACCGAAAGGATCAAGGGGCGGCTCACGCACGCGGGCTGCCGACAGATCGTCACCTCGCTGCTGCCGGTGCTCGAAGCCGTCCGCGCCGACTGACACCGGCCGCCGCCGCCTCTCTCCGCCGTTCTTTATTTCGGACATAAAGGACAAATACACCCGTCCGGCAGCACCCCGCCCGGCCCCCCACAAAAGGCGACGCGCCGTCAGGGCCCGCACGATGCGAGAGAGGACCGCCACCCGGCGGATCCGTACGGTCCGCGCTCTCGGGAGGATCTGCCATGACCGTCAGTCTGGAGCAGTTGCGCCGCTGCCATTTCGCCGTCGACCTGGGAGCGGCCCGCACCCGTGTGTATGTGAAGGGTGCCGGGCTGGTGGTCGATCAGCCGAGCGTGGCCGCGGTGAACACGAAGACGGGTGCGCTGATCGCGGTCGGCGAGTTCGCGGAGAAGATGACGGGCCGCACACCGGACTACATCCGCGTGGTGCGGCCGGTGTCCGGCGGCACGGTCGTGGACATCGAGATGGCCCAGCGCATGCTGCGCCACCTGATCGGCGACAAGGTGCGCCGCGCCCTGCGCCGCAAGCCGCGGCTGCGGGCGGCGGCCTGCACCCCGCACGACGCGGACCCGCTCGCGCAGCGCGCGGCGGTCGAGACGCTCGTCGGGCTCGGCGCCCGCCGGGTGGAGCTCGTCGACACGCTCATCGCGGCGGCCGTCGGCTGCGGACTGCCCGTGGAGCAGCCCGAGGCGACGATGGTCATGGTGTGCGGCGCCGCCGCGACCCAGCTCGCCGTGCTGTCGCTGGGCTCGATCGTCACCGCCGAGCGCATCCCGGTGGGCGGCGAGGCCGTGGACCACGCGATCGTGCAGCATCTGCGCCACCAGCACGAGCTGATGCTGCCGAGTCAGGCGGTACGGCCCCTGCAGCTCGCCCTCTCCGGGAACGGGCTGACCCCGCACGGCCCGGCGTCGACCGAGATCCACGGCCGGGACGTGGCCACCGGCCTCGCCCGTTCCGTGCAGGTCGACACCGCCGCCGTACGCGATGCCATCCAGACCCCGCTGACCGCCGTACTGGACGGAATCGGCAAGGTCCTGCGCGCCTGCCCGCCCGATCTGGTGGCGGACCTCGCCGACCGAGGGATCATGATGGTCGGCGGCAGTGCCCTGCTCCCCGGGCTCGACCAGATGCTGCGGCACGCGACGGGTATGCCGGTGCACATCGCCGAGCGGCCCGACGTGTGTGCCATCCAGGGCCTGGGCTGCATGCTGGAGGGCAAGATCGAGCCGCTGGTCCTGGACCCGCTGGCGGGCTGAGCGGGGCCGGGCGATGACCGATCCCGTCCCCCGTCTGCCGCCCCTCCTGGAAGCCGTCCTCAGCGTCGGCACCGACCTCGGACTGCGGGCCACCCTCCAGCGCATCGTGGACGGCGCCGCCGAGCTGACGGGCGCCCGGTACGCGGCACTCGGCACGGCCGCCCCCGGGCAGGACGGGCTCGCGGAGATCCGCACGGCCGAGCCCGCGCGTTCCGCACGGCGGACGACCGCTGGGCGAGCGGAGGCCGGGCAGCCGGGCGTCGGGCAGGCGGACCTCGGGCAGGCGTCTGTCGGGCGGTCGCACGACTTCGTGGGCGTGCCGATCCGCGTCCAGGACGAGGTGTTCGGCACCCTCCACCTCGCCGACAAGGCGGGCGGCCCGTTCACGGACGAGGACGAGCAACTGCTCCACCTGCTGGCCGCCCAGGCCGGGATCGCCATCGGAAACGCCAGGCTGTACGAGACGGCCAGGCAGCGGGAGCGCTGGATCGAGGGGGCCGCCGCGGTCACGACGGCCCTGCTGACCGGGGAGGCCGCCGCCGACGCGCTGATGACCGTCGCCGAGCGGGCCCGCATCCTCGCCGACGCCTCGGCCGGCGTCATCCTCCAGCCCACCCCGGAGGGCGGCATGGAGATCGTGACCGCCTCCACCCACGAGGACCCCGGGGACATCGTCGGCACGACCATCGAACCCGGCAGCCCGGTACTCGATCAACTCCTGGGCGGGGAACCGGTGTTCATCGACGACTCGGCGACGGACCCCCGCATGACGACGCGGGTACGGCACCGGTTCGGCCCCAGCATGATGCTGCCGCTCCAGGCCGCTGGCCGCCTCATCGGCACCCTCGCCCTCCCCCGCCGACGCGGAGACCCGCCGTACAGCCCGGTGGAACGGCTGCTCGCCACCCAGTTCGCCTCCCAGGCCGCACTGGCGCTGGTGCTCGCGGACGCCCAGCACAGCCGGGAGCGGCTCGCGGTCTTCGAGGACCGTGACCGCATCGCCCGTGACCTGCACGACCTCGTCGTCCAGCGGCTCTTCGCGACCGGCATGATGCTGGAGTCCACGCAGCGCAGGACTCCGGCCGAGGACGTGCACGACACCCTCGGCAAGGCCGTCGACGAACTCCAGTCCACCATTCAGGAAGTCCGCACGGCGATCTTCGCCCTGCAACAGCCGCCCGCCGAAGCCCCCACCACCTTCCGCGGCAAGGTCCTGCGCGAGACCGCGGGCGCGGCCGCCGTACTCGGTTTCCAGCCGTCCACCCGCTTCACCGGCGCCGTGGACAACCGCATCACGGAACCCGCCGCCGGCCACCTCCTCGCCGCCCTGCGCCGCGCCCTGGCCGCCGCGTCCCGCCGGGCCGGTGTCTCGCGCATCGAGGTCGTGGTGGACGTGACGGCGACGCTGCCCGACGGCCGCTCCGGGGTGCGCCTCACGGTGCGGGACGACGGGGCGGCGGAGGACCCGGACGGCCGCGGCCGCAGGGGTACGACGGAGACGTGGCAGTCACCTCTCTGAACGCCCGGTTTGAACGCCCGGGGCCGATCCGACGTATCACCCTCCGAACGCACGTTGCCGCCCAACGGGGGGTGCTCGAATTCTCTACGACATCCGCATGACCCGCCCGTCGGGCCGATGTGCGGGTCATGTGCCGCACATGCGGGAAAGCACAAGGGGGACTCAAGCGATGGGCAACCGAAACACCATCACTCAAAGTGACACTGCCCCCTGAAGACATCGTTCGCAGGGCCCTCATTACCGGAATGTGAACCCCTGAAAAATCCTGGCCCCACACGCACGGAGAGCAGGGTCACCCCCGGTAGCTGAGCGCCTGCCGTGCGTGTTACTGTCCGCGATGAAGTATCCGCATCAGATCTCAGGCTGTCTCCAGTCGTCTCCAGGCCCATGCTCATCCCCCACCTCGCGACGGGAACGGGATGGCCTGGATCTGCCAACGAAGAATGGAGCTATGAGACAGCCATGAATTCTTGGGCCACCCCGATCCAGCAGGCATCAGCTGATTCCCGGCAGAAGCAGCACACCCCGATTTCCGTGGTGGCTGCCGACAGGGCCGCAGTCATGAGGTCGACCGGCCGGTTGACCTATGCCGCCGGGTGGAGTTCGAAGAAGGCGATCACGTTTGACGCCGCAATCTGAACGACCCTAGGCCCAACGATCCGGGGCTCTTGGCGCACCCATCGCCGAGAGCCCCGGACTCGCGTGTGCATCCACTCCAACTCGTGCGACTGGATGACGAGTTGAACTGGCCCCGACTGTAGCCGATGACCCGTACGCTTGGCGGGTGACCCACATCCAGGAACTGGTCCTGAAGATCCATAGCAGATGCAACATCGCTTGCGACCACTGCTATATGTACGAGCATGCCGACCAGAGCTGGCGAGATCGCCCGGTCGTGATCTCCGAGGAAACGGTCACACAGATCGGCCTGCGCCTCTTCTCGTACACCCAGGCACACAGGCTCGATTCCATTGCAGTCATTCTTCACGGTGGCGAACCGCTCCTGGTGGGCCCGACCCGGCTGCGCCGTATCTGCGAGGAACTCACCCGCATCCTCTCCCCCGTCACGACGGTGGATCTGCGCATGCACACCAATGGCATGCTGCTGCACCGGCGGCATCTGGAAGTCCTCCGGGAATTCGGCGTCAAGGTCGGTATCTCCCTTGACGGTGACCAGGCCGCGAATGACCGGCACCGGCTGGATCGCCGAGGGAAGAGCAGTTACGAAAAGGTGCTGCGCGGGATCGAACTTCTGCGCTCCCCGGAATACCGTCACCTCTTCCAGGGTCTGCTGTGCACCGTGGACGTGGCGAATGATCCCCTCGCCGTCCATGACGCCCTCGCCGCTCTCGAACCCCCTCGCATCGACTATCTGCTTCCGCATTCCACCTGGGACAATCCACCGCCCCCCGGAAACACGGATTCCCCCACTCCGTATGCGGACTGGCTGCTGAGGATCTTCGACCGCTGGCAGGAACAGGGCCGCCCGATGGAGGTGCGCACCTTCGACTCGGTGCAGAGCACCCTGCGCGGCGGACCGCCGCTCACCGAGGCCATGGGGCTGGCCTCTTCCGATCTCGCGGTCGTGGAGACCGACGGCACCATCGAGCAGGCGGACTCCCTGAAAACCGCCTACGACGGAGCGCCCGCCACCGGCTACGACGTCTTCCACCACACCTTCGAGGAGTACGTCCGGCATCCCGGCGTGCGGGCCCGCCAGTTGGGCATCGAGGGCGTCAGCGAGATCTGCAGGCGCTGCCCCGTCGTGGAGTCCTGCGGGGGTGGACTGTACGCACACCGCTACAGCACCGAGCGGGGCTTCGACAACCCGTCCGTCTTCTGCGCCGACCTGCGCGCCTTCGTCGACGGGGTGGCGGAACGGATCACCGACCGCCCGTTCGCCCCGGCCGTCCATGATCCCGGGGAACTCCGGTTCGCTCAGGAAGCGTTGACGCGTGAGCTGTTGGTGATCATGCAGTACCGCACCACGACGGACGCGGAGTGGACCGCGGCATGGCAGCTCCTGCACCGCCTTGACGAAAGCGCGCAGACGGCACCGGCGTTCAGCGAGATGCTGACCCATTCGTATGCGCGCGCGGCACTGAACCGAGGCCTGGACGGACCTCCCCGACCTGCCTGGCTCGCCTCCTTCCTGATGGCCGCCGCCGCCCGCACCCGGACCGACGCGACCCTGGCCTGGGAGCACCCGGCCCAGCAGCTGCACCTTCCGACCCTGGGCACCGTGCGTCTGCCGAAGCCCGGCCGGATCGAGGTCACGGCCGAGGAGGACGGCTTCCGCGTACGCCACGCGGAAGGAACCGTACGAGTCCGCCGGGGCGACGGTGAGTCCGAGCACTGGCGCCCCTTGCAGTGGGTGGAGAACGGCCTGGTGATCGACGACGCCGACCCCTTCCGCCACTGCTTCCCCGCCCCCGTCACCGACCCCCTGGACCTCGACGAGCGCGAGCTCTTCGGCAAGCTGCTGACCCGGGCGTACGAGATCATGGACGATCGGCTGCCCGGCTGGCGCAGCGACCTGAACACCCTGGTGCCCACGACCGTGACACCGCTGGTGAAGGGCGCGGGGATGCACCTCGGGGTGCACGCCCCCGGCGCGCTGGGAGTGGCCGTCGACGTAGCGCCCGAGGAGTTCCTGCTCCACCTACCCCTCCTCGGCCGGCGGGCGAGGCTCGCCGCCCTGCGGGAGACGACGGAGCTGACCGCGGCGGGCAGCAGGGCCGGTCAACTGCTCGACGACGTCAACGAGTTCATCGGTGCCGCCGCCTTCCAGGACCGCCACGAGAGCCCCGACACGGAAGCCCGGTCCATCGCGTCGAAGCGGGCGCGGGAGGCGCTTCAGGAACTGGCCGCACTGCCCGAGCGGGAACTCACCGAGAGCGGCACGGCGGTGGCCGACCAGCTCCGGACCGAGTGGACCGAGATGGACGCACAGACGTGACCGCCACCCCCGGCCCCTCCACCAGCGATGAACTCGCCCTTCTCCTGAAGACATCGGGCATCCGCCGAGGCGGTGTCCTCATGGTGCACGCCTCCCTCGGCGGCAGCGGGCTGCGCGACACCGAGGTCCGGGACACCCTGCTCGACGCCCTGGGCCAGGGCGGCACGCTGGTCGTGCCCGCGTTCACACAGGAGAACTCCCGCACGTCCCGGGCCCACCGGGCGCTGACGAACCACCTGTCCGAACGGGAGAAGGAGGAGTTCCGCGCCTCGATGCTCCCGTTCGAGCCGGAGACCACGCCCTGCCTGGCCATGGGGAGGCTCGCCGAGTGCGTCCGCACCTCCCCCGGCGCCGTGCGCAGCGCCCACCCGCAGACCTCCATGGCGGCGCTCGGGCCGCGCGCCGCCGAGCTGCTCGACGGGCACGATCCGCACTGTCTGCTCGGGGAGCGCTCGCCGCTGGCCCGGCTGTACGCGGCCGGGGCCCAAGTCCTGCTGCTGCGGGTGGGGTTCGGGGTGTGCAGCGCGTTCCATCTCGCCGAGTACCGGACGACTCCGCCCCGGCCCACGCGCACCTACCAGTGCGTGACGGGCGGGAAGGGGAACTGGGTCACCTACGAGGACACCGCCCTGGACGACAGCGAGTTCTCCGTTCACGGGGCTGAACTTCCTCCCGCACTTCTCACGGGGGGCGAACTGGCGGGGAGGAAAGTGACTCTTTTCGATATGCGCCCGGCCGTCGACTTCGTCGGCGCGCGCATGTCGCACGGATGACTGGATATCGCCAGTAAATGACGTGAAAGCGGCGACCCGTCTGGGCAGGTCGTCGGGCACATTGTTGGTTCCGGCCAGATGGCGCCAGCGGCGGGACGAAGGCGTCATCGGCAGGCAGGGGGGCGCGTGAACGCAACTGATCGGGAACGGGCATCGGACAACTGGCCCTACTTTTTTCTGAGTTACGCGCACACGCCGACCTGGGGGTCCGGCGGCGGCGACCCCGATCACTGGGTGCACAGGCTCTTCACGGATCTCTGCGACCACATCATGGCGCTCACCGACCTCCCGGCCGGCGTCCCCGCGGGCTTCATGGACCGGGAGATGCGCTCGGGGGACGGCTGGCCGGAGAAACTCAGCGAAAACCTGGCCACCTGCCGGGTGTTCGTGCCGCTGTTCTCGCCGCGCTACTTCACCAGCGAGAGTTGCGGCCGCGAGTGGTTCGCGTTCAACGAGCGCATTCTGCGCGCCCGGACGACCGGCGCCGGAGACGTACCGGCGATCGTCCCGGCCCTGTGGACCCACGTCGACTACGCCCAACTCCCGGACTCCGTACGGCATATCCACATCGACCACGCCGCACTCGGCGACCGCTATGCGGCCAACGGGATATACGGGCTGATAAAACTCAACCGGCTGCACGACGAGTACGAGGAAATAGTCCTCGCCCTCGCCCAGCGCATCGTCCGCGTCGCCCACGAGTCCCCGCTCCCCGCCAGTCGCCCCCGCCCGTACGAGTCCACGCCCAGCGCCTTCAAACCGCGCGGCGAAGGCCCCCGGCGCATCCACCTCACCATCGCCGCCCCCACCCGGCACAGTCTTCCGGAGCACCGGGACGTCCGCCCGTACGGCGAGGACGCCCAGGACTGGAACCCGTACCACTCGGAGAGCACCCGGCCGCTGCCCGCGCTCGCCGAGGAGCTGATCCGCTCGCTCGACTACCGGATCACCGTGTCCTCCTTCGACGACGAGGACCCCGGCGACGAGGACAGCCCCCTCGGCGCCACCGCCGACCAGGAGAAGGCGACCCCGAGCAGGCCCGGCATCCTGCTCGTCGACCGCTGGGCCCTCGCCGACGAGGAACGCCGGCGCAGACTCAAGGCCTTCGACACCCGCGCCCGCCCCTGGATCAGCGCCGTCGTCCCCTGGAACCGGGCGGACGTGCAGTGTCACGGCGCCGAGGGCCAGAAGCTCACGGCCGAACTGGAGCGCACCCTGCCGCTGATCCTGGACCGGGGGCGCCGCACCGACTGCCGGATCGCCGTCAACGGCGTACCGACCCTCAAGGCGTTCACCGACGTCCTCCCGGCCGTCGTCGCGCACGCGACCCGGCAGTACCTCAAGCACGCGGCGGCCAACCCGCCCGCCGGCCCGCACCTGCCCAGGCCCCGCCTCGTGGGCCCCACCCACCCGCCGCCGCGCCCGGGCGCGGGACCCGACCACGGAGGAGAAGCATGACGGCCGCGCAGGACGGACGCATCATCACCTTTTACTCGTACAAAGGTGGCACCGGCCGCACGATGGCCCTCGCCAACACGGCCTGGATCCTCGCCGCCAACGGCAAGCGGGTACTGACCGTCGACTGGGACCTGGAAGCCCCCGGCCTGCACCGCTTCTTCCACCCGTTCCTCGATCCCAGCGCGCTCGCCGCCACCACCGGCGTCATCGACATCATCAACGAGTACGCCTGGGCCGCGACCGCCGGGACCCAGCGCTCCGGCCCCTGGCACCTGGACTTCGCCGACGTCGAACAGCACGCCATCTCGCTCACCCCCGAGCGCCTCGGACTGCGCTTCGCCGAGGGCGGCTCGCTCGACTTCCTCTCCGCCGGCCGCCAGGACCGCTCGTACTCGGCGACCGTGTCGTCCTTCGAGTGGGACAACTTCTACGAGCGGCTCGGCGGCGGACTCTTCCTGGACGCGCTGCGCGACAGCATGAAGGCGTCGTACGACTACGTCCTGATCGACAGCCGCACCGGGCTGTCGGACAGCGCGGACATCTGCACGATCCAGATGCCGGACATCCTCGTGGACTGCTTCACCCTCAGCGACCAGTCGATGGACGGCGCGGCCGCCGTCGCCCGCAGCGTGCAGGACGGCTACCGCAAGCGCAGGATCCGCGTCCTGCCGGTACCGATGCGCATCGACGAGGGCGAGAAGGAGAAGGTCGACGCCGGACGGGCGCTGGCCCGCCTCAAGTTCGACGGTCTGCCCAAGAACCCCGACGAGGGCGAGCTGAGCGCCGAGGAGCTGACCGCGTACTGGGGGAACGTCGAGATCCCCTACCGGCCGTACTACGCCTACGAAGAGACGCTGGCCACCGTCGGGGACGAGAGCGGCATCGCCAACTCGCTGCTGTCCGCCTTCGAACGCCTCACCACCGTCATCTCGGAGGGCAAGGTCACCACCCTGCCCACGGTCCCCGAACCTGTACGGCTGCGCTGCCGCGACGCGTTCCTGCGGCGGCGCCCGCTGACCACCGCGACGGACGTCGTCGTCGCGTACGCGGCGGAGAACCGCATGTGGGCCGACTGGGTCGAGTCGCTCCTCAAGCGCTCCGGCTGCAACGTGACCCAGCACGACATCTCGGCGGGCCCCGTCGAACGCTCGGACAACACGACCCGCATCCTCGTTCTGCTGTCGAACGCCTTCCAGAAGTCCCGGTACGCGGACGCGGTCTGGCGCGCGCTGACCGAGGCCGACACGGAGACCCCGCGCGGTGCGGTGACCCCGCTGCGGGTCGACGAGGTCCGGCTGCCCACGTCGTACCTGGACCACAACCCGGTCGACCTGCACCGGCTGGACCAGGCGCAGTGCGTCGTCTCGCTGCTGAGCGCCGTCGACCTGCCCGGGCAGTCCGTGGAGAGCGGCACGTCCGGTCCCCGCTTCCCGGGCAGCACTCCGGCGCACTGGAACGCGCCGCAGCGCAACAACACCTTCACCGGCCGCAACGTCATCCTGGACCGGGTCCGCGACCAGTTCGACAGCGGCGCCTCCCAGATGGCGCCGCAGCCGCTCGCACTGTTCGGCCTCGGCGGGGTCGGCAAGACACAGGTCGCCATCGAATACGTGCACCGCTTCATGGCCGACTACGACCTGGTGTGGTGGACCTCGGCCGAGCACGAGGACGACGTGGTCGCCTCGCTCGCCGAACTGGCCGCCCGCATCGGCGCGCCCGGCGGCGACGACATGACGATGGCCAGCCAGGAAGCCGTGCAGATGCTGGCCCGCGGGCTGCCGACCAAGCGGTGGCTCCTCATCTTCGACAACGCCGACGACCCGTCCTGGCTCTCCCGCTACTTCCCGCAGGGCGGCGGCCACATCCTCATCACCTCGCGCAACCAGGCCTGGGTGCAAGGCGGTTCGGCGCTGCCCATCGACGTCTTCCTGCGCGAGGAGAGCATCGAGCACCTCACCCGGCGGGCCTCCGGCCTCAGTGTCGAGGAGGCCGACCAGGTGGCGAGCGCGGTCGGCGACCTGCCGCTCGCGGTGGAGCAGACGGCTGCGTGGCTCGCCGAGACGGCCACCCCCATCGCCGACTACCTCCAGCAGCTCGCCGACCAGACCACCGACGTACTGGCGCTCAACCAGCCCGCCGACTACTCCCACTCCGTGGCCGCGACCTGGAACATCTCCATCGCCCGGCTGAAGGAACGCTCCCCGGCCTCGGTGCGGCTGCTCCAGCTGTGCGCCTTCCTGGCCCCCGAGCCGATCTCCTCGCACCTGCTCTACAGCAAGGAGATGATCGACGCGCTGAAGCCGTACGACGCCTCACTCCAGGAGAGTCTGCTGCTCGGCCGCGTCATCCGGGAGATAGGACGGTTCGCACTCGCCAAGGTCGACCAGGTCAGCAACAGCATCCAGGTCCACCGGCTGGTGCAGGCCGTGATCCGGGCGCAGCTCACCGAGGAGGAGCAGCAGCAGGCCCGGCACGTCGTGCACACCGTGCTGGCCGGCGCCCGTCCGGACGGCGACGAGCCCATCGACGACCCGGAGACCTGGCCGCGCTTCGCCGTCATCTGGCCGCACCTCACCGCCTCCGACGCCCGCAACTGCATCGACGCCGGCACCCGCCGGCTGCTCATCGACCGCATCCGCTACCTCTGGAAGCGCGGCGACTTCCCCGGCGCCCAGCGCCGCGGCGAGGAACTCCTCGCGCACTGGAAGGACCTGCTGGGCGAGGACGACATCCAGTACCTGTACCTGCGCTGCCAGCTCGCCAGCGTGCTGCGCTCCCAGGGGCGGTACGTGGAGGCCCGCGACATCGACACGGAGCTGCTCGAGCGGCAGCGCCGCGTCCTCGGTTCTTCGCACCCGCACACGTATGTGACCACATCCAACCTGGCCAGCGACCTGGCGGCGCTCGGCGAGTACACCTCGGCGGTGGGTCTCGCGAAGGAGGCGCACGACGGGTTCAGCCAGATCTTCCACGAGTCGCACCGGCGCACCCTCAGCGCCGCCAACAACCTCGCGCTCGCGCTGCGCATGGTCGGCAACTACGGCGAGGCGCGCGTCCTCGACCAGGACACCCTGGACCGCCGTATGGAGGTCCTCGGCCCCGACCACCCTTACACGCTGGCCTCCGCCGAGCGCCTCGGCCGCGATCTGCGCGAGGTCGGCCGCTACTCCGAGTCCGTGGCACTGTTGTCGCGAACGTACGACGCCCACAAGCGCCTCCTCGGCAAGGGCTTCCCCGGCACGCTGCGGTGCGCCAAGTCGCTCGCCGTGTCGCTGCGCCGGGCGGGGCAGTTCGAGGACGCCCGGCGGCTGACGACGGCGACGCGTGCCGAGTACCGCGCGCAGTACCCGAAGCCGACGCCGGACTCCCTGGCCTGCGATCTCAACCTGGCCGCCGACCTGTTCGCGGCCGACGAGCGGGAGGCCGCGCGCGAGGTGGCACGGGAGGCGCTCGCCGAGTACGTGAAGGTGCCGGGCGAGGCCCATCCCTACACCCAGGCCGCGCTGAACAACCTCGGGATCTTCCAATGGGGTTGCGGGGACGTCGAGGAGGCGGAGGAGGTCTTCCGCCAGGTCCTGCGACGGATGGCGGAGATCCTGGGGGACAAGCACCCGCACACCCTCTTCTGCGGCGTCAACTATGCCAACGTCCTTGCGGACCAAGGTCGTTGGGAGGAGGCCAAGGTCCTGGAGGAGAAGGCCATGACCACCCTGCGCATCGTCCTCGGCGCGCACCACCCCGAAACCCTGGCCGTCGTCACCAACTACGCGCTCACCCTCGCCTCGATGGGCCGCGAGGACGAGGCCCACCAGATCCGCGAGGAGGCCCTCACCGAACTGCGCATGCTGCTCGGCGAGGACAACGGCATCATCCAGGTCGCCTCCGACGACCGCCGCATATACCGGGACCTGGAACCGCTGTCGGTGTGAGGGGCTCGTCAGACGAGCGCGCCCTCGATCAGCCAGCCGATCACCTTGGGGAGGGCGCGCAGGGCCGCGAAGTGCGCGGCCGTCGGCTCGACGACCTTCTTGGCCTGCGGAATGCGGGCGGCGAGCCAGGAGGCGTGCGAGGCCGGGGAGAAGACGTCCTGCTCGCCGTGCCACAGCAGGACGGGGACCCGGATGTCCGCGGGGTCGAACCCCCAGGGGCCGGTCAGCGCGAGGGCGTCGTCGATCCAGCCGTACGGTGAAGTACGCAGCGCCTCACGGAAGTTGCGCAGCAGCATGGACCGCATCGCCGTGTCCGACACGATCGAACGGTCGTCGGCGGTGAGATCCCGGCGCAGTTCCTCCAGCAGCCGCGCCGGGTCGCTCCGGATGGCGTCGGAGCGCGGGATCAGCCGTTCCTCGAACCGCTCGGGGTCGGTGAACGCGGTGCGGAACTCGTCGACGTTGGAGGGCGCCATGCCCGCGAACCAGTCGAGCCCCTCCGCGTCGCGCGGGGCGAGCCCGACGAGCGCGGCGGCCCGGGTCACCCGGTCCGGCAGCAGCGCGGCGCAGGCCAGGGCATGCGGTGCGCCGCCGGAGCGGCCGACCACCGCGAACCGGTCCACGCCCAGCGCGTCCGCGACGACCGCCACATCCTGGACGACGTCCACCACCCGGCGCCCGGCCCTGCGGTCCGAACCGCCGTAGCCGGGGCGGTCGTAGCTGATGAGGCGAGTGCCGCGCTGGTACAGGAACATGGGCCGTGGCCGGGGCCCGACCCGGCTGCCCGGTGTGCCGTGCAGCAGAAACACCGGATGCCCGTCCGGATGCCCCGACACCTCGACCCGCAGCCGCCGCCCGTCCACAGTCCCCACATGGTCACGCACAGCGCTTCCCCCCTCCCTCAGGCGACCAAAGCCGCCCAGGCCCGAACGGGCCGGGACCACGCTGCCCGATCCTTGCCCAACAGCCCGGCCCGCGAAACGAATCCGCAGGTCAACCAGGCTTGAGATCAAGCCAGTTGACACCGACTCCCGGAATTCACCCCTCCTCCTCCGTCTCCAGGATGCGGGTGCGCGGCGCCCCAGGTGGGTGCTCGGACCGTCGCGCTCTGGATGGCTGGACGTGGTGCCCGGGTCGGTGGGGTGGACGTGTGCACCGCTCCAGCTCGGTGTCGGCATCGACGAAGCCTTCGTACGGCTGCGCGCCCATTCCTACACGCAGGGACGCCGGCTCGCCGAGGTGGCCGCCGACGTGGTGGCCCACCGGCTCCGCTTCTCCCCGGACACGGAACCCGAACGGACCGACGGGGAAACCTGACGCACCGATGCCGATCGGCTCTCTGCGCCTGCTCACCGACCGCCGCCCCCACGCCGGGATTCACGGTCCGGACGGCCGCCGCCGCTGTGCGGCGGCGGCGGCCGTGGCCACGAGGATGTGAGGCCCCCCTCCACCGTCCTCGCGCATTGTCCTCCGCGGCGGCGGGACTGGTGAGAAGACCCCGTCTGGAAATGCCGGGAGGACGGAGGCTGGAGCCGCGTGCTCCGGCGATGCGGCTCCGGCCGGCCTCGTTTCCGACTCGGGGGCTGGGAGCCTGGATGGGAAGACCTGCTGCTACCTGACACGGCCGCAGTCCCGTCTTCCCCGTGTGAAGCCTAGAGCAGGTACAGGTGAAGCGGAATAGGGCCGTTCGTCGACACCGCCCGGTTGACGACCCGGTCGAAGCCGGGTTCCATGCCACCGAGGGTGTCGGTCAGCGGGTAGCTGTCCGCGGAGCTGAAGAGCTGAGCGCATTGCCGGCGGCCCCCGGACCCGGCCGCGCAGCTCCTGTACGCGCCGCGGCACATGCACGCCCCAGAGTTCGTCACGGAAGTGCCGCTTCGCCTCGCCGAGGATCGTCGGTATGGCAAAGCTCGCGAAGGCGATGCCGAGACTCGGGTCGACGGCCATCGGCATCCAGGCACACACCACCTCCTGCCGCTCTGCGTGCGTACGTCCGGCATGAGCACGTGTCTCCCTGATCGGCGGGCATCACTCACCGTGGGAGGCCGGCAGACCGCAGCACGCAGAGGAGCAGCGACAGCTGCTCGCACGGGCGTGCTCCAGTCCGACGCACACCGGACGGCCTCCCCGACAGCCCACGTTCAAACAGGGTTTCCGCCGTCCGACAGCGGCTGTCCGCGAATGGTTCCGGCCGACGCGTTCACCGTTCGTCCATCGGCGCCCCAGTGGCCCCGGGCCCCCAACGGGCCCCGGCGGGGCGCCGATCCGGGGCTATGCTGCTGTAGAGACGTCCCGGACCCCGGCGCCGCACTGCCCATCGGTCACGATGGCACTCCCGCACATCTACCGGTCTCCCGAACCGAGGCGCCCCATGCGCACCCCGCGGCAACCGCCCGATCCCGAAGGCTCAGAGCGTCCCGACCTGGACACGGTGCGGCTGCGCCGGTTGAACCGCTGGCAGGCCGAGGGCCTGCGGGAGGACCTGGCGGATCTGTACGTGGAGTCCTCCGCCACCGAGCCGGGTGAGGAGTTCCACGACCGAGAGAGGTTCCTGCACCGTCTGGCCGACAACGTGAAACTGCCGGGATTCGACATGCTGGTCGCCGAGGCGGAGGCCCTGACGGGGTGCGTCCTCGGCTTCTCCGTGCCGCGCGACGGCTCCTGGTGGCAGGGGTTCGACGGACCACTGCCGCAGAACCTGGAGCAACTGACCGCGTCCGGACACGTCTTCGCGATCCTTGAAACCGTGGTCCATCCCCACCAGCACGCACGCGGGCTCGCCCGCCGGCTCCAGGAACGCCTGCTCATCGACCACCAGGCTTCGCTCGGCGTCACTTTGGTGGATCGGTCCGCCCGTTCGGCCGGTACCGCCCTCATCGACTGGGGCTGGCAGGAGGTGGGGCGGATCCAGCGCATGCCCGGCCCAACAACCCTACGAGTACTGGTTCTTCCGCTTGGCGAGCGCACGGAGCGACATCCGGACGGTCTCGCCCACAACGACCGGACCCAACGTCCCGAATAGCCGCCCGCACCACGCGGAAACGGCGCGTGCGGAGGCGTAGAGGAGCGAGTGGAGCTGTCGCCGGAGCAAGCGGTGCGGCGGTGCGGCGTCCTGGGCGCTCCCCCGGCAGTGCCTTCGACCGGATCGGCGTCCTGGCTCCCCCGCCTGGTTGCGTCTGCGACCACTTCCCGGACGATCTGCCGGGCGGCGAGGATGGCGCGCCCGGCGGCGCCCCGGTCCAGCGTCCAGACCTTCTCGTACGAGGAGGAGCAACTGGAGGGTGAGACGCGCGGCCACGCTCGGGAAAGTGCGGGCGCACCCAGCCGCAGTAGCATGGAACGTGGGTTGGCTCACTCTCACGTGCAGCCGCCCGGAAGGGCGACTCCGGCGTGTTTGCGCCGGAGTCGTTGCCACAGCCGCAGCGGCGGTTCCGGCCGGGCCCCGACCTTCCACGGGACGTGGCCCGCATCGACAGGTGTCCCGCTCCGGAGGGACAGTTCATGATCCAGGCAGCCGACATCCGCGAGTGGCGGACCCACGATGTCGTCGACGCGAAGGGGCACAGGATCGGCGTGCTCGAAGCGGTCTACGTGGACACCGCCACCGACGAACCAGCCGTGGTCACCGTACGGACCGGGCTGCCGACCCGTCGGCGCCTGGTCTTCGCGCCCGTCCACGACGCACTCCTGGGGCCGGGCTATGTAAAGATCGCCTACGCCAGGAGCCTGGTCAGGAAGGCTCCCTCGATCGGCACGGACGACATCCTGCCCGCCGAGCAGGAGCAAGCGATCTTCGAGCACTACGGCATGACATACCAGCCGGGCGCGAACGGCGAACGAAAGCTCGCACGCCGCTGAACGGCGGCACGGTCCAAAGGAGGTGTCCGAGTCGTGGCGTACTTCCTCCTGTTCCTTCTCGTTGCCATCGTCCTGGGAATCATCGGCGCGACAGCCGGAGGTCTGGGCTATCTGCTGATCATCGGCATCGTGGTTCTCGTGGCCGATATTTCCGTCGGCGCCGTGCTTCTGTCCCGGCGCTCTCGGCGGCGTCCGCTCCGCTGAGGTCGGGCCCTGGCCGGGAGTACCCTGGAATTACCGGGAACACTTCGTACACGGGCTTTCCCGCTCGTGTCGCTCTCGGCGAGTCACAACGCCGGGCCGGTGCAGACCGGCCCGGGGCAGGGGCCGGGCCATGACCGCAACCATGTTCCACAAACCTGCGGTCGAAGACCGGATCCCCGCATCCGCTTCGCCGCCACTGCGGCTCCAGCTCGCGCCAACCGGCAGCAACCCTGCCTTGATCGACGGCGCATGGTGGCCACGCTCCCGTGATCTGGCGGCTGAACTTCCGGCGCTCGTCGCGGTTCTCGACCCACTGTGGGGGCGGATCACGCATGTCACCGTGAACCCCACGTTCTGGCCGGTCATCCCCCGTAGGATCCCCGTCCACGGGCATGTGGTGAGGGTCGGCTGGTTCAGGGCCGAGCAGGACCCGCACAAGCTGCTTCTGTTCTCCTACACCGTCGGCCGCTGGGACCTCCTGGTGATCCCGCCCGGGACCGGTGCCGTCACGGCCGCCCGGCTGATGAACACAGCCAAGGATCCTTCGCGGAGTCTCACCGCGAGCGGCCTGATCCAGGAGGCGGAGTTCTTCCGGACCGCGGCCGAGGCCGACTGGGACTCTGCCCGGGAGCGGGTCTGGGACTCCGAAGGCGGGCAGGACGCCGACCGTACGGCCTCTCGCAGCCCCGCACACTTGCACGGATCGCGTCCGTAAAACTGCTCGCCGGATCTGCTCATCGACTCGCCGTCCCGGATCGGTCGACTCAGGTAACCGGTCCCGGGTCACCGCGGCCGATGGGCAGAGTCCGTCCGGCCGGCCGGAAGAGTAGCCTGGTGTTACCGAGGGTATTTCGCGCACCGGCCTCCATGCCTTTGTCGTTTTCGGCGATTGATTACGCCGGACCGGGTCCAACCGGTCCGGAGCAGGGTTCGCATCATGACTGCGACCGTTTCGTACACGCCGATACGCGGACACCGGCCCTCCTCTCCCCCTCTCCGCATGTCGTCGGCTCTCACCACTGTGCTCGGACTGCCGTGCTCGTTGACTGCCGTGCTCGATCCGCGGACGACTCCCGTCTCGGCCGGCTGGCTGATGGCCGCCGCGAGCACCCCACTGCGCACCTCGGCCACGGGCCTCCTGATGGCGGAGGCGGCGCGCCTGCGCACCGTGTCGGAGAGCGACCGGGCCGTGCAAGCCGTCTGGGACGCCGAAGGAGGCCACGAGGACCGCGCTTCGATCACACGTCGACGGATCCCGGCCGTCACCGCTCCGATAACCGGCGTCCCGGCAGTCGCTCGTGCGATACCGGATGCGGCACGGGGGATGTGAGGGCCGTGGAGACCCTCGTGACCGTGGTCGTGCTCCTGGCGATGGTGACTGTCGGCGTGCTCCTGATCCATCTGCTCAACAACCAGCACGACGAGCGCATCACCGCTTTCCCCTACGGCCGCTCCCGGTCGGCCGTCCGGGGTCCGGCGCCCCCGGACCCGCAGAAGGCCCACGGTCGTGCCGGAACGAGCGGCACCGGCCATCGCCGCGACGGGGTACGCGGGAGGCTCCGGCCACGGCGCCGGACCCGTCACAGCCGCTCCGCCGCATGAAGGCGCCGCAACGCCCGGCGCAGCTCCCTCCGCAGCTGTTCCGGGAGCGCCTCGTCGTTCGTCGTGGCGACCAGGGCAACGGCCACGTCCCGGAGCTTGGCTCGACTTTGGCCCGCAGTTCGAGTATCTCGACGACCAACGCCGCGTCCCCCGTCGAAGTGACAGCCGTCAACAGCCACTGTTCTCCACGGGTCGTGGTCTCTTGGTGCACTGTGCGTACCTCACAACACGGCCATCCTGTCCATGAGCGGTCAGCGGCGCGCCAGTTGCCGTTCGCCGGCCGCACCGGGCTTGTAGGCAAGTCCGTAGTGCTTGAAGATCGCTTCCTCCTGCTCGGCGGGCAGCACGTCGTCGGTGCCGATCGAAGGAGCCTGCCTCACCAGAGCTTTGGCATAGTCGACCCTGAGATAGTCCGGCCCGGCGATCGCGTCCGCCAAGGGGACGAAGACCAGCCGGTGCCGCGTGGGCAGTCCGGTACGAACCGTGGCCATGGCCGGCTCATCCGTGGTGGTGTCCACATACACCGCCTCCAGGACACCGATCTTGTGCGACTGCGCATCCACGACGTCGCGGTCACGCCACTCTCGGACATCGGCTGCGTGAATCATGACCTTTCCCTTCCCTCTCCCCTTCCGGACGGCTCATCCGCCGGTGGTGAGTCGCACACTCGGCCTTCCGCGTAGAGCCGCCGCAGCGCACGCCGCAGCCCCCGCTGCATCAGCCGCGAGAGCGGCTCGCCCTCCCAGGTGGCGACCAGAGCCGCTGCCACGTCCGGCGGTTCGGTGTTGCACTGCCGCGAGATGTCCACCAGCAGGTTCCTGGCCGGCCCACGGCGGCAGGGGGCCAGGACCATCACGATGCCGCAGGCCTGGTCGACGACCGCACGGGCGGCCAGCGCCCGCCGCAGCTCGCCGATCTCGTTGCGCAGGGCCACGACGTCCTCACCCGCCGGGTCCTCCTCCACCGAGGACTCGGCCCTCAGCCCCCACCAGTCCTTCGGAAGCACGGCTATGCGATGCACGGCAACCACCTCTCCACGGTCTTCGCGCGTCCGGTGTGGCCGAAGGCCGCCCGGGAACCTCTGGATGCCAGGCCGGTTCACCGGTCACCCGCCGCCTTCATGGTCCCGACGGTCCTCGCGCCTCCAACGCGCCCGGTTCTGACGGCTGTAGCGACGGTCCCAACGGTCCCGACGGTCCCGGCGCTCCTGGTAGTCCCGGTAGCCCCCGAGATCGGACCCGTCACCGCGGATCCAGCCTCCCCCGCGATCACGGCCGTGGCGGGTGGCACCGAAGAGCAACACGGCCGCGGCCACCCACCAGAAGGGATGCAGAAAGCCGAGGCCGAACAGGACCACGATCAGCACGAGAAGCAGAACGAACACGGCGGGCCTCCCCGGAGCGGAACAACGCATCAATGCCGGGGGCCGGGGCCTGTTCGAACAGACTAGTCCTCCCCAGAGGCTGCGGATAGCGACCCACGTCAGCGTCCTCCGCCAGGACCGGTCGAAAAGGGGTGGCCACTTGACGTCTGTCCAAGGAGTGCGACGAGGGCTGGCGTGCACGGTACGGCGCGAGCCCACGGCAGCGTCGATCACCTCTCGCGCTCCATCGGGGGCGCACCTCGCGCATCAGTGCCGGACCCCGTGTCGACACTCCGTTGACAAGGGAGGTCGCCCGGCGTTGACTGACAGCACGGCGTAGGGCTATGCCACTCCGGATCACTCGGGCGACGCATTCCACCTTCCCGCTTCGCCCGGCCCCCGCGGAAGTCAGGAATTTCCCGCGGTCCGGAGGCCCGGCAATGATCCTGTGGATGCTTCTCCTTCTGCTGATCCTGGTGGTGTTCGGGTTCGGCTTCACCATGCAGGCCCTTTGGTGGGTCGCCGCCGTACTCCTGGCCGTCTGGCTCGCCGGCTTCGCTAGCCGCGGGCGCGGCGGGGGCAGGCGCAGCCGCAGGTAATCCGGGTCACCGAACGCATCGGCCGGGCCGCCCGCAACAGGCGACTGCAGCGAGAAGGAAGGACCGACCAGATCTCCGGGAACCTGAAGCAGTCCGGCGACAAGGCCAAGGACGGCTTCAAGCTGTGACAGAAGCGCCCCGGGCCGTTCCCGCACCGTGCGGACACCACCCAGCAGGCCTCAATGCTCAATGAGCCGACAGGAATTGACGGCAATGAAGCAGACCAACGCGCGAACCGATAGTCAGAGAAGGCGGCCATGTCCACCGTCGTGATCATCGCCTTGATCGTCATCGGTCTGGCCACCCTCCTCTATCTCGGACGTGGACGAGTGCGAGGCGGTGGCGGGCACGGGCTCAAGCGGCGCTTCGGCTCCGAGTACGGCCGTGCCGTCGCCGACCACGACGGCGACATCAAGGCTGCCGAGCAGGAACTCGGCGAGCGAGTGAAGGAGCACGGCTCCCTCACGGAGCTGCCGTTGTCGCCTGAGATCCGCGAGCACTACATGACCCAATGGGCCGCTGTCCAGGAGCAGTTCGTCGAATCACCGCAGAAGGCCGTCATCGAGGCGGACGCGCTGCTGGCGCGCCTGGCACGGGACCGCGGCTTCCCCGACGGCGAGCGGTTCGACGAACAGATCGCCGCCCTCTCCGTCCACCACTCCCACCATGTCCAGGGCTACCGCGGCATGCACGCGGCGGCCCGCGACCAGAGCGGCACCGAGGAAATGCGGGAGGCCATGGTCGAGGCCCGAGGCCTCTTCGAGGCGCTGGTCGGCGAACAGCCGGCCGACCCGGACCGGCGCGACGCGTCCTCCCGCGAGGACCGCGACGCCTCCTCCCGCGCGGACCAGGGGCACGCGCCGTGGCCACTGGCCCGACGCCACGCGAAGGGAAGCAGCACGTAATAACGACGGCGCGTCCTGCGCACCGGCTGGCAGGACCCAGACACCGACGCGCAGACCGAGGAACTACGGCTCGCACTCCGGCAGTACCGGGAGATCACCGAACGGCTGCTGCACATGGCAGCGCCTGCCAGTCAGTGACACCGTCCTCTCCGCGGCAAGCACAGCCGTCGCAGGAAACCGGTGCGCACATCGCGCCGGTCTCACTGCGACGGCTGTGTTCTGGAATCAGGGGGATCCGGGGTGGTGAGCGGTGGCGTCGGAACTGCTCACGGCACCGCTTCCGGACGGCACGGACGACACCGAAGCCCTGGAACTGGGACTCGAGCTGGGACCGGAACTGGTGTCCGGCGCCGCGCTCGCGTCCGGCGAGGCGGAGCCGCCCGTCTGCGGCGCCGAGCCACTGGCCGCGCTCGGGCTGGGTGTCACGCTGTCTGCGGGACCACGGTTACCGGCCGAGCCGCCGCCCACCGAGGTTCCCCTGCCCGGCTCGTTCCTGACCACGGCCGCCACCGGTTTCCCGGCGATCAGCTCCACTGCGGTCACCGTGACCATCGCCAGGGCGAACACCAGTCCCGTCGCCAGGGCGTACTTCTTCCAGCCGAGGGACCTCCGGAGGGATCCACCTCGATGAGTGGTGACCGACTCGCCCTCGGAGGGCACGAAGGGCCGTGGCGCGTCGGCAACCGAAGCATCGGCGGGTAACCCGAACACCGCCCGCGCGTCCGCGCGGTGTTCCGTCCGCTCCTCGCCCGGCGTCCTTGGCACTCCCACCGGCGGTATCCGGCTGCGGATCCCCTCGCCCGTCCGCCGGAAAGCATGCGAGAAGACCGCTGCGCCGGTGGTCGCGCTGGCACTGACCACGGCGGCGCCGATGATTGTCCCGGCCACCCCCAGCAGGGACGCCAGCACCGCGCCCACCACCGTCGCGAGTGCGCTCGCCACCACCTGCACGGCAGTCAGGTCGAGCACCTTGCGCCTCGGCGCCCGTGCCTCTTCTTCTCTGCGGTTCTCCATCAACGTCCCTTGATAGTTCCGGAGCCCGACGGTCATCGACGCCGCGGCCATCGGCGTGATCGCGGACGGCGAGGAGCAGGCCGAGCGACAACTCGCCGGCCACTCCCGCTGAGCGCGGGGGTGGGTGAGGCTCCATCGGCGGTGCGGACGGTACAACGGGACGACTGCCCGGCTGACGGTGTTTCACCTGCGATCAGCGCCCCCGGCACGGCATCGGAGCCGCCCGGTCACCGCCGTGTGACCATCACGGTGCCCCTCGCCAGGACCAACCATGGGACCGGCCTCAGGACTGTGCCGCGTACGGACGTCCCGGACCTCGGCGGGCCACCACTGCTTGGCCCGCATACCTGCGCAGAGCGGACCCCACCCGGCCGCCCGCTCGGCGCATCCCCGAGGGAACCGGCCGGGTCCTACGCCCCGGAACATCGGCTGCCGGATCCGTCATTCACCTGTGGTCCCCGCCGACGTCGTCGCCCATCGGCTCCGACCCCCCTCCCCCGAACGCAATTCCGTCCAACATGCAACCGCCGGATGCGATTTACGCGACTGATCGGCGCCCTCCGGGGAACCCGGCGGGGAACGGCGCAGCCACCGGGATCACGTGTGGTTCGCCGTCCACCGGCAGGGGTAGACAGATGCTCGCATTCGTGGCCGCCGTACTCTTCGTGATCGCCTTCTTCGTCCGTGTCACCGAGACGTCGACCGACGTGATCTTCAGCCCGACGAGCCTCATGCTTGTCGGGCTTGCTTTCCTCGCTGTGCACTCGGCCGGCGTGGGGTCAGGCTGGTCCACCCGGCGAAGCTCCACCCGGCGAAGCGGAAGTCGACGCTGAGCAAAGCGATGTGTTCCATCCTCTCGCCGACGGATCCGAACGCGGGGCCGTGGCGGATTGCCCATCAGCGGGGCCGAGTTGCGTCCGGATCGGGCGATCATGGCTTGCCGTCGGCGCCTGTGCCGCGGAGGAGCGATGGGCGGAGTTCTTGCCGCTGCCCGCCTTGCGATTAGAGCACGCGGTCCTCGCTGGTCTGCGGTGTGTCCTCGTCCGGCAGGTGTACGTCGTTGACGGCGATGTTCACCTCGACGACTTCCAGGCCCGTCATCCGTTGCACCGCCGCGATCACGTTCTCGCGGACCTCTGCGGCGACCTCCCGGATGCTGACCCCGTATGCGACGACGACCTGGAGGTCGATGGCGGTCTGCTTCTCACCGACCTCGGCCTTGACACCGCGGCCCGCGTTCGCGTGCCCGCCGGGGACCCGTTCGCGCACGGCGCCCATGGTGCGGGTGAATCCGCCGCCGAGTGCGTGGATTCCGGGGACTTCCCGTGCGGCGATCCCGGAGATCTTCTCCACCACCCCGTCCGCGATGGTCGTCCGGCCGCGGGTCTCCGGCGGTTCCTGAGGTCCGGGGCGTGCGGTCTGAAGCATCGTGCCCACGCCGATGCCCGGCTCATCGGGATCGGGATTCTGCAGGGTTGAACCGTTCGGCTCCGTCATGCGAAGCCACCTCCTCGGGCAGTCGACCAACTGCCATACCTGAGCGGCTGTCCGCCGCCGTCTTGGTGCCGCTCTCCCACCTACCGTGCAGCGCACCGGATATGCGCGCGTGCCTGGCCTTCGCCACCGCCCACATCCTGGGACTGGGCGACGTGGGGCCGTCCGCCGCACCGGGTTGAGGACTATGCTGCTGTACGGACGTCCCAGACCCCGGCGGCTTGTCGTTGCTCGATACAGATGGCTGCAGGGAGCGGGCTCTTTCGTCCGTCACCCGGCGCATCCCTGGAGGGAACTGGGTGGATCCGCTGTCCTGTCGCACAGGCTGCCGGTCCGGCCCCTGCTCCGCCTCCGTCGAACGTACGCCCCTGCCAGGAGCGCGCCAAGGGGCCGGGTATCCCGGCATCACCGCGCGCCCCGCCGGATGGTCTTCTGAACCGAGGCGTCATGCCCCTCCCGCAACTCACCGTCTACCGCCGCGACCGACACAACCGGGCACTGATCACCCTGGCCGGTGAGATCGACCTGGAATCGGCGCCGCTGGTGCGCGCGGCACTGGCGTGGTGCCTGAGCGACGGTATCCGCACCGTCGATGTCGACCTCACCCCCGTGACCTTCTGCGACTGCAGCGGCCTCAACACCTTCCTCTACGCCGCGCAGCAGACCGCCGAGGCCGGCGGAGTCCTACGACTGCACCACCCGCCACCGACAATGGGCCTGATCCTCGACCTCACCGACTGCGGGTTCCTGCTCCTCGGCCCTCCGCTCGGACATCCGGCATCTCCTCTCGAGGGTGTCCCAGCCCAGACCGCCCAAGCCCCGCCGCACCGGACACATCCGCTTGCCTCTGTGCTCTCGGGCGATGCGCGGTGACGGCCCGAGCGGGGCAGGGACAACCCCGAAATCCCCGTGGCGGCGAGGCGTCCACCATGGATGCCGTGCGGTTACGTCGGGTGAACCGCTGGCAGGCGCAGGGCCTGAGCGGGAAACTGACGGATCTGTACGTGGACAGCCGCGAGACGTCTCCTCGTGAGGCGTACCGCCCTCCCGGCCGCGAGGACTTCCTGAACCGTCTCACCGGCGACATCCGGCGGCCGGGGTTCGCCATGGTGATCGCGGAGACGGACGACCTGGTGGGGTGCGCCTTCGGATTCCCGGTGCGCAACGACGGCTTCTGGTGGCTCGGGTTCGACGGAGCACTGCCGCGCAGTATCGAGCAACTCACCGATTCGGGCGGCGTCTTCGCGATCACCGACATCCTGGTCCGCCCGCATCCGCAGGATGCGCAGGTGGCCCGCCGCTTGCAGAAGCGGCTGCTGGCCGACCACCAGGCGCCACTCGGCGCCACCCTGGTGGACCGCGCCGATCACCCGACCCTCGCCGCGCTCCGCTCCTGGGGATGGCTGGACATAGGGGAGATCTGGAGGCCGATCAGCGCCAGGGTGCTCCGGGCGCTGGTCCTTCCGGTCGGGGAGCGAACCGCGGCGAGGCTGGAGGGTCTTGCGCACGATGCCTGGACCCGGTGGCCCGGATGAGGTCCGACAGCCGCTCGGCCCGCATCCAGGTACTGGTCGCCGAGCAGGCCGCCCTGCGGGGTGGTCGGGTCGGCGTGGTGGACGTGTGCACCGCGGCCGTGGCCGCGCTGCCCGTCGGCGGCGCCGGGGTGTCAGCGATGTCCAAGACGACGGCGAGCCATCCGCTGTGCAGCACCGACACCATCAGCGAACAGCTGGAGGAGCTGCAGCTCACCCTGGGTGAGGGACCCTGCGTGGACGCCTTCACCCACGGCTCGGCCGTCCTGACCCCCGATCTGCTGACCGGCCGGCTGCAGGACCGCTGGGCCGTGTTCGCCGACGCGGCCCTGGAAGCCGGGGCACGCGCCGTGTTCGCACTGCCCCTGCAGATGGGGGCGATCAGCCCGGGAGTCCTGGACCTGTACGCCGACGTGCCGACCGTGCTGGACGCGGAGCAGTTGGCCGACGCGCTGGCCTTCGCCGATCTCGCCACGCTGCTCCTGCTCGATGCGCGGATCGACGAGACGGGCGCACCGGCCGGTGGAGCACTGGCTGGTGGAACACCGGCAGATCGGGGCTTCGAGGATCTGGGCGGCTACCGGGCGGAGATCGACCAGGCGACCGGCATTCTCACCGTCCAGCTCGGCATCGGCATCGACGAAGCCTTCGTCCGGCTCCGCGCCCACGCCTATACGCAGGGCCACCGGCTCGCCGACGTGGCCGCCGACGTGGTGGCCCACCGGCTCCGCTTCTCCCCGGACACGGAACCCGAACGGACCGACGAGGAGACCTGATGTACCGGTGCCCTCCGACGAACGCGCTGTGCTTCCCGCCCCTTCCCGGCGGGAATAGTCTCCATCGAGGGTGACACCATGAATCAGCAGCTCCTGGCCAAGACCTTCGTCGAGCTGGCGGACAACCTGGTCGCCGACTTCGACCTCATTGATTTCCTGCGCCTGCTCACCGACCGCTGTGTCGGGCTGCTCGGCGCGAGCGCGGCCGGGGTGCTGCTCGCGGACCGCGACGGCGAACTGCGCGTGATGGCCGCCTCCGACGAACAGGTACGCCTGTTGGAGCTCTTCCAGCTCCAGAACGACGAGGGCCCCTGCCTGGAGTGCTTCCGCACCGGCACACCCGTGATCGTCCCCGACCTGACCCGGGAGGTCGACCGCTGGCCGCGCTTCGTCATGGCCGCCCACCGCAGCGGCTTCGGGGCGGTCCAGGCGTTGCCCATGCGCCTGCGAGACGAGGTCGTCGGCGCCCTGAACCTCTTCCGCGCCGCCCCCGGCCCCTTCGACCCGGCGGGCACACTCGTCGCCCAGGCCCTGGCCGACGTCGCCACCATCAGCCTCCTGCAACAACGCTCCGTCCATCGCAGCACGGTCCTCAACGAACAGCTGCAGACCGCACTGAACAGCCGCGTACTGATCGAGCAGGCCAAAGGCAAACTCGCCGAACGCCAGAACATCGACATGGAACAGGCCTTCACCGCACTGCGCAGTTACGCCCGCGCGCACAACCGCCGCCTGTCCGACCTGGCCCGCGCCTTCATCGACGACTCCGAACCCCTCCCCGGCCTGGTGGCCTGACACCGTCGCCGAGGCGGCCAACGCATGCAGTTGCCCCCGCATGAAGAACTACGTTCGCCGCAGCGGCGTCCGGTGCGGCAAGGTCGTCTGCGGGACAGTCGCCGCTGCTGTTCTGACGGGTGTGTGGTGATGGCCCGGCCCGAGCGGCGAGCCTGCGGGAGGAGCCGGCAGATCTGGCTTGGGCAGGCGTTCACAGGCGTCGCCAGCGGGCTGAGGCGAAGGAGAAGACGCCGAAGAGGATCAGCCCGATCGCGACGGCGACCAGGAGCCACGGTCCCACCGGTGTCTGGGTGAAGCTGCGGAGCGTGGCGTCCACGCCTTTGGCCTTGTCCGGGTCGAAGCGGATGGCCGCCACCAGGATGAAGATCCCGGCCGCCGCGAACACCACACCGCGCGCCACGCCTCCGCCCACGCCCAGGGCGGTGACGACCTGCTGGGTACGAGGGCTCATGCTCCCGGTGTCCAGCTGCTTGAGGAAGCTGCGCATGGCCGCCCGGACGGCGAGCACCGCGCCGATGCCGATCAGGAGGCAGCCCGCGGCTCCCACCAGCACTTGGCCGTACGACAGTTTGAGCGCCGATGCCGTCCAGTCCTGCGACTTCGCGTTGCCGCTGGAGCCCTGGCCGCCCCCGGCCGCGTACACCGCCGTGGTCCAGCAGACAAAGGCGTAGAAGACCGCCCGCCCGCCGTCGAGGGCTCGTGAACTCGCCTTCCGCTGAGGTCCCCTGGTGAGCACGGCGCGGGCGCCCCGCCAGAGGGCCATGGAGGCGAAGCCGACCACTATCGCCCACAGCATCACTTTCCCGAACGGCTGCTCCGCGACCTGGGCCAGCGCCCCCTGCCGGTCCGCCGTCCCGCCACCGCTGCCGAGGGCGATCCGAATGGCAAGGGCGCCGATCAGGACATACACCACACCCCGTGCGGCAAAGCCCGCCCGCCCTGCGGCAACCAGTGTCTGCCTCTCCGTGGAGCGACGGAAGTTGGGCCTGGCGGCCCGGCTCCGTCCGTGCGCCCGGGAGGTCGTCACGCGGCCCTCCTCAGATCGTGGGTGTCGGCCATGACCTGGTCACGCAGGCGGGCACAGGTGCGGGTGATCAGGCGGGAGATGTGCATCTGGGAGACGCCGAGCCGCAGACCGATGCGGGCCTGCGTCATCTCGCAGAAGAACCTCATGTACAGGATCTGCCGTTCGCGTTCGGGCAGTGCTCGCAGCAGGGGTCGGAGCGCCTCACGGTTGATCACCCGGTCGAAGCCGGGTTCCATGCCACCGAGGGTGTCGGTCAGCGGGTAGCTGTCCGCGGAGCTGCCGGGCGTGGCGTCCGTGGACAGGGCGGTGAAGCTCTCCAGCGCGCCTTGGCCCAGTCGTACCTCCGCGTCGGTCAGGCCGGTGTGCGCGGCGATCTCGGGGACGGAGGGTTCGTGGCCATTGAGCAAGGCGCACTCGTTGCCGGCGGCCCGGACCCGGCCGCGCAGCTCCTGTACGCGCCGCGGCACATGGACGCCCCAGAGTTCGTCGCGGAAGTGCCGTTTCACCTCGCCGAGGATCGTCGGTATGGCAAAGCTCGGGAAGGCGGTGCCAAGACTGGGGTCGAAACGGGACACCGCCTTGACCAGGCCCAGTTGGGCGACCTGCTTGAGGTCCTCGAAGGTCTCACCGCGATGGCGGAAGCGCCGGGCCAGCCGTACGGCCATCGGCATCCAGGCGCACACCACCTCCTGCCGCAGCGCGGACCTCTCCGGACCGTCCGGCAGTGCGGCGATACGACGGAACGCCGCGTCGGTGTCCGGCGCGTCGCCGTAGTCGTGGGGGCGTGTGCTTCGTGGGCTCTGCGTGCGTACGTCCGGCATGAGCACGTGTCTCCCCGATCGCTGGCATCGCTCACCGTGGGAGCGACAGACCGCAACACCCAGGGGAACAGCGACAGCTGCCTCCACAGGCGTGCCTCCGGTCCGAAGCACCACGGGCGGGTCCCCGGACGGCCCGCGTTCAAACAAGCTCTGCGCCACGGGCCGTCCCTGCCCGGACAGCCCGCGCCGCCCCAGCCGAACGAGACGCTCCGGGGAAGTTCCCGTCCGTAACCGGATGGCCAACAGGCAACGTGTCAGGCGCCCTTGACCGATTCCCGTGGGCAGGCGGCCGCGTGGTGGGCATCGCCGCGGGTACCCGGTCGGGCATGAGACACCCCCGCGCAATCCATGCACGGCTCTTCGAGCGCGTCGCCTCCTCCCACCCCATGCTGCCGTGGCTGGCCGGCGCGGCCGTCATGGGTCTGTCCGGCAACCGTGGCGCACGCCGTGCTGCCCTGCGCGCCACCGGCTCACTCGCCCTGGCCTCTGCCGCCGTCGGCATCGCCGCCAAATCGGCCGCCGGCCACCGGCTTCCGCCTCGGCCCACCCCCCGGGCGTCGCCTGCCGGGCACGCGGCCGCCGTCGCGGCTTTCGCCGCCGGCGTCACCCTGGAGTCGCCCAGGCTGGGAGCCGCGCTCATCCCCCTGGCCACGGCAGCCGCCGTCTTTCGCGCCGGCACCGGCACGCGCTCATCCCGTGATGTGCTCGCGGGCGCCGCACTCGGGGTCGGTGTCGCGGCGGCAACCTGCCGTTGGTGGCCACTGCACGTGGACGCACCCGCCGAGACCGCCCGGCCGAACGTCTGCGTCCCCGCGCTTCCCACAGGCCGGGGGCTGATCGCCGTCGTCAACAGCGATGCGGGCGGCGACACTCCGGCCGAAGCCGAACTACGGATCCTCCTGCCGATGGCGGACATACGGCTCTGCGAGAGTGGCGTCGACCTGCACCTGGTGCTCGACCAAGCCGCCAAGGACGTACTCGCCCACGGTGGCGCCCTCGGTGTCGTCGGCGGCGACGGGACGGTCAACGCGGCAGCGGTCCGGGCCACCGAGAGCGGACTGCCACTGGCCGTGTTCCCCGCCGGCACCCTCAACCACTTCGCCGCCGACCTCGGACTGACGACCTTGAAGTCCACTGCCGATGCCGTGGAGGCGGGCCGGGGTGGAGCCGTCGACCTCGGCCGGGTCACCGCCATCGGCAGTACCGACGACGACTCCAGCACGTACTTCCTCAACACCTTCAGTATTGGCGTCTACCCCGAACTCGTCCGGGCCCGCGAAGCCCGCGAGGCGCGCCTCGGCAAGTGGCCCGCCCTCTGCATCGGCCTGCTCCGCGTCCTCGCCGACAGCACTCCCCGCCAGGTGACCATCGACGGACGGCACCGACGGCTGTGGCTGCTCTTCGCCGGCAACAGCCGCTACGACCCGCCCGGCTTCGCCCCCTCCTACCGCCGCAGCCTCAACGACGGACTCCTCGACATCCGCGCCGTCGACGGCAGCCATCCCTTCGCCCGCACCCGGCTCATCACGGCCTTCCTCACCGGAACCCTCGCCCGCTCCCGCGTCTACCAGGCCACCACGGTCACCCGGCTGCGGATCGACGGAATGAGCGAGGAAGAGGACTACACCCGTGACGGCGAAGTGAGTACGGCGGCTGACGCGCTCCATCTCGACAAAGCGGCACGTGCGCTCACCGTCTACCTGCCGCCACCGCAGTGACGCCGACGGGGTGGCGCTCTTCGGGTGTCCCGCCTGCTCAACGGCTTCAGGGTCAGGAAAGGGACAGGCCGGCGTTTGAGTTCCACGACGTGGGCTACACAACGGAGGCGTCCGACGGCCGATCTGGACGAAGGCACCGGAGAGTTGAGCTCACAGCTCCCGGTGCCGCCCGCTGAGCAGGCAGGCCGTCACCGCCGGTCTGCCAGATGGAGGCGCCGCAGTGCCCGGCGCAGCTCCCGCCGTATCGGTTCCGGGAGCGCCTCGTCCTTCGTCGTGGCGACCAGGGCAACGGCCACGTCCCGGAGCTTGACGTTGCAGTGCTGCGACACCTCCACCAGCAGGTCCCAGGCCCGCTCACTGGAACACGGCGCCAGGGCCATCACCATGCCGCGCGCCTGGTCGATCACCGCACGGCTCGCCAGCGCGCGGCCCAACTGCTCGTTTCTGGCGCGTAGTTCGACGACCTCGGTCAGTAGAGCCGTTTCCTCCGCCGAAGCCACGACCGTCAACAGCCGCTGCTCTTCTCGGGGTGTGGTCAGTTGGCGCATGGCGGGTACCTCACAGGGCAGTCATCCTGTCCGTAGGCGGTCAGCGGCGTGCCAGTCGCCGTTCGGCAGCCGCGCCGGGCTTGTATGGCGGTCCGTGATTTCCGCGCGTCCGGCATGGCCGAAGCCATGCCGGAACCAACGGATGTCAGGCCAATTCATCGGTCACCCGCCGCGTTCATGGTCCCGGCGGTCCTCGCGCCTCCAGCGCGCCCGGTTCTGACGGCTGTAGCGACGGTCCCAGCGGTCCCGACGGTCCCGGCGCTCCTGGTAGTCCCGGTAGCCCCCGAGATCGGACCCGTCACCGCGGATCCAGCCTCCCCCGCGATCACGGCCGTGTCGGGTGGCGCCGAAGAGCAACACGGCCGCGGCCACCCACCAGAGGGGATGGAGAAAGCCGAGGCCGAACAGGACCACGATCAGCACGAGAAGCAGAACGAACACGGCGGGCCTCCCCGGAGCGGAACAACGCATCAATGCCGGGGGCCAGGGCCTGTTCGAACAGACTAGCCCTCCCCAGAGGCTGCGGACAGCGACCCACGTCAGCGTCCTCCGCCAGGACCGGATGGCCACTTGCCGACTGTTCAGGGGATGCGGCGAGGGCTAACGTGCACGGTACGGCCCGAGCCCCCGGCAGCGTCGATCACCTCTCGCGCTCCTTCGAGGGCGCACCTCGCGCATCAGTGCCGGAATCTGCCCCGTGTACCAACGGGTCGCTCCCGCACCCGCCGTCGCCACGCCATCCCGGCGCAGCCTCGATGCGCCTCATGCGGGCATCCTCCTGGTGCTGCCCGCCGCGTCGCACGCATCCCACCGCAGGTGGTACGCATGTACGTACTGATCGTTCCGGCTTCTGCCCCCTTCGTCCTGCTCGCCACCGTGCTGGGCCTGTCCTGGTGGGAGGACCGCGTCCTGCCGGCGCCGCCGCCCGAGCCGGCCGACGGTTCCGCCGAGGCTTCGTTTGTCCCAGCGTCCCCTGCCCAGCTCGCAGAACTCCCCCGTGTCGACACTGCGTTGACACAGACAGTTGCCAGGCGTTGACTGACAGCACGGCGTAGGGCTATGCCGCTCCGGACTGTTCGGGCGACGCATTCCACCTTCCCGTTTCGCCCGGACCCCGCGGACCCAGGAAATTCCCGCGATCTGGAGGCCCGGCGATGTTATGGATCCTTCTCCTTCTGCTGATCCTGGTGGTGTTCGGGTTCGGCTTCACCATGCAGATCCTCTGGTGGGTCGCCGCCGTACTACTGGTCGTCTGGATCGTCGGCTTCGCCATGCGCGGGGGCGGTGGCGGACGCGGCGGTGGCCGCCGGTACAGCCGCAGCCGCGGGTAGTCCACACCAGCCGCTCTCCCGCTCGCGGGAGCCCGATCCAGCGAACAGGCAGAGGACAACCATGAGCGTCGGACGGACGATCAAGAACAAGACCCAGGCATTCAAGGGCCGGGTCACCGAACGCATCGGCCGGGCCACCCGCAACAGGCGACTGCAGCGAGAAGGCAGGACCGACCAGATCTCCGGAAACCTGAAGCAGTCCGGCGACAAGGCCAAGGACGCCTTCAGGCACTGACCGGCAGAGCCCCGGGTGGCGCCCAGATCGCGTGGACGCCACCCGGCAGGCCAACACGGAATTGATGGGGACGGCAAATGAACCAGAGCAACCTACGAGCCGAGAACCAGAGAAGGCAGCCATGCTCAGCATTGTGATCATCGCCGTGATCGTCATCATGGCGGTCGCCGTCCTCACCGTTGGACGTGGACGCATCCGGGACGGCGGTGGGCGCGGGCTGAAGCACCGCTTCGGGACCGAGTACGACCGTGCCCTCGCCGACCACGACGGCGACACCAAGGCGGCCGAGCGGGAACTCGGCGAGCGCGTCAAGCAGCACGGCTCCCTCCAGGAGCAGCCGTTGTCGCGCGAGGTCCGCGCGCAGTACAGGGCCCAGTGGGCCGACATCCAGGACCAGTTCGTCGAATCACCGCAGAAGGCCGTCACCGCGGCCGACGCACTGCTTGCCGGCCTGGCGAAGGACCGGGGCTTCCCCGGCGAGCAGTTCGGGGAGCAGTTCGCCGCCCTCTCCGTCCACCACGCCGCCCATGTCCAGGGCTACCGCGGCGTGCACACGGCGGCACGCGGCCAGGGCGACACCGAGGAGATGCGGGAGGCCATGGTCGGGGCCCGAAGCTTCTTCGAGGCACTGGTCGCCGAACAGGCAACCGACTTCGACCGGCACAGTCCGCCGTCCCTCAACGGCACCGGCCACGCCCCGTGGGCATTGAACCGACGCCACACGAAGGGAAGGAGCACGTGATGTCGCACAACGCCGAACACGCACAGCGCCCCCAGACCGGAAGCCCGGATCCCACGACGCAGCGCGCCCCGCAAACACCTCCCGCCGAAACCCCCCACGCGTCACGCGAGCCCGGCACCAACGCCGGCAGCCCCGATCACACGCCGACGTCGGAGATACTCCCGCAGGGCGAACGGGACAAGCTCACCCTGCGTCTCCGACAGGCCCTGAACACCTTCGTCGACCGCCCACGCCAGGCAGTGGAAGAAGCCGACGCCGTCTTCGACGAGGTCGCCACCCAGTTCACCAACAGCCTCAAAGAACGGCGCCGCGTCCTGCACACAAGCTGGCAGGACCAGGGCACCGATGCGCAGACCGAGCAACTACGGCTCGCGCTCCGGCAGTACCGGGAGATCACCGAACGGCTGCTGCACATGGCAGCGCCTGCAAGCCGGTAACACCGTCCTCCCCGCAGGAAGCACAGCCGCCGCAGGAAACCGGTGCGCACATCGCAACGGCCGGACTGCGGTAGCTGTGTAGGGGGAGGCTCACACAGTGGCATCGGAGCCGCCCGATCATCGCCGTGTAAACATCCTGGTTCTCCTCTCCCAGGCCGACCGCGGGACCGGCCTCAGGACTATGCTGGCCGCGGACGTCCCAGACCCCGGCGAGCCACCGCTGCTTGGCCCACATGCCTGCGGAGAGCGGATCGCTTGTCCGGTCGCCCAGCGCATCCCCGAGGGAACCGGCTGGGTCCTACGCCCCGGAACATCGGCTGCCGGATCGGTCATTCACCTGCCTGCACGACAGTACGACCGTACCGGGAACCCGGCACGGTCTCGTGAACCGAGGCACCCTGCCCATGAGTACCCCACCCGTCCTGAACGTCCACCGGCACGACACGGACAACCGGGCGCTGGTCACCCTGACCGGTGAGATGGACCTGAGATCGGTACCTCTGGTGCACGCGTCACTGGCGCGATGCCCGCACGATGGCATCCGCGCCATCGACGTCGATGTCACCGCCGTGACGTTCTGCCACAGCAGCGGCCTCAACGCCTTCCTCTACGCCTTGTTGCACACGGCCGCGCACCGACTCCCTCCGGCCATGCCTGATCTCCCGGGCGGTGTGCTGTGACGGTGTCGCCCGGGCCGAGCCGACCTCGGAAACGTGCAGACCATCGGCCTCCCGCCACGCGCACGAGGCCCCTGAGCCTGCGCCGGCTCAACCGCTGGCAGGCCGAGGGCCTGCGGGAGGACCTGGCGGACCTGTACGCGGAGTCCTGCGCCACAGCGCCCGGTTGGGAGCACCGCGGCCGGAAGGACTTCCTGCGCCGTCTCACACGTGACACCTGGCGACCGGGGTTCGCCATGCTCACCGCGGAGGCACCGGACTTGGTGGGGTGCGCGTTCGGATTCCCCGTGCGGCGTGACGGCTCCTGGTGGATCGGATTCCGTGGAACACTCCCGCAGGACGTCGGGCAGCTCACCGCGTCCGGACAGGTCTTCGCCGTCAGCGGGATCGTGGTCCGCCCCTCCGAGCGGTACCACGGCCTGGCCGACCGCCTGCAGGATCGGCTGCTCGCCGACCATCGGGCCTTGCTCGGCGCGACCCTGGTGGACCGGACCCATCGTGCGGCCTGCGCCGGGTTCCGGTCGCGCGGATGGCACGACATCGGCCTCGTCTACAGGCCACCGGGCCCCAAGGTGCTGCGGGCGCTGGTCCTTCCCCTCGGAGAGGGGACGGCGGCGGAGCCGGGTGACCTCGCGCACCATGCGCGAATCCAATAGTGGATCAGCAGCGCAGCGCGCCAACCGCCACAGACCGCTCCGGAACCGATCTCCCGAGCAGCGGATCCAGTCCGTTGCGCGGAAGTTGACGCTCCATCACCCTCAGGAGGAACGTTTGCTCAGGTCAGAACGTTTTTTCTACCTGCGCTTGGTGGGGCGGGTGGGACTCGAACCCACGGCCGGCGGATTATGAGTCCGCTGCTCTAACCGGCTGAGCTACCGCCCCTTACGGCGCGTCGCGCACATTTGTGCGCGCCGTCTGCCGCAGCATAGCCGCTCATACGATCTCCTGCTTCGGATGGTCGGCTTCGCACGACCATGAGGACTTCGCCATGGCCTGCGCGGTTCCGCGGACATGAAAAAGGACCCCGAAGGGGTCCTCTTCCGCTGCTCTCCCGACTGGACTCGAACCAGTAACCTGCCGGTTAACAGCCGGCTGCTCTGCCAATTGAGCTACAGGAGATCGAAGCTCCCCCGACTGGACTCGAACCAGTAACCTGCCGGTTAACAGCCGGCTGCTCTGCCAATTGAGCTACAGGGGATTGCCTCGTTGCATCGAACGTACCTACCTGGGTATTCGCCAGGGGGCGTGCGCTCGCTGCGACACATACATTAGCGCAAGCAGGGGGGTGCTCCGCCAATCGGTTCCCCCCGGCACCGATGCCGACGCAAGGGAAGGGTGGCCGCCATGCGCTACCGGCTCACATTCGTCGCCGGACTGGTCGTGGGTTACGTGCTGGGCACACGAGCCGGGCGCGAGCGCTACGAGCAGCTGAAGAAGTCAGCGCGCCAGGTCGCGCAGAACCCGGCGGTGCGCAACACCGCCGAGACCGCGGCGCAGCAGGGACGCGCGGTCGCGGGCAAGGCGTACCACGCGGTGAGCGACAAGGTCGGGGACCGTGTGCCCGACTCCGTCGCCGACCGGGTGCGCTCGCTGCGGGAGCGGAACACCAACGGCGCCGCCGAGGACGACTGGGGCACCAGCAACACCTGAGAGGGTGCCTCGGACCGCCTCTCGCGTACCAGGGACACCGGCTGTCTTGCGGGGCACCGGTGACTTCGGCGCAGACACCTCTCGCCGTACGGCAGAATTTCTGTCATGGGGATAGTCGCCGGGCTGGACAGTTCGCCCGATTTCACTCGCATCGTCGTCTGCGACTCGGACACGGGTGCCGTGCTCAGGCAGGGGTATGCGCCGCATCCGGTGGAGCCCGCCGAGGGCGGCGGCCGTCCCTCGGACGTGGATCCGCAGGCCTGGCTGCTGTCCCTGGGCGAGGCAGCCGGCGGCGGGCTGCTCGAAGGCGTGCAGGCCATCGGCGTCTCCGCTCAGCAGAACGCGCTCGTCCCGCTGGACGCGCAGGGCAACACGGTGCGCCCGGCGCTGGTCGGCGGTGACAAGCGCGCGCAGGTCGCGGCGGCGGATCTCGTCGACGCGCTCGGCGGACGCGAGGCGTGGGCGCAGGCGGTGGGCTGCGTGCCGCAGGCCGCGCAGCCGGTGACCAAGCTGCGCTGGATGAACAAGACCGAGCCGGACGCGGCGCTGCGCACCGCCGTGCTGCTCCAGGCCCACGACTGGCTCGTGTGGCAGCTGCTGGGGCGGCCGGTGCGCAGGACGACCGACCGCGGCGGCGCCTCCGGCACCGGCTACTGGTCGGCGGCGACCGGCGGATACCGGCCGGACCTCGTCGAACTCGCGCTCGGGCACCAGGCGATGCTGCCCGAGGTGCTCGGGCCGTCCGACGCGGCCGGGACGACCCCGGAGGGGCTGCTGATCTCCGCCGGGACCGGCGAGACGATGGCGGCGGCCTTCGGGCTCGGCATCGGGCTCGGCGACGCGGTGGTGTCGCTGGGGGCCTCCGGGTCCGTGATGGCCGTACACCCCGAGGCGCTGGTCGACGCGACCGGGATGATCACCTCGCTGGCCGACGCGACCGGGATGCATCTGCCGGTCGTCACCACACTCAACGCCGTACGGGCCTTGCGCGGCACCGCCGAACTGCTCGGCCTGCCCGACCTGGAGAGCCTCTCCGACCTGGCGATGAAGTCGACGCCGGGCTCCCACGGGCTGGTCATGCTGCCGTACCTGGAGGGCGAGCGGACCCCGAACCTGCCGCACACCGCGGGCACCCTCGCGGGCCTGAGGCGGGAGTCGATGCGGCCCGAGCACCTGGCCCGAGCGGCCTTCGAGGGCATGCTGTGCGGGCTCGCGGACGCGCTGGACGTGCTGCGCGGGCGCGGGGTCGACGTACGGCGGATCTTCCTGCTCGGCGCGGCCGCGGAGCTGCCCGCCGTGCAGGCCGCGGCGCCCGCGCTGTTCGGTGTGCAGGTCGTGGTGCCACAGCCCGCGGACTACGCGGCACTCGGCGCGGCCCGGCAGGCCGCCTGGGCGCTCGGCGTGTCGCAGGGCACGCTCGACCCGCGCACGCCGCCGATGTGGCAGGGCGCGGTCGCGCAGGTGCTGGAGCCCGGCGAGGAGCTGGCCGTGGGACAGGCCGTACGACAGCAGTACGTGTCCGTACGGGAGCAGACGCATCCGGGGGCGTTCCGGGCATAGCCAACACCAACGGCGTACGCCTGAGGACCGAGGCCGGATCGGCTCTTGGGCCGCTCTTGGCTTAATCAGTTGAGGTAACGCGGGGGGAGTGTCCGACGATAGGGGGTGGTGCACCCACCGAACGCCCCGACGCCGTCGACCCCGAGAGACCCCGCGTGCTCATACGACTTCTGCGAACCCATCTCAGTCCGTACCGGAAACCCATCGCCCTGCTGGTCCTGCTCCAGTTCCTGCAGACCTGCGCCACGCTCTACCTGCCCACGCTCAACGCGCACATCATCGACAACGGTGTCGTGAAGGGTGACACGGGCTACATCCTGTCCTTCGGCGCCCTGATGGTCGGCATCTCGCTGGCCCAGGTGGTCTGCAACATGGGGGCCGTCTACTTCGGCGCCCGTACGGCGTCGGCGGTCGGCCGGGACATCAGGGCCGCCGTCTTCGACCGCGTGCAGTCCTTCTCGGCCCGCGAGGTCGGCCACTTCGGTGCGCCGTCGCTGATCACCCGCACCACGAACGACGTGCAGCAGGTGCAGATGCTCACGCTGATGACGTTCACCCTGCTGGTGTCGGCGCCGATCATGTGCGTCGGCGGCATCATCCTCGCCCTCGGCCTGGACGTGCCGCTGTCCAGCGTGCTGATCGCCGTGGTGCCGGTGCTCGGCATCAGCGTGACGGTGATCGTGCGGCGGCTGCGCCCGCTGTTCCGGAAGATGCAGGTCCGCCTGGACACCGTGAACCGGGTGCTGCGCGAGCAGATCACCGGCAACCGCGTGATCCGCGCCTTCGTCCGGGACGACTACGAGAAGGAGCGCTTCCGGGGCGCGAACACCGAGCTGACCGAGGTGTCCCTGGGCACCGGCCGGATGCTGGCCCTGATGTTCCCGATCGTCATGACGGTGGTGAACCTGTCGTCGATCGCCGTGGTGTGGTTCGGCGCCCACCGCATCAACAGCGGGGGCATGCAGATCGGTGACCTCACCGCGTTCCTCGCCTATCTGATGCAGATCGTGATGTCCGTGATGATGGCCACCTTCATGTTCATGATGGTGCCGCGCGCGGAGGTCTGCGCCGAGCGGATCCAGGAGGTCCTCGACACCTCCAGCAGTGTCGTGCCCCCGACCGCTCCCGTCGTGGAGCTGCGCCGCCACGGCCACCTGGAGATCCGGGGCGCGGGCTTCCGTTACCCGGGCGCCGAGGAGCCGGTGCTCAAGGCCATCGACCTGGTGGCGCGGCCCGGCGAGACCACGGCCGTCATCGGGTCGACCGGCAGCGGCAAGTCCACGCTGCTCGGGCTGGTCCCGCGGCTGTTCGACGCCACCGACGGCGAGGTGCTCGTCGACGGCGTGGACGTGGCCACCGTCGAGCCCCGGCTGCTCGCGAAGACCGTGGGCCTCGTGCCGCAGAAGCCGTACCTGTTCGCGGGCACGGTCGCCACCAACCTGCGCTACGGCAATCCGGACGCCACCGACGAAGAGCTGTGGCACGCGCTGGAGGTCGCACAGGCCAAGGGGTTCGTCCAGGGACTGGAGAACGGCCTCGACTCCCCCATCGCCCAGGGCGGGACGAACGTCTCGGGCGGTCAGCGCCAGCGCCTGGCGATCGCCCGCACCCTCGTGCAGCGCCCGGAGATCTACCTCTTCGACGACTCCTTCTCGGCGCTCGACTACGCGACCGACGCGGCCCTGCGCGCCGCGCTCGCCCACGAGACCGCCGAGGCGACCGTCGTGATCGTCGCCCAGCGCGTGTCGACCATCCGGGACGCCGACCGGATCGTGGTCCTGGACGAGGGCCGCGTCGTCGGCACCGGCCGCCACCACGAACTGATGGCGGACAACGAGACCTACCGGGAGATCGTGCTCTCCCAGCTCACGGAAGCGGAGGCTGCCTGATGGCCGGGCCCATGGGACGCATGATGGCCGGGGGCGGCCCCGACCAGCGCTCGATGGACTTCAAGGGGTCCGGAAAGCGGCTCCTCGCCCAGTTCAAGCCCGAACGCGCCACCCTGTACGGGATGCTCGTCGCCGTGGTCCTGAGCGTGGGCCTCTCGGTGGTCGGGCCGAAGATCCTCGGCCGGGCCACGGACCTCGTCTTCGCCGGGATCGTCGGGCGTCAGATGCCGGCCGGTGCCACCAAGGAGCAGGTCCTCGACTCCATGCGCAGGCGGGGCGAGGGCGGCGTCGCCGACATGCTCTCGGGCACGGACTTCACCCCGGGCAAGGGCATCGACTTCGACGCGGTCGGCAACGTACTGCTGCTCGCGCTCGGTACGTTCCTGGTGGCCGGCCTGCTGATGGCGGTCGCCACCCGCCTGGTGAACCGCGCGGTCAACAAGACGGTCTACCGGATGCGCGAGGACATGCAGGCGAAGCTGTCCCGCCTCCCGCTGTCGTACTTCGACAAGCGGCAGCGCGGCGAGGTCCTCAGCCGCGCCACCAACGACATCGACAACATCGGGCAGACGCTCCAGCAGTCGATGGGCCAGCTCATCAACTCGATGCTGACGATCATCGGCGTACTGGTGATGATGTTCTGGGTGTCCTGGCTGCTGGCGCTCGTGGCGCTGGTCACCGTGCCGCTCTCCTTCTACGTCGCCACCCGCGTCGGCAAGCGCTCGCAGCCGCACTTCGTGCAGCAGTGGCGTACGACGGGCAAGCTCAACGCCCACATCGAGGAGATGTACACCGGGCACACCCTGGTGAAGGTGTTCGGGCGGCAGGACGAGTCGGCGGCGCAGTTCGCCGAGCAGAACGACAAGCTGTACGAGGCCGGGTTCAAGGCGCAGTTCAACAGCGGAGTCATGCAGCCGCTGATGATGTTCGTGTCGAACATCAACTATGTGCTGGTCGCGGTCGTCGGCGGGCTGCGGGTGGCGACGGGCGCGCTGTCCATCGGTGACGTGCAGGCCTTCATCCAGTACTCCCGCCAGTTCTCCATGCCGCTGACCCAGGTCGCGTCCATGGCGAACCTGGTGCAGTCCGGAGTCGCCTCCGCCGAGCGGATCTTCGAGCTCCTCGACGCCGAGGAGCAGGGCGCGGACCCCATGCCGGGAGCCAGGCCGGACGAACTGCGCGGACGGGTCGCCCTGGAGAACGTGTCGTTCCGCTACGACCCCGACAAGCCGCTCATCGAGGACCTCTCGCTGAAGGTCGAGCCCGGACACACGGTCGCCATCGTCGGCCCGACCGGGGCCGGCAAGACCACCCTCGTCAACCTGCTCATGCGGTTCTACGAGGTCACCGGCGGGCGCATCACGCTCGACGGGGTCGATGTCGCCACCATGTCCCGGGACGACCTGCGGGCAGCGATCGGCATGGTCCTCCAGGACACCTGGCTGTTCGGCGGCACGATCGCGGAGAACATCGCGTACGGCGCCTCGCGGGACGTGACGCGCGGCGAGATCGAGGAGGCCGCGCGGGCCGCGCACGCCGACCGGTTCATCCGGACACTGCCCGACGGGTACGACACCGTCATCGACGACGAGGGCACAGGAGTGAGCGCCGGTGAGAAGCAGCTCATCACCATCGCGCGGGCGTTCCTGTCCGACCCGGTGATCCTGGTCCTCGACGAGGCGACGAGTTCGGTGGACACCCGGACCGAGGTGCTGATCCAGAAGGCGATGGCGAAGCTGGCGCACGGGCGGACGTCGTTCGTCATCGCGCACCGGCTGTCGACGATCCGCGACGCCGACACGATCCTCGTGATGGAGAACGGGGCGATCGTGGAGCAGGGCACCCACACGGACCTGCTGGCGGCGGACGCGGCGTACGCCCGGCTGTACAAGGCGCAGTTCGCGCAGGCCGTCGCGGAAGTGGACTAGCTTCCGGTCGATCCCTGGGGGCCGCTCACCTCGCGTGAGCGGCCCCTTCTTCAGTCCAGGTATCCCCGCAGCTGGTCCGCGAAGGCGTGGTCCCTCAACTTGTTGAGGGTCTTGGACTCGATCTGGCGGATGCGCTCGCGCGTGACGCCGAAGATGCGGCCTATCTCCTCCAGCGTGCGCGGGCGCCCGTCGGCCAGCCCGTAACGGAGCTGGACGACCTTGCGCTCGCGCTCCCCGAGCGTGGACAGCACCGCCTCCAGATGCTCCCTGAGCAGCAGGAACGCCGCCGACTCGACCGGCGAGGCCGCGTCGCCGTCCTCGATGAGGTCGCCGAGCGCGACGTCGTCCTCCTCCCCGACGGGCGCGTGCAGCGAGACGGGTTCCTGGGCGAGCCGCAGGACCTCACTGACACGCTCGCTGGGCAGGTCGAGGTGCGCGGCGACCTCCTCGGGAGTCGGCTCGTAGCCGCGCTCCTGGAGCATGCGGCGCTGCACGCGCACGACCCGGTTGATCAGCTCGACGACATGGACCGGGACGCGGATGGTCCGGGCCTGGTCGGCGAGGGCCCGGGACATGGCCTGGCGGATCCACCAGGTCGCGTACGTCGAGAACTTGTACCCGCGCGCGTAGTCGAACTTCTCGACGGCGCGGATGAGGCCGAGGTTGCCCTCCTGGACCAGGTCGAGCATGGTCAGTCCGCGCCCCACGTACCGCTTGGCGACGGAGACGACGAGCCGCAGGTTCGCCTCGATGAGACGGCGCTTGGCCATGCGGCCCATGACGACCAGTTTGTCCAGGTCGAGGGCGAGCTGGCTGTCCAGGTCGGTGGCGAGGCGGAGCTTCTCCTCGGCGAAGAGCCCGGCCTCGACGCGGCGGGCGAGGTCGACCTCCTCGGCCGCGGTGAGCAGGGAGATCCGGCCGATCTCGCGCAGGTACTGGCGGAACAGGTCGGAGGAGGGGCCACCGGTGTCGGCGGCTCGGCTGCGGGGCGGTTCGACGGGCTCCGGGGCCTCGGTCTCGGTGATCTCCACGACGCCGACAGGGGGCTCGTCGGGTTCGGGCGGGCTCTCCGCGTCCGTCTCGGGCTGTGCTTCGGGGTGGTGCGCGACATGGCTCTGCGAAGGGACTGCCGGGATGACGTCGTTCTCCGCGTCCGTGTCCATGGTGTCGTCGGTCTGTGTGAGGGTCTGGGTCTGCACGGGGGCGACCTCCAGGAATGTCGCTGCTGGGGCGTGCGGCAGCGGTACGTCGGGGATGGGGTCGACGGCCTCGCCGCTGTCCATCCCGTAGTCGTTGAGCGGAATCGCGGGGGTGTGGGACCCGTTGTGGACGGGTCGGCCGCGCTCCGAGGACTCAGGCACCGGAACCCAGTGTGGAGTACGACACATCGCCGCCACGAGGGGCGTGCGGCGACTTTTTGAGTCCGGTCCGTGACCGCGTGGTTACCCTGCCGTACGAGTGCCCAGGTGAGGGGGCGCGAAACGGTGTGAATGGCGCGCAGAACGGCGCGGGGAAAGCGGCCGGGAGCCCGTCAGAGCGCCGTCGCGCCCTGTTCCCGCAGAGCCTGGTCGTACTGCTGGAGCACCCACAGCTCGTTCTGCACGGCGGCCAGTTGGGCCGGGTCGCCCTGCGCGCTCACCCGGGCCAGGGTGCCCTGGACGTCGCGTACGCGGCGCTCGACGGCGCGGCGGCGCACGGCGACCAACTGGACGCCCGCGTACGTCTCGTCGACGGTCTTGCGCATGATCGCCTCGACGGCCAGCTCGGTGACCATGGCGCGGACCGCGTCGTCGGGGGCGGCCTCGCGGACGCGGACCAGATACTCCTGGGAGTCCTCGACGCCGTACTCGGCGCCGCCCGCGTCCATGATCGCCTGGCGTACGGCCGCGTACGGCTGGGCGGTGAACTCGTCCACCCCGTACGCGTCGAAGGCCGGGGAGACCAGCTCGGGGCGCTGGAGGGCGAGCTTGAGCAGCTCGCGCTCGGTGGCGAAGACGGGGTTGCGCAGGGTGAGGGCCGGGCCGCCGGTGGACGTCCTGGCGGCCTCGTACGCCTGCTGGGGGCGCTGTCCGGCCGGTGCGGGGCCCTTGCCGCCGCGGTCGCGGGCCCAACGGGCCAGCTGGCCCACCCGCTTGACCACGAACTGGGTGTCGAGGATGCCGAGCATGCCGGCGAGCTGCACGGCGACCTCGTGCTGGGCGCCGCTGTTCTTGATGCGGGCGACGATCGGGGCCGCCTCGTCGAGCGCGGCGGCGCGGCCCGCGGGGGTCTCCAGGTCGTAGCGCAGGACGATCTGGCGCAGCGCGAACTCGAAGAGCGGGGTGCGGGGTTCGGCCAGGTCGGCGACCGCCTCGTCGCCCTTGGCGAGCCGCAGCTCGCAGGGGTCCATGCCGTCCGGGGCGATCGCGATGTAGGTCTCGGCGGCGAACTTCTGGTCGTCCTCGAAGGCGCGCAGGGCCGCCTTCTGGCCGGCCGCGTCGCCGTCGAAGGTGAAGATCACGCGCGCGCTGCCGTTGTCCATCAGCAGGCGGCGGAGGATCTTGATGTGGTCGGTGCCGAACGCCGTGCCGCAGGTCGCGATCGCGGTGGTGACGCCGGCGAGGTGGCAGGCCATGACGTCCGTGTAGCCCTCGACGACGACCGCGCGGCTGGCCTTGGCGATGTCCTTCTTCGCGAGGTCGATGCCGTACAGCACCTGGGACTTCTTGTAGATCGCCGTGTCGGGCGTGTTGAGGTACTTGGGCCCGTTGTCCGACTCGTACAGCTTCCGCGCGCCGAAGCCGACGACCTCGCCGCCGATGTCGCGGATCGGCCACATCAGCCGGCCGCGGAAGCGGTCGATGGGGCCGCGGCGGCCCTCCTGGGAGAGGCCGGAGAGGAGCAGCTCCTTGTCGGTGAAGCCCTTGCCGCGCAGATAGCGGGTCAGGTGGTCCCAGCCCTGGGGGCTGTAGCCGACGCCGAAGTGGGCGGCGGCGGCCTGGTCGAAGCCGCGCTCGGCGAGGAACTTGCGCCCTGTGTCGGCTTCGGAGCTGGTGTCGAGCTGCTCGATGTAGAACTGGGCGGCGATCTTGTGGGCCTCGACCAGGCGGATGCGTTCGCCGCGCTGGTGGGCGGGGTTGTACCCGCCCTCCTCGTACCGCAGCGTGATGCCCGCCTGGGCGGCGAGGCGCTCGACCGACTCCGAGAAGGTGAGGTGGTCGACCTTCATCACGAACGTGATGGTGTCGCCGCCTTCCTGGCAGCCGAAGCAGTGGAAGAGTCCCTTGCTCGGGCTGACCTGGAAGGACGGTGACTTCTCGTCGTGGAACGGGCACAGCCCCTTGAGGTTGCCGCCGCCCGCGTTGCGCAGCTGGAGGTACTCGGACACCACGGCGTCGATCGGGACCGCGTCCCGAACCGCCTTCACGTCCTCGTCGTTGATCCTTCCGGCCACGCGTGAATTCTACGGGGACGGTGTGACAGTCGAACGCCGCTGTCGGTCATGGGACCAGGCTGTCCAGCGGAACGTGTGGGTCCGCCAGCGCCTCGGTGTCCACCTGGGCCCTGGAACGGATCAATGACTGAATCGGCTCCGTGACGTCCCACACATTCACGTTCATCCCGGCCAGCACACGTCCGTCGCCCAGCCAGAAGGCGATGAACTGCCGCTTGCCCGCGTCTCCGCGGATCACCACCTGGTCGTACGAGCCGGGGGGCGCCCAGCCCGAGTACTCGAGCCCGATGTCGTACTGGTCGGAGAAGAAATAGGGCACGCGGTCGTAGGCGATGTCGCGGCCGAGCATCGAGCGGGCGGCCGCCGGGCCGCCGTTGAGGGCGTTGGCCCAGTGCTCGACGCGCAGCCGGGTGTCGAAGAGCGTGTGGTGGAAGGCGGCCACGTCGCCGGCGGCGTAGATGTCCGGGTCGGAGGTGCGAAGGTTGCCGTCGACGGCGATGCCCGCGCCGTGCGCGCGGTCGGCGATCTCCAGGCCGGCCGCCTCGGCGAGGGCGGTGCGCGGGGCGGCGCCGATGGCGGCGAGCACGTCGTGGGCGGGGTGCTCCTCGCCGTCGTCGGTGCGGGCGGCGAGCACCATGCCGTCCTGGCCGACGATCTCGGTGAGCCGGGCGCCGAAGTGGAAGCGGACGCCGTGCTCGCGGTGCAGCTCGGCGAAGACCTGGCCCAGCTCGGGGCCGAGCACCGCGTGCAGCGGGGTCGCCTCGGGCTCGACGACGGTGACCTCCGCGCCGTACTCACGGGCCGCCGCCGCGACCTCCAGGCCGATCCAGCCGGCGCCCGCGATGACGATGTGGCCGTTGTCGCGGCCGAGGCTGGCGAGGACGCCCTTGAGGCGCTCGGCATGGGCGAGACGGCGCAGATGGTGGACACCGGCGAGGTCGGTGCCCGGGATGTCCAGGCGGCGGGGTTCGGCGCCCGTCGCGATGAGCAGCTTGTCGTAGTGCACCAGCGTGCCGTCGTCGCCGAAGCGGACCGTCTTCGCCGCGCGGTCGATCGCGTCCACGGTCTGGCCGAGGTGCAGCTCGACGTCGTGCTGCGCGTACCAGGCCGGTTCGTGGACGAAGACGCTGTCGCGCTCCTCCTTGCCGAGCAGGTACCCCTTGGAGAGCGGCGGGCGCTCATAGGGGTGGTCGCGTTCGTCGCAGATCAGTATCACGCGGCCGGTGAAGCCCTCCGTTCGAAGGGTCTCGGCCGCCTTCGCGCCGGCCAGGCCTCCTCCGACGATGACGAATGTCTGATCCGCGTCGACCACTTGATGCCTCCTCGTAAGGATGTCGCCACATGCGAGCGTCCCGCACGCAGGGTGATGCGGGAAGAGGGAGTGGCCCGATCAGGCCACGCAGGGTCACACTCGTATACCCGTTTGCTGTGATTCGCCCCAATCATCGAGGGTGTGTCGCGCCGGAGTCCGGGAGCGGCCGCGCGGCGGTCAGCGCGGACGGGCGCCCGTGAGCCGGGCGTGCAGGGAGCGCGCGGAGGCGTCCGTGAGGGATGCGATCTGGTCGACGATCACCCTTCCCCGGGCCCGGTCGTCGGAAGCCTCGTCGAACAGCGCGCGGAACTGCGGATCCAGGCCGTCGGGTGCGCGGGCGGTGAGCGCCTCGGCGAGTTCGGCGACGACGATCCGCTGGTCGGCGCGGAGCACTTCCTGTTCGGCGCGCTGCATGACGTACCGGTCGGCGACCGCCTTGAGGACCGCGCACTCGTGCCGGGCGCTTCTCGGCACGACCAGCTCGGCCCCGTACCGGGTGAGGCGCCCTGTGCCGTACGCCGCCCGGGTCGCGCCCTCCGCCGCGAGGCAGAAGCGGCCGATGAGCTGGCTGGTGGCGTCCTTCAGCCGGGCCTGCGCGACGGCCGTCCCGTCGTATCCGTGCGGCCACCACTTCTGGTCGAGGAGGCGGTCGAGGGCCTCGGACAGCTCGGCGGGGTCCGTGTCGGCCGGCACGTACCGTCCGATGGCGACGGCGAAGATCTCCTGCCGCTCGGGCTCGGCGTGCAGGCAGTTGGGGTCGATGTGGCCCGCGTGCAGGCCGTCCTCGAAGTCGTGCACCGAGTACGCCACGTCGTCCGACCAGTCCATGACCTGGGCCTCGAAGCACGTGCGCGTGCCGGGCGCGTCCTTGCGGACCCAGTCGAAGACGGGCCGGTCGTCGTCGTAGACCCCGAATTTGGGGGACTTGGGGTCGGCGGGGTGGGCGCCGCGCGGCCAGGGGTACTTGGTGGCGGCGTCGAGGGCGGCGCGGGTGAGGTTGAGGCCGACGCTGACGAGCTCGCCGCCCGCCGCGGCAGCATCTGATGTCAGGGCCTGGGAGCGCACGAACCGCTTGGGCTCGATCCTCGTCAGCAGGCGCAGCGACTGGGCGTTGCCCTCGAAGCCGCCGATGTCCTCGGCGAATTCATTGAGCGCCTGCTCTCCGTTGTGCCCGAAGGGCGGGTGGCCCAGGTCGTGCGAGAGGCAGGACGCCTCGACGAGGTCGGGGTCGCAGCCGAGAGCGGCGCCCAGCTCACGGCCGACCTGGGCGCACTCCAGGGAGTGGGTCAGCCGGGTGCGGGGGCTGGCGTCCCAGACGTGGCTGCGGGTGCCGGGCGTGACCACCTGGGTCTTGCCGGCCAGCCGGCGCAGGGCCGCCGAGTGCAGGACGCGCGCGCGATCGCGCTGGAAGGCGGTGCGGCCCGGCCGCTTGTCGGGTTCGACGACCCAGCGCTCGATGGCGGAATCGTCGTACCCGTCCGGGCTGACGTGCTCGGCGTGCTCTTCGTGTGCCTTGAATGCCTTGTGTGCCTTCGGTGCAGTGCCTTCCATGCACCGACAGTAGACGCAGGCACTGACAAACGGGACACAGCTGTCCGAGGAGCCCTGCTTCAGGCCGTGGCCAGTTCGCGGTCCGAGGCGGTCTCGGGCCTGGCGACGGCCTGGTCGTAGCGGTGCAGGACGAGGCGGGCCATCGCCGGGTGGGCGCCGAGCGGGGCGGCGGCGATCCAGGGGGCCGCCCCGGCGCACTCGGTGGCGAAGCGGCCGGGGGCGGTGAAGTACGAGGCGACGGCGACCCGGTGGCGGCCGCGGGCGGCGAGCGCGCGGACGGCGGCGGAGACGGTGGGGGTGGCGGCGGAGGCGTACGCGGGGACGACCGGGACGCCGAGGCGCTCGGCCAGCTGCTGGGCGGTGCGGCGGGTGTCGACGGCCGCGTCGGGGTCGCGGGAGCCCGCGGCGGCGAGCACCACGGCGCTCGCGCGGCGGGTGACCTCGGTCGTCCTGGTGCGCCAGCCCGCCTCGACGAGCCGTGCGTAGAGCGTCTCGACGAGCAGCGGGTGCGGGCCGAGCGGGGCGGCCACCCGCGTGCGCAGGCGCTCGGCGGCGGCCGCGGCCTCGGGGATGTCGTGCTTGACGTGGTAGCCGCGGCTGAGGAGCAGCGGGACGAGCACGGCACTGCCGGTGCCGTCCTGGTCGGCGCGGGCGAGGGAGGCGAGCGTGTCGGGCAGCAGGGGCTCGTTCAGCTCGATGTGGCCCAGGTGCACGGGCAGGTGCGGGCGCAGTTCGCGGATCCGCTCGACGATGGTGCTCACGGTGGCCAGCGCGCGCGGGTCGCGGCTGCCGTGGCCCACGAGGACGAGCGCGGGCGGCGAGGGGCGCCTGGTGCCGTTGAGGGAGACGAGGCTGAGCTGGCTGCCGAGCTGGCTGGTGATCCGGTTCATGAGTTGCGCCGTACTGTCGAGGTGGGCGCCGCCGAGCGGCACGCCGCCGGGCCGGTTCTTGGACGCGGTCGTGGACTCGTCGCGAGGAGGGTTCGACGCCGTCATGGACCGATCCTGGCGGTACGAGGTTGCCGTGCCGTTGCGTGAGGGTGACGGGTATTTTCCGGCGCTTCACGGTGCGGGGCCCGGCGGTGTGAGGTGCCCGCCCCGAGCGGCCCCGCGCTCCCGGCGAACCGGATCACCGTACGCTGCGTCCCCTCTGGCGAGGACCGGCGAGGACCGGCCACGCCAAAATCCGGCCAGACCGGGAACGACCTGGGGGGACACCGTCGATGCGCCTGCCGCGCGTGAGCATCCGCCGACCGAGGCGACCGATACTGCCGCGCACCCGCAAGGGGCAGCGGCGGGCCGTGCAGGCGGTGATGCTGCTGTGCGTGCTGGCGCTGCTGCCCGCGACCTGGATGTTCACCGCGGCCGGTGACCGGCTCCGTACGACGGCGGACGTGCCGCGCACCGAGGTCGCTGTGGTCTTCGGGGCCGGGCTGTGGGACGGGGAGCCGTCGCCGTACCTCGCGCACCGGCTGGACGCGGCGGCGAAGCTGTACCGGGCGGGCCGCATCGAGGTCGTCCTCGTCACCGGCGACAACAGCCGCGAGGAGTACGACGAGCCCGACGCGATGCGCGCCTATCTGACGAAGCACGGCGTGCCCGACGCCCGGATCGTCAGCGACTACGCCGGGTTCGACACCTGGGACTCGTGCGTGCGCGCGAAGAAGATCTTCGGCGTCGACCGGGCGGTCCTGATCAGCCAGGGCTTCCACATCCGGCGCGCGGTCGCGCTCTGCCAGGCGGCGGGTGTGCAGTCGTACGGCGTCGGGGTGGACGCCAAGCACGACGTGACCTGGTACTACGGCGGCGCCCGCGAGGTGTTCGCGGCCGGCAAGGCGGCGCTGGACGCGCTGTTCGAGCCCGATCCCCGGTTCCTGGGGCCGAAGGAACCGGGGGTCACGAAGGCACTCGCTAGCGGCCGGTGAAGCGGGGGACGCGTTTCTCCAGGAACGCGGCCATTCCCTCCTTCTGGTCCTCCGTCGCGAACAGGCCGTGGAACACCCGGCGTTCGAAGAGGATGCCGTCACGCAGGCCCGTCTCCAGGGCCCGGTCGACGCACTCGCGGGCGGCGGCGACGGAGGCGCGGCCATGCGAGGCGATCGCCCTGGCGGCCTCCAGGGCCTCGGGGAGGACCTGGTCGTCGGGGACGACCCGGGAGACCAGGCCCGCGCGTTCCGCCTCCGGTGCGTCCATGGTGCGGCCCGTGAGGACCAGGTCCATCGCCTTGGCGCGGCCGACGAGACGGGTGAGGCGCTGGGTGCCGCCGATGCCGGGGATCACGCCGAGCCTGATCTCCGGCTGGCCGAAGACCGCGGACTCGCCGGCGACGATCAGGTCGCACATCATCGCCAGTTCGCAACCGCCGCCCAGGGCATAGCCGTTGACGGCGGCGATCTTCGGGGTGCGGAGGCCGGCGAACTCCTCCCAGCCGGAGAAGTAGTCCTCGGCGGCCATGTCGGCGGCCGTTCTCCCGGACATCTCCTTGATGTCGGCGCCCGCCGCGAAGACCTTCGCCGAGCCCGTGACCACGAAGCAGCCGGCCTCGGGGTCGCCGTCCAACGGGCGCAGTACGTCCAGGAGTTCGGCCAGAAGCTCGCCGCTGAGGGCGTTGAGGACGTGCGGGCGGTGGAGTCGTACGGTGACGACAGGGCCGTGGCGTTCGACCTTGAGGGTGTTCATCAACTCCCCTTTCCTTACCGGTGCTTACGGGTCTGCCGTTCCGGTGCTTACGGGTGTTCCGTTCCGGCGCCTACGAGTCCCAGATCGCGCCGTACGCCGGGATGCCGCGGCTCTCCAGGCCGTGCACGACCTGCCAGGTGAGCTTCTTGTTGGAGATGCAGATGACCGCCTCGGCGCCGAAGTCGCGGTAGGCGGCGTACGCGAGCCGCACCATGTCCGGCTTTCCGTTCCTGGAGGTGTCCCAGACGAGGGCGTCCGGCTGGACGGTGAGGATCTCGTCGACGAGTGCGTCCCCGTAGGTCGTCCGGGGGTCGCGGGTCGCCCAGACGAGGCGCGAGGGGACCTCCGCGGCCAGCAGATGGGGCAGGCAGGGGCCGATGCCGCTGCCCGTGGCGACGTAGACCACCTTCTTGAACAGGGTCTCGATGTTGGCGACTCCGGCGGTGGTGATGCCCTTGACCCAGACCCGTTCGGGCGCGTCGTCGACGAAGGAGCCCGTCCAGTCGCCCGCCCGGGAGATCGTGAGCCGGAAGCCGGACTCGCCGGGTGCGGGCACGTTGGCGAACGAGTGCCACTCCATGAGCGGGCTCCGGCTGATCGCCGTGGAGGACCCCGCGAAGGGCGTCACGCCGTGGTCGAAACGGGCCAACGCCACGTGCGGCGAGGGCCGTTCGATCCGTACGGCGACCTTGCGCAGCCGCATCCAGGGCAGCGCGACGCTGAAGGTGACCACCGCCAGGACCGCGAGGGACACCGGGTCCGGCGCGGACAGCAGCGTATGCGTCCAGAACAGTGCCAGCGCCGCCCAGCCGCCGAAGCGGTGGATCTTCTCGAAGTGGTCGTGGAAGCGGGAGCGGAACGGCGGCAGCGCGGTCGCGACGATGACGACGAGCAGGCCGATCAGCACCCAACTGACGCTGATGAGCGGCGTGTTGCGGCTGTCCGCCGTGACCGTCACGGCCACCGCGACGAACCACGCCGCCCCCGCCAGCGCGCCCCCGACGTGCAGCCCGCCGAAGTGGTACACCTTCCCGAGCGTCCACCGCACCTTCAGCGGCCAGGAGGTCGGCGCCCAAGTCGCCAGCCGGAAGAAGAGGTTGACGACGTACTGCTGCCGTACGACGACGGCGAGCGCGAGGTTCACGAGGGCCGCGTGGCCGAGGGTGCGGGTGGCGAGGGGCCAACTCGCCAGCAGGAACACGAGGTTGGCGATCAGCACCAAGGCCGCCAGGCGGTTGTAGTGCATCAGGCGGGGGTGCTTGAGGAGGCGGCGGGGTGCGGAGGCGAGCGGGGGAAGCTCCACCGCCGTATCTGCCGTATCTGCCGCAGTCGCCATGCCCATGACATCCGTAGAAGTCATCGCGGCACCACCTCCCGCTGCTCCGCCAGCCGCAGCAGCGCCCCCTTGTCGATCTTTCCCCGGTCCGTCTCGGGGAGGAAGGCGAGGGGCAGCACCTCGGACGGGACGCAGTAGTAGGGCAGGGCGGCCGCGACCGCGCCGCGGGCCTTCTCCGGATCGACGTCGGCCGGGCAGACGAAGGAGACGAGGGTGCGGGCGTCGCGTCTCAGGGTGACGGCGCGGGCGCAGCCGGTCACCGACTCCAGGATCGCGGAGACGGAGTCGAGTTCGACGCGGAAGCCGCGGACCTTGACCTGGTCGTCCGTGCGGCCGAGGTGTTCGAGGTCACCGCCCGGGGTCCAGCGGCCGAGGTCGCGGGTGCGGAACATCCGCCGGTCGCCGCCGAGGAAGGGGTCGGGGGCGTACCGCTCGGCGTTCAGCCGCTCGTTGCCCAGGTATCCGGCCGAGACGCAGTCGCCGCCCGCCCACATCTCGCCCACCGCGCCGATGGGCACGGGCCGCCGGTGCTCGTCGAGGACGTACACCGTGTTGTTGGGGGTGGGACGGCCGATCGTGAGGAGCGCATCGGACGGTCGATGGCGGCGCATGGTGTTCACGATGGTCGTCTCGGTCGGGCCGCAGCAGTTGTGGAAGGCCGCGTGGCCCGCCCACCGGTCGGCCAGCGGGCGCGGGCACGGCTCCCCCGCGACGGCCACCGTGCGGATGCGCGGGCAGCTCGCGGGGTCGATGCCGGACAGCACGGTCGGCGTGGCGATCAGGACGTCCGCCGTACGGGCCGCCTCGGCGATGTCCTTGCCGCGGATGACGAGGGTGCCGCCGTGCGTCAGACAGCCGAGGATCTCCCAGGCCGCCATGTCGAAGGCGATGTTCAGCAGCTGGGCGACGCGCTCGCCGGGACGGACACCGAGGCCGCCCGGCCCGGTGAACAGGAGGTTCGCGACGTTGCGGTGGGTGACCTCGACGCCGTTGGGCGGGCCCGTCGTACCGGAGGTGAACAGGACGTAGCAGCCGTCGTCGGGGCGGACGCCGACCGTCGGCGGAGCCCCTTCGGGGGCCATCGGCCCGCCTTCGTACGCCGCCGGCTCGTCCAGCGCGATCAGCCGGACGCCCTGCTGCCGTGGCACGCGGTGCGCGTGCTCGGAGAGGGTGAGGACCACCCGGGTCGCGGCGGCGCGCATGACGTGGCCGAGCTGGGCCGCGGGGGCGAGCCCGATGTCCTGCGGGACATAGGCGGCGCCCGCCTTGAGCGTGCCGAGGAGGCCGACGAGCAGCGGGATCGAGCGGTGCGCGAAGAGGCCGACGTGATCGCCGGGGCGTACGCCTTCGCGGACGAGCCGGGCGGCGAGTCCGTCGGCGTAGCGGTTCAGCTCGCCGTATGTGATCGTCGCGCCCCGGTGTTCGGCGGCGACGGCATGCGGCGTGGCCATGGCGTGCCGTTCGACGGCGTGATGGACGAGCGGGTCGGGCACGGGGACGGTGGGGCCCCGTCCGTACTGCCAGAACAGTGCCTGGTCGCGGGGGGTGAGATGGCGCAGAGGCATGACTCCGGAGACCTCCTGGCTGTTTCGAGGAGCGGATGACGTGTCCGGTGTGAGCGGTGCCGAATCCGGGTTTTCGAACGCCGTGCGGTCTTTCGCCGCCCGACTGTAGTCGCGGATTTTGAATCCTCAACAAGGCCTCGTCGGCCACCTGCCGATGCGTAATCGGCCACATGTGGCGTCCTTCGTCACAGAGGCAACTTTCGTGGCGCCCGCGGCAACCCTCGGGTGAGGGGTGGTGTCGCTTGGGAGGCAGCTCGCGCCTTCGGCCTCACGGTCACTCCTGGGTGCCCGGGAGGTCCCCGTCCCGGCGGCGTAACGCGACCCGTCCCGGCGTGTAACACGCCCGACGCACGCTGGGCGGTATGCAGACCTCCGTGACGCCCGCCCACTGCCCGTACTGCGCCCTGCAGTGCGGGATGAACCTCACGCCCGAGCAGAACGGGGGCGTCACGGTGGTCGAGCGCCCCGACTTCCCGGTGAACCGGGGCGCGCTGTGCGGCAAGGGCCGTACGGCACCGGAGCTGCTCTCGTCCCGGGTCCGGCTGACCTCCCCGCTGGTCCGGAACGCGGGCGTCCTTACGCCCGCGACCTGGGAAGAGGCCCTCGACCGGATCGCCGAGGGGCTGGCCCGCACGCGCACGGAGCATGGCCCGGACGCGTGCGGGGTCTTCGGCGGGGGCGGACTGACGAACGAGAAGGCGTACGCCCTCGGAAAGTTCGCCCGGGTCGTCCTCGGCACCTCGCAGATCGACTACAACGGACGCTTCTGCATGTCGTCCGCGGCGGCCGGCGGCATCAAGGCCTTCGGCCTCGACCGCGGCCTGCCGTTCCCCCTGGAGGACATCCCCAGGACCGGGTGCGTGATCCTCGTCGGCTCCAACCTCGCCGAGACGATGCCGCCCGCACTGCGCTACCTCACCGAGCTGAAGGAGAACGGCGGCACGCTGATCGTCATCGACCCGCGCCGCACCCGTACGGCCGAGCAGGCGGACCTGCACCTCGCGCCCCGGCCGGGCACCGATCTCGCCCTGGCGCTGGGCCTGCTGCACCTGATCGTGGCCGAGGGGCGCACGGACGAGGCGTACATCCAGGAACGTACGAGCGGGTGGGAGGAGGCGCGGGCGGCGGCGATGGCGCACTGGCCGGAGTACGTGGAGCGGATCACCGGTGTTCCCGTGCCTCAACTCCGGGAAACCGTACGGCTGTTCTGCGAGCCCGAGAACGCCATGGTGCTCACGGCGCGCGGGCCCGAGCAGCAGTCCAAGGGGACGGACACGGTCGGGGCATGGATCAACCTGTGCCTGGCGACCGGGCGTTCGGGGCGGCCACGGTCCGGCTACGGCTGCCTGACCGGGCAGGGCAACGGACAGGGCGGACGCGAACACGGCCAGAAGGCCGACCAGTTGCCCGGCTACCGCAAGCTCACCGATCCCGCCGCGCGCCGCCACGTCGCCGAGGTGTGGGGCGTCGACCCGGACTCGCTGCCCGGCCCGGGACGCAGCGCCTACGAACTCCTCGACGCCCTCGGCACGGACATCCGGTCACTGCTCCTGATGGGCTCGAACCCGGTGGTGTCCGCGCCCCACGCCGCACACATCGAGAAGCGCATCAGGTCGCTGGACTTCCTGGCGGTCGCGGACGTCGTCCTCTCCGAGACGGCGGCCCTCGCGGACGTCGTCCTGCCCGTCACCCAGTGGGCCGAGGAGACCGGCACGACCACCAACCTGGAGGGCCGCGTCCTGCTGCGCCGCCGCGCGATCACCCCGCCCTCCGGCGTACGCAGCGATCTCGACGTCCTGCACGAACTGGCCGCCCGGCTCGGCGTGGAGAAGGGCTTCCCCACGGACCCGGAGGAGGTCTTCGACGAGCTGCGCCGGGCGAGCGCCGGCGGGCCCGCGGACTACTCGGGGATCACCTACCGGCGGCTCGCGGAGGAGAACGGGGTGTTCTGGCCGTGCCCGGCACCCGCCGCCGACTGCGAGGACGCCTCGCTGGACGTCCTTCCGGACGACCCGGCCGAGGACACCGGCTCGGACGTCGCCGCGGCCGGGGCGCACCCCGGTACGCCCCGCCTCTTCCTCGACCGGTTCGCCACCGAGGACGGCCGGGCGCGTTTCGTCCCGGTCTCCCACCGGCCGTCCGCCGAGGAGCCGGACGACGAGTACCCGGTGCTGCTGACCACCGGGCGCGTGGTCGCGCAGTACCAGTCCGGCGCGCAGACCCGCCGCGTCGACGAGCTCAACGCCGCCGCGCCCGGCCCCTTCGTGGAGATGCACCCGCGCCTGGCGCAGCGACTGGGCGCCGTGGACGGCGCGGACGTGGCCGTCGTGTCGCGTCGGGGCCGCGCCGTTGCCCCCGCGCGGATCACCACCTCCATCCGCCCCGACACCGTCTTCATGCCGTTCCACTGGCCGGGCGAGGGCAGGGCCAACACGCTGACCAACCCGGCCCTCGACCCGACGTCCCGCATGCCGGAGTTCAAGACGTGCGCGGTACGGCTGGAGACGGTGAACTAGCCTTCGATGCCCTGGTGGTCCCCGCTCCGGCATGTTCTTGCATGAAAGCGTCCGGCTCGGCACCCGGGCATGGCCGCCGTGGCCGAGTGCGCCGAGTGCGCCGAGGGGACGACGTCATGACGCAGGACCACAGCCACCGCTGAGGCCACTGCGGACTCACCGTCGACTTCTGCCGCTGGTCGACCTCACGCTGCTCGGTGACGGCAGCGGCTGGTCGGGGCCGTCCATCACCGGTACGGCACTCGGCCCGCGCCTGAAGCACCGCGCCCACCACGCCGCGTACGGCGACGGCCAGTCGCACCCCACCGTCGAACTCCACGACCCGGACAGCGGGTTGAGAGTCTTCGCGGAGTACGTGTCGCCCGAGGACGAGGCCGTTCGGGCCGATACGGGGGCCGGGGCTCCCGTACACCTCAGCGGCGCCCCCGCCAGTCCCCGCCCACGACGAGTTCGCCACGCGCCCGCAGCCGCGCGGCGACGGCGGGCGCGGCCACGTACACCCAGGCCCGCACGACGGCGCCGTCCGCGCGGACCACGTCCCGGACCACCCGCTCGTACAGGTTGCGGCGGCCGCCCGGCACGTACTCCTCCAACCGGTCCAGCGCACCGAGCAGTTCCTCGTACGCCGTGGGCAGCGCGGTCACCAACTCGCCGTGGACCACGCCACCGGCCTCCTCGACGGCGTACGGGTAGCCGGGTCCGTCGTACAGCACCGCGCCCCTCAGCCGCCCGGGCTCCTCGGAGGCGGTGCGCCCGCGCAGGAAGAGGTCGTGGTTGTGCTCGCCGGGGCGCAGGGTCCCGTAGACGAAGAAGGGCAGGGTCACTCGGCGGTCTCCTCCTCGACCCACCGCAGATAGTCGGCGCTCCCCCGCACGACCGGTGTCGCGATGATCTCGGGGGTGTCGTAGTCGTGGGCCTCGCGGAGGTACGACTCGAGCGCGTCGTAGCGGGCGCCGGTGGTCTTGAAGAGCACCTGCCACTCGCCGGCGGTCTCCACGGCTCCCTTCCAGCGGTACACGGATGTCACGGGCCCCGAGATCTGGGCGCAGGCCGCGACCCGGTCCCGCACCGCGCCCCGCGCGAGCGCTTCCGCCTTCTCCGCGGCATCCGTCGTGGTCAGCACGGTCAGCCAGTCGCCGGTGGCCATGATGTCGATCTCCTTCCGCGGGGCTCCGGGGCCTTCGCAGAAACGATTCTCGCTCCCCTGGACACCCACACACACCCACACACGTCCACCAGAACGCGCTATGGACATGACATGTCATGCCCCCTTAACTCTCAGTCAGCACATCCCAGCCACCGCCCCAGCGACACCCCCCATGCACCCCACGCACCCCCACGCACCCCCGCACCCCTACGCACCCCCACGCCCCCACGCCCTCCGAGGCGCCTTCCCAAGGAGACCGATGAGTCGAATACGGCACATCCGAGGTTCCCGTCTCGCGGCGGCCGGCGTGGCCGCCACCGCCGCCACGCTGCTGGCCACCGCGCTCTCCCCCGTCGCCGTCGCGAACGACAGACCGTCCCGGGCCACCGCGATCGACAACGCGGCATCGGCGCTGGTGGACCTGGCCGCCCAGCTGGGCCTGACCTCCGCGCAGGGCACCACCGTCCGGGACGTCGTCGTCGACGCGGACGGCACCCAGCACGTCCGCTACGACCGCACGTACCGCCAACTCCCGGTCCTGGGCGGCGACTTCGTCGTCCACCTGGCTCCGAACGGCTCCTTCCGCAGCGCCGACCGCGCCACCAGGAGCCCCCTCTCGCTCTCCACCGTCACGCCCGCGCTCGCCGCACCGAAGGCCGCCGACCTCGCGGTGAACGCGCTGCGCGCCGCGAACCTCGGCGAGACGCTGAAGAAGATAACGGCCAAGCCACAGCTGGTCGTCGACGCCCTGCACGGCGCACCGAAGCTGGCCTGGCGCACTCAGGTCGTGGCGCAGGACACGCTGGGCAACCCGGTCGCGCGCATGGTGCTCACGGATGCCCGCACAGGCACGCAGATCGACGCCTGGGACAGCATCGAGACGGCGACGGGCGACGGCAAGTCGCTCTACGGCGGCACGGTTCCGCTGGAAACGACCCTGTCCGGGTCGACGTACCAGCTCAAGGATCCCACCCGCGGCAACACGTACACGGGCGACGCCGCGAACAAGACGGACCTCTGCATCTTCGGGATCTGCATCAGCCGCGCCCCCGCGACCCTGTTCACGGACACGGACAACCACTGGGGCACCGGGACCACGGCGGACCGCTCCACCGCCGCGGTCGACGCCCAGTACGGCACCAACGAGACCTGGGACTACTACCGGAACGTCCACGGCCGCAGCGGCATCGCGGGCGACGGCAAGGGCTCGTACAACCGCGTCCACTACGGCACCAACTACAACAACGCCTTCTGGGACGACAGCTGCTTCTGCATGACGTACGGCGACGGTGACGGTACGACGCTCGGCCCGCTCGTCGGCCTCGACGTGGCGGGCCACGAGATGTCGCACGGCGTGACGTCGAAGACGGCGGCGCTGACCTACTCCGGCGAGTCAGGCGGCCTGAACGAGGCGACGTCCGACATCTTCGGCACCCTCGTCGAGTTCTACGCGAACAACTCCTCCGACCCCGGCGACTACCTGATCGGCGAGAAGATCGTCCGCTCCGGCTTCGGAAAGACGGCCCTCCGCTTCATGGACAAGCCGTCCAAGGACGGCAACTCGGCGGACTGCTGGAGCAGTTCGGTCGGCAACCTCGACGTCCACTACTCCTCCGGCGTCGCGAACCACTTCGCCTACCTCCTCGCCGAGGGCAGCGGCGCGAAGACCAAGGACGGCGTCAGCTACGACTCTCCCACCTGCAACGGCTCGACGGTCAGCGGTATCGGCCACGAGAAGCTGGGCAAGATCTGGTACCGCGCCCTGACCGTCTACATGACGTCCTCGACGAACTACGCGGCCGCCCGGACGGCGACCCTGAACGCGGCGAAGGACCTCTACGGCGCAGGCAGCACGGAGTACAACGCGGTGGCAGCAGCGTGGACCGCGGTCGCGGTGACCTGACCGCCCCCCCGCCCCCTCCGCCTGAACAAGGGACCCGCACAACTGGCACATTTCGGCGCCCGGCCGTCCTCAGAGCGCCTGGTCACAGCCCCCAGCCCCACCGATGACCCGCCGAAATGTGCCACTCCCCGTCGTTATCGTTCAGTCGGCGGAGCGGAGGTCCGTGACTAGGCGGAAGCGTTCGAGGACGGTCGGAGTCGTGTCGTCGACCGTGAAGGCGGGGTCGTCCATCGCGGCGCGCATCTCGGGGCTGTGCCAGAACTTCTCGTGGTTCGCCCGCCATTCGGCCACGTCGGCGTCACCCTCGCCCTCGTCGAAGACGTGGGCGAGGTCCACCTCCGCGAGCGGGACGACGCGGAGGGAGGTCGTCTCGATGACCGCGACCGGGCGATCGTCCGAGTCGACGACGACCGAACGGCTCCCGACCTCCGGCAGGGGATCGCCCTCGTGCTCGTAGTCGGCGACGAGCCCCGTCGTGGAGGTCTTCGAGCCGTCGAGGATCGCGGCGACGAGGCGGTCGCGCAGGGAGCCGGGGAAGCCGAACTCGGCCTTGCGCAGGGACGCGAGGTCCGCGTTCGGGGTGTCGGCGTGAGAGTCGGAGGTCATCCGGGAACCGTAGCGGTCCAGCCCGCGTGGGTCACGACGGTGCCGGCTTGCGGGCCGGCAAGCACAGCTGCTGCCTCCGCTGCCCCGCAGTCGCCCCCGACCCACCCACCGGCCCCCCTGCGAAGGGGCCCTAACCCCCGTACGGCCGCACCCCCCGCCCCTCCCGCAGCACCCGTGCCCACCACACCAGCTGGTCGAGCATCACCTTTACCGCGGCGGCGGGGGCGACGGTGTCGTGCGGGCGGCCCGCCTCGTCGAAGGTGGCCCGGGCGCCGTGGAAGGAGACCGTGTCGCGGATGGTGACGGCGTGCAGTTCGGCGAAGACCTGGCGGAGGTGTTCGCTGGCGCGGAGGCCTCCGGAGACGCCGCCGTAGGAGACCAGGGCGACCGGCTTGGCGCGCCATTCGCTGTAGTGCCAGTCGATCAGGTTCTTCAGGCCGGCCGGGAAGGAGTGGTTGTACTCGGGGGTGAGGACGACGAACGCGTCGGCGGCGGCCAGCTTCGGCGTGACCTCGGCGAGTGCGGCGGTCGCCTCGGGCGAGCGGGCGAAGGTCATGGGGAGGGCGATCTCGCCGACGTCCACGACCTCGGGCGCGAGGTCGTCACGCCCGCGCACCTCCCCCAGCAGCCACTCGGCGACGACGGGACCGAAGCGGCCCTCACGGTTGCTGCCCACGAGGACGACGACCCGTATCGGAGCCTCAGGCGCCGGGGATCCTTCGGACGCCGAGGACGCCGAGGACGCCGAGGACGCCGAGGGCGCCGAGGACTCTTCGGACGCCGAGGACTCTTCGGACGGCCTTACAGGGGCGGAGATTTCATCAGCGGTGGTCTTCATGCGCCACAGCCTCATACCTCGACCATCCTTGAGGTCAAGCCCGTCCCGCCGCACCCCGGTCACCCGTTCACACGCGCCCCCCGCACCCTTCGGGTTCTCCTTCGCGCCGAACCACCCGCACGCCGGTGACCTGCTGGAACGGTCCGACGACGGCTCACCCCGATCCCCCGTCTGACACCCGTTCACATCAATCCTGACGTTCCATCAGGAAGCGGGCGCGCCCAAGTGCCACTTACCTCGGTAAGGCAGGGGCACGACCGACGCAGCGGCACATGGGGGTGCCGCGGGCCGCGCCCCCTCGGAGGAGCACCACGATGCGACGTACCGCCAGACGTCTCGCCAGACGGATCGCCAGGCGTACGGCCGAACGTCTCGCCCGGCCGCTGACCGGTACCGCACTCGCCGTCGCCGCCGCGGCCCTCGCCGCAGGACCCGCGTACGCCGCCGACACAGGCGCAGGCACCGGAAGCCACACCCTCGAGGTGTACCCCTCCACCGTCGTCCCCGGCGGCGAGGTCTCGGTGAACACCGCGGCCTGCGGCGCGGACGGCACGGCGACGGGCGACGCCAGCGCGGTGGGCGCGGGCACGTTCACGCTGGCGCCCAGCACGCACCGGGAGGACGCGATCGGCCAGTTCAAGGTGCCGCCGAGCGCGCAGCCGGGGACGTACGAGATCGTCGTGAAGTGCTCCGAGGGCGACACGCAGGTCACGGGCGACCTGATGGTGACGCTGACTTCCACGAAGGAGCAGGTGCACCCGAGAGGAAGTGTGAAGACGGGGGTCGGCGGCGCACTCGGCCGCGACCCCGTGCAGACCGCGGCGGGAGTGGCGGCGCTGGCCGTCGCCGCCGCGGGCGGTACCTGGCTCCTGCATCGCCGGGCGAGAGGCGACGGGATCTGACGGACACCCTCCGCTGTCCGTCCACCGGTACCGCCGTCCCCTCCCCCTCCGGGTCCGACGCCCCTCGCGGCCCGGAGGGGGCGCGGGACACAGAGAACGCAGGAGGTGCGCGTGCGCAGGTTCGGGAACCTCGCCATAGGGTCCGTCACCGTGGTCGCCCTCTGCACCGGCGCATGGCTGCTGCGCAGCGGCGCCGAGTGGCACGCACCACCACAGCCGTCGGCCGCGCAGGCCGCGTCGCCGGGCTCCACCGCCGCACGTTCCGCGGCCACCGCGCTCCCGCCCTCCCCGCCCGACCGCATCCGCATCCCGTCCATCCACGTGAACGCCCCGCTGACCGGCCTCGGCCTGACCCCGACCGGCAGCCTCGACGTCCCGCCCGCCGCGAAGAAGAACCTCGCGGGCTGGTACGAGGCCGGCACCACCCCCGGTGAGCGGGGTACGGCCGTCGTCGCGGGACACGTCGACAACGCCGAGGGCCCCGCCGTCTTCTACGACCTCGGGGCCCTGAAGAAGGGCAGCACGATCGAGGTGGAGCGGCGCGACGGCGGCACGGCCCGCTTCTCCGTCGACGCGGTCGAGGTCTACGACGCCCGGCACTTCCCCGACGAGAAGGTGTACGGGGCGGCCCGCCGCCCCGAGCTGCGCGTGATCACGTGCGGCGGCGGCTACTCGAAGTCGACCGGCTACCAGGGGAACGTGGTCGTCTTCGCCCACCTGACGGGCAGCAACCGCTGAACCGCCCCCTCAGGCCACCCACTGGTTGTACGCAAGGTTCGCCACCAGGGCGAACACCACCGTCAGCAGCACGACCCGGACGAACCCGCTGCCCTTCTTCAGCGCGGTGCGCGCGCCCACCATGCCGCCGACCAGGTTGAAGACGGCCATCAGCGCGGCGAGCTGCCAGAACACCGTGCCCTTCCAGGCGAAGGTCGCGAGGGCGCCGGCGTTGGTGCAGCAGTTGACGATCTTGGCGGTGGCGGAGGCGGTCACCAGGTCCAGGTGGAGGAGCGCGGTCAGCGCGAGCACCAGGAACGTACCCGTGCCGGGGCCGATGAGCCCGTCGTAGAAACCGATGCCGAGGCCCGCGAGCCCGATCGCGGCGAGAACGCGGCGCGCGGAGACGGGCTCGGTCGAGGGGGCGGTGCCGAAGGCGGGGCGCAGGATCACGAAGGCGCCGACGCCGAGCAGCACGACCATGACGACCGGCTTCAGTACGTCGGTGCTCAGGCCCGCGGCCACGAACGCGCCGGCGGTGGAGCCGGCGAGCGCCGCGAGCCCGATCCGTACGGCGGTCCCCACGTCGACTTTGGTCTTGCGCGCGTACGTCACGGCGGCGCCCGAGGTGCCGACGATGGCCACGGCCTTGTTGGTGCCGAGGGCGTAGGTCGCGGCGGTGCCGCCGGGCAGCCCGAGCAGCAGCACGGGAAGCAGCAGCAGCCCGCCGCCGCCCACCACGGCATCGATCCAGCCGGCCGCGAGCGCGGCGACGCACAGCAGAACGACCATGGTCAGCGATATGTCGGGCATGATCGCGACCCTATGGACGGGATAGCTGCCCCGTCCACGTACCTCGTGATCCTTGAGGGACTTCTGAGGTTCAGCCCACGGTCTCCGTGGCCCCGGCACCCCCCGCACTCAGCCCGCGGCCTCCGTCGCCTCCAGATACCGCAGCACCGCCAGCACCCGCCGGTTCCCGGTCTCCGACGGCGGCAGGTCGAGCTTGGTGAAGATGTTGGCGATGTGCTTCTCGACGGCCCGCTCGGAGACGGTGAAGCCCGCGGCGATGCCATGGTTCGTGCGGCCCTCGGCCATCAGCGCGAGCACCTCGCGCTCGCGCGAGGTGAGCGTGTCCAGGGCGCCGGCGCGACGGCCGGCGCCGAAGAGCTGTGCGACGACCTCGGGGTCGAGGGCCGTACCGCCTGCGGCGACCCGCTCCATGGCGTCCACGAACTCGCCGATGTCGACGACCCGTTCCTTCAGCAGATAGCCGAACCCGGCGGGATCGCCGAGCAGTTGGGCGGCGTACGCGGTCTCCACGTACTGCGAGAAGATCAGCACCCCGACGCCGGGGTGGTCCTGCCGCAGCCGTACGGCCGCCCGGACGCCCTCGTCGGTCTGGGTGGGCGGCAGCCTGATGTCGACGACGGCGATGTCCGGGCCGTGCTCGGCGACGGCGGCGAGCAGCGCCTCCGCGTCCCCGACGGCCGCCGCGACCTGCACGCCGCGCAGCTGGAGGAGCTGGACGAGCCCGTCGCGCAGCAGGGCCGAGTCCTCGGCGATGACGACGCGCACTGCGGCTCCCGTGATCAGTGGGTCAGTAGGGCAGTCGGACGGTGACCACCGTAGGCCCTCCGGGCGGGCTGTCGCAGGTGAGCGTGCCGTCGACGGTGCGGACCCGGGTGAGCAGCCCGGCGAGCCCCGAGCCGGCGCCGATGACCGCGCCGCCGCGCCCGTCGTCGCGGACGGACAGCCGCAGCAGCCCGTCCTGGGCGGTCACCTCCACCGTGGCCAGGGACGCTCCGCTGTGTTTCGTCGCGTTGGCGAGGAGTTCGGCGGCGCAGAAGTAGGCGATCGACTCGACGGCGGGGCTCGGGCGGCTGCCGATGTCGGCGGTGACCTCGACGGGGAGGGCGCTGTCGGCGGCGAGTGTGGCGAGGGCGGTGTCGAGGCCCTGGTCGAGTACGGGCGGGTGGATGCCCTTGACCAGGTGGCGCAGGTCGGAGATGGCCTGGGTGGCGTTGCCCCGCGCGGTGTCGACGACGGTGAGGAGGCGGTCGGGTTCGGCGCCGGCGGTGATCAGCTCACGGATCATGGTGAGGTGCATGGCGAGGCCGACGAGCCGGGCCTGTGTTCCGTCGTGCAGGTCGCGTTCGATGCGGCGCAGGGTGGCGGCGGCGTCGTCGACCGCCTGGGCGCGGGTCTCCTCCAGGGTGCGGATACGGCGGTCGGCGGCGTCGGGGCCGAGCAGGGCGGTGAGCAGCATGCGGTGCGGGGTGAGGGCTCCCCGCAGCAGCCAGGAGGCGGTGGCCAGGAGCAGCAGGCCGAGGGTGACGGGGATCAGCCAGCGCGGCCAGGTGTCGACCTGGAACCCGAAGAACTCCAGGGAGATGTGCCGCTCGGTGCCGTCGGCCGCGCGCACCGTGTTGTAGTTCCATCTTTTGAGCAGCGGGTGCAGGGTGAGCAGCACACCGTAGGCGTAGCCGACGACGACGGCGACGTACGCGAGGACGCCGGTGAAGGGTGTCGTCAGTGCGCAGGCGACCGCGCGCCGGCCGCTGCGGTCGGCGAGGACGGCACGCCGCCAGCCGAGCAGTCCGGTCCCTGCGTGCCGCTCCGGCTCCTCGATCTCCCACCCCAGCAGCACGCGCGCGAGGGCGCGTTGGAGCCTGCCCATCGCAAGCGCTCCGCGCACGGTGACCGCGATCAGCCAGGGCCCCAGCGTGGTCACCGACAGGACCCCGCCGACCAGCAGCCCTGCCAGGGTCAGGGAGAACCCGGCCAGGGCGAGCGGAAAGGCGAGCACTCCGTACAGGAGCGCCGCGAGGGCCTTCCGCCCGAAGGGGAAGGCCACGAGTGCGCGAAGGCGGTGCATGTCATCAACCTAAGAGAGACGGTCCGGGAGATTCCCGGGAGAGACGGCCTACGAGAGGAGCGCCGCTGCGAGGCGCCCCTGCACCGCCGCCATCCCCCGCCCCACCCACGGCATGATCAGCAGGAAGCCGATGCCGCCGACGACGGCGTGGAAGGCCCATGCGCCCGCGAAGGTGGGGCCGCCCCAGGCGCCGGAGTAGTCGGAGCCGGCGCGCAGCGGCCAGCCGAGGTTCATGGGGACGATGGACCAGCCGTAGCCGGTGACGGCCAGCACCAGGAGGTTGAGGGGTGCCGCGGCCACCGCGTGCAGCAGCCCTCGCGCTTTCCCCTCGACCTCCACGCCCAGGAACCGCCGCACCAGCCGGCGCTGCCACCGGCCGCCCGTACGGCCCACGAGACCGAGTGGGACGCACACCACACTCACCGGCAGTGCGAGCAGTGCGTACGCGACCCGGCGCCACGTCGCGGCGGTGAAGGGTTCGCGGACCAGCCGCCAGGCACGCAGGGATGCGGTGTCGTCGATCGGGAGGTTCCGGACGGTCGCCATGGTGTGGCCCCCTGGGCATGAGCTGGTGGAATCCGACCTCTCCAGGGTTCCGTCCGCGCGGGCCGTACACGATGGTGCCTGCACGGAAGCCGCCGGTTCGGTTAACCCCACCCCCTCACCCCCGGCCTGCCTCACAGCACGCCCCCGGCGCGTGCTCCGAACCCTCACACCCCCGTCGCGCTTCCGCTGAGGGCAGCGTTCCCCGTGGGAAACAGACGTGATGCGACCGGGTAACACCGGCAACGCACGCTGCGGTACATGACCTCGAATACGCGTGTGGTGGTGATCGGCGCCGGGCTCGCGGGCGTACGTCTCGCCCGGCGACTCGGTGAGCTCGGCGTGCCAGCGCTGCTGGTCGGCGAGGAGGAGCACCGCCCGTACAACCGGGTTCTGCTCGCCGAAGTGCTTGCCGGCCGCTACGCCCCCGAGGTGATCGCGCTGCCGACGCCCGCGGGGCTGACCCGCGCCCGGGTCAGCGGTATCGACCGCGCCGAGCGCCGGGTGACCTGCGCGGACGGTTCGGTGATCGCATACGACACGCTCGTGCTGGCCACCGGCTCGAACCCGGTACTTCCGCCGCTGCGCGGCCTGTTCACGACCGACGGGGCCGAACTGCCCGAGGGTGTCCACGCGTTCCGCACCATGGACGACTGCCTGGGTCTGTCGAAGGCCGTACGGCCGGGGATGCGGGCGGTCGTCATCGGCGGCGGGCTCCTCGGTGTGTCGGCCGCCCGTGCGCTCGCCCAGCGCGGCGCGCAGGTCGTCCTCGCCCAGCAGTCCGAGCGACTGATGGAGCGTCAACTCGACCCCGGTGCCTCCGGCCTGGTGCTGCGGCACCTGGAGGAGCTGGGCGTCGAGGTGCACACGGAGTGCCGGGTGCGCGATGTGCGCTGCGTCGGCGGCGCGGTCCGCTCGGTCGAGATGTCCGACGGGTACGCCCTCGACGCGGACCTGGTGGTCCTCGCCTGCGGGGTCCACCCGCGTGTGGGCCTCGCGCAGATCGCCGGCCTCGACGTCCGCAAGGGCGTCGTGGTGGACGACGAACTCCGTACGTCCGACCCGCACATCCGGGCGATCGGGGACTGCGCGCAGCACGCCGACACGGTCTACGGTCTGGCGACTCCCGCCCTCGAACAGGCCGACGTACTGGCCGAGTTGCTGGCGAGCGAGGCCGGACGCTCCGCGAACGCCTCCGCCCGCTACACCGGAACCCGTTCCCTGACCCGGCTCACCCTGGCCGGCCAGGACTTCCTGGATCTCGCCGCCTTCGGCGAGCCCACCCCGCGCCCCGGCGACGACGTCATTCAGCTCGCCGACGCCACGCGCGGCACCTACCGCAAGGTCGTCGTCCGCGACGACCGCCTGGTCGGCGGCGTACTCGTCGGCGAACTCGGCACCGTCGGCGCGCTCGCGCGCGCCTGGGAGGGAGCGGAGCCGCTCCCCTCCGACGGCGGCCCCCTGCTCCACCTGCTCACCAACGATGGAGGCTCCTGATGACCACGACCGCAATTGTTGGGGACCTGCCCCGCCCCACGATCGTGCTCGTCGGCCATGGCATGGTCGGCCAGCGCTTCCTCGAAGCGCTCGCGGAGCGCGGCATGACCGCCACGCACCGTGTGGTCGTGCTGTGCGAGGAGCCGCGTCCCGCATACGACCGAGTGCACCTCACCTCGTACTTCTCGGGCACGACGCCCGAGGAACTCTCCATGACGGACATGGAGTTCATCAAGGAGCACGGGATCGAGCTGTACGTCGGCGACCCGGCGGAGGCCATCGACCGCGAGGCCCGCAGGGTAACGGCCCGCTCCGGTCTGGCAGTCGACTACGACGTCCTCGTCCTGGCCACCGGCTCCTACCCGTTCGTCCCGCCCGTCCCGAACAAGGACGCCGAGGGCTGCTTCGTCTACCGCACGATCGAGGACCTCCTCGCGATCGAGGAGTACGCGAAGGCGAAGGCGACGACCGGCGCGGTGGTCGGCGGCGGTCTGCTGGGCCTGGAGGCGGCGGGCGCGCTGAAGGGACTCGGACTCACCTCCCACATCGTGGAGTTCGCGCCCCGGCTGATGCCGGTCCAGGTCGACGAGGGCGGCGGAGCCGCGCTCCTGCGCACCATCGAGAACATGGGCCTGAGCGTCCACACCGGCGTGGGCACGCAGGAGATCGTCGTCGGCGAGGACGGCGCGGTCACCGGCATGAAGCTGTCCGACGGCTCCGAACTCGCCACCGACCTGGTGGTGTTCAGCGCCGGCGTCCGTCCCCGCGACCAACTGGCCCGCGAGTCCGGTCTGACGGTCGGCGAGCGCGGCGGCATCACCGTCGACGAGCAGTGCCGCACGGTGAACGACCCGCACGTCTTCGCCATCGGCGAGTGCGCGCTGGCCGCCGACGGCCGGGTGTACGGCCTGGTGGCTCCCGGTTACGAGCAGGCCCAGACGGCCGCCGCGACGATCGCCGCCGACGAAGCGTCCTTCACGGGCGCCGACCTCTCCACCAAGCTGAAGCTGCTCGGCGTCGACGTGGCGTCCTTCGGCGACGCGCACGGCACCGCCGAGGACTGCCTGGACGTCGTCTACTCCGACTCCCGCTCCGGCCTGTACAAGAAGCTGGTCATCGGCCGCGACGGCACGCTGCTCGGCGGCATCCTGGTCGGCGACGCGGAGGCGTACGGCACGCTGCGCGCGTTCACCGGATCGATCCCGCCGGTCTCCCCCGAGTCGCTGGTCCTGCCGGCCGGCGCCGGGGAGTCCGTCCAGCTCGGCCCGTCCGCCCTCCCGGACGAGGCGATCATCTGCTCCTGCCACAACGTCACCAAGGGCACGGTCCGCGGCGCGGTCACCGACCACCAGTGCACGACCGTGCCCGAGGTCAAGAAGTGCACCAAGGCCGGTACCGGCTGCGGCAGTTGTGTCAAGGTGCTCGGCCAGCTCGTCACCGCCGAACTGGAGGCGAGCGGCGTCGAGGTCGACAAGGGCCTGTGCGGCTGCTTCTCGCAGACCCGCGAGGAGCTGTACGAGATCGTCCTCGCCCTGCGCATCAACACCTACCGCCAGCTGCTGGACCGGTACGGCCGGGACAACGCGCGCGGCGGCGACGGCTGCGAGGTCTGCAAGCCCGCCGTCGGCTCGATCATCGCCTCCCTCGCCCCGACGATCGGCGCGAGCGGTTACGTCCTGGAGGGCGAGCAGGCGGCTCTGCAGGACAGCAACGACCACTTCCTCGCCAACCTGCAGAAGAACGGCTCGTACTCGATCGTGCCGCGTATCCCGGGCGGCGAGATCACCCCCGAGAAGCTCATCGTGATCGGTGAGGTGGCCCGCGACTTCGGCCTCTACACGAAGATCACCGGTGGCCAGCGCATCGACCTCTTCGGGGCGCGCGTCGAGCAACTCCCGCTGATCTGGGCGAGGTTGGTGGACGCCGGCTTCGAGTCCGGGCACGCGTACGGCAAGGCGCTGCGCACGGTGAAGTCCTGCGTGGGCCAGACCTGGTGCCGCTACGGCGTCCAGGACTCGGTCCGCATGGCGATCGACCTGGAGCTGCGCTACCGGGGTCTCAGGTCCCCGCACAAGCTCAAGTCGGCCGTCTCCGGGTGCGCCCGCGAGTGCGCGGAGGCCCAGTCGAAGGACTTCGGCATCATCGCCACCGCCAACGGCTGGAACCTGTACGTCGGCGGTAACGGCGGCGCGACCCCGCGCCACGCGGACCTGCTCGCGCAGGACCTGTCCGACGCCGAACTGGTCCGGCTGATCGACCGGTTCCTGATGTTCTACATCCGTACGGCGGACCGGCTGGAGCGCACCTCGACCTGGCTGGAGCGGATCCCGGGCGGCCTGGACCACGTGCGCGAGGTGGTCGTGGAGGACTCGCTCGGCATCTGCGAGGAACTGGAATCCCTGATGAGCGCGCATGTCGCCGCCTACCGCGACGAGTGGGCCGAGACCATCAACGACCCCGAGAAGCTCGCCCGGTTCGTGTCCTTCGTGAACGCCCCGGACACCCCCGACCCGGTCGTCGGCTTCGTCCCCGAGCGCGACCAGATCAAGCCCGACCTGCCGCTGCTGACCATCGGCCACCGCCCCCTGGAAGGAAGCGCCCAGCGATGACTCTGGCACCCGAGACGACTGCCCTGAAGGTCCAACTCCAGTTGGAGGACGGCTGGCTGACGGTCTGTGACCTCACCCAGCTGATCCCCGGCCGCGGAGTGGCCGCCCTCCTCCCGGACGGCCGCCAGGTCGCCGTGTTCCTCGACAGCGCGGGCCTGATCCACGCGATCGACAACCGCGACCCGTTCGGTGGCGCCGCCGTCCTCTCCCGCGGCCTGACCGGCACCCACCAGGGCCGCCCGTTCGTCGCCTCCCCGCTCCTCAAGCAGCGCTTCGACCTGGAGTCGGGGCAGTGCCTGGACGACGAGACGGTGCGCGTCGCCACGTACAAGGTCCAGGCTTCGTAGCGTCGCCGCCCGACACCTCCACTTGACCGATCGTTCCAGAAATATCTAGGCTGCCGTACGTGGCCAGGACCAAGGAGTTCGATCCCGAAGCCGCGCTGCAGTCAGCCCTGGAGCTGTTCTGGCAGCGCGGCTACGAGGCGACGTCGATGGCGGACCTCGTCGAGCACCTCGGCGTCGGACGCGCCAGCATCTACGCGACCTTCGGCAACAAGCACGAGCTGTATCTGAAGGCGCTGGACCGCTACCAGCAGGCACGCGACCCGCTGCTGCTGCGGGAGCTGTCCCAGCCGGGGCCGGCGCTGCCCGCCGTCCGCGCGGTGGTGCGCCGTTTCGCCACTGAGGCGGCGACCGACGAGCGGCGGCTGACCGGCTGCTTCGTCACCAACACGGCCGCCGAACTCGCCCCGCACGATCCGGCCGCGGCGCGCCGCGTGGAGCACAGCTGGGACCACATCGAGACCCTGCTCCACTCGGCCCTGGTGCGCGCACAGGCCCAGGGCGAGCTGCCCGCCGACCGCGCGCCGCTCCCCCTCGCCCGCACCCTGCTGGTCCTGATGCAGGGCCTGCGCGTCGTCGGCAAGGCGTCCGCGGACCCGGCCCGCGTCCGCGACGCGGCGGAGCAGGCGCTGACCCTGCTCGACTGACATCCACGCACCTCTCGGGGGTGCGTTTCTCGCTGTCCCGATATTGAACCGATCGGTCAAGAAAAAGGAGACTGAGCATGCCCAGCCGCTTCTCCGGCAGCACCGCCCTCGTCACCGGCGCCGGCTCCGGCATCGGGCGGGCCGTCGCGCTCGCACTCGCCGCCGAGGGCGCGCACGTCGTCGCCGCCGGACGCACCGCCGCCTCGCTGGGCGACACCGTCGCACTGATCGAGGCGCAAGGCGGCAAGGCCCTCGCCGTGACCGCCGACGTCTCGCGCTCGGCCGAGGCCCAGGCCCTGGTCCGGGCGACCGTCGAGCACTTCGGCGCACTCGACGTGGCGGTCAACAACGCGGGCGTCTTCCGCGGCGGCCGCCCCCTCGCCGACCTGGACGAGGAGGACTGGCACACCCAGCTCGACACCAATGTCACCGGCGTGTTCCTCGCGCTGCGGGCCCAGGTCCGGCAGATGCGCACCCAGCCGTCCGGCGGCGCGATCGTCAACATCGCCTCCAACATCGGTATGCACACCCGCCGCCCCGGTGTCGCCGCCTACGCCGCCTCCAAGGCCGCCGTCGCCACGCTCAGCCGGGCCGCCGCCCTGGACCACATCCGCGACGGCGTCCGTATCAACGTGGTCAGCCCCGGCGCCACCGCCACCACCATGTCGCTGCGCCCCGGCGAGACGGACGCGCAGCGCGTCGAGCGCGTGAAGGACGAGCTCCCGCTCGGCCGGGTCTCCGCCACCGAGGAGGTGGCCGCCGCCGTCCTCTACCTGGCCTCCGCCGATGCGGCGTCCCTGGTCGGCACGGACCTGGTCGTGGACAGCGGCGGCTCTCTGTAGCCGCAGCGCAGCTCCAGCGCCTCGTACGACGGCGGGCAGCCCCGCCGCCGCTAGGCCTTCAGGGCGTCGTACGTCACACCTGTGAGCCGCTCCGAGGCGGCCCAAAGCCGTTGCCCCGCAGCGTCGTTGAGAGTCCAGGACGCCCGGCGGGACGGTGCGGGCGACCCCCGCCACCCCGCGAAGGACGGCCCGGTGAACGAATCGGGTCGTGCGTCGGGCGCGGTCGCGGCGTACAGGACGGGCAGTGCACCCGCCCTCGCCGACTGCGCGAGGAGCCGGTTACCGGCCGCCGCGATCCGCTCGGCGATCCTGCGCCCTTCGGCCTGCGGGCCCCTGGTCGCCAGATTGGTGGCGGCGTACCCGGGATGGGCGGCGGCCGCGACGACGTCCGAGCCGGTGGCCGCCAGTCTGCGCGCCAGCTCGTGCGTGAAGAGCAGGTTGGCGGTCTTGGAGCGGCCATAGGCGACCCAACGCCGGTAGCGGCGTCCGCTGTTGAGGTCGTCGATGTCGATGTCGGCCAGCCGGTGCAACATGCTGGCGACGGTCACGACCCGGGCGCCCGGGGTGGCGAGCAGCGCGGGCAGCAGCAGCCCCGTCAGCGCGAAGTGCCCCAGGTGATTGACCCCGAACTGCGTCTCGAACCCGTCCGCGGTCGTCCCGTAGGGCAGCGCCATCACCCCGGCGTTGTTGACGAGCAGATCGACCCGCTCGTACGGAAAGGTCGCCGCGAACTCCCGTACGGAATCGAGGTCCCCGAGGTCCAGCCGACGCAACTCGACCCGTGCGCCCGGCACTTCGGCGGCGATCTGCTCCAACGCCCCGCGCCCTCGCGCCTCGCTGCGGCAGGCGAGCACCACCCGGGCGCCGTGGCGGGCCAGTTCACGTGCAGTGGCGTGTCCGAGGCCGCTGTTGGCGCCGGTGACGACGGCGATGCGGCCGCTCTGATCGGGAATGTCGCTCGCGCTCCAGCCGGTCATGACCGAACTCCCTCCGCAGATGGGCGTGCACCCAGCCTAGGACGGCAGCACTCGGCCGCCGGAAGCGGACCCCCCGACCTCACTCATCACGAATCCATCACTCCAACTCCACAAGTGACGGTCCGGCATTACGGTCATCCCCCGATCTGGCACACCTTGGGGGGACGCCATGACCAACCCGTACACCACGCCACCCACTCCGCAGCCCGTCCGGTCGGCGCCCCGATGGGCGCGGAAGCGGTATGTGCTCCCCGCACTCGGCCTGGCCCTGTTCATCGGCGTCGGTATCGGCACCGGCGGTCAGGACACGACGACCGACGCGAAGCCCGCGGCCGCCAGGCCGGGCCCGACCGTCACCGCGACCGTGACGGCGACGGAGACCGCGGCTGAGACCACGAAGCCCGAACCGGCGGCCACGGTGACCGCCACGAAGACCGTCAAGGTCACCAGAGCGGTCACGAGAACCGTCACCGCCCAGCCCGCTGCAGGCGGCGGTTCCGACGACGGGGGAAGCGGAAGCGTCTACTACGCGAACTGCAGCGAGGCCCGGGCCGCCGGCGCCGCGCCCGTGCGGGTGGGCGATCCCGGCTACGGTCGCCATCTCGACCGCGACGGCGACGGCGTCGCCTGCGAGTGAGCGCATGCCGAAGGGGCGGCGCCCCCGCACAGGGCGCCGCCCCTTCTCTTTCGAACACCGAAGCCGCCGCCGATCGGTGAGGGTCGGGGACCGACGGCGGCTCCGGAGCTGTGGTGTCAGCGGTGGTCGCTGCCCTTCGCGGTGGACGCGGCGCGGCCCGCCTCCAGGCGCGCGACCGGAATCCGGAACGGCGAGCAGGAGACGTAGTCGAGACCGACCTCGTGGAAGAAGTGGACCGACTCCGGGTCGCCGCCGTGCTCACCGCAGACGCCGAGCTTCAGGTCGGGCCGGGTCTCGCGGCCGGCCTTGACGGCGGACTTCACGAGCGAGCCGACGCCGTCCCGGTCGATGGTCTCGAACGGGGAGACACCGAAGATGCCCTTCTCCAGGTAGGCCGTGAAGAAGCTCGCCTCCACGTCGTCCCGGGAGAAGCCCCAGACGGTCTGCGTGAGGTCGTTGGTGCCGAAGGAGAAGAACTCGGCGGCCTCGGCGATCTGCCCGGCGGTGAGCGCGGCGCGCGGCAGCTCGATCATCGTGCCGATGGCGAGCTTCAGCTCCACGCCCGTCGCCGCCTGGACCTCCGCGATGACCTGGTCGGCCTCCTCGCGGACGATCTCCAGCTCCTGGACGGTGCCGACGAGCGGGATCATGATCTCGGCGCGCGGGTCGCCCTTGGCGTTCTTGCGCTCGGCGGCGGCCTCGGCGATCGCCCGCACCTGCATGGTGAACAGGCCGGGGATGACGAGACCGAGACGTACACCGCGCAGGCCCAGCATCGGGTTCTGCTCGTGCAGGCGGTGGACCGCCTGGAGGAGGCGCAGGTCGTTCTCGTTGGAGTCCTTGCGGGACTCGGCGAGCGCGACGCGCACCGACAGCTCGGTGATGTCGGGCAGGAACTCGTGCAGCGGCGGGTCCAGGAGCCGGACGGTGACGGGCAGGCCGTCCATCGCCTTGAACAGCTCCACGAAGTCCTGCTTCTGCAGCGGCAGCAGCTCCTTGAGCGACTCCTCGCGCTCGGCGTCGGTGTCGGCCAGGATCAGCCGCTCGACCAGCTCGCGCCGGTCGCCGAGGAACATGTGCTCGGTACGGCACAGGCCGATGCCCTGGGCGCCGAAGCGGCGGGCGCGCAGCGCGTCCTCGGCGTTGTCGGCGTTGGCGCGCACCCGCAGACGGCGCACCCGGTCGGCGTACCCGATGATCCGGTGCACGGCCTCGACCAGCTCGTCGGCGTCGTCGGCGCCGGCGTGCATCCGGCCCTCGAAGTACTCGACGACGGGGGACGGCACGACCGGCACCTCACCGAGGTACACCTTGCCGCTGGAGCCGTCGATGGAGATGACGTCGCCCTCCTCGACGACGTGACCGCCCGGCACCGTCATCCGACGGCGCTTGGTGTCGACCTCGAGGTCCTCGGCGCCGCAGACACAGGTCTTGCCCATGCCGCGCGCGACGACGGCCGCGTGCGAGGTCTTGCCGCCGCGCGAGGTCAGGATGCCCTCGGCCGCGATCATGCCGTCGAGGTCGTCGGGGTTGGTCTCGCGGCGGACGAGGATGACCTTCTCGCCCGAACGCGACCACTTCACCGCGGTGTACGAGTCGAAGACGGCCTTGCCGACGGCCGCACCCGGCGAGGCGGCGATGCCCCGGCCGACCTTCTCGACCTTCGCGTCCTCGTCGAAGCGCGGGAACATCAGCTGGGCGAGCTGCGCGCCGGTGACGCGCTGGAGCGCCTCGGCCTCGTCGATCAGGCCCTGGTCCACGAGCTGCGTGGCGATGCGGAAGGCGGCACCCGCCGTGCGCTTGCCGACGCGGGTCTGGAGCATCCACAGCTGGCCGCGCTCGATGGTGAACTCGATGTCACAGAGATCCTTGTAGTGGTTCTCCAGGGTCTCCATGATCTGCATGAGCTGGTCGTACGACTTCTTGTCGATCTGCTCCAGCTCGGCGAGCGGGACCGTGTTGCGGATGCCCGCGACGACGTCCTCGCCCTGCGCGTTCTGCAGGTAGTCGCCGTACACGCCCTGGTGGCCGGAGGCGGGGTCGCGGGTGAAGGCGACGCCGGTGCCGGAGTCCGGGCCGAGGTTGCCGAAGACCATGGAACAGACGTTGACGGCCGTGCCGAGGTCGCCCGGGATGCGCTCCTGGCGGCGGTAGAGCTTGGCGCGGTCGGTGTTCCAGGAGTCGAAGACCGCGTGGATGGCGAGGTCCATCTGCTCGCGCGGGTCCTGCGGGAAGTCGCGCCCGGCCTCGGTCTTGACGATCTTCTTGAACTTGGTGACGAGCTTCTTCAGGTCGGCCGCTTCGAGGTCGGTGTCGACCGTGACCTTCTTGGCCTCCTTGGCCGCGTCCAGCGCGTCCTCGAAGAGCTCGCCGTCGACGCCGAGGACCGTCTTGCCGAACATCTGGATGAGACGGCGGTAGGAGTCCCACGCGAAGCGGTCGTCACCGGCCTGCTTGGCGAGGCCCTGGACCGACTTGTCGGAGAGCCCGATGTTCAGGACGGTGTCCATCATGCCCGGCATGGAGAACTTCGCCCCGGAACGGACGGAGACCAGCAGCGGGTCGTCGGCCTGCCCGAGCTTCTTGCCCATCGATGCTTCGAGCGCTTCGAGGTGTGCACTGACCTCGTCACGCAGTGCCGCCGGCTCGTCGCCACTGTCGAGGTAGGTCTTGCACGCCTCGGTGGTGATCGTGAAGCCGGGAGGGACGGGAAGGCCCAGGTTGGTCATCTCGGCGAGGTTCGCACCCTTGCCGCCGAGCAGGTCCTTGAGTTCCTTGTTGCCCTCGGTGAAGTCGTAAACGAACTTCAGTCCATCAACACCACTGTCGCCGCTCTCAGCTACGTGGGGATCTTTGTTTTCCGACACGGGTCCGACTCCTCGAGGACGCGGTGGCTGCCCTGACGACGGGGAACATACCCAGATCGAAGGCGTCTGGGTACGTCCACTTGCCCGTCATGCGGCCGTAACCACTCGTCCGCCACTGGATCGAAAGTCAAGGACTGGCAAGCAAGAGGGAGCAGATGTTTTCACTTCTTGAACGATTACTGGCCCTCAGAGCGCCCATTCCGCTCACATGAGCAGCACCTAACACGCCTGAGTTCACCCCGTGAACGATCAAGGGGTGGCACTCAGTGCCACCCCTTAGGGAAGTGCAGCCGCCCAAGATCCGCTCATCCGAGCGGAACCCTTATCAAGCGTGGCGAGAATCACGCAGCTTCGGGCGACCGAATTTCACCATGCGGACCCCGGATCGGACGCGTCACACGGATGTCACACACCCATCGCGACCAGCCGCTCCTCGACCCGCTCGGGCGCGTACAGATGCTCCACGACCATCGCACCCGCCCCCACCAGCCCGGCACGCTCGCCGAGCCGTGAGGTCACCACGTCCAGGTGAGCGGTGGAGCGGGGCAGCGCCCGTTGGTAGAGCAGCTCGCGCACGCCCGTGAGGAAGGAGGTTCCGGCCAGATCTCCGGCGATCATCAGGACGCCGGGGTTGAGCAGGGTCACCACGGTCGCCAGGACGTCCCCGACGTGCCGCCCCGCCTCGCGCGCGAGCGCCATCGCCTCCGGGTGCCCGGAGGTCAGCAGGTCGCGGACATCCGAGCCGGAGGCGGCGGGCACCCCGGCCTCGGCGAGCCTTCTGGCCACGGCGCCGCCGCTCGCGACGGCGGCGAGGCAGCCGTAGGACCCGCACTTGCACAGCGCGTCGGCACCCTGCGGCACCCTGATGTGCCCGATGTCGCCGGCCCCGCCGTCGATGCCCCGGTATATCGACCCCCCGACCACCACACCCGCGCCGATACCGGTCGACACCTTGACCAGCACGAAGGCCGAGCAGTCCGGGTGTCCGGTGCGCTGTTCGCCGTACGCCATCAGGTTGGCGTCGTTGTCCACGAGGACGGGGAGGTCGGGCCGGGCGCCCGAGTGCTCGGCGAAGGCGCGGCCGAGACGGCCTCTTATGTCGTAGCCGTCCCAGCCCGGCATGATCGGCGGCTGCACGACCCGGCCGGTGTCGCTGTCGACGGGCCCCGGCACCGCGAGCCCGATCCCGCACACCGCACCGACCGGCTTCCCGGTCTTCTCCAGCAGCTCGGCGAACCAGCGGCCGAGTTCGCCGAGTACGGCGTCGGGGCCGTCCTCGACGACCAGGACCCCGGAGTGCTCGGCGAGGATCTCGCCGGTCAGGGTGAGGACGGCGGCGCGGGCGTGCCGGGTGTCGAGGTCGGCGGCGAGGACGATCGCGTGGGCGTCGTCGAATTCGAGGGTGATGGACGGGCGCCCGCCCAGCGGGGAGTCGACGGGACCGCCGGCCCCCTCGCGCAGCCAGCCCGCGCGGAAGAGCCGGTCGAGGCGCTGGCCGACGGTGGCCCGCGACAGACCGGTGGCCTGTTGCAGCGCGCCGCGCGTCGTGGCCCGGCCGCTGCGCACCAGTTCGAGCAGTTCTCCGGCGCTTGCCTGGCTTCCGGCTCTCACTGTCCTGTCCGCCCTTCCTGTCATGCGCACCCTCTTGCGTTCCTCAACTCTGCATTACATATTGAGTTTTGCGTGTTAAATAGACGTAACCCTACGGTAGCTACTGCCTAACTGACCGACCGGACGTCATCGGGGAGACCTGCGTGGACCGCACGACCCAGCTCACCGCCCGGCGCACGGGTCTCACGACCCCCGAGCGCACCACTGGTGACCCCCTGCGCACGTCTCGCTCACCGTCTCCGCCCGGTCCGGGTGAGATCGTCCGTCCCGGACCCGATGTATACGATCCGGCCTCGCCGGCGCGTTCGCTGCACCGACGGGCCGCCCGCGTCCTCGAAGGCAACTGGACGGGCGCGTCCACGGTCCCCTCGCGCGGCCTGTACCCGCACCAGTGGTCGTGGGACTCGGCGTTCATCGCGATCGGCCTGCGCCATCTCTCGCCGTTACGTGCGCAGACGGAGCTGGAGACGCTGCTCGACGCCCAGTGGGCGGACGGCCGTGTTCCGCACATCGTCTTCAACCCCTCCGTCCCGCTCGACGCGTACTTCCCGAGCCCCGACTTCTGGCGCTCCTCGACCGCGGGGCGCGCTGCGGGCGCCCCGCGCACCGTACAGACGTCGGGCATCGTGCAGCCACCGGTGCACGCGCTCGCCGCCTGGCTGGTGCACCAGGCCGACCCGGGCCTCTCCCGGGCGCGCGACTTCCTCCCCCGGATGTATCCCCGCCTGGCGGCCTGGCACCGCTATCTCCTGCACCGCAGGGACCTGGGCGGTGGCGGCCTCGCCTCGGTGGTCCACCCCTGGGAGCAGGGCATGGACAACAGCCCCTGCTGGGACGCCCCGCTCAGCCGGATCACCCCGGCCCCGCCGCGCTCCTTCCGCCGCGCCGACCTCGACCACGGGGCGGCCGAGGACCGGCCGACGGATCTCGACTACGGGCGGTACGTGCGCCTGGCGACCGACTACCGGGACGGCGGATACGCCGACGGGGGCGGCGAGTTCGCGGTCGAGGACCCGGCGTTCAACGCGCTGCTCATCGCCTCGGAACACGCGCTGGCGCGCATCGCACAGGAACTCGGCGCGACGGGCACGGCCCGGCACGCCCGGGCCGAGCGCCTGACGGCGGCGCTGGTGGAGCGGCTGTGGGACCCGGCGGAGGGCATGTTCTTCTGCCGGGACGTGTACGCGGGCCGCCCGGACGGCGGTCGGCACGCCGCGGACCGGCACGAAGGCCTTCGAGCGGGGGACAAGGACCGGCGCGGGAGCCGGGGGGCGGCGGAGCGGGACGGGTGCGCCGGGGAACTGATCCCCGAGCGCGGTGTCACGGGGCTCGTCCCGCTCCTGCTGCCGTCACTGCCGCGCTCCGTCGCCGCCACGCTCGTCCGCACCGCCGAGGGCCCGCACTTCGGGCTGGGCGGCGCCACCCGGCTGGTCCCGAGCTACGACCTGACGGGCGAGGCCTTCGACCCGCACCGCTACTGGCGCGGACCGGCCTGGTTCAACACGAACTGGCTGCTGGAGCGCGGGCTGCGGCTGCACGGCGAGCACGGACGCGCGGACGGACTGCGGACCGCACTGCTCGACACGGCCGACACGTCGGGGTTCGCGGAGTACGTGGACCCGTACACCGGCGAGGGCTGCGGCGCGCTGGGCTTCAGCTGGACGGCCGCGCTGACGCTGGACCTGCTGCACGAGCCCTCGGCGGCGGAGCCGGTCGTGTCCCGCACGGGGCACCGCGCGTTCGACACGGTGGACGACGCATCACAGACGCGGCACGGCTCATTCGAGACGGGCACCAAGGGAGGGGACCGGGGATGACGGACCGGCAGCATCTGCTCGTGCACGGTGGGACGTTCGCCGCAGTGGGCGACGGCGGGGACATCAGCGGAGTACGCGGCGGCAGCTCTCCGGACGGGTTGTTCGTCCGGGACGCCCGCCATCTGAGCCGCTGGCAGCTGACCGTCGACGGCGCGGTGCCGGAGGCGCTCACGCCGGTCGCGGAGGGCGACACGGCACGCTGCGTCCTGGTGCCCCGCGGCGGCCGTACGGAACCGCCCGCGTACACGCTTTTCCGCGAACAGGCCGTGGCGGACGGCGCGTTCGTCGAATCCCTGCGGGTCACCAGCAACCGCCCGGCACCCACCACCATCCGCATCGCGGTCACCGCGGACGCGGATTTCACCGACCAGTTCGAACTGCGCTCGGACTACCGGACGTACGCCAAGACGGGCGTCGTCCGCCAGCGCCAAGTCCTCGACGACGGCGTGGAGTTCAGCTACCGCCGCGGTGAATGGCGCTCCCGTACGACGGTCACGTCCGACCCCGCCCCCGAGGCCGTGGAGGAGACGGGCACGGGAGCCCGCCGCCTGGTCTGGACCCTGGACCTGGAACCGCACGCCTCCGCGGAGCTGGCACTGCGCGTGGCAGCGCAGCCGCACGGCACCTCGCGCCCCCCGGACGTTCCCTCGTCCCCCGCCGCCGCCGCGGAGCAACTCCTCTCCCTGGAGGACGAGTTCGCGGAGGGCGTCCCCTTCCCCACCGGCTGGCCGGAACTGTCCGCGGCCTGCGCCCGGGGCCTGTCCGACCTGGCGGTGCTCCAGGTCCCCGCGACGGGCCTGGACGGCGAGGAACTCATGGTCCCCGCGGCCGGAGTCCCCTGGTTCCTCACGCTGCTCGGCCGGGACGCCCTGCTCACCTCCCTCTTCACGCTCCCCTACCGCCCTCAGCTCGCCGCCGCCACACTGCCCGCGCTCGCCGCGACCCAGGCGACCGAGACCGGGGCGGGGGCGGTCGCCCAGCCCGGCAAGATCGTGCACGAGGTACGGCACGGCGAACTGGCCCACTTCGGCCAGGTCCCCTACGGCCGCTACTACGGCTCGGTGGACGCCACCCCGCTCTTCCTGGTCCTGCTGGGCGCCTACACCGAGCAGACCGGCGACACGGCCCTCGCCCGGCGCCTGGAGCCGCACGCCCGAGCCGCGATCGGCTGGATGCTGGACCACGGCGGCCTGACCTCGCGCGGCTACCTCGTCTACCGCGCGGACGGCGGCGGCCTCGCCAACCAGAACTGGAAGGACTCCCCCGGCGCCATCTGCTGCGCCGACGGCAGCCGCCCCACCGGCCCGGTGATGGCGGCGGGCGCTCAGGGCTACGCGTACGACGCCCTGCGCCGCACCGCGCACCTCTCCCGCACGGTCTGGGACGACGAGGTGTACGCCGCTCTCCTGGAACAGGCCGCCGGTGACCTCCGCGACCGCTTCCAGCGGGACTTCTGGATGCCCGAACACTCCTTCCCCGCGCTGGCGTTGGACGGCGAGGGCCGCCATGTCGACGCGCTGGCGTCGGACGCGGGGCATCTCCTCTGGTCCGGGCTGCTGGACAAGGAGTACGGCGAACTCGTGGGCCGCCGCCTTCTGGAGCCGGACTTCTTCTCCGGCTGGGGCGTCCGCACGCTCGCCTCCGGCCAACCCGCCTATCACCCGCTCTCGTACCACCGCGGCTCGGTCTGGCCGCACGACAACGCGCTCATCACCCTCGGCCTTGCGCGCTACGGCCTCCACGACGAGGCCCGTACGGTCGCCCACGCCCTCGTCGACGCGGCCACCGCCGCCGGCCACCGCCTCCCCGAGGTCCTCGCGGGCTACGGCCGCACCACCCACCCCGAACCGGTCCCCTACCCCCACGCCTGCATCCGCGAATCCCGCTCCGCAGCAGCACCGTTGGCCCTGCTCACAGCAGTGGGCGGAGCCTGACGACCACCGCCGGGCTGAGCGGGCCCGACGGCACCCCGTGTCTCCACGGCCCCCGGGGTGGGTGGGCAAACCCCGGGCGCCCCTTGTTTCCTTTGCACCCGGCGTTGGAGCGGGGCGGGGGTGGGTCACGCAACTCGGCGCTGACGAGGCGCCGCCTGCGCCCACCCGTGCCGCCCCAGCGGCACGACTGCCCGCAGGGAGGACGGACCACGCACCCGCAGCCGCGATCCGGCGGAAGGGGCCGTGCCGGTACGTTCCTGCCCGTCGCGTAGCAGACCGCCCGCCAAGTCCCGCCGAATGCAACCCCCGGGCAGTACGCCCACGCGGCGACGGGCAGAACGTACCGGCACGGCCCCGACCCACCCACCGGCGGTCAGGCGAACCGCGTCACCCCCCGGACGTATCCAGCTCCGCATCCTCGCCCACGCCCGCGCAGTCGTACGGGTCCTTCAGCCAACCGTCCGGCAGGACAACCCTGTTGTTGCCCGAAGTCCGGCCACGCGGCCCGTCGGCGCCGGCCGGCCAGGGCTGGTCGAGGTCCAACTCGTCCAGCCCGGAACGGAGTTCGGACAGCGCCGAGGTGATGGCCAGCCGCTTGCGCATCTCGGAGCCGACAGCGAACCCCTTCAGATACCAGGCAACATGCTTACGGAAGTCGATGACGCCGCGCGCCTCGTCCCCGATCCACTCCCCGAGCAGCGTGGCATGCCGCACCATGACGTCCGCGACCTCACGAAGACTCGGCCGGGCGACATCGGCCGTACGCCCCTCGAAGACCGCCACGAGGTCCGAGAACAGCCACGGCCGCCCCAGACACCCCCGCCCGACGACAACCCCGTCGCACCCGGTCTCCCGCACCATCCGCAGCGCATCCTCGGCCGACCAGATGTCCCCGTTCCCGAGCACGGGAATCTCCGGCACATGCTCCTTCAGCCGCGCGATCGCGTCCCAGTCCGCCGTACCGCCGTAGTGCTGCGCCGCGGTCCGCCCGTGCAGCGCGATCGCCGTCACGCCCTCCTCGACGGCGATCCGCCCGGCGTCGAGGTAGGTGATGTGATCGTCGTCGATGCCCTTGCGCATCTTCATCGTGACCGGCAGATCCCCGGCCCCGCTCACGGCCTCACGAAGGATCGCCCGCAGCAGGTTCCGCTTGAAGGGCAGCGCCGACCCGCCACCCTTGCGCGTCACCTTCGGCACAGGGCACCCGAAGTTCAGATCGATGTGATCCGCGAGCCCCTCCTCCGCGATCATGCGGACGGCCTTGCCGACGGTCGCCGGGTCCACCCCGTAGAGCTGGATCGACCGCGGGTTCTCGCTCGCGTCGAAGTGGATCAGCTGCATGGTCTTCTCGTTGCGCTCGACCAGCGCACGCGTGGTGATCATCTCGCTGACGAAGAGGCCCTTGCCACCGCTGAACTCCCGGCACAGCGTGCGGAAGGGCGCGTTGGTGATCCCGGCCATGGGGGCGAGGACGACGGGCGGCTGGACGGTGTGCGGACCGATCGACAGCGGCGAGGCGGGAGCGAGAAGGGGCGTGGACATTCCTCCATTGTCACGCACCCGCGAAGGTGCCCATGCAGAGATCCCCAGTGATTCCTACGACCCCAGCGACTCCCACGACCCCAGCGCCCCTCGGGCAATGACCATGTAACACTCATTAGTTAGACGCACTATCGAAGCGGGCGTACGATGGTCCGCATGCCCGAGCTCAGCCCCCGCCGCCGCATGCTGGTGCTCGCGATCTGCTGTATGAGCCTGCTGATCGTGAGCCTGGACAACACGGTCCTGAACGTCGCCCTGCCCTCGATGCAGAAGGAACTGCACGCGAGCGTGGCGGGCCTGCAGTGGACGATCGACGCGTACACCCTGGTCCTCGCCTCACTGCTGATGCTGTCGGGCTCGACGGCCGACCGCATCGGCCGGAAGAAGATCTTCCAGGCTGGCCTGGTCCTGTTCACCCTCGGCTCGGTCCTGTGCTCCCTCGCGCCGAACCTGGAGTCGCTGATCGCCTTCCGCATGGTGCAGGCGGTCGGCGGCTCGATGCTGAACCCGGTCGCGATGTCGATCATCACGAACACCTTCACGGACCCCCGCGAGCGCGCCCGGGCGATCGGCGCGTGGGGCGCCGTGGTCGGCATATCCATGGCGGCCGGCCCCATCGTGGGCGGCGTGCTCGTGGACTCGGTCGGCTGGCGCTCGATCTTCTGGATCAACCTCCCGGTGGGCCTGGCGGCCCTGCTCCTGACCCTCCGCTACGTCCCCGAGTCCCGCGCCCCCAAGGCCCGCCGCCCCGACCCGGTCGGCCAGCTCCTGGTGATCGCGCTGCTCGGCTCGCTGACGTACGCGATCATCGAGGCACCCGACTCCCCCGCACCGAGGACGCTCGCCTTCGGCGCCGTGGCGCTGGCCGCGCTGACCGGCCTGCTCGTCTACGAGCCCCGCCGCACCGAACCCCTCATCGACCTGCGCTTCTTCCGCTCGGCGCCGTTCAGCGGAGCGACGGTCGTGGCGATCAGCGCGTTCGCGGCGCTGAGCGGTTTCCTCTTCCTCTCGACGCTCTATCTGCAGAACGTACGGGGTCTGGACGCGCTGCACGCCGGCCTGTGGATGCTGCCGATGGCGGCGATGTGCTTCGTGTGCGCGCCCCTGTCGGGGCGGCTGGTCGGCAGCCGCGGCCCACGTCTGTCGCTGCTGATCGCGGGGGTCGCGACCACGGCGAGCGGTGTGCTGTTCGCCGCCTTCGAGGCGGAGACGTCGAACGTCACGCTCGTCATCGGATACGTCCTCTTCGGCATCGGCTTCGGCTTCGTGAACGCCCCCATCACCAACACGGCCGTCTCCGGAATGCCCCGCGCCCAGGCAGGGGTCGCCGCGGCGGTGGCGTCGACGAGCCGGCAGATCGGCGGCACGCTCGGCGTCGCCGTGATCGGCGCGGTGCTGGCTGCCGGGGTGGGCTCGTCGCCGTACAGGGACGTGTTCGTGGCGGCGGCCCGTCCCGGCTGGTGGATCATCACGGCGTGCGGAGTGCTGGTCCTTGTCCTCGGCGCACTGACCAGCGGAAGCTGGGCACGGAGGACGGCGGAGCGCACGGCGCTGCAACTCCAGGAGAAGGAGATCAGCCAGCCGACGGCTTCACGAGCCTGAGCCCACCGGCGCCCCTGCGCCCACCCCTTCCGCCTCACTCTCCATGGCGATCTGCCGAAGCCGCTCCAGCCGTCCCCGGGACTCCTCGTCCGCGGGCGCGTACGTCACCATGCGCGGCCCGTTGTGCGGGCCGAGCCACAGATCGGTGTGGTCGAGGGTGAGCAGCCCGACGTGGGCGTTGCGGAACTGCTTGCGCTTGCTGCGGGCGCCGACGACCTCATGCCGCTCCCAGGCCTCCCGGAACTCCGGGGACTCGGTGTTCAGCCGCTTGAGCAGGATCTTCCAGGCGGGCTCCGCGAGATGGTCGGCCATCGAGCCGCGGAACTTGGCGGCCATGAGCCGCATGGTCTCCTCGATGTGAAGGGCGGTTGACTGCCAGTCCTGGTTGGTGAAGCAGAGAACCATGCAGTTGCGGTCCACCGGCGCGATGGCGTCGAGGTCGCAGAGCAGCAGCCGGTAGGTGCGGTTGTACGCGAGGATGTCGTAGCGGCTGTTCTGGATACAGGCGGGGATCGGCTCCAGCTGTTCCAGCAGGGTGCGCTGGGCGTCGGTGACCGAGGGGCAGCTCGCGCCAGGGGCGGGGTCGACGGACGCGGCGAGGTTGAAGAGGTGGGTGCGCTCGCTGGCGTCGAGCAGCAGCGTGCGGGCCAGCGCGTCGAGCACCTGGACGGAGACCTGGATGTCCCGCGCCTGTTCGAGCCAGGTGTACCAGGTGACGCCGACCGCGGAGAGCTGCGCGACCTCCTCGCGGCGCAGGCCGGGGGTGCGCCGGCGGCGGCCGCGGGGCAGGCCGACCTGCTCGGGGGTGATGCGTTCGCGGCGGCTGCGCAGAAACGCGGCGAGTTCGTGCCGCCGGATCTCGGACGCGGCCAGGCCCACGGAGGCCTCCGGCCGCTCCGGTTCCCCTGCTGTACGTGCCATGCCTGCCATGTGTGCCATGGTCGTCATGCCCCCACCCTGCCCGACGCCTCACCCTGTTTCCAGGTACTGGTTCTACCAGGATAAAGAGACTCTGGTACCAGCTTGGGCATCGAGCGAGGCTTTCCCATGTGACCGAAACCCGAACCGGAACCATCACACCCACCCCAGTCCGCCCCGCCGCCGCCCCACCCGTGCTCGGCAGCCTCGGACTGTTCACCGTGCTGCTCGGCGCGGCACTTCCTCTCATCGACTTCTTCATCGTGAACGTCGCCCTGCCGACGATCGGCCGGGATCTGTCCGCGAGCGAGGCCGTCCTCGAACTCGTCGTCGCCGGGTACGGAGTCTCGTACGCCGTCCTCCTGGTCCTCGGCGGTCGCCTCGGCGACCTGTTCGGCCGGCGCCGGCTCTTCCTCGGCGGCATGGCGGCCTTCGGCATCACCTCGCTCGCCTGCGGCCTGGCGCCCAGCGCCTGGACCCTCGTCGCGGCGCGCGTCGCACAGGGCGCGGCGGCCGCGGCGATGCTGCCCCAGGTGCTCGCCACCATCCAGTCGACGACCACCGGTCCGCGGCGCGCCAAGGCGATGGGCCTGTACGGCGCCACGGCCGGGCTCTCCATGGTGGCGGGCCAGATCCTCGGCGGTGTCCTGGTGGCCGCCGACATCGCCGGCACGGGCTGGCGCTCGGTGTTCCTCGTGAACGTCCCCGTCGTCCTCGTCGGCCTGGTGCTGGCCGCCCGCGCCGTGCCCGAGACGCGCTCGCAGCGCCCGGAGCCGATCGACGGCGCGGGCACGGTGCTGCTCGCGGTGGCGCTGCTGACGCTGCTGGCCCCGCTCACCGAGGGCAGGGCGGCGGGCTGGCCGCTGTGGACGTGGCTGTCCCTGGTGGCGTTCCCGTTCGCGGCGGCGGCGTTCTGGTTCGTGGAGCGCCGGGAGGACCGCAGCGGCCGTACGCCGCTGGTGCCCCCGAGCCTGTTCGCCACGCTGTCGCTGCGCCGGGGTCTGGTCCTGATCGTGCCGTTCTCGATCGGCTTCAGCGGCTTCATGTTCGTGATCGCGGTGGCGCTCCAGCGGGGTGCGGGCCTCGGCCCGGTCCCGGCCGGCCTGGCGCTCGCCCCGATGGCCGTCGTCTTCTTCGTCGTCTCGCTGTGCGGTCCGCGGCTGGTCGCCCGCTATGGCACCCGTGTGGTGACCGCCGGGGGCCTGATCCAGGCGGTCGGCGTGGCGCTGCTGGTCCTCGCCGCGTGGCGGTCGTGGCCGGACCTGGGCGTGGTGGAGCTGCTGCCGGGTGCGGCGGTGGCCGGCGCCGGGCAGGCCCTCCAACTCCCCGTCATCTTCCGGATCATCCTCTCCGAGGTCCCGCCGGCGCGGGCCGGCGTCGGCAGCGGCGTCATGATCACCACGCAGCAGTCGGCGCTGGCCCTCGGTGTGGCGACCCTGGGCACCCTCTTCCTGTCCCTGGTGCCGGGCATGGGCATGCGGGACGCCCTCATGACGACCCTCCTCGTCCAGCTGGCGGGCGTGGCCCTGACGACAGCGCTGAGCCTGCGGCTGCCGCGGACGGTCAACTAGCCGCGCCGCAGCGGTCACTAGGGTTACGGCCATGGCAGTGACACGTGAAGACGCCCCTTCCCGGGAAGCCGGGGAGGGGGACGCCGAGCCGGACGGGGCCTCGCGCCCGCCGACGCTCCTCGCCCTCCCCTCCTACCTGGCGGGACACGTCGCCCGGATCGGCCATCGCGCCCTGGTCGAGGCACTCAAGGAGCACGACCTGCGCCTGCCCCACTTCGCGGTCCTCGCGGGCCTCGGGGACTTCGGACCGCTCGCCCAGCACGAACTGGCCGACCGGCTCGACCTCAACCGCAGCCACCTCGTCGGCTACCTCGACGAGGTCGAGCGGCAGGATCTCGTACGGCGGGTACGGGACCCCGCGGACCGGCGGCGCCAGCGGGTCGCTCTCACCGCCGGGGGCGAGGTGCGCCTCGCCGAACTGAAGAAGGTGGCCGACCGCTCCCAGGCCGACTGTCTGGGCGCGCTGTCGGGGGCGGAGCGGGAGACGCTGACGGCGTTGCTGCGCCGGGTGGTGACGGTGGACGACGCGGGCCGCCGAGTGTGAGATTTCGCCCCGTACGGCGAGAGATCCCCGCAGACCTGCCCAACACCCCCGCCAACTCCCCACCCAGGACCCCCCGTTGATCTTGCCCATGCTGCACACTCCTTGCTGCGCAAGTGGCGCGGTACCACCTGGAGGCCGGAGGCGTCATGCTGCAGATCAACACGAGCAAGGTGAGCCGCTGGGACCAGCACGGCCGGGAGCACGTCGTCCACGTGCAACGCTCGGGCGTGCAGCGGACGATCAGATGCGACACCTGCGGCTGGCGCAAGGGCGCGCAGTTCCTGCCGTGGCTGAAGGCGGAGGAGCATCTCGCGGAGGCACACCAGGCGACGGTGGACCCGACGGAGGGGTAGCCCGCCGGGATCCTCCCGTCCACCGCGAAAGCCCCCGGTCCCAAAGGGGACCGGGGGCTTCCAGGTGCGGGGAGAGGCGTCAGCAGCCGATCAGGCGGCTGGCGAGGTAGCCCTCGATCTGGTCGAGGGACACGCGCTCCTGCTTCATCGAGTCGCGCTCGCGCACCGTGACGGCGTTGTCGTCGAGGGTGTCGAAGTCGACCGTGACACAGAACGGCGTGCCGATCTCGTCCTGGCGCCGGTAGCGGCGGCCGATGGCGCCGGCGTCGTCGAACTCGATGTTCCAGTGCTGGCGCAGCGCGGTGGCGAGCCCCTTGGCCTTCGGGGAGAGCTCCGGGTTGCGGGAGAGCGGGAGCACCGCGACCTTGACCGGCGACAGGCGCGGGTCGAGGCGCAGGACCGTGCGCTTCTCCATCTTGCCCTTGGCGTTGGGGGCCTCGTCCTCGACATAGGCGTCGAGGAGGAAGGCCAGCATCGCGCGGCCGACACCGGCGGCGGGCTCGATGACGTACGGAGTCCAGCGCTCGCCGGCCTCCTGGTCGAAGTAGGAGAGGTCCTGGCCGGAGGCCTTGGAGTGCGCGTTGAGGTCGTAGTCGGTGCGGTTGGCGACACCCTCCAGCTCGCCCCACTCGTTGCCGCCGAACTGGAAGCGGTACTCGATGTCGGCGGTGCGCTTGGAGTAGTGGGAGAGCTTCTCCGCCGGGTGCTCGTACCAGCGCATGTTCTCCTCACGGAGACCCAGGCCGCGGTACCAGTTCCAGCGCTGCTCCATCCAGTACTCCTGCCACTTCTCGTCCTCGCCCGGCTTGACGAAGAACTCCATCTCCATCTGCTCGAACTCGCGGGTGCGGAAGATGAAGTTGCCGGGCGTGATCTCGTTGCGGAAGGACTTGCCCATCTGCGCGATGCCGAACGGCGGCTTCTTGCGCGAGGCGACCTGCACCTGGGCGAAGTTGGTGAAGATGCCCTGCGCGGTCTCGGGGCGCAGGTAGGCGACGGAGCCGCTGTCCTGCGTGGGGCCGAGGTGCGTGGAGAGCAGGCCGGAGAACTGCTTGGGCTCGGTGAACTGGCCCTTGTTGCCGCAGTTGGGGCAGTTGACCTCGGCGAGGCTCTCGGGCACGCGACCGTGCTTGGCCTCGTACGCCTCCTCCAAGTGGTCGGCGCGGTAGCGCTTGTGGCAGGAGGTGCACTCGGTGAGCGGGTCGGAGAAGGTGGCGACGTGGCCGGAGGCGACCCAGACCTCGCTGGCCAGGATCACCGACGAGTCGAGACCGACGACGTCCTCACGCGAGGTGACCATGTAACGCCACCACTGGCGCTTGATGTTCTCCTTGAGTTCGACGCCGAGCGGGCCGTAGTCCCAGGCGGCCTTCTGTCCTCCGTAGATCTCACTACAGGGGAAAACGAAGCCACGGCGCTTGCTCAGGCTGACGATGGTGTCGATCTTGTCGGCGGCCACGGTGCTCTCTTCATTACGAACGGACGGCAGCGAATGCTTCAGGTTACCGGCGGGGCCCACCCTGGTATCAAATCGGTTCGCCTCTAGATCGTTGTTGACAATCGTTTCCACTTTAGTTGAAAATGACTGTCATGAACGTACGACGACGCCTCATATCCGGGTCCGCGGTCCTGGCGGCCACCGCCCTCGGCCTGGGAACCCTTTCCGCCTGCACCGACTCCTCCGCGGCCGACGGCAAGAGCGGCGGGAAGCTCGACGTGGTGGCGTCGTTCTACCCCATGCAGTACCTCGCCGAGCAGATCGGCGGGACGCACGTGAACGTCTCGAACCTGACCCAGCCCGGCCAGGAACCGCACGACCTGGAGATCAGCGCCAAGCAGACCGCGCAGCTCCAGGAGGCGGACGCCGTCCTCTACCTCAAGAACCTCCAGCCGGCCGTCGACGACGCCGTGGCGCAGTCCGAGGTCAAGGCCAAGATCGACGCCGCGTCGCTGACCTCGCTGGAGAAGCACGGCAACGAGGTCGGCGGGCACGCGGCCGCCCACGACGACTCCAAGGGCGAGGAATCCGGCAGCGCCGACCCGCACATCTGGCTCGACCCGGTGAAGTACGCCGAGGTCGCCAAGGGCGTCGGCAAGGCCTTCGAGAAGGAAGACCCGGACAACGCCGCGGACTACAAGAAGAACACCGACGCGCTGGTCGAGAAGCTCGACGCCCTCAACGCCCAGTACAAGACCGGGCTGGCGAACACCAAGACCAAGGTCTTCATCACCACGCACGCCGCCTTCGGCTACCTCGCCGAGCGCTACGGCCTCACCGAGGAAGCGATCAACGGTCTGGACCCGGAGTCGGAGCCCAGCGGGAACCGCGTGAAGGACCTTGAGAAGATGGCCAAGTCCGACGGCGTCTCCACGGTCTTCTACGAGACGCTCGTCAGCGACAAGACCGCCAAGACCATCGCGAGCGACGCGGGCCTCAAGACGGACGTCCTCGACCCGATCGAGGGCATCGTCAAGGGCACGTCCAGGGGCAGCGACTACGTCCAGGTAATGGAATCGAACCTGAAGGCGTTGCAGACAGCGTTGGGCACCAAGTGATCCCCAGGAGGACAGCGTGAGCGAGCCCGTCATATCCCTGCGCGGCGTGACCGCCGAGCTGGGCTCGCGCCCCGTCCTGCGCGGCATCGACCTGACCGTGCACCGCGGTGAGGTCGTCGCCCTGCTCGGCGCCAACGGCTCCGGCAAGTCGACCGCCGTACGCAGCATCATCGGCCAAGTCCCCGTCAGCGGCGGCGAGATCGAGATCTTCGGCACCCCCCGCCGCCGTTTCCGCGACTGGAAGCGTGTGGGGTACGTCCCGCAGCGCACGACCGCCGTGGGCGGCGTGCCCGCGACGGTGACCGAGATCGTCGCCTCCGGGCGGCTGTCTCGCGCCCGCTTCGGCATGCTGCGCAGGACCGACCATGAGGCGGTGCGCAGGGCCATCGAGCTGGTCGGCCTGGCGGACCGCGCCAAGGACTCCGTGAACGCGCTGTCGGGCGGCCAGCACCAGCGCGTGCTCATCGCCCGCGCCCTCGCCTCCGAGCCCGAACTGCTGATCATGGACGAGCCGATGGCGGGCGTCGACCTCGTCAGCCAGGAGGTCCTGGCGGCGACCCTGCGCGAGCAGGTCGCGCAGGACACCTCCGTCCTCCTCGTCCTGCACGAGCTCGGTCCCCTGGAGCCGCTGATCGACCGCGCGGTCGTCCTGCGCGACGGCTGCGTCCTCCACGACGGCCCGCCCCCGCGGGCGGTCGGCCAGCACGCGCTGCCCGGCCACGACCACGTACACCCGCACGCGGCTCACGACGCCGAACCGATCCGGACGGGACTGCTGAGCTGATGACCATCCTCGACTACGCCTTCATGCAGCGGGCCCTGCTCGCCGCCGTCCTCATCGGGATCACCGCACCTGCCGTCGGCATCTACCTCGTGCAGCGCCGCCAGGCCCTGATGGGCGACGGAATCGGCCACGTCGCGATGACCGGCGTCGGCCTCGGTTTCCTGTTGTCCTGGTCCCCGGTGTGGATGGCGACGCTCGTCTCCGTGGTCGGCGCGGTCCTCATGGAGCTGATCCGCTGGTACGGCAAGACGCGCGGCGACATCGCGCTCGCGATGCTCTTCTACGGGGGCATGGCGGGCGGTGTGATGCTGATCAACCTTGCGCCGGGCGGCAGCAACGCCAACCTCTTGTCGTACCTCTTCGGCTCGCTCACGACGGTCTCGCAGGAGGACGTGACGGCGATCTGCCTCCTTGCGGCCTTCGTCGTCCTCGTCACCGTCGGCCTGCGCCGGCAGCTGTTCGCGGTCAGCCAGGACGAGGAGTTCGCGCGGGTGACCGGACTCCCGGTGCGCGCCCTGAATCTGCTGACGGCCGTCACGGCGGCGGTCACCGTCACGGTCGCCATGCGGATCGTCGGCCTGCTGCTGGTCTCCGCCCTGATGGTGGTGCCGGTCGCGGCCGCGCAGCAGCTCAGCCGGAGCTTCGCCGTCACCTTCGCCGTCGCCGTGGCGATCGGGGTGGGTGTGACCATCGGCGGCACGGTGACCACGTACTACGTGGACGTGCCGCCCGGCGCGACGATCGTCCTGATGGCCATCGGCGTGTTCATGCTGCTCACCGCGCTGGCTGCGCCGTTGGCACGCCGCAGGGCACGGGCCGCCGCACTGGAGACCGGCGACCCGGCAGAGTGCGCGATTCCGGCCACCCGCGATCCGAGCGGGAAGGTCGGCGTCTGACCACGCACAGTCCGGCCTGGCACAATGGCCGGGCAAGGGCAGACGTGAGGAGGCAACGGTGACAACCGCTGGATCGCCCGTACGCGGCCGTTCCACCCGGCAGCGTGCCGCCGTGGCGGCAGCGCTCGACGAGGTGGACGAGTTCCGCAGTGCGCAGGAGCTCCACGACATGCTCAAGCACAAGGGCGACTCGGTCGGGCTGACGACCGTCTACCGCACGCTCCAGTCCCTCGCCGACGCCGGCGAGGTCGACGTCCTGCGCACCTCCGAGGGCGAGTCCGTCTACCGTCGCTGCTCCTCCGGCGAGCACCACCACCACCTCGTCTGCCGCGTCTGCGGCAAGGCCGTCGAGGTGGAGGGCCCGGCCGTGGAGAAGTGGGCCGAGGCGATCGCGGCGGAGCACGGGTATGTGAACGTGGCGCACACCGTGGAGATCTTCGGCACGTGCGCCGACTGCGCGGCGGCGAAGGGCTGACGCGGCGCCGAGCGGCTCCGGGGGCGTGCCTGAACCTCCCCGGGGTCGCCGAGGTTCAGACGCGGGTCAGGTTGCGGTCGAGGAGCGCCCGCAGCCGGTCCACGTCGGCCGGGTGCTGGACGCCCCGCTTGGGCAGCACGGTGAAGCCGACGGCGTTCCTGTCGGCGCTGAACAGGGCGAACACGTCCGCGGTCTCGCGGTAGCGGGGCTGTGCGACCCAGTTGACGGTGGTCGTGGTGTTGTCGGTGGTCACCGTCACCCCGGCGTCCGACACGACCACGCGGAAGGTGCCCTGCCGCTCGGCGAGGCGGAAGACCTGCCGCGCCTGGAGCCAGGGGGTCAGGGACAGCAGCACCACCGTGCAGACGATCCAGATCAGCGGGAACTTCGCCACTCGGTGCCCGGCCAGCGCGACCGCGGCCTGCGCGAGGACGAAGAGGGCCGCGACGCCCACGACCGCGAACCTTGTCCGGCCCGCCCGGCTGATCCGCCTGCGCGCCCGCAGCGCCGACGTGAAGTCCGCGACACTCGGCCGGTACGCCAGCTCGACCGATTCCTGCATGTCCGGCCGCACATCGTGTGCGGCTCCCCCACCCATGTCCATGAGCGGGGATCGTAATGCCCGCGATCGGACGTCGGCACCGAGGGGTAGAGGGATAACCCTCGACCTCGCGGCTTTCTGATGACATGCCCTGGTCAACCATGCGACCCTCCCCCCAGTTCTCACCCAGGCCCCGCACGATCCGGGCCTGAGCACGGCACCGCACTGCTCAGCTCGTCCCGGGCTGCACACCCCCGTCTGCCCGGGCTGTCACCGGTCGCCGACGCGCGGCCGAAGCAGTAGGAGTACGAGTGAGACGAACCCCCCGTAGAGCGGCCGCGGCCGGAGCCCTGGTGGCCGCCGCGTCCCTTCTCGCCGTCGGCATCCAGACGGTCCCGGCGACCGCCAAGCCCGCCGCCCCCCACCCCAGCCCCCTGCGCACCGGGGGCCTGGAGGCGAAGCTGACCCCCGCCCAGCACACGGCGCTGCTGAGGAACGCGTCGAAGAAGACCGCTGCGACCGCACGGTCGATCGGTCTGGGCGCCAAGGAGAAGCTGGTCGTCAAGGACGTCGTCAAGGACAACGACGGCACCGTCCACACCCGTTACGAGCGCACCTACGCCGGTCTGCCCGTGCTCGGCGGCGACGTGGTCGTGCACACCCCGCCGGCCTCCCTGGCCTCCGGCACGGTGAGCACCACGTTCAACAACAAGCACACCGTGAAGGTCGCCACGACCACCGCGGCCTTCACCAAGTCCGCCGCTCAGAGCAGGGCGCTCAAGACCGCCAAGGACCTCAAGGCGGCCAAGCCCACCGCGGACAGCGCCCGCAAGGTGATCTGGGCCGGCAGCGGCACCCCGAAGCTCGCCTGGGAGACCGTGGTCGGCGGCTTCCAGGACGACGGCACGCCCAGCAAGCTGCACGTCATCACCGACGCCACCACCGGCAAGGAACTCCACCGCTACCAGGGCGTCGAGACCGGCACCGGCAACACCCAGTACAGCGGCACGGTGTCGCTGAGCACGACCCTGTCCGGGTCGACGTACCAGCTGTACGACACCACGCGCGGCGGCCACAAGACGTACAGCCTCAACAACGCCACGTCGGGCACCGGCACCCTGATGACGGACTCCGACGACGTGTGGGGCACCGGTTCCGGGTCCAACACACAGACGGCGGGCGCGGACGCGGCCTACGGGGCCCAGGAGACCTGGGACTTCTACAAGAACACCTTCGGCCGCAGCGGCATCAAGAACGACGGGGTCGCCGCCTACAGCCGCGTCCACTACAGCACCGCGTACGTCAACGCCTTCTGGGACGACGACTGCTTCTGCATGACGTACGGCGACGGCTCGGGCAGCACGCACGCGCTCACCTCAATCGACGTCGCGGGCCACGAGATGAGCCACGGTGTCACGTCCAACACCGCGGGCCTGGACTACAGCGGGGAGTCCGGCGGCCTCAACGAGGCGACCTCCGACATCTTCGGCACGGGCGTGGAGTTCTACGCGGGCAACTCGACCGACGTGGGCGACTACCTCATCGGCGAGAAGATCGACATCAACGGCGACGGTTCGCCGCTGCGTTACATGGACCAGCCGAGCAAGGACGGCGGCTCCGCGGACAGTTGGTACTCGGGCGTCGGCAACCTGGACGTGCACTACTCCTCGGGCCCGGCGAACCACATGTTCTACCTGCTCTCCGAGGGCAGCGGCAGCAAGGTCATCAACGGCGTGACCTACAACAGCCCGACCTCCGACGGCGTGGCCGTCGCGGGCATCGGCCGGGCCGCCGCCCTGCAGATCTGGTACAAGGCGCTGACGACGTACATGACGTCCAGCACCAACTACGCCGGGGCCCGCACCGCCGCGCTGAACGCCGCGACGGCGCTGTACGGCTCCAGCTCCACCCAGTACGCGGGCGTGGCGAACGCCTTCGCCGGCATCAACGTGGGCAGCCACGTCACCCCGCCGACCAGCGGCGTGACGGTCACCAACCCGGGCAGCCAGTCGTCGACCGTCGGCACCGCGGTGAGCCTGCAGATCTCGGCCAGCTCCACCAACAGCGGCTCCCTGACGTACGCGGCGACCGGCCTGCCCACGGGCCTGTCGATCAACAGCTCCACGGGCGCCATCACCGGCACCCCGACGACGGCCGGCAGCTACAGCAGCACCGTCACGGTGACCGACAGCACCGGCGCGACCGGTACGGCGTCCTTCACCTGGACCGTCAGCTCCTCCGGAGGCGGCTCCTGCACCTCAACGCAGCTGCTGGGCAACCAGGGCTTCGAGTCCGGCAACACCACCTGGACGGCATCCAGCGGAGTGATCGACAACTCCAGCAGCGAGGCGGCCCACAGCGGCTCGTACAAGGCGTGGCTGGACGGCTACGGCTCCACGCACACCGACACGCTGTCCCAGTCGGTGACGATCCCGAGCGGCTGCACGGGCACCACGTTCACGTTCTACCTGCACATCGACTCGTCGGAGACGACCACCAGCACGCAGTACGACAAGCTGACGGTCACCGCCGGATCGACCACCCTGGCGACCTACTCCAACCTCAACAAGGCCACCGGGTACGTGCAGAAGTCCTTCAGCCTCTCGGCGTTCGCCGGCTCCACCGTCACCCTGAAGTTCACCGGCGTCGAGGACTCCTCGCTGCAGACGAGCTTCGTGGTGGACGACACGGCGGTCACGACGAGCTGACGAGGTAGTTCACGCACGGTGCCGGGTCAGGTTGCGGTCGAGGACCGACCGCAGCCTGGCCACGTCCGCGGGGGCGCCGCGCTTGGGCAGCAGGACGGGCACGGGCGAGGCCGGGTCGAGGAGGACGAAGGCGCGGGGCGTCTCCGCGCAGCGGTTCACCTCGGCCCAGCGGGTCATCGTGTCGGTGCCCCGGTCGGTCGTGACCGTCACACCCCACCAGTCCACGACCGTGCGGTGCTCGCCCCGCGCCGCCGCCCGCCGGTGGAAGTACCGGGCCTGCAGCCACGGCAGGACCACCAGACCGAGCAGGGCCGCGCCGGGCATGGCGAGGACCAACGGGCGGACGGTGCCCCCGAGGAACAGGGGCACCGCGCCGACGAGGACGCCGAGCCCGGCGGAGCCGAGCAGCAGCCGACGGGCGAGGCGACCGGCAGCCGAGGCGCTCGCGTGGACGCGGAACGCCTCACGGAACTCCCGGGCCGTGGCGACGTACGCGAGCTCGACGCTGTCCGCCTCCCCGTCGGCCATTGCCATGTGATCTCAGCCCTCCTCGGGCCGGCCCTTCATCGCCTGCTCCATCTCCAGGAGCTTCTCGTTCGGGACGGCGCCGCCGAAGCGGCGGTCGCGCTGGGCGAACTCGACGCAGGCGCGCCACAGATCACGGCGGTCGAAGTCGGGCCACAGCACGTCCTGGAAGACCATCTCGGCATAAGCGCTCTGCCAGAGAAGGTAGTTGGAGGTGCGCTGCTCACCGCTGGGCCGCAGGAAGAGGTCCACGTCCGGCATGTCCGGGTAGTAGAGGTACTTCGCGAACGTCTTCTCGTTGACCTTCGACGGGTCGAGCCGACCGGCCTTCACGTCCTCCGCGAGGGCGAGGGCCGCGTCCGCGATCTCGGCACGGCCGCCGTAGTTCATGCAGAAGTACAGCGTGAGCTTGCTGTTGTCCTTGGTCTGCTCCTGAGCGATCTGGAGCTCCTTGGCGACCGACTTCCACAGCTTGGGCATCCGGCCCACCCAGCGCACCCGGATACCGAGTTCGTCGAGCTGGTCGCGGGTCTTGCGGATGAAGTCCCGGTTGAAGTTCATCAGGAAGCGGACCTCGTCGGGCGAGCGCTTCCAGTTCTCGGTGGAGAACGCGTACAGCGAGATGGCGCCGACGCCCATCTCGATCGCGCCCTGCAGTACGTCGAGCACGCGCTCGGCGCCGACCTTGTGCCCCTCGGTGCGCGGCAGCCCGCGCTCCTTGGCCCAGCGCCCGTTGCCGTCCATGACGATCGCCACATGGTTGGGAATCAGCTCACCCGGGAGCTTCGGCGCGCGGGCGCCCGACGGGTGCGGCTCCGGCGTCCGGTACTCGCGGCGCTGGCGCCCCAGGAACCCGCGTACGACCATGTGCTTCTCGTCTCCCTCTTGCTTGCGTGTGGGTCTTGTTCTTGCGTGCGTGGCCTTGCACAAGTGCGTGGTGCCGGTTCTCTACTTCTCTACGTAACGCAGGGAGCGCAGGCCGCGCTCCAGATGCCAGTGCAGATACGCCGACACCAGCCCGCTGCCCTCCCTGACGTACCGCGGCTCGCACGCGTCCGCGGTCTCCCAGTCTCCCGTCAGCAGCGCGCCGAGGAGTTCGAGGGCCCCCGCCGAGGGTACGACGCTGCCGGGCACCCGGCAGTCGGCGCAGACGGAACCTCCCGCGGCGACCGAGAAGAACCGATTCGGTCCCGGCATACCGCACTTCGCGCAGGCGCTGAAGCTGGGTGCGTAGCCGTTCACGGCGAGGGAGCGCAGCAGGAAGGCGTCGAGGACGAGGTGCGGTTCGTGCTCACCGCGGGCGAGGGTGCGCAGCCCGCCGACCAGCAGCAGGTACTGCTGCACGGCCGGCTCCCCCTCGTGATCGGTGAACCGCTCGGCCGTCTCCAGCATCGCCGTCCCGGCCGTGTACCGCGCGTAGTCGGTCACGATCCCGCCACCGTACGGAGCGATCGTCTCGCTCTGCGTGCACAGCGGCAACCCCCGCCCGACCAGCTCACTCCCCCGCGCGAAGAACTGCACGTCCACATGCGAGAACGGTTCGAGCCGCGCCCCGAACTTCGACTTGGTCCGCCGCACACCACGCGCTACGGCACGTACGCGTCCGTGACCGCGGGTGAGCAGAGTGATGATCCGGTCCGCCTCACCCAGCTTCTGGGTGCGCAGCACGACGCCGTCGTCACGGAACAGGCTCATGGGGCCATTCTCGCGTACGGATTCAGCGAGCGTGGTCGGGGCGGCTGATCGCTTCCCAGGGAGCCTGGTTCCAGGGGCTGGCCCGGTTCGCCGGATCGAGGAGGGACTTCAGGTGCGCGTCGGACACGGCCTGCGGGGCGGGCGCGTCCGGGGTGCCCCGGAGATTGTCCCGCCACACCATCCGCCCCAGCAGATAGTGCTCGGCGTACTCCCTCCATGAGGTGTACGACCGCACCACCGCCGGCACGATGTTCTTCAGCGCGGTCCACGCCTCGGCCTCGCTGAGCATTCCCGACGCGAACCCCCTGCGCGAGATGTCCACGTACAGCCCCGCGTCCCAGGCCAACGGCTCCACACCGAGCCGCAGCCGTGCCCGCGCCCGGTAGCCGCTCCGCGCGAGGTCGTCGAGCCGGCCGACCAGCTCCGCGCGTGAGGTGATCTCCCACTGGTCGGCCAGCCACCGCCGGGCCTTGTCGTCATCGATGCGGGTGAAGGGGTACAGGGTCGTCCGCGCCGCGTCCCGGTCCCGGCTCACCGGCGCACTCAGCGACACCATCCACAGCTGGTGCATGGTGAGCGGAACGGGGTATTTGCGCGTGGCCTTCGGCCCACGACGGTTCCATATCGCCATGCGGCCGCACCCTACGTCACCCGGTTCGCCCGGGGTCCGCCCCGGTCAAGGCACCTCACCACGGCTGCGTGCGTTGGCGTACGCCGTAGCCGCGCTGAGCCGTTCCGCCAGGGTCGCCCTGCGCGCGTCCTCCGGTGCGCAGTCCCACTCCCGCCCGCCGCCGAACGGTCTCAGCTGTACGTACGGCCCCTCGTGCCCCATGACGACTCCCACCCTTCCCGTACGGGTGTCCACCACATACGAACTGATCGGCGGCTTCACCGCAACGCCGCCGCGAGCTTCGCCGCCACGTCGACGGAACACCCGCCCAATTCCACTCGCGGACAGGGCGCCTCTCTCGCAAGACTCGCCGGGTCGATCCGCAGCGACGGCAACTTAATTCCGGCCTTCGCGAGTGCCGCCCGCAATTCCTTCACGATTTCCTCCGCCTCCTCGGCACAGAGCGCCGAGTGTCGTCCCCCGAGTGGTGCGCGTTCTGCCGTCACCGTGCTCCCCTTCCTTTTTGAGTTTCACTCTTCGCATCTCCACCATGACCCTCGGCGCCTACACTCGGCAGGAGTCTGTCCTCTACAAGTGCGAGGCAGTGCAGGGGGGTTGGCTTATGGCCAATGGTTCGAACGGTTCCCGGCAGGCGGCCTGGGAGTTCTTCGGGGCGGAGCTGAAACGGCGGCGAGAGGATGCGGGACTCACGCAGGTCGAGTTGGGTTCTCGCGTTTTTGTGTCGGGCGGCTACATTGGGCAATTCGAACAGGCTATTCGGAAGCCGCAGTTGGATGTAGCGCAGAGGATCGATGACGTCCTGCAAACCGACGGTATTTTCGAGCGGCTTTGGCGAAAGCTCATCAAGGATCAACCGTATACGGAGTACTTCGCGCACGCGGTGGAGTTGGAGCGGCTGGCAACGGAGATCTGCGAGTATGCACCTGCGGTGGTGCCGGGGTTGCTCCAGACACGCGAGTACGCACAAGCGGTGTTCCTGGCAAGCAATCCGTTCGCCACCGACGAGTACATCGAGGAACTACTCAAGGGGCGCATGGACCGGAAGCGTCTCCTCAACGACGCTACAGGGCCCGTGTATTGGGTGGTCCTGCATGAGGCCGCCCTACGCATCCCTGTCGGCGGCCCGGCGATCATGGCGCACCAACTGGACCGTACTGCGGAGCTGATGCGAGAGCGCAAGGTGCTGCTACAGGTGTTGCCGTTCGCGGCGGGGGCGCACCGAGAGATGGGCAAGATGATGAAGCTCATGGAGTTCGAGGACGCTCCGCCAACTGTCTATACAGAGGCCGTTCTTTCGGGGAATCTGCTGGACGAACCGGCAGTGGTGAAGCGGGCCCAGGCGTCTTACGATCTCATCAGGGCCGCCGCGTTGTCGCCGGAGGCGTCCCTGGCCCTTATCAAGTCGGCGGCGGAGGACCACAGACGATGCGCGAGTTCGACCTGAGCAACGCCCGCTGGCGCAAGAGCAGCTACAGCGGCGGCAGCGGCGGGGAGGACTGCGTCGAGGTCGCGTACGACTTCATCGGCGCCGCCCAGTGGCGCAAGAGCAGCTACAGCGACGACAACGGCGGCGAGTGCGTCGAAGTAGCCGACGGCCTCCCCGGTGTCGTCCCCGTCCGCGACAGCAAGGTGGTGGACGGGCCCCTGCTGATGATCGGGGCCCCCGCCTGGGCGGAGTTCATCGGCGCCGTAGCCGTAAGGGGCTAGCTGCCCCTCTGTACGCCTTCAAGTGGCCGTGGGGTCCGCCCGCTTCTTGGCCAGTGTCGTGCTTCCGCGTCCCGAGTAAAGGGCGCTCCCTGCGGTCGCGTCGGCTACGCCGATTCCGCTGCGCTCCACCCTTGACTCGGGCCGCTCCAGCACGGGGGAGAAGCGAGCGAGCGGCCCAGGGGTGGGGGTGGCCCAAGTAGGCCAGTCCTCGGGCGTGGTGAGAAGCGAGCCGGGGCTTGGGGGCGCAATCGCGCTTCACCAGCACGCCGGGCCGGCTCAGCGGCACGCGGTGGGTGGGCGGTGCGCGGCCGACCGCCCGGGCACGCCGGGCACGGGATAGCGGCCGACGGCCGGTGGGTGGCGCGCGGGGAGAGGTGGGCAGGCCGGGATGGCTCGGCGGCTGACCGCCGGTGGGCGAGGTGCGCGGCCGACCGCCCGGGCACGCCGGGGACGGGATAGCGGCCGACCGCCGGCGGCCGGTGGGTGGTACGCGGGGAGGGGCGGGCAGGCCGGGATGGTTCGGCGGCGTGCGGCGCGTGGGTGGCTCGGCGAACTGGGCGGAGCCGGGCGCGGGGCGGTAATTGGCGGGTTTGTTCCTCGCCTTGGCTTGCAGACTCGTTTCCTGCGCGTGTTCCGGTGTCCCAAACCTGCCAATCACCCACCGAGCGCGACGGATGGTGCTGCTGTGACAGCGAGGCGTCGAGTGGCAGGGACGGGTGGCAAGGGTGGGCGGCAGGGGCGGGTGGCTGGGGCGGGTGGCAGGAGCGGGTGGCTGGGGTGAGTGGCAGATGCGGGTCACGGGCGACGGCCCTCCCCTGGCCCGGCCTCCCCTGGCCCGGCCTCTCCTGGCCCGCTCGCCCTCGCGCGCTAGGGATGCCGAGAGCACGGTGCCTCCCGAGTCACATGAACCCCTCCGATGCCATGCAGCCACACCACAATGGGCAACTGGAACATTTCGGCGCCCAGCTCCAGCACACACCCGGGGGCATCTGCCCCGCGGCCGCCGAAATGTTCCAGAAGCCCAGCAGGGCATACGCCTCAGGCGTCGGCACGTGGATCCCCGTGTCCGTCAGCCCCTGCCGCCACACAGCCCACAGCCGTGCCGTCATCAGCCACGAGCCCTGCCGTCCGTCGCCAAGCCGGCCCGGCCTGCCCGGACGGTCCACCGCGCACCACCCACTCACCGAAAGTCGCTGAGCCGACCCGGCGTGCAGGTGGGCGGCAACCGCGAACCACCCATCCACCATCAGCCGCTGAGCCGGCCCGGCCTGCCCGGACGGTCCACCGCGCGCCACCCACCGGCCGTCGGCCGCCAAGCCCCGCCCGGCCTGCCCGGACGGTCCACCGCGCGCCACCCACCGGCCGTCGGCCGCTATCCCGTGCCCGGCGTGCCCGGGCGGTCGGCCGCGCACCGCCCACCCACCGCGTGCCGCTGAGCCGGCCCGGCGTGCCCCGACGCGCGATCGCGCCCCCCATCCCCGGTCCACTGCCCAGCCCACCCGAGGGCTGGGCAACCCGGGACCCCTCACCCCTGGGCCGCTCGCTCGCTTCTCCCCCGTGCTGGAGCGGCCCGAGTCAAGGGTGGAGCGCAGCGGAATCGCCGCAGGCGACGCGACCGCAGGGAGCGCCCTTTACTCGGGACGCGGAAGCACGACACTGGCCAAGAAGCGGGCGGACCCCACAGCCACCTCCCGACCGGGCGCCCACACCGCCCCACCCCCCAACAGCAGTCCACCACCCCCACCCTCGTGCGCCTCACCCACTCTCGCCGTCCGCCACTGGACCGGCCCGGTGTGCCCCTTTTGCGCGACCGCACTCCACCCCCGCTCACTGCCCACCCCACCCGAGCTCTGGCCCACCTGGCACCCCCACACCCTCAGCCCGCCCCGCTCGCCCCTCACCCGTGCTGGAGTGGCCCGAGTCAAGGGTGGAGTGCAGCGGGGCGTACGGCAGGGCCACCAAGCTCCCCCGCGTGCCCCCCGTCACCTCGTGACCGACACCAACCCCGCCTCGTAGGCGATGATCACCAGCTGCACCCGGTCCCGCGCGTCCAGCTTGGCCAGCAGGCGGGTCAGGTATGTCTTGGCCGTGGCGACGGTGATGAAGAGCTGTTCGGCTATCTCCGTGTTGGAGAGGCCGCTGCCGACCAACGTCAGTACCTCACGCTCGCGTTCCGTGATGGCGTCCAACGGGCGTCGTGCGCGGGCCTGTTCAGGGCGACTTGCCGCGAAGTCCTGGATGAGGCGGCGGGTGACGCTCGGGGCGATCAGGGCGTCACCGGCGGCGACCACGCGGATCGCGGCGAGGATGTCGTCGAGGGCCATGTCCTTGACGAGGAAACCGGCGGCGCCCGCGCGCAGCGCGCCGTACACGTAATCGTCGTCGTCGAAGGTGGTGAGGACGACGATGTGGGTGTCACGACCCCTGTCGCTCGTCGTGATGCGGCGCGTCGCCTCGATGCCGTCGACGCCGGGCATGCGGATGTCCATCACGACGACGTCGGGGCGGAGTTGCTCGGCGAGGCGGACGGCTTCCTCGCCGTTCGCGGCCTCGCCGACCACCTCGACGTCGGCGATGTCGGCGATGACCATGCGCAGGGCGGTGCGGATGAGCTGCTGGTCGTCGGCCAGGACGACGCGGATCGTCATCGCGCCCCCACCCCCGCCCCCGCCTCGGCCATCGCCGGGACCGGCAGGCGGGCCGCCACGCGGAAGCCGCCCTCGGGGCGGGGCGTGGCGGTGAACTCGCCGTGCAGCAGGGCGACTCGCTCGCGCATGCCGGCCAGCCCGAACCCGGTGTCGGTGGTCGATCCGGTGCCGCGGCCGTTGTCGGCGACCTCGATGGAGAGGGCGTCGTCGTCGCCGTAGCCGATGGAGACCTCGCAGGAGTCGGTGGCGGCATGCCGTACGACGTTGGTGACGGACTCCTGGATGATGCGGAACGCGGACAGGTCGATGTCCGGCGGGAGTTGGCGCCGCTCGCCCTTCCAGCGGACGTCGACGCGGACGCCGGCGGCGGTCGTCGCGGCGGCGAGGCGGTCGACGTCGGCGAGGCCGGCCGCCTCCGGGGCGTGGCCGTGGTCGGCCTGGCGGAGGGCGACGAGCATGCGGCGGAGGCCTGAGAGGGTTTCGCGGCCGGCGTTCTCGACGGCGGTCATGGCCTCGCGGGCGGCGTCGGGCTGGGTGGTGACGACGCGGGCCGCCGCGCCCGCCTGCAGGGCGATGATGCCGATGCTGTGGGCGACCATGTCGTGCATCTCGCGGGCGATACGGAGCCGTTCGGTGGTGACGGCCTGTGCGGCGGCCTGCGCGCTGAGCCTGTCGGCGTATTCGCGGGTGCGGTGGGCCGCGTTGCCGAGGAGCCAGGCGATGACGGTGATGAGGGCGACGGCCAGTTCGGCCGACATGCTGGCGTCCCAACCGCGCAGGAGCCGTACGGACACCCAGCACACCAGTGTGGCGAGCGCGAGGGAGAGGGCGATGGCGCCGGTGCGGCGGCGCTGTTGGGCCGCGATGAAGTACAGGGCGACGTCGACCGCGACGAACTGGGTGAGCGGGATCCCGCCGACGCCCAGGGTGGTCGTCACGAAGCCTGCGGCGGTGAGTTGCAGGGCGAGGGCCCGCAGGGGGCGGCGGGTCAGGATGCGGCCGCCGTTCAGCGCCATGGCGGTGGACAGGGCGAGGAACGTCAGGCCGTCCCAGCGGTAGAGCTGGGCCGCGGGCCACTGGCCGGGCCCGTACTCGCCGGGCAGCCGGAAGGTCGTCAGGAGCGTGAACAACGTGCTCGCGCACCAGGTCGCGGCCACCCATACGCCCGGCGGCACGCGCTTGAGCAGGGGAAGTGGCGGAGATGGCGTGACATGCATGGCGCGATCGTAGACGCGGGTGCGCGGGCGGTCATCGGCCCGCGGATGTACAACCGGGGTCGACATGCGGCGCCCGCGAATGTCGGCGGCGGGGCGATGCCCTGCCGGGGGTGGGGGCGGGACGGTGTCGTACGTGATCGAAGTCAATGAACTGACGAAACGGTACGGCCCCGCCCTGGCCGTGAACCGCCTCTCCTTCACCGTGCGACCCGGCCGGGTCACCGGCTTCCTCGGGCCCAACGGCGCGGGCAAGACCACGACGTTGCGGATCCTGCTGGGTCTGATCGGGGCGAGCGGCGGCACGGCGACCATCGACGGGCAGCCGTTCCGCGACCATCCGCGCGGGCTGCGGCATGTGGGCGCGCTGCTCGACGCGGGCGATGTGCACGGCGGCCGTAGTGCGCGGGCCCATCTCGCGGCCTTGGCCCGCAGCAACCGCATCCCGCGCGGCCGGGTGGACGAGGTGCTGGAGGAGGTGGGGCTCGCGGGCGCGGCGTCCCGTCCTCGCATCCACGGGTTCTCGCTGGGGATGAGGCAACGCCTGGGCATCGCGACGGCGTTGCTCGGCGACCCGCCGGTGCTGCTGTTCGACGAACCGCTCAACGGGCTTGATCCGGAAGGCGTGTTGTGGGTACGCGGGCTCTTCCGGCGGCTGGCCTCCGAGGGTCGGACGGTCTTCGTCTCCAGCCACCTCATGTCCGAGATGGAGCACACGGCGGACGACCTGATCGTCATCGGCCGGGGCGAGTTGATCGCCGCGGAGAGCCTGGCGGAGTTCGCGGCGCGCGGCACGCGGACGGCGGTGACGGTGCGCACGCCGGACGCTGCCGCTCTGGCGTCCGTGCTGTCCGCCGAGGGCGCGGCCGTGGCGCCGTACGACGACCGGACGCTGAAGGTGACGGGTCTGAGCGCGGCCCGCATCGGTGAACTCGCCTTCCATCAGCACGTGTTGCTCGAAGAACTGACCCCCGAGGCGGCTTCGCTCGAAGCGGCCTTCATGGAACTGACCGCCGACAGCGTCGAATACCTGGCCGGAGAGTCCCGATGACGACAGCCGCCGCCGTCCCTCCGCGGACCGCCGCTCCCCGCACTCGCCCCCGCTTCACCGACCTCCTCGCCGCCGAGTGGATCAAACTCCGCTCGCTGCGCTCGACGTACTGGGCGCTCGGGGCCAGCGCCTTCGCGATCGTCGCCTTCAACGCGAACGCGGCCCGCACGGACGGCTATCCCGTGCACACGGCGGCCGACCGGGCGGGACACGCGCAGATCGCCCTGCGCGAGGCCTTCAACCCGGGCGCCGCCATGATCATGGTTCTCGCGGTCGCGAGCGTCGGTGCCATCACGGTCGTCGGCGAGTACGGGACGGGCCTGATCCGCACGACGTTCGCCGCGGTTCCGGCGCGCCGCTCGGTGATGACGGCGAAGATCGCGGTGGTGACAGCCGTGATGACGGTGTACGGCGCCGTGGTCGCCGCGGCCTCCTTCGCGGCGACCCAGGCGATCCTGTCCGGCCGGGGGGCCGACGTCCCGCTCTCGCACCCCGGCGCCCTGCGCGTCGTCGTGGCCTCCGCACTCCTCGCCCCGGTCGGCGCCCTGGTCGGCATGGGCCTGGGCGCCCTGATCCGGCACAGCGCGACGACGATGGTCCTGATCAGCGGCGTCCTGCTGCTTCTGCCGTCCTTCATCACCGACCGCTACCGCTGGACGGCGGCCATCCGCAACGCGCTGCCCTTCAACGCATGGTCGCGCCTGGTGGACATGGCCTACGGACACAACACCCACATGCTGTTCCCGCGCCACTATCCGCACACCCTCACCGGGAGTTGGATCGTGTACGGGGCGTGGGCCCTGGTCTCGGCGGTCGTCGCCGTGGTCGTCGTGGACCGGCGGGATCTGTGAGCATGCCCATGGAGTCCCGCTACCAGCGCCGGACATAGCGGCGCTGCCACGGCGTCTCCACCGCATGCCGGTCGTAGTGGCGGCGTACGAAGTCCACCGCCTCGTCCGCCGGTACGCCGTCCAGTACCGCCAGGCAGGCCAGGGCCGTCCCGGTGCGGCCGCGGCCGCCGCCGCAGGCGATCTCGACACGCTCGGTGGTGGCCAGGTTCCAGGCGCCGGTGAGCAGTTCGCGGGCCCGGGTGCGGTCGGCCGGGAGGCGGAAGTCCGGCCAGCGCAACCAGTCGGCCCGCCAGGGGACTTGGGGCGGTTCCTTGCCGAGGAGGTGGACGGCGTACGTGGGGGTCGGGCCGTCGGCCGGGAGGGGGCGGCGCAGGGCTCGGCCGCGGATCAGACGACCGGAGGGCAGCCGGAGAACGCCGGGGTCGCCCGCGTTCCACGGCTCGCTCTTGGCCTCCATGCCCTCAGCCTATGAGGTGCCGCTCAGCCGACGCCCCGCGATTCCTGGGCCGCCCGTGCCTCGATGCCGCGGAAGTGGTCCGCCATGGCCTTCTGGGCGCCCTCGACATCACGGGCGCGCAGGGCGGTGACGATGTCGCGGTGGCGGCGGACCGTCACCTCCGGGGCGGGGTCGTCGGTCCAGCCGCGGACGCCGGCGACGCGGCGGAAGACGGTCCAGAACGCCCCGAGGAGCTGGGGGACGAGGGCGTTGCCGAGGGACGCGTAGAGCAACTCGTGGAATTCGCGGTCGAGTTCGGGGAAGGGGCGGCCTTCGCGGCCCGCCGCGTCCATGGCGTCCACGACGGACTCCAGCCGGTCCAGCTCCGCCTCGGAGAGGGTGTCGGCGACCCGGCGGATCAGGCCCTCCTCCATGACCTCGCGGACCTGCAGTATTTCGGCCAACGCGCTGGTGTCGTCGTCCAGTTGGGCGAGGGTGCGGAAGGTGAGTCCGTCGACGAGCGGGTTCATGGAGGCGTGGCCGACATAGGTGCCGTAGCCGTGTCTGATCTCGACTATGTCGAGTGCCTGGAGGGCCTTGAGGGCTTCCCGGACGGAGTTGCGGCTCACGCCGAGGTCGGACATCAGCTCGGTCTCGGTGGGCAGCGGCGCGCCCGCCTGGAGCTTGCGGTCGAGGATCAGCTGCATGACCTCGTGCTGGATCTGACTGCTCACCCGCCGTTCGGACCTCCGGCGGTTTCCGGTCTCCTCGGACATGCGCCGCATCGTACGCTCGCTGGACATCGGACGTCCCACCTCCGGGCCAATCAGGTACCGGCTACCCGTAATTCACGCCGTCATTGGTCGCACCTGTGGAAGATACGCCATTCGTGTGCGATCCCTTGACCGGCCTCGCGCCGCCTTCCTATGGTCACGCTGCCGCCTATGACGTAGGACGTCGTATCTCCCTCTCCCATCGGCCGTCGGCAACCGGCCGTCGGCCACCGGATCGATCATCACCGGACCACTTCCCCGCTGGACCACTCCTTGCTGGAGGAACCGTGCGCGACGTGACCCCCGACGGACCGGCGCTGCACCGCCGGTCGCTCCTCAAGTACACCGGCGCGCTGGGTGCCGCCGCAGCCCTCACCTCGTCGCTCTCCGCGTGCTCGTCCGGACCGGAGTCCACCAACGACTCCAGTGGTGGCAAGGGCGGGAAGAACGGCACACTGACCGCCGTCATCGGCTATGGCAACGACGGCAGCTGGGACCCGACGCAGACCGCGTCGGCGTTCTGCATGGCCGCCAACAACCACATCTACGAGGGGCTCCTCGACACCGACCCGATCTCCCGCGAGCCGTACGCGGCGCTCGCCACCCAGGTGCCCGCCGACACCTCCGGCACCTCCTGGAAGTTCACGCTGCGCGCGGGCGCCACGTTCCACGACGGCAAGCCCGTCACCGCCGACGACGTGGTCTTCGTCTTCGACCGGATCCTGGACCCGAAGACGGCGACCCTAGCCAAGGGGTTCTTCGCGCCCTGGCTCAAGGAGGTCAGGAAGATAGACGCGCAGAACGTCGAGCTCGTGCTCAAGTTCCCTTTCCCCGAGGGGGTTTCGCGGCTCACGCTCGCCAAGATCATGCCGAAGCACGTCTTCTCGAAGCCGGGCGCCTGGGACGACGCGATCAGGGGCAAGGCGGTGGGCTCGGGCCCGTACCGGCAGACCGCCCATCACCCGAAGTCGAACACGACCTTCGAGGCCTTCGCCGACTACAACGGCCCGCGCAAACCGGCCTTCAAGAAGATGAACTGGCTGACCATCGTGGACGCGGCACCCCGCGTCGCCAGGATCTCCGGCGTGAGCGCGGGCGCGCAGATCGCCGACAACATCCCGTACGCCAACATCGAGCAGCTCAAGAAGAGCGGGCTGACGGTCGCGGGCGGCGCCGGGATGAACAACCTGTTCCTGATGTTCAACACCAAGCACAAGCCGTTCGACGACGTACGGGTGCGGCAGGCGCTGCACTACGCCATCGACACCGGCAAGATGGTCGAGGTCGCCCTCAAGGGCCATGGCAAGCCGTCGAGTTCGTTCCTCAACGAGGCCAACCCCGCCTACCGGCCCGCGAAGACGGTCTACGACTACGACCCGGAGAAGGCGAAACAGCTCCTCAAGGAGGCCGGGGTCAAGGGCCTGAAGATCGAGATCCTGTCGGTGAACGTCAGCTGGATCGTGGACTGCCTGCCCACCATCAAGGCGTCCTGGGACGCGATCGGCGTCCGGACGACGCTCTCGCCGCAGGAGACGACCGCCGTCTTCACGAAGATGGACCAGAAGCAGGACTACCAGGTGGTGGCCGCCGCCTCGAACCCCAACCAGTTCGGCCTCGACGCCGACCTGATCATGCACTACAACTACGGCCCCCAGAACATCTGGATGCAGTACTCCCGTTGGGCCGACAACTCCGTGGCCAAGAAGCTCTTCAAGGACATGGACCAGGCCACGCAGGAGCCGGAGGCCGACAGGAAGAAGTCGATGATCCAGGACTACATCGACATCGTCGCCGAACAGGCCGTGCTCTACCCGGTCGTGCACAACGAGCTGATGACGGCCTGGGACCCGAAGAAGCTCACCGGCATCCGCGCCCAGCCCTACCCCGGCATCAACCTGCTCCAGGCCAAGTGGGTTTAGACGTACGGGAGTCCGCACGTGATCACCATCGCCAGGATCCTGGCCCGCCGCATCGTCCTGCTCGTCCCGCTGATGCTCGGCATCGTGCTCTTCGTCTTCCTCGTCATGCGGTTCTCGGACGTCGACCCGGCGTCCGCGTTCTTCCAGGGCGCGAACCCCACGCCGCAGCAACTCCACGACTTCCGGGAGCAGAACGGCCTGCTCGACCCGTTCCCGGTCCGCTACGCGCACTTCGTGGGCGACCTGGTCCACGGCGACATGGGTACCAGCGCGCTGACCCGGGCGCCGGTCGTCGACCAGGTCACCACCGCGCTGCCGCTCACTCTCCAGCTCACTTTCCTGGGGCTCGGCATCGCGGTGGTGCTCGCGCTGCTCGGCGGGGTCACCGCCGCGATCTACCGCGACCGGGTGCCCGACCAGGTCATCCGGGTCGTCTCGCTGACCGGGGTCGCCGCCCCGGGCTTCTGGCTGGCCCTCCTGATGATCCAGTACCTGGCCGTCGACCGGGGCTGGTTCCCGACCGGCGGATACATCAACCCCGGTGACTCGCTGAGCGGTTGGCTCAAGACGATGACCCTGCCCGCGCTCGCGCTGTCGCTCCCGGTCGCGGCACAGCTGACCCGGATCGTGCGCACGGCCGTGGTCGAGGAGCTGGACAAGGACTACGTCCGGACGGCGATCGGCAGCGGTCTGCCCCCGGTGGTCGTGGTCGGCCGCAACGTGCTGCGCAACGCGCTCATCAACCCACTGACCGTACTGGGACTGCGAGTCGGCTATCTGCTCGGCGGCGCGGTCGTCATCGAGACGATCTTCTCGCTGCCCGGCATGGGGAAGCTGATGATCGACGCCGTGAAGAACGGCGACCCGGCGGTCGTCCAGGGTGTCGTCCTGACGACGGCCACCGGCTTCGTGGTCGTGAACCTCGTCATCGACCTCCTGTATCTGCTGGTCAACCCGCGACTGAGGGATGCGGCCTGATGCGCACCCGGAGGAGCCCGGTCCGATGATCACTCGCAAGGGCCTCGCCGAGGCCCTCTCCCGCCCCGGCATCCGGCTGCGCGGCTGGCGCCGGCTGCCACTTCTCTCCCGTATCGCCGTCTGCTTCCTGGCAGTTGTCGTCCTGGCGGCCCTGCTCGCACCCGTGCTCGCGCCCCACGACCCGCTCGACCAGCAGCCGCAGACCGACGGCACCGGGCACCCCTCCGGCAGCCACTGGATGGGGCAGGACAGCCTCGGCCGGGACATCCTCAGCCGGCTGATGTACGGCGCCCGCTGGTCGCTCGCCATCGGCCTGGGCGCCACCGCGCTCGCCCTCGTCGTGGGAGCGCTCCTCGGCGCGGTCGCGGCGACCTCGCGCAAGGGGGTCGACGAGACGCTGATGCGCTGCCTGGACGTGGTGATGGCGTTCCCCGGCATCGCGCTCGCGGCCGTCCTGGTCGCGGTCTTCGGCGGCGGCATCACCGTGCTGATCTGCGCGATCGCGTTCCTGTTCACCCCGCCGGTGGCAAGGGTCGTACGCGCGAACGTACTTGACCAGTACGGCGAGGACTACGTGACCGCGGAACGGGTGATCGGCGCCCGCACCCCGCACATCGTGCTGCGGCACGTGGCCATCAACTGCGCGGCCCCGGTGCTGGTGTTCTGCACCGTGCAGGTCGCAGAGGCCATCGTGTTCGAGGCGTCGCTGTCGTTCATCGGCGCGGGCGTGCGGCCGCCCGACCCGTCGTGGGGCAGCGTCATCGCCGACGGCAAGAACATGGTGCTGACCGGCGGCTGGTGGGCGACCGTCTTCCCCGGCCTGCTGATGCTGATCACCGTGCTGTCCCTGAACATCCTCTCCGAGGGCGTCTCGGACGCGTGGGCGGCGCCCGCGGCACGGGAGGTGGAGGCGCGCGTCTCCGTCGCCCAGGACCGGTGGGAGGCGCCGGAGCCCGGCAGCGGCACCGTCCTCCCCCTGCCGGGCCTCACCGAGGCGGCCCGCAGGCTGCGCGCCCGCGCCCGGCCGCTGCCCTCCGGGCAACCCGTCCTCTCCGTCGAGAACCTCGCCATCGGCTTCGACGCCCGGCACGGCGGCGTCGACATCGTCGACGGCATCAGCTTCGACGTGCACCCCGGTGAAGTCCTCGGCCTGGTGGGCGAGTCGGGCTGCGGCAAGTCGCTCACCGCGCTGACGGTGATGGGCCTGGAGCCGAAGGGGGCCCGGGTACGCGGCCATGTGCGGTTCGACCAGCGGGAGTTGGTGGCCGAGCCGATGCGCGTACGGCGCCGGCTGCTCGGCCACGAGATGGCGATGGTCTACCAGGACGCGCTGTCGTCCCTGAACCCCGCCATGACCATCCGGGCCCAGCTCAAGCAGCTCGTCCGCAGGGGCGGAAAACGGCCCCCGGCCGCCCTGTTGGAACTGGTCGGCCTCGATCCGGAGCGCACCCTGCGCAGCTACCCCCACGAGCTCTCCGGCGGCCAGCGCCAACGCGTCCTCATCGCCATGGCGTTGTCCCGGGACCCTCGGCTGATCGTCGCCGACGAGCCGACCACGGCCCTGGACGTGACGGTCCAGGCGCAGATCATCGAGCTGCTGCTGCGCCTGCGCGAGGAGTTGGGGTTCTCGCTGATCCTCGTCTCGCACGACCTGGCACTCGTCGCGGACGTCACCGACCGGGTGGTCGTGATGTACGGCGGGCAGATCGTGGAGACGGGGGTGACGGCGGACCTGGTGGAGGCCCCGGCCCACCACTACACGCGCGGGCTGCTGGGCAGCGTCCTGTCGTTGGAGTCGGCCGCCGCGCGCATGACGCAGATCAAGGGGGTCGTCCCCGCCCCCGCGGACTTCCCCGCGGGCTGCCGGTTCGCCGACCGCTGCCCGCTGGCGAGCGAGGTGTGCCGTACGACGGCACCCGTCCTGCTGGGCGTACGTACGCACACGGCGGCCTGCCACCATCCGGCGGTCGACCTGGCCGCGCAGGCCGCGAGCACGGGAAGCGAGGCCGTCACATGACCGGCACAGCAGCGGCGGGGACCCTCATGACGGTGTCCGGCGCCCATGTCGTCCACAAGGCGCGCACCGGTGGGCTGTTGACCCGGGACCGGGTGTACGCCCTGACCGGCGCCGATCTCACGATCGCGCCCGGCGAGACGGTGGGCGTGGTCGGGGAGTCCGGCTGCGGCAAGTCGACGCTGGCCAAGGTGCTGGTGGGGGTGCAGCGGCCGACGTCCGGCACGGTGTCCTTCCGGGGGCGCGATCTGTGGTCGATGAAGCCCGCCGAGCGCCGGGCGACGGTCGGCCGCAGCACCGGCATGATCTTCCAGGACCCGTCGACGGCTCTGAACCGCCGCCTCCCGGTCCGCCGGATCCTGCGGGACCCCCTGGACGTGCACCACCACGGCACGACGGCCGAACGGGAGGATCGCGTACGGGAGTTGATGTCTCTCGTCGGCCTGCCCCGCGGTCTGGCCGACGTCCTGCCTGGCCAGCTGTCCGGCGGCCAGCGTCAGCGTGTCGCCATCGCACGGGCCCTGGCGCTCGACCCCGATCTGGTGGTGGCGGACGAGCCGACGAGCGCGCTGGACGTGTCCGTACGCGCCCAGATCCTCAACCTCCTGCTCGACCTGAAGGAGCGGCTGGGCCTGGCCCTCGTCTTCGTCTCGCACGACATCCAGACGGTACGGAGGATGAGCGACCGGGTGATCACCATGTACCTGGGCCGGATCGTGGAGGAGTCCCCGGCCTCCGAGGTCACCGACCGCGCCCGGCATCCGTACACCCGGGCGCTGTTCTCCGCGACCCCGGGCCTGCTGGACCCGATCGACCCGATCCCCTTGATCGGTCCGGTCCCCTCGGCGACCCACCCGCCGAGCGGCTGCCCGTTCCGTACGCGCTGCTGGAGGGCCGAGGCCGACTGCGCCACCGGTATGCCCGACTTCGCCGCCGCGTCGTCCCCGGATCACCGCTTCCGGTGTCACCATCCTGTGGAGGAGGGCCAGTCGACGCGGGACCTCGTGTCGCAGGCCTCGGCCACCGCCATGGCCGGCATCCCCGCCCAGCACCAGCCCTAGGGAGCCTTCATGCCGATCCCCGCCCCGCTCACCGGTGTCGTCCCGCCCGTCTGCACCCCCCTGACACCGGACCGCGAGGTGGACGTCCCGTCGCTCATCAGGCTCGTGGACCACCTGGTGGAGGGCGGGGTGCACGGGCTGTTCGTGCTCGGCTCGACGTCGGAGGCGGCGTACCTGACGGACGCGGACCGCAGGCTGGTGGTGGAGACGGTCGCCGGGCACGTCGGCGGCCGGCTCCCCGTCCTGGCGGGCGTGATCGACATGTCGACGCCCCGCGTACTCGCCCATGTCGCGGCCGTCTCCGCCGCGGGCGCGGACGCGGTCGTCGCCACGGCGCCGTTCTACGCCCGTACGCATCCCGCGGAGATCGCCCGGCACTTCCGCCTGATCGCCGACCACTCGCCCGTCCCTGTCTTCGCCTACGACATCCCGGTGGCCGTCCACACCAAACTCGGCGCGGACCTGGTCCTGGAGCTGGCCTCGGACGGCGTGCTGGCCGGGCTGAAGGACTCCAGCGGCGACCTCGGCGCGTTTCGCTCGGTCGTCACGGGTGCCCGGGCGCACCCGGAGATCACCGGGTTCTCCGTCCTCACCGGTTCCGAACTGATCGTCGACTCTGCGCTGGCGCTCGGCGCGGACGGGGTGGTGCCCGGACTCGGGAACGTCGACCCTGCGGGGTACGTGCGCCTGGACCGGCTCTGCCGCGAGGGTGACTGGGCTCGCGCCCGCGCCGAGCAGGAGCGGCTGTGTGCGCTCTTCGGGATGGTGGACGTGGGCTCCCCCGCCCGCATGGGCGGCAGTTCGTCCGCCCTCGGAGCGTTCAAGGCAGCGCTGCATCTACGGGGGATCATCGCCTGCGCGGCGACGGCGGAGCCTCAAATCCCCCTGTCGGAGGGGGAGGTGGAGCGGGTGGGGAAGTATCTGGCGGGGGCGGGGTTGCTGTAACGGCTTCTTTCGCCCCCTCCGCCCCTACCCTGCCCGTTGTCCTGGGGGCTGCGCCCCTTTCCCCCTGCATCGCGCTTCGCGCTCGTCCTCAAACGCCGGACGGGCTATCCAGCCCGTCCGGCGTTTGAGGACGAGGCCGTTCAGGCCGATGCGGGGGTCTGGGGGCGGCAGCCCCCAGGAACAAGGGACGGGTAGGGGCGGAGGGGGCGAAAAAGGCCCTTAGACCTCCAGCCGCCGGAACTCGATCGTCTCGTACGGCCCCGCCGTGCCCGTCTCGTAGAGCAGGCCCACCCCGCGGCCGGGGCCCCCGAGCGGCACGAGGTCGGAGTACGCAGCCCGCTGCTGCGAGAGCGTCACCAGCTTCGCGAAGGTGGCGCCACCGTCCGTGCTCCCCCAGACCGCCATCGCCTGGCGGACCGTCGGGACAGAGGGCCCGGAGAAGAGCAACGGGGCGCCAGGACCGCGGAGTTGAAGCACACTCCCCTGGACGACGGGCACGTCGTTCAGGGTGGACTGCGCCAGGTAGGGGCGGTCCAGCGACTGCCCGCCGTCGCTGGAGTACGTGTCCAACCGGTTCCCCGAACCGACCCCGTTCTGGTCCCGCGCACTGAAGTACAGCCGCCCGTCGGCCAGTTCGGCCGCCCCGCTCTCGTTCGCGTTGTACACCCCGTCGTAGGTGTCGTCGAGGAACCCCAGCCGCCAGGTGACGCCACCGTCATCGCTCAGGAGGTCATGAGCGCCGTAATACTTGGCCTCCTGCCCGGTGTCACCGGAGCCCGGCAGCGGCGCGGCGGAGTGGTTGGACGGCACGACCAGCCGGCCGGCATGCGGCCCGCGGGTCAGGGCGACGGCGTGGCCGGGGCCGGTGGCGTACCACCGCCAACTCGGCGGCTTCACCTGCGCGGTGATGTCCCGCGGAGCGGTGAAGTGCCGACCGTCGTCCCAGCTGGTCTGTACGAAGACGCGGCGGCTCTGCTCGGCGGTGACCTCGCCGCGCATGATCTGCGCCTCGGTCACGGCACCGCTGTTGTAGGAGGTGAGGAGCACGACCCGGCCGGTCCTCGGGTCCACGACCGGTGCGGGGTTGCCGCGGGTGTCGCCGTCCCCGGCGGCGACGACCTGGAGCGGGGTCCAGGTGCAGCCGCGGTCGTAGGAGCGTCTGAGGACGACATCGATGTTCCCGGTGTCGCCCGCGCTGTTGTGCCGCCCCTCGGCGAAGGCGAGCAGCGTGCCCGCGCGGGTGGTGACGGCGGCGGGGATGCGGTAGGTGTCGTAGCCGTCCTGGCCCGCCGTGTACGGCACGGAGGAGGTGCAGACCTTCCCGGCCGACGACGGGGTCGCCGCCGCGCTCCCGCCCCCGGCCACCGTGACCGCCAGCGCCCCGAGCAGCCCCGCGACCACCATGAACACGGACCTGCGGCTCGTAACTCTCATGGCACTCCCTGGCCTGAGCACTGCACGCGACAACACTGGACACATGGGACGTAGGACGTGGGATGTGATGTGTCCAGGTGAATTTATTGCGCCGGGAGGGAGACATCAACACCCGTGCATCCACGGCGTGTTGAGGAGGCGTCAGGTGCGTCCGTTCAGCCGGTGCCCGGAGTGACCAGCCCCGACTCGTACGCCACGATCACCAGCTGTGCCCGGTCGCGCGCGCCGAGCTTGCCCATGATGCGGCTGACGTGGGTCTTCGCGGTGAGGGGGCTGAGCCCCAGCGCCTCGGCCGTCTCGGTGTTGGTGAGGCCGCGGGCGACGAGGGTCAGCACCTGGCGCTCCCGGTCGGAGAGGCGTTCGGGGCCGCCGGTCGCGGGCACGGTGGTCACGGCGGGGCTGCGCAGGAATCGGGCGATCAGCCGGGCGGTCGGGCCCGGCGAGAGCAGCGCGTCGCCCGCCGCGACCGTGCGGATGGCGTCGAGGAGTTCGGCCGGTCTGGTGTCCTTCACCAGGAACCCGGAGGCGCCCGCGCGCAGCGCCTCGACGATGTGCTCGTCGGTGTCGTACGTCGTCAGGACGAGCACCTTCACGCCCGCCAGGTCCTCGTCGGCCGCGATGAGCCGGGTCGCCTCGATGCCGTCGAGGTCGGGCATCCGGATGTCCATGACGACCAGATCGGCGCGCATGCTGCGGGCCAGCTCGACGGCCTCCCGGCCGGTGCCGGCCTGTGCGACGACCTCCATGTCCGGCGCCGACTCGACGAGCATGGCGAAGGCGGCCCGCACGAGGGTCTGGTCGTCGGCGAGGAGTACACGGATGGTCATGAAACGGTTCTCCAGGAACGTACGCGGGCCATCATGAAACGGTTCCCCACTGCCGTACGCGAACAGCGGTCATCCGTACGCCGCCCTCGGTCATCAGCCCTCTCCCCCACTCACCCGCCACCGCCCCGCCGCACCGGCAGCACCGCACTCACCTCGAACCCCCCGTCGGCCCCGGCGAGGGACCCGGCGTCCAGTGTGCCGCCCACGCTGCGGGCCCGTTCGCGCATGCCGACGATGCCGAAGCCGGGAGTGCCGCCGTCCGCCGTGCTGCCCGTCCCGTCGTCGGTGACGGTCACCCGGAGGGCATCCTCGCGCTCGAACACCTGCACCCGCACCCAGAGATCGTCGCGTCCGCCGTGGCGTACGGCGTTGGTGAGCGCCTCCTGCACGATCCGGTAGGCGGCCGCGCCCACGGCGGGCGGCACCCCCTCGGCGCGGACCGAGAGGTCGACCTTCGCGCCCGCGATCCGGGCCGCCGCCGCGAGGTCGGGCAGGCCGTCGAGGCCGGGCAGCGGGCCGCGTCCGTCGCCCTCGCCGACCGTGTGCTCGCGCAGCACCTCCAGGGTGGTGCGCAGCTCGCCGCGCGCGGTCCGGCAGGTGTCGGCGATGTCGTCCAGGGCGTGGGCGACGGCTTCGCGGTCGAGCCGTTCGGGATCGGCGGCGAGGACGTGCGCGGCCACCGAGGTCTGGACGCCGATGAGGGTGATGCTGTGCGCGAGGAGGTCGTGCAGGTCGCGCGCGATGCGCAGACGTTCCTCGGCGACGCGGCGGCGGGCCTCCTCCTCGCGGGTGCGTTCGGCGCGCTCGGCTCGTTCGACGACCGAGGCGACGTACTGGCGATGCACGCTGACGTATGTGCCGAGGAGAAGCACGGCGACGATCCAGCCGGAGATCCGCAGGACCTCGACGACCTGGTGCGGAGGAACGGCCGCGTTGCCGATGAGGGTGACGCCGAGGACGCTGACGCCGGTCACCAGGGTGCGGCGTGCGGTGCCGGTCGCCGCGATCGTGTAGAGCACCATCATGACCGGGGTGATGGCGGCGTTGTGGTTGTAGTCGAGCGCGTGGTACGGACCGATGAAGGGGATCATGACGCAGAGCGCGAGCAGCGGACGCCGTCGGCGCCAGACGAGCGGAACGTGCGCGCAGAGCAGCAGCGTCCAGCCGAGGGCGTCGGGCCTGCGCCCGTCCATCACGGTCAGGCCGATCACGATCGAGAGGGCGGCGAGGGCGGCAGCACGGTAGGCGTCGCTGCGTAGGGCGTGCGGGGACGGGCCGCCGGACATCCGCCCGATACCGGTGCGCATGCGCTCGGCGTGGCGGCGCCGCAGGCCGCCCACCAGGGTCGCCGTCACCGCCCCCGCCCCCGTCTCCGTCACCGTCACCTCGGTTGTCGTACGCGTCTTCTGTGCTGCCGTGTTGGGATGCACGCGTTCATCTTCCGGTAGGAAGGTGCCCCTCCGGCAGGGAGGGGCACCTTCGGTCATCAACCGACCGTCACGCTCTCCCGTTCCCGCGGCGGAGGCGGCGCCGAGGACTCCGGCTCCCGGGACAGCGGACCCGGCCACCACACCTTCCGCCGCAGCGCCACACTCGCGCTGGTCACCAGGTACGTCCGGACGAGGAAGGTGTCCAGGAGCACCCCGACCGCGATCACGAAGCCCAGCTCGACGAGTTGCACGAGCCCCATGTTGGTCAGGACGGCGAAGGTCGCGGCGAGGACGAGTCCGGCGGAGGCGATGACTCCGCCGGTGGTCCGCAGCGCGGTGAGCGCCGCGGCGACGGGCTCCGCGCCCTGCACCGACTCCTCCCGCATCCGGTGCATGAGGAAGATGCCGTAGTCGACGCCGAGGGCGACCAGGAAGACGAAGGACAGCAGCCCCAGCCCCGGATCGGTGCCCTCGAATCCGAAGAGCGGGCTGAACACCAGTCCCCCGATGCCGAGGGCGGCGCCCCACACCGCGACGACGGCGACGAGCAGCAGCAGGGGTGCGACGAGGCTGCGCAGCAGCACCATCAGGATCAGCAGTACGGACACGAGGACGATCGGTACGACGATGAGGCGGTCGCGCGCGTTGGTGTCCTTCAGGTCGATCTGCTCGGCGCTCGGGCCGCCGATGTAGGAACCCTTGAGGTCGTGGCGCAGGGACTTGATGGTGGCGGTCTCGGCCGCCGACTGGGGTGCGCCCTGGGCGGTGACGGAGATCTCCGTCCAGCCCTTGCCGCTGCGCCCCGTCTCGGCGTCGGCGACGCCCCGCTCGGCGCGCACCCGGGCGAGGGTGTCGGCGGCCCGTGCGGTGGGGGTGATCACGGTGATCGGCTGGGTGCCGTGTTCGGGATAGGCCTTGGCGAGCGTCTCCATGGCGGTGACCGAGTCGGGCTTGTCGACGAACGAGTCCTGCTGCTTGAGCGCGCCGGGCAGGTTGAGGGTGCCGAGCGCGAGGGCGCCGAGCAGGACGACTCCGCCCGCGAGGACGGCGTAGGGGCGGCGTCCGGCGGAGCTGCCCATCGCCGCGAAGAGGCTGCGGCGCTGCTTGGGCTCGCTGCCGTAGGCCGGGACGAGCGGCCAGAACAGGCGGCGGCCGAAGAGGACCAGGACGGCCGGCAGCAGGGTCAGCATGGCGACGAGGGCGCACAGGACGCCGACGGTGCCCATCGGGCCCATGCCGCGGCTGCTGTTGAGGTCGGCGGCGAGCAGGCAGAGCAGCCCGGCGGCCACGGTCCCGGAGGAGGCGAGCACGGCGGGCCCGCAGCCGCGCAGGGCGGCCAGCATCGCGTCGTAGGGCCGTTCGACGCGCCGCAGTTCTTCCCGGTAGCGGGAGATGAGCAGCAGCGCGTAGTCGGTGCCCGCGCCGAAGACGAGGATCGTCATCACGCCCTGGCTCTGCCCGGTGATGGTGGTGCCGAAGGCCGAGTGGAGCCCGTACGCGACGCCCATCGCGAGGTAGTCGGCGACGCCCGCGACGGCGAGCGGCACGAGCCACAGCAGCGGGCTGCGGTAGATGAGGATCAGCAGGACGGCGACCACGGCGACGGTGGTGTAGAGCAGCGGTCCGCCGAGCGAGTTGTAGACCCCGGCCGCGTCGGTGGCGAGGGCTCCCGTGCCTCCGACGTCGACACTCAGCCCGCCCCCGCCGCGGGCCACGTCGCGTACGTCGTTGACGAAGTCGTCCCGGAGCTTCTCGTCGGTGCCGGGGGCCGAGCTGCTGACCGGGTACATCAGCGTGGTCCCGTCCCGGGAGGGCACGCCCCGCGGGGTTCCGGTGAGCGGGTTCTGGCGGTCGATCTCGGCGACCTGCCGGGCGGCCGTCGCGCGGTCGGCGGTGCTGAGGCCGCCGTCGCGGCGGTAGACGAGGACGAGCTCGGTGGTCTCGCCTCCGGGCAACTGGTCCTCGATCTTGGCCACTTGGGTGGAGTCCGCGCTTGCGGGCAGATAGTCCACGGCCCGGTCGTGCTGTACGTCGGCGAGCTTCGACGAGAAGGGCCCGACGGCGGCCAGCACGGCCACCCAGAGCCCGAGCAGCAGCCAGGGCACGGCCCGTCGCCGCGTACGCGTGGTTGTCTTTGCGGGCCCCATGGCGGGGTCCTCCCCTCCTGGACGGGTGTCTGGACATGACCAGACTCCCGGCGCGCGAGAGGTGATTCGTCACGCGGGAGGGCGAGTTCGGGGCTACTGCGAGGGGCGGCGAGGCGGCCGCACTACTCCCCGGGGAGTAGTGCGCGGGAGTACGGGATGTGAGCCGGCGTGGGCTGTCACTTCGGCCCAAGGCGTCCGGCCAAGGTGGTTACGACGGCGTGCGCGCCGCGGCCAGCAGCCGTGTCACGTCGTCCGAGCAGATCGTGAGCGCGGCGCCCACGGTGCTGAGGACGTCCCGTTCTGCAGGCGTGTACGGGCCGTCCGCGAGTGCGATGCGAGCGCCCTGGAGCAGGATGGCTTCCCTGCCGACCGGGGCGAGGTGCGGGGCCAGCGGGTCCAGCGCCTCGTGGAGTTCTATGGCGAGGCCCGCGCCGCAGGGTTCGCCGAAGATGCGGCCGGTGTCGGCGGCGAGGGCGTCGACGAGGGCGCCGAGCTGGTCCTCGGTGCAGTCGTCGAAGCCGGCCGAGCGGACGGTGGCGGCGGCGGTCTCCAGGGAGGTGCGGGAGCAGGTGCCGCCCGCGGCGAGCACGGCGAGGGCGACGGTGTGCACGGCGTCGCGGAGCATCGCGGAGAAGCGGGTGGTGGTGGGGTGGTCGAGGACATCGGCGCCGTAGTGGTGGTGGCAGGCGGCGCATTCGACGACGGGGCCGGTCTCGCCGCGCGGCAGGACCGGGACGCCGAGCAGGGTGAAGCGCCGACGGCCGGTCAGGCGCTGGTAGTTGCGGTCGCCTCCGCATCCGGGGCAGAAGAACTCGCCGTCGCCGACGGCGGTCCACGCGGTGCGGGTGCCTAGGATGCGGGTCATGTGACCAACACGGACAACACGACCTTTTCGTCCCCATCCTGGCAGCACGTCGCACCTCCGTAACCCCGCGGCAACATCGCCGCGTTGGCGTGATGTTAGCCACATTGTCGAGGCGGAGTCAGTACCTCGGGCGAGACCTCTCCGTGACATCCACGCGGATTGGCCGGTAAACGACGCGGCCCCGCCCGCCTCGAAAGGCGGACGGGGCCACAAAGAAGCCGGTCAGGCGAGTCAGCGGGCCGCGCGGTTGACGGCGGAGACGACGGCCTTCAGCGAAGCACGTGTCGTATTCGCGTCGATGCCGATTCCCCACAGAACCTGCCCGTCGATCGCACATTCGATGTACGAGGCGGCCTGCGCGGAGGCGCCCTCGCTCATCGTGTGCTCCTGGTAGTCCAGCAGGCGCACATCGATGCCGATGGACTGCAGAGCGTCGAAGAACGCGGAGATCGGGCCGTTGCCGGTGCCGGTCAGCACGGTGTCGGTGCCGTCGACCGACGCCTCGACGGTCAGCGTGTCCACGCCGTCCTTGTCCGTCGTGGACTGGCCGTTCTTGACCTGGATACGGCCCCACGGGTTCTCGGGGTTGGGCAGGTACTCGTCCTGGAAGATCGCCCAGATGTCCTTCGGCGTGACCTCGCCGCCCTCGGCGTCGGTCTTCGCCTGGATGATCTTCGAGAACTCGATCTGCATCCGGCGCGGCAGGTCCAGCTTGTGGTCGTTCTTCAGGACGTACGCGATACCGCCCTTGCCGGACTGCGAGTTGACCCGGATGACGGCCTCGTAGGAGCGGCCGACGTCCTTCGGGTCGATCGGCAGGTACGGCACCGCCCACTCGATGTCGTCCACCGTGACGCCCTTGGCCCTGGCGTCCGCCTCCATGGCGTCGAAGCCCTTCTTGATGGCGTCCTGGTGGGAGCCGGAGAAGGACGTGTAGACCAGGTCGCCCACGTACGGGTGACGGGGGTGGACCTCCATCTGGTTGCAGTACTCGGCGGTGCGGCGGATCTCGTCGATCTGCGAGAAGTCGATCTGCGGGTCGACGCCCTGCGAGAACAGGTTCATGCCCAGGGTGACCAGGTCGACGTTGCCGGTACGCTCGCCCTGGCCGAACAGGCAGCCCTCGATGCGGTCGGCGCCGGCCATCAGCGCCAGCTCGGCGGCGGCGACGGCCGTACCGCGGTCGTTGTGCGGGTGGACCGACAGGCAGACGTACTCGCGGCGGGACAGGTTGCGCGACATCCACTCGAAGCGGTCCGCGTGCGTGGAGGGCGTCGAACGCTCCACCGTGGCGGGCAGGTTGAGGATGATCTCGCGGCCCGGGCCGGGCTGGTAGACGTCCATGACCGCTTCGCAGACCTCCAGCGCGAAGTCGATCTCGGTGTCGGTGAAGATCTCCGGGCTGTACTGGTAACCGAACGTCGTCCGCTCGTCCAGCAGCTTCTCGGCGTACTCCATGACCAGCCGGGTGCCGTCCACGGCGATCTGCTTGATCTGGTCCTTGGAGCCGCGGAAGACGACCCGGCGGAAGACCGGCGCCGTCGCGTTGTACAGGTGGACGGTGGCGCGCTTGGCGCCGACCAGGGACTCCACGGTCCGCTCGATCAGGTCCTCGCGGGCCTGGGTCAGTACGGAGATGGTGACGTCGTCGGGGATCGCGGTCTCGTCCTCGATGATCGAGCGGACGAAGTCGAAGTCCGTCTGACCGGAGGCGGGGAAACCGACCTCGATCTCCTTGTAGCCCATCTTCACCAGCAGGTCGAACATCTCGCGCTTGCGGGCGGGCGACATCGGGTCGATCAGCGCCTGGTTGCCGTCGCGCAGGTCCGTGGAGAGCCAGCGGGGGGCGGCGGTGATCCGCTGCTCCGGCCACGTACGGTCGGGGATCTCGACCTGGTCGTACGGGCGGTACTTGTGGATCGGCATGGACGTCGGCTGCTGGCGGTTCTGGCTGTTCGCCATGATGCGTGGGCTCCTCAGGATGTCCGGAAGGACGGCCGACGGCGCAACGCCAGACTCCGCGGGGAGGGGGTCGGCCTCGACTACAGGCCCTCGCCGCGGCAGCTAAGGAGAAGCAGCCCGAAACGCATGATGCTCAGAAGAGTAGCCGAGCCACGCTCTCTACGGGGGGCTGTATCAGTATGCGGGACCGCGGGCAGATAGTGGGACAAAAAGTGCTCCATACCACTGAAGAGCGGACTCCAAGGCTCCTTATCGCCGTATTTCACCAATCATGGTTGCAGGTAGTGACAGCGTCATAACCCAGTGCAAGGGTGCCGGGCATGACGACCAACGGGGGCTTCGAGCCCGTCTTCTGCACCATCGTTCCGCCACACGTCCTCGACAAGCTGGCCCAGCACGAGGACCCCGCGCTCGCCGGACCGGCGCGCCGCACCCTGGAGCACGACGCCTTCGAGCGCACCCACCGCCGCCTGACCACGGTGATCGGCGCGCCCGCGGTGGCCCCGCCCAAGGAGGCCGCCGAGGACAAGCCGCTGCGCACGATCTACGACGCCAAGCACCACCAGGACCTGCCCGGCAAGAAGGTCCGCGGCGAGAGCGACAAGCCCGGCAAGGACGCCACCGTCAACCGCGCGTTCGCGGGCCTCGGCGCCACCTTCGAGCTGTACCTGAAGGCGTACACCCGCAACTCGATCAACGGCGAGGGCCTGCCGCTGAACGCGACCGTGCACTACGACCGGGACTACAACAACGCGTTCTGGAACGGCGAGCAGATGGTGTTCGGCGACGGGGACGGGGAGATCTTCCTCGACTTCACCATCCCGGTCGACGTCATCGGCCACGAGCTGACCCACGGCGTCACCCAGTACACGGCGAACCTCACCTACTTCGGCCAGCCGGGCGCCCTGAACGAGTCGATGTCGGACGTCTTCGGATCGCTCATCAAGCAGTACACACTCGGCCAGAACGCCTCCGAGGCGGACTGGCTGATCGGCGCGGGCCTGCTCGCCCCGCGCGTCACCGGCACCGCCCTGCGCTCCATGAAGGAGCCCGGCACGGCGTACGACGACGACGTGCTCGGCAAGGACCCGCAGCCCGCGACGATGGACGGGTACGTGAAGACCGGCCGCGACAACGGCGGCGTCCACATCAACTCCGGCATCCCCAACCACGCGTTCTACCTCGTCGCCGACGCGCTCGGCGGCAACGCCTGGGAGCGGGCCGGACAGATCTGGTACGACGTCCTCACCGGCGGCGCACTCCAGTCAGAGGCCGGCTTCTCGGACTTCGCGAAGCTGACGGTCGCGCAGGCGCGCAGCCGCTACGGAGAGGGCGAGGAGCTCCAGAGCGTCCTGAAGGCGTGGGAGCAGGTCGGGGTCCCGTCGGCGTAGCACCGGCGCCCGTCTCGTACTAGACAGGACCCATGCGTATCCAGGTGAGGCGGACAGGCGGGTTCGCGGGTATCGAGCGCCATGCCGAGGTGGAGACCTCGGGACGGACCGACGCCCATGAGTGGCAGGCCCTGGCCGAGCGGGCGGTGGCCGCCGGCCGGGGCGCACCCCCGGTCGGTGTGCCCGACGGATTCAGCTACCAGATCACCGTGAACGGAAAGACGGTGTACTGCGCGGACCCGAGACTGACGGAGGAGCAACGGAAGCTGATTTCACGGGTGTTGAAGGAGGGGGCGTGACCAGTGCGTGAGGGACGGGTGTAACTCGCACTTCACGCCCGGGCGTTGACTTCTGTTACCGCGGGTACGGATGATCGCGCGCATGGCGACGAACCCCCTCCCGCAGTTCCCGCCCGGCTTCCTCTGGGGCGTGTCCACCTCGGCCCACCAGATCGAGGGGGCCGCGGACCTGCGCGCCCCCTCCGTCTGGGACGCCTTCACCGCCGAAGAGGGGCGGGTGAAGGACGGCACCACCGCGGCGGTGGCCTGCGACCACTACCACCGCTACCGCGAGGACGTGGCGCTCCTCGCCGATCTCGGCGTGGACGCGTACCGCTTCTCGATCTCCTGGCCGCGGGTGAACTCCCCCGGCGGCCTGGACTTCTACGACCGGCTGGTCGACGAGCTGTGCGGCGCGGGCATCCGTCCCGTGCCGACGCTCTTCCACTGGGACCTGCCGGTCACGCTCGACTGGCTGGAGCGGGACACGGCCTCCCGTTTCGCCGAGTACGTGAGCGTCGTCGCCGCCCGGCTCGGCGACCGCGTCGGCAAGTGGATCACTCTCAACGAGCCCGCCGAGCACACCCTGCTCGGCCACGCGCTCGGCGCGCACGCGCCCGGCAAGCAGCTGCTCTTCGACGCACTCCCGGTCGCCCACCACCAACTCCTCGCCCACGGCCTGGCGGTACGGGCCCTGCGCGCGGCCGGGGCGACGGACATCGGGATCGCCAACTCGCACGGGCCGACCTGGCCGGCGTCGCAGGAACCGGCGGACCTGGAGGCGGCGGAGTTCTACGACCTCCTGCTGAACCGCCTGTTCGCCGACCCCGTGCTGCTCGGCCAGTACCCGGAGGGCATCGGCGAGTTGATGCCGGGCGACGTCGAGGCCGACCTCAAGGTCATCGGGGAGCCGCTCGACTGGTACGGCATCAACTACTACGCGCCGACCAGGGTGGGCGCGCCACAGGGCGCCGAGATCGAGTTCGGCGGACTCACGCTTCCCGCCGAACTCCCCTTCTCGGTAAGGGAGATCGAGGGCGTCCCGGTCACCGACTTCGGCTGGCCGGTGGTCCCGGAGGGTCTGACGGAACTGCTCACCGGCTTCCGGGGCCGCTACGCCGACCGCCTCCCGCCGGTCGTCATCACCGAGAACGGCTGCTCGTACGAGGGCATCGACGACCAGGACCGGATCGCTTACCTGGACGGCCACATCCGGGCACTGCACCGGGCCTCGGAGGCGGGCGTCGACGTACGCGGCTACTTCGTGTGGTCGCTGCTGGACAACTTCGAGTGGGCGGAGGGGTACGCGCGCCGCTTCGGGCTCGTACACGTGGACTTCGAGAACTCCGCGACGCTGAAGCGGACCCCGAAGGCGTCCTACGGCTGGCTGCGGGACGTGCTGCGGGCGCAGAGATGACGGCGACGTCGCGGGACCCTGCGGCAACGCCCGGCCCCGACGCGCTAGCCGAGCCCGTCGAACGCGTCGGCCGCGGCTGGACCTCGGCGCTCTCGCTCGCCAACGGGGCGATCTGGGTGGGCTGGTACGGCCCGCTGCAGATCCTCCTTGCCTCCCAGGCCGAGGACTTCGCACCCGGCACCGGCATGTCGAAGGAGACGATGCTCGCCTGGGTCACGGGCGCGGGCGCGCTCGTCTCCCTGGTCGCCAACCCGGTCTTCGGCGCGCTGTCGGACCGTACGACGTCCCGCCGTGGCCGCCGTACGCCCTGGATCGTGGCCGGGGCGGCGGGCGGCGCGCTCGCCCTGCTGTTGCTCGCGGGCGCGGGCGGGGTGTGGACGATGGCGCTGGGCTGGTGCCTGGTCCAGCTGACGCTGAACGCCGCGTTCGCCGCGGTCACGGCGGCCGTCCCCGACCGGGTGCCGCGGCTCCAACGGGGCTCTGTGGGCGGCTGGTTGGGGGTCGCGCAGATCCTGGGCGTGGTCGGCGGCACGGGCCTCGCCACCGCCGCCGGGGGCATCGGCGGGGGCTATGCGGCGTGTGCGGTGTTCACGCTCGTGGGGGTGCTGCCGTACGTCCTGAGGTACGAGGATCTACGGCTGCCCGAGGCCGCGCGCACACCCTGGTCCTGGCGGGCCTTCGTGACGTCCTTCTGGCTGAGCCCCCGCCGCCACCCGGACCTGGGCTGGGCCTGGCTGACCCGTTTCCTGATCAACCTGAGCAACGCGCTCGTGCTGCTCTACCTGCTCTACTACCTGCGGGACCGCCTGCACTACGACGACCCTGACAAGGGCGTCCTGATCCTCACCGCCGTCAACGGCGTGACACTCCTCGCCACCGTGGTGGTCGGCGGTGTCTGGTCGGACCGGATCGGCCGCCGCAAACCGTTCGTGATCTGGTCCGGCGTCCTGATGGCGCTCGCCACGGCCGCGCTGGCCGGCTGGCAGACCTGGCCCGGCGCGATCGTCGCGGCCGCGATCCTCGGCATCGGCTTCGGCGTCTTCACATCCGTCGACTTCGCCCTGATGACGGACGTCCTGCCCAAGGCCCTGGACCGCGGCAAGGACCTCGGCGTCATCAACGTCGCCAACGCCCTGCCCCAGGTCGCCGCCCCCGCCCTGGCGGCGCCGATCGTGAACCATCTGGGCGGCTACCGGGTGCTGTACCTGGTGTCGGCCGTGATCGGCCTGGCGGGGGCGCTGCTGGTGCGGCGGATCAGGGGGGTGGACTGAACGGGGGGCTGAACAAGAGGCTGGGCTCAGAGCGCCCCGGCGTCCTTGGCCGTCCACACCGACGGGTACAGCGGGCGGAAGCCCAGCTCGCGGCGGATGCGGGCGGTGGAGACGATGCCGAACCAGGGGTCGGAGTCCGTGCGGTCGTAGAGGGCGGGCGGGATGTCGACCCCGTTGAGCTGGTGGAGGTCGACGGCCGTGACGGGGGTGTCGTCGGCGATGTTGTAGACGCCGCCCGCGCCCGGGGCGTACAGGATCCGGGTCAGGCCCTGGGCCACGTCCGCGTGGTGGCCCATCTGGAGGCGCTGGGTGGCCGCCCAGCCGCCCGCCCACCGCAGCGACTGGGCGAGGTGCGGGTCGCCCTCCCCGTACACGAAGGGGAGCCGCCCGATCCGGACGTCCAGGCCGTCGAGGGCCGCCAGCTCCCGCTCGGCGGCCGCCTTGGACTCCGGGTAGGCGCCCCACATCTCGCCGCCGGGGACGCTCGGGTCCTCCTCGGTGAGGGGACGGCCGCGCCCCGTGCCGTACACCAGGTTCGTGCTGACCTGGACGAAGCGGCGGACGCCCGAGGCGAGCGCCGCGCGGCCCAGTTCGACGGCGGCGTCGCGGTTGACCGCCCAGGCCTCCTCGTCCGGGACACCGCGGAAGGCCGCCGCGATGTTGATCACGGCGTCCACCCCGGCGAGCGCCTTGCCGAGCGCTTCCGCGTCCCGCAGATCGCCGACCGCGACCTGCGCGCCCAGCTCGGCGAAGGGCGCGCCCTTCGCCTCGTCGCGCACCAGGACCCGCACCTGGTCCTCCGCCTGCACCGCCTGCAGCAGCCGCGGTACGAAGCGGCGGCCGACCTGGCCTGTCGTGCCTGTCACCAACGTCAGCATCTCGTGCTCCTCTCGTCGTGACCCCAGCGTCGGGGCGCGCGGCGCGCGGCGGGAGAGACCTCCTGATCCGGGGACCGGCAGTCCCTGGATAAGCCGGGCGCGCTCGGTCACGCTGGAGGGGTGAACCGAGCCGAACTCGCCGACTTCCTGCGCCGTGGCCGCGCCCGCCTGGAGCCCTCCGACGTGGGCCTCGCGTCCGGTGCGCGGCGCCGCACGCCGGGCCTGCGCCGGGAGGAGGTGGCGGCGCTCGCGGGGATGTCCGTGGACTACTACACGCGTCTTGAGCAGTCGCGGGGCCCGCGTCCGTCACGGCAGATGCTGGGCGCGCTGGCCAGGGCGCTGCGGCTGACCGGCGACGAGCGGGACCATCTCTTCCACCTGGTGGGCGAGGAGCCGCCCCGGGACGGCACGGCGTCGGCGCACGTCCGCCCCGGGCTCCTGCTGGTCCTGGACCGGCTGCACGACACCCCCGCGATGGTCATGAGCGACTACGGCGAGGTCCTCGCGCAGAACGCGATGGCCGCGGCCCTGTCCGGCGACGCGCTCGCCCGGCCGCCGCGCGAGCGCAATCTCGTACGCCGCTTCTTCACGGACCCCGCCGCACGGAAGCTGTCCCCGCCCGAGGACCACGAGGAGCACGCGCGCGGACACGTGGCGAACCTCCGCGCCGTCACCGCGGCCCACCCCGACGACCGGGCGGTGACGGCCCTGGTCGCCGAACTCCGCACGGCCAGCGAGGAGTTCGAGAAACTCTGGGGCGAACACGAGGTGGCCGTGCGGCGCGCCTCGACCAAGCGCTTCCAGCACCCGCTGGTCGGCCTGCTGGAGCTGGACTGCGAGGTCCTCGTCAGCGCCGAGCACCGCCAGCTCCTCATCATCCACACGGCCCGCCCCGGCACGGAGACACACGAGCGCCTGCAGCTGCTGCGGGTGGTGGGGTTGCAGGACATGACGCCGAGCGGAAACAGCCAGGCTTGAGTGCCCGGCTCCTAGAACCCCAGCTTCCGCAACTGCCGAGGATCCCGCTGCCAGTCCTTGGCGACCTTCACATGGAGGTCGAGGAAGACGGGGGTGCCCAGCAGCGCCTCGATCTGCTTGCGGGACTTGATCCCGACCTCCTTGAGCCGCTTGCCCTTCGGGCCGATGATGATGCCCTTCTGGCTGGGCCGCTCGATGTAGACGAAGGCGTGGATGTCGAGCAGCGGCCGGTCCGCGGGCCGGTCCTCGCGGGGCAGCATCTCCTCGACGACCACGGCGATGGAGTGCGGCAGCTCGTCCCGCACCCCCTCCAGCGCGGCCTCGCGGATGAGCTCCGCGATCATGACCTGCTCGGGCTCGTCGGTGAGGTCGCCCTCGGGATACAGCGCCGGCCCCTCCGGCAGCAGCGGCACGATCAGGTCGGCGAGCAGGCCGACCTGCTTGTCGCCGACCGCCGACACGGGCACGATCTCGGCCCACTCGAACCCCAGCTCCTTGCCGAGCTGGTCGATCGCGATGAGCTGCTCGGCGAGGGTCTTGCTGTCGACGAGGTCGGTCTTCGTGACGATCGCGATCTTCGGCGTCTTCTTGATCGACGCCAGTTCCTTCGCGATGAAGCGGTCACCGGGACCGAGCTTCTCGTTCGCGGGCAGGCAGAACCCGATGACGTCGACCTCGGCCCACGTCGTCCGCACGATGTCGTTGAGCCGCTGGCCGAGCAGGGTGCGCGGCTTGTGCAGGCCGGGGGTGTCGACCAGGATCAGCTGGGCGTCGGGCCGGTGCACGATGCCACGTACGGTGTGCCGCGTGGTCTGCGGCTGGTCCGCGGTGATCGCGACCTTCTGCCCGACCAGAGCGTTCGTGAGGGTGGACTTGCCCGCGTTGGGGCGGCCCACGAAGCAGGCGAAGCCGGCGCGGTGGGGTGCTGCCGCGGACGGCTCGGATGACGGGGTACGAACGCTCATGGCGCCCATTGTCCCTGATCCACAGGCGCCCGCCGCACGCCGAGTCCCCGTACGGGGGCCGGACCGGGCCCGCATCGACTCCGGTGAGCTTCCGGAAACCCCCACGCAACACGAAACACGCCGGAAACGCGCGCGTGCACAACCGGAAACGCACACCGGTGACGCTCTGACGAGCCCCCACACCGTTGGAGACGACCGTGACCCTCGCCGCCGCGCACCTGGACACCGGCGACACCGCCTGGCTGCTCGCCGCCACCGCACTCGTCCTGCTGATGACCCCGGGCCTCGCCCTCTTCTACGGCGGCATGGTCCGCACGAAGAGCGTCCTCAACATGCTGATGATGAGCTTCGTATCGATCGCCCTGGTCACGGTGGTGTGGCTGGTCGCGGGCTACTCCCTCGCGTTCGGCGACGACGCCTTCGGCGGACTGATCGGCGGACTGAAGCACGCAGGCATGGCGGGCCTCGGCCCGGACAGTGTCCAGGGCACGGTCCCGACCCTGCTGTTCGCCACCTTCCAGCTGACGTTCGCGATCATCACGGCGGCGCTGATCAGCGGCGCGATCGCGGACCGGGCGAAGTTCGGGGCGTGGCTGGTCTTCGTGCCAGTGTGGGCGCTGCTCGTATACGTTCCCGTCACGCACTGGGTGTGGGGCCCGGGCGGCTGGATCCTGGAGAAACTCGGCGCACTGGACTTCGCGGGCGGTCTCCCGGTCGAGATCACCTCCGGCGCCTCGGGCCTGGCCCTCTGTCTCGTTCTCGGCCCCCGCCTGGGCTTCAAGAAGGACGCGATGCGCCCGCACAACCTGCCCATGGTGATGCTGGGCGCGGGCCTGCTCTGGTTCGGCTGGTTCGGCTTCAACGCGGGCTCGGCCCTCGGCGCCAACGGCCTCGCCGCCGCCGCCTTCCTCAACACCCTCGCCGCCGGCTGCACCGGGCTGCTCGGCTGGCTCTTCGTCGAGCAGAAGCGCGACGGCCACCCGACCACCCTGGGCGCGGCGTCCGGCGCGGTCGCGGGCCTGGTCGCCATCACCCCGTCCTGCGGCTCCGTCTCCCTCGTCGGGGCGCTGGTCGTCGGTCTCGCCGCCGGCGTGGTCTGCTCGTACGCGGTGAGCTGGAAGTTCAAGCTGAACTACGACGACTCGCTGGACGTCGTCGGCGTCCACCTGGTCGGCGGAATCATCGGCACGCTGCTGATCGGCCTCTTCGCCACCGCCGAGATGACCGGCGGCGCGGAGGGCCTGCTCTACGGCGGCGGGCTCGCCCAGCTCGGCAAGCAGCTCGTCGCCGTCGTGGCCGTCGGGGCGTACGCCTTCACCGTCACGTACGGCATCGGAAAGCTGCTCGACAAGGTCATGGGCCTGCGCGCGGACGAGGACCACGAGCACACCGGCCTGGACCTTACGGTGCACGCCGAGACGGCTTACGATCACGGGGTCCTGGGCCACGGAGCCCCGGTCTCCGCGTCCGCAGTCCCCGCCGCTCAGAAGGTCAAGACCCAGGCATGAAGCTCATCACCGCGATCGTCAAGCCGTACCGCCTCGACGAGGTCAAGACCGCCCTCCAGGAACTCGGGGTGCACGGCCTGACCGTGACCGAGGCCAGCGGATACGGACGCCAGCGCGGCCACACCGAGGTGTACCGCGGCGCCGAGTACCAGGTCGACCTCGTCCCCAAGGTCCGCATCGAGGTCGTCGTCGACGACGCCGACTCGGACCCCGTCATCGAGGCGATCGTCAAGGCCGCCCGGACGGGCAAGATCGGCGACGGGAAGGTGTGGGCGCTGCCGGTCGAGACGGTCGTCCGGGTACGGACGGGTGAGCGCGGCCCGGACGCGCTCTGAGCACGACCGGTCCTTGACGCTCTACGCCGACCGGTGCCGCCCCCTGCCAGGGACGACACCGGTCCTCGCGTTCCGTGTGCTCAGTCGAAGACGAACGGCCCCGGCGACTGCGCCCCGGTGGCCGTGCACGTGATGGTGAAGCCGAGGACCGTCATCTGCAACGAGCCGCCGTACGCCTCCAGGCTGTCCCCGGAGGCCACGGTCCCGTCGAGCGGTCCGACCGTGACGCTGTCGCCGGCCGCCATGGCCGGGTTCTTCGTGCCGGTGAAGGCGGTGGTGCCGCCGCTCGCCTTCACCAGGGTGAGCGTGGAGGTGATCGAGTCCTGCGCCAGGGCGATCGGCGCGGTGATCGCGGACGACGTGACCGTGATGGTGGCGGCGGTGCCGTCCTGGGTGGCGGTGAGTGTGGCCTCGCCGCCGCCGAAGCTGCCGCAGTCGGCCGTGATCGTCGCCGTCTGTGGGGTGACGGCGACGGCTGTGGGCGCGAAGGCGAGCCCGGCGGCCGCGAGGGCCCCGACCGCCAGTGCCGCACCTGTTCCTGTTCGCTTGCCTCTCATGGGGAATCCGGCTCCCTTCCCTTGTGGGAAAGCCATGTGGGGATGGACGGGAGAAGCAGGCCGACGGACCGGCCACGCGAGCGGGGTGCGGGCGCGCTGCGTGCGCCTTCGAAAATCTGACGGTCCGTCGGAACTACCGGTTCCATTGATGCGCGAGAGACCGCGGACGGCAAGGGCGTTTTCCGGCCGCGGCTGAGGTCAGCCCGCGGTCACCGTGACCCGGACCGTCCCGTCGGGCCCGGCCACCAGCACCGGAGTCTGAGGCCCACCCAGATCCCGTACGGCCGCCCGGTCCTCCGCCGACGCGAACTCGGCCTCCGTGACCACGGCCGCGGCCTCCAGCGACTTCGCCCCGGACGCCACCGCCATCGCCACCGCCGTCTGCAGCGCACTCAGCTTCAGCGAGTCGAGGGCGACGGTCCCGGCGACGTACGTACGCCCCGTCTCGTCCCGCACGGCCGCGCCCTCGGGCACTGCGTTGCGGGCCCGCGCGGAACGGGCCAGGGTGACGATCTTGCGGTCCTCGGGGTCGAGCGCGTTGCTATCGGTCATGCCCTGAGCATACGAAGAGGCGGAACGCTCACCCGGCGACGGGGTACATCGATCCCCGCCGCCCCTCCGGCGAGGCCAGCCACTCCAGCTTCGCCGCGGTGTTCGCCTCGGGCAGCGGCGTGTGCAGCACGATCGTGAGGTCGGGCCGGGCCGGCACCTTCATCGCCGTGGACTCCACGCACAGCAGCCCGACCAGCGGATGGTCGAGCTCCTTGCGGATCTGCCCCGCCGCCCTGATGTCCCGCCGTTCCCACAGCTCCACGAACTCGGCGCTGACCTCCTTGAGCTGGGCCAGCAGCTCACGCAGCCCCTCGTCGTCGGGCGCCGCCGCGCAGGACGCCCGGAACTGGGCGACGACCGCGCACGCGTTCTGCTCCCAGGAGTGGGAGCGCCCCCGGTAGAGGGGGTCGGTGAAGAAGTCGACGAGGCAGTTCTGGGTGTTCTCGGGGCGCATGCCGAGGACCATCCCCGCGGCGTCGTTGTAGAGCACGCAGTTGTAGTACGGGTCCATGATGTGCGCCGGATACGGCATCCAGGTGTCGATCAGCCGTCGCAGCCCCTCGCACATGTCCCGGTCCTCGGGGGCGACTTCGGGAGCGGGCGGGTTCAGCCCGGCGAGAAGGTACAGATGGCGCCGCTCGGCGTTGCTGAGCTTCAGCACCCGGGCCACGGCGTCCAGGACCTGCGGGGAGACGGAGATGTCCCGTCCCTGCTCCAGCCACTGGTACCAGGAGGCGCCCACGCCGGCGAGCACGGCGACCTCCTCGCGGCGCAGGCCCGGCGTGCGGCGCCGCGCCCCGCCGTCGGGCAGCCCCGCCTCGGTGGGCGTGACCCGGGCGCGCCGGCTCATCAGGAAGTCGCGCAGCTCCTGCCTCCGGCGGGACTTGAGCGTGTCCTCGACCACGTACGGATCCCCCTGCCGTGTCTGGTGGTGCCACCACCACCATAAGTGGTGACTCCCCACGGATATTCCGATCACCGCAAGCTCCTGCCATGGCGATCGACACCACCCCCAGTCCCGTACGACCACCCCAAGTCACCCTCGGCACCCGGCTGTCGACGCGCGACAAACTCGTCCTCTTCGTCCTGTGCGCCGCCCAGTTCATGGTCGCGCTGGACTTCTCCGTACTGAACGTGGCGCTGCCCGTGCTCGGGCAGGACCTGGGCATGAGCCAGTCCGGCCTGCAGTGGGCGGTCACCGCGTTCGCGCTGCCGTCCGGCGGCTTCCTGCTCCTGTTCGGCCGCATCGGCGACCTCTACGGGCGCCGCAGGCTGTTCCTGACCGGTCTCGCCCTGTTCGGCACCGCCTCGCTGCTGGCGACCTTCGCCTGGGACCCCGCGTCGTTCCTGGCGGGCCGCGCCCTGCAGGGCCTGGCAGCCGCGGCGATCGTCCCGGCAGGCATGTCGCTGCTCACCACGACCTTCCCGGAGGGCCCGGCCCGCGACCGCGCCCTCGGCGTCTCCGGGACGCTGCTCTCGCTCGGCTTCACGGTCGGCATGGTGGCGGGCGGTGTCCTGACAGACGTGCTGAGCTGGCGCTCCACGATGGGTCTGCTGTCGGTGTTCGCGCTGATCGTGCTGCCGCTGGCCCCCGGCCTGCTGCCCGAGTCACGCACCCCGGACCGCCCGCGCCTGGACTTCCCCGGCGCGGTCACCGTCACCGGCGGCCTGCTCTCCCTGATCTACGCCCTCTCCACCGCGGCCGACCGCGGCTTCGGCGGCGCGGACGTCATCGTGACGCTCGTCGCGGGGGTGCTCCTGCTGGCGGCCTTCGTGTACGTCGAGTCGCGCAGCCGGGCGCCCCTGGTCTCGCTGCCCATGCTGCGCCGCCGCACGGTGGCGTGGGGCAACCTGGGCGGTCTGGTCACCTTCTCGATGATGTCGACGGTCGTCTTCGTCCTGACCCTCTACCTCCAGGAGACCCTGGGCCTGTCGGCCTTCGAGACGGGCCTGGTCTTCGGCGTGCAGGGCGTCATGTCGGCGGTCGCCGGCGTGTACGCCGCCAAGGTCATCGGCCGTTTCGGCGCCCGCCGCACGCTGGTCGGCTCGCTCACCGGTCAGGGCCTGTTCGTGGCGGCGCTGCTGGGCCTGAACGCGCACCCCTGGTCCGTCTGGCTCGCGGTGGTCGCGGTCTCGCTGGCCAGCATGTGCCACCTCGGCGCGATCATCTCGTACGGCCTCACGGTCACCTCGGGCGTCCCGAACGACGAGCAGGGCCTGGCCACGGGCCTGGTGACCTCCACCCAGCAGGTCGGCCTCACCATCGGCATCCCGCTGCTCGGCGTCCTCGCCACCACGTCCTCGGACCTGCTGTCCGGCGTGCACACGGTGCTGGCCCTGGACGCGGGGATCGTACTGGTGGCTGCGGTGCTGGTCGCGGTGGGGCTGGGGCGGCGGAAGGCCTCAGGGGCGGTCGAGGCGGAGGCGCTCGGCCTTCGGTAGACCGGCGACGACCAGGTCGTACGAGTCCTCGATGAGCTCCCGGACCAGGCGGTCCGGGAGTTCGCCGTCGACCGTCACCGTGTTCCAGTGCCGCTTGTTCATGTGCCAGCCGGGGATGATCAGCCCCGGGTACTCCTCGCGGAGCCGGACCGCGTCGTCCGGGTCGCACTTCAGGTTGACCGTCAGCGGCTTCCCGTCCAGGTGGGTCAGCGCGAAGAGCTTGCCCAGCACCTTGAAGACCGAGGTGTCCGGGTTGAAGGGGAAGTCCTCGACGGTCGCGTTGAAGGACAGACAGAACGTGCGCAGCTGCTGCGGGGTCACTCCGGTTTCTCCTCCTCGGGGGCGTCCGCCGGGCCCTGCGGCTCGACGAGCACCGTCACGATCTTGTTCCGGCGGCCCGCCGAGGACTCCGCCGTCAGCCGCAGCTCCCGCCCGTCGGGCAGCTCCACCACCGCGGAGGCATCGGCGATCGGCACGCGTCCGAGGGCCTTGGCGAGCAGCCCGCCGACGGTCTCCACGTCCTCGTCGTCGTACTCCTCGAAGCCGTACAGCTCGCCGAGGTCGCCGATGTCCAGGCGGGCGGTGACCCGGTAGCGGTCCTCGCCTAGGTCGGCGACCGGCGGGAGTTCACGGTCGTACTCGTCGGTGATCTCGCCGACGATCTCCTCGAGGATGTCCTCGATGGTGACGATGCCGGCCGTGCCGCCGTACTCGTCGATGACGACGGCGACGTGGTTGCGCTCCTGCTGCATCTCGCGCAGCAGGTCGCCCGCGTTCTTGGTGTCGGGCACGAAGGCGGCGGGCCGCATGGCCGTCGACACCAGTTCGGACTCGGCGTCGCGGCTGATGTGCGTCTTGCGGGCCAGGTCCTTCAGGTACACGATCCCGACGACGTCGTCCTCGTTCTCCCCGGTGACCGGGATGCGCGAGAAGCCGGAGCGCAGCGCCAGGGTGAGCGCCTGACGGATCGTCTTGTACCGCTCGATGACGACCAGGTCGGTGCGCGGGACCATCACCTCGCGGACGAGGGTGTCGCCCAGCTCGAAGACGGAGTGCACCATGCGGCGCTCGTCGTCCTCGATCAGGGACTCGGCCTCGGCGAGGTCGACCAGCGCGCGCAGCTCCGCCTCGGAGGCGAAGGGGCCGCGGCGGAAGCCCTTGCCGGGGGTGAGCGCGTTGCCGATGAGGATCAGCAGGGGCGGGATCGGTCCCATCACGCGGGCGAGCGGCAGCAGCACGTACGCCGCGGCCGTCGCCGTGTTCAGCGGGTGCTGGCGGCCGATGGTGCGCGGCGAGACACCGACGGCGACGTACGAGACGAGGACCATCACGCCGATCGCGACCGCGAGGGCCTGCCAGGTCTCGTCGAACTCCTGGAGGCACTCGTAGGTGACGAGCGCGGCGGCCGCCATCTCGCAGGCGACGCGCACCAGCAGTGCCACGTTCAGATAGCGGGTCGGGTCGGCGGCGACCTGGGCGAGTTTCGCGCTGCCGCGCCGCCCGGACCGTACGGCCTCCTCCGCCCGGAAGCTGGAGACCCGCGCGAGGCCCGCCTCCGCGCAGGCGGCGAGCCAGGCGACGACGACCAGTGCTATGGCGCCTACGACGATCTGGGCGCTCATGACACGGTCGGGGCCGGGGACGGCCCGGTGAGGCCCTTCTCCGCGCGCCAGCCGTCCACGATGGCCGCCTGGAGGCCGAACATCTCGGCCTTCTCGTCGGGCTCCTCGTGGTCGTAGCCGAGGAGGTGCAGCACTCCGTGGACGGTGAGGAGCTGGAGCTCCTCGTCCATGGAGTGCTGCGTCTCGGCGTCCTTGCCCTGCTGTTCGGCGACCTCCGGGCAGAGGACGATGTCGCCGAGCAGGCCCTGCGGCGGCTCGTCGTCGTCCTTCGTCGGCGGACGCAGTTCGTCCATCGGGAAGGACATGACGTCCGTCGGACCGGGCAGGTCCATCCACTGGATGTGCAGCTGTTCCATGGCGTCGGCGTCCACGACGATCACCGAGAGCTCGGAGAGCGGGTGGATGCGCATCCGCGCGAGCGCGTAGCGGGCGATGTCGAGGATCGCCTGCTCGTCGACCTCGGTTCCGGACTCGTTGTTGACGTCGATCGACATGGTCGTGCTGGTCTACTTCCCCTTGTGTACGGCCTTGCCGCGGCCGCCCTTGTGGGTGCCGTTCTCGGTGCCGTTCTCGTCGTCGTACTTCTCGTACGCGTCGACGATACGGCCGACCAGCCTGTGCCGGACGACATCCTGGGAGGTGAGCCGCGAGAAGTGGACGTCGTCGAGGCCCTCCAGGATGTCCTGCACCTGGCGCAGACCCGACTTCGTGCCGCTCGGGAGATCGACCTGCGTCACGTCACCCGTGACCACGATCTTCGAGTCGAAGCCGAGGCGGGTGAGGAACATCTTCATCTGCTCGGCGCTCGTGTTCTGCGCCTCGTCCAGGATGATGAAGGCGTCGTTCAGCGTGCGGCCTCGCATGTAGGCGAGCGGGGCGACCTCGATCGTCCCGGCTGCCATCAGCCGCGGGATCGAGTCCGGGTCGAGCATGTCGTGCAGCGCGTCGTAGAGCGGGCGCAGATACGGGTCGATCTTCTCGTAGAGGGTGCCGGGGAGGAATCCCAGGCGCTCTCCGGCCTCCACCGCGGGCCGGGTCAGGATGATGCGGTTGACCTGCTTGGACTGGAGGGCCTGCACGGCCTTGGCCATGGCGAGGTAGGTCTTGCCGGTACCGGCGGGGCCGATGCCGAACACGATCGTGTGCTTGTCGATCGCGTCGACGTACCGCTTCTGGTTGAGCGTCTTGGGGCGGATGGTGCGGCCGCGCGAGGACAGGATGTTCTGCGTGAGCACTTCGGCCGGAGTCTCCTGGCCGTCGCCCTCCCCGTTCTCGCTCGCCCTGAGCATGGCGATCGAGCGTTCCACTGCGTCCTCCGTCATCGGCTGCCCCGTGCGGAGCACCAGCATCATCTCGTCGAACAGGCGCTGGACGAGGGCGACTTCACCGGCGTCGCCGACCGCACTGATCTCATTGCCCCGGACATGGATGTCGGCCGCCGGGAAGGCCTTCTCGATCACGCGCAGGAGGGCGTCTCCGGAACCCAGCACGGTCACCATGGGGTGCTTGGCGGGGACGGTGAAATGCGCTCGGGCCTGCTCCTGCGCGGAGGTCTGAGCTGTGGGTGTCTGAGTCATGGGCCGGCTCGTAGGCCTTGCTCGTCCTCCTCTTGCGGGGCTCGCGCCCGCTCGACAGCCTTGCACTGCCAAGAGTACGACGGTGCACCGACAACCCCGTAGGCCTTTTCCCGGGCAGCCTGGTGCGGGTGGGGACGCCTTGCCGGCTAGGCCGACCGGCGGAACCCGATCGTGGGGACGGCCCGGCGCAGCGGCCAGGGTCGCGAGACCTCGGGGGTGAGGCCCTCCAGGAAGGCGTAACGTCTCAGCGCGGTCGGGTCCTGGTCGTCGTACGACTGGACCCTGCGCCACCAGGCGGCGATCTCGGACCAGCCCGGCGCGGACAGCGAGCCGCCGAATTCCTGCACGGACAGGGCGGCCGTCAGCCCGGCGAAGGCGAGGCGGTCGGCGAGGGGCCAGGCGGCGAGGGTGCCCATGACGAACCCGGCGACGAAGACGTCCCCGGCACCGGTGGGGTCCAGGGCCTCGACGGCGATCGCGGGGACCTCGGCGGTCTCGCCGGTGCGGCCGTCCACGGCGTAGGCGCCCTCCGCGCCGAGGGTCACCACGGCGAGCGGCACGTGCGCCGTGAGGGCCTGGGCGGCCGCTCTGGGGCAGTCGGCTCCGGTGTAGCGCATGGCCTCCTCGGCGTTGGGGAGGAACGCCTCGCAGTGCTCCAGGTCGGCGAGCCCGGCGAGGTCCCAGCGGCCGGTGTCGTCCCAGCCGACGTCGGCGAAGATGCGGGTGCCCTCGCCCGCGGCCTGGGCGATCCAGGGGGCGCGCGTGCCCGGCGTGAGCGAGGCGACGGCGGCACGCGCGCGGGGCGGGCAGTCCGGTGCGGGCTCCTCGGGCGGCGGCTCGTGCCCGTGGCTGACCATGGTGCGCTCGCCCTCGTACGCCATCGAGACGGTCACCGGCGAGTGCCAGCCGGGCACCGTGCGCGACGCCGAGAGGTCGATGCCCTCGCCCTGGGACAGCGCGTCCCAGCAGTACTCGCCGTAGTGGTCGTCGCCGAAGGCGGCGGCGAGGGACGTCTTCAGGCCGAGGCGGGCCAGGGCGGTGGCCATGTTGGCGACGCCGCCGGGACTCGACCCCATCCCGCGCGCCCAGGACTCGGTGCCGCGCACCGGGGCGGAGTCGAGGCCGGTGAAGACGATGTCGAGGAAGACGGTGCCCGTGAGATAGACGTCCCAGGGCGGGTCCTGGGGGGTGCGCAGCCCGGCGAGTGGGTCGACATGGGCCTGGCCGTACGGTCGCTCTCCGTTGGACGCGGTCACGATGCGCTCCCTGACATGATGCGGATCAGGCCAGTGTGCACCACGCCCCGCGCCGGACGGCGGCGATCCCGCGCGCGGCGCCGACGCACCGCCCAGCGGTCCCGGGGGCCTACCAGCGGGGAACGGCCGGGGTGACCCACTCGGGGTCGGCGATCCGCATCGCCGCCGCGTCGTCCCGGTCCCGCAGCGAACCGTCGTCGTCCAGCCACCGCCGGTGCAGGAACGCCAGCTTGTCGCGATCGAGTTCGACCCCGAGACCGGGTGCGTCGGACACGACGACGGACCCGCCCTCGAAAACGAGCCGCTCCGTCAGTACGTCCTCTGACTGCCAGGGGTAGTGGGAGTCGCAGGCGTGGTGGAGATCGGGCACCGTGGACGCGACATGGGTCATGGCGGCGAGGCTGATCCCGAGATGGGTGTTGGAGTGCATGGAGATGGCGACGCCGAACGTCCGGCAAACGGCGGCCAGTTCACGGGTGTTGCGCAGCCCGCCCCAGTAATGATGGTCGGAGAGGACGACCTGTACGGCATCCTTCGTGAACGCCTCCTCGATCTCGCCGAAGGTCGTCACGCACATGTTGGTGGCGAGCGGCACGGACGTACGCGCCGCGACCTCCGCCATCGCCGGCGTACCGAGCGCGGGATCCTCCAGGTATTCGAGGACGTCCCCGATCGCCTCGGCGACCTTCACCGAAGTCTCCACGGACCAGGCACCGTTGGGGTCGAGCCGCAGCGGATGCCCTGGGAAGGCCTCGGCGAGTGCCCGTACGGCGGCGATCTCCTCGTCCGGCGGGAAGACACCGCCCTTGAGCTTGAACGAGGTGAACCCGTACCGCTCGGTGAACTTCCGCGCCTGCTCGACGACTCCGGCGGGATCGACGGCCGCGCCCCAGTCGTCCTTCTCGGCGGCGACGCCTTCCGGATGGCCGGCCCACTTGTAGAAGAGGTACGCGCTGTACTCCACGGCGTCGCGCACCTTGCCGCCGAGCAGTGCGTGCACGGGCAGCCCGAGCGCCTTGCCGAGCGCGTCCAGACAGGCGACCTCGAACCCGGAGACGACGGACAGCCGCAGCTTGTCGGCGGTCTGCACACCCCGCAGTCCGCCCACGTCGACCTGGTTCTCGACCCGCGACTGATCGACGGCCACCTCGTCGGCCAGGCCGAACAGCCCGTTCAGATCGGACACTTGGCGCCCGACGAGCCGCTCGGCGAACGGCCGCGCCAGCTCCAGGTACTTGCTGTCGCCGTAGGTCTCACCGACTCCGGTGACTCCGTCGGCCGTCACCACCTCCACGATCAGCCGTGGGGTGTACGGCTGGTGCACGCCCTGCGTGTTGAGGAGGGGCGGGTCGGCGACCAGGATCGGCGTCAGCCGTACGTCGGTGATGGTGAGGTTCACAGGGCGGCTCCTACGAGGTCGAGTCCGGTGGCCAGAAGAGCTGTGAGGTCGGCCAGATCGGCGGCCGAGGGATCGACGAGCGGCGCACGCACGGGCCCCACCGGCAGCCCCCGCACCCGCGCGGCCGCCTTGACCAGCGAAACGGCGTACCCGGGCACCCGGTCCCGCAGTTCGACGAAGGGCACATAGAAGTCCCGCAGGAGCTTCTCCAGGGTCCCGCCGTCCCCGTCCCGCAGCGCGGTGTGAAAGGCGCCGGCGATCTCGGGGGCGAAGGCGTGCACCGCGGACGAGTATGCGGGGACGCCGACGGTGGCGTACGCCCGCGCCTGGATCTCGGCGGTCGAGGCGCCGTTGAAGAAGAGAAACCCTTCGGGCGCGGCAAGGGTGAGCCGCTGCAACCGGTCCAGATCGCTGTGCCCGTCCTTCAGCCCGATGACCCCGGGAATCCCGGCGATCCTCCTCAACCCGTCCGCACTGAAGGCGACTTGGCCACGCTGATAGGCGATGAGCGGCAACGAGGTCCGAGCCGCGATCTGCTCCACCTGCCTCACCAGCCCGTCCTCCGGCGCGGCGACGAGATAGTGCGGCAGCACGAGCAGGGCGTCGGCCCCGGCGTCCTCGGCGATCCGCGCGAACCGGGCGGCCTGCGCCCACCCGTACCCGGTCCCGGCAACGACGGGAACCCGGCCACCCACCACCTCGACGGCGGCGGTGACGACCTGCCGGTACTCGTCCTCGTCCAGCGAGAAGAACTCTCCCGTCCCGCAGGCGGGAAAGAGCGCCCCGGGCCCGGCGCCGATCTGATCCTCGGCATGCGCCCGAAAGCCGTCGAGATCAAGAGACCCGTCCCCATGAAAGCTGGTCAGCGGAAACGACAGAACGCCACGGCCCATACCGCGCCGCAGCCGATCGGCAACGCTCCCCGCACCCTCACCCATCAGGAACCGACTCCATCTCCGTACGTAGACGCCATCCACATATGAATACGAAGATTAGATAGACGAACGAGGACCGTCAATGGCGCGGTCCTGGATGCGGGGCGGGGTGGGTCGCAGCCCGGCCACCACGGGGCACCGCGACACGATTGCCCGCAGCGACGACGGCCCGCAGTCACCCACCGGCGGGAGGGGCCGTGCCGGTACGTCTCTGCCCGTCGCGTAGCAGACCGCCCGCCAAGTCCCGCCGTATATCAACCCCGGGCAGTACGCCCACGCGGCGACGGGCAAGACGTACCGGCACGGCCCCGACCCACCCACCGGCGGCAGGCGCCCCCGCCCGCAAGCGTGGGCGACTACCCGGCCACCCCCACCCCAAACGCAACGTGCGCCACATCACACCGCCCCACCTGTTTCGCACCCCCACCCCCTTGATACAAATTGCCCGCGCGTTCCTGTCCATCGACAGCCGCCCAACCCCCTCATTGAGCCGCTTCTTTCGCATGCCCTGGGAACGCCCGTGTCCGCCCGCACCACCACGCCCTGGCCTCTCGTCGCCCTTTTCACGGCCGGGTACCTCGCCGCGTACCTCCTGCCCACCACCGTCGGCAGACTGGACGCAGGCCTCCCCCTCTCGGCCACCCAGGCCGGCTCCCTCGGCAGCGCCCTGCTGCTGAGCTCAGCGGCAGCCGGCTTCGTGCTCGCGAGCCGCGTGGACCGCATCGGCCCACGCAGGCTGGCCCGCGCGGGCCTGCTCCTCGCCGCCGCCGGCTACGGCACGGCCGCCCTCACGACCAGCCTCCCCGTCGTCGTCGCCGGAGCGATCGTCGGCGGCTTCGGCTCCGGCACAGCCACCACGGTCGCCGCCGCCGGAATCGCCGCCCAGAGCGATGCGCACCGGGTCACCGCGCACGGCCTCCTCGGCGTCTCCGCGCTCGCGGGCACGGTCTATCTGACGGTCCCGCACCTCGGCCCGGGCCACGGCCTCCCCCTCGCCGCGATCGCCCTCACCGCACTGCTGGTGTGGCCCACCACCGGCCGCCTCCCCACCCATGCGCACACGACGCCCCTCACCCCTCGCCCGACGACGGACCGCCGCCTCCCTCACCTCCGTCCCGGCCTGCTCCTCGCCGCCGCCATGCTCTGCTGGTCCCTCGCGCAGAACTCGCTCTGGGGTGTCAGCGGCCGGATCGGCCTGACGCAGGCGGGACTCACGGAGGTCACCGTCGGTGTGGTCTTCGCCGTCGCCCTCGGCGCCGGACTGCTCGGGGTGCTCGCCGCGGGCGCGCTCGGCCCGCGGCTGGGCCGGGCGCTGCCGATCGGTGCGGGCACGGCCGTGATCGCCGGCTGCATCGCGCTCAGCGCGACCGCCACGGACCTCACGACGTTCGCGACGGGCGAGATCGCCTGGAACACGCTCTACCCGATCGTGCTGTCGTACGTACTCGGCCTCGCCGCCTCGCTCGACCAGCGCGGCCGCTGGGCGGTCTTCGTCGGCTCGGCGTCCTCACTGGGCACGGCGGCGGGCCCGCTCGCCGGCAGTGTGCTCGCCGCACAGGCCGGATTCCCGGCGATGGGCGCGATCCTGGCCGTGGGCCTGCTGGTGCTCACGCTCCCGATGACCGCGGTCGCCCTGCACACCGACGGCCGCCGCACCCGCGCCCCGCACCACCTTCACCCGGTGGTGGAGATCCCCCTGGACCTGGACGCCCACGCCCAGTCCCCCAGCATCCGCCAGGCCTACGACACGGCGGGGCCCCGGCAGGCAGCAGCCGCACCGGGGCCCGGAACCACGTAGGCACCGACCGAAGCACTACTCGGCGAACTGCTCGGCGAACTACTCGAACTCGTACGCCTCGACCTCGGCGATGTACCGGGCCCGCCGCTCCTCGTCATGCTCCAGGAAGGAGGCGACGAACGAGTTGCGGGCAAGCTCCCGCAGCCGCTCGGGACCGAGCCCGAGCGCCCCGCTCACGGCGTCGAAGTTGTCCCCGGCGTAGCCGCCGAAGTACGCGGGATCGTCGGAGTTGACGGTGCACAGCAGCCCGGCGTCGAGCATGGCGGGCAGCGGATGGTCCGCGAGGACGTCCACGGCGCGCAGCCGTACGTTGGACAGCGGGCAGAGCGTCAGCGGCACCCGCTCCCGGACGAGCCGCTCGACCAGCTCGGCGTCCTCCATGCAGCGCAGCCCGTGGTCGATGCGCTCGACACCGAGCACGTCCAGCGCCTCGGTGATGTACGCGGGCGGCCCCTCCTCGCCCGCGTGCGCGACGCGGCGCAGCCCGAGCGCACCGGCGGCCTCGTACACCTCGCGGAACTTGACCGGCGGATGCCCGACCTCGGCGGAGTCGAGGCCGATGCCGACGATCCGGTCGAGGTACGGCTTCGCGGCCTCCAGGGTGTCCATGGCCGACTCGGCGGACTCGTCCCGCAGGAAGCACATGATCAGCTGGGTGGACACGCCGTGCGTCTCCTCGCTGCGCCCCAGCGCCCGCCACAGCCCTTCCACGACGGCCCCCATCCCCACCCCACGGGCGATGTGGGCCTGCGGATCGAAGAAGATCTCCGCGTGCCGCACGCCCTGCGCGGCGGCGCGCGCGAGATAGGCGTCGGCGAGGTCGGCGAAGTCCTGCTCGGTGCGGAGCACGGACATCAGCTCGTAGTACAGGTTCAGGAACGACTGCAGATCATCGAAGAGATACGCCTTACGGAGCTCTTCGGTGTCGGCGTACGGCAGCGTCACGCCGTTGCGCGCGGCCAGCGCGAAGGCCAGCTCGGGCTCCAGGGTGCCTTCGATGTGGAGGTGCAGTTCAGCTTTGGGGAGGGGCATCGCAGCATAGTACGGGTGTTTTATTGCCGTTTCAGAACCGGCGCCTCCACCCCGGGCCCCGCCCGGAGGGATCACCCCCGCTTGGGCACCGGCACCCGTTGCAGATCGTGCGCCACGGTCAGCTCGCCCTCGAACCCGGCGGCCCGCGCCTGCCGCTCGAACTCCTCGGGGTCGGAGTAGCGCTGGCTGAAGTGCGTGAGCACGAGATGCCGTACCCCGGCGTCCCGCGCGACCGCACCTGCCTGACCAGCCGTCAGATGCCCGTGATCGGAGGCGAGTTGGACGTCCTCGTCCAGGAACGTCGACTCGATGACGAGGAGGTCGCACCCGTCGGCGAGCGCGTGCACCCCGTCGCACAGCCGGGTGTCCATGACGAACGCGAACCGCTGCCCGCGCCGCACCTCGCTGACGTCGTCGAGCGTGACGTCCCCGAGGGAGCCCTCCCGCTGGATCCGCCCGACGTCGGGCCCCTTGATCCCGTGCGCGGCGAGCCGCTCGGGCAGCATGCGGCGCCCGTCGGACTCGACGAGCCGGTACCCGTAGGACTCGACGGGGTGCGACAACTTCCGTGCTTCCAGGGCGTACGAGGAGGTCGTGGCCAGTGTCCCGTCGGCGTCGACCGGCGCTTCGGTGAGCGCGACGGTCTCGCGGTACGCCGTGGCGTACCGCAGCCGGTCGAAGAACCGCTGGCCCGAGCGCGGATAGTGCGCGGTGATCTCGTGCGGCACCCGGTCGAGGTTGATGCGCTGGATCACCCCGGCGAGACCGAGGGAGTGGTCGCCGTGGAAGTGGGTGACACAGATCCGGTGCAGGTCGTGCGCGGCGACACCGGCGCGCAGCATCTGCCGCTGGGTGCCCTCTCCGGGGTCGAAGAGGAGGCCCTCGCCGTCCCAGCGCAGCAGGTAGCCGTTGTGGTTGCGGTGCCGGGTCGGGACCTGGCTGGCGGTGCCGAGCACCACCAATTCACGTACGGACAAGGTCGGTTACCCCGGCGGCCACTGCATGCCGCGGCCGCCCAGGACGTGAGCGTGCGCGTGCCAGACGGTCTGGCCGGCGCCGCTGCCCGTGTTGAACACGATGCGGTAGCTCTCCAGCTTCTCCTCGGCGGCGACCTCGCCGGCCTCACGCAGCATGTCGGCGGCGATGGCGGGTTCGGCGGCGGCCAGGGATGCCGCGTCCGGGTGGTGGACCTTGGGGATGACCAGGACGTGGGTGGGCGCCTGGGGGTTGATGTCGCGGAAGGCGACGGTGGTCTCGGTCTCCCGGACCAGGGTCGCCGGGATCTGCCCCGCGACGATCTTGCAGAACAGGCAGTCGTCCTGCGGCTCTCCCGCCATGCTGCGTGCCTCCTCGCACAGACTGATCATTACGCCAGCATCGTATCGACGTTTTAGCCTGTCCGGCGTTTGAGGACGAGGCCGTTCAGGCCGAAAGCGGGGGTCTGGGGGCGGCAGCCCCCAGGTACAGCCACACCCGTTCCGGGTGCCTACACCTCCGGCAGAGCGGGCGCAGCCTTCGCCGGTGTTTCCTCCAGCGCCGCCAGCGCGATCCGGATCGCCTCGTCCAGTTGGACGTCCCGCCCAGCGGCGTAGTCCTGCGGGGCGTGCACCACCTCGACGTCGGGGTCGACGCCGTGGTTCTCGACGCCCCAGCCGTAACCCTCGAGCCAGAAGGCGTACTTGGGCTGGGTGACGAGCGTGCCGTCGACGAGCCGGTAGCGGCTGTCGATGCCCACCACGCCGCCCCATGTCCGGGTGCCCACCACGGGCCCGATCCCGAGAGCCTTGATCGCCGCGTTGACGATGTCGCCGTCGGAGCCGGAGAACTCGTTGGCGACGGCGACGACGGGGCCGCGGGGCGCGTCCTCCGGGTAGCTGTAGGGCCGCATGCCGCGCGGGAGGTCCCAGCCCACGATGCGTCGTGCCAGCTTCTCGACGATCAGCTGGGAGGTGTGGCCGCCGCGGTTCTCGCGGACGTCGACGACCAGCCCCTCCCGGGCCACTTCGATGCGCAGGTCGCGGTGGAGCTGGGCCCAGCCGGAGCCGACCATGTCGGGCACGTGCAGATAGCCGAGCCGGCCGCCGGACTTCTCGTGGACGTAGGCCCGCCGGTCGGCGACCCAGGCGTGATAGCGCAGCGGTTCGTCGTCGCCGGTGGGTACGACCACGGCGTGCCGGAGGTCGCCGCCGCCGGACGGGGAGACGGTCAGCTCGACCGGTTTGCCCGCCGTGCCGACGAGCAGCGGGCCCGGCCCGGCGACGGGGTCGACGGCCTGTCCGCCGACGGCGACGATCGCGTCCCCGGCGCGCACCGCGACACCGGGCGCGGCGAGCGGGGCCTGCGCTTCGGGGTCGGAGGTCTCGGAGGGCAGGATGCGGTCGATGCGCCAACTGCCGTCCTCATGGCGGGAGATGTCCGCCCCGAGGAGCCCCTGCGCCCGGTTCGCGCCGCTTGTGCCGCCGCGCGGGCTGACGTAGGCGTGCGAGGTGCCGAGTTCGCCCTGCACCTCCCAGAGGAGGTCGACGAGGTCGTCGTGGGTGGCGAGCCGGTCGAGGACGGGCCGGTAGCGCTCCAGTACGGCGTCCCAGTCGGCGCCGCCGAGGTCGGGCCGCCAGAAGTTGTCGCGCATGAGGCGGCCGGCCTCGTCGTACATCTGGCGCCACTCGGCGGCCGGGTCGACGCTCTGCCGTACCCGGGAGAGGTCGACGGTGATGTTGCTGTCGCTCTCCTCGCCGTTGGAGGCGCGGCGGTCGCTCGGTACGACCTTGAGCTTGCCGTCGGTCCACAGCAGGACGCGCTTGCCGTCGCCGCTGACGGCGAAGTGGTCGGCGTCGGCGGCGAGGTGCTCGATGCGCTGCTGGGCGAGGTCGTACCGCTCCAGCTCGCTCTGGGGGTCCGGGTCGTCGGGTGTGGCCCGGGAGGCGCCGAGCACGCCGCGGACGGGGTGGCGCAGCCACAGCACGCCGTCCTTGGCGGCCCGCAGTCCCGAGTAGCGGGCGGCCTCGACGGGGAACGGGACTATCCGGTCGGCGAGTCCGTCCAGGTCGATCCGGGTGGTGGGGGTGCCCTCGCTGTCGGGCGTCTCGTCCTTGTCGGGGGCCTCGAAGGGGCGGCCGTGGCGCTGCGGTCCGAAGGGGGACGGTGTCGTCGCGGCCAGGGTGATCAGGTGCGGGCGGGAGCCGCCCACGAACGCGAGGTCGAAGACGTGTTCGTCGTAGACGGGGTCGAAGGAGCGCGCCGACAGGAAGGCGAGGTGTTTGCCGTCCAGGGTGAAGGCGGGCGAGTAGTCACGGAAACGCAGCGGGGTCGCCTCGGTCACCGACAGGTCGGCGGTGTTGGCGAGCTTGAGCTGGCGCAGCGGGCGCGGGCCGGGGTGCGACCACGCGAGCCAGGCCGAGTCGGGCGAGAAGACGAGGCCGGTGACGTCGCCGTCCTCGCTGCGGTCGACCTCGCGGACCTCTCCGGTCTCCCGCTCGACGAGCAGCACCCGCCCGTCGTGCGAGGCGACGGCGGCGCGGCTGCCGTCGGGTGCCATGGCGAGGCCGAGGACGCGGCCGAGCTGTCCGGCGGCGAGCCGTCGCGGGATGGCCCCGGGGGCGACGCCGGTCGCCGGGGCGAACTCCAGGGCGTCGTCGCCCTCGGCGTCCGTCACCCACACCACGTGCTCCTCGCCCTCGGAGCGGAAGGTGCGGGGCAGCCGGGCGCGGACGCCGTGCTCGGCGGCGAGGGCGCGGGCGGGGCCCGAGCGGTGGGTGACCCAGTGGACGGCGCCGCGTACGGAGACGGCGCTGCCGCGCGCGGTGTGGTCGGGGGCGGCGGCGCCGAACCAGCGGGCCGCGTTCACGGGGTGCGGCTGGAGGTCGACGCGCTGTCCGCCGAGGCGGAGGTCGAGACGGCGCGGTTCGGCGCCGTCGAGGTCGTCGAGCAGCCACAGCTCACCGGCGGACGCGTACACGACGCGCGTGCCGTCGGTGGCCGCCTGCCGGGCGTAGAAACTGTCAACTGCCGTGTGCCGGCGCAGATCCGACCCGTCGGCGAGGGAGGAGTAGAGCGCTCCCACGCCTTCGTGGTCGGAGAGGAACGCGACGCGCTCGCCGACCCACAGCGGGTACTCGATGTTCCCGTCAAGGTCCTCGTGCAGGCGCCCGAACTCGCCCCCGCCGTCCCGGTCGATCCACAACTTGCCCGCTGTGCCGCCCCGGTACCGCTTCCACCACGCGGCCTCGCGGCCCATCGGCGCGGAGAGCAGCAGCACGCCCGGCCCGAAGGCGACATCGCCGACGAGGCCGTACGGAAGGACGGTCGAGGGTCCCCCGTCGAGCGGGACGGCGTGCGCCCAGCTCCGGCGGAGGGAGGCCTGCCCGACCGTGCTGAGGGCGAGCACCTTGCCGTCGGGGGTCCAGCCGCGCACCTGTGTCCTCGAACTGCCCCAGTACGTCAGCCGTTTGGCCGGGCCGCCGTCCAGGGAGGCGGCGTGCACCTCGGGCGCGCCGTCGCGGGTGGAGGTCCAGGCGACGGTCGTGCCGTCCGGGGAGATGCGCGGGTGGGTCACCGGAACGTTGTCGGCACTCACCCGCCAGGCGCGGCCCGCCCCGTCGAGGGGCGCCGCCCAGACGTCGTCCTCGGCGGTGAAGACGACCAACTCGCCGCGCAGATGCGGAAACCGGAGATACGCGGCCTGCGCGGCCTGCGTGGACAGTGCGGCCGATGATGACGATGCAGACTGTGTCACCCGATCACCCTATGCAGCGACCGCGCCTCTGGACAGGGGTTTCTGTCACTTGATCCGTCCGTGACCGGTTACCCGATCCGTCCGGGACCGGTCACTTGCCCTGGGCGGGCCAGCAGGTCGGGTCGCCCTTGCACCAGACGGTCTCGGTGACGGTCACGGTGGGTCCGGGCTGTCCGTTCGTCGGCCGGTAGGTGACGGGCGGGGTGTACGTCGGTTGGCTGGTGGCGTTGCAGTTGCCGAGGCCGCTGACGTGGAACCACTCCTTGCCGCCCACCGTGGCCCGCAGGTCCCCGCGCACGCAGGCGCCGTTGACCGCCCGGGTGACCTTGCCCTTGACGCTGATGTCACGCCCGTCGGACGTCTGCCCCCGGCAGTCGACCTCGGCGACGGTGTTCTGACTCTGCGAGGGCGTCTTCCCCGGCGTGTAGGCCTTGTTGGCCCCGCCGTACGAGGCCGTGCAGGTGAGCCAGTTGACGTCGACGTGCTGCCGCTCGAGTTCCTTCGTCGCGGTCTGGTCCGTGGTGTACGACACGACGGCGGAGCTCATTCCGTCCGTGGGCTCGCACGCCGCCACACCGAACACCCCGACCGCTCCGAGCCCCAGAGCGGCCAGCGTCTGCTTGCGTCCCATCCGGTGCCGGATACGCCTCAAAGCCCCCATAGACGGCAGCCTGCCACTGCGACGGCCGCCGCGGTAGACCGCAAGCAGACACTCCACTCCCGCACTTGCGGGAATCGAACGGCCGGTCGCTTCCCGGCGCGCCGGTCAGCCGCTGCGCAGCAGCAGCCACTCCTGAAGTTCCACGAGGTTGCCCTCGGGATCCTTGAGGTGGGCGACACGCATGCGGTCGGTCATCGGTGCCGGGCCGTGCAGGATGTCCCCGCCGCGGGAGGCGACGGCCTCGCAGTAGGCGTCCAGGTCGTCGACGCGCAGCACCACCAGGGAGCGGTGACCGCTCGCCGAGTCGCCCAGTTCGCCCAGGACTTCGGCCATCATCGAGCGGTCCTGGAGGGCGATGCCCGCCGAGCCTATGGCGGGGCTGAACTTCTCGTACGGCCCCTCCGTCGCCCCCGACTGGGGCTTGAGGCCGAGGACTTCGCCGTAGAAGTGGTAACAGGCGGCGAAATCCGAGACGAGCAGCCGTACTTGTGCGAGTTCCACGCATCCCCCAACGGGTGTCGGTCAGGCCCAGCGGCCCGTGCGGCCCAGCAGCAGCGCCGTCGCCGCCGTTCCGGCGGTCGACGTGCGCAGCACGCTACGCCCGAGACGGTACGCCCTCGCACCTGAGTCGGCGAAGAGCGCCAACTCATCGGGGGACACGCCACCTTCGGGACCCACCACCAGCACGATCTCACCAGCGGCCGGGAGTTCGGCGGTCGCGAGCGCCTCGCTGCCCCAGGCGCGGTCCTCGTGCAGTACGGCGGCGAAGTCGGCTTTGGCGAGAAGTGCGGCAACCTGCTTGGTCGTCGCGGCGTCCGCGACCTCCGGGAAGCGCACCCGGCGGGACTGCTTGCCCGCCTCACGGGCGGTGGCACGCCACTTGGCGAGCGCCTTCAGGCCCCGCTCGCCCTTCCACTGGGTGATGCAGCGGGAGGCGGCCCAGGGGACGATCGCGTCGACTCCGGTCTCCGTCATGGTCTCCACGGCGAGTTCGCCGCGGTCGCCCTTGGGGAGGGCCTGTACGACGGTGATGCGCGGGCTTTCGGCAGGTTCCTCGGACACCTCGTGCAGCCGGACGATCAGCCGGTCCTTGCCCTCGGTGCCGATCACCTCCGCCTCGGCCCACCGTCCGGCGCCGTCCGTGAGGACGATCTCCTCGCCGGACCGCAGCCGCTTCACGGAGACGGCGTGCCGTCCCTCGGGGCCGTCGAGCACGAACCGACCACCGTCGCCGGTACGGAAGTCGTCGACCACGAACACCGGTGCGGTCATCGGGCCTTGCCTCCGGTCTCGCGCTTCGAGCAGGCCGACAACGCTGTCGTCGCGGCGGCGAGTTCGGCGGTGAGGACCTCCACGAGCTGTCCGGCGGGCAGTTCGCGGGCCATGCGGTGGCCCTGTCCGGCCCACAGCGCCATGCCCTGCGCGTCGCCCGCCTTGGCCGCGGCCTTGCGCAGCCCGGAGGTGAGGTGGTGGATCTGGGGGTAGGCGGCGGGCGCGTACGGGCCGTGCTCGCGCATGAAGCGGTTGACGAGGCCGCGCGCCGGGCGTCCGGAGAACGCGCGCGTCAGCTCCGTACGGACGAAGAGCGGGTTGGTCAGGGCCTGCTTGTGCAGCGGGTTGGCGCCGGACTCGGGGGTGGCGAGGAACGCGGTGCCGAGCTGGGCGGCGCTCGCGCCCGCGGCGAGGACGGCGGCGATCTGGCTGCCGCGCATGATGCCGCCGGCCGCGACGATCGGGATTCCCACGGTCTCGCGGACCTGCGCGATCAGTGAGAGCAGTCCGATGCCGCTGCCGTCGGTCTCCGGGTTGTCGCGGTGGGTGCCCTGGTGGCCGCCCGCCTCGACGCCCTGCACGATCACGGCGGCGGCGCCCGCCCGCTCGACGGCGAGGGCCTCATCGGCGGTGGTCGCGGTGATCAGGGTCAGTGTGCCGGCCCGCGCGAGGGAGTCCAGGACCTCGCGGGTCGGGATGCCGAAGTGGAAGGAGACCACCGGCACCGGGTTGTCGAGGAGGACGGCGAGCTTGGCGTCGTAGCCGTCGTCGCGTCCGCTGTCCGGGTCGCCGAGTTCCGTCTCGTACCAGGCGGCCTCACCGGCCAGCTGGTGGGCGTAGACCTCGATCGCGCCCTTGTCCGCGTACTCGGGCTGCGGCATGAACAGGTTGACCCCGAAAGGCCGTCCCGTGAGCCCGCGCAGCTGCTTGATCTCCTGGTACATGCCGTCGGCGGTCTTGTACCCGGCGGCGAGGAACCCGAGCCCGCCGGCTTCGCACACGGCGGCCGCGAGCTGCGGGACGGAGACGCCGCCCGCCATGGGCGCCTGCACGATCGGGTGAGGGAAGAGATCGGTCAGTGCGGAGGACATGACGGCATGTTGTCACGTCCTTCGTACAAGTCCGAATCCGGCCCGGGCGTGGCCTATGCCAGACGGATGGGCTCGTCCCAGGCCGTCGAACGGCGGCCTGGGGGCCCGTCTCAGCGTCCGTTGAAGGCGTCCTTCAAGCGCGAGAACAACCCTTGCTGACCCGGCTGGAACTGCCCCGTGGGCCGCTCCTCGCCGCGCAGCACGGCCAGCTCCCGCAGGAGCCGCTCCTGCTCGGGGTCGAGCTTCGTCGGGGTGGTGACCTCGACGTGCACGATGAGGTCGCCGCGGCCGCCGCCGCGCAGGTGCGTGACACCGCGCCCGTGCAGCGGGATCGACTGCCCGGACTGCGTTCCGGGACGGATGTCGACCTCCTCCATCCCGTCGAGCGTCTCCAGCGGCACCTTCGTGCCGAGGGAGGCCGCGGTCATCGGGATGGTGACCGTGCAGTGCAGGTCGTCGCCGCGCCGCTGGAACGTGCTGTGCGGCAGCTCGTGGATCTCGACGTACAGGTCACCGGCGGGGCCGCCGCCGGGGCCGACCTCGCCCTCGCCCGCGAGCTGGATCCGCGTGCCGTTGTCCACACCGGCCGGGATCTTCACGGTCAGGGTCCGGCGCGAGCGCACCCGCCCGTCGCCCGCGCACTCCGGGCAGGGGGTCGGGACGACGGTCCCGAAGCCCTGGCACTGGGGGCAGGGGCGCGAGGTCATGACCTGGCCGAGGAAGGACCGGGTGACCTGCGACACCTCGCCGCGGCCGCGGCACATGTCACACGTCTGGGCCGTGGTGCCCGGCGCCGCGCCCTCACCGCTGCAGGTGGTGCAGACGACGGCCGTGTCGACCTGGATGTCCTTCGTGGTGCCGAAGGCCGCCTCGTCGAGCTCGATCTCCAGCCGGATCATGGCGTCCTGGCCGCGGCGCGTGCGCGAGCGCGGCCCGCGCTGCGACGCCGTACCGAAGAAGGCGTCCATGATGTCCGAGAAGTTCCCGAAGCCGCCCGCGCCGAAGCCGCCCGCGCCACCGCCCGACTGGGACAGCGGGTCGCCGCCGAGGTCGTAGACCTGCTTCTTCTGCGGGTCCGACAACACCTCGTAGGCGGCGTTGATCTCCTTGAAGCGCTCCTGCGTCTTCGGATCGGGATTGACGTCCGGGTGCAGCTCGCGGGCGAGCCTCCGGAACGCCTTCTTGATCTCGTCCTGGGAAGCGTCGCGGCGTACGCCGAGTACGGCGTAGTAGTCCGTGGCCACTTACGACTCCGCCAGGATCTGTCCGACGTACCGTGCCACCGCTCGTACCGCTCCCATCGTTCCCGGGTAATCCATGCGGGTCGGTCCGACCACGCCAAGTTTCGCTACTGCTTCGACGCCCGAACCGTAGCCGACGGAGACCACGGACGTGGAGTTGAGTCCCTCATACGCGTTCTCGTGACCGATCCGTACGGTCATGCCCGAATCCCCCGCCTCCCCAAGCAACTTGAGAAGCACGACCTGCTCCTCCAGCGCTTCGAGGACCGGTCGGATGGTGAGGGGAAAGTCATGTCCGAAGCGGGTGAGATTGGCGGTGCCGCCGATCATCAGCCGCTCCTCGGTCTCCTCGACGAGCGTCTCCAGGAGGGTGGAGAGCACCGTGGCGACCGTACCCCGGTCCTCCGCCTCGAAGCTGTCGGGGAGGTCCTGCACGAGCTGCGGGACGTCCGCGAAGCGGCGGCCCGCGACCCGGGCGTTGAGCCGCGCCCGCAGATCCGCGAGCGAGGTCTCCCCGAACGGCGCCGGGCAGTCGATCATGCGCTGCTCGACCCGGCCGGTGTCCGTGATCAGCACCAGCATCACACGGGCGGGGGCCAGCGACAGGAGCTCCACGTGCCGCACCGTCGAGCGGGTCAGCGAGGGGTACTGCACGACGGCGACCTGCCGGGTGAGCTGCGCGAGCAGCCGTACGGTGCGGCCCACGACGTCGTCGAGGTCGACCGCGCCGTCCAGGAAGTTCTGGATGGCGCGGCGCTCGGGGGCGGTCATCGGCTTGACGCCCGCGAGCTTGTCGACGAAGAGCCGGTAGCCCTTGTCCGTGGGGATGCGTCCGGCGCTGGTGTGCGGCTGGGCGATGTACCCCTCGTCCTCCAGGGCCGCCATGTCGTTGCGGACCGTCGCGGGCGAGACCCCGAGCCGGTGCCGCTCGGTGAGCGCCTTGGAACCGACCGGTTCCTCGGTCCCGACATAGTCCTGGACGATGGCGCGCAGCACCTCGAGCCTTCGTTCACTGAGCATCGCGCACACCTCCAGCGGTCTTCCAGCGGTCCACAAGCGGACTTCCTGCGGCTCCTCGCCTGGCACTCAGCGCGTGCGAGTGCCAGCGTTCCCCGGCCCAGTGTACGGCTGTGGGGTACGGCCCCGGCAAGGGCGGCCCTGCGATGTCACGCCGAGGTGTACCGACCTGTCCTGCGATGTCTTGCCGAGATGCGCTCTCGGTCACGCCCTCGCCGCTAGCGTCGGGCCATGAAGGTGACTTGGGAAGAGGCGGGGTGGGAGGAACTGGCCCCGCGGGCCGGGCGGCGGCGGCTTCCGGTGTGGGACTGCACGGTCGGGCTGGTGGTCGGTGAGGGCGCGGCGCTGCTGATCGACGCGGGGTCGAGCCTGAGTGAGGGCGCACGGCTGCGGGCCGAGGCGCAGCAACTGCTCGGCTCGCCGGGCGGCGGCCGTCGTGTGACGCACCTCGCGCTCACCCACCCGCACTTCGACCATGTCTTCGGCGCGGCGGCGTTCGCGGGTGTGGAGGTGTTCGGCGCGGTGGGTGTGGACGCGGTCCTGACGCAGGACCGGGAGGAGCTGCGCGCGGACGCCGTCCGCAATGGGCTGGACGCGCGGGCGGCCGCCGAGGCGGCGGACCTCCTCGTCCGGCCCCGCCATGTCGTGTCCGGCGAGTGGACGCTCGACCTGGGCGGCGGTGTGCAGGTGCTGCTGGCCAACGTGGGCCCGGGACACACCTGCCACGACCTGGCGGTGCTGGTGCCGGCCACGGCCTCCTCTCCGGAGGTCGTCTTCTGCGGCGATCTGGTGGAGGAGTCGGGCGAGCCGCAGGCCGGCCCGGACGCGGTCCCGTCCCACTGGCCGGCGGCGCTGGACCGGCTGCTCGACCTGGGCGGCGAGGACGCGGTGTACGTGCCCGGTCACGGGACAGCGGTGAATGCGGCGTTTGTCCGGGCGCAGCGGGACGCGCTGGCGGACCGCTTCGGCGTGTCGTAGGAGGGTGCCCGGCGTCGGCGCGCGGCTTCTCCTATCGTCATCCGAATGCGCCCACCCGTCTCCCACCACCGCCCTTCCAACGAGGGCCCTTCGGGCCCGCAGCCCCGTCTGTACTCTCCGGACCTGACCCCGCCGTGGAAGAAGCCCAAGTCCGTGCCCGAGGTCCCGGCGGACCCGGGGCTGGTGGTCGAGGAGCCCGGCACGGGTTTCTGCGGTGCGGTGATCCGCTGCGAGGCGGGCACGGTGACGCTGGAGGACCGCTTCGGCAAGCACCGGGTGTTCCCGATGGAGCCGCGGGGCTTCCTCCTGGAGGGCAGGGTGGTGACCCTCGTGCGACCTGCCTCGGGCTCGGTACGCCCCACCCGTACGGCATCCGGTTCGGTGGCCGTCCCCGGGGCGCGCGCCCGGGTGGCCCGCGCCGGGCGGATCTACGTCGAGGGCCGCCACGACGCCGAGCTGGTCGAGCGGGTCTGGGGCGACGACCTGCGCATCGAGGGCGTGGTCGTGGAGTACCTGTCGGGCGTGGACGACCTGCCGTCGATCGTGGCCGAATTCGCCCCGGGCCCGGATGCGCGTCTCGGCGTGCTGGTGGACCACCTGGTCCCGGGCTCGAAGGAGTCCCGCATCGCGGAGGCGGTCACGAGCGAGCACGCGCTGGTCGTCGGCCACCCGTACATCGACGTGTGGGAGGCGGTGAAGCCGTCGTCCGTCGGCATCCCCGGCTGGCCCCGCGTCCCGCGCGGCCAGGACTGGAAGACGGGGGTGTGCCGCGCCCTGGGCTGGCCGGAAAACACCGGCGCGGCCTGGCAGCACATCCTGTCCCGGGTGCACTCCTACAAGGACCTGGAGCCGGAACTCCTGGGCCGGGTGGAGGAGTTGATCGACTTCGTCACGGCCGGCGGTGAGGGCTGACGCTGGCGTGCTCTGGCGTGGGCGCCTTTCGCAGGGGGTCCGGTGGGCGGGTCGGGGCCGTGCGTACGCGGCCGCGGGTCGTGGTCGCTCACCCTGCGGGCAATCGTGCCGCTGGGGCGGCACGGGTGGGCGCAGGCGGCGCCCCGTAAGCGCCAGGCTGCGCGACCCACCCCCGCCCAGCACCACCGCCGGGTGACTGTTCGAACAAAGGGTGACCGGGGTTTGCCCACCCGCCCCGGTGGGGTCAGTCCACCAGGTCTCGGACCACCGCGTCGGCCAGGAGGCGGCCCCGCAGTGTGAGGACGGCGCGGCCGTCGGCGTAGGGAGCGGGGTCGAGGAGGCCCTCGGACAGCGCGCGCCGGGACGCTGCAAGACCATCCGGCCGGAGCAGGGAGAGGGGGCAGCCCTCTCGGAGGCGTAGTTCCAGGAGGATGCGTTCGACGCGGCGGTCCTCCTCGGAGAGGAGTTCGCGGCCCGCGCCGGGGGACTTCCCGGCCGCGAGCGCGCCTGCGTACGCTCCCGGATGCTTCACGTTCCACCAGCGCACGCCGCCCACGTGGCTGTGGGCGCCGGGGCCCGCGCCCCACCAGTCGGCGCCGCGCCAGTACAGCTCGTTGTGCAGGCAGCGGGCGGCCTCGGAGGTGGCCCAGTTGGAGACCTCGTACCAGTCGAGGCCCGCCGCGGACATCACCTCGTCGGCGATGAGGTAGCGGTCCGCGTGGACGTCGTCGTCGGTCATGGGGACCTCGCCGCGGCGGATGCGCCGGGCGAGCTGGGTGCCCTCCTCGACGATCAGCGCGTACGCGGAGATGTGGTCGGGGCCGGCGCCGAGGGCCGCGTCGAGCGAGGCGCGCCAGTCGTCGTCGGTCTCGCCCGGCGTGCCGTAGATCAGGTCGAGGTTGACGTGCTCGAAGCCGGCCGTGCGGGCCTCGGCGACGCAGGCCTCGGGGCGGCCGGGGGTGTGGGTGCGGTCCAGGACCTTCAGGACGTGCTGCCGGGCGCTCTGCATGCCGAAGGAGATCCGGTTGAAGCCGCCGGCCCGGAGGGTCGCGAGGTAGGCCGGGTCCACGGACTCCGGGTTCGCCTCGGTCGTCACCTCCGCGTCGTCCGCGAGCCCGAATTCGTCGCGGATCGCCCCCAGCATCCGTACGAGATCGCCGGCGGCCAGCAGCGTCGGGGTGCCGCCTCCGACGAAGACCGTGCGGACCGGGCGCGGGTCGTCGCCGAGGACCTTGCGGGCGAGGCGGACCTCGTCGGTCAGGGTCGACGCGTAGTTGTCGCGGGAGGCGAGGACGCCGCCGGTGCCTCGCAGCTCGGTCGCCGTGTAGGTGTTGAAGTCGCAGTACCCGCAGCGGGTCGCGCAGTACGGGACGTGGAGGTAGAACCCGAGGGGGCGCTCGGCGGCGCCGGCCAGGGCGTGCGCGGGCAGCGCGCCGTCGTCGGGGACGGGCTCACCGTCGGGGAGTGCGGAAGGCATGCCTTCCATTGTCCCGTACGGGCGGGCATCCGCCGTACGGGCGCCCGGTCGCCGGATGTGGCCGGCTACTCCGCCTGAAGCACCAGCAGCGCCAGATCGTCCTCCGGGGGCTTGTCGCCGAACTCGTGCACGATCCTGCGGATGCGTTCCGCGATGAGCTCGGCGCTCAGTCCCGCGCAGCCGGCGAGGGCCCCTGCGAGGCCTTCGTCGTCGTCGAACTGGCGGTGGCCCGAGCGCCGCTCCGTCACGCCGTCCGTGACGCACAGCACGGTGTCGCCGGGGTGCAGCTCGAAGGTCTCGGCGGTGTAGGTCGCGTCCTCGACGACACCGAGGAGGGTCTGCGACCGGGCCACCTCGCGCACCTCGCCGGTGGGGCCGAGGAGCAGCGGCAGCGGGTGCCCGGCCGAGGCCAGCGTGCAGCTCACTCCGCCGTCGAAGGGCACGAGTTCGCCGTAGAGCAGGGAGAGGAAGCGTGTCTGGGGGCCTTCGTCCGGGCCGAGCGAGGGGTCCCCGGTCGCGACGAGGGCGCGGGCCGCCGCGTCCGCCGCCTCGGTCGCGTCGTCGAGCAGCAGCTGGTTGAGGCGGTCGAGGACGTCCGGGACGTCGTAGCCCTCGCGGGCCAGCAGCCGCAGCCAGGGCCGGGCCAGGCCGATCACGACGGCCGCCTCGGGCCCCTTGCCCTGGACGTCGCCGACGGCGAAGCACCAGCGGCCGTCGCCCGCCGGGAACAGGTCGTAGAAGTCGCCGCTGGGGCCGCCCTTGTCGAGCGGCTCGTACACGAGGGCGCTGCTCACGCCGGGGATCTCGGCGACGGCGCCGGGCAGCAGGCCGCGCTGCAGGATGCGGCTGATGGTGGCCTGGCGCGCGTACTGGCGGGCCGCGCCGATGGCGAGGGCGACCCGGCGGGTGAAATCCTCGACCAGGCCGCTGACCTCGTCGGGGAAGCCGATCACCCCGGCCCGCCCGATGACGAGGGTGCCGAGCGGCCGCCCGCCGGCGATCAGCCGGTACGCGAGGGCCGACCCGCATGTCCTGCCGGCGCCCAGCGCCTCACCGGGCCAGGGCACGGCGACGGCACGCGAGCGCACCGAGTCGGGCAGCCGCGGCGGGTCCTTCTCCAGGGCGCGGCGCAGTTCCTCGATGCGGTTCTCGCTGCCGTGCCAGACCCGGGCGAGCCGCGGTCCGAGGTCGACGCCGAGGCCGCCCCGGCCCGCCCGGCCGGTGGCCTCGTCCTCCAGCCACACCGCGCACCAGTCGGCGATGCGCGGGACGAGCAGCTGTCCGGTGAGCGCGGCGACGAGGTCCTCGTCGAGCTGGCCGGCGAGCAGGTCGGAGGCCTCGGCGAGAAAGGTGAGGGCGCCACGGTTGACCCAGTCCTGATCCTGCCGGTCTCTGCGGCGCGGCTCGGTGCTGAAGGCCTCGGAGGCCCGCAGGCCGCGCTCCAGGGCGTGCTGACCGGCGTACGTCTCCTCCTCGCGCTCCTCCAGGGGCTGTCCCCTGTCGAGGGGCAGCCGGGCCCAGACGGTTTTCAGGCCGGTGCGGTAGGTGATGCCCCAGGCTTCGGAGAGCGTGGAGACGAGTCGCAGGCCGCGGCCGTACTCGGGGGTGCCGTGGGGGCGCTCGGCGGCTTCGTCGCGTACCGCGCGCGCCGGGTGGTGGTCGGAGACCTCGACGACCAGCGTGCCCGGCGATCCGTCGTCGGCGAGCTCCAGGCGGCACACCAGCTCGACGTCGGTGCCGGCGTGCACGACGGCGTTGGTGACGAGTTCACTGACGACGACCATGGCGTCGTCGGCCGGCCATTCGCGGGCCTGCCGGTCCTCGGCCGGTCCGAGGCCTGGCCCGTTTCCGGTGTGCCTGCCGTGCTCCGACTCGGCTCTGGGCAGGGCGAGTTCGGCCCAGTCGGCGAGTGCGGCGCGGGCGAATTCGCGTGCGGCTCCGGGCGCGAGAGGGGTGCCGGGCAGCGAGACGCGCGCCACCGTTTCCTGGCCGGCGCGGTGGTGCGCCGGCGTATCAGGAGCACGGGCAAGGGACTCCCGTTGCGTCGGAATTACCCCCACGGTGGTGCTCCCTGAGCAGTTCGGACGAATACGCCTCAGACGACACGGACAGAGTGACAGACTGACCCCGCCCATAAGCGCCGAGTTACCGAAGTGGGCCGCCATGAGTGAGAACAGTGCTATGCGTGTGCTCGAAGACGGACAGATTCGGGCATCGGATCTCCGCCCGCTGCTCGCCGCGATGACAGCCGCGCGCGACGGCGACTTCAGCAAGGTGCCGGAGACGGGGCACGGCCTGGTGGCCGATCTCGGCTCGGCGTTCAACCAGATCATGGACCGCAACACCCACTTCAACTCCGAGGTGCAGCGCGTCCGCAGGGAGCTGGTGCGGCACGGGCGGCTGGACGAGCGGCTGGCGGCGAGCCCCGGGCAGGGCAGCTGGACGAGCCGGGTCAACGACGTGAACCTGCTGCTGGACGCCCTGGTGGCGCCCGCGGCGAACGCGACGCGCGTTCTGGACGCGGTGGCCGGCGGCGATCTGACCCAGCGGGTCGACCTGCACGACGGCAACCGGCAACTGCGCGGCGACATGCGCCGGCTGGGCCGGGCCGTCAACAAGATGGTCGATCAGTTGTCCCTCTTCACGGGCGAGGTGACGCGGGTCGCGCGCGAGGTCGGAACGGAGGGGCGGCTCGGCGGCCGGGCCAAGGTGACGGGCCTGTCGGGCAGTTGGCGGGATGTGACCGAAGCGGTCAACACGATGGCGTCCCGGCTGACGGCCCAGGTGCGGGACATCGCCCTGGTGACCACGGCGGTGGCGCGCGGCGACCTGACCCGTACGGTGACCGTCGAGGCGACGGGTGAGCTGCTCGAACTGAAGCTCACCGTGAACACGATGGTCGACCAGCTCTCCGCGTTCGCCGACGAGGTCACCCGGGTGGCCCGCGAGGTCGGCACGGAGGGGCAGCTGGGCGGGCGCGCGCAGGTGCGCGGGGTGTCCGGGGTCTGGAAGGACCTCACCGACAACGTCAACTTCATGGCGTCGAACCTGACGTCGCAGGTCCGCAACATCGCCCAGGTGACGACGGCCGTCGCCAACGGCGACCTCTCGCAGAAGATCACCGTCGACGCGCAGGGCGAGATCCTCGAACTGAAGTCGACCATCAACACCATGGTCGACCAGCTCTCCGCCTTCGCCGACGAGGTCACCCGCGTGGCCCGCGAGGTCGGCACCGAAGGAAACCTGGGTGGGCGCGCCCAGGTGCGCGGGGTGTCGGGTGTCTGGAAGGACCTCACCGACAACGTCAACTTCATGGCGGACAACCTGACGTCGCAGGTCCGCAATATCGCCCTCGTCTCCACGGCCGTGGCGCAGGGCGACCTCGGCAAGAAGATCACGGTCGAGGCGAAGGGCGAGATCCTGGAGCTGAAGTCGACCATCAACACCATGGTCGACCAGCTCTCCGCCTTCGCCGACGAGGTCACCCGCGTGGCCCGCGAGGTCGGCACCGAAGGAAACCTGGGTGGTCAGGCCCAGGTGCGGGGCGTGTCCGGCGTGTGGAAGGACCTCACCGACAACGTCAACTTCATGGCACTGAACCTGACTTCGCAGGTCCGCAACATCGCCCAGGTGACGACGGCCGTCGCCAACGGCGACCTGTCGAAGAAGATCACCGTCGACGCGCGCGGCGAGATCCTGGAGCTCAAGGACACCGTCAACACGATGGTGGAGCAACTGCGCGCCTTCGCCGACGAGGTGACCCGTGTGGCCCGCGAGGTCGGCACCGACGGGCGGCTGGGCGGCCGGGCCCAGGTGCTCGGTGTCTCGGGCGTCTGGGCGGACCTGACCGACAACGTCAACTACATGGCCGACAACCTGACTTCGCAGGTCCGCAACATCGCGCAGGTGGCCACCGCCGTCGCCCAGGGCGACCTCTCCAAGAAGATCGACGTGGACGCGCGCGGCGAGATCCTGGAGCTGAAGACCACCATCAACACGATGGTGGACACGCTGTCCTCGTTCTCGTCCGAGGTCACCCGGGTGGCCCGCGAGGTGGGCTCCGAGGGCCAACTCGGCGGCCAGGCGCGGGTCGAGGGCGTGTACGGCACCTGGAAGCGCCTGACGACGAACGTGAACGAGCTCGCGCTCAACCTCACCACCCAGGTCCGCGCGATCGCCGAGGTGGCCTCGGCGGTGGCCCAGGGCGACATGTCCCGCTCCATCACCGTGGAGACCCAGGGCGAGGTCACCGAGCTCAAGGACAACATCAACCTGATGGTGGCCAACCTCCGCGAGACCACCCGCGCCAAGGACTGGCTGGAGTCGAACCTGGCACGCCTGGCCGCGCTGATGCAGGGCCACCGCGACCTGATGGAGGTCGCCGACCTGATCCTGCGCGAGCTGACCCCGCTGGTGAACGCGCAGTACGGCGCCTTCTTCCTGGCCGACCCCGACGAGGACTCGCTGCGGGCCGCCATCCCCGCCAAGGGACTCGCCTTCATCGCCGGATACGGCTCCGCGCAGGGCGCGACCGTCGACACGGGCGGCATGCCGGTGCACGGGCTCGTACGGCAGGCGGCGCGCGAGAAGAAACGGATCCTGGTGGACGAGGCCCCGCCGGACTACATCAAGATCAACTCCGGTCTCGGTGAAGCCGCTCCCGCGAGCGTCGTCATCATCCCGATCCTCTTCGAGGACAAGCTGCTCGGCGTGATCGAGCTGGCGTCCTTCTCCCGCTTCTCCGACGTCCACCTGGCGTTCTTCGACCAGTTCGTGAACACCATCGGTGTCGCGATCAACACCATCATCGCCAACTCCCGTACGGAGTCGCTGCTCGGCGAGTCCCAGCGCCTCGCGATCCAGTTGCAGGACCGATCCGACGAACTCCAGTCACAGCAGGCCGAGTTGCAGCGCTCCAATGCCGAACTGGAGGAGAAGGCGGCCCTGTTGGCCACCAGCTCCCAGTACAAGTCGGAGTTCCTGGCGAACATGTCGCACGAGCTGCGCACGCCGCTCAACTCGCTGCTGATCCTGGCCCGGCTGCTCTCCGACAACCCGGACGGCCATCTCACCGATCAGGAAGTGCAGTTCGCGACCACGATCCACCGCTCCGGGTCCGATCTGCTCCAGCTGATCAACGACATCCTCGACCTGTCGAAGATCGAGGCCGGCCGGATGGACGTACGCCCGAAGAAGCTGCCGCTGATCAAGCTGCTCGACTACGTGCACGCCACGTTCCGTCCGCTCACGCTCGACCGGGGGCTCGCCTTCGAGGTGACGGTCGGCGAGGACGTACCGCGCGAGATGTGGTCGGACGAACAGCGGCTCCAGCAGATCCTGCGCAACCTGCTGTCCAACGCGATCAAGTTCACCGCGAGCGGGCGCGTCGAGCTGCGCGTCAGCCGCATCAAGGACCCCGATCACACCTTCACCCGCGGCGACAACGACGACGTGATCGCCTTCGAGGTCTCCGACACCGGCATCGGCATCGCCCCGGAGAAACTCCCGGTCATCTTCGAGGCGTTCCAGCAGGCCGACGGCACCACCAACCGCAAGTACGGCGGCACCGGCCTCGGCCTGTCCATCAGCAGGGAGATCGCGGGCCTGCTGGGCGGGCGCATCGTGGCCGAGAGCATCCCCGGCCGGGGGTCCACCTTCACGCTGTACGTCCCTGTCGTCAGCCCGGGACACGCGGCGACCGGCCCCGTACCGGAGGACCGCCCGCTGCCCGGGCCCGGACCCGAGCAGCTGTCCACCGAGCCGTACACCGCCCACGACACCGACGACTCCTGGCCGACGCCCACCAAGCTGGAGGCGTGGAAGGCGGGCCGGGCGGGCCAGGTGCTGCCCGGGCGGCGGGTGTTGATCGTGGACGACGACATCCGCAACGTCTTCGCGCTCACCCACGTCCTCGGCCGGGTCGGCATGCCCGTCCTGTACGCGGAGAACGGCCGCGAGGGCATCGAGACGCTGGAGCGCAACCCCGACGTCGAACTCGTCCTGATGGACATCATGATGCCGGAGATGGACGGCTACGAAACCATCTCCGCCATCCGCCACACCCCCCGCTGGACGGGGCTGCCGATCGTCGCGCTGACCGCGAAGGCGATGCCCGGGGACCGCGAGAAGTCCATCGCGCGGGGCGCCAACGACTACGTACCGAAGCCGGTGGACGTCGACCAGTTGCTCACTGTCGTCTGCGCCCTCCTCGACCCGGAAAGCCCGAACGGCGACGAGCCCGTCGACCACACCGCCGAGGCCGTGACACCGGGTCCGGGCAACTCAGGGGAGCCCACCAGCCCTCCGACGACCGAGTGAGGCACCGCCACCATGACAACAGCTGAGGCAACGACCGACGAGCGCGCCAGCATCCTCCTCGTCGACGACATGGAGGACAACCTGATCGCCCTGGAGGCCGTCCTGGGGTCCCTCAACGAGCCGCTGGTACGGGCCCGTTCGGGCGAGGAGGCGATGAAGGCCCTACTGAGGCAACGATTCGCCGTCGTCCTGCTCGACATCCGGATGCCGGGCATGGACGGGTTCGAGACCGCCGCGAACATCAAGCGGCTCGACCAGACCAAGGACGTCCCGATCATCTTCCTGACGGGCACCGACGCCGACGCGGGCTACGCCTTCCGCGGATACGCGACCGGCGCCGCCGACTATCTGACCAAGCCGTTCGACCCGTGGGTGCTGCGCGCGAAGGTGACCGTCTTCCTCGATCTGCACCGCAAGAACCAGCAGTTGGAGAAGATGCTCGCCCGCGAGCAGGAGCAGTTCGACGAACTCGCGACCCGCCTCAAGAAGATCGAGACCCACATGGCGGCCAGCAGCCTCCAGGACGTCTTCGAACTGCGCCACAACGTCCACGAGATGGAGGAGCTGCTGCGCGAGATGCGCAGGGGGCGGGGGCTGTAACCCCCGCCCGCCCAGGGCCCGTTCGGGCCTTACGCCTCGCGCGACCCCGCGTACATCTCGTCGATCAGGTGCTTGTACTCCCGCTCGACGACCGGGCGCTTCAGCTTCAGGCTCGGGGTGATCTCGCCGTGCTCGACGTCGAGGTCGCGCGGCAGGAGGCGGAACTTCTTGATGGTCTGCCAGCGCTGCAGACCCTCGTTGAGCTCCTTGACGTAGCCCTCGACGAGGGCGACGGTCGCGGGCGCGGCGACGACGTCGGCGTACGACTTGCCCTCCAGGCCGTTCTCCTTCGCCCAGTCCAGGATGGACGGCTCGTCCAGGGCGATGAGGGCGGTGCAGAAGTTCCGGTCGGCGCCGTGCACCAGGATGTTGGAGACGTACGGGCAGACGGCCTTGAACTGGCCCTCGACCTCGGCGGGCGAGATGTACTTGCCGCCGGACGTCTTGATGAGGTCCTTCTTGCGGTCGGTGATCCGCAGGTAGCCGTCGGGGGACAGCTCGCCGATGTCGCCGGTGTGGAACCAGCCGTCGGACTCAAGGACCTCGGCGGTCTTCTCGGGCAGCTTGTGGTAGCCCTCCATGATGCCGGGGCCGCGCAGCAGGATCTCGCCGTCGTCCGCGATGCGCACCTCGGTGCCGGGCAGCGGCTTGCCGACGGTGCCGGTGCGGTACGCCTCGCCGGGGTTCACGAAGGAGGCGGCGGAGGACTCCGTGAGGCCGTACCCCTCCAGGATGTGGATGCCGGCGCCGGCGAAGAAGTAGCCGATCTCGGGCGCGAGCGCCGCGGAGCCGGAGACACAGGCGCGCAGGTTGCCGCCGAACGCCTCGCGGATCTTGGCGAAGACCAGCGCGTCGGCGACCTTGTGCTTGGCGCCGAGGCCGAAGGGGACGGAGGCGCTGCCGGTGCGGCGGAAGTTGTCCTGGGCCGCCTTCGCGTACTCGCGCGAGACCTCGGCCGCCCACTGGAAGATCTTGTACTTGGCGCCGCCGCCGGCCCGCGCCTTGGCCGCGACCCCGTTGTAGACCTTCTCGAAGATGCGCGGGACGGCCGCCATGTACGTCGGCTGCACGATCGGCAGATTCTCGATGATCTTGTCGACGCGGCCGTCCACGGCGGTGACGTGACCGGCCTCGATCTGGCCGGACGTGAGCACCTTGCCGAACACGTGCGCCAGCGGCAGCCACAGGTACTGCACGTCATCGGCGCTGATCAGCCCGGTCCCGACCGTGGCCTTGGCCATGTAGGACCAGTTGTCGTGCGGGAGGCGGACACCCTTGGGGCGGCCGGTGGTACCGGAGGTGTAGATCAGCGTGGCGAGCTGGTCCTTGGTGATCGCGCCGACCTTCTCCTTGATCAGGTCGGGGTTCTTCTCCAGGTACGCGGCGCCGCGCTTCTCCAGCTCGTCGAGGGTGAGCACCCAGTCGCTGCTCTCGACGCCGGCCGCGTCGATGACCACGACATGCGTGAGGTCGGGAAGCTCGGCGCGCTTCTCGACCGCCTTGGCGAGCTGCGCAGCGTTCTCGGCGATCAGGATCCGGCTCTCGGAGTCGGAGAGGATGAACGCGGACTCGTCGGCGTTGGTCTGCGGGTAGATCGTCGTGGTGGCCGCGCCCGCGCACATGATGCCGAGGTCCGCGAGGATCCACTCGACCCGCGTGGAGGAGGCGAGCGCCACGCGCTGCTCGGGCTGCACGCCCAGCTCGATGAGACCGGCTGCGACGGAGAAGACCCGCTCGGCCGCCTGCGCCCAGCTCAGCGACTTCCACTCGTCCGGGCCCTCACCGGAGGACGAGGGCACCGGGTAGCGGTAGGCCTCGGCGTCCGGCGTGGCCGTCACGCGCTCCAGGAAGAGGGCCGCCACGGACGGCGGACGGTTCTCGATCAGGGTCTGTGTGTCGCTCACGACATCCTCCGGGGGCCCGCGACAGTGCGGCTGGCTCAATTGCGGCTGATTGGCTCACGTCGGTGGTTGGCTCGCGACCGTTGTTTAACTCGCGAGTAACTATCGAGCAGTGATCAGAGTAGAACGCGTCCGGCCGGTTCGTAAGAGGCGCTGGGGTGTCTCTTCCAACAGAAGGCGGGCGGAACACCCCCGTCCGCAAACAGACCGGGCCCGCCGTGCTTCCGCACGACGGGCCCGTAAAACAGGGACACTCCCCCATCAGTCGGTGGCTACTTCTTGCCCTTGGCCGAGCCACCGCTGTCGTCGCTGGACAGGACGGCGATGAAGGCCTCTTGCGGAACCTCCACAGAGCCCACCATCTTCATCCGCTTCTTGCCTTCCTTCTGCTTCTCCAGCAGCTTCCGCTTACGGGAGATGTCACCGCCGTAGCACTTGGCGAGGACGTCCTTGCGGATGGCGCGGATGGTCTCGCGGGCGATCACCCGGGAGCCGATGGCCGCCTGGATGGGGATCTCGAAGGCCTGGCGCGGGATCAGCTCGCGCAGCTTGGCGACGAGCCGTACGCCGTACGCGTAGGCGGCGTCCCGGTGGGTGACGGCGGAGAAGGCGTCGACCCGGTCGCCGTGGAGCAGGATGTCGACCTTCACCAGCTGGGCGTCCTGCTCGCCGGTGGGCTCGTAGTCCAGGGAGGCGTAACCGCGGGTCTTGGACTTCAGGTTGTCGAAGAAGTCGAAGACGATCTCGGCGAGGGGGAGCGTGTAGCGGATCTCGACGCGGTCCTCGGAGAGATAGTCCATGCCGAGGAGGGTGCCGCGACGGGTCTGGCAGAGCTCCATGATCGAGCCGATGAACTCGCTGGGCGCGAGGATCGTGGCCCGGACGACCGGCTCGAAGACCTTGTCGATCTTGCCCTCGGGGAACTCGCTCGGGTTGGTGACCGTGTGCTCCTTCCCGTCCTCCATGATCACGCGGTAGACCACGTTGGGCGCGGTGGCGATGAGTTCGAGGTTGAACTCGCGCTCCAGGCGCTCACGGATCACGTCGAGGTGGAGCAGGCCGAGGAAACCGACGCGGAAGCCGAAGCCGAGGGCCGCGGAGGTCTCCGGCTCGTAGACCAGGGCGGCGTCGTTGAGCTGGAGCTTGTCCAGCGCCTCGCGGAGATCGGGGTACTCCGAGCCGTCCAGCGGATAGAGGCCGGAGAAGACCATCGGCTTGGGGTCCTTGTATCCCCCGAGAGCCTCGGTGGCGCCCTTGTTCAGGGTGGTGATCGTGTCACCGACCTTGGACTGACGGACGTCCTTCACACCGGTGATGATGTAGCCCACCTCGCCGACACCGAGGCCGTCAGCCGACGTCATCTCGGGGGACGAGACGCCGATCTCAAGAAGCTCGTGGGTGGCGCCGGTGGACATCATCTTGATGCGCTCGCGCTTGTTGAGCTGACCGTCGATGACACGGACGTAGGTGACTACGCCCCGGTACGAGTCGTAGACCGAGTCGAAGATCATCGCGCGGGCGGGGGCATCCTTGACGCCGACCGGGGCCGGGACATCGCGGACCACCCGGTCCAGCAGCGCGTCCACGCCGATGCCGGTCTTCGCCGAGACCTTCAGCACATCCTCGGGCTGGCAGCCGATGAGATTGGCGAGCTCCTCGGAGAACTTCTCCGGTTGGGCGGCCGGCAGGTCGATCTTGTTCAGTACGGGGATGATCTTGAGGTCGTTCTCCATCGCCAGGTAGAGGTTGGCGAGGGTCTGCGCCTCGATGCCCTGAGCCGCGTCGACGAGGAGGACCGTGCCCTCGCAGGCGGCGAGGGACCGCGACACCTCGTACGTGAAGTCGACGTGCCCGGGAGTGTCGATCATGTTGAGGATGTGGGTGGTGCCCGGATCCTCGGTGGGAGCCCAGGGCAGCCGGACCGCCTGGGACTTGATCGTGATGCCGCGCTCGCGCTCGATGTCCATGCGGTCGAGGTACTGAGCACGCATCTGCCGCTGGTCGACCACTCCGGTCAGCTGGAGCATCCGGTCGGCGAGCGTGGACTTGCCGTGGTCGATGTGCGCGATGATGCAGAAATTGCGGATCCGAGCCGGGTCGGTACGGCTCGGCTCGGGCGCAGTGTTAGGGGTCGCGGGCACGCAGGGTCCTGTCTCTTGAGGCGCCTGTCGCCTCGGGTCGGATCGATACGTAGGCTCCATGGTCCCACGGGCGGGGCCATGCGACCGGTTTGGGCCGGTCGGAGGGGACCTGGGTGGAGTTTGGGCCGGTCGGAGCGGGGCCGAGCCCGGGTTTGGGCCGGTCGGACGACGACTGGTAGCCTGGGTGGCTGTGTCTCATGCCCTCTAAGCAAGGAGACACACCCCAAGGAAAATCAAACGGCGCGCGAGGCATGCCCTCATGCGCCTGAACCTGAAAAGGCTCATTCGTGGCGAACATCAAGTCCCAGATCAAGCGGAACAAGACGAACGAGAAGGCGCGCCTGCGCAACAAGGCCGTCAAGTCGTCGCTCAAGACCGCGATCCGCAAGGCCCGTGAGGCTGCTGCCGCGGGTGACGTCGAGAAGGCCACCGAGTACACGCGCGAGGCTTCGCGCAAGCTCGACAAGGCTGTCTCGAAGGGCGTCATCCACAAGAACCAGGCCGCCAACAAGAAGTCGGCGCTTGCTTCGAAGGTCGTCTCCCTCAAGGGCTGACACTTGATTTGACCGCTGGAAGGACCCGAGCGGGCCCTCTCTCATCCGCTCCCGCCCAGCACCCAAGGACCGCGCGCGGCCTGCGTTCGCCACGCGGGCGTGGTCCAACATCGTGAACCGAAGGCCCCGTTTTCCTTCCTGATCGGGAGGGGAAACGGGGCCTTCGGCATGGCGTCTCGGGCGGCGGGGGCAGTTCGCCCCGTCCGGTGTTTGAGGCCCCGGCTACGCCCGTCCCCCGGCCCGCGCAGCGCGGGCAACGGCAACCACAGCCTTCTCCAGGGCGTACGCGGGATCGTCCCCGCCTCCCTTGACCCCGGCATCGGCATCGGCGACCGCCCGCAGGGCGACAGCGACCCCGTCCGGAGTCCACCCCCGCATCTGCTGCCGGACCCGATCGATCTTCCACGGCGGCATCCCCAGCTCACGAGCGAGATCCGCCGGACGTCCCCCACGCGCGGAGGACAGCTTCCCGATCGCCCGCACCCCCTGCGCCAACGCACTGGTGATCATCACGGGCGCGACCCCGGTCGCCAGGGACCACCGCAGAGCCTCCAGCGCCTCCGCCGCCCGCCCCTCGACCGCCCGGTCGGCGACCGTGAAGCTGGAGGCCTCGGCCCGCCCGGTGTAGTACCGCCCGACGACGGCTTCGTCGATCGTCCCCTCGACGTCCGCGACCAGCTGGGACACGGCGGACGCCAGCTCCCGCAGATCACTCCCGATGGAGTCGACGAGCGCCTGGCACGCCTCGGGCGTGGCCGACCGCCCGAGCACCCGGAACTCGCCCCGCACGAACGCCAGCCGGTCCGCCGCCTTCGTCATCTTGGGACACGCCACCTCCCGCGCCCCCTCCTTGCGCGCGGCATCGAGCAGCCCCTTGCCCTTGGCCCCACCCGCGTGCAGCAGCACGAGGGTGATCTCCTCGGCCGGTGCGCCCAGGTACGCCTTCACATCCTTGATCGTGTCGGCCGACAGATCCTGTGCATTGCGTACGACCACGACCTTGCGCTCGGCGAAGAGCGACGGACTCGTCAGCTCGGCAAGCGTGCCGGGCTGCAACTGGTCCGAGGCCAGATCACGTACGTCCGTGTCGGCGTCGGCGGCCCGGGCGGCGGCCACCACCTCCTGCACGGCACGGTCGAGCAGGAGGTCCTCCTGGCCCACGGCAAGCGTGACGGGGGCGAGGGGGTCGTCATGTGCAGTCTTCTTGGCCATCGCGCCAAGCATCCCACGCACCACCGACAACGAACCTACGACCGTTCCCGGCCCGGCTCCCACGCCACTTCTCCGACCGGCTCCCGCGTCCCTTCCCCAACCAGCTCCCGCGCCACTTCTCCGACCGGCTCCCGCGTCCCTTCCCGACCGGCTCCCGCGTCCCTTCCCGACCGGATCCTGCGGCGCTTCCCGTACCCGTCCGGTGGTACCCAAGCCCAAGCCCAAGCCGAGCCCGCGTACTCGCGGTTCCTCAGGGACGCGGGACGCCGGCGGCGACCAGGCCCGCCAAAAGCCTCACCCCAGCCGCCCTACGGCTCCTCGCGCCAGCCGTCCCACTCCCCCGCGAACTCGTCCAGCTCCTTCGGGTCGAGGCGCTCCCTGGGGTCCTGGAGGACCACCAGCCACTGCGCGTCCTCGGCATCGTCCTCACCGGCCAGCGCGTCCCGGACGAGCTGCGGCTCCTCGTCGAGTCCGAACCGTTCACCGAGCGCCTCGGCAGCTTCCTCCGCGGCGTCGCGGTCGGGCAGCACCAGCACATGTCTCACATCGCTCACGGGGACATTTTCCGATACGCCCGACACGGCCGACGCCCGGGGCGGCACTGCCACCGACGCCCGGGACGGACCTGCCGCCGTAGACCGGGACGGCCTGCCGCCGACGACCGGTCGACATGACACACGAGTGACCCGAATCGCCCTCCTGGCTACAGCTTCCGCACCTCCGGCACCCGGCCCACCTCGATCCCGAAGCGCTCCCGGTAGACCGTCAACACGTCCTCGTCCCCGGCCAGTTCCGACACCTCCTTCGTCCCGTCGGCAGCCGTCACCGTGAGACTGCGGCCACTGAGCGTGATCCGTCCTCCGTCCTCCGTGACCCGCGAGCAGACCAGCGACCGTGTGAAGTGCGACACCGGAGACGTGCTGTGCCACCAGGCCCCGGCCGCGAAATCCCCGAGCGCCCGCGGCCGCGTCTCCAGTCGGTACTGCGGCTTGCCGTCCCGGAACACGTCCAGGTCCTCGGCCCCGCGCGTCCCGCCGGCCCCCCGCACGCCCGCCGCGTCCGGCCCCGCTTCGACGACCCGGAACGTCCCACCAGGGTCCGTCTGTTCGCCCCGCTCCCCGAAGGCCAGCGGATAGTGGCTGTGCGCCCCGAACCCGATGTCGGTCAGCCAGTCACCCCCGTCCACCGTCCGCACCCGCAGCGCGAGATGGTCGTACGGAATCCCGAGGCGCCCCTCCTCGCCGTAGACCCGCCCCGCGAGGAGCGTCACGTCGAATCCCAAGGACCCGAGCAACGCCCCGAACGCGCCGTTCAGTTCGTAGCAGAAGCCGCCCCTGCGCGCGCCCACCACCTTGTCCAGCAGCCGGTCCTCCTCCAGCACGATCTCCTCACCCAGATGGATCGACAGGTTCTCGAACGGCACGGTCTGCAGGTGGCGGAGGTGCAGCTCGCGCAGCACATCGGCGGTGGGCCACGCGGGGTGTGCGACCCCGATACGGCGAAGGTAGGCATCAACCTGTGCGGAATTCATGGGCCCAGTCTGTCGCCATTCGCGACCTTCTTCCGTCGCCACTCGCGACTCACTCCGTCGTGACCCTCAGCCCACCGCCCGCACCGGCCACGGCGATCGCCCCGTCCCGGTCCGTACGCAGCACCATCGCGCCCCCGGCCCGCAGCGCCGCGACCGTACTGGGTGCTGGGTGTCCGTACGGATTGCCCGCCCCGCACGAGATCAGCGCGAGTCGCGGGGCCACCCTGCGTATGAGGTCGGGGTCCTGGTAGGCCGAGCCATGATGGGCGACCTTGAGGACGTCCACGGATGTCAGGTCCGCGGCCGCCGGAGATCTCAACAGCGCTTCCTGAGCGGGCGGTTCGAGGTCGCCGAGCAGCAGCAGGCGCAGCCCGGCCGACTGTACGAGCAGGGTGACGCTGGCGTCGTTCGGGCCGTCCGGTGCGAGGGCCGGTGGGTTCGGCGGCGGCCACAGCACCCGCCAGTCGAGCCCTTCCGTGCGCCGCCGCTCCCCCGCCACGGCCCGCGTCAGCGGAATGTGCCGGGCAGCCGCCTCCTTCCGAACGAACTCCGCCTGGTCCGGCGGCTCTTCGAACCCGGTTGTCTCGATCGCACCCACCGAACGCCCACGCAACACCCCCGGCAGCCCGGCCACATGGTCGGCGTGAAAGTGCGTCAGCACGACGAGCGGGATCCTGGTGATGCCGAGCGCGCTCAGGCAGCGGTCGACCAGCGCCGGGTCGGGCCCCGCGTCCACCACCACCCCCGAGCCGTCGCCCGCCGCCAGCACCGTCGCGTCGCCCTGTCCCACGTCGCACATCGCGAACCGCCAGCCGGGCGGCGGCCACCCGGTGATCACTCGGGTGAGCGGCGGCGGCTGCACCACGACCAGCAGGAACAGCACGGCGCAGGCCCCGCTGAGCCAGGGATGCCTCAGCAGCCGTCGGCCGACCACCACGACGACCGCCGTGACGAGCGCGAGCAGCAGCGCCCCCGTCCAGCTGTCCGGCCACCCCACTCCTCCGCCGGGCAGGGCCGCACCGCTCCGCGCGATGTCAGCGATCCACCGAACCGGCCAACTCGCCCACCACGCCAGGGCTTTCGCCGCGGGCATCGCCACGGTGGCCGTCGCCAGAGTCGCGAAGCCCAGCACCGTGGCCGGCGCTACGGCGAACTCCGCGAGCAGATTGCACGGCACCGCCACCAGGCTCACCCGGGCCGACAGGACGGCGACGACCGGTGCGCACAGGGCCTGTGCCGCGGCCGCGGCGGCGAGCGCCTCGGCCAGGCGCGGGGGCACCCGGCGTCCCTGGAGGGCCGCGCTCCACCGTGGGGCGAGCGTGAGCAGGGCTCCCGTGGCGAGGACGGAGAGCAGGAAGCCGTAACTGCGGGCCAGCCACGGGTCGTACAGCACCAGCAGCAGGACGGCGGTGGCCAGCGCGGGGATCAGCGATCTGCGGCGTCCGGTCGCGATGGCGAGCAGCGCGATCGCCCCGCAGGCCGCCGCCCGCAGCACGCTCGGGTCCGGCCGGCACACGATCACGAAGCCGAGCGTGACCGCCGCGCCGAGCAGTGCGGTCGCCCGCAGCGGAACTCCGGTCCGTGGCGCGAGTCCGCGGCGCTCGGCCCGCTGAGCGAGGCCCGGCGGCCCGATGAACAGGGCGAGCAGGATCGTGAAGTTGCCCCCACTGACCGCCAGAAGATGGGTGAGGTCCGTCGCCTTGAACGCCTCGTCCAGCTCCGGGGTGACCCGTGAGGTGTCCCCCACGACCAGCCCCGGCAGCAGCGCCCGCGCGTCCGCGTCCAGCCCGTCGGTCGCCTCTCGCAGTCCCTCACGCAGCCGCCCGGCGAACCTCTGCGCACCGGACGGCTCCCCCACCACCTGTGGCGGCGCGCTCCCCCGCACCCTCAGCACGGCCGCGATCCGGTCCCCGCCGCCCGAGAGCGCGGGCACGAGGCGCCCGGACACCCGCAACCGGGTGGAGGGGAGCACCGCCAGCCAGGGCGACCCCCGGGGTGAGCGCGCGTCGACGATCATCAGTACCGGCGTGCGCGTGACCACGTCCATACCGGCCGCCGTGTCCGTCGCGTCCACCCCGCCCGTCCCGGCCGCCCTGGTCACACGCCGGACTTCCGCGTCCATCAGCACGGCTGCCGGAGCGGCGTGATCCCCGTTGATCCGGGGCCGGGTGAGCCGGGGATCGGAGGTGACCTCCACCTCGGCGGTCACGTGGGCGTACTGGCGCGCCAAGGAAGGGACCGGCCCGCGCCGCAGGTCGGCGCCGTGCAGCCCCGCGGAGGCGGCGGCCGCCGCTACGCAGAGCAGTGCGGCAGCGGCGGAGGTGCGCGGCCACGAACGCGACCTCCCTCCACCGCGCCCCACCACGCCACGGCTCCCTCTTCGTCCCGCCATCAGCAGTGCTACGCCCGCCGTCAGACAGACCACGACGACAGCCGTGACCCACCCGGGCGGTTCGCCCACCATCACCGCCGCCGTCACCCACGCCGCCAGTGCGGGCGGCACCATCCGCAGATCCGCCGGCCCCTCCTCACGGGGATGCGCCGCCCCCAGCCGGCTGCCCGAAGCGGCGTGCACCGCCCGACGCGTCACGGCGGGACCACCCGGCGGGGAGGGTGCGCGCGGCAACCGTCCCTGGGGCTCCCCGGGCCCGGTCGCACCACTCACGGCCGCATCCGACCGCTCCTTCGAGCCGCTCATGGCCGCACCACATTCCGCAGATCGGCGAAGCGGCGATCGCCGATGCCGTTGACCTCGCGGAGTTCGTCGACGGAACGGAAGCCGCCGTGCTGGGTGCGGTAGTCGACGATGTGCTGGGCCAGGACGGGGCCGACGCCCGGCAGGGTGTCGAGCTGCTCCACGGTGGCCGTGTTGAGGGAGACGGGGGCGGACGGTGCCGCCCCGGCCACGGCCCCACCGGTGCCGACGGCACCCGTACCGCCCGGTCCCGCTCCGCCGGCGGGTGCCGGAGTGCCGACCACGACCTGCTCGCCGTCCACCAGGAGGCGGGCGCGGTTGAGTCCCTCGGTACTCGCACCGGGGCGCACCCCGCCCGCCGCGCGCAGCGCGTCCTCGACCCGGGAACCCGCCGGCAACCGGTGGATCCCGGGGCTGCGCACCTTGCCGCTGACATCGACGACGAGCACGGTCCCCGCGGAGGCGCCTCCGGCGGAGGTGTCCCCGGCCGCTCCCGACCGGGCTCCGGGTCCGCCCGGTTCCTTGCCGTCCGCGCCGGCCGTTTCGCCCCACGGCGCCGCTGCCCGCACCACCTCAGGGGCCCGGACCGACTGAGTCCTGCCGACCCAGAAGTGCTGTACGGCGAAGACGGCGGCGGCCACCAGCACGACGGTCAGTGCGGCCACACTCCTGCGTTCAAGGCCGCACCGCGACTGCAGCCACAGCGGCATCCGCTCCCGCACGGCCAGCCCGGCCCGCTCCCGCCATGGCCCCGCCGACCCGCCGACATCGACATGGGGCTCGACCCCGACCCCGACCCCTGCATCGGCATCGGCATCGAAAGCGGCGTCAGCAACAGCCTCCCCCGCACCCCCGCATACGCGACCCGCGCCGAGCTCCCGCGTACCCAGCCCCCGAGCAATGCCCAGCGCCACCGCTGTGCCCTCCCTGGACGCACCCACATCCCGGTCCGCGCCCGGTGGGGCGTTCCCCGACTCCCGGTGCTCGCCGACCCGCTCGGTGAAGAGCGTCTCCGCGCGCAGCCGGAGGGCCTCCGCCGAGGCCTGGCGTGGCCGGGTGCGAGTCCGGCTCCGGGGCTGATGTCGGCGGTGGCGGGTGCGGCCGTCGGAGACGGGGCCGCGGCCCGGGCCGCTGGTCGGAGTGGCGGTGCGTGAGCGTGATCGAAGTGCCATGCGAGGAGGATCCGGCACTCCGTCGACCTCACGATGATCTTGCTCAATTCCCGGGGATTACCGCCCGGTTGTGGACAACTCCGTCACCCACACGAGTCGCACGCACCACGTCTGCCTCGACAGACATCTCTCGCCTCACCGAGGAGAGACAACCGCCCCCAGCAGTCCGGGACCCGTGTGCGCCCCGATCACCGCTCCGACCTCGCTGACATGCAGATCGACGAGGCCCGGCACCCGCACACGCAACCGGTCCGCGAGGGCCGCTGCCCGCTCGGGGGCGGCGAGGTGATGGACGGCGATGTCGACCTGGGCGCTGCCCGCACGGTCGGCCACGATCTCCTCCAGGCGGGCGATCGCCTTGGACGCCGTGCGCACCTTTTCCAGGAGTTCGATGCGGCCGCCGTTCAGCTCCAGCAGTGGCTTCACCGCGAGCGCGGAGCCCAGCAGGGCCTGGGCGGCGCCGATCCGGCCGCCGCGGCGCAGATAGTCGAGCGTGTCGACGTAGAAGTACGCGGAGGTGCCGGCCGCGCGCTTCTCCGCGGCGGTGACCGCCTCGTCGACGGTGCCCCCCGCCTCCGCGGACTCGGCCGCGGCCAGCGCACAGAACCCGAGGGCCATCGCGACCATCCCGGTGTCGACGACCCGCACGGGGATCGGCGCCTCCCGGGCCGCGAGGACGGCGGCGTCGTAGGTGCCGGAGAATTCGGCGGACAGATGGAGGGAAACGATGCCGGTGGCCCCGGATTCGGCTACCTTGCGGTAGGTCTCCGCGAACATCTCGGGACTGGGGCGGGATGTGGTGACGGGTCGCCGCTTCTGCAGGGCCTGGGCCAGCGAGCGGGCCGAGATCTCGGTGCCCTCTTCGAGCGCCTGATCTCCGAGAACCACGGTCAGGGGCACCGCGGTGATGCCGTGGCGCTCCATCGTCCGGGGCGGCAGGTAGGCCGTTGAATCGGTGACGATCGCGACATGGCGGGACATGAGCTGGAGGTTACCTGCCGGGGCGGGTGGACGGCAGACCGACCCCTCTCACCTGCGGTCGGACGGGCCGCTCAAGTCGTGCTCTCGGGGCGGGCCTTCTTCTGCCACGGGTAGCTGGGGCGGCGGCCCGGCGGGGTGATGGCGGTGCGGGTCGGCTCCTCGGGTGTCCGGGACCGCGGGGTCTCCGGCCAGGTCTGCCCGCTCGACGCGGCCTCCTCGGAGGCCGGTGCCTCGGGCCAGGAGGACGCGGCGGTCGGCTCCGTCGTCCAGTGCCGCAGCGCGCCCGCCTCCACGTCTATCTGGGCGCTCAGGGAGTCCAGGTCGTCGTCCGCGAACCGGCGGGCCCGGTCACGGGCGGCCCAGCGCAGCGAGTCCGCCGACTGCGTGATGCGCTCGGTGCGCTCGCGCAGTGCGGGCAGCCGCCCGGTGAGCGTCCCCCGGTCGGGCTCGGTCTCCAGGCGCTTGAGCTCGTCGTCCAGTTCATGCCCATGCGCGCTCAGGCGCTCGAAGAGGCCCAGGGATTCCTTCAGGGACTCGTCCTCGGCCACGCCCGCGTGCAGCGCGTCCTGGGTGGCCCGCATGGAGGTGCGCAGCTTCAGCCGCAGCTGGGCCAGCTCGCCGACCGGGCCGGGCTGGGCGTACGTCCTGGCGCGGAGCGTGGTGTCCTCGACCGTGCGGCGGGCCTGCGCGATCGTGCGGTCCACACCGCGCTTGGCGGCGCCGACCACCTTCACGGTGGCGTACGCACCGAGCACCACGAACAGCAGGAAGAGCAGGGCGAAGACTGCGACCACGGCTTCCACGACTCCTCCTCCGACGGGCACGGCAGCAGCTGCGCCGCCCTTCAACGGTAAACGCAACGGGCAGGTCCGGAGTTCCTGAGGAACCCTGAACCTGCCCGTAGGGGACGACCCCGACCTCGCTGCCCCGTCTGGCCCCAAGCTTCAAGCCTCAGGCCCAAGCCCAAGCCCAAGCCCAGGAGACCGGACAGCTCAAGCCGCTCAAGCGGTAACGATGTTCACCAGCTTCGGCGCCCGCACGATCACCTTGCGGATTCCGGCACCGGCCAGCGCCGCCACGACCTTCTCGTCGCCCAGCGCGACCTTCTCCAGCTCCTCGTCGGAGATCGACGGGGAGACCTCCAGGCGCGCCTTGACCTTGCCCTTGATCTGCACGACGCAGGTCACGGCCTCGTCCACGGCGTACGCCGGGTCGGCCACAGGGAAGTCCTGGTGGACGACCGAGGAACTGTGGCCCAGCTTGCGCCACAGTTCCTCGGCGATGTGCGGGGCCAGCGGGGCGATCAGCAGCACCAGGGACTCGGCGACCGAACGCGGCACCGCGCCGCCCGCCTTGGTCAGGTGGTTGTTCAGCTCGGTGACCTTGGCGATGGCAGTGTTGAACCGCATGCCCTCCAGGTCCTGGCGCACGCCGTCGATCGCCTTGTGCAGGGCGCGCAGCGTGTCCTCGTCGGCCTCGGAGCCCGTCACCGTCAGGGCGCCGGTCGCCTCGTCGACGACGTTGCGCCACAGCCGCTGCAGCAGCCGGAACTGGCCCACCACCGCGCGCGTGTCCCACGGCCGCGACACGTCCAGGGGGCCCATCGCCATCTCGTACAGGCGCAGCGTGTCCGCGCCGTACTCGGCGGCGATCTCGTCCGGAGTGACCGCGTTCTTCAGGGACTTGCCCATCTTGCCCAGCAGCCGGGAGACCTTCTCGCCCTGGTAGTAGTAGGCGCCGTCGCGCTCCTCCACCTCGGCGGCGGGCACCGCGATGCCACGGCTGTCGCGGTAGACGTAGGCCTGGATCATGCCCTGGTTGAACAGCTTGTGGAACGGCTCGGCCGAGGAGATGTGGCCCAGGTCGAACAGGACCTTGGACCAGAAGCGCGCGTACAGCAGGTGCAGTACGGCGTGCTCGGCGCCGCCGACGTACAGGTCGACGCCGCCGGTCGGCTGGCCCTCGCGCGGGCCCATCCAGTACTGCTCGATGGCCGGGTCGACCAGCTTCTGGTCGTTGTGCGGGTCCAGGTAGCGCAGCTCGTACCAGCAGGAGCCGGCCCAGTTGGGCATGGTGTTGGTCTCGCGGCGGTACTTCCGGGGGCCGCGGCCGTCGCCCAGGTCCAGGGTCACGGCGACCCAGTCCTCGTTGCGGGACAGCGGGGTCTCCGGGGAGGTGTTCGCGTCGTCCGGGTCGAAGGTGCGCGGCGAGTAGTCCTCGACCTCGGGCAGCTCCAGGGGCAGCATCGACTCGGGCAGCGGGTGGGCGACGCCGTCCTCGTCGTAGACGATCGGGAAGGGCTCGCCCCAGTAGCGCTGGCGGCTGAACAGCCAGTCGCGCAGCCGGAAGTTGACGGTGCCCTCGCCGATGCCCTTGCGGGCCAGCCACTCGGTGATGCGGGCCTTGGCGTCGACGACACCCAGGCCGTCCAGGGTGATGTCGTCGCCCGCGGAGTTGACGATCTTCGCGTCGTACGAGGCGAAGGCGTCGTCCCACGTGGAGGGGTCGGTGCCGCGGTCGTCGGACGGCTCGACGACGCAGCGCATCGGCAGCTCGAAGGCGCGGGCGAAGGCGAAGTCGCGCGTGTCGTGCGCCGGAACGGCCATGATCGCGCCGGTGCCGTAGCCCATCAGTACGTAGTCGGCGATGAAGACCGGGACGCGCTCGCCGCTGACCGGGTTGACGGCGTACGTGCCGGTGAAGACGCCGGTCTTGTCCTTGGCCTCGGCCTGGCGCTCGACATCCGACTTCGAGGCGGCCTGCGCGCGGTAGGCGGCGACGGCCTCGGCCGGGGTGGCGTGACCGCCGGTCCACACGTCGTGGGTGCCCTCGGGCCAGGCCGCCGGGACGAACTTGTCGACCAGCGGGTGCTCGGGCGCCAGCACCATGTAGGTGGCGCCGAACAGGGTGTCCTGGCGCGTGGTGAAGACGGTGATCGCCTCCCCGTCGACGGGGAAGTCGACGCGGGCGCCCTCGGAGCGGCCGATCCAGTTGCGCTGCTGCAGCTTGATGGCCTCGGGCCAGTCCAGCGCGTCCAGGTCGTCAAGGAGGCGGTCGGCATAAGCCGTAATGCGCATGTTCCACTGGCGCAGCTTGGCCTTGAAGACGGGGTAGTTGCCGCGCTCGGAGCGGCCGTCGGCGGTGACCTCCTCGTTGGCCAGGACGGTGCCCAGCCCGGGGCACCAGTTGACGGGCGCGTCGGAGGCGTACGCCAGGCGGTACTCGCTCAGGAGGTCGGCGCGCTCGACGGTGCTCAGCTCGTGCCACGCGCGCGTGCCGGGTACGGCGCGCTCACCGCTCTCGAACTGGGCGACCAGCTCGGCGATCGGTCGGGCCTTCTGCGCCTCGTCGTCGTACCAGGAGTTGAAGATCTGCAGGAAGATCCACTGGGTCCACTTGTAGTAGTCCGGGTCGATCGTCGCGAACGACCGGCGCTTGTCGTGGCCCAGGCCCAGCCGGCGCAGCTGGGACTTCATGTTGTTGATGGCCGCCTCGGTGGTGATCCGAGGGTGCTCGCCGGTCTGCACCGCGTGCTGCTCGGCGGGCAGGCCGAAGGCGTCGAAGCCCAGGGTGTGCAGGACGTTGTGGCCGGTCATGCGCTGGAACCGGGCGAATACATCGGTGGCGATGTAGCCCAGGGGGTGACCGACGTGCAGGCCCGCACCGGAGGGGTACGGGAACATGTCCATGATGAACTTCTTGGGCTTGGCGACCAGGGCGGGGTCCCCTGCCAGGTCGCCGCTCGGGTTCGGCGCCTCGTACGTGCCCTCGGCGTCCCAGAAGTCCTGCCAGCGTGCCTCGATGTCAGCGGCCATCACGGCCGTGTAGCGGTGCGGCGCGGCCACCTCGGAGGCGGCAGCGGTATTCGTCTCGCTCATGATCCTCAAAGCTCCATCGATCGTCTCTGCCAGCTGCCCAGGAAATGAAAAAGCCCCTCGCACAGGAGGGGACGCCGCGCCGATGCCGACCACGGTTCATCGGTGGTCGGGACTGATCAGCGCGGCTCACTAAGCAGAAGGCGTACGGCACGCATGGCGTCAGGGTACCGCAGTGCCCGAGGGCGCCGCACCGAGCTTCCGGGAGTGCTGCGACACTGTGTGCCAAGCTTGTGAAGATCTCGAAAAGCTGAACAAGATTCAAATATTACTTCGCGTAATGGTCACTAAGGGACATCACAAGCATCTGATTGCCCTTTGATAACAACGCAATAACTCAAACCTCGTACCCATCGGTATGGCTCGACTTAGAGTGCGGCATCGGGACCGCTTCCCCGAACCGTTTGGGAGTAACCCCCCATGAACCCTCGTCGCAAGAACAGCTCGCTTCCCCAACCGGGCCGCTCGGCCTACGGGATCGCGTCAGCTGCCGTTCTGCTTCTCATACCCGCGATCGTGCTGCTCGGAGGTGACGGTGTCCGCAACTTCCTCAACTTCGGCGCCGGCGTGCTCTGCCTGGTCGCCCTCAGCTGCTCCGTAATCTGGGGGCTGGTCGCGACCGACCGGCTCTTCCTGAACACGCGTCAACGGCTGGTGGCCCAGGCGGTGCACCGGACGACCGCCGTCTCCTCGGTCGCGTTCCTCTTCCTGCACATCACGGTCAAACTGGCCCTGGACCACACCACGTTGATCGCCGCGCTGATCCCCTTCGGGCTCGGCGTCACGGGCATCAACGGGCTCATCGGTCTCGGCTCCCTGGCCGGCCTGCTCATGATCTTCACGGCCATCACCGGCGCGCTGCGCAGCGCTTTCGCGTCCCCCGCGCCGATCGCCGCACGCTGGCGGGCGGTGCACCAACTCGCCTACCCCGCCTGGTGCGCCGCGCTGGTCCACGGCCTCTACGCGGGTCGACAGGCCAAGCCCATCTTCGTGATCCTCTACGGCCTCTGCCTGGTGGCCGTGATGGCGGCCCTCGCACTGCGCGCGGCTCCCCGCCCGTTCAAGCGCAAGGTGGCCGACAGGATCATGGCGGCCCTCGGCACCGACACCCGGCCGGGCCGCGAGGAGCTGGAGGAGAGCCGCGCCCGCAACGCCGAGACGGCCTCCCTGCCGGGCTTCGACGTACGGTCGGCGAGCCCTTCGCCGGACACGGCGGTGCCGCCGCAGCGGGCGGCATCCCCCTCGACGTCGCTCTACGACGCTCCCTCGCGGACCATGACGCCCGAGTCCGGCAACGGCTTCGCCGCGGCCTACCGGGCCGTTTCGGCGACCCCGCGCGCCCAGGACCCCCTGGCGGCCGACCAGACCGCACGCATGAACGTGCCCATGGACCTGCAGCCCACCCAGTCGCTCCCGCCCGTCGAGGGCGGCGGCCGGTGGCCGGCCCCGTCCCCGCCGCCGGTCGGTGAGGCTCCCCCGTCCGCGTACGACCCGCTGAACGACACCTTCGTGGGCGCCGCGTATCAAGGCAATTTCCAGTCTCCGTACGAATCTCCGTACGAAACCGGTGAAACGAACGACCCCTACGGCACGTACAACACGAACGACACGTACAACAGCGGTCCCGCCACGGATTCACAGCCCGGTGCCTTCGACGCGCCGAGCTCCGGCGAACCCTGGAACGCGCCTTCCGGAGGCTTTTAAGTGAACGAGGCCCTGCCCGACGTCCCAGAAGTCCGGGTCGTCGGGCTTCCGCAGCTCACGTCAGGCTTCGACCTTGTCGAGCGGCTCGACCTGCCGATGCACCTCAAGGTGCACGGCCCGCTCGAACCGATCGGCGGCGAGCAGCTCGCGCAGCTCGCCGAGCGGATCTCCCTCAAGGGGCGCGGCGGCGCGGGCTTCCCCTTCCACAAGAAGCTGCGGTCGGTCGCCGAGTCGGCGATCAAGCGCGGCGTACGGCCCGTGGTCGTCGTCAACGGAAGTGAGGACGAGCCCGCCTGCCGCAAGGACACGGTGATGATCAACCGTGCTCCGCATCTCATCCTGGACGGTGCCCTGCTGGTCGCCGAGGCACTGGGTGCCCGCACCCTCGTCGTCGGCGTGACCCGCGAATCCACCCAGCGTTCGATGGAGGCGGCGCTCGCCGAGCGCGGGCTGACCAACCGGCGCGGCGCGGCCATCCGCGCCCGCGTCCAGCGCAATCCGGTCCGCATGGTGACCGGCGCGGCGGCCTCGCTGATCCGCTCCATAGACGGCGGCCCGGCGATCCCGCCGGGCCGCAAGATCAGCGCGTCGCAGAGCGGTGTCGGCGGCGCACCCACACTGCTGTCCAACGCCGAGACGTTCGCCCAGCTGGCCATCGCCGCCCGCATCGGCTCCGAGCGCTACTGCAACACCGGTCTGTACGACGAGCCGGGCACCGTCATGCTCACCGTCTCCGGAGCGGTCGCCCGCCCGATGGTGCTTGAGGTCCCGACCGGTGTACCTCTGCGGTACGTGCTTCAGCTCGCCGGCGCGCCCCCGGTGCTGCAGGGCGTGCTGACCGGCGGCTACCACGGCAAGTGGCTGGACTCCGCGACGGTCGACGAGGCGATCGTGTCGCGGAACTCGCTGGACGCGGTCGGCGGAGCGCTCGGCGCGGGCGCGGTGCTGCCGATCAGCCAGGAGACCTGCGCCCTCGGCGAATCGCTGCGGGTGGCCCAGTGGCTGGCCGGGGAGAGCGCGGGACAGTGCGGTCCCTGCTACCTCGGTCTGCCCGCCGCGGCACGCGGCCTGGAGGACATCCTCAACGGCGGCGGCCCGGCCGCCCTGGAGGCCGTGAAGCAGGTCGCCAAGGCCGTGAAGCGGCGCGGTGCCTGCTCGCACCCGGACGGCTCCGCGATGTTCCTGGAGTCGACGCTCAAGGCGTTCACCGACGACCTGGCCGCGCACGTCCTCGGCAACGGCTGCGGCCGGCCGGTGCACGGCGTGCTCCCGCTGTTCGAGCCGGGACAGGTCCCGAGCGGCGTCCCCGGCGGCCAGCCGGAGGACTCGGGACCCAGCCGTCAGAAGATCTACGTCGACTGGACGCTGTGCCGCGGCCACGGCCTGTGCGCGGACATTCTCCCGGAGGTCTTCGAACTGGGCGCCGACGGCTTCCCGACCGTCGCTCAGGCGCCGGTGCCCCGTTACGCGGAAGCGAAGGCCGTGCGCGCCGTACGCCGCTGCCCGGCGCTCGCTCTGCGCATCGAGGAGGAGCGGTCCGCCGCTCCGGCGCGCAACAACCTGCCCGTCCTCTCGCAGGGGCGCGGCCGCCGCGCCCTCGGCAGCGGCCGGGGCTGACCCCGCGACACGACGAAGGCGGGTCACCCTGATCGGGTGACCCGCCTTCGAACTGCTGTGGAGCTAAGGAGAATTGAACTCCTGACCTCCTGCATGCCATGCAGGCGCTCTACCAACTGAGCTATAGCCCCTTGCTTTGTTCCGCCCGGTTTCCCCGGCGGCGACGCCAACATTACACGGTCACCGGGGTGCACCACCAAATCGTTTCCGCCGGACCGCTGCTGTGACCGGCGGCGCTGTGACCGGCGCCACCGAGGCCGGGGTCCCGGCCCGGTCGGCTCAGGCCGTCGCGAACGAGTAGAAGCGTTTGAGCGTGCAGTGTTCGTCGAGGAGCCGGCCGTAGATCGGCTCGCCCTCCAGCTCGCGGTACGTCTCGATCGGGTCGCCTTTTATGATCAGCGCCCGCGCGCATTCCTCGCACCAGTACTGGTAGTCGTGGTTGACCGGTTCCATGTCGCGGACGATCGGCGTACCGCTGCCGCACCAATCGCACTTCCGCCTGTGTGCACCCATCGATCAGCTCCAGCTGTGGCCGCAGGCCGTGCACACGTAGGAAATCCCGCCGTTGTCACCGAGAACCTGGGCGACGTGGACCGATCCGCAGGAAGGGCAGTCGAGGAGAGTGGCCTTCGGTCGCGCCACCGCCACTTCGGGGGGATCGCCGACCTCCCCGAGGATGCTCGCAGGCATCGCTACTCCCTCCCGTCGGGCCGCGCCCCCTTCCGGCCGTTTGATTCTGCCACGGCCGGAGCAATACGGTCAGCGACGCCTTCGTACCAGTCCGGACACGGCACCCGGCAGAGCCTTGGCGACCGGCGCGTATGCGCACGCCGGGAGCGCGTCCGCAGAGGTATACGCCCCGGAAGCCCAAGTGACTCAAGCGGACACAAAAAAGATCCCGCTCCCTGACGGGAACGGGATCTTCAGTGCTGATCCTCGACAACTCCAGAGAGTTGATCTGTGGAGCTAAGGAGAATTGAACTCCTGACCTCCTGCATGCCATGCAGGCGCTCTACCAACTGAGCTATAGCCCCTTGTGTTCTTCCCGCCCTGCGGGCCGAACAAGAAGAACTTTAGCCTGCGACCCGCCGGAAAGTGAAATCCGGTCCTGGCGGCCGTCCCGGGCCGCACGGAGCGACGGCGGAGAGGCTCCGGAGAGCCGCCGGGACCGCTCAGTCGTCGTCGCCGAGCACCGGCTCCGGCAGCGTGCCGGCGTTGTGCTCGAGCAGCCGCCAGCCCCGGGCGCCCTCTCCGAGGACGGACCAGCAGCAGTTGGAGAGACCGCCGAGGCTCTCCCAGTGGTGGGACTCCATGCCGAGCAGGCGGCCGATGGTCGTGCGAATCGTGCCGCCGTGGCTGACCACCACGAGGGTGCCGGCCTCGGGAAGCTTGTCGGCGTGCCGCAGCACCACGGGGGCGGCGCGGTCGGCGACCTCGGTCTCCAGTTCGCCGCCGCCGCGGCGCACCGGCTCACCGCGCTTCCACGCGGCGTACTCGTCGCCGTGCCGGGCGATGATCTCCTCGTGCGTCAGCCCCTGCCAGACGCCCGCGTAGGTCTCGCGCAGGCCTTCGTCGTGGGTGACGTCGAGGCCGGTCAGCGCGGCCAGTTCGGCGGCCGTGTTCGCGGCGCGCTGGAGGTCCGAGGCGACGATCGAGTCGGGCTTCAGCGAGGCGAGCAGCCGGGCTGCGCGCCGGGCCTGGCCGACACCGGTCCCGGTCAGTTCGACGTCCGTGGTGCCCTGGAAGCGGCGCTCCACGTTCCAGGCGGTCTGGCCGTGCCGCCAGAGGATGACTCGGCGGCCCCGGCCCGGCTTCCGGCCGGCCTGCGCGCCGACGGCGGGGGCGGTCACCGCAGCTCCCCGTATTCGGCGGCGTCCTCCACATCCTGCAGCTTGGCGTGCTCGGCGGCCTTGCCGCGCGTCGCCTTGGCATCGGCGGGGAGGTCCAGCTCGGGGCAGTCCTTCCACAACCGCTCGAGGGCGTAGAAGACACGCTCCTCGCTGTGCTGCACGTGCACGACGATGTCCACGTAGTCGAGGAGGATCCAGCGGGCGTCGCGGTCGCCCTCGCGGCGCACGGGCTTGGCGCCGAGCTCCTTGTTCAGCCGCTCTTCGATCTCGTCGACGATCGACTTGACCTGGCGGTCGTTGGGCGCGGACGCCAGCAGGAAGGCGTCCGTGATCGACAGCACGTCGCTGACGTCGTAGGCGATGATGTCGTGCGCGAGCTTGTCGGCAGCCGCCTGTGCGGCGGTGGTGATGAGCTCGATGGAGCGGTCCGTGGCGGTCACTACGCGGCTTTCGGTCGGCGGTCAGTAATACCCCAAGGGTCTCACGGACCGCCGACACCACCCCACGCGTTTACGCGATCACGGGCCCGGGCTCCCTGGGGCGCCCCGGCCCGTGATCTCCGTCACCGAGATGTCACGACGACGTCTTGTAGTCCTGGCCGAGCACCACGGACACGTCCGCGTTGGACGTGACCTCGCCCTTCTTCACCGCGCTGGTGGGCAGGTCCAGGGTCTTGGCGACCTCGACGGCGTCGTCCTTCGAGGCGGCATCGGCGTACGTGATCCGGGACACGGTCTGGGCAGTGCCCGTGCCGGAGTCCAGGAAGGTGTAGCCGCCGTTGACCAGGACGACGCGGGCCTTCTCGGTGGCGTCCTTGCTGCCGGTGGCGTTCTTGATGCCGACCCGGACGGCGTCGCCCTTCTCGGGGCTCTTCACGGCGCCGCCGAGGAGGTTCTTGACCACGCTGTCGGTGGCCTGCTCGCTCAGGGTGCCGTCCTGCTGGACGGGCAGCAGCGCGGTCTTGTAGTCGCCGCCCTTGGCGTGGTCGGCGAGTTTGGCGAGGAAGGCGCCGAGGTCCTTGTCGGTCAGGGACGGGTCGAGGATCTGCGCCAGGGTCTGCACGGTGACCGTCGCGCCCTGCTGGTCGGAGGAGAGCTTGCGCAGCACGCCCTGCATGACCTGGCCGAACCGTTCCAGCTGAGCGTCCTGGGACTCACCGGAGGCCCGGTAGGTCGCGTAGGCGACGGCCATCTTGCCGCTGAGGGTCTGGGCCTCGCCCTTCTTCACGAGGGGCTCCTCGCCCTTCTTCTTCGCGTCGGGGTCCGGCACGGCGGCGTTGGTGTCGATGTCGATGTTGCCGACGAGCTCGACGAGGTTGTTGAGGTAGGGGGTGTCGAGGCGCCAGGTGCCCTCGATGTCGGTCCCGAGGACCGTGTCGATGGAGTCCCGGGTGCCGGACGAGCCGTCGCCGTCGACCGACTTGGCGAGCGTGGTCGTGGTGCCGTCGTCGTCCGTCAGGGCAAGGGAGTTGGGCAGCAGGACGGTGGCGCCCTGCTTGGTGGTGGTGTTGTTGACGAGCAGCGCCGTGGAGGTGCCGCCCTTCTTGGTGTTGTGCAGGTGGACGACGATCACGTCGCGGTTCTGGGCGCCGGCCGCTGTCGTGGTGCCGGCCTTGTCGCCCGAGGACGAGCCGGGGAGCTTGCCCGCGTACCAGAGGTAGCCGACGCCGCCGACGACCACCAGGGCGAGCACCACGACCAGGGCGACGATCCTGCTGCGGGCTCGGCGTTTGGCCTCCTCGCGGCGCTCGGTGCGGTTCTCGGTGAAGTTCAGCCAGTCGATGACGTCTTCGGACTCGGCTTCCTGCTCCTCGACGAACGCGAACTGCTCGGTGCGGTAGTCGCGGTCGGCGCGGGGCCGGTCGCCGCGGTGGGGATCGTCCTGCTCCTGCTCCGCCGGCGCCGCCTGCTGCGGGATGTAGGCGGTCTGCTCGGCGACCCGCGGCTGCTGCCCGGTGCTCGCGGTCTGCCCGTAGGGGTCGTACGCGGTCCCCGGGACGGACGGCGCGGCCTGGGAGGCGGTGCCGTACGGATCGTAGGGGTCGTACGGGGGCACGGGCTGCTGCGAGCCGGTGTCGTACGGCGGCACGGGCTGCTGGCGGCCGGTGTCGTACGAGGTCGCGTACGGGTCGTAGCCGTAGCCCTGTTGCTGCCCATAGGGGTCATAGCCCTGCTGAGGCGGCTGCTGCGGTTGCTGCTGCGACTGCGGCTGCTGTTGTGGCGGCACCTGCCGGTACACAGGCTGCCCGAACTCGTCGTAGCCGACGAGCTCGTACTGGTCGCCCCCGTATCCAGCGTCGTATCGGTCGTTCACCGGTGCCCCTCTCGGCTCACTCGCCGCGGTACAGCTCGCGCTTGTCGATGTAGCGCACCACACCGTCCGGCACCAGATACCAGACAGGGTCGCCCTTGGCGACCCTCGCACGGCAGTCTGTGGACGAGATGGCGAGCGCGGGGACCTCGACGAGCGAGACACCGCCCTCCGGAAGCCCCGGGTCGGCCAGGGTGTGGCCGGGTCGGGTGACTCCGATGAAGTGCGCGAGGGAGAACAGCTCTTCGGTGTCGCGCCAGGTGAGGATCTGGCCGAGCGCGTCGGCGCCCGTGATGAAGAAGAGGTCCGTTTCGGGGTTGAGCGCGCGCAGGTCGCGCAGGGTGTCCGTGGTGTAGGTCGGGCCGCCGCGGTCGATGTCGATGCGGCTCACCGAGAACTGCGGGTTCTCGACGGTCGCGATGACCGTCATCAGATAGCGGTCCTCGGCCGGGGAGACCTGCTTGGCGCTCTTCTGCCACGGCTGCCCGGTCGGCACGAACACCACCTCGTCGAGGTGGAACTGCGCGACGACCTCACTGGCCGCCACGAGGTGCCCGTGGTGGATCGGGTCGAACGTTCCGCCCATGACGCCGAGGCGGCGCTTGCCGGGGTTCGACGGGCCGTTTCCCGGGCCGCGCCCAGCGCTGATCACCTTGCCGCTCGCCGGACCGGTAGGCATGTCCTGCTCTCCCATGCGTGCAGACCCTACCGGCCCGGCCCACGGGCTTCGGTCGACAGGCCCCCGAGGGCGAGGCCGGCGGGACTCAGCGGTCCCGGTTGAAACGCGTGGTGATCCACAGCAGCAGGAGGAGGACGAAGAGCGCGCCGCCACCCGTCAGGTAGGGGCTGAGGCTCTCGTGGTTGCCACCGTGCTCCTCGCCCTCGGCGGCAAAGGTGACCAGCTGGGCAGCGGTGCTGTGGAAGCTCATCGTCGGCAGAACCTATCCGGGTGTGGGATCGGGATAAAGACTTCGGCCCATCGTAAGCGGGCACGTGCACGGCGATCACGCCGACTCCGCCGTTGGGGACCCCGGCCGCGCGACGCCCCCGACGGCGCACGAGGCGACGTACGTCACAACGACGAGGCAACGTCCACGGCGCGGACGGCGTCAGACAAGTGAGGACACCGGGAAGGAGCCGGGAAGTAAGGACGGAAGTCGCAGGGAGTACGTCAGTCGTCCCGCTTGTAGCCGCGCAACAGGAACCAGCCGAGCAGGACGGCGCCCACCACCATCACGATCAGCACGATACGGAGCAGATTGCCCGGCCCCTGCTTGTCCGCGGCATCGGCCGCCTCGGTCAGCCAGTGGGCTGCGGGGATGTGCTCCATGGGGATAGCTCCTTACGGTGTGCTGCCCCATCACGGTATCTCCGCCTACGCTGGATCCCGCTTCGGGGGCACGGCACTTCAGAGCATGGGGGAACACATGTCCGACGACAGCCACGAGCAGAACGGGCACGAGAACGTGCCGAGCAGGCAGCGCAGGCGCTTCGAGGGGATCTCCTCCCGGGCGTACGAACACCCGGCGGACCGCTCGGCCCTGGTGGCCCTGCGCAAGCTCAGCGGCTTCGACACGGTATTCAAGGTGCTCAGCGGCCTGCTGCCCGAGCGCAGTCTGCGGCTGCTGTTCCTGTCCGACTCGGTGCGCGTCTCGGACGCCCAGTTCGCGCACCTCAACGACATGCTGCGGGACGCCTGCTACATCCTGGACCTGGAGAAGGTCCCGCCGATGTACGTCACCCAGGACCCGCAGCCGAACGCGATGTGCATCGGCCTGGACGAGCCGATCATCGTCGTCACCACCGGCCTCGTCGAGCTGCTGGACGAGGAGGAGATGCGGGCGGTCATCGGCCACGAGGTCGGCCACGCGCTCTCCGGCCACGCCGTCTACCGCACGATCCTGCTCTTCCTCACGAACCTGGCACTCCGGGTCGCCTGGATCCCGCTGGGCAACCTCGCGATCATGGCGATCGTGACCGCGCTGCGCGAATGGTTCCGCAAGTCGGAGCTGTCCGCGGACCGCGCCGGGCTGCTGGTCGGCCAGGACCTGCGGGCCTCGATGCGCGGCCTGATGAAGCTCGCGGGCGGCAACCACCTGCACGAGATGAACGTGGACGCGTTCCTCGCCCAGGCCGAGGAGTACGAGGCCGGGGGCGACCTGCGCGACTCCGTGCTCAAGATCCTCAACACGCTCCCCCGCACCCACCCCTTCACCACCGTGCGCGCCGCCGAGCTGAAGAAGTGGGCCGAGTCCCGCGACTACCAGCGGATCATGGACGGCCACTACCCGCGGTGCGACGAGGACAGGGACACCTCGGTCTCGGACTCCTTCCGGCAGTCGGCGGCCAGCTACGCCAGCGACGTGAAGAGCTCCAAGGACCCGCTGATGAAGCTGGTCAGCGACCTCGCGGGCGGCGCGGGCGACATCGGCGGCCGGGTACGGCGGGGCTTCGGCGGCTTCGCGAGCACCTCGCCGAAGGACCAGCCGCCCAAGGACCGGGCGTCCGGGGAGCAGACGCCCACGGACCAGGCGACCACGGACCGGACGCCGCCCCAGGAGCAGCCGCCCCAGGACGGGGCTCCCGGGGAGGACGAGGACTGAGCCGCCCCACGGAACGCGGCGGCGGCCGTCAGAGCCTTGGCTGCGCGCTCGTCGCCAGCGATCCGCACAGGGCCGTGGCGCTGCCGGTCGCGTACGGGTCCGTGCCGGCCGGGCCGCCCGCCTTGGCCGTCTGCCCCGCGAGCAGCGGGTGCAGATGGTTGACCGAGTCCTCGGCGCAGGCGAGCGGCCCGGCCTGGACGTAGGAGACGACCAGCTGGGCCTGGTGCATGCGCAGGTCGTCGCGGTCGAAGCGGAACTGCAGCTCGCGCCGGACGGTGAACAGCGAGGCCTTCGCCGTCGCGTCCGAGCCCGTGGGCCGCAGGGCGTAGACGAAGGTGTGGTCGGCGGTGATCTCCAGGGTGTTCGAGTCGAGCTCGGCGACCTGGAGGGTGCCCTGCACCCGGATCTTGGAGTCGGCGAGTTCGGCGCGGGTCGGGTCGAAGCGGACGAGCCAGCCGGTGGGCGCGTGCCGTCCGTCCGCGGCGGGGTGGGTGAAGCTCTGGTCGAACTGGTCGAGCTGCTGCGGGTCGAGCAGGATCCGTACGGGCCGGCTCGTGCCGCCGTTGAGGACGTCCGGGTCGAGCGAGGACTTGACGAGGTAGTCCTTGGCGGTGGTCAGCGCGGCGACGACCTGGCCGTCGGAGAAGTGTGCGGTGCGCCGGGAGGCGGGCATGGTGATGCCGTCGCCGCCCACGCGGAACTGGTCGGCGGGGCTGCGCGCGTACAGCAGTTCGGGGTCGATGGCCCCGGGTACGGCGGCCCCTGGCGAGAGCGGGATGACCGTCATCCGCAGCGGCTCGGCGGGCTGGGCGGCGGGGGTCTGGTACGGGTGGCGGACGCCCATGTAGATCGCGGTGCCGAAGGCGATGGCGATCAGCAGGACGAGGATCAGCGCCTGCCGGGACAGGCCCCGGTGCAGGGACGGGCGGCGGCGTACGGCGGGGGCGTGGTCGGCGATGCGTTCCTGCGCCGAGAACTCCTGGAGGCGGGCAGCGCGGACGAACGACTCGTCGAAGACGACGGATCGGTACTCGTCCTCGCCACCTGTGGAGGCACCCTCGGGTGTCCCCTCAGGTGGGTCTCCAGTCCCGCCCATACCTTCAGAGTAGGTCTCCGGGAGCCCGGGTAAACGCGGTGGTGCACGACAAGTTCTGACAGGTTCTCACCAGGTCCGTCACAGGGTCCGGGCAGCGCCTGTCACCGGGTCGGGGCCTTGCCCGTCACCGGGTCCGGGCCGGGCCCGTCACGGCGTTCGAGGATCCGCCGACAGCGCCGGCTGGGAGTGGTCGGCCGAGGCGGAGGGGCCGGTGCCGGTGACCTTGTCCTGGGTTTGTTCGACGCCTGTCGAAGTGGACGGCAAAACCGGCTCCTGGCGGCCCGAGGACGTCCCCCGGTACACCGCGGCGAACGCCAGTGCGACCATGCCGATGCCCATCACGAGGGCGAGCACCCAGGCGACGGTGCGGTGCCAGCGGACCTGTTTCCCGTAGATCCTGCCGTACGTCCCCGGGCTGCCGTAGCGGCCTTCGAGGACCTCGGTGTCGTCCAGGTCGTCCAGATCCGGGTCATGGCCGAAATCGCCCGGGTCGTCGGGGCCGAACCCGTCCTCGTAGCGCTCGTCGTCGCCACGGGCACGACGGGTGCGTGCCCGGCGGGCCTCGGCCTCGGAGGCCTCCGCGCGGGCCTGTGCGGCGGCGAGCAGGCGCTCCACCGCGGTCGGCTCGTGGACCACGGCCGCCCGTACGAAGTCCTCGTCGAAGACCACGGAGGCGAACTCTTCGTCCGCACCCCCGCGGTCGCGGTCGTCGTCGGGCTCCCAGCCGTCGGCGAACGGCGTGCCCCCCACGTCCTCCGGCACGGATCCAGAGTAGACCTGGGGGGTCATTTTGGGCAGACGGTATGGAAATTCATCCACCTGACGAGACAGTTCCGCCGGGGCGGGGTTCAGCGCCGGATGTGCCCGTCGCCCGTGACGATGTACTTGGTGCTCGTCAGCTCCGGCAGCCCCATGGGCCCCCGCGCGTGCAGCTTCTGCGTGGAGATGCCGATCTCGGCGCCGAAGCCGAACTGGCCGCCGTCGGTGAACCGGGTCGAGGCGTTCACGGCGACGGTCGTGGAGTCGACCAGCCGGGTGAAGCGGCGGGCGGCCTGCTGCGAGGTGGTGACGATCGCCTCGGTGTGGCCGGAGGTCCACAGCCGGATGTGCTCGACGGCCCTGTCGAGCGAGTCGACGACGGCGGCGGCGATGTCGTACGAGAGGTACTCGGTCTCCCAGTCCTCGGCCGTGGCCTCGACGACGGTGGCCCGGGAGTCCTTCGCGTACGCCATCACGCGCTCGTCGGCGTGCACGGTGACCCCGGCGTCCGCGAGGGCGTCCAGGGCGCGCGGCAGGAACTCGGCGGCGATGTCCTGGTGGACCAGGAGCGTCTCGGCGGAGTTGCAGACACTGGGGCGCTGGGCCTTGGAGTTGATCAGGATCTCGACGGCCATGTCGAGGTCGGCCTGCGCGTCGACGTAGACGTGGCAGTTGCCGGTGCCGGTCTCGATGACCGGGACGATGGACTCCTGGACGACCGTGCGGATCAGCGAGGCGCCGCCGCGCGGGATGAGGACGTCGACGAGGCCGCGGGCGCGCATCAGCTCCTGTACGGACTCGCGGCTCTCGCCGGGCACGAGCTGTACGGCGTCGGCGGGCAGCCCGGCCCCGCCGACGGCGTCGCGCAGCACGCGGACGAGGGCGGTGTTCGACTCGTACGCCGAGGACGAGCCGCGCAGCAGGACCGCGTTGCCGGACTTCAGGCAGAGGGCGGCCGCGTCGACGGTGACGTTCGGGCGGGCCTCGTAGATGATCCCGACGACGCCGAGGGGCACCCTGACCTGGCGCAGGTCGATGCCGTTGGGCAGGGTCGAGCCGCGGACGACCTCGCCGACCGGGTCGGGCAGGGCGACGACGTCGCGGACGTCGGAGGCGATGGCCCGTACCCGCTCGGGGGTGAGCGTCAGGCGGTCGATGACGGTCTCGCTGGTGCCGGCCTCGCGGGCCTTGGCGATGTCCTTGGCGTTGGCCGCGACGATCTCGCTCGTGCGGACCTCCAGCGCGTCCGCGATGGCGAGCAGCGCGTCGTCCTTCTCGGCCCGCGGCAGGGGCGCGAGGTCGGCGGCGGCGGCCTTGGCGCGGTAGGCGGCCTGGGTGACCGGGGACATCGAGTCGTACGGCGAGAGCGTGGTCATGTCGGCAGCGTAATGCTCCGAACGAGTCCGTCCAGCCGCTGTCCCAAACCGCGAGACACAGGGCGAAGACGGCTCAAAAGGGATGTACGCCGACAGGGGTGGCCGGCAGCGGCCCGTATCCCTCGGCGATCCGCTGGTGGTAGGTCTCGCGGTCGATGACCTCCAGGCCGACGATCTCCCAGGGCGGGAGCTGGGCGGTCTGCCGGTGCTCGCCCCACAGGCGCAGCGCGACCGCGGCGGCGTCGTGCAGGTCGCGGGCCTCTTCCCAGTAGCGGATCTCGGCGTGGTCGTTCGCGTACCGGCTGGTCAGCAGAAAGGGGTGGTCGTGGGCGAGCTGCTCAAGGCCGCGCCTGACCTCCTTCAGCGGGGCCTCGCCGCCGGAGACGCTCAGCGTGACGTGCCACAGGCGTGGCTGGTCCGCGGGTTCCTCGCGCTCGTACGAGTCCCCGGCCGCGACGCTCATCAGGGCACGCTCCTCGCCGGCCGCACGGGAGGCGCCACCGCGCGCCCCAGGGCGCACTCGTCTCACGACGGCCTCCTTTTCGCAATGGTCGTGCCGAAAGTCCCTGCAACAAAGTTGAGCAGGTGGGGCGCTCTCGTGTGGTGGTTTTGCCGAACGTCCCCCTGGCGGGGGCCCCGGAATCAGCCGTTACGGATGCCGCGGGCGGCGCTTTGACAGGTGTTCACGGGTGCAGGAGCACGAGGTCGTCCCTGTGTACGACCTCTCGTTCGTACGCGGGGCCCAGCTCGCGCGCCAGCTCCCTGGTGGAGCGGCCGATGAGCTGGGGAATCTCCTTGGCGTCGAAGTTGACCAGGCCGCGGGCCACGGCCCGGCCCGCGCTGTCGCGCAGCTCGACGGGGTCGCCCGCAGCGAAGTCGCCCTCGACGGCCGCGATGCCGGCGGGCAGCAGCGAGGTGCGCCGTTCGACGACCGCGCGCACCGCGCCGTCGTCCAGCGTGAGCGCGCCCTGCGGGGTCGAGGCGTGCTGGAGCCAGAGCAGCCGGTCGGCGGAGCGCTTGCCCGTGGGGTGGAAGTACGTGCCCGTGTCCCGGCCCGCCATGGCATCGGCGGCGTGCACGGCGCTGGTGAGCACCACGGGGATGCCGGCCTCGGTCGCGATCCGGGCCGCCTCGACCTTGGTGACCATGCCGCCGGTACCGACACCGGCCTTGCCCGCGCTGCCGATCTCGACGTGCGCGAGGTCCTCGGGGCCGCGCACCTCCGCTATCCGCGACGTACCGGGCTTGCTGGGGTCACCGTCGTAGACACCGTCCACGTCGGAGAGCAGGACCAGCAGGTCGGCGCGGACGAGATGGGCGACGATCGCCGCGAGGCGGTCGTTGTCGCCGAAGCGGATCTCGTCCGTGGCGACCGTGTCGTTCTCGTTGACGACCGGAAGGGCACCCATCGCGAGGAGCTTGTCGAGGGTGCGCGAGGCGTTGCGGTGGTGGGCGCGGCGGCTCATGTCGTCGGAGGTGAGCAGCACCTGGCCGACGCGGACGCCGTGGCGGGCGCAGGAGGCGGTGTAGCGGGCGACCAGCAGGCCCTGGCCGACGCTGGCGGCGGCCTGCTGCCGGGCGAGGTCCCGGGGGCGGCGGCGCAGTCCCAGCGGAGCGAGGCCGGCGGCGATGGCACCGGAGGAGACGAGGACGATCTCCCGCTCGCCGCCGCTGCGGCACTTGGCGAGGACGTCGACGAGGGCGTCGACGCGGTCCGCGTCCAGGCCGCCCGAAGCCGTGGTCAGCGAGGAGGAACCCACCTTGACGACGATCCTGTGCGCCTGCGCCACAGCCTGCCTTGCCCCTGCCACCTGCGGTGTGTCCCCTCGTGTCGATGTGTGTCGATCCGGCTCACCCGCACGGCAATCTACGCGAAGCGGCACGTGTGACGCCTGTCGGTCCACAGGGCGGACGGGCGCCGCTCCCGCCGCTTCGGTCGGATGAAACGACCAAAGTGCCGTCCATCGCGTGTCGTTGGAAGGTCGGCGGGCGTTAACCCGGACGCCCGCCCCGGACGACCGAGGGCGCGCTCCCGCACACGCACAGCACCTTGGAGTGACCGCAGTGCCCACACGCCTCCCCCACCGGCAGACCGCGGTGAGAGCGCTCATCACGGCCCTCCTCGGGGCCTCCTTCGCCGTCCAGGTCACCGCCGCCCTGCTCCCGCACGCGATGCTGCTCGTCGCGGCGACGGGCGCGGGGCTGGTCACCGAGGCCGCGCTGTACCGCTGGCAGCGTTCGATGGCCTCGGCGTTCGCGAAGTCGCACGCGGACGTCACGGTCCGGCAGGTGGTGCGGGACCTCCTGCTCGTGGTGGGCCTGCTCAGGATCGAGGAGCAGGACCAGGAGGCGCGCTGCACGCCCCTGCTGGCCGGCCTGCTGCTGTTCTACGTGCTCCACTTCGCGATCCAGGCGGCCTCCGTCCTGGTCCGCCGCACCCGGACCCTCCCGGTGCTGACCCGCAACATCGACGCCTCGGCGCTGCGGCTGTCCCCCGCGCCGCCGGCGCTGCTGCTGCGCCGCCCGGGCCACCGGCTGCCGGTCTTCGGACTGCCCGCCACGGCCGGACTGCTGGCCATGGCGGCGACCGACGACCGGCGGCTCGCGGCGACCGGGATCGCGCTGTCGGTGGGGCTCGCGGCCGTCGGCCTCGGCGAGCTGCTGCTGCGGCTGCTGCCCGGCCGGAAGCCCGCCTCCGAGCAGCAGGTGCTCGACTGGTTCGACGCCTGGCTGGCCGAGTACCGCCCGACCGTCGGCCTGTACTTCTCCGGCGGCGCCTCGTCGGCGTACCAGGCGAACATGTGGCTCCAGCCGCTCGCGCAGCTCGACGGGCGCCCGCTGATCGTCCTGCGCGAACGCTTCATGCTGCAGAAGCTCGCGGCGACGGACATCCCCGTGGTCTGCCTGCCCAAGGTCTCGACGCTGATGCGCCTGGAGCAGTCGACGCTCCGGGTCCTCGTCCACCCCTCGAACTCCGGCAAGACGTCGCAGGTGCTGCGCATCCCCACGATCCAGCACACCTTCGTCAACCACGGTGAGAGCGACAAGCTTTCCTCGTGCAACCCGTATGCGAAGGCGTACGACGAGGTGTGGGTGGCCGGTCCCGCGGCGCGCGAGCGTTACGCGCTGGCGGACGTCGGCGTGGAGGACAAGGACGTGGTGGAGATCGGCCGCCCGCAGCTTGCCGCGATCCGCCCCTACGACGGCCCCCCGGCCGGTCCGTTCACCACCGTCCTGTACGCCCCCACCTGGGAGGGCTGGGACAGCAACCCCGGCAACACGTCGGTGGCCCTGGCCGGCGAGAACCTCGTACGGCGGCTGCTGGCGGACCCGGGCGTACGGCTGCTGTACAAGCCGCATCCGCTGACGGGATCGGTGGATGGGGCGGCCGGGGCGGCCGACCTTCGCATCCGGGAACTGATCCGCGCGGCGAACCGGGAGCGGGCGCAGGCGCACCCCCGCCCGGAGGCGGCCGCGGAACTGGCGCTGCGGACCCGGGAGTTGGACCGTCTCACCACGTCCGCTTTCCGTACGAGCGCGGACCATGTCGAGCGGATGCTCCTCCAGTCCGTCCCGCAGCCGGGCCGCGGCGACGCCGTCCGGGCGGCCACGACCGCCTGGGAGGAGGCGTACTGGGCCTCGCTCCCCGACGGCGAGCACCAGGTCGTCACGGACGCGCGCCCCACCATCTACGACTGCTTCAACCGCGCCGACCTGCTGATCAGCGATGTGTCGAGCGTGATCTCGGACTACATCGCGAGCGAGAAGCCGTATGCGGTGGCGAACACCAGCGGGCTGCCCGAGGACGCGTTCCGGGAGACCTTCCCGACGGTGCGGGCGGCGACGGTCCTCACCCCGGACGCGTCCGGCGTTCCGGCCTTGCTGGCTGCCGTACGCCATCCGGAGCGGGACGAACTCGCCGGTGCGCGGGCCGAGTTGAAGCTGCGTCTGCTGGGTCCTGCCGAGCCGTCCTCGCAGGTGCGTTTCAACGCGGCGGCCGAGGCGCTGTACGCGGCGGCCGTCGAGCACCGGGAGCGGGCCGCGGCGCGTACGGGCGGCGGGATCCCGGGGCCGCGGACGAGCCTGGACCCGGCCGAGCCGCAGGACGCGGCTGTGCGGGCTCCTGCCGAGTGAGGCGGGCGCTCACGCCGCCCGCAGCGGTCCCAGCACCCTGCGGGCCGCCCGCCGCAGCCGCGGGAGGGAGGCCCTGCGGGGCTTGAAGCCCTCGATGGTGACCGTCTCCTGGGTCGTCGGGACGTACCAGCTGTCCGGGACCCCGGCGGCCCGGTCGCGGAAGTGCGGGTAGCCGAGGTAGGCCTTGCGGCCGCGGGCCTCCAGGTGCACGACGGGGGTCTTCTTCGCCTTGATGAACTCCAGTACGCCGACGAGGAGATCGGCCCGGCCCTGGGCCACCAGGTGCAGCCGCAGCCGCTCGTGCACCTTGAGCCGGCCGGCCACGGCCTCGTTCCAGTACGCGTCCATCAGCGGCTTCGCCAGCTCCAGCTTGTGGCGCCGTACCTTCTCGCTCTGCTTCAGGAAGCCGGTGCCGAACTGCGGGAGCAGGGTGACGATGAAGGGGCGGACCATCAGGTTGTCGCGGCGCGGGCCCGCGGGCAGGTGATCGGCTATGAGGTGCATCAGGGCGCGGGCGGAGTCGAAGCGGTGGGTGTAACTGCCGCTCTTGGTCGCGTGTTTGCCGTCCTCCCGGCCGACCAGGTAGTAGCACTCGTAGTCGGCGATCACCGAGACGCCGTCGGCGCGGAGGTAGGCCTCCATCGTGAACAGCGCGTCCTCGCCGGTCACCAGCGACTCGTCGAAGATCATCCCGTGCCGGGTGAGCAGGTCGCGGCGGAAGAGCTTCTGCGCGCTGAGGGTGAACTTGATCTTCGAGGAGAACACGTCCGTACGGGGCAGGTTCTTGCCCCACATCGACTGCGGGGCACCGCGGTTGACGCCGACGACCTTGCCGAGCACCACGTCCGTGCCGTTCTCGTCGGCCATGGCGACCATGCGCTCCAGTGCTTCCTCGCCGAGGTGGTCGTCCGCGTCGAGAAAGAACACATAGCGCCCGCGCGCCTTGCCGAGGCCCACATTGCGCGGGCCGCTGGGGCCGCCGGAGTTCGGCTGCCGGAGCACGGTCACCGCCATGGCGGCGCGCTCCGCGAACTCCTCCAGGTACTCCCCCGTACCGTCCGTCGATCCGTCGTCGACGGCTATCACTTCGAACCGCGACGGATCGAGCGACTGCGCCTCGACCGACTCCAGGCATTTCACCAGATACGGCATCGCCTCGTACGCCCCGATGACCACACTCACATCAGGCTGCGTGACGGTCACAATCTTCCCCCTAGTCATGGAACATTTCCCCCGTATCACCTCAATCGCTACCTGGAAGACGGTGGAAGGTACGTACTGGTTGCCTATGCGTACTCAAATGGTGAGGCAGGTCACAGATCACCCGCGGACAACGGGCGCGGACAGCAACAGGGCCCGGTTTTCGAGGAGTTGTCCTCGAAAACCGGGCCCTGTCGGCAGGTCCGGGCGGGTCAGCCCGTGATCACGTCGGCCTCCGCCGCCGTCGCGTCGTCGGCCACAGCGGCGGACGTGGCGTCCTCCGCGGCCGCGGCGCCGGTCTCCTGGCCGAGGTTGCGTACCTCGGCCTTCTGCGCCAGCTGGCGCACCGCGGTGTTGAACTGGACGATGGACGCCGGCTCGTCCGGGCCGAGCAGGTACTGCTTCAGCTCCTGGCGGTCGACGCCCAGCGGGTCGGCCGACGGGTCGCGGACCGCGCCCAGCAACTCGCCCAGCTCGGCCGCGCTGTTGGAGAGGATCACCGCGGCGCGCACCGCGGTGTTCTGCCGCTTGAACTCCTCGACACCCAGCTCGCCGGAGTCCGTCACCGCGTACGGCTTGCCGCTCGCGATGAAGTCGGAGACCACGGACGAGATGTCGGAGACCATCGCGTCGGAGACATTGAAGCAGTCGTACAGGCGCGGTTCGGCGCCCGTGATGACCCGGTGCTCCCAGACGGGGAAGGAGCGCCAGTAGGCGTCGTTCCACTCGGCGCGCAGCCGGGCGATCTCGGCGTGCTTGGCCACGTCGACCAGCCCGTCGCGGGTGGCCTCCGCCTCGTCGCCCTTCTCGGCCGAACCGGACAGCTCGGCGATACGCGCCTCGATGCGCGTCAGCTCGGCCTTGGCCTGCGTCTGCGCGGCGGCGTCGGCGCGGTGGGCCGGGTCCCCGGCGCGCGCGGCGGCGGCCTTCTCGACCAGGGCGATGATGCGCTGGTTGGCGGCCTTGGCCTCGGCGCTGACCGTGCCGGTGAAGGGGTGCGGCTTGTACAGGACGCGGACCGGCGGGTCGGCCTGCACCAGCTGGTTCACGATGTTCTCGCCGGCGAGAACGATCGAGGTGTTGCCGGGGTTGCCGTCCCAGCCCTCCCAGGTCGGCGCGTACAGGAAGGTCGGGCAGTGTCCGTCGGCGGATCCGTCGCGGGGGCCTTCCGGCACGCCCTGCCACGTCTGGATCGGCGCGAGCTGCGGGCGGCCGACCTCGGCGATGTCCTCGTCACGGACGCCGACGTCGGCGATGGCGTAGCGGTCGCGGCCGGCCCGGCCCGCGGTCCACACCTCGTCGTAGACCTTGCTGTACGGGTTGACGCTGGCGAGCTTGTCGCTGTCGCCGTGGCCGATGAAGACGTGCTTCATGGTCGGCACGCGCAACAGGTGGATGTTCTTGCCGACGTTCGCCGCGTACAGCGCGACCCGCACCGTGGACAGGTCCATGTTCATCAGGTGCACCCCTCCGGGCACGCAGATGACGGGGACCGTGGTGGGCGCCATGTTGTTCAGGATGGCGCGCTCGCGAAGGATGATCAGCGGACGGGTGTCCAGCTGCTCCATCGTCTCCAGCCACATGTTGACCTGGTACGCCGAGTCCTTGGAGCCGGAGAAGTACAGCACCGTCTCCGGCTTGTACTCGCCCAGCCAGTCGTCGACGGCGGCGAGGACCTTCTCCGCGTTCGGCGGGATCTTGCTGCCGCGGACGTACGGCACCAGGGCGGCGACGTACAGCGTGCCGAGGACCAGCGTGACGCCGATGCCGATGAAGCCGGCCACGGCCGAGTCGGTGGCGCCGGAGATCAGCAGGCCGACGACCGCGGCGACGTCGAGGTGGAGCATCTTCTCCGCGGAACGGTGCAGCAGGCGGCGCGGCGGGGCGTCCGGGATGCGGACCCGGGAGGCCAGGTCGACGTTGCGGGTGGCGACCGGCATCCGGCGGCGGTTGCGGATCAGCTGCACCAGCGCGCCGTGCGGGGCCTGGAGGCCGTAGGACGCGATGAAGCAGGCGATGGCCCCGTAGAAGATCAGGCCGTCGGAGAGGGAGAGCCGGGCCAGCAGCAGGACCAGCAGCAGCTGCCGGATCAGGAAGCGGATGGAGAGACCGGCCCGCACCTTGCTCAGGCGGTTGATCAGATAGCTGCCCTTGCGGTGCAGATAGTGGTCCGCCAGGTACGTCACTGCGGCGGCGGCCGCGAAGGCGGGGACGCTCGGGACGAGCGCGGCCAGCATGAGCGCGGGGAAGCCCAGGATCATGAGGACCGCCGCGGCCAGCTGTGCCGCGCTGCCCACCCGGGCAACGCGTATAGCGGTGGAAATCACGGAGAAACCTGCTCTTGAGGGGTGGGTGCCGGTTTTCGCACGGAGAACCCTTGAAAGAACCCGAAAAGGTCCCGAAAGGGCCTTGTGCACGATCTGCGATTTTACGGATTCAGGCCTCTGCGAATGCGCGGTGAACACGCAACCACAGAGGCCTGAATGACGGAAAACTATTCTTCGTTAATTATGCCATGCCGTCCTGGCGGTCCAGCACGGAGGCCAGCGCCGCCTCGAAGCCGGAGGCCTTGCCGGCGCCCGCCGTCGGGTCCTGCTGGCGGACGTCGATGACATGCCCGGTGAGCTCCGAAAGCAGCACGTCGAGCGAGGTGCGCGCGACGGCCTCGGAGGAGAGCAGGCTGCCGGCGGGCTCCTGGCCGAAGGCCTTGGTGCGCATGGGGGTGGCGGTGCGCTCCGGGTTGATGCAGTTCACCCGGATGCCGTCACCCGCCCATTCGTCGGACAGCGCCTGCGTGAGGTTGACCATCGCGGCCTTGGTCGAGGAGTACAGGCTGTACTCGGCGCGGCCGCGGGTGTAGCTGCTGGACGTGTACAGGAGCAGCTGGCCCTTGGTCTCGGCCAGGTACTTGTACGAGGAGCGGGCGATCTGCACCGGCGCCAGGTAGTTGACCTTCAGCGCTTCCTCGATGGTCGCGTTGTCCGTCTCGGCGAGCTTGCCGATGCGCAGCACGCCGGCGGTGTTGATCACGTAGTCGATGCGCCCGGTCTCGGCGTACGCCTGGGACAGCGCGTCGTCGACCTCCTCCGGGTTCTCGACGTGCGTGCCGGTGGTGGAGCGGCCCAGCGCGTAGGTCTTGGCGCCGAAGCTCTCGGCCAGCTCGGCGATGTCCTTGCCGATGCCGTACGAGCCGCCGAAGACGACCAGGGTCTTGCCGGTGAGCAGCTCGCGGTAGGCGGCCTCGTCGGCCTGCTCGGGCGCGGCGGTGGAGGCGAGCTGGAACAGCTTGTCGGCGATGAAGACGTCGACCGGCTGGGTGACCTTCATGTTGTACTCGTCGCCCGCCACGACGTTGATCGGCACGTCCGGCAGGTACTTGAGCACGACGGAGCAGTCGTCGGTGGCCTGGAAGTTCGGGTCGCCGGCCGCGACCTCGTAGGCGCGGCGGATCGTGGACAGCTTGAACGCCTGGGGCGTCTGGCCGCGGCGCAGCCGGGAGCGGTCCGGGATCTCGGTGATGAACTCGCCGTCCTCGCCGTGGGTGCGGGTCACGATGATCGTGTCCGCGGACGGGATGGCGACGTCGACGGCCTGGTAGCGGTCGAGGGCCGCGACACAGTCGTCGATCACGCGCTGCGACAGCAGGGGGCGCACGGCGTCGTGGAAGAGGACGTTGCGGTCCTCGCCCTCGGCCAGGCCTTCACCGAGGGCCGTGATGGCGCGCTCGGTGGTCTCGTTCCGCGTCGAGCCGCCCTCGATGATCCGGGTGACCTTCTTGAAGCCCGCCTTGGCGACGATCTTCTCGATGTCCGGCACATAGCCCGGGGCCATCAGCACGATGATGTCGTCGATCGAGTCGGCGTGCTCGAAGGTGGTCAGCGTGTGCTCGATGACCGCCTTGCCGGCGATCTTCAGCAGCTGCTTCGGGATCGACAGGCCCACGCGCTGACCGGTGCCGCCAGCCAGGATCACTGCGGTGGTACGGGGCTTGGCTATGTGCTCAGACACAGGTGACCTACCTTGGGACGTCAGGGAACCCGAGAATGGTCCCACTTTCGGTTACTGCAGTGCAAGGTGAGCGCCCTCTGCTGCATATGTGCGGGACACCAGTTATTCACCTTGTACGCTGGACGAATACTGTGACGCCGGACCGAATTGTCCAGGTTGCTGTGAGTAACTGCACACGTTGCACACCCGCCTGTACGCCGCATTCCACACCGGGTCACTTTCCGGTCACACCTTTCGCACCCGGGGCACACGCCCCGCACACGGTCACTTCCGCCTCAGCCGCCTGAGGGCACGGTGGCCGAGCACCCGGACGAGTTCCCCGGACGGCGTCTGGTGAACGGTCCGTCCGGCGGCGGGCCGCACCGGCACCTCGGCCGCGACGGCGAGCGCCCCGTACAGCGCCTGCGCGGCCACCTCCGGGGCGATCCTCGGTTCGTCGGACGGCCCGTCCGGGTCCGCGTCCCCGCTCACGGCCGGGGGCAGCGCGGACAGCAGCGCCGGGTCCCCGAGGAGCCGTACGCCCATGGCCGCGATCCGTCCGGCCATCTCCGCGCCGATTCCGGCGGCCGCCTCCAGCGCCCATACCGGCGTGACGATCCGCGCGTCGTCCGCCGCGGGGCGGCAGGCGTTCTTCATATGCATGACGGCGCCATTGCGCACCAGCTTGGAATACAGCTCGTCGGGAAGTCCGTTTCCACGGAACTCCATGTTGAGCCGGCGCAGCATTTCCGTCTCGGCGAGCGTGAGGGAGCGGTTGGCGGTGTCGGGCACGGGCGCCAGGAGACCGGCCGGGAGGCCGAGGAGGGTTTCGAAGATGCGCATGAGGCCGTCGCGGTCGCGGTCGTCGACCACGACGACGGTGGTGTTCCCGGGGCCGACGACCCGCGCCCAGCGCTCGACCAGCCGGTCGTGTCGGTGCCGCCGCCAGAAGCTGGGGTTCGGCTTCTCGTACGGCGCCTTGCGCAGCATGTGGTCGAGCCAGTCCTCGTAGCCCATGCGCAGGCCGTTCTGCACGTACTGCTGCCACTGCGAGGGCATGATCCGCGCCAGCGGGCGCAGCGTGATCAGGACGTGCACCCGGCCTGGGCCGAGGTCCTCCGCGATGCGGGCGATGGTCTCGTCGTCGGGCGCGTCGGCGAAGAACTCGCTGCTGATCACGGAGGTGCGCGGCCCGGTGGCGCGCACCAGCTCCGTCAGCCGCTGCCAGTGCCCCTCGGTCGGCTCGGTGTCGCCCATCATGCCGGGGAGTGCGCAGACCGCGAGGGCGGCTTCCATGGGGTGCCTGGTGCGGGCCGGGAAGGCGACGCCGCGTTCGGCCATCGCGTCCTTCGCGGCGAACAGCGCGCCCTGGATCGCCGTCGTCCCGGTCTTGTGCGGTCCGATGTGCAGGAGGCGGGTGCCGGCGGGCAGCGGGGCGGGCGCGGCCGTCTCGGGGGCTGCCGTGTCAGGTGTCGAACAGTCGGTCTCCATGGTCACGGGACGCTAAATCTCTCACCTGAGTCTTACCTGAGAACGCCCTGGGACGCGGATGAGTCCCAGGGCGTTCCCGTACGGCTGCTACGGCATCTGCGGCGTCACACCAGCCGTACGCCGGGCTTCCCCGCCTCGACCCGCAGCCGGGCCAGCGTGCTGGAGGCGGCGTCCGGCTGGAGCACGGTGTCGGCGACGCGGACCTGGGCGTCGATGCCGCCCGGCCGGATGTCGAAGAGGTGGTAGCCGCGGTGGGCGTCGATGAGCTTCCAGTGCGGGTTGTCCGCCATCCGGGGGTCCCACTCGGCGTGGAAGGCGGCCTGGTCCTGGTCACCGTTGCTGGAGATGGAGGTGCCGACGAACTCGGCGCCGACCACGCGGGAGTCCGGGTCGGCGTAGTCCTTCTTGAGGTCGCTGATCATCGTGAGGTGGCGGTCACCGGACAGGACGACGGGGTTGCGGATGCTCTCGAACTCGTCGAGGAGCGCGTTGCGTTCGGCCTGGTAGCCGTCCCAGGCGTCGTAGTACCAGAGTTTGCCGTCGCCGATCTGGAGGTCGGTCTCGGCCATCATGATCTGCGAGGCGATGAGGTTCCAGCGGGCCGGCGAGTCGTGCAGCCCGTCGAGCAGCCACTCCTTCTGCTCGGCGCCGAGCATGGTGAGCGAGGGGTCCTCGGCGTCCGCCTGGCTGGTCACCTGGTCGCTGCGGAACTGCCGGGTGTCCAGCACGTTGAGGCGGGCGAGGCGTCCGAAGTCCAGGCGCCGGTACATCTGGATGTGCGGGCCGTCCGGGATCGCGCTCGCCCGGACCGGCATGTGCTCGTAGTACGCCTGGAAGGCCGCGGTCAGCCGGGCCACGAAGGCGTCGTGCGACTGCTTGGCGGGGTCCTGCGGTATCTCGCCGGCCCAGTCGTTGTCGACCTCGTGGTCGTCGAAGGTGACCACCCAGGGGGCGCTGGCGTGCATCGCCGCCAGGTGCGGGTCGGTGCGGTACTGGGCGTAGCGGTTGCGGTACTGGACGAGGGTGTACGGCTCGTCGCTGCCCTCGTGGACGCGGGCGCCGGTGGTGGCGGGCTTGGACTCGTAGATGTAGTCGCCGACGAAGAGGACGAAGTCCGGGTCCTGGTCGAGCATGTCGGCGTACGGGGTGAAGTAGCCGTGCTGCCAGTTCTGGCAGGAGGCGAGGGCGACGCGCAGGGTGCCCTTGGAGCTGCGCGGGTGCGGGGCGGTGCGGGTGCGGCCGGTCGGCGAGAGCTGGCCGGAGGTGCGGAAGCGGTACCAGTACGCGCGGTCGGGGCGCAGTCCACGTACGTCGACGTGGACGCTGTGACCGAGTTCGGGGCGCGCCTGGGCGACTCCGCGCCGCACCGTCTTTCTGAAACGGCCGTCCTCCGCGATCTCCCACTCCACGGACACCACGCTGTCGGGCATACCACCCCCGTTCAGCGGGTCGGGGGCGAGCCGGGTCCACAGCACGATCCCGTCGGGCAGCGGGTCGCCGGAGGCCACTCCGAGGCTGAACACACCGTCGGGCAGCGGGGTTTCGGCGGCGCGGGCGGACGTCGGCAGCCACAGCTGGGCGGAGGCCGCGGCGCCGAGCACCGCCGCACCCGCGGTCAGAAAGCGGCGTCGATCGCGTGAGACTGCTCCGGTCATCGGCGAACTCCCTTGCGTCGGTTGCCTCTTGGACATCACGAGGCTCACATGAAGCAGCGGCCCGCCCCCTGAACGCAATAGGTCACGAGCATGACAAACAGGCAGACAGCACAAGACCCGCCACGGCACGGGAACTCGCCCCTGCCACAACGGGTCTGTCGGTCGATCAGCAGCCGGTCTTTAGTCGATCAGTGGTTGACCAGTCGTTTTCAGTAGCTGAACCGCGAGCCGAGCTTGGCGTTCGCCGCGACCATGCCGAGCGTGCCCGCGCCGAAGGTGAAGGAACCCGTCGGCGTGATCCCGGACGAGGTCGACTTGAACACCCACACCGAACCGGCGTTCGCGTTCTCGCCCGGGGCGCCGACGGCGAGTTCGGCGCGGCCGTCGTGGTTGGCGTCGATCAGCCGGGCGGACCGGCCGAAGGCGTCCTGGCTCTCCGCGGTGCCGGGCACGCCGGCGGTGTTCTGGCTGAACACCTTGGCGCCGGTGCCGGTGAGGCCGTTCGCGGTGCCGCGCATGGTGACGACGGAGCCGGCCTTCTTCGTGCCGTCGAAGCCCTCGCCGGGCACGCCGACGGACACGTCCGCGTAGCCGTCGCCGTCGATGTCACCGGCCGAGAGGGAGAAACCGAAGGCGTCGGTGCCGCCGTAGCCGTCCTCTCCCTCGGCGACACCCGGCACTCCGGGACTGTCCTGGTTGAAGGCCTTCGCCCGGGTTCCGGCAGGGCCGCTCGCGGCGCCGGGGATGTAGGTGATCATGCCGCCCTTGGCGAGCGGCACGTCGGCGTCACTGTCGGCACCGTCGCTGGCACGGCCCGAGATGATGTCCGCGTAGCCGTCCTTGTTCACGTCGCCGATGGCGAGGTGCTCGCCGCCCTGCAGCCATCCGGTGGCGCCGTCCTTGACGACGGTGCCGGAGGTGAGCCCCTGCGCCGAGCCGGGGTAGAAGAGGATGCGCCGGGCGTCCCACTCGTCGCCGTCGTTGATCGCCACGGCGAGGTCGCCGAAACCGTCGCCGTTCACGTCACCGGCCGCCATGTCCAGGAATCGGTTGTCGTTGCCGGCCAGGGTGACGTCGCCGCCCCTGGAGCCGTCGCGTCCGAAGGGCCCCGACAGCACACGGAGGTTCTGGTAGGTGCCGTTCGTGACGACGTCCTGGGTGTGGTCGCCGTTGAAGTCCCCGGTCTCGACCTGGCTGCCGACGATGTCGTACGACCCGGCCCCGTTGAGCAGGGTCGACCCGCCCGAGAGTCCCCCGGCGCCGCCCCAGATCACCGCGAGGGAGCCCGCGTCGGTGATCGTGCCGACGTCCTCGCCGGAGGCGCCGACGATCAGGTCCGCGTAGCCGTCCTTGTCCAGGTCGGCCGTCGCGAGGGCGCTGCCGAAGTTGTCCCCGGCCTCCGCGATGCCGGGTATGCCTGTGGTGCGCTGGCTGATCACCTGCTTCGTCGAGGTCTTCAGCCCGGTCGCCGAGCCGTACACGACGGCCACGTATCCGGCCTTCGCCTTGCCGCCGACGGTCGCGTCGGGTGCCGTGACGGCGAGGTCGGAGTAGCCGTCGCCGTTGAAGTCGTCCTGAAGCTTGGCCGTGGTGGCCGTGGTGGCCGTCGTGGCCGTGGCGCCGGCCGCCGCGTGGGCAGCGGGGACGGCCGCAGCTCCGGTGACGGCCAGGGCGACGGCCAGGCCGATGCGCCATGCTCCCGTGCGTGCGTTCATCTGTACTGCTCCTGTTCGTGTGGGTACTTGGTCGCCGTCGGTCCGCGGCCGTCAGTCCGCGATCGAGGCGCCGTAGCGGGCCCCGGTCGAGGGCAGGCCCATGGTGGCCGCGCCGAAGGAGAAGGACCCGCTGGAGGTGATGCCGCCGGAGGTCGCCGAGAAGACCCAGAGGGAACCGTTGCCGGCGTTCTCGTCCGGGTCGCCGACGACCAGGCCGTCCTTCTTGTCGCCGTTGCCGTCGACCAGCGCGGTCTCGGTGCCGAAGCGGTCCAGCTTCTCGGCCGTGCCGGGCACACCGCTGGTGCTCTGGCTGAAGACCTTGGCACCGGTGCCGGTCAGACCGCCCGCGCCGCCCCGCAGCACGAGCACGCTGCCCGCGTCCGTGATGCCGTCGAAGTCCTCGCCCGGCAGTCCGGTCGCCACGTCGAGGTAACCGTCGCCGTTGGTGTCGCCGATCGACAGTCCGGAGCCCATGCCGTCGCGGCGCTCGCCCGCACCCGGCACTCCCGTGGTGTCCTGGTTGATCCACACCGGCTTGCGGGTGGTCGAGACGCCACCCGGGCCGCCGTAGACGACACCCAACGCGCCGCCCTTGGTGGGCAGTTCGAGGTCGCTGTCGTAGCTGTCGGCGGAGTGGCCGACGACGATGTCGCCGTAGCCGTCCTTGTTGAGGTCGCCGATCGCGAGGTCCTCGCCGCCGATGAGGCGGCCCGTGCTGTCCTTCAGATAGCCCTTGTCGGTGAAGCCGGTGGCACCGCCCGTGAGCAGCGCGACACCGCGCGAGTCCGACTCCTCGGTGGAATGGGTGCGCACGGCGAGGTCGGCGATGCCGTCGCCGGTCACGTCACCGGCCGTGACCTGGTCGGCGACGTCGAAGGGGTCGGAGTCGACACGGAAATACGTGGTCCTCGTCGCGGGACGGTCCGGGGTGATCGGACCGTGCTGTACGGCGCCTTCCGCGACCGGGGACGTCTGGCCGTACTCGCCGCCGTCCTGGCCGTCCGAGGTGGCGTCGACGCCCAGCCGCACCAGGTCGACGTGCTTGTCGCCGTCGACGTCCGCGACCGTGAAGCCCCGCATGTGCATCGCGTCGGGCAGACCGGTCACCACCTGCGGCTGGCTCGAAAGCCCCTTGGGGCCGCCCCAGTTGACGACCACGAAGTTCCCGGCATCGCCGTCCATCGGCGTCCAGCCCACGGACGACAGCAGATCGGCGTAGCCGTCCTCGTTGAGGTCCGCGCTCTGCAGTCCCGACCCGTACCCGGACTCCGGGTTGTCGCTGTTCGTACGCCCCGACCAGGTCAGCAGCTGCTTGCGCGAGGTCGACAGGCCGCCGGACGAGCCGTACAGGACGCTGACCGCACCGGCCTTCGGCACGCCGGCGAGCGGGGTGCTGGGCGCCCCGATCGCCAGATCCGGATAGCCGTCACCGTTGAAGTCGTCGTGCAGGTGCTTGGTACTGGGTGTCGTCGAAGTGCCGTCCGTGGTGGCCGCGTTGACGACGGGCACGGACAGCGCGCCGGCGGCCAGCGCGATGCCCGTACCGAGGGCGAGCCGTCTGCGACGGGAGAGCGGGGAACGGCGGTGCTTGCGCATGGGGCTCCTGTGAATGATCCGGATCATCGAGAGAAGAATCGAGAGAAGAGGTGTGTCGGCGGTGGTTCAGTTCGCGAACCCGGCGCCGAGACGGGCGCGGTACGGGTCCGTGCCGAGGGTCCCCGCGCCGAAGGAGAGGGAGCCCTCGGTGGTGACGCCGGAGGCGGTGGAGCGGAAGGCGGTCACCGAGCCGGCGTCGGTGTTCTCGCCGGGGGAACCCACGACGAGGTCGGCGCGGCCGTCCCGGTCGGTGTCGAGCAGCGTGCTCGCCGTGCCGAAGGAGTCCCCGCGCTCGGCGGTGCCGGGAACCCCCACGGTGTTCTGGCCGAACACCTTCGAGCCCGCACCGCTCGGCCCGGACGCGCCGCCGGGAATCACGACGACGGTGCCCGCGTCCTGCACACCGGAGAAGTCCTCGCCGGGGTTGCCGGCCACGATGTCGCCGTACCCGTCGCCGTTCACGTCCCCGACGGCGACGTCCGCGCCGAAGAAGTCACCCGGCTCCCCGACACCCGGAACGCCCGGAGTGTCCTGGTCGAGCAGGCGAGGAGCCGCCGCCTTCGGGCCCCGCGCGGTGCCGAGAACGACGCCGACCTGCGAACCGTACGTCCTCGGGTCGGACGGCTCCCCAGAGGGGTTGGCGGGCAGCGGGCGGCCGAAGACCAGGTCGTCGCGGCCGTCGCCGTTCAGGTCCCCCAGCGCGATGCTGTCGCCCGCCTCGATGAACCGGCCGTCGGCGTCCCGCAGCGTGGTGAGGGGGGCGAGACCCTCCCGGGTGCCGCGCAGGTAGTGGGCCTGGTGGGCGGAGTGGTCACCCGGGTCGTCGTAGTCCCACGGGGCTGTCAGGGTCACGAGGTCGGTGATGCCGTCGCCGTCGATGTCCCCGGCCGCGACGTCCAGCAGGTTCGAGTCGCCGTCGGTGAAGGAGACCTGCCGGGCACCGGCCGCCGCGCCCGCGCGGGTGAACGGGCCGAGCCGCAGACCGCCGTACGTGGCCAGGTCGGCGTGGCCGTCGCCGTCGAAGTCGCCCACCGCCGCGAACGACCCGATGCCGGGACCGTCGGGCGGCAGGATCGTTCCGCCGGACAGGCCTCCGGCCCCGCCCCACAGCACGGTCACGCTGCCCGTGACGTCGACGCCGCCTTGCTGCCACTTCTCCCCGGCCGCCGCAACCACCAGGTCGGTGTAGCCGTCGCCGTCCAGGTCGCCGGAGGCGAGCCGCCGGCCGAACCGGTCGTCCTTCTCGGGCGTCCCGGGGACACCCGCGGTCGCCTGCGTGAACACCTTCCTGGTCGCGAGGTCCAGCCCGTGCGCCGAGCCGTACACCACGGCGACGTACCCGGCCGCCGGCTTCCCGCCGACGGCGGCCTGGTCGGCACCGACGGCGAGGTCCTCGTACCCGTCGCCGTTGAAGTCCGCACGGGTCCCCGGGACGGCGGGCTGCGCATGGGCGAGCGGCGACGGTACGGCGATCGCCGCGAGCAGCGCGACGGCAGCCACCACACCCCTGCGCAGAACAGGCTCGGACACATCGACTCCGGAGTCTGGAAGACAGTGGGCGCGGAGAGGAAGATCCTCATCCGCGCCCACTACGACTCCCGGCCCACCCGGTTGGTTGCCCCGTACATGCCCTGACTTTGCCCCGCGTTCACCTACGGCGGCGGGGACGGAGGTCCGTCACGGCACTGGCAGCGACTCCCTAGAACGGCTCGAAGTCGTCGTACTCCTTCTCCGACTCGTCCCGCTCCGCCTGCTTGTCGCGGCGGCGCTGGGCGGCCGGCCGGGGCACGTCGAGGCGGTGGTCCTCGCCACGGCGGCCGAGCATCTCCGCGCCGGCCATGACGGTGGGCTCCCAGTCGAAGACGACCGCGTTCTCCTCGGGGCCGATGGCGACGCCGTCGCCCGAGCGGGCACCCGCCTTCATCAACGAGGCCTCGACGCCGAGGCGGTTGAGCCGGTCCGCGAGGTAGCCGACGGCCTCGTCGTTGTTGAAGTCGGTCTGGCGGACCCAGCGCTCGGGCTTCTCGCCGCGGACCCGGAAGAGGCCGTCCTCCTCCTGTACGACGGTGAAGCCGGCGTCGTCCACGGCCTTCGGCCGGATGACGATGCGGGTCGCCTCCTCCTTCGGCTTGGCGGCGCGCGCGCCCCCGACCACCTCGGCGAGCGCGAAGGACAGCTCCTTCAGGCCGAGGTGCGCGACCGCCGACACCTCGAAGACGCGGTAGCCGCGCGCCTCCAGGTCGGGGCGGACCATCTCGGCCAGGTCCTTGCCGTCCGGTACGTCGATCTTGTTGAGGACGACCATCCGCGGACGCCGGTCCAGGCCGCCGTACTGCTTGAGCTCCTCCTCGATGATGTCGAGGTCGGAGATGGGGTCGCGCTCCGACTCGAGGGTCGCCGTGTCCAGCACGTGCACGAGCACGCTGCACCGCTCCACGTGCCGCAGGAACTCGAGGCCGAGGCCCTTGCCCTGGCTGGCGCCGGGGATGAGACCGGGCACGTCCGCGATCGTGTAGACCGTCTCGCCCGCCGTGACCACGCCCAGGTTGGGGACGAGGGTCGTGAAGGGGTAGTCGGCGATCTTCGGCTTGGCGGCGGACAGCACCGAGATCAGCGAGGACTTGCCCGCGCTCGGGTAGCCCACGAGGGCCACGTCCGCGACCGTCTTCAGCTCCAGGACGATGTCCATCATGCCGCCGGGCACGCCCAGCAGGGCGAAGCCGGGGGCCTTGCGGCGGGCCGAGGCCAGCGCCGCGTTGCCGAGGCCGCCACGACCGCCATCGGCGGCCACGAACGAGGTGCCCTCGCCGACCAGGTCCGCGAGCACGTTGCCGTCCTTGTCGAGGACGACCGTGCCGTCCGGCACCGGCAGGACCAGGTCGACGCCGTCCTTGCCGGAGCGGTTGCCGCCCTCTCCGGGCTTGCCGTTGGTGGCGCTGCGGTGCGGCTTGTGGTGGTAGTCGAGCAGCGTGGTGACGGACTGGTCGACGACCAGGATCACGTCACCGCCACGGCCGCCGTTGCCACCGTCCGGGCCGCCGAGCGGCTTGAACTTCTCCCGGTGGACGGAGGCACAGCCGTGGCCTCCGCTACCCGCGGCGACGTGCAGCTCGACGCGGTCCACGAAGGTGGTCATGGGATGTGCCTCCAGATACGTACGGAAAAAATCTCTGCAATCGCTGCGATCTCTGCAAGCGACGCTCGGAGATCACACTTCAGTTAAAACACGCGAAAGGCGGACCCGCTTCCCGTAGGGGAAGTGAGGTCCGCCTCGCGAAAGATCCGGTCAGGCGACCGGAACGATGTTCACGACCTTGCGGCCACGGTGCGTGCCGAACTCGACCGCACCGGCGGCCAGCGCGAACAGCGTGTCGTCCTTGCCACGGCCGACGCTGGCGCCGGGGTGGAAGTGGGTGCCACGCTGGCGGACCAGGATCTCACCGGCGTTGACGACCTGACCGCCGAAGCGCTTCACGCCGAGCCGCTGAGCATTGGAGTCGCGACCGTTCCGGGTGGACGATGCGCCCTTCTTGTGTGCCATCTCTCCTCAGTCCCTTACTTCGCAGCCGCGGGGATCTCAGTGACCTTGATCGCCGTGTACTGCTGGCGGTGGCCCTGACGACGGCGGTAGCCGGTCTTGTTCTTGTAGCGAAGGATGTCGATCTTGACGCCCTTGTGGTGGTCCACGACCTCGGCCGTGACCTTGATGCCCGCCAGGACCCACGGGTCGCTCGTCACGGCTTCGCCGTCGACAACGAGCAGGGTCGAGAGCTCGACCGTGTCGCCAACATTGGCGGTGGGAATCTTGTCAACCTCAACGATGTCGCCGACAGCAACCTTGTGCTGGCGACCACCGCTGCGCACGATGGCGTACACGCGGATCTCTCTTTCGCTCGAAATCGGAATCCCCGCAGTCCAGCCGCGCGCTTGCGCGAGCGGCCTCTCCCGAAGCGCAGGGCCGAAGCACGGAGCGCCGGGAGGAAGAGGTTTACGGGGTGCGGCGCATCTAAGGACACGCCGACGGTCAAGGTTACGGGGCCACGGCCGAAAGGGTCAAACCAGGTCGGGCCCCGCGGGAGTGCGGCCGGTCACGCCGGTGCCCCCGGCCGGTGGATTCACCACCGGCCGGGGGCACCGGTCGATCAGGCCTGGTCGGCCGAAGCGGTGACGGAGGACACCGTCTGCTCCGCCGCCGCGGTCTTCTTCGACGCCGTCTTGGTGGCCGCCTTCTTCGCGGTCGCCTTCTTGGCCGTCGTCTTCTTGGCGACCGTCTTCTTGGCCGCGGTCTTCTTGACGGCGGCCTTCTTCGCGGTCGCCTTCTTGGCCGTCTTGCGGGCGGCCGCCTTCTTGGCCGGAGCCGCGTCGGCCTCGCCCTCGGTCCCGGTCTCGGCCGGAGCCTCGACAGGGGCCGCCTCCACGGTGGCCGACGGGACGACCACGACGGCCGCCTCCTCGGACGCGGTGGGCGCGGTGGCCTTGCGGACGGCGCGGCGGCGCGGACGGGCCGGTGCGGCGCTGTCGACGGGCGCCTCGGCGGGCGCCTCGGCGACCTGCTCCGGCTTCGGCTCCACGGCCTCGGGCGCGGCGGGCGCCTGGACCGGCTCGGAGACCGGCTCCGTGACCGTCACCACGGCCTCGTCCGCCGCCTTGGGCGAACCGGCGGGGGCGGACACCTTGCGGGTCGCACGACGGCGCGTACGGCCCTTGGGAGCGGCCTCGTCCGGTACGGCCACGGCTTCCTGGACGGCGGCCGGGGCCTCGGGCGCTTCGACGACCGGCGTCTCGACGACGGGGTCCTCCACGGCGACCGGCTCCGACTCGGCGGCCTCACGGGACTTGGCCCGCTCGGCACGCTCCTCACGCCGGCTGGGACGGCCCTCGGCCCGCGGCGCACCCGCCGGGGCGGACGCCCGCCGGGTGGCCCGACGCCGCGGACGGCCCCGGGTCGCGGCGGCCTCGGCCTCGGCGGCGCTGCTGTACAGCTCCTCGTCCGGCACGAACTCGGGCTCGGACACCGCGATCGGCGCGGCGACCTCGGCGGCCACCTCGGCCTCGGTCTCGGCCTCCAGCTCCTCGGTGTCCGCGGCCACGCCCTCGTGCTCGTGCGTGTGCTCCTGCTCGGCGCCGCCGCGGCCGCGCTTCTTGCGCTTGCCGCCGCCACCGACCGAGGTCGGCTGCTCCATGTGCACGATCACGCCACGGCCGTTGCAGTGGACGCAGGTCTCGGAGAAGGACTCGAGGAGTCCCTGGCCGACACGCTTCCTGGTCATCTGGACCAGGCCCAGCGAGGTGACCTCGGCGACCTGGTGCTTCGTACGGTCGCGGCCCAGGCACTCGAGCAGGCGCCGCAGCACGAGATCCCGGTTGGACTCCAGAACCATGTCGATGAAGTCGATGACGACGATGCCGCCGAGGTCGCGCAGCCGCAGCTGGCGCACGATCTCCTCGGCCGCCTCCAGGTTGTTCCTGGTCACGGTCTCTTCGAGGTTGCCGCCCTGGCCGGTGAACTTACCGGTGTTGACGTCGACCACGATCATCGCTTCGGTCTTGTCGATCACCAGCGAACCACCGCTCGGCAGCCAGACCTTGCGGTCCAGCGCCTTGGCGAGCTGCTCGTCGATCCGGTACGTCGCGAAGACGTCGACCTCGGAGGTCCACCGGGACAGCCGCTCGACCAGGTCGGGCGCGACGTGGCCGACGTACCCGTGGATGGTCTGCCAGGCCTCGTCGCCGCTGACGATGACCTTGGAGAAGTCCTCGTTGAAGATGTCGCGGACGACACGGACGGTCATGTCCGGCTCGCCGTACAGGAGCGTCGGAGCGTTGCCGCTCTTCGCCTTCTTCTGGATGTCCTCCCACTGCGCCTGAAGCCGCTCGACGTCACGGCTCAGCTCGTCCTCGCTCGCGCCCTCGGCGGCGGTGCGCACGATGACGCCCGCGTCCTCGGGGACGATCCGCTTGAGGATGGTCTTCAGACGGGCGCGCTCGGTGTCGGGCAGCTTGCGGCTGATGCCCGTCATCGACCCCTCGGGGACGTAGACGAGGTAGCGGCCGGGCAGCGAGACCTGGCTGGTGAGGCGGGCGCCCTTGTGGCCGATCGGGTCCTTCGTCACCTGGACGAGGACCGACTGGCCGGACTTGAGGGCGGACTCGATACGCCGCGGCCCGTTGGCCATGCCGAGCGCCTCGAAGTTGACCTCACCGGCGTACAGGACGGCGTTGCGCCCCTTGCCGATGTCGATGAAGGCGGCCTCCATCGACGGCAGCACGTTCTGGACCTTGCCCAGGTAGACGTTGCCGACGTACGAGGTCGACTGCTCCTTGTTGACGTAGTGCTCGACGAGCACGTTGTCCTCAAGGACGCCGATCTGGGTGCGCTCGCCGCTCTGGCGGACGACCATCACACGCTCGACGGCCTCGCGGCGGGCCAGGAACTCGGCCTCGGTGATGATCGGCACCCGGCGGCGGCCCTGCTCGCGCCCCTCACGGCGGCGCTGCTTCTTGGCCTCCAGACGGGTGGAGCCCTTGATGGACTGCACCTCGTCGGACGGGTGCTCTTCCTTGGCCTTGCGCGGCTCGCGGACCTTCACGACGGTGCGCTCGGGGTCCCCGTCGCCCGGCTCGGCCTCGGTGCCGGAGTCACCGGCGCGACGACGACGGCGACGGCGGCGACGGCTGCTGGTGGAGCCGGAACCGCCCGACTCCTCGCGCTCGTCGTCGTCCTCGGCGTCCTCCTCGACCTGCTCGGCGGTGTACTCGGCGTCCTGCGTGGCCTGGTCGGCGGCGTAGTCGTCCTCGGAGCCCTCGGCGTCCGAGTCCGCGGACTCGCCCCGGCGACGGCGGCGGCCACCGCGGCGGCGGCGCCGGCGGGAGCCGGTCTCCTCGGAGTCGTCACCATCGGCGGCGTCCTCGGCGGACTCCTCCTCGGAGGCCTCCTCGGGCTCCGCGGCGGGCTCCTCGGCCACCGGTGCGGGCGCCTCCTCGACGGCCCGGCGACGGCGGCGACGGCGCGGGCCGGTCTCCTCCTCGACGGCCTCGGGAGCCGCTACGGCCTGGGGGGCCTCCTCGGGCTCGACGACCTCCTCGGCTTCCGCGGCCTCCTCCGCCGCCTCGGCGGCAGCCGCGGCGGCGGCCCGCTCCGGCGTCTGGAACATCGGCTCGGTGAACACGGGCGCCTGGAACACGGCGACGGCCGGACGCGCCGGGCGACGTGCGCCCTCGTCGTCGGCACGCTCCTTCGGCGCGGGCGCGGAGAACCCGACGGCGGCCTTGCGGGTCGCGCGACGGCGGCCGCGGCGCGGCGCGGCCTCCTCGGCCTCGGGCGCCTCAGAGGCCTCGGCGGCTACCGGCTCGGGGGTCTCGGCGGGCTTGCTCTCGCTGGTCACGGGCGCCTCCACACGCTCGTCGGCGGTGGCGCCCTCGGGCGCACCGGCGGGCGTGGACACGCGCCGGGTGGCGCGCCGACGCGTACGGCGGGGAGCTGCGTCCTCGTCCGCTTCGGCCACGGGCTCGGGCTGGGGCTCGGGCTCCGGCTCCAGCTCGGGCTCGGCGGCGGGCTCCACGACCTCTTCGGCCTGGGGCGCACTGGTGGGCGCGGTGGCGCGGCGGGTCGCACGACGGCGCGTACGCCCGGCGGGCGCGGCTTCCTCGGCGGCGGGCGCGGGGGTCTCGGTGACCTCGGCGGCAGCGGGCGCCTCGGTCACGGCTGTCTCGGCGGCGGGCTCCACGACCTCTTCGGCCTGGGGCGCGCCGGCGGGCGCGGAGGCCCGGCGGGTGGCACGACGGCGCGGACGCGCGGCGGGCGCGGCTTCCTCGGCGGCGGGCGCGGGGGTCTCGGCGATCTCGGTCGCCTCCGCCACCTCGTCGGCCTCGGAGGCCGCGAGGTCTGCGGAGGACGCCACGGCCGGTATGGCCGGCGCCGTGGTCTCGGCCGCTGCCTCGGCGGCGGCTTCGGAGACACCCGCGGGCGGTCCCGCGGGGCGCGACGCCGCACGGCGGCGGCGCCGCGGCGGCAGGGTGTCGCTGGGGGTGTTGTTGTCGGGTCCCACGGACGATTCAGTGGGTTCGGTCGGCTCGAGCATGCGGGTGGATCTCCCGTCAGGCTCCCGGGCGCCGCGCCTGGTCCGGCAGTACCGGTGACGTCCGCGGCTCGCGCGATGCGCGGTGCCGCCGTCCGGGGCGCGGGCGCCGCACGGGAGCTCTCTGTGTCCTGTCTCGCCGGTTCCGTACGCCATGTGTGCGTACGGCCTGGCGAAAGTCTTCTGGTCGGTGCGCTGCCCGACCCAGGTGGCTCCCGGATACGAGGGCGACGCTACGACGTCCGTCCTTACGCGGAACCTTCCTTACGCCGACGCCTTCGCGGTGGCAGTCGCGGCGACCGTGGATTTCTCGGTCGCTGCTGCCTCGCGGTCGGGCGCGAGCGGGTCGGTCACCGTGCCGGTCTCTTCATCGAACAGCCCCTGCGCCAGCCTGGTCACCGCTGCGGCGACCGGCGGCGCCAGGTCGGCCACGGCGCGAAGACCGGACAGGACGTCGTCGGGTCGAACGGCAGGCGTCACGTGCCGAACAACCAGGCGCAGTATCGCACAGGCCTGGTCTGTCGGCCTATCAGCCTGGGGAGAGTGCGCTTCGAGACTCGCGACGGCGGAGCGGGCGTCGAAGGTGCGCATGCCGTTCTTGGTCTTGCGCTGCACCTCGACGGTCTCCGCCGCCTTGAAGATCTCGACCGCGCGCTCCGCTTCCTCGGGCGCCACGCCGTCGAGGCGCAGCTCCCACACGGATGCGGTGAGCCGGTCGGCGAGACCCGAGGTGCGGGCCTCGACCGCCTCGATGATGTCGAGCCCGAGGGGCATCGACTCGTCGAGGAGCTCGCGCAGTTTCTCCGGGTCACGCGCCTCGGTGAGGGCGATCTCCAGGAACTCCGCCTCACTGCCCGTGCCGGTGGGTGCGGCATTGGCGTACGACACCTTCGGGTGCGGCGTGAACCCCGCCGAGTACGCCATGGGCACCTCGGCGCGGCGCAGCGCACGCTCGAAGGCGCGCTGGAAGTCACGGTGGCTGGTGAACCGGAGGCGGCCGCGCTTGGTGTAGCGCAGGCGGATGCGCTGCACCGCGGGTGCGGGCGGCGGGCCTTCGGGCTGTCGCTTGCCCAGTGTCGTTCAGTCCTTCGTGAGAGCGGTCGTACTGCTACCTAGAGTACGTGTTTCGGCCGCTGCCGGTTCCCGGCGGGGCACGGCCTGCGGCTCCGCGGGGGCGCCGAAGAGCATCCGGCGGAAGTCGGCGCGGGCCTGCCGGGCGGACTCGCGCGCGGCGGCGATCGCCTGCCGGGTCGCCCGGCCGATGCCCCGCGCGGCCTCGGCGGCGGGCCGCAGCACGGTGTCGCGCACGACGTGCCCGAGGGGGGTCAGGACGGTCCGGTACACCCAGCGCACCGGCTCCACGAAGATCCACCGGAAGAGGGTTCCGAGGAACCGTCCGACGGCGAGCGAGATCCGCCCGGCGATCCGCCAGGCGTGCCCGAGCGCCTCCGCGACCTCCCGCCCGATGACGGCGAGCACCCGCCCGACGGGCACAAGTACCCATCGCCACACGGCGAGTGCGGGCAGCACGAGCAGGATGCGCGCGGTCCAGTAGAGGACGGCGCCGATCCCGGTGAAGATCGTCCGTACGAGCCACGCGGCGCCCGCGGCCACCCAGGCGACGGCCCGCCCGACGGGCGTCAGCACGTACTGGTACACCCACCGCGCGGGCACGACCACGAGGTACCGCACCAGCCAGGCGACGGCGGTGTACACCCCGACCCCCGCGGCCGCGAGCACGATCCCGATTCCCTTGAACACCCAGGCGATCGCGTGCCCGACCGGCGTGAGCACGCGCGCGTACACCCAGCCGAGCGCAGCCCCGACGACACCGAACACCCAGGCCAGCCCGCTGCCGACACCCCGCACCACCCACACGACGGCATGCCCGACCGGCGTCAGCAGGTACTGGTACACCCACCGCGCGGGCACGACGATCAGCACGTTCCCGAGCCAGGCGAGCCCCTTCGCCACCGGCACGACGGCATACCGCCACAGCGCCACCCACGGCCACACGAACAGCGCCCGGCCCACCCACTCCAGCGCCCGCCCGAGCGGCCGCAGCAGCGTCCTTTCCAGGAACCGGCCCGCCACGACCAGCGCGTCCCACACCATCCGCACCGGCACGACCAGCACCAACACGACGATCCGCACCGGAAGCCGGATCGCCACCGCGAGACACCCTTCCGGCGCCTCTGGCGCAGGCGGCTGAGCGGGCACCTTTTCGAATTCCATACCTGCGTAGACGCCCTGACGTTCCGTCTGGATGCGGTCCGTTCGGACACGATTCGGCACACGCGGTCACAGAAAACGGCTGAGGCCCCTCCCGATCGGGAAGGGCCCCAAGGTCGGGGGCTCGCTCAGTGCGTGTGTCCGGTGCCCACCGGCTGCTTCACCGTCAGCGGCAGCAACTTCTTGCCCGTCGGGCCGATCTGGATGGTCGTGTCCATCGCGGGGCAGACACCGCAGTCGAAGCACGGCGTCCAGCGGCAGTCCTCGACCTCGGTCTCGTCGAGCGAGTCCTGCCAGTCCTCCCAGAGCCAGTCCTTGTCGAGGCCGGAGTCGAGGTGGTCCCAGGGCAGGACCTCCTCGTAGGTGCGCTCGCGCGTCGTGTACCAGTCGACGTCGACGCCCATCGAGGGCAGCGTCTTCTCGGCGCAGGCCATCCAGCGGTCGTACGAGAAGTGCTCGCGCCAGCCGTCGAAGCGGCCGCCGTCCTCGTAGACGGCGCGGATGACGGCGCCGATGCGGCGGTCACCGCGGGAGAGCAGGCCCTCGACGATGCCGGGCTTGCCGTCGTGGTAGCGGAAGCCGATCGAGCGGCCGTACTTCTTGTCGCCGCGGATCTTGTCGCGGAGCTTGGTCAGGCGGGCGTCCGTCTCCTCCGCCGAGAGCTGCGGGGCCCACTGGAAGGGGGTGTGGGGCTTGGGGACGAAGCCGCCGATCGAGACCGTGCAGCGGATGTCGTTCTGGCCGGAGACCTTGCGGCCCTCGGCGATCACGTTCATCGCCATGTCGGCGATCTGCAGGACGTCCTCGTCGGTCTCGGTGGGCAGACCGCACATGAAGTACAGCTTCACCTGGCGCCAGCCGTTGCCGTACGCCGTGGAGACCGTACGGATCAGGTCCTCTTCCGAGACCATCTTGTTGATGACCTTGCGCATGCGCTCGGAGCCGCCCTCGGGGGCGAAGGTCAGACCGGAGCGGCGCCCGTTGCGGGTCAGCTCGTTGGCCAGGTCGACGTTGAAGGCGTCCACGCGGGTGGAGGGGAGGGACAGGCCGATCTTGTCCTCCTCGTACCGGTCCGCCAGGCCCTTGGCGATGTCGCCGATCTCCGAGTGGTCCGCGGAGGAGAGGGACAGGAGGCCGACCTCCTCGAAGCCGGTCGCCTTCAGGCCCTTCTCGACCATGTCGCCGATGCCCGTGATGGAGCGCTCTCGCACCGGGCGGGTGATCATGCCGGCCTGGCAGAAGCGGCAGCCGCGCGTGCAGCCGCGGAAGATCTCCACCGACATGCGCTCGTGGACGGTCTCGGCGAGCGGGACCAGCGGCTGCTTGGGGTAGGGCCACTCGTCCAGGTCCATGACCGTGTGCTTGGACACACGCCACGGGACGCCGGACTTGTTGGGGACCACGCGGGCGATACGGCCGTCGGGGAGGTACTCGACGTCGTAGAACGCCGGGATGTACACCGAGCCGGTCTTCGCGAGGCGGAAGAGGACCTCTTCGCGGCCTCCGGGGCGGCCCTCCGCCTTCCAGGCGCGGATGATGTCGGTCATGTCGAGCACGGCCTGCTCGCCGTCACCGATGATCGCCGCGTCGATGAAGTCCGCGATCGGCTCGGGGTTGAAGGCCGCGTGACCGCCGGCCAGCACGATCGGGTCGTCGATCGTGCGGTCCTTGGACTCCAGCGGGATGCCCGCGAGATCCAGGGCGGTCAGCATGTTCGTGTAGCCCAGCTCCGTGGAGAAGGACAGCCCGAACACGTCGAAGGCCTTCACCGGGCGGTGGCTGTCGACCGTGAACTGCGGGACCTGGTGCTCCCGCATCAGCTCCTCCAGGTCCGGCCAGACGCTGTAGGTGCGCTCGGCGAGTACGCCCTCGCGCTCGTTCAGCACCTCGTAGAGGATCATGACGCCCTGGTTGGGCAGCCCGACCTCGTACGCGTCGGGGTACATGAGCGCCCAGCGGACGTCGCAGGACTCCCAGGGCTTGACCGTGGAGTTGAGCTCTCCGCCGACGTACTGGATCGGCTTCTGCACATGCGGGAGCAGAGCTTCGAGCTGCGGGAACACCGATACAGCGGCTTCGGGAGGCATCTCGCGACTTTCGTGAGCGATCGATACGGACAGGGGTGACCATCTAGCCTAACGCGGTCACGGGCGCCCCTCGTCCGGTCAGACCGCCATCGCCCCCTTGATCGTCTCCCACGCCTCCGGCAGCGCCGCCTCCGCCAGCTCCGCCCGCCGCTCCTCGCGCCCGTACAGCAGCCCGTAGGTGAACGCGCTCTCCCCCGCCGAGTGCGCCTGGATCGCCAGGTCGCGCAGGGCGCCGCGGGTCATCACGCTGTCCTGGTGGTCGCCGAGCAGGCTCTGGAGCGACTTCATCGACTTGACCAGCTCGGATGCCGGTTTGCCGAGCACGGGGGCGGCCGTCTCCGCCGCGTACCGGGTGCGCTTGGCCTTCTTGCGGGCGTCGTGCATCGCGAGGTCGCGGTCCGCGCCGGACGGCAGCCCGATCGCCTGCTCGGCGAGGTCGGAGAGCTTCTTGAAGTCCTTCCGTACGGCCTTGGCGATGACCTTCTCGGGATCGTCCGCGGCGGCTGCGCGCAGCGGCGGGTCGGTGGCGAGCGCGTCGAGGGTGCCAAGGAGTTCCAGGTAGCGCCGCCCGTCGAGCACGGCGATCAGCCGGCGCCGGGAGCCGCCGTGGCGGGCATGCGACCAGGTGCGCAGGCGGCGGCGGACGGGTCCGGCGAGCAGCGCGCGGGGCAGCTCGTCGAGGGCCGCCGTCAGCCGTTCGGTGAGGACCTCCTGGTCGCGGTCGACGCCCAGCTCGCCGGCCAGCCACTTCAGCTCCTCGCCGATCGGGTCGGTGACGGCGCGGTCCAGGACGCTGCCGTAGGAGCGGAACGTGCTGCGCAGCCGTCGGGTGGCGACGCGCATGCTGTGCACGGAGTCGGGGAGGTCGCGGCGGACGGCGGGGTCCAGCTCGATGATCGCGTCGCGCTGGGTGCGGATGTACGCGAGGACGTGGTCGCCCGCGGTGTCGAGCGGCGCGGCTGCCGTCGTCCGCTGTTTGCGCCGCTTCTTGGGGGAGGTCTCCGCGAGGGCCCTGGCCAGCTTCGACGGCGACTCGGAGGCGCGGACGCCGGCCTTGCGGAGTTTCTTGTCGACCTTGTCGAGGAAGCCGGGGTCGCCGTCGTCGGCGAGTTCCACCTCGATCTCGGTCCACTGGGCGGTGCCGCCCTTGCCGCCGATCCGCTCGGCGCGTACGGCGTCGACGCTGACCTCGGCGAGCAGTGCGCCGTCCGCGTCGAGGAGGTCGCGCACGTCGCGTGCCGAGCGCAGCCGCATGACGGGCAGCAGTTCGCCGTCGCGGACGAGGGAGCGCACGAGGCCGGTCAGGGTGCGGGGCACGGTGTCGGAGAGCGGGGCGTGGATCTCGTCGCGGACGCCGGTGGAGACGGGGAACTTGAGGTGCCAGCCGGCGTCGGAGCCTCCGGTGCGGCGGCGCAGGGTGATCGAGGACGCGGCGAGGCGTTCGTCATAGGTGTCGTAGTAGACCGCGTCCAGCTCCGCGACGCCCTTGTCGACGACCGTCGCCACTCCGGCGACCCCGGTCAGGTCGGGCAGCCCGCTCTCATCGGATTCGTACTTGCGCTCGATCTCGCGCTTCGTATCCGCCATGACATGAATCTAGTGGCAGTCGGGGCGGGACGGCAGAGGGCATCGAAGTTGAATCCCGGATGAACTCCGGAGGATCAGGAGGTGACCAGGGCTCGGATCGCCGCGCCGCCGGGGAACTCCACGTTCTCGGCCGTCAGGGAGCCGATGAAGATGTGGGCGTCCTCGAACTGGTGGTAGGACATGGGTTCCTTGCCCTGCCCGACGATCAGGACGTTGCCCGCCAGGCGCCAGGCGACGATCCGGTCCACGTACTTCGGCTGCCGGACGTCGTAGTCGGGCAGGCCCAGCCGGTCGATGAAGCGGTGCATCACGGTGTCGAAGTGGGCGTCGAACTCCGGCCGCTCGGCGCCCACCTGGCTGCTCCAGCCGGGGATGGCCGCCCAGAGGTCCTCGTCGAGCAGCCCTCCGCCGATGTCGTAGAGGTAGGCGAAGGGCATGTGGAAGGAGCCGTCGCCGTCGCAGTGGACGAAGTGGCCCAGCGGGGAGACATGGTCGGCGTCGGGGGTGTCGGGCACATCCGCGTACTCCGGGCCCGTCACCGCCTCGCCGTGCTCACGCCAGCCCCACTCCCGCAGCCGGCCCTCGACGGCGGCCTCGTCGGTCAGGTCCAGCTCCGCCAGTGCGACGAGCTGGTCGACCAGCTCGTGGGTGACCGGGCAGAGACTGACACGGTCGTCGGCGTCGGTCACAGGGCTCTCCGTCTCCTCGTACGTCACTCGTCACCCCTACGCCGACATCGGCCGCTGCACCCTGATCGACTGGAGCAGCCCGACGGCCACCCATACGGCGAACATCGAGGAGCCGCCGTAGGAGACGAAGGGCAGTGGCAGGCCCGCGACCGGCATGATGCCGAGGGTCATGCCGATGTTCTCGAAGGCCTGGAAGGCGAACCAGGCGATGATGCCGGCGGCGACGATCGTGCCGTACAGCTCGGTGGTCTCGCGGGCGATGCGGCAGGCGCGCCACAGGATGACGCCGAGCAGCAGGAGGATCAGTCCGGCGCCGACGAAACCGAGTTCCTCGCCCGCGACCGTGAAGACGAAGTCCGTCTGCTGTTCGGGGACGAACTGGCCGGTGGTCTGCGAGCCGTGGCCGAGCCCGGTGCCGAAGAGGCCGCCGGAGCCGATCGCGATACGGGCCTGGTTGGTGTTGTAGCCGACGCCGGCCGGGTCGAGGTCGGGGTTGGCGAAGGCGGCGAAGCGGTTGATCTGGTACTCGTCGAGCAGATGCAGCTGCCAGATCGACACGGCACCGAGCGTGCCCGCGCCGAGCAGGCCGAAGACCCAGCGGTTGGAGGCACCGGATGCGAGCAGTACGCCGAGCACCACGACGACCGCGACCATGATGGTGCCGAGGTCGGGCATCAGCAGCACGACCACCATCGGGACGGCCGCGAGGCCGAGCGCCTGGAGCACGGTGCGGTGGTCGGGGTACTGCTTGTCGCCGGCGTCCACCCGGGCGGCCAGCAGCATCGCCATGCCCAGGATGATCGTGATCTTGGCGAACTCGGCGGGCTGCAGCGACAGTCCGCCGAGGGCGAGCCAGTTGCGCTGGCCGTTGATCGTGGCGCCGAGCGGGGTCAGCACCAGCAGCATCAGGAAGACCGAGGCGCCGTAGAGGATCGGCACGGCCGTGCGCAGGGTGCGGTGACCGAGCCAGATCGTGCCGATCATCAGGCCGAACCCGATGCCGGCGTTCATCAGGTGCCGGATCAGGAAGAAGTACGGGTCGCCCCCGTTGATCTCGGTGCGGTTGCGGGTCGCCGAGTAGACCAGCGCCGAGCCGATCAGGGAGAGCGCGACGGCCGAGAGCAGTATCGGCCAGTCGAGCCGGCGGGTCACCGAGTCGCGGGCGAAGAGCCGGGTCCAGCCGGCGCGTTCGGGTCCGTACCCGGAGACGGAGAAGTTGTTCGCGCCGGTCATGGGGTGAGCCTCCGCCGCTTCTTGGGACGGGCACTGCGCCTTCGGGTGTCGCGGTTGCCGGTGGTCGGGGTCTGCGTGGTCGCGGGCGTCTGCTGGTCGCCCGCGTCGTCCTCGCTCTTCTGACTGGCCTGCAGATCCTTGGCCGGGTCCTTGGAGACCTTCGGGGCGTCGATCGAGCCGTCGCTCTGGATCTTCGGCAGGCTCTTCTGCGGGGAGGACAGCAGGCCCTTCTTGCTGTCGACCGAGCCGTCGGCCTGGACGCCGTAGAGCGCGCTGTAGATGTTGCGCACGGCCTCACCGGAGGCGCCGGAACCCGTACCGGCCTGGGCGATCGTCATGACGATCGTGTAGTCCTTGCTGTACGTGGCGAACCAGGACGTCGTCTGCTTGCCGTAGACCTCGGCCGTACCCGTCTTGGCGTGCAGCTCGATCTTGTCCTGCGGCCAGCCGCCGAACTTCCAGGCGGCGGTACCGCTGGTGATGACGCCGGCGAGGGCCTTGTCCATGCCCTTGTGGGTGGCCGCGCTGATCGGGAGCTTGGCCTTGACCTTCGGCTTGATCTCCTGGACGGTCTTGCCGTCGGCGCTGATGATCGCCTTGCCGATGGTCGGGACGTACTCGGTGCCGCCGTTGGCGAGCGCCCCGTAGATCATGGCCTGCTGGATCGGGGTGACGAGGGTGTCGCCCTGACCGATGGAGTAGTTGATCGAGTCGCCCTCGCGCATCTTGTTGCCCTCGAGGCAGTTCTCGTACGCGATCTTCTCGACGTAGGTGCCGTTCTTCTTGCCGGTCTTGCACCAGCCGTCCTTGTTGGCCTTCCAGTAGCTCTGCTTCCACTGGCGGTCCGGGACGCGGCCGGTGACCTCGTTGGGGAGGTCGACGCCGGTCTCCTTGCCGAGACCGAACTGGTGGGCGGCCTTGTAGAAGTAGTCCTTGGGCTCACCCTTCTTCGGGTTGATGCCGCCGTCCTTCTTCCACTGGGCGTCGGCGAGGCCGTAGAAGACGGTGTCGCAGGAGACCTCCAGGGCGCGGCCCAGCGAGATGGGGCCGAAGTTCTCGCCCTCGAAGTTCTTGAAGACCTGGCCGCCGACCGAGTACGAGCTGGTGCAGGGGTAGCCGCCGTCCCACTCGTAGCCGGCCTCGACCGCGGCGGCCGTGGAGACCACCTTGAACGTCGAACCGGGCGCGGACTGCCCCTGTATGGCCCTGTTGAGCAGCGGGTAGTCGGAGTCCTTGCCGGTGAGCTGCCGGTAGTCCTTGGCGGAGATGCCGCCGACCCAGGCGTTCGGGTCGTACGTCGGCGCGGACGCCATCGCGACGATCCGGCCGGTCTTGGCCTCCATGACCACGGCCGCGCCGGAGTCGGCCTTGTAGTTCTCGCCGGTGATCTTGTCGAACTGCTCGCGGGCCTTCTTCATCGCCCGGTTCAGCTCGTACTCGGTGACGCGCTGGACGCGGGAGTCGATGCTGGTGACGAGGTTGGAGCCGGACTCGGCGGCGTCGGACTTGGCCTTGCCGATGACGCGGCCGAGGTTGTCGACCTCGTAGCGGGTGACGCCGGCCTTGCCGCGCAGCACCTTGTCGTACTGGCGCTCCAGACCGCTGCGGCCGACCTGGTCGGAGCGCAGATAGGGCGAGTCGGTGTCCTTGGCCTTGGTGATCTCGTCGTCCGTGACGGGCGAGAGATAGCCGAGCACCTGCGCGGTGTTGGCCTTGCCGGGGGCGGCGTAGCGGCGCACGGCCTCGGGCTCGGCGGTGATGCCGGGGAAGTCCTCGGAGCGCTCGCGGATCTGCAGGGCCTGCTTGGCGGTGGCCTCGTCGGTGATCGGGATGGGCTGGTAGGGCGAGCCGTTCCAGCAGGGCTGCGGCGTCTGGGCGTCGCACAGCCGGACCTTCTGGATGACATCGGCGGGCTTCATGCCGAGGACGCCGGCGAGCTTGGTGAGGACCGCCTTGCCGTCGTCCGCCATCTTCAGCAGGTCGGTGCGCGAGGCGGAGACGACGAGCCGCGTCTCGTTGTCGGCGATGGGCACGCCGCGGGCGTCCAGGATCGAGCCGCGGACGGCGGGCTGGACGACCTGCTGGACGTGGTTGCCGGAAGCTTCCTTGGCGTACTCGTCGCCGTTGCGGATCTGGAGGTACCAGAGGCGGCCGCCGAGGGTGCCGAGGAGGGACAGGACGAGGATCTGGATGACGATGAGACGGATCTGGACGCGTGGCGTCCGGCCGGTCTCCGGAATATTGGTCATGGGCGCAGCCCATCCCTTGAAAGGGTGGTGGTGGGCGACGGGTGGGCATTGGTCACTGTGGCTGCCTCCCCCTCTCAGTGTGTGTACGGGTCATACGAGTACACGGCCAACCTGTGTACGCAGGGGCCCGGCTGACGTGTCCTCACAGTCGCTTGACCCCCTTGATGCGTCCCGCCCGAGCCACCCGCGCCTTGGCCGCCTTGACGCGCAGACCGCCGCGCTGGCTGCCGATGCGCAGGCCGGTGCCGGACGACAGCCAGCCCGCGGAGACGTCCGTCTTCGCGGACGAACTGGTCTCGGCGAGCGGGTCGTTCTCGGCGCGTCTGGCGAGCGCCATGATCCCCGGCACGACGAAGGGCGCGAGCAGCAGGTCGTAGAGCGCGGCGGTGAACAGCAGGCTGCCGAGGCCGACATGGCGGGCGGCGGTGTCGCCGACGAGGGCGCCGACTCCCGCGTACAGCAGGGTGGATCCGATCGCGGCGCCGACGACCACGGCCATCGGGCCGGTGGCCGACTTGAGCTGGCCGTTCTCCGGTTTGATCAGCCCGGCGAGGTAGCCGATGACACAGAGCACCAGGGCGTAGCGCCCGGCGGCGTGGTCGGCGGGCGGGGCGAGGTCGGCGAGCAGGCCGGCCCCGAAGCCGATGAGAGCGCCGCCGACATGGCCGTAGACCATCGCGAGGGCGAGCACGGTCAGCAGCAGCAGGTCGGGGACGGCGCCCGGCAGATGCAGCCGGGCAAGGACGCTCACCTGGATGACCAGGGCGACGACCACCAGGGTGGCGGAGAGCAGCATCCGGTTGAAACGCATGGGACTCGGCTCCTACTGGTTCTGCTGCTGGCCGTCGATGGGTGCGTTCGCCGAGGGGGTGACCGTCACGGTCACGGTCGGCGTGGGGGTGGGTCTGGGCTTGGCCGGCAGCACCTCGTCGCGCGGGTCCCTCTTGGGCGCCTGGACGACGACGCCGACGATGTCGAGCTTGGTGAAGGAGACGTACGGCTTCACGTAGACCGTGCGGGTCAGGTCGCCGCCGGAGGGGTCGACGCGGGAGACCACGCCGACCGGGACGCCGGGCACGAACGGCTTGTCGGCCTGCGAGCCGAAGGTGACCAGGCGGTCGCCCTTCTCGATCTTGGCCTTGCCGTTGAGGAGTTCGACGCGCAGCGGGCGGTCGCCCTGGCCGGAGGCGAAGCCGAGTTCGTCCGTGCTCTCCATGCGCGTGCCGACCGTGAAGTCGGGGTCGTTGGCGAGGAGCACGGTGGCGGTGTCCGGGCCGACGGTGGTGACCCGGCCGACCAGTCCGTCGCCGTTCAGAACGGTCATGTCGCGCTTGACGCCGTCGCTCGCGCCGACGTCGATGGTGACGGTCCAGGAGAAGCCCTGGGCCGCTCCTATCGCGATGACCTCGGCGCCCTTGATGCCGTACTGGCCCTCACCGGCCACCTTGATCATCTTGTCGAGCTGCTTGAGGCGGCTGCGGTTGCGGTCGTCGCTGCCGAGCTTCGCCTTCAACGCCGCGTTGTCACGCTCCAGTTCGGCGATCCGGTCGTGCCGGCCGCCCGAGTCGCGGACGGCCGAGATCGCGTTGCCGACGGGGTCGACCGCGGAGGACACCCCGTTCTCGATCGGGCCGAAGACGGTCGCGGCGCCCTGCCGGGCACCGTCGACCGGCGAGTCCTCGCCACCCCTGATGTCCACCGTGATCAGTGCGAACGCGATGGCGATCAGCAGCACCAGGAGCAGCCGGCTCTCTCGTGTGTCCCTCACGTGCGGCGGCCGTGCCTTCCTCGTCGGAATTCGTGTGCCCCGGGCGAAGCGAAGCCCTTTGGTTGGCCTTGATCGCCGCTGGGGCCCTTTGGGTGAGCTTATGCCTCGGGATCAACGATCCGCCGCACGAGAAGGGATCATCTCGTACGGCGGAATCGAAGCGTTACGTCATCTGCGCGGCTGGGCGTCCAGCACCTGCTGGAGCGCCTCGAACTCCTCGACGCACTTGCCGGAGCCGAGCGCCACGCTGTCCAGCGGGTCCTCGGCGATGTGGATCGGCATACCGGTCTCGCGGCGCAGCCGCTCGTCCAGACCGCGCAGCAGGGCTCCGCCGCCGGTCAGCACGATTCCGCGGTCCATGACGTCGCCGGACAGCTCCGGCGGGCACTTGTCGAGGGTGGTCTTGACGGCGTCGACGATCGCGTTGACCGGTTCCTCAATGGCCTTGCGGACTTCGGCGGCGGAGATCACCACGGTCTTGGGCAGGCCGGAGACAAGGTCCCGGCCACGGATTTCGGTGTGTTCGTCATTGTCGAGGTCGTACGCCGAACCGATCGTGATCTTGATCTGTTCGGCAGTGCGCTCACCGAGGAGGAGGCTGTACTCCTTCTTGATGTGCTGGATGATCGCGTTGTCCAGCTCGTCGCCCGCGACGCGGATCGACTGTGCTGTGACGATTCCGCCGAGCGAGATGACCGCGACCTCCGTGGTGCCGCCGCCGATGTCCACCACCATGTTGCCCGTGGCCTCGTGGACCGGCAGGCCGGAGCCGATGGCCGCGGCCATGGGCTCCTCGATGATGTGCACCTGGCGCGCGCCGGCCTGGGACGAGGCCTCGATGACGGCACGGCGCTCGACGCCCGTGATGCCCGAGGGCACACAGACGACGACACGAGGACGGGCGAGGTAGCGCCGCTTGTGGATCTTCAGGATGAAGTAGCGGAGCATGCGCTCGGTGATCTCGAAGTCGGCGATGACGCCGTCCTTCAGCGGACGCACGGCAACGATGTTGCCGGGTGTCCGCCCGATCATCTTCTTCGCCTCCGCGCCGACCGCGAGGATGCCACCGGTGTTGGTGTTGATCGCGACGACGGACGGCTCGTTGAGTACGATCCCGCGACCCCTGACGTACACCAGCGTGTTGGCGGTCCCGAGGTCGACAGCCATGTCACGGCCGATGAACGACATTGAGTTCCCCATCAGGATTCGTCTGGCCTTCCCAAGTGGTGCTTTTGATGGCGTATTGGGACGGCGAAGTGGGTGCGGTGACGTGAAGGCTTCCATCGTAGACGCGCCTGCACGAACACTGCGCGAGGGTCTTCGCCATTGTCAGCAGATGATGTGCCGCCTCGCTTCTGGAGACGGGCGTTCGGGGGTAGGCGTTCCCCCGATCGGCACGCATATGCCAGGGGACGGCCGGTTTTCCTCGGCCGTCCCTGGTCAGACACGCGGTGACGTGACGTTCCCTCAGAAATTCAACCGCAGGTTCATACGCCGACCCATACGCCGGTTGGTCCCGCGGCTCACACGGCAGTGCGTCCGACGCGGACTCAGGCGCGGCCGGGGAAGAAGATCTTCAGCTCGCGCTCGGCGGACTCCTCGGAGTCCGAGGCGTGGATCAGGTTCTCGCGGACGATCACGCCGAAGTCACCGCGGATGGAACCGGGCGCGGCGGCGATCGGGTCGGTCGGACCGGCGAGCGCGCGCACGCCCTCGATGACCCGCTCACCCTCCACCACGAGCGCCACGACCGGACCGGACGCCATGAACTCCACCAGCGGCTCGTAGAAGGGCTTGCCCTTGTGCTCGCCGTAGTGCTGCTCCAGCGTGTCCTGGTCCAGGGTGCGCAGCTCCAGCGCGGTGATCTGCCAGCCGGCCTTGCGCTCGATCCGGCTGATGATCTCGCCGGTCAGGCCGCGACGGACGGCGTCGGGCTTGAGAAGGACGAGGGTGCGCTGGGTCACGGTGTGGCTCCTTCAAATCACAGATGTGCGGAGCTCAGAGGCTACAGGGCCCATCTGGGGGACGTTACGCAGAGTCAGGACTCCGGGTTTACGGCGCCTCGCGCGCTGTCACGCCGGACTGGCGGTGCCCTCTGTCCCGGCTTGCGCCCCTGCCTCGGCCGTCTCCGCCATCGCCGCGAATCTGGCCTTGGCCTCGTCGATCTTGCGGCCGTAGTGCACCGAGGCCCACCACAGGGCGGCGAAGATCGCGCCCATGAAGAACATGCTGGGCAGGATGAAGCCGGAGGCGATCAGCGCGACCTGCAGCGCCCAGCCGAGCTGGATGCCGCCGGGGCGGGTGATGACGCCGCAGAGCAGGATGCTCAGCGCCATCGCGATACCGCTGACCGTCCAGACCGCGGTCATGGACAGGCCGGGATCCTTCATGGCGACCAGACCGGCGAAGCCGATGACGAAGAACTCGCCGATCAGGGTCGAAGCACAGAGCGTACGCACAACGGTCAGCCCCTCCCGAGGAGCAGTCGGGCCTCGCCGACGGTGATGACGGAGCCGGTCACCAGGACGCCGCCGCCCGCGAACTCGCCCTCTTCCTCGGCGAGCGTGATCGCGGCCTCCAGGGCGTCGTCGAGACGCGGCTCGACCTGCACCCGGTCGTCGCCGAAGATCTCGACGGCGATCCCGGCCAGCTCGTCCACGTCCATCGCGCGGTGGCTGGAGTTCTGGGTGATCACGACCTCGGCGAGGATCGGCTCGAAGGCTTCGAGCAGCCCCCGTACGTTCTTGTCGCCGCTGGCCCCGACCACGCCGATGAGCCTGCTGAAGTCGAAGGCCTCGCCGACGGCCTCGGCGGTGGCGCGGGCGCCCGCCGGGTTGTGCGCCGCGTCCAGCACGACGGTCGGCGAGCGGCGGACGACCTCCAGGCGGCCCGGCGAGGAGACCGCGGCGAACGCCTTGCGGACGGTGTCGATGTCGAGGCGCTCGGCGCGCGCGGCACCGACCCCGAAGAACGCCTCCACGGCGGCGAGCGCCACGGCTGCGTTGTGCGCCTGGTAGGGGCCGTGCAGCGGGAGGTAGACCTCTTCGTACTCCCCGCCGAGGCCGCGCAGCGTCATCAGCTGCCCGCCGACGGCGACCTGCCGGGCGACGACGCCGAACTCCAGCCCTTCCCGGGCCACGGTGGCGTCGACCTCGACGGCCTTCTTCAGCAGCACCTGGGCCGCGTCGACCGGCTGCTGGGCCAGGATCACGGTCGCGTCCTGCTTGATGATGCCGGACTTCTCCGTGGCGATCTCGCCGTGCGTCTCGCCGAGCCGGTCGGTGTGGTCGAGATCGATGGGCGTCACGACGGCGACATCGGCGTCGATGACGTTGGTGGCGTCCCAACTGCCGCCCATCCCCACCTCGACGACGGCCACGTCGACGGGCGCGTCCGCGAAGGCCGCGTACGCCATGCCCGTGAGCACCTCGAAGAAGGAGAGCCGGTACTCCTCCTTGGCGTCGACCATCTCGACGTACGGCTTGATGTCCTCGTACGTCTCGATGAACCGCTCGGCCGGGATCGGCTCCCCGTCCAGGCTGATGCGCTCGGTGATCGACTGCACGTGCGGGCTGGTGTACCGCCCGGTGCGCAGCTCGAAGGCGCGCAGCAGCGACTCGATCATGCGGGCCGTGGACGTCTTGCCGTTCGTCCCCGTGATGTGGATCGACGGGTACGCCCGCTGGGGCTCGCCCAGCACGTCCATCAGCGCCGAGATCCGGCTGACGGAGGGCTCCAGCTTGGTCTCACCCCAGCGCCCGGCCAGCTCCGCCTCCACCGCGCGCAGGGCCTTGTCGACCTCGGGGTCGGCGGGCCGGGCGGGCACATCGCCCTGCGGCACACCGCCCTGCGTCCGCAGGGTACGGCTGCCGGCCTCGATCACCGCGAGATCGGGATCACGCTCGGTCTCGTTCGCGACGATCTCGTCGAAGGGGTCACCGATGGGGTCGCTGTCGTCCGGGGGGAGCTCACTCACGGGGACAGTCTACGGAGCCGGACCGACAGGCGCGGGCGGAGGGGCTTCAGGCGGGGGCGGGGCGAAAACCGAAGGCGCCCGGGACCTGCACGGTCCCGGGCGCCTTCACTCACGTACGGCCGCTACGCCGGAGGCAACTGCTCCAGCTGCCGCTGGATCCGGGCGATGTCCTCGTCCGCCTTCGCAAGGCGCCCGCGGATCTTGTCCACGACCTGATCCGGAGCCTTCGCGAGAAACGCCTCGTTCCCGAGCTTGGCGTTCGCCTGGGCCTTCTCCTTCTCGGCAGCGGCAAGGTCCTTCGCCAGCCGCTTCCGCTCCGCGGCGACATCGATCGTGCCGGAGAGGTCCAGCGCGACGCTCGCCCCCGCGACCGGCAGCGTGGCGGTGGCCGCGAACCCCTCGCCCTCCGGCTGGAGTCGCAGCAGCTGGCGGATGGCCGCCTCGTGCGGGGCCAGCGCGGTCCCGTCGAGGGCCAGCCGGGCCGGCACCCGCTGGCCGGGCTGCAGCCCCTGGTCGGCACGGAAGCGGCGAACCTCCGTGATGACCTGCTGCAGCGCCTCGATCTCGCGCTCGGCGGCGTCGTCACGGAAGCCACTGTCCTTCGGCCAGTCCGCGATGACGACGGACTCGCCACCCGTGAGGGTGGTCCAGAGCGTCTCGGTGACGAACGGGACGATCGGGTGGAGCAGGCGCAGCGTCACGTCGAGGACCTCGCCCAGGACACGCCCGGACACCTTCGCCGGCTCGCCGCCCGCCATGAACGTCGTCTTGGACAGCTCGACGTACCAGTCGAAGACCTCGTCCCACGCGTAGTGGTAGAGGGCGTCGGACAACTTGGCGAACTGGAAGTCGTCGTAGAGCGCGTCGACTTCGGCGACGGTCTTGTTGAGCCGGGACAGGATCCAGCGGTCGGTCGCCGACAGCTTCTCCGGCTCCGGGAGCGGGCCCTCGACCGTCGCACCGTTCATCAGCGCGAACCGCGTGGCGTTCCAGATCTTGTTGGCGAAGTTCCGGGACGCCTGGACCCAGTCCTCGCCGATCGGCACGTCGGTGCCGGGGTTGGCGCCGCGGGCGAGGGTGAAGCGGACGGCGTCGGAGCCGTAAGAGTCCATCCAGTCGAGCGGGTCGACCACGTTGCCGAAGGACTTCGACATCTTCTTGCCGCGCTCGTCGCGGACGAGACCGGTGAGGGCGATCGTCTTGAACGGGACCTCGCCGTCCATCGCGTACAGGCCGAACATCATCATCCGGGCGACCCAGAAGAAGATGATGTCGTGGCCGGTGAGCAGGACGTCGGTCGAGTAGAACTTCGCGAGGTCGGGGGTCTGCTCCGGCCAGCCGAGCGTGGAGAACGGCCACAGGCCGGACGAGAACCAGGTGTCGAGGACGTCGGTGTCCTGCTTCCAGCCCTCGGCCTCGGTGCCCGGCGGCTGCTCGTCGGGGCCGACGCAGACGATCTGGCCCTCCGGCCCGTACCAGACCGGGATGCGGTGGCCCCACCACAGCTGGCGCGAGATGCACCAGTCGTGCATGTTGTCGACCCAGTCGAAGTACCGCTTCGACATGTCCTCGGGGTGGATCTTGACCCGGCCGTCACGGACGGCGTCGCCCGCCTCCTTCGCCAGCGGGGCGACCTTGACCCACCACTGCATGGACAGGCGCGGCTCGACGGTGGTCTTGCAGCGCGAGCAGTGGCCGACCGAGTGGACGTAGGGGCGCTTCTCGGCGACGATCCGGCTCTGCGAGCGCAGCGCGGCGACGATGGCGGAGCGAGCCTCGAAGCGGTCGAGGCCCTGGAAGGGGCCGTGAACCGTGATGACGGCCCGCTCGTCCATGACCGTGATCGACTCCAGGCCGTGGCGCTGGCCGATGGCGAAGTCGTTCGGGTCGTGAGCCGGCGTCACCTTGACGGCGCCGGTGCCGAACTCGGGGTCGACGTGGGTGTCCGCGACGACGGGGATGGTGCGGTCGGTCAGCGGCAGTTTGATGCGCTTGCCGACGAGGTGCTTGTAGCGCTCGTCGTCGGGGTGAACGGCGACGGCGGTGTCACCGAGCATGGTCTCGGCACGGGTGGTCGCGACGACGAGTGTCTCGTCGCCCTCCCCGTACTTGATCGAGACCAGCTCGCCGTCGTCCTCCTGGTACTCCACCTCGATGTCCGAGATGGCCGTCAGACAGCGCGGGCACCAGTTGATGATGCGCTCGGCGCGATAGATCAACTCGTCGTCGTAGAGCCGCTTGAAGATGGTCTGGACGGCCTTGCTCAGACCCTCGTCCATGGTGAACCGCTCGCGGTCCCAGTCGACTCCGTCGCCGAGCCGGCGCATCTGTCCGAGGATCTTGCCGCCGTACTCCTCCTTCCACTGCCAGACGCGCTCGACGAACTCCTCGCGCCCGAGGTCGTGCCGCGACTTGCCCTCCTCGGCAAGCTGCTGCTCGACCTTGTTCTGCGTGGCGATCCCGGCGTGGTCCATCCCCGGCAGCCACAGCGCCTCGTACCCCTGCATGCGCTTACGGCGCGTCAGGGCGTCCATGAGGGTGTGCTGGAAGGCGTGGCCCAGGTGCAGGGAGCCGGTGACGTTCGGCGGCGGAATGACGATGGTGTACGGCGGCTTCTCGCTCTTCGCGTCGGCGGCGAAGTAACCCCGTTCCACCCAGCGCTCGTACAGCTTCCCCTCTACCTCGGCCGGCGCGTACTGGGTCGGCAGTTCGGGAGTGGATGCTGGCGGCTGCTGCTGAGCGTTGTCGGTCACGGGGCCAGTTTAGAGGTGTCACGACCCCGTCCCGAAACAGGATTCTTCCGTAACGGTGCGCCCCCCGATGCATCGCGCGCCCCGCCCTTGCGCCAGGATGTCCGCACCACATAAGTATCTGGAGGGGAACCCAGTAATGAGCTACAACCAGCCGGGCCCGTACGGCGGGCAGCCCCAGCAGCCCGGACCGTACGGACAGCCGGGCCCCTACGGCCAGCAGCCGCAGGCTCCCCAGCCCGGCTACGGCTACCCGCAGCAGGCTCCCCAGCAGCCCGGCTACGGATACCCCCAGCAGGCTCCCCAGGGTGTCCCCCCGCAGACTCCCCCCTACGGCCAGCCCCAGCAGCCCGGCCCATACGGCCAGCAGCCCTACGGCACCCCGCCCCCGCCCCCCGAGGGCGGCAAGAAGAAGACGGGCCTGATCATCGGCGCGGTGGCGGTCGTGGCCGCGATCGCGGTGGGCGCGTACTTCGTCATCGGTGGGGGCAGCAGCTCGGACGCCGGCGGCGTCCCGGACGACGGCGCCCACAAGCTCACCACGCCGGCGACAGTGCTCACCGAGTACAAGAAGGGCGAGAGCTCTGACGGCGGCTTCAGCAACGACGACCTCAAGGACGCCGAGAAGCACGGCGTGAAGAACGCCAAGGACGTCGAGGCCGAGTACGCGGTCGAGGACAAGAGCAACCCGCTGGCCGGCAAGTACCTGAAGTTCATGGGTGTCTACGGCCAGATCGCCGACCCGGAGAAGGTCGTCGACGCCATGTTCGTCCAGATGAAGAAGGGGTCCTCCGAGGACAAGGACGACACGGGCGAACTGGTCGGCAGCCCGAAGTCCTTCACGCCTTCCGGGTTGAACGGCGCGGTCCTCAAGTGCCAGGAGACCAAGATCAAGAACGACGAGGCGTCGTCGTCCTCCGGTGCGGCCGCCGGCCCCAAGGAAATCAGCATGCCGGTCTGCATCTGGGGTGACCACAGCACCCTCGGCGTCGTGATCTCGATGGACATCGCCAGCGCCATGGGGGGCAAGTCGGCCGACCTCTCCGGCGCGGCCGACATCACCGCCAAGTTCCGCAGCGAGGTCCGCGTCAAGGCGTGAGCTTCACGTACCGGCGCTCCACCCCGCAGAAGGCGGCTCACGACAGTGAGCCGCCTTCTCTCACGTCACCACCCGATGCTAGAAGCAGCCTGGCGGTGAGCTGCGCCGATCAGGCTCGCTTGCAGGCCGGCCCCGACACTCCAGCCCCACTCCAACGTTCGCCAGCGCGACGACGCAGGCAGGGTTGGCGAACTTGCCTACGCCCGAGTCGATGGCACCGTAGCTGCATGCCTCCTTCACCTTCGGACCGGCGAAGTATCCATGGGTGGCCACGTAGTTGGTGCAGGAGCTCTGTGTGGCGCTCGCCGGTGAGGCCACGAGGATCGGCAGGGCCCCTGCCGCCACCACCACACCGGCCGCGGCCATCATGCGCTTCGCCCTCTGGAAAGTCATTCGGATTCCTCCCGTTTTGCACAGTCAGACATGCGAACGCACGTCCGACTCAGTCGGGCTGATCCGATCATGACAATAGGGCGGCCTCCAGTTCCTGCCGGAACAATGACTCGATCCGATCGTCCCTGGTCTGACACGCCGATGGGCAGGCACCCAACGCAGGGTGCCTGCCCATCGCTGCCGAGAAGCTCAGGCCGTCTTCTGCTCCCCAGGACCCCGCCCCCGCGCATCCCGCGGAATCAGCGTCGGGTTCACGTTCGAGTGGACGACGTCCGCCGTGATGACGACTCGGGCGACGTCCTTGCGGGACGGGACCTCGTACATCACGGACATGAGGACTTCTTCCATGATGGCGCGCAGGCCGCGGGCGCCGGTCTGGCGGAGGATCGCCTGGTCGGCGATGGCTTCGAGGGCCTCGCGCTCGAAGTCCAGCTCCACACCGTCGAGTTCGAAGAGGCGCTGGTACTGCTTCACCAGCGCGTTGCGCGGCTCGATGAGGATCTGGAGCAGGGCCTCGCGGTCCAGGTTGTGCACCGAGGTGATGACCGGGAGACGGCCGATGAACTCCGGGATCATGCCGAACTTGACCAGGTCCTCGGGCATGACGTCACCGAACTGGTCCTTGGACTGCAGCTCCAGCTTCGAGCGGATCGTCGCGCCGAAGCCGATGCCCTTCGCGCCGGCCCGGGACTCGATGATCTTCTCCAGGCCCGAGAAGGCACCGCCCACGATGAACAGCACGTTCGTCGTGTCGATCTGGATGAACTCCTGGTGCGGGTGCTTGCGCCCGCCCTGCGGGGGCACGGACGCCGTCGTGCCCTCGAGGATCTTCAGGAGGGCCTGCTGGACGCCCTCGCCCGACACGTCGCGCGTGATGGAGGGGTTTTCACTCTTCCTCGCGACCTTGTCGATCTCGTCGATGTAGATGATGCCCGTCTCGGCCTTCTTGACGTCGTAGTCAGCGGCCTGGATGAGCTTCAGCAGGATGTTCTCGACGTCCTCGCCCACATAGCCCGCCTCCGTCAGCGCCGTCGCGTCGGCGATGGCGAAGGGGACGTTGAGCATGCGGGCCAGAGTCTGGGCCAGCAGCGTCTTGCCCGAACCCGTGGGGCCCAGCAGCAGGATGTTGGACTTCGCCAACTCGATGGCGTCCTCGCGGCTTTGACCGCCGCCGTTCTCACCGGCTTGAACCCGCTTGTAGTGGTTGTACACCGCGACTGAGAGGGCCTTCTTGGCCGCGTCCTGGCCGACTACGTAGCCCTCCAGGAACTCGAAGATCTCGCGGGGCTTGGGAAGTTCCTCCCAGCGCACCTCGCTCGTCTCCGCGAGTTCTTCCTCGATGATCTCGTTGCAGAGATCGATGCACTCGTCGCAGATGTACACACCGGGCCCTGCGATGAGCTTCTTGACCTGCTTCTGGCTCTTGCCACAGAACGAGCACTTGAGCAGATCGCCGCCGTCACCGATGCGTGCCACGGTGTGCTTCCCCTTCGCCTGGGAGACGCCTAGGTCCAGCGGCTCCTGGTGCTGCCTTATGAACGACGGTACCTTGCCTGGCCCCTCGTTCGGGCCCCCCTTGGCGGGGTTCACTTTGTCGTGAACCCCGTCAAGGAGCGGCAGAGGCTACAGCGATACGTCAGACGACCGCGGAGTTGTTCATCTTCCGGGTGGAGATGATCTGGTCGATCAGGCCGTACGCGAGCGCGTCCTCGGCCGTCAGGATCTTGTCGCGCTCGATGTCCTCGCGGATCTTCTCGATCGGCGTCGTCGAGTGCTTGGCCAGCATCTCTTCGAGCTGAGCGCGCATCCGGAGGATCTCGTTCGCCGCGATCTCGAGGTCCGAGACCTGGCCTCGGCCCGTCTCGCTGTAGGGCTGGTGGATCAGCACACGGGCGTTCGGAAGTGCCATGCGCTTGCCCGGCGTACCGGCGGCCAGCAGGATCGCGGCGGCCGAGGCCGCCTGGCCCATGCAAACTGTCTGAATATCGGGCTTCACGAACTGCATCGTGTCGTAAATGGCCGTGAGAGCCGTGAAGGAGCCGCCGGGGCTGTTGATGTAGACCGAGATGTCACGGTCGGGGTCCATCGACTCCAGGCACAGCAGCTGCGCCATGACGTCGTTGGCGGAGGCGTCGTCGATCTGCACGCCGAGGAAGATCACACGCTCCTCGAAGAGCTTCGCGTACGGGTCGTACTCACGCACGCCCTGCGAGGTGCGCTCGACGAAGCGCGGGATGACGTAGCGGGACTCCGCGCGAGGGCCGGTGTACTCGGCCTGCGTGCGGGCGTGGAGGCCGCTGCCGGGGAAGTCGTTCACTGTGTCTCCTGGAAGCCTGAAAGGGGCTGAGGCGGTCGGCTGGGGGCGCGGGAGGGGCATCCACCGCCGCCCCCGCGGGAACGGCTTACGCCGCCCCGGTGCCGCCACCGCCCGGCATACCGGCAGCGGTGGGCACGATGTCGTCGATGAGGCCGTACTCCTTGGCCTCGATCGGGTCGAACCAGCGGTCGCGGTCCGAGTCACGAGTGATCTGCTCGACGGTCTGACCGGTGTGGAAGGAGGTCAGCTCCGCCATCCGCTTCTTGGTGTGCAGCAGCCGCTCGGCGTGGATCTTGATGTCCGACGCGGAGCCCGCGAGGCCCGCGGAGGGCTGGTGGATCAGGATCTCGGCGTTCGGCAGCGCGAAGCGCTTGCCGGGGGTGCCCGCGCTGAGCAGGAACTGGCCCATCGAGGCCGCCATGCCCATGGCGATCGTCACCACGTCGTTCTTGATGAACTGCATGGTGTCGTAGATCGCCATGCCGGCCGTGATCGATCCGCCGGGGCTGTTGATGTAGAGGTAGATGTCCTTGTCCGGGTCGGCGGCAAGGAGCAGCAGCTGCGCCGTGATCTTGTTGGCGATGTCATCGTCGACCGCCTGGCCGAGGAAGATGATCCGCTCGCCGAGCAGCCGGTTGTAGACCTGGTCACCGAGGCCCCCACCGATGGGGTCGCCGGCGGCTGTGGGCATCAGATTCGTCACGTATCCACCTGCTCGTCTTACGACGGCGCCGGGCCGTCTCACGTCTTCTGCTGGGGGCGTGGGACCCCGGTACATTGCCGCCCGGGGCGGCTTCGGGGACTCCCCTGCCCTCGTCTTCATGGACCCTAACGCGCGGGTCCCTCCGGGGAATCCCGCAGAGGGAACTGTTCGCTGTGAGCGCATGCGCTGCGCTGGCTTGAGCAGGGGTGGGTGGCCCCCGTCAGGGGCGTGGGGGACTGCGCCCTCAGCCCCTCACAGGCAGGGCCGCAGACGCGTCTGCCACGGGCGGCTCATGGGCGGGTGCGGCCTGTCGTGGGTTGCTCGCGCCGTTCCCCGCGCCCCTGAAACACCGCTGGGCCCCCGGGGAACACGAAGTCCCCGGGGGCCCAGCAGGCGTACAAGCGGGGCGTCAGGCCTCCGGGGTCTCCTCGGCGGCCTCGACGGCGTCGCCGTCGGTCGCCTCGGCGGCTACCTCGGCGGCCGTCTCGTCCTCGTCCTCCAGGTCGACGACCTCACCGTTGGTGTCCTTGACCGTGGCGGCCTCGACGACGACCGCGAGGGCCTTGCCGCGGGCGACCTCGCCGACCAGCATCGGGACCTGGCCGCCCTCGACGACGGCCTGGGCGAACTGGTCGGGGGACATGCCGGAGGAGGCCGCGCGCCGCATGAGGTGCTCGGTGAGCTCCTCCTGGTTGACGTTCAGCTTCTCCTTGTTGACGAGCTCGTCCAGGACGAACTGCGTCTTGATGCCCTTGACCGCGGCTTCCTCGGTCTCGGCGTCGAACTCTTCCTCGGTCTTGCCCTGGATCTCCAGGTACTTCTCGAGGTCGAGGCCCATCTGGCCGAGCTGGTGGTGCTCGAGGTTGTGCTTGCGGGTCTGGATCTCGTCCGCGAGGAGCTTCTCGGGGACCGGGACCTCGACCAGCTCGAGCAGCTTCTCCAGGACGCGCTCCTGGGCCTGCGTGGCCTGGTCGTACTGCTTCATGTTCTCGAGGCGCTTGCGGCTGTCCGCCTGAAGCTCCTCGAGGGTGTCGAACTCGGAGGCGAGCTGCGCGAACTCGTCGTCCAGCTCGGGGAGTTCGCGGGCGGCGACCTGGGTGACCTTGACGGAGACCTCGGCCTCCTTGCCGGCCGCCGAACCGCCCTTGAGCTCGGAGGTGAAGGTGGTCTCGCCACCGGCCTCCAGGCCCTTCACGGCGTCGTCGATGCCGTCGAGCAGCTCGCCGGAGCCGATGGTGTAGGAGACGCCGGACGCGATGCCGTCCTCCAGCACCTCTCCGTCGACCTTGGCCTCCAGGTCGATGGTGACGACGTCGCCGTCCTCGGCGGCGCGCTCGACCGGGGAGGTCGAGGCGAAGCGCTCACGCAGCTCGGTGACGGCCTTCTCGACGTCCTCGTCGCTGACCTCGATGGCGTCGACCTCGACCTCGATGCCGGAGTAGTCCGGGATCTCGATGGCCGGGCGGACGTCGACCTCGGCGGTGAAGTTCAGCGTCTCGCCGTCCTTCAGCTCGGTGATGTCGACCTCGGGCTGGCCGAGGACGTTCAGCTCGGCCTCGTTGACCGCTTCGGTGTAGAACTTCGGGAGCGCGTCATTGACGGCCTCTTCGAGCACGGCGCCGCGACCGAACCGCTGGTCGATGACGCGCGCCGGGATCTTGCCCTTCCGGAAGCCCTTCACCGTGACCTGCTGGTTGATCTTCTTGTACGCCGCGTCGAGGCTGTCCTTGAGCTCCTCGAAGGGCACCTCGATGCTGAGCCGAACCCGAGTCGGGTTCAGGGTCTCCACGGCGCTCTTCACGGTTCGGTCTCCTTGGGGGCTGACTTCTTGGGGTTCTGCCAGGTGATCTGCCCGGTCGGGCAGCCCTTCGGCGGATTCGCGGCCCTTGAGAGACTTGTGAGAAGTGCAGACACAGGGCGCGCAGCTTGCATAGTAACCGCAGGCGGTACGCGCCCCAAAAGGCGATCTTGCCGGTGGCACGGCTCGGTGGTCGGGGTGGCGGGATTTGAACCCACGGCCTTCCGCTCCCAAAGCGGACGCGCTACCAAGCTGCGCCACACCCCGTCTGGTGCGACACGTAGGGTACATGCCCGCAGGCAGTGCGGCTGCCGCAATTTCACGAGCGCACGTGTGGCCTGGAAACGGGGTGTGCGGTGAAGGGGTGCGACCCGCTACGATGCCTTCTGTGCCGCGGTCACTGACCTGCGGCGCATGCTGTGCGGGCGTAGCTCAATGGTAGAGCACTAGTCTTCCAAACTAGCTACGCGGGTTCGATTCCCGTCGCCCGCTCCAAGGGCCTCCGGCCCGGTTCCTCGGAACCGGGCCGGAGGTTTTTTCATGCCTGCCGCACGCGTGTCCCATGCGTTCTCCATGCCGTCCCACGGCCCTCCCACGGCCGCTCCACGCCGTCCCACGGCCGCCCTGCGTGCCTACGTGGCGTCCTGCAGGTGTCGCAGATCCACCGTGTACACCGAGCGCACTCCGTACGGGACGTACAGGGCGTCACCCTCGCGCAGGAGCGGGGCGCCCCTGTCGGACATGGGCATCGAGGACGTGTCGTTGCGGCCGGGGCGGGTGGCGTCGACCTTGCCGGTGCGGAGGTTCAGGGCGGCGAGGCGGCCGCTGGGCGACGCGACGTAGAGGTGGGTGGCGGTGGCCAGGGGCGGGCCGGGGTTCTCCACGGTCGAGTTGCTCTCCCAGGTCTGGCGGCCGGTCCGGGGCGAGACGGCGCGGACGCTGCCGTTGCCGAGCGTGAAGTAGAGGGTGCCGCGGACGAGGTGCAGGTCGGCGCCGGTGGGCTGGGAGCGGGTGAGCGGGATCCGCAGGAGCCGGTGGGTGGTGACGTCCACGGTGGTGAGGTCGCGGAAGGCGGCCTCCCCGTCGGCCGGCGCCAGGATCAGGCGGCCCTGGTCCTGGCCGAGGAAGCCGAGCGATCCCTTGGGGGTGACGGACCACCGGCGCTTCCCGGTGGCGGTGTCGAGGGCGTAGACGCTGGTCTTGTCCATCTTCTCGGTCTGGCAGAGGAGGTAGGCGCGCTGCGCGGCGGCGCCGAGGACGCAGTACTGCCCGGCCGCGGGCATGGGCTGCTTCCAGCGGACCTTGCCGGTGTCGGCGTCCAGCAGGGCGTACGACCGCGCGTTGTCCCCGAAGACGGTCACGATGCCCTCCGGGAGGGCCACGGCGCCGCCCTGGCCGAGGTCGGGGGCGCTCGCGTTGCCGCCGTCGCCCGTACGCGTCTTCCAGACCGCCTTGCCGGTGACGGGGTTCAGGGACTGGACCGAGTAGTGGGCGAGCGTCATGCCGTCCTTGTCCTCGCCGGCCTCGTCGTTGGCATAGACGTAGACGCGGCCGGCGTGGCTGCCGAGGACCGAGCCCTCGTTGCTGCTCGAGTCGTCGGGGGTGGAGTCGACCGGCAGGGCCCAGGCGCCCTTGCCGGTGGCCAGCGAGAAGCGGGCGGCCTTGACGTCGTCCCCGGCGCAGACCAGGGACGTACCGACTGCGCCGCAGTTGCTGAACGCGCCGGAGCCATCCGCGGAGTCCTTCGCCTTCGCGTGCCACGCCTGCCAGCCGGCCGGCAGGTCGCTGCGGACGGGGTCGTCGCCGCCGAGCCGTACGACCGCGACCGAGGCCGTGGCGGCGAGCAGCAGGGCGCCCACGGAGGCGCCGATCAGGAGCCGGCGCCGGGGGCGGCGGAGGCGTACGGGCGCGTCGACGAGGGTGGGGGCGTCGGGGGCGGGGCGGGGTGCGGGGCGGGTGCCGTGGCTCAGCAGGGCGAGGAGTTCGTCCGGGGTCGGCCGGGACTTGGGGTGCTTCTGCAGGCACAGCTCGACGAAGGGGCGCAACTCGCCGGGCAGGCCGTCGAGTTGGGGGTCGCCGTCGACGACCCGGATGGCGGTCTCGTAGGGGCTGGGGCTGTCGAAGGGGCCACGCCCGGTGGCGGCGAAGGTGACGACCGCGCCGAGGGAGAAGATGTCGGCGGCCGGGCCCACCTCGTGCGGGGAGGAGAACTGCTCGGGGGACATGAAGGGCGGGGTGCCCATCACGCGCCCGGTCTGGGTGAGTGCGTCGGCGACGCCGAACTCCGCGGCCCGCGAGATCCCGAAGTCGATGACGCGGGGGCCGTCGTCGGCGAGCATGACATTGGCCGGTTTCAGGTCGCGGTGGACCACTCCTGCACGGTGGATGTCGCGCAGCGCCTCGGCCAGCCCCGCGGCGAGATCGCGCAGCGGGTTCAGGGCCAGCGGCCCGTGGTCGCGTATGCGGGTGCCGAGGTTCTGGCCCGGTATGTAGAGCGTGGCCATCCAGGGGCGCGGCGCGTCGGCGTCGGCGTCCACGACGGGGGCGGTGAAGGCGCCGCTCACCTGACGGGCGGCGGCCACCTCACGGTTGAAGCGGATACGGAACTCGTCGTCGTCGGCGTACTGCCCGTGCACGACCTTGACCGCCAGCGGGCGTCCGGAGGCGGAGCGGGCGAGATAGACGATGCCCATGCCGCCGGATCCGAGGCGGTCCTCGATGCGGTAGCCGCCCACCTCCGACGGATCCGAATCGCGCAGCCCCATCCTCGTACGCCCCCGTCCCGAATCCCCCGACGCCGGGCAACGAGCGTATACGCCCCTCACTCAGGAGCCGTCAGGAGCCGCCGCAAGCCCTCAGAAGCTGATCGAGTTGATGGTCTCCGCTATCGAGTCGAGGAACCGTTGGATGGACGGAGCCATACCCGTCGATGCGAGGAAGAACCCGAAGAGCACCGCGACGACGGCAGGCCCCGCCTTGATCGATCCTCCTCGTATCAACACCACCAGGATGATCGCCAACAGCAGCACCACTGACAGCGAAATGGCCACAACTGATCACACCCTACGGTCGGTCCGCTCTCCCGGCCCGGAGGTGCAACCCCGCACACCCCCGCCAGAACCATCGTGCCACCAACACGGCCTGCGTATGCGGCGGGTGAGGCATCGTCGGCCACCAACCTGCGGGAGGGCCCGCACGTCGCGGCCGTCCGGGGCGTGAACTGCCGGGCACCGTACAGCAATTAGAGGTGCCCTCTTCATGAGAAATTCAGAGGGAACGTTTCCATGTCCACACATCGTGTTCGCAGGCAATTCGAATTGTTGCCACAGGCACATCGAAGACTCTTCAAGTGGGTTACTAAAGACCAATGAACCGGACATTTCACCAGAGTCGCCCGCAGACGTTATGCACCATTTAGTCAGGATGAAAGCGGACAGAAGGGCCAGATAAGGGAGTTGACCGTGTCGACACATCCACTTACGGACGGGCACGCGGACTTCACTGAATCCGGGGTACTCGCAGGCAATAAGCAGGAATGACGTCGAGGGTTTTACGAAGACGCACAGACAACGCTAGGGTGCCTCAGATGTTCCACGCTGCCCCGTCCCCCGCATCAGCAGCGAGGTCCCGGATCCTCTCCCCGAGTTCCTGGTGGGAGGGTCTGTGACGAACTCGCTCCGACCGTACGGCCAACACCGAGCGCCGCTCCCCCCGGCACAACAGCCGGCCGACGGAGTGCCGAGTCCGCGCTCACCGCAGAACCCGAAGACCCCGCACGCGGCCGGCGATGCCGCCGCGGCACCGGGCGGCAAGCCCGGCAAGCAGCGTGACGCGTTCTTCGACAACGCCAAGTACCTGGCCATCGTGCTGGTGGCCATGGGGCACGCCTGGGAGCCCCTGAAGGACGACAGCCGGATCCTCGAAGCGCTGTACACCGTCGTGTACGCCTTCCACATGCCGGCCTTCATCATCATCTCCGGCTACTTCTCGCGCAGTTTCGACATGCGCCCCGACCGGCTCAAGCGGCTGGTCACCGGTGTCGCCGTGCCGTATGTGCTCTTCGAAACCGCGTACTCCCTCTTCAAGCGCTGGGCCGCGCCGGACCCGGGCCACCCGATCAGCCTGCTCGACCCCTGGTACCTCACCTGGTTCCTGGTCGCCCTCTTCATCTGGCGGCTGACCACCCCGCTGTGGAAGGTCGTGCGCTGGCCGCTGCCGCTCGCGCTCGTCATCGCCGTACTCGCGTCGGTCTCGCCCGACATAGGGGCCGAACTGGACCTGCAGCGGGTCCTGCAGTTCCTGCCGTTCTTCGTCATGGGCCTGATCATGAAGCCCGAGCACTTCCAGCTCGTGCGGCGCCGCGAGATCCGCATCCTGTCGGTGCCGGTCTTCGCCGCAGCGCTGGCCGTCGGCTGGTGGGCGGTGCCGCGGATGAACACGGCGTGGTTCTACCACCGTGACGCCGCGCAGGACCTCGGCGCCCCGTGGTGGGCCGGCGCGGTCATGACGCTCGCCCTCTTCGGCTGCTCGCTGGTGCTCACCGCGTGCTTCTTCTCCTGGGTGCCGCGCCGCACGTTCTGGTTCACGGCGCTCGGCGCGGGCACGCTGTACGGCTACCTGCTGCACGGCTTCCTGGTGAAGGCCGGCGACTTCTGGGGCTGGTTCGACCACCCCTGGCTGCACACGCCGCTCGGCGAGATCGCCGTGACGCTCGCCTTCGGCGCGGCCGTCACCGTGCTGTGCACCGCGCCGGTCCGGCGGATCTTCCGCTTCTCGATGGAGCCCAGAATGGACTGGGCGTTCAAGCGGGACGCGACGGAACTGGCCCGCGACCGGGCGCGGGTGAAGGCGTAGCCCCTGCCGGGGACCGCCGAAAACCGAAGAACTGCCTTGTGCGGGCCGGGTCTTCCCGGCCCGCACACCGCTGTCCGGGGTGCTCGGGGACGGGGATGCTCAGGGAGCGAGTCCCAGCAGCGCGCGCATCGTCGCGTACTTCTTCGTCAGCCGGGCGCGGGTGTGCTCGTCGAGGACGGCGAGCCGGCCCGGGTCGGCGTTGTGCGCGAGGTCGGACACCTTGACCAGGAGGGCGCCCGAGGTGGTGCGGATGCGTTCCGCGTACGCCTGCGGGGGCTCCCCCTCGCGTTTGGTGAGCGCCAGCACGATGTCCTTGGTGCGCCGGGTGAGCGCGGCCTCGTGCAGCCAGTCCTCGGAGAGGGCGTCGTCCTCGACGGCGTCGTGCAGCCAGGCCGCGGCGATCTGCTCGTCGTCGCCGCCGCGGTCGCGCACGCCGTCCGCCACGGCCTGGAGGTGCTCGGCGTACGGGCGGCCCGCCTTGTCGGTCTGCCCGGCGTGCGCCGCGCGCGCGAGGTCTTCGACTTCGGCCAGGGTCAGGAAAGTGGGGGTCACCCCTCCAGTGTCTCCCCGGGCGATGCCGTACGGGCCACGCGGGGGCGCCTCAGACCGCGGACGGGCTGGTTCCCGGGCCCTCGCGGCAGATCAGCAGGAGCGCCCGGTCGTCGTTGACGTCCCTCGCGACCGCTTCGATGAGGTGCCAGGCGGCGCCGTGGAAGCCGCCGGCGACATAGCGGTCGGCCTCGCCGGTGAGGCGGTCGATGCCCTCGACGATGTCACGTTCGGAGGTCTCGACGAGGCCGTCGGTGAAGAGCATGAGGACGTCGCCGGGGCGCAGCGAGCCCTTGACGGGGTCGAACTGGGCGCCGTCGTACACACCGAGGAGCGGGCCCTCGGCCGTCTTCTCCTCCCAGCGGCCGGTGCCCGCGCTGAGCTGGAGGCCCGGCGGGTGCCCGGCGGAGAAGATCTCGTAGTCGCCGGAGTCCAGGTCGAGGACGAGGTGGATGGAGGTCGCGAAGCCCTCGTCCCAGTCCTGGCGGAGCAGGTAGCCGTTCGCGGCAGGCAGGAAGGCGTGCGGGGGGAGGGAGCCCAGGAGGCCGCCGAAGGCGCCGGACAGCAGCAGGGCGCGCGAGCCGGCGTCCATGCCCTTGCCCGAGACGTCGGTGAGGACGACCTCCAGGGTGCGGCCGCCGTTGGTCCGCGCGGCCACCACGAAGTCGCCGGAGAAGGACTGGCCGCCCGCGGGACGCAGCGCCATCTCCCGGTGCCAGCCCAGCGGCAGCTTCGGCAGCTTGCTCTGCACCCGGATGCGTTCGCGCAGGTCGAAGAGCATGGTGCCGCCGCGCCGCCAGGGCACGCCGACCCGGCTGCGGAACTGGGCGATCAGCAGCCCGAAGAACCCGCAGGCCGCGACCACCAGGACCACGCCCGGTGTGACCCGGGCGGGGCCTTCGGTGTACGGGCCGAGCTGCACCGACTCCACGATCAGCGCGGTCGCCGCGGCCGCGTACAGACCGAGCAGGCTGGCGGGGCGCAGCAGCAGGCCGCCGGCCACGATCGGCAGGACCAGGGCGGACGGCGCGCACCAGACCGAGTTGACCAGCGTGGTGGCCGCGATCAGCGGAATCGTCAGCAACAGACCGGCCAGCGCGATCCAGTCCGAGCCGTCGCCGCGGAAGTAGTCGACAGCGGATCTGCGCAGCCCGGTGCGGGCCCGGTGCCACTGCTTCTTCAACCGGGCCGTGAACGTCTCGGCTTCCGCGCGCCGCCCTCGTCCTGCTGCCATTAGTTCGGGACCCTATCCATCGGACCAGGTGCTTGGCACGGGAGGTCCCACTTGTCCCCCGTCCGAGCGCTCAACTTCACAGAGAACTTCACACAAAGCACCCTCAGGCGGCCGTGGGGGAAATTCCCTGGCTCGTACCGCATTGCCCTGGTAGGCATGGCCCATGGCAACTGAGTTGAGGGTTCTGCGGCAGGCCGACTGGAACGCTTGGTACGACATCCTGATCCGCGCCTTCGGTGGGGTGCCGGAGCCCTCCGAGGAACGCGAACTGTGGGATGCGCTCACAGAGTACGACCGTTCCCTGGGTGCCTGGGACGGCGAGCAGTGCGTGGGCACCGCGGGCGCGTTCACGTTCCGCGTCACCGTGCCGGGCGGCGCCTCGGTGCCCGCGGCGGGCGTCACGATGGTGAGCGTCTCGGGCACGCACCGGCGGCGCGGGATCCTGACCGCGATGATGCGGCGCCAGCTGGACGACATCCGCGGCTGGGGCGAGCCGCTGGCGGTGCTGACGGCGTCGGAGCCGGAGATCTACGGGCGGTTCGGGTACGGCATCGGGACGCACCAGGTCAACGCGGAGATCGACACGAGCCGCGTACGACTGTCCGTGCCGCCCGGCACCGATGACGTACGGCTGCGGTACGCCGCACCGGCGGACGTCCTGGACGCCTGCGAGGCGGTCTACGCGCGCGTGGTGCCGACCCGGCCCGGCATGCTGGCGCGGCGGCCCGGCTGGGAGCGCCTCGGGCTGCTCGATCCGGAGAGCGGGCGGGACGGGGCATCCCCCTTGCAGTGCGTGGTCGCCGAGCGCGGTACGGACGTCGTCGGGTACGCACGGTTCCGGGTCAAGCTCGGCTGGGGGCCGACCGGGCACAACGGCACAGTGGTCCTGGACGACCTGGAAGGGCTCGACCCGGCCGCGCGGGCCGCGCTGTGGCGGTTCCTCTTCGGCCTCGACCTGACCTCCACGCTGCGCACCCGCGGCCGTCCCGTGGACGAGGGCTGGCAGCACATGGTGTCCGACCTCCGCCGCTGCTCCCTGCGGATGAAGGACTCGCTGCATGTGCGCCTCGTCGACGTGGGCGCCGCGCTGGAGGCGCGGACGTATCAGGCGCCGGTGGACGTGGTGTTCGAGGTCGAGGACGCGTTCTGCCCCTGGAACAGCGGGCGTTGGCGGCTCACCGGGGACCCGAAGGGCGCGTCGTGCACGCGTACGGAGGACGCGGCCGATCTGGCGTTGTCCGTACGGGAGTTGGGGGCGGCCTATCTCGGCGGCACGTCCCTGACCGCGCTCGCGGCGGGCGGGCGGGTGCGGGAGCTGCGGCAAGGTGCGCTGGCGGAGGCGTCCTTGGGGTTCTCCTCCGCGGTCGCGCCCTGGCTGCCGCACGGCTTCTGACGGGGCCGGTCGCTACCGCGTCTGGCAGGTGGGGCACCAGAAGAGGTTGCGGGCGGCGAGATCGGCGGTGCGGATCTCGCCGCCGCAGATGTGGCAGGGCAGGTTGGCCCTGCGGTACACGTAGACCTCGCCGCCGTGGTCGTCCTTGCGCGGCGGGCGGCCCATCGCCTCCGGCTCGTGCTCCGGGCGGACCGTGTCGATGCGGTTGTTGCGGACGCCCTCGCGCATCAGGGCCACGAGGTCGGCCCACATCGCGTTCCACTCGGCCCCGGTGATGTCCCTGCCCGCGCGGTACGGGTCGATGCCGTGCCGGAAGAGGACCTCCGCGCGGTAGACGTTGCCGACGCCCGCGATGATCTTCTGGTCCATCAGCAGGGCGGCGATCGTGGTACGGCTGCGGGAGATCCGGTGGTACGCCGCCGCCGGGTCCGCGTCCTGGCGCAGCGGGTCGGGGCCGAGGCGGGCGTGTATGGCCTGCTTCTCGGGGTCCGTGATCAGGGCGCAGGTGGTGGGGCCGCGCAGGTCCACATGCGCGGTGGGGTTCGCGAGGCGGAGGCGGACGGTGTCCGTGGGGGGCGGGGGCGGGGCCGCGCCGAAGTTCACCTTGCCGAAGAGGCCCAGGTGGATGTGGACCCAGTCGCTGTCGCGGAAGCCGAGGAAGAGGTGCTTGCCGTGGGCGTCCGCGCGGTGGAGAGCGGCGCCGTCCAGGAGAGCTGCGGCGTCGGCGAACTTGCCCTGCGGGCTCGTTACGCGGACGGGGCCGCCGCCGAACCTGGCCTCGTAGTCCTCGGCCAGGCGGTGAATCGTGTGCCCCTCGGGCACGGGGTCCTCCTGCGCTGTTGCTGGTGGGCGGAGCAGGCTTTTTCGCCCCCTCCGCCCCTTCCCGTCCCGTTGTCCTGGGGGCTTCGCCCCCTTTCCCCCCCCTTGTCGCGCTTCGCGCTCGTCCTCAAACGCCGGACGGGCTGAAGCCCGCCCTGCTACTGCTGCGGGTGGTGTGCCGGGATCGGCGGGAGGTCGCCCGTCGTCTCGTAGGACGAGAGCATGTCGATGCGGCGGATGTGGCGCTCGTCACCGGAGAACGGGGTGGCCAGGAAGGTCTCGACGAACTTGGTCGCCTCGTCCTCGGTGTGCATGCGGGCGCCGACCGCGACGACGTTGGCGTTGTTGTGCTGGCGGCCGAGGGACGCGGTCTCCTCGCTCCAGGCGAGGGCCGCCCGAACGCCCTTCACCTTGTTCGCGGCGATCTGCTCGCCGTTGCCGGAGCCGCCGATCACGATGCCGAGGGCCTCGGGGTCGGCCGCCGTCCGCTCCGCGGCGCGGAGGCAGAACGGCGGGTAGTCGTCCTGGGCGTCGTAGATGTGGGGCCCGCAGTCGACGGGCTCATGGCCCGCGGCCTTGAGCCACTCGACGAGGTGGTTCTTGAGTTCGAGACCGGCATGATCGGAGCCGAGATACACGCGCATGGGATGAGTGTGACACGGCTGTTTCGGGGCAGCAGCGCCGGGGGCGCGAGGCGAAACGCCCGAGCAATCCTACGGAACCTCAGGGAAACCTCAAGTAACGATCTGGAATCAAAGGTTCACGAATTCCTTTGCCTCCGTTTCACTGGTCCAACCCGTACACCGCTCGTACGGGAGACCGCTCACCCGGCGCAAAGGAATCCCCTCATGACTTCGCAGCCGACCCCGACCAAGACCGGAGACCCCGGTTCCGGTCTTCAGGCCGGGCTCAAGAACCGCCACCTTTCGATGATCGCCATCGGGGGTGTGATCGGAGCCGGACTCTTCGTCGGCTCCAGCACCGGTATCGCCACCGCGGGACCCGGCATCCTCCTCTCGTACCTCCTCGTCGGCACGCTCGTGGTGCTGGTGATGCGGATGCTCGGCGAGATGTCCGCGGCCAATCCGACCTCCGGCTCGTTCTCCGCACACGCCGACCGCGCGCTCGGCCGCTGGGCCGGGTTCTCCATCGGCTGGCTCTACTGGTTCTTCTGGGTCGTCGTGCTCGCCGTCGAGGCGACCGCCGGCGCCAAGATCCTCGAAGGATGGATCCCCGCCGTTCCCCAGTGGGGCTGGGCGCTCATCGTGATGGTCGTGCTCACCGCGACCAACCTCGTCTCCGTCGGCTCGTACGGCGAGTTCGAGTTCTGGTTCGCCGGGATCAAGGTCGTGGCGATCGGCGCGTTCATCGTCATCGGCGGACTGGCGATCTTCGGCGTACTGCCGGGGGTCGACGCCGACAAGGCCGGCCTCGGCAATCTGACCGACCACGGCGGCTTCCTGCCGCACGGGCCCGGCGCGATCCTCACCGGTGTACTCCTGGTCGTCTTCTCCTTCATGGGCAGCGAGATCGCCACGCTCGCGGCCGGCGAGTCCGAGAACCCGCAGCGCGCCGTCACCAAGTCGACCAACAGCATCATCTGGCGGATCGGCGTCTTCTACCTCGGCTCGATCCTCGTCGTGGTCACCCTGCTGCCGTGGAACGACCCGTCGATCGCGGACAAGGGCTCGTACGTCGCCGCCCTCGGTTCCCTCGGCATTCCGCACGCCGACCAGGTCATGAACTTCATCGTGCTGACGTCCGTGCTGTCCTGTCTCAACTCCGGGCTCTACACGGCCTCCCGCATGGCCTTCTCGCTCGGCGAGCGGGGCGACGCGCCGAAGCCGTTCGCGCGGGTCAACAGCCGGGGCGTGCCGATGACGGCGATCCTCGCGTCGGTCGTGTTCGGCTTTGTCGCCGTCTTCTTCAACTACCTGTCCCCGGACAAGGTCTTCCTCTTCCTCGTCAACTCCTCCGGTGCGGTCGCCCTGTTCGTGTGGCTCGCCATCTGCTTCTCGCAGCTGCGGATGCGGAAGATCATCCAGCGCGAGTCACCGGAGAAGCTCGTCGTGAAGATGTGGCTGTACCCGTACCTGACCTGGGCGACGGCCGCGCTGATCGTCTTCGTCCTCGGCTACATGCTGACCGACACGAAGGGCGAGAGCAGCGGCCGGACGACCGTCCTGCTGTCGCTGCTGGTCGCCGCGTTCGTCCTCGCGATCGCCTTCGTGCGCCAGAGGTTCGGCAGCGACCAGGCAGCGGTTCAGGACGCGACCGGGCACGGCACGGTGCCCGAACCGCGCGACGAGGTGCAGGCCGAGGTCGGCGCCTGACCGAACACGGACATACGGATACGGGGAGGGGCCCGGTGGCAGTCGCCGCCGGGCCCCTCCCCCATGTCGCCCTCACCTGGGCGTGAAGCTCTGTTTCACCTTCTCGTAGACCGGGACCGCGGTGTCCTCGATGTCCGGGCGGTACCAGGTGTCGATCTCGTACGACGTTCCGCCGCTGCGGAAGCCGAGCAGTCGGACGTGCCAGTACTTGCCCTTGACCGTGACGTAGTACTCCCAGACGACGGCCGACCCACTGCGGAACGTGGTGTTCTCCAGGCGGACCCTCTTGTAGTCCATCCCCTTGCTGGTGTGGTTCTGCTCCTCTATCTGCCACCGCTCCAACAGGTCACCGCTGGCGTCCTTCGCGTTGGCCAGGATCTCCTGCTGGTGGTCGGGGGAGACGTAGTGCACCTCGATGGCGGTGACCACCTTCCGCGTCCAGCCCTCGGGCGGGACCCACGCGTACATCCCGCCCTCCGTGCGCGAGCCCGGCGGGGTGCTGGCCAGAGTGCTCGGCGGGCGCGAGGTGCCATCGACGGTGGGCGACAGGGACGACGGGCCGCCGGTCGTCCCGGACGAGGCGGAGTGCGACGAGGCCGAGGAGGAACCGCCCTTGTCGTCGGACGATCCGCCGGTCGTGGCGACCACCAGCCAGGCCACGGCTCCCGCCGCGACCACTCCCCCGGCGGCGGCGAGGCCCATCCTGCGCCTGCTCCGCCGCGGGCCGGCCGGCACGGCGGGGCCGAGGAGGTCGTCCGGGGGCTTGGGGAGGTCGTCCGGAGGCTTGGGGTGAGGCCGGGGCGACGCCAGCAGGGGTGCGGTCGGCGCGTCCGCCCTGGGGAGCGAGGACGGCGTCTCCGAGCGGACTTCGAGGCTCCGCTCCGGCGGGACCTCGGTGGAGGCGTTGGCCGCCTCGGCGGGGGGCGCGACTACGCCCTCGGGGGCGTGTGTGGGCGGGTGGTGGTTGGGCTGGGCGACGGCAGGAGCGGGTGCTTCGGAGGCGGGTTCCTCGGGTGGGGGTTCTTCGGTGACCGGTGGGTGCCACCAGGTCGGTGTGCGCGGAGGCGGTGTTACGTCGTGCGCCGGCTCCGGGCGCCTCGGGTCTACGGCGCCGATCCGGCCGTTCGGGGGCACAGGGGCCTCGGGGGGTGGAGGCGGCGCCTGTTGTGGCTGCTGTGACTGGGGATGGCGTGCGGCGCGTACGAGGGGGGTGTCCAGGACCTGCTCTCGTTCTGGCTCTGGCTCTTTCTCCTTCTCTCGTTCTCGCTCTTGCTCCAGTTCTTGCTCCGGTTCCGGGCGTGGCGGTCCCAGGTATTCCGGCTCCGTTTCCTGTCTCCGCGCCGGTGGGGGTATCGGAACCTGTGGGAGTGTCGGCGCCGGTGGGGGCCCCGGGAACGCGATCGGTTCCAGGGCCGTGGCCACTTCCGGCAGGCCGGGGCGGAGCGACGGTTCCTTCTCCAGGAGTGCGGCCAGGATGTCGTGCAGCCCCCCTGCGTCGGCGGGGAGTTCCGGCTCCTCGTACAGGACGGCGTGCAGCGTCGCGAGTGTCGTGTCGCGGGAGAAGGGGGAGCGTCCGCCGAGGGCGGCGCAGAGGGTCGCGCCCAGGGACCAGACGTCGGACGGCGGGCCCTGCGGGCGGCCGGAGATGCGCTCGGGCGCCATGTAGTCGGGCGAACCGACGATCATGCCGACCATCGTGAGGGCCTTCGCGTCCTGGATCGCTGCGATACCGAAGTCGGTCAGGACGACGCGGTGGCCGCCGCGTTCGACCAGGACGTTGCCCGGCTTGATGTCGCGGTGCAGTACGCCTCCGGCGTGCACCTGGCGCAGGGCGGCGACGAGCCCGAGCCCGATGCGCGCCGCGTCGCGGATGCCGAGCGGCCCGTCCTCGATGACCATCTGTTCGAGGGAGCGTCCGGCGACCAGCTCCATGACGATCCACAGCCGCTCGCCCTCGTCCACGACGTCGTACACGCGCACGACGTTGGGGTGGTCGATCCGGGCGGTGGCCCTGGCCTCGCGCAGCGTGCGTTCCCGGCGCGTGCGGGTGTCCTCGGGGTCGAGTCCGTCTATCCGCATTTCCTTGACGGCCACCTGGCGATCGAGCATTTGATCGGTGGCCCGCCACACCCGCCCCATTCCCCCCTGACCGATGCTTTCGTCCAGCCGATAGCGACCCGTCACCAGTAATCCTGGAACACCGCCATGCGTACTTCCCGGCAATCCCCTGCACCCCCTCAACTGCCGTCACACCAGAAACACCTGATCGAATTTCAGGTTGTACCAGCTCAGAAACACTTGGTCACACTTCATGCCGTACCAGCATAGTGCGGAGAAATCTTGTGGTACCTCTTCAAGTACTGCGAATTCAGGCGCAGTCCAGGGGGACGCAAGGGGGACGAACATGAGTTCTCGTCACACGACGGCCATCGCGGGATCGCTGCTCGCGGCATCTTTCTCGGTGGTGATGATCCTTCCCTTCACCGCCACGGCGGATGACCAGGGACCGGGCAGCAGCAAGGGGGGAAAGGCCATGGACGAGGCACCGGCCGGCGTCAAGCTGATCACCCTTCTGCCCGAGAAGATCACGGTCGACAACGGAACAAAGAAGACGTCTATCACCGCCACGGTAAAGAACGAAGGGACGAAGGACAGCGGAAAGATCAAGATGGTGGTCGCCGGTTTCGACGGCCTGGCTGTCAAGAGCGTCGAGGGCTGCTCCGCGATTGCGGAAAAGGATCTACCCAAGGGCTCGAACAGCGCTTTCAGTTGTGACGTCGGAAATCTTGGGGCGGGCAAGTCGAAGTCGTACGACGTCGCCGCGACCTTCGACCTGAGCAAGACCGGAAAGATCTGTCTTCCGGTCCTGAGCGGTGACGGTAAGAAGACGTACTGGCAACAGGGACCGGTTCCCTTCGGTACGAACAAGCCGACGCCGAACGCGCCCACCACACCGCTGCTGCTCGACACGGACAACCAGCCCGTGGGTCTCGGTGGCGACGAGCTGCCCAAGACGGGTGTCGGGAGCCGGCTCCTGCCGTTCGGCGCGGCCGGTGCGACGCTGATCTCCGCGGGAGCGGCGGGTCTGTGGTGGACCCGACGGAAGCCTCAGCCGAAGGCCTCGTAGCCCCAGGGGGTCCCAGAGCACGGAGTGGCGACGCCCCCGCGGGTCTCACCGCGGGGGCGTCGTCGTGTCGCAAGAAGGCTCGAACGCTCGGAAATGTTGACGGTGGATGTCAGGTTAAGAGGCCAGAGTGGGCGTCATGAACAGCGTGACGAATTCTCTTGGGAACAGCGCCGACGACCTTGTCCTGCGGCCCGGCGACAGCCGGTACGAGGAGGAGCTCGCCGGGTTCCAGACCGGTTTCGCCCAGCGTCCCGCCGCGGTCTTCGCCGCCTCGTCGGCACATGACGTGACACGGGCGGTGGCGTACGCGGCCGCCGAGGGCCTGCCCGTCGGCGTCCAGGCCACCGGGCACGGGCTGCCGGGCTCCGCGGAGGGGGGCGTCCTGATCACGACGCGACGGATGGACGGCGTGACGGTCGACGCCGGGGCCCGTACCGTCCGCGTCCAGGCGGGCGTGCGCTGGGGGCAGGTCGTCGAGGCGGCGGCGCCGCACGGGCTCGCCCCGCTGAACGGTTCGGCGCCGGGTGTCGGTGCCGTGTCGTACACGCTGAGCGGTGGACTCGGCATCCTGGCAAGGGAGTTCGGGTACGCCGCCGACCATGTGCGCTCCCTCGACGTCGTCACGGCGGACGGGCGACCGCGCCATGTGACAAGGGAGTCGGACCCCGATCTGTACTGGGCGCTGCTGGGCGGCGGCCACAACTTCGGGGTCGTCACCGAGCTGGAGATCGGCCTGGTGCCGGTGGCCCGGCTGTACGGCGGGGCGCTCGCCTTCGACGGGCGCGAGGTCGACCCGGTGGGCATCCTGCGGGCGTACGAGCGCTGGACGCGGACCGTGCCGGACGGGTTGACCTCGTCGTTCGCGGCCGTGCCGTATCCGGACGTCCCCGGGATGCCGCCGCACCTGCGCGGCCGGTACGTCGTCTCCGTGCGCGTCGCGTACACGGGCAGCGCCGAGGAAGGTGAGCGACTCGTCGCGCCGCTGCGGGAGATCGGGCCCACGCTCGCGGACTCGCTGCGCGAGATGCCGTACGCCGAAAGCCACACCATCCACAGCGACCCGGACTTCCCGCACGCCTACTACGGCGACAGTGCGGTGCTGCGCGAGCTGGACGTCGACGCCCCGGCCGCGGCCGAACTCCTCGCCCGCACCGGGCCGGACGCGCCGGCGATGTGCGTCCTGCAGATCAACCACCTGGGCGGGGCACTGGAGAAGGACGCGCCCAACTCCGTATCGCACCGCGAAGGGCGTTTCCTCGTACGGCTGTTGACGATGCTCTCGCCCGGTTCGGGGCGGGAGGCGGCGCGGGCGACGCTGGATCCGGCGTTCGCGGTGCTCGCGCCGTGGGCGATCGGGCGCGCGCTCAACTTCGCGTTCGGGGCCGGGGATCGTACGGAGGGGCTGTACGACGCCGCAACGCGGAAGAGGCTCGCCGGGCTGAAGTCGCAGTACGACCCGGCGAACCTCTTCCGCAGGAACTACAACGTCGCCTGAGTCACGGCAACGCCGGTCGAACTGCGTTGGCGTGGTCAGTTCTCGCGGTTGAGGAACTTCCAGGCGGTGGGCAGCACGCCCATCGCCAGGGCCGCCTTCAGCGCGTCGCCGATCAGGAACGGGGTGAGGCCCGCCGCGATCGCGGCGGACGCGGTGAGGCCGGCGCTGGCCGCCAGGTACGGCACACCCACGGCGTAGATGATCGCCTCGCCCAGCAGCATCGTGCCCGCCGTGCGGAGCACCGAGCGGTCGGCGCCGCGGCGGGCGAGGGCGCCCACGGCGGCGGACGCCAGCATCATGCCGATGATGTAGCCGAAGGAGACCGCGATGCCCGAGCTGCCGTTCGCGAACCACGGCACACCGGCGACGCCGGCCAGCGCGTACAGGGCGAGCGCGAGGAAGCCGCGGCTCGTGCCGAGGGCGGTGCCGACGAGCAGGGCCGCGAAGGTCTGGCCCGTCACCGGTACCGGGCTGCCCGGGACGGGGACGGAGAGCTGGGCGGCGAGTCCGGTGAGCGCGGCGCCGCCGAGGACGAGGGCCGCGTCCCGCACGCGGGAGGCGGGGAGGAGGTCGGCCAGGACCTGGGCCGGGCGGGCCGGTGCGGATGCGGGGGCGGTGGCGGTGCTCATGGGATCTCCGCGGGTGAGGGCAGTTCGGGACACGGTGACGCTATCCCAGGGGGGTTGGAGTGATCACCGTCAGCGGTCGACAAAGGGGGGAGCGTGGGGATGGTGGGCTTCTCACAAAGGGGGTGTCACATACCCTGCGGGGCGTGACCTCGGTCACTGAGGTGGGGGCGGTTCTGTGGGAGTGGGGGTGAGTGTCCGTCTGTAGGGTTCCGCCAAAGACCCCGCGACGGAGCCGCTAATGAATGCTTTCGCCCCCTCTGGTGTCATCAGTGCTCCCCGCCTACCCTTTCCCCATGGTTGCCCAGGCCGAGAACTTCACGTCGCGTCGCTATGTCGACCTGCGGCGGCAAGGGACGGCCACCTGTTTTCTCGGGTAGCGGCGGGCGGAGTGGATTCGGCTCGTCGCACTCAGCGGCGCAGTGTCGGACCCGCTCCCGAGGAAGAACTCCCATGTCCCGTACCGCGGCACCACCTCTCCCTTCCCCTCTCTCCACTCCCGTCGCCGCCCGGCGGGCCGCCGACAGTGCGCGTCGGCGGACCAGTGCGAGTCTCATCCTGCGGTCCGTGCTGGAGCACGGGCCGGTCGCGCGCAGTACCGTCGCCCGGCTGACCGGGCTGTCCCCGGCGTCGGTGACGGAGTACTGCGCGCGGTTCGCCGAACTCGGGCTGATCCGTGAGGCCGCCGCGCCCCGGCAGTCCAACGGGGTCGGACGTCCGCATGTACCCGTCGACCTGGACGACGGGCGGTTCGTGGTCGGCGGGGTGCATGTGGCCGTGCCGTACACCACCGTCGCGGTGCTCGATCTGCGCGGGCGCGTGGTGGCCGAGCGGCGGCTGCCGCACGGCGGGCGCACCGATCCGGGGCAGGTGCTGGCCCGGGCCGCCGACGGGCTGAACGCCCTGCTGGCCGAAGTTCCCGGCCGGCGTGCGGCGTTGGGGGTCGGGGTGGCGGCCGGGGGCTGGGTCGACCGGGACTCCGGGACGATCGTGGAGCATCCGCTGCTGGGCTGGCTCGATGTGCCCGTGCGGGACGTGATCGGCGCGCGCACGGGGCTGCCGGTGCATGTGGACGGGCACGCGCGGGCGTTGGTCGACGCGGAGCGGCTGTTCGGGCGGGCGCGGGGCAGCCGGAGCGTGCTGCACCTGTTCGTCGGCAATGTCGTCGACGCCGCCTTCGCCACCCACGACGAGGTGCACCACGGCCACCGCTCGCAGGCCGGGGCGATCGCCCATCTGCCGCTGGGGGCCGGTACGGAGCCGTGCGACTGCGGGCGTGTCGGCTGCCTCCAGGTCGAGTTGAGCGAACGGACGCTGTGCCGGCGGGCGCGGGAGGCGGGCGTCATCGACGGCGTGAACCCGATGCACATCGTCGCCGCGGCGGCCGACGGCGACCCCGTTGCCGTACGGCTGCTGGTGGAGCGGGCCCGGATGGTCGGGCGGGCGGCCGGGCTGCTGCTCGACGTGCTGAATCCGGACGTCGTGGTCGTCACCGAGGTCGGGGTCGTCCACCGGGAGGACTGCCTCGCCGCCCTGCGCGCGGAGGTCGGACCGGAGCGGGCCGCGTCCGTCTCGCCGACGAGCTTCCCGGATTCGGTGCTGGCGGTGGCGGGCGGCACGGTGGCTCTGGACGTCCTCTACCGGAATCCGCTGGGGGCCGCGGCGGACCTCTCCGAATCCCTCACCTGAGTCGAATTAATTCAGAAACTCCGAATGTTGACAGGCTTTGCCGAACACCGGGAACATCGTATTCATGCCGCTCACGAGCTGTCGCACCCTCTGTTGCTGACATATTGACGCCCTGCCGCGCCTTTGTTGCGGGCACATGGACACGCTGACCATCTGTCAGATTCCCCATGCAGCGTCTGTGCAGTGCGTCTCCTCTCGCGCGCCTTTCCCCTTCCGGTTCCCCCTGCCCGGAATTCTGCTTCATTCCTGCTGAGTTCACGGAGTTTCCCATGTCACCAGCGCACCCGTCCCTGCCCGGCGTCGACCGGCGGCTGTTCCTCACCTCGCTGCTCGGCGCCACCGCCGCCGTCGCCGGGCTCAGCGGCTGCGCGGGCACCAGTGCCGCCGCCGGGACCAAGGGCGCGTCGACCGCTCCGCTGGCCGACAAGGTCCCTTCCGGTACGAGTCTGAAGATCGCCTCCTACCAGGGCGTGCAGCAGCTTGAGTTCAAGCTCGCGAAGTTCGGTGAACTGCCTTTCACGGTGGCCGACTGGCCCAACATCGGCGCCGGTCCCGATGTCATCAACGCCTTCCGCGCCAAGTCCCTGGACGTCGCCAACAACGCGGGAATCCCGCCGATCCAGGCGCACTTCCAGGGATACGACGCGAAGATCGTCGCGATCAACGTCACCCGCAAGCCCAACTATCTCTTCGCCACCAAGCCCGGCAGCGACATCCGCACCGTCGAGGACTTCAGGGGAAAGAAGCTCGCCTTCTCGCAGGGGCAGGCCCAAGGTGTCGTACTCCTGCGGGCGTTGAAGAAGGCGGGGCTGAAGTACGACGACGTGAACCTGGTGCCGCTGACCAGCAACCAGTTCTTCACCGCCCTCCAGGCCGGCCAGGTCGATGTCGCGCCGCTCGCCAACCAGCAGGCACCGGCGTACCTCAAGCAGTACGAGCCCAAGGGCGCCCGCGCCATCACCACCGACGTGGTCGACCTGCTCAACCTCCTGTGGGCACCGGCCTCCGTGCTGGCCGACGAGGCGAAGGCCGCCGCGGTCGCCGCGTACATCCCGTACTGGGCGAAGGGCGCGGTCTGGCAGTACGAGCACCCGGACGCCTGGAACAAGGAGTTCTACGTCAAGACCCAGAACCTCACCCTCGCCCAGGCCGAGTCGATCACCGCGCTCGCCAACAAGCCGCTGTTCCCGTCGAGTTGGGCCGAGGCGATCAAGTGGGAGCAGGAGACCGCCGACCTGCTCGCCGACGGCGGCTTCGTGAAGCCGTTCAAGGTCGGCTCGCTCTTCGACCACCGCTTCGAGGGCATCGCGGCGAAGTCCGTACCCGCCGAGTACCGGAGTTGACCGTCATGACCACCACCGCCGCGGCACCCCTGGTGACCGCAGAGAAGACCGATCCGCAGGGGCGCGCCCGACGGCGCCGGAGCCTCTCCCCCGGCAGGCGGCTGCCCGCCGCCGGCCTGGTCGGCCCCGCCCTCGTCGTCGTCCTCTGGGCCGTCGCCTCCGCCGCCGGACAGCTGGACACCGCCGCGATCCCCGCGCCCTGGACGGTCCTGCGGACCGCCGGGAACCTGTGGACCGACGGCACCCTGACCACCGACGTAGGGACCTCCCTGGAGCGGGCCGGATACGGCTTCGCCCTCGGCCTCACCGCCGGTGTGGTCCTCGCCCTCGCGGCCGGGCTCAGCCGGGTCGGCGAGGCGCTGATCGACGGGACGGTGCAGCTCAACCGGGCGATCCCGACGCTCGGTCTGATCCCGCTGTTCATCCTCTGGCTGGGCATCGGCGAGACCTTCAAGATCGCGATCATCGCCATCGTCGTCTATATCCCGATCTATCTGAACCTGCACGCGGCCCTGTCCGGCATCGACCACCGCTATGTCGAACTCGCCGAGGTCCAGGGGCTGTCGAGGATCGCCTTCATCCGGCAGATCGTCATCCCGGGAGCCCTGCCGGGCTTCTTCGTCGGGCTGCGTCTCGGAGTGACCGGATCCTGGCTCGGCCTCGTCGTCCTGGAGCAGATCAACGCCACCAGCGGACTCGGCTACATGATGTTCCAGGCCCAGAACTACGGCCGCAGCGACATCATCCTCGTCGGCCTGCTGATCTACGGCGTCTTCGGTCTGGCCTCCGACAGCGCGGTCCGCCTCATCGAACGGAGGGTGCTGTCGTGGCGACGCACACTGAGCAGCTGACCCGGCCGACCGTCCAACTCCGGGGCCTCACCCGCTCGTTCGACGGCCGTACCGTCCTCGACGGCATCGACCTGGACCTTCCGGCCGGGCAGTTCACGGCGCTGCTCGGGCACAGCGGCTCCGGCAAGAGCACGCTGCTGCGCGCCATCGCCGGCCTCGACCACGAGGTCGTCGGAACCGGCCAGCTCACCGCCCCCGACCGGGTGTCGGTCGTCTTCCAGGACTCCCGGCTGCTGCCGTGGCAGCGCGTCCTCGACAACGTGCTGCTCGGCGCGGGCGGCAAGGACGCGGCGGAGCACGGCCGCGCCGCCCTCGCCGAGGTCGGTCTCGCCGGACGCGAACGGGCCTGGCCCAACGAGCTGTCCGGCGGCGAGGCCCAGCGTGCCGCGCTGGCCCGCTCCCTGGTCCGCGAGCCCGAACTCCTCCTCGCCGACGAGCCGTTCGGCGCGTTGGACGCCCTCACCCGGATCAAGATGCACGCGCTGCTGCGGGAGCTGTGGAAGCGTCATCAGCCGTCCGTCCTGCTCGTCACCCACGACGTGGACGAGGCGATCGTGCTCGCCGACCGGGTCCTCGTCCTCGACCACGGCCGTATCGGCCTCGACCTGACCATCGACCGCCCGCACCCGCGCTCGTACCGGGATCCGCTGCTCGGCGAGTACCGCGAGCGGCTGCTTGCCGCGTTGGGGGTTACCGAGGGGGTGGGGTGACCGTCCGTCTTCACCGTGACCGTCCGCCCTGGTGACCGTCTTCCGGGGGCTGCCGCCCCCGGACCCCCGCTGTCGGCCTGAACGGCCTCGTCCTCAAACGCCGGACGGGCTAAGACCCCCCGTACCAAAGGACACACCCATGACCCCGCCCCAGCGCCAACTCCATCTCAACGCCTTCCTGATGAACACCGGCCACCACGAGGCTTCCTGGCGGCTGCCGGAGAGCGACCCGTACGCCCATGTGGAGCTGGAGCACTACGTCCACCTGGCCGAGATCGCCGAACGCGGCACCTTCGACTCCCTCTTCCTCGCCGACGGGCCGCAGTTGTGGGGCAACATCGCCCAGCGGCCCGCCGGTTCGCTGGAGCCGCTCACGCTGCTGACCGCGCTGGCGACGGCGACCCGGCACATCGGCCTGATCGCCACCGCCTCCACCTCCTACAACTCCCCCTACAACCTGGCCCGCAAGTTCGCCTCGCTGGACATCATCAGCGGCGGCCGGGCGGGCTGGAACATCGTCACCACCGCCGGTGCCGAGGCCGCCCGCAACTTCGGCCTGGACGCCGAGCCGGCCCATGCCGAGCGATACGCCCGAGCCGCCGAGTTCCTCGACGTGGCCCTGAAGCTCTGGGACAGCTGGGAGGACGACGCGATCGTCGCCGACAAGGCGTCCGGCGTCTGGGGCGACGACGCGAAAGTCCACCCGCCCCGGCACCGGGGGACGTACTTCAGTGTCGAGGGCGCCCTCAACGTCCCCCGCTCGCCCCAGGGTTACCCGCTGCTCGTGCAGGCGGGATCGAGTGAGGACGGCAAGGCCTTCGCCGCCCGGTACGCGGAGGCCGTGTTCACCGCGCAGCAGACCCTCGCCGACGCGCAGTCCTTCTACGCCGACCTCAAGTCCCGTACCGCGGCAGCCGGTCGGGACCCCGAGCACATCAAGGTGCTGCCCGGGATCGTGCCGGTGATCGGCTCGACGGAGGCGGAGGCGCGGACGAACGAGCAGGTCCTCGAGGACCACATCGTGCACACGCACGGCGTCGCCAACCTGGAGCGTCTCCTGCAACTGCCCACCGGGACCCTTGAGTTGGACGCCCAGCTCCCGGCCGACCTGCCGCCCGAGGAGGCCATCGAGGGCGCCAAGAGCCGATACACGCTCATCGTCGAACTCGCCCGGCGCGAGCACCTCACCGTGCGGCAGCTGATCGGACGGCTCGGCGGCGGGCGCGGCCACCTCACCTTCGCGGGCACGCCCGAGCAGGTCGCCGACGCGATCGGGACCTGGTTCACCCAGGGCGCCGCCGACGGCTTCAACATCATGCCCGCGGTACTGCCGTCCGGCCTCGACGCCTTCGTCGACCACGTCGTCCCGATCCTGCGCGCCCGCGGCCTGCTCCGCAGCGAGTACGGCCCCCGCCGGACCCTGCGGGAGCGCTACGGCCTTCCGCGCCCCGCCAACCAGTACGTCACAGCCGACCGGAACGACCCCGCCCCCGCCCCCGCCCTCGTCTGAAAGGACCGCACATGTCCGGCATCGAAATCCGCAAGGTCACCGCGAACATAGGCGCCCGGATCTCCGGCGTCGACATCTCCAAGCCGCTCGGCGAGGAGACGGCCACCGCCCTCCGCGAGGCGCTCAACGTCCACAAGGCACTCGTCTTCGACGACGTGAACCTGGACGACGAGGGCCAGCAGGCCTTCGTCCGCCACTTCGGCGACATCACCACCGCCCATCCGACGGTCTCCTCCGTCGACGGCGTCCCCAACGTGCTGCCCGTCGACAGCGAGCGCGGCCGGGCCGCCAACAACTGGCACACCGACGTCACGTTCGTCCTCAACCCGCCGCAGGCCAGCACCCTGCGCAGCATCACGATCCCGCCGTACGGCGGCGAGACCCTGATCGCCAGCTCGGCCGCCGCCTACCGCAACCTGCCCGAGCCGCTCCGCGCCCTCGCCGACACCCTGTGGGCGGAGCACACCAACGACTACGACTACGCCGTGCCGGACGAGGAGATCGACGAGCAACTGGCAGCCCAGCGCGCCCAGTTCACGTCCATCAAGTTCCGCACGGTCCACCCGGTCGTGCGCGTCCACCCGCTGACCGGTGAGCGCGGGCTGTTCATCGGCGGCTTCGCCCAGCGGATCGTGGGCCTGTCGCCGTCCGAGTCCCGCAAGGTGCTCGACCTGCTCCAGGCGTACGTGACGCGGCCGGAGAACGTGCTGCGCCACCGCTGGTCGGAGAACCAGCTCGTCCTCTTCGACAACCGCATCACCCAGCACTACGCCATCGACAACTACGACGGGCAGCCCCGCCGTCTGCACCGGGTGACTGTCGCCGGTGACATCCCGGTCGGCATCGAGGGCAAGGAGAGCTACTCCATCGAGGGCGACGCCTCGCACTACACGACCGTGGCGGCGTAGCGGCGCGGTCACTGCCGGTGGCGGGCGCGTCCGGATGGTGGGCAGCCCCTCCTTCCGCGCGGAGGGGCTGCCCAGACTGTGGGCGTTTTTGCCCATCTACTGCACTGGACGAGCCGCGCCCATGCCGCACAGCACCACCACGGTCGAGACGCCGCCACAAGCGGCCGACGCCAACCCCCTGTCCCACGGCCTCAAGCAGCGCCACCTGTCGATGATCGCCCTGGGCGGGGTGATCGGTGCGGGGCTCTTCGTCGGCTCCGGCGCCGGGATCGCCGCCGCCGGTCCTTCGATCGTCCTCGCGTATGCCGTCTCCGGGCTCCTCGTCATGCTGGTGATGCGGATGCTCGGCGAGATGTCGGCCGCGTATCCGTCGTCCGGGTCGTTCTCGGCGCATGCCGAGCGGGCGATCGGGCCGTGGGCGGGCTTCACCGCCGGCTGGTCGTTCTGGGTGCTGCTGTGCACGGCCGTCGGCCTGGAGGGCATCGGCGCCGCGCACATCGTCACGGGCTGGCTGCCGGGCACGCCGGAGTGGGCGTGGGTGGCGCTGTTCATGGCCGTGTTCTGCGCGGCGAACCTCGCCGCGGTGAAGAACTTCGGCGAGTTCGAGTTCTGGTTCGCGGCGCTGAAGGTCGGCGCGATCACGCTGTTCCTGGTGCTGGGTGTGCTGGCGATCGCCGGGGTCCTGCCGGGCACCGACTCTCCCGGCACCTCCCACCTGACCGACTTCCTGCCGCACGGCAGCGAGGGGCTCGTCATCGGCCTGCTCGCCTCCGTGTTCGCGTACGGCGGTCTGGAGACCGTGACGATCGCGGCGGCGGAGTCCGAGGACCCGGTCAGGGGCGTCGCGAGCGCCGTCCGTACGGCGATGTGGCGCATCGCGCTCTTCTACATCGGCTCGATGGCGGTCATCGTCACGCTGGTCCCGTGGGACGCGGCTGCGGTCGTCGACCAGGGCAAGGGCCCCTACGTCGCCGCCCTCGACCGCCTCGACATCCCGGGCGCCGGGCAGGTCATGAACGTGGTCGTGCTGGTCGCGCTGCTCTCGGCGATGAACGCCAACATCTACGGCTCCTCGCGCATCGCGTACTCGCTGGTGGAGCGGGGCCAGGGCCCGAAGTCGCTGGGCCGGGTCTCCGCGGGCGTCCCGCGCGTCGCCGTCCTCGTCTCCTGTGTCTTCGGCTTCGGCTGCGTGCTGCTCAGCTACTGGCGTCCGGACGACGTCTTCCCCTGGCTGCTGAACATGATCGGCGCGGTGATCCTGGTCGTCTGGATCTTCATCGCGGTCTCGCAACTGCTGCTGCGCCGCCGGGTGGAGCGCGAGGCGCCCGAGAAGCTGGTCGTGCGCATGTGGCTGTTCCCGGCGCTGACCTGGGTGGCGCTCGCCGGAATGGTGGCCATCTTCGTCCTGATGGCCCGGGAGCCCGACACGCGCGTGCAGTTGTACGCGACGGGCGGCATGACCCTGTTCCTGGCGGCGATCGGCTACGCCCGGCAGCGGGCACGCGCCCGGAACTGACACCCGTACCGGCCCCCTCACGGTCCCCTCGCCACCCCCTTACGACCTCCGCACGACCCCCGAAGGCCCTCGCGTCCGAGCACGCGAGGGTCTTTTTGTTGCTAGGTTGTAGTTGCAAGTAATGTGCAATAAGAGGTCGGAGGGGACCCCCATGCCCGTCTACACGCTCCCTGAACTGCCGTACGACTACGCCGCGCTCGCCCCCGTGATCAGCCCCGAGATCATCGAGCTGCACCACGACAAGCACCACGCGGCTTATGTGAAGGGGGCCAACGACACGCTGGAGCAGCTCGCGGAGGCGCGCGACAAGGAGACGTGGGGTGCGCTGGGCGGGCTGGAGAAGAACCTCGCCTTCCACCTCTCCGGGCACATCCTGCACAGCATCTACTGGCAGAACATGAGCGGCGACGGCGGCGGTGAACCCCGCGCGGCCGACGGCGTGGGTGAGCTCGCGGACGCGATCACCGAGTCGTTCGGCTCGTTCGGAGCCTTCAAGGCGCAGCTCTCCAAGGCCGCCGCGACCACCCAGGGCTCCGGCTGGGGTGTCCTCGCCCACGAACCGCTCAGCGGCCGCCTGATCGTCGAGCAGGTCTACGACCACCAGGGCAACGTCGGCCAGGGCGCGACCCCCCTCCTGGTCTTCGACGCCTGGGAGCACGCCTTCTACCTGCAGTACCGCAACCAGAAGGTCGACTTCATCGAGGCCATGTGGCGGGTCGTCGACTGGCAGGACGTGGCCCGCCGTCACGCCGCCGCCAGGTCCCGTACGGATGTGTTGCTGCTCGCCCCCTGAGTCAGGTCCCTGCGACCCGTGAAACGTCCTGCTCGTGATCGTCTTCTCACCCTTCACGTGGCAGGCGCAGAGAAGGAGAGCCCCCGCGAGGACGTGACTCGCGGGGGCTTTCCCCCTCCCCGGAGTCCACCGATCGGTGGACGCGAAGTTCAACCGAGCACCCGTGCCGGTCAACTGCCCTGCTCAGCCAGGCTTTTGGGCATGAACTCACTTACTGTGCGCATGGCGCGCCAGAGCGCCCGGCACCCCTGGCGGGCGATCGTCGGATGGCTGGTGTTCGTGGTGCTGTGCCTGGGGCTCGGCAGTGCTGCCGGGATGAACAGCGCGAAGACGGCGGACTACCGGGTCGGCGAGGCCGGCCGTGCGGAGGCCCTGGCCGCCGAGGCCCATCTCGAACGCAAGTCCGCCGAGCAGGTGCTGATCTCCGCACGGACGGGCGCCCTCGACCGGGGCGCGGCCACGGCGGCCGCGCAGGACCTCACCGCCCGGATGAAAAAGCTGCCCGAGGTCGCGGGCGTGGCCGCACCGCTGCTGTCGAAGAAGCACGACATCCTCATGGTCGAGGTGTCCATCAAGGGCGAGGAGCGGGAAGCCGACGGCAAGGTCGCCGCGCTCGTCGCGCAGACCGAGGCCGTCCAGAAGGCCCATCCGCGGCTGCTGCTCCAGGAGACCGGAAGTGCCTCCACCAGCAAGGGAGTCGACGACCAGCGCGACAGCGACCTCGCGCTGTCCGAGAAGATCACCCTGCCGATCACGCTGCTGACCCTGCTGGTCGTCTTCGGCTCGCTCACCATGGCCGCCGTGCCGCTGCTGCTCGCGCTGTCGTCGATCGCGGCGGCCGTCGGGCTCTCGATGGTGGCCTCGCATCTCTCCCCCGACACCGGGGTCGGCACCAACGTCATCCTGATGATCGGCCTCGCGGTCGGCGTCGACTACACGCTCTTCTACCTCAAACGGGAACGCGAGGAGCGGGCCCGCCACGGCGGCCGGCTCGCCTCCGAGGCACTGGTGGAGCTGGCCGCGGCGACCTCGGGCCGCGCGGTCGTGGTCTCCGGGCTCGCGGTCGTCGCCTCCACGGCGACGCTGTACCTGGCCTCCGACGTGATCTTCTCCTCGCTCGCCACCGGCACCATCGTGGTCGTCCTGGTCGCCGTGGCCAGTTCGCTGACGGCACTGCCCGCGCTGCTCGTCCTCCTCGGCAGGCGCGCCGAACGACGGGCCGCCCGCCGGGCCGCGCGCGGAAAGCCCGTACGTCGTCGACACGGTGACGCCGGCGGCCGTCTGTGGGGCGCGCTGCTGCGACCCGCGAGCCGCCATCCCCTCGCCACCCTCTGCGTCTCGGTCCTCGCGCTGCTCGCCCTCGTCACCCCGCTGGCCGGGCTGAAGATCACCGAGATGAGCCGGGACACCCACTCCCGGGAGATCCCCGCCATGCGGGTGTACGACCGCCTCAACGAGGCCTTCCCCGACCAGCGGGTCACCCACCAGATCGTCGTACGCGCCGATGCCGGGCGCGCCGGAGAGGTCACCTCCGCGCTGCGCAAGCTCGCCCGACTCGCCGACAACGACCGGCTGTTCGCGGGCACGTCGCAGATCCGGACGTCCGCCGACCACCGAACCAGCACCCTTGAGCTGCGGGTCCCCTATCTCGGCAACTCCGACGAGGCGTACGACTCCCTCGACCACCTCCGCGACGACTACGTGCCCGCCACCGTCGGCAGGATCGACGGCGCCGAGTACGGCGTCACCGGCGATGTCGCCCGGTACGCCGACTATCCCGACCACCAGAACAGCAAACTCCCGCTGGTCCTCGGGGCGTTGCTCCTGGTGACGTTCGCGATGACCATGTACGCCTTCCGCTCGGTGGTGCTGGGTCTGCTAGGCGTCGTACTGAATCTGCTGTCCGCCGCGGCGGCGCTCGGGATGCTCGTCCTGGTCTTCCAGAACACCTGGGCCGAGAAGCTGCTGGACTTCCACTCCACCGGGTCGATCGGTTCGCGGGTGCCGCTCTTCCTCTTCGTGATCCTGTTCGGGCTGTCGATGGACTACCAGGTGTTCGTGGTGAGCCGGATCAGGGAGGCCGCGCTCGCGGGCGTACCGACTCGGCAGGCGGTGCTGGAGGGGATCCGCAGCTCGGCCAGTGTCGTCACCAGTGCCGCCGTCGTCATGACGACCGTCTTCGCGAGCTTCGTCTTCCTGCACATCATCGAGATGAAGCAGATCGGCTTCGTGCTCGCGGCGGCCGTGCTGCTGGACGCGTTCGTCGTGCGGATCATGATCCTGCCGTCGGCGATGCTGCTGCTCGGCGAGGCGAGCTGGTGGCCTTCGCGCGGAGTGCGGCGCAAGGCGACCACTGTGGATCACTCGGCCTCCGACCGTCCGGTGGTCGACGTACGTTGATCGGCATGACTGCTCTCGCCGGGCCCTCCGCGGCCGCCTTCTGGGCCACCTCGCTGCGCCGCTGGAACGCGGTGTGCTGGATGCTGTTCGCCGCGATGGCCGTCGGTATCACGGTGATGCACCGGCCCGGCGGGGGCATGTACGGGGCGCTCGCGCTGCTCGGCTGCGTGGTGCTGAGCTACGCGGTCCTCGACCGCTTCCCGGACAATCCCGTCGTACGGCCGCACGTGTACCTCTGGGTGCTGGTGCTCGCCCTCGGTGGTCTCGCGTATCTGCGCACCAGCTATGCGGCCCTGTTCATGGTGACGCTGCCGCACTACTGGATGTTCGGGCGCACCCCGCGGGCCTCGATGGGGTTCCTGGGGCTCGCCACCGCCACGACGCTGACCGGCAGCCAGCTCCAGCTCGGCTGGTCGAAGGACTTCTTCGGCGAGACGGCGGTGTCCACCCTGATCGTCGTCGCCGTGGGCGTGCTGATCGGACTGTGGGCGCACGCGGTGGTCGAGCAGAGCGACGAACGGGCCCGGCTGATCGAGGAGTTGGAGCGCACGCAGGCCCAGTTGTCCGAGGCGCACCAGCGCCAGGGGGCGGCCGACGAGCGGGAGCGGATGGCGCGGGAGATCCACGACACGCTCGCCCAGGGCTTCGCCTCGATCATCGTGCTCGCCGAGGCGGCCCGGGCGGGCATCGCGGCCGAACCGGCGCGCAGTGCCCAGCAGTTGCGGTCGATCGAATCCACGGCGCGGGAAAATCTCACCGAGGCACGGGAGCTGGTCGGCTCGGGGGCGCAGCCGGGCCATGTCGCCACGGGCTCGGTGGCGCAGACACTGCGCCGGATCCTGGACCGCTTCGTCGAGGACACCGGGCTCACCGTGGACGCGGACCTGGAGGACCTCGCGTGCGACCAGCAGACCCGGATCGCGCTGCTGCGCTGCACCCAGGAGTCCCTGGCCAATGTCCGCAAGCACGCGCGCGCGTCCACGGTCGGCGTGGTGCTGGCCCGGCAGCCGTACGGTGTGGAGCTGGAGATCACCGACGACGGCACCGGGTTCGTGGTGGAGGCGTCGACGGGTTTCGGGCTCGACGGTATGCGCAAGCGGCTGGCGGAGCTGGGCGGAAGGCTGACGGTGACGAGTTCGCTGGGGGACGGGACCCGGGTGCTGGCGCTGATACCCATGGACGGCGAGGTGGCGGGATGAGCACGGGAGAGCTGCGGATCATCGTGGTGGACGACCACACGGTGATGCGGGCCGGGGTGGTGGCGCTGCTGGCGGGCGAGAACGGCATCGAGATCGTCGGCGAGGCGGGCGACGGGCGCGCGGCGCTCGGTCTCGTCGAGCGGTACGACCCCGATGTGGCGCTCGTCGATCTGCGGATGCCGGTGCTCGACGGGGTCGCCACGACGACCGAGATCGTCGCCCGCTTCCCGCGCACCCGGGTGCTGATCCTGACGACGTACGACACGGACGCGGAGATCGAGCGCGGGGTGGAGGCCGGCGCCATCGGCTACCTCCTCAAGGACACCACGCGGGAGCAGCTCGTCGACGCCGTCCACGCGGCGGCACGCGGCGAGACGGTGCTCGCGCCCCGGGTCGCCGAGAAGCTGGTCGCCCGGATGCGGCAGCCGGTGCAGGTGCCGCTCACCGCCCGCGAGGCGGATGTGCTGAACGCGGTGGCGGACGGTCTGACCAACGCGGAGATCGGGCGCCGTCTCGTCATCGCCGAGGCCACGGTGAAGACGCATCTGCTGCGCCTGTTCGCGAAGCTGGATGTGAACGACCGGACCCGGGCGGTGGTGGTGGCGATGGAGAAGGGCCTGCTGCGGCGACCGTGAGCGCCGCTATGCACAGGGCACGTTGAGTGACAGCAGGGCCGCACTTCCGTCCTCCATGCGGATCTCGCTGACCGCCGCGTTGCGCAACTGCGGGAACACCCGCCGGTATGCGCCGAGCGGGATGGACAGCAGGGAGCAGAGGACCAGGCGCAGGAGGGTGTTGTGGGCGACGACCAGGACACGTTCGCCGGGGTGGGCGGTCGCGATGCGGCGCAGGGCGTTCGCGCCGCGGTGCGCGGCGGTGCGCGGGTCCTCCGCCTCCGGGAAGGGGTACGACACCGGGTCCGCCCGGAACGCCTTGGCCCGCTCGGGGTTGTCGGCGGCGAACTCGGCGAGGGTGCGGCCCTCCACGACGCCGAAGTCGCATTCGCGCAGGGCGGGTTCGCGGTGCGGGGTGAGACCGAGGGCGCGGCAGGCGGGGTCGGCGGTGGCGACGGCGCGGGAGACGGTGGACGTCCAGATCGCGTCGACGGGATGGGCGGCGGCCCAGCGGCCGAGGGCCTCCGCCTGGGCGCGGCCCTCGTCGGTGAGCGGGACGTCGCTCACCCCGGCGTAGCGGTTCTCGGCGTGCCAGATGGTCTGGCCGTGCCGGGCCAGCAGCAGTGTCGTCCTCGTGGTCGTCGTCATGACTGGGCAGTATCCAGGTCCAGCCGGGCCCGTGCGTGTGCGGCGACCGCCGCGGGCAGCCAGCCGCGCCGCTCCAGTTCGTCGACCAGGCGGGCGTACGGCTCGGCGAAGAGCGCGGTGCGGGCAGGGCGCGGTTCGACGAGGGTGCGGATGCGGACCATGCGTTCGGCGGCGTCGGCGAGTGTGGCCGTGGCGCCGGCGCCGAACGCGGCCAACGCGGCCATGCCCAGGGCGGGTTCGGTCTGCTCGGGGACGCGGGCGGGGCGGCCCAGGATGTCGGCGCGCAGCCGGTTCCAGTAGGCGCTGCGGGCGGCGCCTCCGGTGAAGGTGAGCGTGCCGTCCATCGGGGCGCCGAGGGCGTGCAGGGAGTCGAGGCAGAGGCGTTCCGTGTAACCGACGCCCTGGAGGAGGGCGGCCCACAGGTCGGCGTCGGAGGCGGGGGTGCCGAGGACGAAGGCGGTCGCGTCCGGGGCGAGGAAGGGAAAACGTTCGCCGGGTGAGACGAGCGGGTAGGCGAGGACGGACGCGGGCTCGAAGGCGACGGCCGCTGAGTCCATGACGGCGGGCGTGGCGTCCGGGAAGTACGCGGTCAGCGCGCCCGCGCCGACGCTCGACGCCCCGCCGGGCAGCCAACTGCCGTCCGGTGCACGATGGTTGTAGACGACTCCGGTCGCGTCCCGGACGGGTTTGGATGCGGCGCCCTTGAGGACGAGGGTCGTGCCGAGCACCGAGTTCCAGGAGCCCTCGCGCAGGGCGCCGGAGGCGATCTGGGCGGCGCAGCCGTCGGTCATCCCGGCGATCACCGGGGTTCCGGCGGGGATGCCGGTGGCCTCGGCGGCGGCCGCGCAGACCTCGCCGATCCGGCTGCCCGGACGGACGACGTCCGGCAACAGGCCGTCGGGAAGGTCCAGTGGGGAGAGGGCATCGCGCGGCCAGGCGTCGCGCTCGACGTCGTAGCCGGTCTTGAGGGCGTGGCTGGAGTCGGTCGGCGCGGGCCCGCCGGTGAGCCGGTGCACGATCGCGTCGGGCTGGTGGGCCAGCCTGAGTCCCCGCGCCCCGCCGTGCTCCCGCACCAGCCACAGCGCCTTCGGGAGCCCCCAGCCGTTCTGCACGAGCAGCCCTGCCTCCCGGGCCCGCCCGGCCTCCTCGGCCGCGCGCCCGTCGTCGTACATCAGGCCGGGGCTCACCGGCCGGCCGGAGCCGTCCGTCAGCAGCACGGTCCCGGACGTGCCGCACACGGCGAGAGCGCCGATGCGCACGCCCGATCGCGCGCCGAGGGCGGCCCGGGACGCCGCGCACACCGCCTGCCACCACTCCCCCGGGTCCTGCTCGTGCCGCACGCCCTCCCGGCGCCCGGTCAGCGGGGCCGAGCCGCTGCCGAGGAGCGTGCCGTCGCCCGCGACGAGCAGCACACGGACGCTCTGCGTGCCCAGGTCGATCCCCAGCCACGCGTCGCCGCCCTCATACCCCATCAGGCCTCCCGCACATACCTGCCAAGACTGTGAACTTCTCACTCTGCCCTGAGATTTTCTGTTGCGCGAGGGATTGACGGTCAACTTCCGCCGTTACACCCTCTGTTAACGAGTCGACTCAACGTGTTAACCCCGACCGGACCTTTGGAGGTCACGGATGGACATGCACGTGCACGACCGCCGACGCTTCCTCGCGCTCACCGCGGCGACGGCCGCCGCCCCGCTGCTGACCGCGTGCGGCGCCGGGTTCGGCGGGGACGACAAGAAGAACGACGGCTCGGCCGCCGAGGATGTGACCGGTTCCTTCGACTGGAAGCGGGAGAAGGGCAAGACCGTCAAGGCGCTGCTGAACAAGCACCCGTACACGGACGCGCTGATCGCCGATCTCAAGTCGTTCACCGAGAAGACCGGCATCAAGGTCGAGTACGACGTCTTCCCCGAGGACAACTACTTCGACAAGCTCACCGTGGACCTGTCGAGCGGGCGGGCCTCGTACGACGTCTTCATGCTCGGCGCGTACATGGTGTGGCAGTACGGGCCGCCGGGCTGGCTGGAGGACCTCGGGCCGTGGATGCGCAGCTCCTCGGCCACCGGCCAGGAATGGGACCAGGCCGACTTCTTCCCCAACCTCCTCCAGGCCGACCAGTGGTCGCTGAAGGCGGGCGCACCGCTCGGTCAGGGCGGGCAGTACGCGCTGCCGTGGGGCTGGGAGACGAACGTCGTCGCCTACAACACGGACGTGTTCAAGAAGCTCGGGCTGAAGCCCGCCGAGAGCTTCGACGAGTTGCGCGAACTCGCCGGGACGATCAAACGCAAGGCCCCCGGTGCCGGGTTCGACGGGATGTACGGCATCGCGGTACGCGGGTCGAGGAGCTGGGCGACCATCCACCCGGGCTTCATGACGATGTACGCCCGCAACGGACTGCACGACTTCACCGTCACCGACGGCAAGCTGAAGCCCGCCATGAACACCCCTCAGGCCATCGCGTTCCAGCAGGACTGGGCCGACATGGTCAAGCGGGGCGGGCCGCCGTCCTGGACGTCGTACACCTGGTACCAGTGCTCCAGCGACCTCGGCGCGAAGAAGGCCGGGATGCTGTTCGACGCGGACACGGCCGCGTACTTCCAGGCGGTGAAGGGTGCGAGCCCGGCCTCCGGGAAGATCGCCTTCCATCCCGGACCGAAGGGGCCCGACGGGTCGCTCGCCACCAACATGTGGATCTGGTCGCTCGGGATGAACTCCAAGAGCAAGAAGAAGAGCGCCGCCTGGCTGTTCCTCCAGTGGGCGACCGGCAAGGAGCATCTGCGCAAGGGCGCGCTGACGTACAACCACATCGATCCGGTGCGGAAGTCGATCGCCCAGGACGGCGCCTACAAGGACAAGATGCGGCACCTGGAGGGGTTCATCGACACCTTCGAGGCGGTCGTCGACCAGACGAAGATCCAGTTCACGCCGCAGAGCCAGTTCTTCGACGCGACGACGAGCTGGGCGGCCTCGCTCCAGGAGATCTACGGCGGCAAGAGCGCCAGGTCCGTGCTGAACGGGCTGGCAAGTGACCTGGCCTCCAAGGTGGGTTGACGCCGATGGCCGCAGACGCCTCTCGTACGACCTCGTTGAAGGAGACCGACCACGGGGCGGCCTCGCGCGAGGAGGGCACGCGGCGGGTACGGGCCGTTCCGGCCTGGCGGCGCGGACTGCGCCCGTACCTGCTGATCGTGCCCGCGCTGCTGCTCACCGGCGGGATCCTGTACCCGTTCGGACTCGGCCTGTACTACACGCTGTTCGACTTCTCGGCGAGCAAGCCGCAGCCGGACATGGTGGGCTTCGACAACTACCGGACCGTGTTCACCCAGGACGCCTTCTGGAACTCCGCGTGGGTGACCGTCCTGTACGCCGTCGGGGCCGCCGCCTTCGAGACCGTGCTCGGAGTCTCCGTCGCCCTGCTGCTGCACCGCTCGACGCTCGTCGGCCGGGTGCTGGAGAAGATCCTCATCCTGCCGTTGATGATCGCCCCCGTGATCGCCGCGATCATCTGGAAACTGATGCTCCAGCCGTCGGTGGGGGTGGTGAACCATCTGCTGAAACCCTTCGGACTGGGGGGAGTTCAGTGGACGGACACCCCGACGGGCGCGCTGCTGTCGTCGATCGCGGTCGACGTCTGGGTCTACACGCCGTTCGTGGCGATCCTCGCCCTGGCCGGTCTGCGGTCGCTGCCCACCTCCCCGTTCGAGGCGGCGGCCGTGGACGGCGCGGGCTGGTGGTACACCTTCCGGCGGCTGACGCTGCCGATGCTGTGGCCGTACGTCCTGGTCGCGGTGATCTTCCGGTTCATGGACTCGCTGAAGGTGTTCGACATCATCTACGCCCTCACCGAGGGCGGGCCCGGCGACTCCACGGTGGTCCTGCAGATCCGCGCCTACCTGGAGGCTATCCGCTTCCAGCGCTACTCGTTCGGGATCAGCTACACGATCGTGCTCTGGGCCGTGGTCTATCTGGCGGCGATGGTGCTCGTACGCCATCTGGGCCGCATCCAGCGCCGGGCGGCGGAGGTGTCGAAGTGACGGGAAGGAAAGCGAAGGACAGGCAAGTGACGGTCAGGGGCAGGTGGTTGAGCCTGCTCGGCGACCTCGCCCTCATCCTCTACTTCCTCTTCGCGCTCTTCCCGATCGCCTGGATGGTGATCCTCTCGCTGAAGCCCGCCAACCAGCTCTTCAGCACCTACTTCTCCTTCACCCCGACCCTCGGCTCCTACCGGACCGTCCTCGGCGACAGCGAGGGCATCCCGTTCGTGCGGTTCTTCGTCAACAGCCTGGTGGTGTCGGTGGGCGCGGTGGCGCTCTCACTCGTGGTCGGGCTCCCGGCGGCGTACGCGTCGGCGCGCTGGCGCTTCAAGGGCTCCGAGAACCTGATGTTCACGCTGCTGTCGTTCCGCTTCGCACCCGAACTCACCGTGATCATCCCGCTGTTCGTGCTCTACCAGAAGCTCGGCCTCTTCGACACGTACGTCGGCATGGTGTGGGTGCTGCAACTGGTCACCCTGCCGCTGATCGTGTGGATCATGCGGTCGTACTTCGCCGATCTGACCCCGGAGCTGGAGCAGGCGGCCCTGCTGGACGGCTACACGCGCAAGCAGGCGTTCTTCAAGGTCGCCCTGCCGCTGGTCAAGCCCGGCATCGCGGCCGTGTCACTGCTCGCGTTCATCTTCGCCTGGAACAACTTCGTCTTCCCGCTGATCCTCACCTCGAACGAGGCCCAGACCGTGACCGTGGGCGCGCTGTCCTTCCTCGGCGGCGACCGGCCCAAGTACAACCTCACGGCCGCCGCCGCGCTGATCTCCGTCGTACCGCCGCTGCTGCTCGCGCTGACCATCCAGCGGTATCTGGTGCGCGGGCTGTCGTTCGGGGCGGTGAAGTCGTGATCGCACTACGGGGGATCCGGAAGAACTATGGCAGGACCACCGCGCTCGACGGCCTCGAACTGGAGGTGGCCGAGGGCGAGTTCTTCTGTCTGCTCGGGCCGTCGGGAGCGGGCAAGACGACCACGCTCAAGACCGTGGCGGGACTTGAGCAGCCCGACGCCGGGACGGTCGAGCTGGACGGCGCCGACATGACCGGGGTGGAGCCGTACGACCGGGGCGTGGCCATGTGCTTCGAGAGCTACGCCCTCTACCCGCACCGCTCCGCCTACGACAACCTCGCCTCGCCACTGCGCTCGCCCCGGCACCGGCTGCCCGCCGCCGAGGCCCGCGACCGGATCGGCGCGATCGCCGAACTCCTCGGTATCAGCGGCTTGTTGGACCGCCCGGTCGGGCAGCTGTCCAACGGGCAGCGGCAGCGCGTCGCCCTCGGCCGGGTCCTGGTCCGGCCCGCGCGCGCCTTCCTCCTCGACGAGCCGCTCTCCCACCTCGACGCCAAGCTGCGCCAGCAGATGCGCGCCGAACTGAAGGCGATCGGCGCCGTGCAGCACACCACCACGCTGTACGTCACCCATGACTCGGTCGAGGCACTGGCGCTCGGCGACCGGATCGGCGTGATCCGGGACGGGCGGATCGTGCAGACCGGGACGCGCGAGGAGATCTGGTACCAGCCGGGCGACACGGAGGTGGCGCGGGCGTTCGGGCGCCCGCGGATCAATCTGCTGCCGGGCACGGTGACGCAGGAGCACGGATTCCGGTCGGCGGACGGGGCGGTCGAGCTGCCGGTCGGTGCCGGGGCGTCCCCGGGCACGGAGGTGCTGGTCGGCGTACGGCCCCGGGACCTCATGCTCGGCGAGGGTCCCGTCGAACTCACCGGCACCGTGTACGTCACCGAGGTGCTCGGCCGGGCGGTCGAGGTCACCGTCCGGCTCGGCGGGCAGCACGTGTCCCTCGTGGCGCCGCGCGCGGACGCGGCCGGACTGCGTCCCGACGACCCGGTACGGCTGACGGTCCGGCCTGAGAACCTGCTGCTGTTCGAGGCCGACCGGCCTAAGCGCCCAGGACGACGGATCGGGAAGAGCGCACGATGAACAGCAGCAGTGGCAACAGTGGTGGTGGCAGCAGTGCACAGCAGGGGCCCGCGGCGCGGCAGGCCGCCATGGCCGAGCGGGTCCTCGCCGACGGTTCGGCGACCGCGGCCGAGCTCGCCGAGCACTTCGGAGTGAGCCTGATGACCATCCACCGCGACCTCGACGAGCTCGAACGGCAGGGAATCGTCAGGAAGTTCAGGGGCGGGGTGACCGCGCAGCCGTCCGGGGTCTTCGAGTCGAACGTGCAGTACCGGCTGAAGACCATGCGGCCGCAGAAGGCCGCCGTCGCCGAGCACGCGATGAAGCTGATAGAGCCCGGCATGGCGGTCCTGCTCGACGACTCGACGTCGACGCTGGAGATAGCGCGCAGGCTCCGGCTCGGCGAGATCACCCCGCTCACGGTCGTCACCAACTTCCTGGAGGCGATCAACCTGCTCGCCGACCAGCGGGGCATCCACCTGATGGCGCTCGGCGGCGACTACGACCCCCTGCACTCCTCCTTCCTCGGGGTGTCGTGCGTGGAGGCGGTGCAGTCGCTGCGGGTGGACGTGTGCTTCGCCTCGACGTCGGCGGTGCTCGGCGGCCACGCCTACCACCAGGAGCAGCACATCGTGTCGGTGAAGCGGGCGATGCTCGACTCGGCCGCCCGCAACGTCCTGCTGCTCGACCACACCAAGCTCGGCCGCGTCGCCCTGCACCGGGTCGCCCCGCTGTCCCGCTTCGACCTGGTCCTGGTGGACGACGGGGCGACGCCGGAGGCGCTGCGCGACCTGGATGAACACAAGGTCCCCTACGAGGTGTGCACGACGAGCGCGACGAAGGCGGGAGCCGAGTGAGGACGTGCCCCGCCGGGCTGCCGTGAAGGAGGGCGATGACCGCACTGGAGCTTCGTGAGCTGCGCAAGACCTACCGGTCGCGGGGGCGGCCGGCCGTGGACGCCGTACGCGGTCTCGATCTGGAGCTGCGCTCCGGCGAACTGCTGGGCCTGCTCGGGCCGTCCGGCTGCGGCAAGTCGACGACCCTGCGCATGATCGCGGGCCTGGAGACGGTGACCGGCGGCGACATCCTGGTCGGCGGGGCGTCGGTGGTCGGGCGGCCCGCGCAGCAGCGGAACATCGGGGTCGCCTTCGAGAACTACGCGCTGTATCCGCCGCTGAACGTCGCCGAGAACCTGGCGTTCGGGCTGAAGGCCAGGAGGCGGGGGGCGCGCGGGTCCCGTACGGAGGTCGCCCGCAAGGTCGCCGAGATCGCCGAACGGGTCGCGCTCACCGATCTGCTGGAGGCCAGGCCCGCGGGCCTGTCGAGCGGGCAGAAGCAGCGCGTGGCCCTCGCCCGCGCGCTGATCCGCGAGCCGGACGTCCTGCTGCTCGACGAGCCGCTGTCCCACCTCGACGCGGCGCAGCGCGACACCACCCGCCGCGAACTCAAGCGCATCCAGCGGGACTTGGGGCACACCACGATCCTGGTCACACACGACCAGGAGGAGGCGCTGTCGCTCGCCGACCGGATCGCGGTGATGAAGGACGGGGTCATCCAGCAGCTCGGCACCCCCTACGAGATCTACGACTCTCCCGCCAACACCTTCGTCGCGGACTTCGTCGGCGAGCCCGCGATCAGTCTGCTGCCGGGGATCGCGACGGGCGACGGACGGGCCCGCCTGTCGGACTCCGTGCGGCTCGCGCTGCCGGTGCCCGTGGCGGCGGGGCGCGAGATCGTGGTCGGGATCCGGCCGGAGGACCTGCGGCTCACGGGCGCCGCCGACGAGGGCGGGCTGCCCGCCCGGGTCGTCGCCCACGAACCCCTGCTGGAGTCGGGCATCGCGACCCTGGCCCTCGAAGGAGTGGAGCGGCCACTGGTCGTCCTCACCGACCCCGAGGTGCGGCTCGCGCACGACGAGCGTGTCCGGGTGGCGGCCGACGCCCGCCTCACCCATGTTTTCGACGCCGAGACGGGGGACTCCCTGCGATGACGACACCTCTGCGCGTACTGGCGGCCGGCGACCACTTCGTCCTCCCGTCGCTGATCACGGCGGCCGTCCGCGAGGCACTGCACGAACTCCCCTGCACTAGTGGAGAGTTGATGCTCGGCTGGCCTCTTGAGCCGTTCGGCCGGGTCGCCGAGGTCGAGGAGGCCAGCGACGCCGAGGACCAACTGATCGACGCTCTCGCCGGCGTGCAGGTTCTGGTCACCCAGATGGGCCCGGTCACCGCGCGCGTCCTCGCGGCCTCCCCGGCGCTGCGCCTGGTCGTCGTCTGCCGGGGCGGCCCGGTGAACGTGAACCTGGACGCCGCCAAGTCCCGTGACGTACGGGTGTGTTACGCACCCGGGCGGAACGCCGCCGCCACCGCCGAGTTCACCGTCGGCCTGATGCTGGCGGCCCTGCGCCGCATCCCGCAGGCCCATGAACTCCTGGCCGGGCAAGGGAGTTGGCAGGGCGCGAGCTTCTACACGTACGAGCACAGCGGCCTGGAGCTGGAGGACCTGCCCGTGGGCCTGGTCGGCTACGGGGCGGTGGGCAGCAGGGTCGCCCGGGTGCTGTGTGCCTTCGGCGCGCGCGTGATGGTCTACGACCCGTACATCCGCGGCGAGGTCCACGGTCTGCGCGTCTCCTCCCTCGACGAACTCCTGTCCAGCTCCCGGGTGATCACCCTGCACGCCCGGCTCACGCCCGAGACGCGTGGCCTGATCGGTGCCCGCGAGCTCGCGCTGCTGCCGCCCGGCGCGGTAGTGGTGAACGTGGCGCGCGGCCCGCTGCTCGACGAGGACGCGCTGTGCGACGCGATGGAGAGCGGACAGGTGTCGGCCGCGGCACTGGACACGTACGAACAGGAGCCGGTGCCCGCCGCATCGCGGCTGTTCGGCCTCGCCGAGCGGCTGGTGCTGACCCCGCACCTGGGCGGGGCAAGCCGGGCCGTCGCCGAGAAGGCCGCGGCGATCGCGGCGGCGGAGGTGGGGCGTTGGGCACGCGGGGAGCCGCTGGCGCACTGTCTGACCTGAACGCCGCACGGGCCATGGGGACTTGAGACCTTGGGAGGCCGAGCATGTACGTCGGGATCGATGTGGGCACGTCCATGGTGAAGGCCGCCGCCTTCGACGAGCGGGGCCGTCAACTCGCCGTCGAGGCACGGCCGGTGGACCTCGCCATCCGGGGCGGCTTCGTCGAGCAGGACATGGAGGAGGTGTACGCCGCCGTCGTCGCCGTCCTCTCCGCGCTGACCGCCGCCGTACCCGGCCCGGTCGAGCTGGCGGGGCTGACCGGGCAGGGCGACGGGGTGTGGCTGGTCGACGCGGCGGGGCGCCCCGTGCGGGCCGCGGTCTCCTGGATGGACGGCCGGGCCCACGAACTGCTCGACCAGTGGCTGGCCGACGGCACCTTCGAGACGGTCTTCCGGCGCACCGGCAACGCCATGTTCCCGGGCTGCCCCGGCCCGCTGCTGGCCTGGCTGGAGCAGCACGAGCCCAAGTCCCTCGACGCCGCCGCCACCGCTCTGTACTGCAAGGACATGGTCTTCCAGCGGCTGACCGGCGTCCGCGCCACGGATGTGTCGGACGCGTCGATGCCGTTCCTCGACCCGCGGACACGGGCGTACGACAACCGGGTCGTCGAGCTGCTCGGGCTGACCCACCGGCGGGGGCTGCTGGCGCCGGTGAGCGATCCGCTCGCCACCGCGCGAACCCTCGGCGAGGGGCTGCCCGCGGGCGTCCCGCTGGCCAACGGCCCGTACGACCTGCCCGCCTGCGCGCTCGGCGCCGGGCTCACCGCTCCGGGTGACGGGCTGTTGATCGTCGGCACCTGTCTGGCCAGCCTGGTGGGCACGACCGACCTGGACCTGACCGGCGAACCGGCGGGCCTCTACATCTCGACCGACCGGGTCGGGTACTGGCTGCGTGCCATGCCCGCGATGGTCGGCACCGCCGCCCTCGACTGGGTGCTGTCGACCACCGGCGTCCAGCACGACGAGGTGGACGGCCTGCTGGAGGCGACCCCGCCCGGCGCGCACGGCGTCCGCGTCCTGCCGTACTTCGCCCCCTCCGGCGAGCGCGCCCCCTTCGTCGAGCCCCGGCTGCGCGCCGAACTCACCGGAATCTCCCTGGAGTCCGGCCGCGGCGACCTCGTCCGCGCCGTCTGCGAGGGCATCGGCTACGCCGCCCGGCACTGCCTGGAGGCCGCCGGCCTCACCGGGACCCTGGCCGTCTGCGGCGGCGGCACCCGAAGCTCCGCCTGGATGCGGCTGCTGTCGGATGTGCTGGGGCGGCCGTTGCGGGTGGTCGAGGGGGAGGTGGGGGCGCGGGGCGCCGTCCTCGCCGCCGCCGAGCGCCACGGGGTCGCTCTCGACACGGCCGCCTGGACCGAGCCCACGGCGACCGTGCGGCCCGACGCCGGGCGGGCGGCGTACTACACCAAGGCGTACGAGGACCACTTGGCCCGGCTGGCGGAGGCCCGGGGCCGGGCTCGACGCTAGGGGTCAGTGGAGCCGAACGTGGCACGGCCCCCGCGAGAAGCTGTCTCGCGAGGGCCTTACGGTAGCCAGGCTTCCGGGCGACCGTGATGTCATGGCGAACCCACGGAAGATGTACTGCGAGACGTGCGGGCACGACGAGACCCACCGCACTCTGACAAAGACCGAGCAGGACAAGCTCCGGAACTCCACCGGGCGCAAATACATCGGCGACTTCTTCGTCTGCGACTGCGGGACGCTGCGCACCGGCTTGAGCTCCAACCCCTTCGACCGCCCCAGGAAGCTGAAGGACTGAGCCGCCCGGCTCACGGGGTCACAGGTTGCTGAAGTCCGGGCCCGCCGTCCGCGTCCGCTTGATCTCGTAGAAGCCCGGCACGGAGGCGACGAGCAGCGTGCCGTCCCACAGCTTGGCGGCCTCCTCGCCCTTGGGGGCCGGCGTGACGACCGGGCCGAAGAAGGCGATCTGCTCGCCGTCGGCGCCCGGCACCGCGATCACCGGCGTGCCGACGTCCTGGCCGACCTTCTCGATGCCCTCCTTGTGGGAGGCGCGCAGCTCGGCGTCGAACTCGAAGGCCTCCTGGTCGGCGTAGTCGATCAGGTCGGCGGGGAGGCCGACCTCGGCGAGCGCGGCGGCTATCGCTTCCTTCGTCGGGCCCTGGCCCTCGTTGTGGAAGCGGGTGCCGAGCGCGGTGTAGAGCGGCCCGAGGACCTCGGCGCCGTGCCTCTGCCAGGCGGCGGTGACCACGCGGACGGGCGCCCAGGCCTTGGTGGACAGCAGCTCGCGGTACTCCTCGGGCAGCTCGTCCAGCTTGGGCTCGTTCAGCACGGCCAGGCTCATGATGTGCCAGTGGACCTCGATGTCCCGGACCTTCTCCACTTCCAGGACCCAGCGCGAGGTCATCCACGCCCAGGGGCACAGCGGGTCGAACCAGAAGTCGACAGGGGTCTTCTCGGACACAGCGGACATGGCTCTCCTCGGAAGGTGGTCTTTCACTCGGCAACACCGACGGACGTCCGCCCCATTCCCGGTGTCCGCTGTCAGGAGCGCATGGCAGGATCGGTGCTGTTCGGCCGTACCCATGTCCTTGCCTGTGTCCGAACCTGTGACCGACCCCTCAGACGCCTTAAGGGAGTGCCGCCCGTGCCCGGTGAGAATCTGTCCCGCGACGAGGCCCGGGAGCGGGCAGCCCTGCTGTCCGTCGACGGGTACGAGGTGTCCCTCGACCTGCGGTCCGCGGTCGGGGACGCGGAGAGCGAGCCGCGGACGTTCCGCTCCGTGACCACGATCCGCTTCCGCTGCGCCGATCCGGGCGCCACGAGCTTCGCCGACCTGGTCGCGCCGAGTGTGACGGCGGTCTCACTCAACGGCAAGGACCTCGACCCGGGCAGCGTCTTCGACGGGACCAGGATCCGGCTGGAGGACCTCGCCGCCGAGAACGAGCTGGTCGTCGACGCCCAGTGCCTCTACTCCCGCACCGGCGAGGGCATGCACCGCTTCGTCGACCCGGAGGACGGCGAGGTGTACCTGTACACGCAGTACGAGCCCGCCGACTCCCGGCGCGTCTTCGCCAACTTCGAGCAGCCGGACCTGAAGGCGCCCTACCGCTTCGAGGTCCGGGCACCCGAGGGCTGGGTCGCGTGGAGCAACGGCGTCGGCGAACTGGTCGACGGGGTGTGGAAGTTCGCCGAGACCAAGCCGATCTCGACGTACATCACCGCGATCGTCGCCGGCCCGTACCACTATGTGACGGACTCCTACGAGAGGGTCTTCGAGGACGGTACGCGGCTGGAGATCCCGCTCGGCGCGATGTGCCGCAAGGGGCTGGCCCGGCACTTCGACTCGGACGACGTCTTCCTCGTCACCAAGCAGGGGCTGGACTTCTTCCACGACCACTTCGACTACCCGTACCCGTTCGGGAAGTACGACCAGGCGTTCGTGCCGGAGTACAACCTGGGCGCGATGGAGAACCCGGGTCTGGTGACCTTCCGCGAGGAGTACATCTTCCGCGGCAAGGTGACGCAGGCCGCGTACGAGCGCCGGACCAACGTCATCCTGCACGAGATGGCGCACATGTGGTTCGGCGACCTCGTGACCATGGTGTGGTGGGACGACCTGTGGCTGAAGGAGTCCTTCGCCGACTTCATGGGCACCTTCTCGATGGCCGAGGCGACCCGCTTCACCAACGGCTGGGTCACCTTCGCCAACAACCGCAAGGCCTGGGCGTACCGCGCCGACCAGCTCCCCTCCACGCACCCGATCACAGCCGACATCCGTGACCTGGAGGACGCGAAGCTCAACTTCGACGGCATCACGTACGCCAAGGGTGCTTCCGTGCTGAAGCAGTTGGTGGCGTACGTCGGCCGGGACGCCTTCCTGGAGGGCGCGCGGCGCTACTTCAAGCAGAACGCGTACGGCAACACGCGCCTCGGTGACCTGCTGTCGGTGCTGGAGGAGACCAGCGGGCGCGACATGGCGGCCTGGTCGCGGGCGTGGCTCCAGACGGCGGGCGTCAACTCCCTCACTCCGCAGGTGATCCTGAACGCGGAGGGCCGGATCACCGAGCTGGCCGTGGTGCAGGAGGCGGCCGAGTCGCACCCCGAACTGCGTCCGCACCGGGTGGCGGTGGGCCTGTACCGGCGCTCCCCCGAGGGCGCGCTGGAGCGGTACGCGCGCGCCGAGGTGGACGTGGAGGGCCCGCGCACCGTCGTCGGTGAACTGGTCGGCGTGGACGCCCCCGAGCTGGTGCTGGTCAACGACGACGACCTGACGTACTGCAAGATCCGCTTCGACGAGAACTCGCTCGCCACGCTGCGGGACCAACTCGGCGACATCACCGACCCGTTGGCCCGCGCACTGTGCTGGTCGGCGCTCTGGAACCTGACCCGCGACGCGCTCATGCCCGCGCGGGACTTCGTCGACCTGGTGCTGCGCTTCGCGGGCCGCGAGTCCGACATCGGCGTCCTGCAGATGCTGCACACCTGGGCCAACTCGGCGCTCACCCACTACGCGGCGCCGGGGTGGCGGGAGACCGGCGGGCGTCTGCTCTCGGAGGGCGCGCTGCGGGAGCTGCGGCTCGCCGAGCCGGGCAGCCAGCACCAGCTGACCTGGGCGCGCTTCTTCGCGGCGGTCGCCTCGGACGAGGCCGATCTCCAGCTCCTTCAGGGCCTGTTGGAGGGAACGGCCAAGATCGACGGCCTTGACGTGGACCAGGAGCTGCGCTGGTCGTTCCTGGAGCCGCTGGCCGCCCACGGGGCCGCGGACGAGACCGCGCTCGGGGCCGAACTGGCCCGCGACGACACGGCGTCCGGCAAGCGCCACCAGGTCCGCTGCCTCGCCGCCCGCCCCTCGGCCGCGGTCAAGGCGCAGGCGTGGGCGTCGGTCGTGGAGTCCGACTCCCTCTCCAACGCCCTGGTCGAGGCCACGATCGCGGGCTTCGCCCAGCCGTCGCAACGCGAGCTGACGGCGCCGTACGCCCCGAAGTACTTCGAGGCGATCGAGCGCGTGTGGGCCGACCGCTCCATCCAGATCGGCATGGACGTGGTGAAGGGCCTGTTCCCCACCCTCCAGGACTCGCCCGCGACCCTGGACGCCACGGACCAGTGGCTGGCCGCCCACGAGGACGCGGCGCCCGCGCTGCGCCGGCTGGTCCTGGAGGCCCGGGACGATCTGGCGCGGACGCTGCGGGGGCAGGAGTGCGACGGGGCGGCTGCCGGCTGACGGCAGCCCGGGGCGCGGCTTGAAGCGTGGGGGCACCGGCGATGGAGCCGGTGCCCCCACGCACGGGTGGGCCGCCCCACGCACGAGTGGTTACGAAATTCAGGTATTCAGAGCCGTAACTCTTCGCGTCCCCCATCCGGACCAGCACGAACTGCTCCCTGTCGGCAGTCGAACACTCACCCTTTAGCTCCATCTTGTCCGGATTTGTCGACAGGCGTGTAACAGCGGTTAGAAGGCCGATCCGGGGCGGGAAACCCCGGGTCATGAACCACAACACCCCGCTCTCCCCCCGCCCCCTGCGCCACCTCTCCGACGTCCAGCGCCGCGTCCTGACCGCGAGCCAGCTGCGCGAGCACGGTGTGACGGCCACCGAGACGAACGAGCAGTGCCGTCCGGGCGGCGCCTGGCAGCAGGTCCTGCCGGGGGTCTTCCTGCTGCACCCGGGCCCGCCCACCTCGGAGGAGCGGCTGCACGCGGTCCTGCTGTACGCGGCCCGCTGCCCGGTCCGCGAACTGTCGACCGCGATCCCGGCGCAGCCGGGCTCGGAGGAGGCGCACGCCCCGCTGCGCTACACCGACGCGGTGGTCACCGGCCTGGCCGCGCTCGCCCTGCACGGCTTCACGTCCGCGCCGCCGCTGCTCTCCCTGGACCGGATCGACGTCCTGGTCCCCCGCCTGCGCCGGCTGCGCTCGACGGGCGCCGCCCACGTGATCCGCACGTCCGCCCTGCCCGCCCCCGCCCTCGTCGCGGGCGTTCCGGTCGCGCCCGTCCCGCGCGCCGTGGCCGACGCGGTGGCCGAGCTGACGGACGCGAACGCGGTACGGCGGCTGCTGACGGAGGCGGTACGCGGCGGGCACTGCGAACCGGCCGCGGTGGTGCGGGAGTTGACGCAGGCGAAGCTGCTGGGCCGCCCGCACGTGGTGGACGCGGTCGACTCCCTCATCGCGGAGGGCCGGGCGATCGCGGAGGACCGCCTGTACCGGATGGTGCACGAGCACGGCCTCCCGGACCCGGTCTGGAACGTGGACCTCCGCCTGCCCGGCGGCCCGCACCTCGGCGGCCTCGACGCCTACTGGCCCGACCAGGCCGTCGCGGTCGAGCTGGACACCCGCACCCCGCGCCAGGACGAGGACGCCATGTGGTCCGAGTACGCCCGCAAACGCGAAGTCCTCGAACGCCTCGGCATCACGGTCGTCCACATCACCCCGAAGAAACTCCGGGAATCCCTCGACCAACAGGCCACCGTCGTCCGCACCGCTCTGATGGCCGCGAACGAACGCGACCCGGCCGCCTATGTCGTGGTGCTGCCCCGGTAGTGACGGACCGGGGCCGTATCAGGAGGGGAGAGGAGGGGCCTCCGGGAGACCGGGGGCCCCTCCTCATGCGTGCCGCAGGAGAGCAGGCCGCGGGCTACCCGCCTTCGGGCAACGGGACTCGGGAGAGCTACTTCCCGCAGAACTCCGCCGTCACCACCGCCCCCGCGTCCCCCGACCAGTCGCCGTTGAAGTTGAAGGCGAGGGAGTGGCGGCCGTCGGGGGTGGTGACGGCCAGCGAGGAGGAGCCGTGGATTCCGCCGTCGTGGCCCCAGAGGTGAGGGCCGCAGGGCAGAGAGATGTCGGCGATACCCAGGCCGTAGCGGGCGGTGCCGTCCGTCTTGACCGTGGTCTTCATCTCCTTGAGCTGCTTCGGAGGCAGGAGCTTGCCGCGGAGGAGGGCCGAGTAGAAGCGGTTCAGATCGGCGGAGTCGGAGATCATCTCGCCTGCCGAGGAGGCGAGGGAGGGGTTGAGCTTCGTGACGTCGTAGGTGGGGCCCGTGGTCGTCTCCGCGAGCTTCGAGTAGGCGCGGCTGCTGGGGGCCGGGACCGTGACCCGGGTTCCCGGGACCGACGTGGCGCGCAGGTGGAGCGGTTCGATGATGCGGTGGCGGATCTCCGTCGCGTAGGAGTGGCCCGTCACGCTCTTGATGACCATGCCCGCCAGTACGTAGTTCGTGTTCGAGTAGCTCCAGGACGCGCCGGGCGCGAAGACCGGCTTGTGGGACATCGCGATCCCCACCAGTTGCTCGGGGGCCTTGGTGTCGTAGCGGTGCTTGAAGAAGCCGTCCTTCAGGAAGTACGTACGGCCGAAGGTCTCGTCCGCCGTGTAGTTGTAGATGCCCGAGGTGTGGTTGAGGAGTTGGCGGACGGTGATCTTCCTGCCGTCGTGGCCGTGACCCCGGACCACGCCCGGCAGCCACTTGTCGACCGTGTCGTCCAGCGACAGCTTGCCCTCCGCCTCCAGTTGGAGGAGGACGGTGGAGGTGAACGTCTTGGTGATGCTGCCGACCCGGTAACGGTCCTCGGGCGAACGCGGCTTGCCCGTCTTGATGTTGCCCACGCCCGACGTCGCCTTCCATGTGCCGTGCGCGTCCTTCGCCTGGCCGGCGACGCCCGGAACGCCGTCCTTCACGGCCGCGTCCATGGCCGCCTGCGTCCCGCTGTGGTCGCCGCCGGTTCCTCCGGCGGGAGCCGCCGCCGCGGGTCCCGCCAGGGTCGCGGCTATCGTCACCGCGGCCGCTCCCACCAGTGCCGCCTGCACCGAGGCACGTACTGACATGTCTTCCCCCTCGCCGATGAATGTGGTCGGGGGGAGGGACCGGGCCGGTGTACGTGAAGGTTGCCTCGTGTTACAGCAGTTGAGCGCGTTTCGGCCTTCTTCAGCCCTTCTTGAGGGCTCAGACCTTCCTGAGGGTTCAGCCCTTCTTGAGGATCAGTTCCGTGTTGCGGTCCACCGACGAACCGGACAGGTCCGTCCGCGCGCCGGGGGCGTTGAAGGACAGTTCGCGGTAGAGCGCGGCCAGGCCCGTCTGGGTGAGGTCGGTGTAGTCCGTGCGGTGCGGGGCGCCGGACTCGATGAGGGTGGTGAAGAGGGAGAGCGTGCCGTCGTGGTTGTCCACCAGCTCGATGATGCGGGCGAGTTGGGGGAAGTCGACGTGCGAGGCGGTGGAGATCTCCCAGAAGGAGTGGTGACCGGCGGCCTGGTGGGCGACGATCTCGTTGCGGTGGGTGTGGCCGTTCACCCAGGCCAGCACGTTGCGGTGGTTGCCGAGGAGGCTGACCAGCTCGGCGCCGGTGTGGCGTCGTTCGCGCGGGTGCGCGGGGTCGGTGTGCGGGTTGTCCATCGACTTGCTGGTGTGGTGGCTGAAGACGAGGACGTAGGAGTCCTTGTTCTCGGTCAGCGTCCGCTCCAGCCACTTCATCTGGGCCGTGCCGATGGAGCCGGCGTAGTGACCGCCCGGGTCGGTGGTGTCCAGGCTGATGCCGAGGACGTCCTCGGCGATGCGGAAGGTGTAGTACTGCGTGTTCGCCGCGAGGTTCGCCGACGAGTAGCCGTGCCCGATGGGGCCGGGGCCGGTGTGCGCGGGGTCGAGGTGCGCCCGGAGGTAGTCGGCGGGCGTGAACGGGGCGCGCCGCTCGTCGGGGGTGACCGAGCGCAGGTCGCGGGTGTGGGCCTTCAGCAGGTCCCTGAACTGGATGCCCTTGGGGTCTGTGCCGTTCTTGATGGACTTCCACAGGGCCTTGCTGGTCGCGGCGGGCAGCGACATCAGCTTCTTGCCGCCGGTGGCGAAGTCGGCGAGGTAGGAGTCGCCGTGTCCGTAGCAGCCGAGGGGCAGCGCGTCGTGGTTGCCGACTGTGGAGTACCAGGGCAGGCCGAGGCCGGGGCTCTGCACCTCGCGGATCGCGGCCTCCAGGAAGCCCTGGATGCGCGGGAAGCCGAGCTGCTTGTCGGCGTCGCGCAGGGCCGCGTCGGGCTGCCAGTAGAGCTTGAGGTCGCTGTTCTGGACGCCCTCGTAGTGGCGCGGGTCACCGGAGTTGGGGGTGATGCGCCCGCCGCTCATGACCTTCAGGAACCAGTCCAGCTCTGTCCTGGAGTTGTTGTCGGTGTTGTCGCCGGTGGTCATCACGAAGTGCAGCGGGGAGCCGGTGACGGGTGCTCCCCGCAGCGTGTTGACGCGCTCGACGAGCGAGACGGCGCCCGCGACGGACAGTGTCTCCTGCGGCCGCCAGGCGCTCGCGGTCTGGGACCGCAGGAACTCCAGGCGCAGCGGGTGCTGGGTGTCGACCAGGTGCAGGTCGGTGAACTGCACGAACGAGGCGAGCGCGGTGCGCCGTGCGCTGCGGCCCGACTGCGGCGCGGCGAGGTCTCCGCGCACGATCCGCTTCCAGGCGGGTCCGTCGCCGAGCCGGCGGTAGCCGGAGCTGCCGCGGGGCGTCGCGACGGAGGCCAGCGTGGTGCCGCGGGTGTAGGGGGCCAGGGGTGCGACGGGCGCCTTGCGGGACACGGCGATCGGCGCCTCCTGCGGCGCGGCGGGTGCGTGTCCGGTGGCGGCGTGGGCCGCCGAGTCGGGCCGCAGGGCGTAGCCGACGCCCGCGGAGAGGGTCACCGCTCCGGTGGCGGCCAGGAGGGTGCGGCGGTTGAGGGCCGCGGGTGCGGCGGCGGAAGCTGCGGCGGCGACAGAGCGTATGCGCGGCATGGCGCGATCTCCCCGAGTGCGAACGCGTCGGCGGTGGTCGCGGGGAGTGCGTTGCGCGGACTCCCCGCTCACACTGGATCGTTGGCACCGGGAATGACCTGGACGTTAACTGAGCAGCAACGGGCAACGCCGATCACCGTACGTGGATCTTGGACTACCCTGCGCGGCCACGGAGCCCTCTCCGAACGGCCGGGAGCCGGTCACTCCGCGTTCATCTGCCGGGGTAGTCCACCCAGTCCACCCCCTGATCGCCCCCTAATCCACGGGGTTTTCCCGCTCCTCCGAGCGGGCCGCCGTCCGGCCCAGGACCGGGCGCTGCCGCCACAGTTCCAGGCCTACGTCGACGAGCCCGACCCGCTCCAGCGCGGGCACCTCGTCGAGGGCGTGCCAGGCGGCCATATCGGTGGAGCCGTTCGTCTCGTGGCGGAGTTCGCCGCCGGTGATCCGGGCCTCGTAGACGATCCTGAGGCCCTGGAAGTCGGCGGCGGTGCCGAGCCGGCGGGGGTAGCGGCGCCGGGTGGAGTCGATGCCGAGGAGGGCGAGCGGCTCGACGGTGTAGCCGGTCTCCTCCTCGGCCTCGCGGATGACGGTGTCGTACGGATCCTCGCCGTGGTCCATGCCGCCGCCGGGCAGCGTCCACCGCTTGGTGCCGTCGCCGGCCACCCAGCGGGCCAGCAGCAGCCGTCCGTCCCGTACGCATACGGCGTAGGCCGCCACCCTCAACTCCTTGTGCATGCGCCGACGTTACGACAGGAGAGGGTTGGCCTGTGAATACTCGGGCGCCGTCCAGCGCAGTGGACTCGCGCCAGGGGTCTCCGCGACCGCCTCGACGGCGAAGCGGACGGTCCGCTCCCCGTGCGCGTCGAACTCCGTCCGCGCCCGGCCCGTGAGCTGGAGCACCGCCCCCGAGGTCCAGTCCAGGAAGAGGAGCCCGGCGCGCGGGTCGGCCGACAGGTTGCCGAGGGTCAGGAACATGGAGTTGCCGGGGTAGTCCCGCCAGCTCAGCTCGTTCGGTGAAGTGGCGTGCACGAAGCCGGGGTTGCCGCCCCGGTGGCTGGCGTCGGCGCCGTGCCCGTGCACGCTGGCGATGAAGAAGGTGTCGGCGGCCTCGATGAACTCCCGCTGCGACGGGGTGAGTTCACTGCCGTGCCGAGTCGCCTCGGGGGCCCGCTCGACCCTCTCGTACGTCTCCCTTCTCTGCAGGTACTTCGGGCAGTTGGAGAAGACCTGGTCGGCGTCGATCGCGAGGCCGCGGGCGGTGGGGGTGACCCGTCCGTTGAGGCGCATACGGCGGCGGGTGCGCGGGTCGAGCTCGATGGTGCCGACCGCCGTGCCGGCCGTGGCGAGGGCGGCGGTGAGCGGGTCGCCCTCGCACAGGCCGCCGCGGACCGAGATCCGGTGCGGCCCCGTGGCCCGCACGAACCCGGGTTCGCCGGTGAGCAGTGAGGCCCAGACCGCGCCGGTGTCCGGGTCGGCGGCGCCGATGACCAGCATCGGCTGGAGTTCGAGGAAGGCGGCGGCCACCGGGCGGATGCCCTGCCCGATGGCGCGCCCCACGTGATCGGCGAGGTCGCGGACACCGACCCGGTCCTGCACGGCCCGCGAACCGGAGTGATAGGTCATCGTTTCTCCTAGAAGAACCCGCAGGTCGGAGCCGACTCGGACGGTGCCGAGGCGCCCTCGACACCGCTCGGTGTGTAGATCTCCAGCCGGGTGCCGTCCGGGTCGTGGAAGAAGATGCCGCCGGAGGCCGAGCCCTCGCGGTGGGCGACCACACCCTCGTACGCGAACTCCACCCCGTAGTCGCGCAGGGCCGTCTCGTACGCCTTCACCCGCTCGACCGTGTCCACCTCCAGGGCCAGGTGGTGCAGGCCCGCGCGCCCGCTGTCGTACGCCCCCTCGGCCTGCTGCCAGAGGGTGAGCACGAGCTGTCCGTCGGCGCCGAGGAACGCGTACCTGCGGTCCTCCTCCTTGCCCTCGCCGATCACCTCGAAGCCGAGGACGTCCCGGTAGAAGCCGAGCGAGCGGTCGAGGTCGGTGACGTTGAGGCCGATGTGGCCGGTGCTCAGGGGCATGGTGATCTCCCTCGGGATGACTAACCTGTGTAGATGACTTTAGAGGTTAGACTCAGCGAGTGCAACCAGTCACGTAGTCTTGACCGGTTAGCACGGAAGGGAGTCCTCCATGTCCACCGCCCGCGACCCGCGCCCGCTCACCGGCGAGCCGCTCTCGCTCGACCTGCTGAACACCCGATGGATGCACGAAGGCGCGGTGCAGGATCTGCTGACGGACACGGACGGGCTGGCGGTGTGGCTGGCGGCGGGCGGGCTCGACTTCCCGGCCGACGACGCCGTACTGCGGCATGTGCTCCAGGCGCGCGATGCGCTCCGGAGCGCGGTGGACGGATCCCTGAAGGAGGGTGCGGACCGCGTCGACGCCGTGCTCGCGCACGGCCGGATCCGGGCCACGCTCACCGCCGCGGGGCCGGGCGAGGAACCCGAGTTCAGCGACCCCGCCTGGGGCCCCGCCTGGCTCGCGGCCCGCAGCTATCTGGAGCTGCTGGACACCGCTCCGGACCGCATCCGCCGCTGCGCCCACGGCTCGTGCATCCTGCACTTCTTCGACACCTCGCGGAACGGCACCCGCCGCTGGTGCTCGATGGCGGCGTGCGGTAACCGCGCGAAGGCGTCCCGCCACTACGCGCGCACGAAGGAGAGCTAAGTCGACAAAAAGGGATACCCCTACCGACGGATATGTCCCTTCTTAGCGCGCTATCACTGACGTGGCGCATGGCGGAAGTACGCCATGACTTCATCCCGCCTCGGTCAACTCTCCCCAAACATCTGCCCCTTAGGTAAAGCTGAGCGGTCATCCGGGTTCACATACCGGACTGTCGTGATCGCGTTCCGTGAGTTCAGCGGAACCGGTCACTCCACGCTCGTTCCTTTACCTACAAGGGATGCTGATGACCCCCGACCCTCAGCGCGCTCCGATCTCGGGCGCAAGACGCGTGGCCCGCATAGCCGTGGCCGCGGGCCTGGTGGCCGCGCTCTCCGCGGCCGGGCCGATACCCATGGCCTTCTCCGCGGACACGGACACCGCTCCGGCGGACCCCGCCGTCAAGTCCGCGAGCGCCAAGCTCGGTTCGGACGACGCCGACCTCCTGGCCCAGGCCAAGACGGACGGCGCCAAGAACGTCACGATGATGATCGCCACCGCCCCCGGGCAGACCGAGCAGGTCGCCAAGGAGCTGGACGCGGTCAAGGGCGGCTCGGTGGGCCGTGCGTACGACAAACTCGGCTACGTCCGCGCGACCGTGCCGACCGGCCGGGCCGAGGCGGCCATCGCCGCCGCCGAGAAGCTGTCCTCGGTGCACGGGATCGACCTCCGCCAGGAGATCGCCCTCGACGATCCGACCCCGAGCGCCGACACGGCCAAGGGCGCCAAGGAGCAGGCCACTTCGACGGCCGCGTACGCCGCTCCGGACAAGAACACCCCCGCCGTGAACCCGTACAACCCGTCCTTCGAGACGGGCGCCGTCGACTTCGTGAAGAAGAACACGAAGGCGGACGGCCGGGGCGTCACCATCGGCATCCTCGACTCCGGCGTGGACCTCGGCCACCCGGCGCTGCAGAAGACCACCACCGGCGAGCGCAAGATCGTCGACTGGGTGACGTCGACCGACCCGATCCTGGACAGTGACGCCACCTGGCGTCCGCAGGTCACCCCGGTGTCCGGTCCCACCTTCACCTACAGCGGCAAGACGTGGACGGCGCCCGTGGGCTCGTACCAGGTCAGCACCTTCCGTGAGTCCGCCACCACGGGCGGCGACGCGAAGGGCGACGCGAACCGCGACGGCGACACCACCGACGCGTGGGGCCTGCTGTACGACCCGGCGGCCGGCACCGTCCGTGTCGACCTGAACAACAACAACGACTTCACCGACGACACGCCGATGAAGCCGTACAAGGACGGCTACCAGGTCGGCTACTTCGGCACCGACAACCCGGCGACCGACGTCGTCGAGCGCCAGCCGTTCGTCGTGCAGATCCGCAAGGACGTCCCGATGGACCCCTACGGCGGTGACTGGGTCGGCCAGAAGCGCGACTTCGTCAACATCGGTGTCATCGAGTCCGAGCACGGCACGCACGTCGCGGGCATCACCTCCGCGAACGGCCTGTTCGGCGGCAAGATGAACGGTGCCGCGCCGGGCGCGAAGATCGTCTCGTCCCGCGCCTGCACCTGGACCGGCGGCTGCACCAACGTCGCGCTCACCGAGGGCATGATCGACCTCGTCGCCAATCGCGGCGTCGACATCGTCAACATGTCCATCGGCGGGCTGCCCGCGCTGAACGACGGCAACAACGCGCGCGCCGAGCTCTACACCCGCCTCATCGACACCTACGGCGTCCAGCTGGTGATCTCCGCGGGCAACTCCGGCCCCGGTGCCAACACCATCGGCGACCCCGGCCTGGCCGACAAGGTCATCTCGGTCGGCGCGTCCATCTCCAAGAAGACCTGGGCGTCCAACTACGGCTCGCAGGTGGAGAAGTCGTACGCGATGCTGCCCTTCTCCTCGCGCGGTCCGCGTGAGGACGGCGGTTTCACCCCGACGCTGACCGCGCCCGGCGCCTCGATCAACTCCACCCAGACCTGGCTGCCGGGCGCCCCGGTCGCCGAGTCGGGCTACACGCTGCCGGCCGGCTACTCGATGCTGCAGGGCACCTCGATGGCGTCGCCGCAGGCCGCGGGCGCCTCCGCGCTGCTGCTGAGCGCCGCCAAGCAGCGGCACATCGCCCTCACCCCGGCCACCCTGCGCACCGCGCTGACCTCGACCGCCCACCACATCGACGGTGTGCAGGCGTACGAGGAGGGTGCCGGCCTCATCGACATCGTGGACGCCTGGGACGCCATCAGGGACGGCGCCACCGCCCACGACTACACGGTGAAGGCGCCGGTCGACACCGCGATCGACGGCGCGCTGAAGACCCCGGGCTTCGGCACCGGCCTCTACGACCGCGAGGGCGGCCTCAAGGCGGGCCAGAAGAAGACGTACGACGTCACGATCACCCGTACGTCCGGTCCGGACAAGGCAGTCGGTCACGAGCTGCGCCTCAAGAACAACAAGGCGCGCACCTTCCGGATCCTGGGCAAGGACGAGGTGTCGCTGCCGCTGAACAAGCCGGTGACCGTCAAGATCCAGGCCGCGCCCGAGTCGGCCGGCATCAAGAGCGCGATCCTCGAGGTCGACGACCCGGCCACCGAGGGCGTCGACAAGCAGATCCTGAACACCGTCGTGGTCTCCACGCCGGTCAAGTACACGTTCTCCGCGTCGAGTTCGGTGCAGCGCAACAGCACCCGCTCGTACTTCGTGACGGTCCCCGAGGGCGCAAAGTCCCTGGAGGTCGCCATCGGCGGCCTGGCCGACAAGAGCCAGACCCGCTTCATCGCGATCCACCCGTACGGCACTCCGGTCGACAACACCGGCACGCCGTACTGCTACAACAACTACCTCGACGGCAACGGCTGCAAGGCCGACGTGCGTTCGTACGCGGACCCGCAGGCCGGCGTCTGGGAGATCGAGGTCGAGTCGCGCCGTACGTCGCCGCTGCTCGACAACCCGTACAAGCTGAACGTCGAGGTACTCGGCGCCGCGTTCGACCCGGCGGTCGTGACCATTCCCGAGGCCAAGGTCGGCACCCCGACCGCCGCCTCCTGGAAGGTGACGAACAACTACGCCGCGCTGGACGGCAAGCTGAAGGGCGGCCCGCTCGGCTCCTCGCTGAACGCGCGGCCGACCATCACCGAGGGCGTCACGCAGACCACCACGGTCGACGTGCCCGCGGGCGCCACCTCGCTGGACGTCGCCATCGGCAACGTCTCGGACGCGGCCGCCGACCTCGACCTGACGGTGTACGACGCCGCGGGCACCCAGGTCGGGCAGTCCGCGGACGGTGACTCGGAGGAGGCGGTCTCCATCGCCTCGCCCGCCGCCGGCACGTACACCATCGAGGTCGTGGGCTACTCGGTCCCGTCGGGCTCCACGGCGTACGACTACCAGGACGTGTTCTTCTCGTCCGCGCTCGGTCAGGTCACGGTCGACGAGTCCGCGCCGGTGAAGCTCGCCACGGGCGGCTCGGCGACGGTCTCCGGCTCGGTCACCGCCACGGCCGAAGCGCCGGCCGGCCGGGAGTTCTTCGGCCAGGTCCAGCTGGTGAACGCGCGCGGCACGGTCGCGGGCCTCGGCAGCGTGAAGATCGAGAAGGTCACTCCGTAGTGACCGCGTAGTTCCTACGGTGCTGGGGCGGGCGTCCGGATCGGGCGCCCGCCCCTTCTCATGGGTGGGCCTTCGCCGACCACCCGTTGCCTACTGGCACTTGAGGCCCTTCGACTGGGGCAGCGCCTTGCTGATCCAGGCCCGTTCCCGGGCGATCTCCTTCTCGCCGACGGTCCAGATGTCGGGCCTCGACACGCCCTCGGGAATGCCGATCAGCACGTGCTGCCCCTTGCTCAGGTGCGGTTGCATGTCCTCCAGCATCAGGAAGTCGACCTGGTCCGCGCCCTTCTCCGGCTTGTAGTAGCGGCTCACGTCCAGGGTGATCCGGCTCTGCGAGCCGTCGCCCAGCCGCTCGACCCGGGCAACCGTGCCCTCGACGACGAGCCGGGCACAGGCGAGGTACCCCGGCGCGCTCAGCGAGCGGCCGCCGTTCTTCTCGTCGTGGTCCGCCGCCTTGGCGGCGGACGAGCCCGCGTCGTCCGACGCGCCCCCGACTCCGTTCTGGGCGATCAGCCAGCCCATACCGACGACCACCGCAGCGAAGGCGACCGCGACCAGCGTGCCCATGGCGACGGCTAGCGGCCTGCGGCTGCGGGTCCTGGGAGCCCCGGCCGGACGGCGCGCCCGCCGCTTCGGCGCCCGTACGGGTTTCGCCTCCGCCGCCGGCTGCGCCAGCGCGTCCCCGAGGAGCGTCAGCTGCTCCCGCAGCAGTGCCACGTCCGCGACCGCCGCACGGTGCTCCGTGGCGAACTCCGGATCGTCATGGGCTCCTTCGGGCAGCGGTTCGTCCGTGATCGCGGCCAGCAGCGCGTCCAGTGCCGCGCTGTTCTCGTGTTCGGCCACGTCACACCACCTCGTCCTCGTGCAGGCGTTCGCGCAGTGCGCGGACCGCCGTGTGCAGCCTGCTCTTGACCGTGCCCTCGGGTATGCCGAGCTCCTCGGCGATCCCGCGCACCGGCAGGTCGGCGTAGAAGCGCAGCACGAGGACCTGGCGCTGGGCGTCGGGCAGTTCGTCCAGTCCCTGGGCGACGGCGAGCTGCAGCACGCTGGAGTCCTCGCCCGAGGAGTGCTCCGGCTGCCGCAGCGAGGCGAGGCGTTCCCCGAGGCGCTCCTGACGGCGCTTGGCCCGGTGCCAGTCCATCGCGAGGTTCGAGGCGACGACCGCCGCCCATGCCGACACGTCGCGCGGCGCCTCGTCCCCCTTCGCCGCCCGCTCCAGCAGCCGTAGCCGCACCTGCTGCACTCCGTCCGCCAGGTCTGTCTGCGGCACTCCGCCCAGCGCGAGCACCGCCCGCACCCGGCGTTCCTGGGCCGCGTCCAGAGGGTCGTCCACCCCCTGGGCGTCCCCCTGGCCACGGCGGGCCTTTCTGCGCAGCACAGCCACCCCTCTCCTCGCCGCGTTTCCTCTTGGACGCCGGCGGCGCGGGAAACGTTCGCTCCCTGTCCGAGAAACGTGAGCCGTCCCACTCCGTGAGCTCCGACCGCAAAGGATTGGACACGCGGGCCCGGGTGAGACGCATGATGGAAGCACTGAGCCATGTCACACACAGGTAATACGCAGGTAAAGGGAGTCGCCGTGAAGGTCGGAATCGTCGGAGCCACCGGTCAGGTCGGCACGGTCATGCGCAGCATCCTGGCCGAGCGGAAGTTCCCGGTCGACGAGCTGCGCCTGTTCGCCTCGGCCCGCTCGGCGGGGACGGTCCTCGACGGCATCACGGTGGAGGACGCCACCACGGCGGACTTCTCGGGCCTGGACATCGTGCTGTTCTCGGCGGGTGGCGCCACGTCGAAGGCGCTGGCCGAAAAGGTCGCCTCGCAGGGCGCGGTCGTGATCGACAACTCCTCCGCCTGGCGCATGGACCCCGACGTACCCCTCGTGGTGTCCGAGGTGAACCCGCACGCGATCGCGAACCGCCCCAAGGGCATCATCGCCAACCCGAACTGCACGACGATGGCCGCGATGCCCGTGCTGAAGCCGCTGCACGTCGAGGCCGGCCTCGACGCCCTCGTCGTCGCCACCTACCAGGCCGTCTCCGGCTCCGGTCTCGCGGGCGTCGAGGAGCTCTTCGAGCAGGTGAAGAAGGTCGGCGACGACGCGCCGAAGCTCACGCACGGAGGTACGCAGGCGGAGTTCCCCGCGCCGAACAAGTACGTCGCGCCGATCGCGTACAACGTGCTGCCGCTGGCGGGGTCCATCGTGGACGACGGGCTGAACGAGACCGACGAGGAGCAGAAGCTCCGCAACGAGTCCCGCAAGATCCTGGAGATCCCCGCGCTCAAGGTCTCCGGCACCTGCGTACGCGTCCCCGTCTTCACCGGGCACTCCCTCCAGGTGAACGCCCGCTTCGCGCGTCCACTGAGCCCCGAGCGGGCCGTCGAGATCCTCGGCGGCGCCGAGGGCGTCGTCGTCACCGACGTCCCGACCCCCCTCACCGCCGCCGGGCGCGACGAGTCCTTCGTCGGCCGCATCCGCCGCGACGAGACCGTCGAGAACGGCCTTGCCCTCTTCATCTCCGACGACAACCTCCGCAAGGGCGCGGCGCTGAACGCGGTCCAGATCGCAGAGCTGGTCGCGGCGGAGCTGCGCGGCTGACGGCCGGACGGGCTGGGTAGAGGCGAAGAACTACGGCCGCCGCACCTCGTACAGGAAGCAGCCGTACTCCACCGCCCGGACGTGGACCCACGCCACCTCCGGGTCGGTGAACGCCTCCGTGAAGGCCTCCTCGAACCCCTCGGGGTTCTCCACGAGGCGGCCGCCGAGGATGTGGCCACGGGCGGAGTACCGGCGGACCGTGCGATGGGCTTCCCGGAAGGGGAGCCCATCGCCGTGCGGGCCCGCGCACGCCTCGGCGTGGATGAAGACGGGTCCCTGCTCGTCGTAGGCACCGGGGTCGGTGGCCACGCGCCGCAGCGGCGCGTACGAGACGAGAGCGATCCGCTCGCCCGGGTCGCTGCGCCGCAGACAGCAGCGCAGCGGCGCGCCTCCCTCGTCGTCGGTGAACGGCGCGAGCGGCCGCCCCGCGTCGTCGCGGTCGCGCAGCTCCTTGAGGACGGTCGCCTCGATGGGACGGGCGGTGGATGTCGTAGTGAGCGTCATGCGTCCAGGCTCGCGCCCGCGCACCCCGCCCACCGGCGGGAAACGGACATCGCATTCGGTGCAGGTCCCGTGGAAGGATGGCGCAACCGTCACATAACGAGGAGATGACAGGGTGCCTGGCACAAACCTGACCCGCGAAGAGGCACAGCAGCGGGCGAAGCTGCTCACCGTGGACTCGTACGAGATCGATCTCGACCTCTCCGGCGCGCAGGAGGGCGGCACCTACCGGTCCGTGACCACGGTGCGCTTCGACTCCGCCGAGACCGGCGCGGAGTCCTTCATCGACCTGGTGGCCCCGACCGTCCACGAGGTGACCCTGAACGGCGACCAGCTCCCGGTCGCCGAGGTCTTCAAGGACTCGCGGATCGCCCTTCCCGGGCTTCTGGAGGGCCGCAACGTCCTGCGTGTCGTGGCCGACGCCGCGTACACCAACACCGGCGAGGGTCTGCACCGGTTCGTCGACCCGGTCGACGAACAGGCTTACCTGTACACGCAGTTCGAGGTGCCGGACGCCCGCCGCGTCTTCGCGTCCTTCGAGCAGCCCGACCTGAAGGCGACCTTCCAGTTCACCGTGAAGGCGCCCACGGGATGGACGGTGATCTCGAACTCGCCGACGCCGGAGCCCAAGGACGACGTCTGGACGTTCGAGCCGACGCCGCGGATCTCGTCGTACATCACGGCACTGATCGTCGGCCCGTACCACTCGGTGCACAGCGTGTACGAGAAGGACGGGCAGAGCGTGCCGCTCGGCATCTACTGCCGGCCCTCGCTCGCGGAGTTCCTGGACTCGGACGCGATCTTCGAGGTCACCCGGCAGGGCTTCGAGTGGTTCCAGGAGAAGTTCGACTACGCGTACCCGTTCGCCAAGTACGACCAGCTCTTCGTGCCGGAGTTCAACGCGGGCGCGATGGAGAACGCGGGCGCGGTGACCATCCGCGACCAGTACGTGTTCCGGTCGAAGGTGACGGACGCCGCGTACGAGGTGCGTGCGGAGACGATCCTGCACGAGCTGGCGCACATGTGGTTCGGCGACCTCGTGACCATGGAGTGGTGGAACGACCTCTGGCTGAACGAGTCGTTCGCCACGTACACCTCCATCGCCTGCCAGGCGTACGCGCCGAACTCGCGCTGGCCGCACTCGTGGACCACCTTCGCCAACTCCATGAAGACGTGGGCCTACCGGCAGGACCAGCTGCCCTCCACGCACCCGATCATGGCGGAGATCCGCGACCTGGACGACGTGCTCGTCAACTTCGACGGCATCACGTACGCCAAGGGCGCCTCCGTCCTCAAGCAGCTCGTCGCCTACGTGGGCATGGACGAGTTCTTCCGCGGGGTGCAGGCGTACTTCAAGCGTCACGCGTTCGGCAACACCCGCCTGTCCGACCTGCTGGGCGCGCTGGAGGAGACCTCCGGACGCGACCTGACGACGTGGTCGCAGAAGTGGCTCCAGACGGCCGGCATCAACGTGCTGCGCCCGGAGGTCACCACGGACGCGAACGGGGTCATCACCTCCTTCGCGATCCGCCAGGAGGCCCCGGCACTGCCCACCGGCGCGAAGGGCGAGCCGACGCTGCGCCCGCACCGCATCGCGATCGGCCTGTACGACCTGGACGACGAGAGCGGCAAGCTGGTCCGTGACGAGCGCATCGAGCTGGACGTCGACGGCGAGCTGACGGCCGTGCCCGAGCTGATCGGCAAGCGCCGCCCGGCCGTGTTCCTGCTCAACGACGACGACCTGTCGTACGCGAAGGTCCGCCTCGACGAGGACTCCCTCGCGTTCGTCACCGAGCACCTCGGCGACTTCGAGTCGTCGCTGCCGCGCGCCCTGTGCTGGGCGTCGGCGTGGGACATGACGCGCGACGCGGAGCTGGCCACCCGCGACTACCTGTCGCTGGTGCTGTCCGGCATCGGCAAGGAGTCCGACATCGGTGTGGTGCAGTCGCTGCACCGCCAGGTGAAGCTGGCGATCGAGCTGTACGCCGACCCGAACGCCCGCGAGACGCTGCTGACCCGCTGGACGGACGCCACGCTGGCCCACCTGCGCTCGGCGGCCCCGGCCTCGGACCACCAGCTGGCGTGGGCGCGCGCCTTCGCGGCGACGGCCCGTACGCCGGAGCAGCTGGACCTCCTGGAGGGCCTGCTGGAGGGCCGGGAGACCATCGAGGGCCTGGCCGTGGACACCGAGCTGCGCTGGGCGTTCGTGCAGCGGCTCGCGGCGGTCGGACGCTTCGACGAGGCGGAGATCGCCGCCGAGTACGGGCGGGACAAGACGGCGGCGGGTGAGCGCCACGCGGCGACCGCGCGGGCCGCCCGGCCGACCGAGGAGGCGAAGGCGGAGGCCTGGGCCTCGGTCGTCGAGTCCGACAAGCTCCCGAACGCCGTGCAGGAGTCGGTGATCGGCGGCTTCGTCCAGACCGGCCAGCGCGAGCTGCTCGCCCCGTACACGGACAGGTTCTTCGAGGTCGTGAAGGACATCTGGGAGTCCCGTTCGCACGAGATCGCCCAGCAGATCGCGGTCGGCCTGTACCCGGCCGTCCAGGTCTCCGAGGACACCCTCGCGAAGACGGACGCGTGGCTGGCCTCGGCGGAGCCCAACGCGGCGCTGCGCAGGCTGATCTCGGAGTCCCGCTCCGGCGTCGAGCGTGCGCTGCGGGCGCAGGCGGCGGACGCGGCCGCTTCGTAGCGGGTCCTACGGTGAAGGGGGCGCCCGGCATCATGCCGGGCGCCCCCTTCGCGTGCTCTCAGCGCGCGATCATCCCGCCGGTCACATTGACGAAGGTGCCGGTGATGCCGCCGGCGAGGTCGGAGGCGAGGAAGACGGCGGTGGCGGCGACCTCGTCGAGGGTCGGGTTGCGGCGGGTCATGCGCATCCCGGCGAGGTTGTCGATGATGCCCTGGACGGCTGCGGCGTCGATCGCCGGGTTGACGGCGGAGAGCTTCTCGACGGTGAAGGTCTCGGGCACCCCGGCCGCCCACAGGCCCACGGCCCGCACCCCGCGCGGGCCCAGCTCCACCGCCAGATTCCGCACCAGCGTGTCGATCGCCGCGTCGGCCGGACCCGTGCCGCCCATCATCGGACTGCCGTGCGCGGAGCCGCTGTTGAGGGTGAGGATGACGCCGGAGCCGCGCTCGGCCATCCGGCGGGCGGCACCGCGGGCGGTGATGAAGTTGGCACGTGCGCCGTTGATCACGGGCCGCAGGAAGTCGTCCACGGGCATGTCGGTGAGCGGGGCGCCCTGTACATCGCCGCGCGTGACCAGGTTGAACGAGATGTCGACGTCGCCGACGGCCGCGAGGTGCTCCTCCACGGCCGCCTCGTCGAGGGCGTCGACGACGGCGACCTCGGCGTCCTTGATGTCGCCGGCCACCGCCTCCAGCGTCCGACGGGTGCGCCCCACCAGGTGGACCCGCGCGCCCTGCTCGGCGAAGGCGCGGGCCACCGCACCGCCGATCGAGCCGCCGGCGCCGTACACGATCGCGGTCTTGTCGGTGAGCAGCATGGTGATCTCCTTCAGATTCAGGGGTGTTCCGTATCGGTCGGTCATGGAGACGTACGGCACCCCGGCCGCTCATCGGTCGGCCGGAAGGTCACAGGCGCAGGGGCAGTCCGAAGGCCGGGAAGAGGTGCGGCTCGAAGGACGTGATCTCGACGACCCGGTCGTCGGCGCCGAAGCGCAGGACGTCGAGGACCTGGGCGCGGTAGACGGTCGTGCCGGGCCTGCGGACGTACCCCGCGGCCGCGAGCTGCCCGTTGGCGCGGGCGGGCAGGTGACGCCAGTGACCGAAGAACATCGGGGAGGCGGGGTCGAGGGTGGGCCGCAGGAATTCCTCCAGCGCGTCCCGGCCGACGAACCAGAACGGGTTGGGCGGCATGGTGAGCGTGACGTCCTCGCTGAGCAGGTCGGTCATCGCGGCGAAGTCGAGCCGTTCGGCGGCGGCCATGTACCCCTGCAGAACGGCGCGTTGGCGCTCCGTCGGCTCGGCGGCACGCCAGTCGGCGCGCTGCCGGGGCAGATGGTCGCGCAGGGTGGGGCGGGCCCGCTGGAGGGCGCTGTTGGCCGAGGCCACGGTCAGATCGAGAGCCTCGGCGGTCTCGGCGGCGCTCAGCCCGAGCACGTCGCGCAGGATCAGTACGGCCCGCTGACGGGGCGGCAGATGCTGGATGGCGGCCAGGAAGACGAGCTCCAGGGTCTCGCGGGAGACGGCGGCGACGTCCGGCCGGTCCTCCTCGGCGGCGGGCAGCTCGTCGTCGGGATAGGGCTGCAGCCAGGTGACCCGGGCGGGGGCCTCGGCGCTCCCGTGGTTCATGCCGGGGATCGGTTCGTAGCGCCGCGGTCGGCGGGCGGTACGGCGCTGGAAGTCGAGGCAGGTGTTGGTGGCGATGCGGTACAGCCACGCCCGTACGCTCGCCCGCCCCTCGAACCCGTCCCGGGCCCGCCAGGCCCGCAGATACGTCTCCTGCACGAGGTCCTCGGAGTCGTCGTAGGAGCCGGTCATGCGGTAGCAGTGCACGCGCAGTTCGCGCCGATAGGATTCGACGAGCGCGGCGAAGTCGCCCTCGCTCCCGCCGAGCGCGGATTCCGTAACGGGCGCGGGTGTGACGGAATCCCGGACCGGGTCCGCCTCCTTCGCGGTGTCCCGGGCGACCCGGGCGACGCGGCGCAGCCGCCCGACGGAGGTCGCGAGATCCGCCACTCCGGCGTAGAGGACGGAGGGCGGTGTCGGCGCGAGCTGCCGCACCTGCTGCCCGATCTCCTCGATGAGCCTCCGTACGCTGGCGGGCTCCTCGGGCGCCTGCCGCTCCCGGTAGGCCTTCTGCCGACAGGCGGCGGAGCAGTACACCGAGCTCCGCCCCGCCCGCCCGACGCGCGCGGGCAGGGGCTTGCCGCACACCAGGCACTCGCCTTCGGCCACGGTGTCTTCGGCCACGGAAAACCTCCGGGGATTCGTCACACGGGAACGCCGTGACGTTACCGCCGACGCCCGGCTACCGCCCCAGCTCTCCCGCCACACGCCGCAGCGCGTCGAGCACCCGCCCCACCGCGGGCGCGTCCTCGGCGCCCCGGCGCACCGCGGCGACCACATGCCGGTGGGGCCGGTCCTCGCCCAGCTCCCGCATGACGACGCCGCCGCGCCCGTCCCGTCGTACGGACGCCATCCGCGGCACCAGCGCGACGCCCATCCCCGCCTCGACCATGGCGAGGATGGCGGTCCAGCCGGCCGCCGAGTGGCCTTGGTGCGGGGTGAATCCGGCGGCCTCGCAGGCGGCGCGGGTGATGTCCGACCAGGGTCCGCTGCCGCCGAAGATCCACGACTCGGCGGCGAAGTCGGCGAGCCGGACGCGGTCGGCGGCGGCGAGCGGGTGCCCGTGCGGCAGGGCGAGGTCGAGGGGGTCGGCCAGCAGGGGGACGCGGGTGAAGCGGGCGTCGGCCGCCGAGGGGGCCTGCGCGGCGAGCGACAGCGCGAGGTCCACCGAGCCCGCGCCGAGCAGTTCGTACGCCTCCGCCGCCTCGGACTCCCGTACCTGCACGGAGATGCCGGGGTGCGCTGTGCCGAGCGCCCGCACGGCGGGGACGACCAGCGCGGGTACGGCCGTGGAGAAGGCACCGACTCGCACCTCCCCCGCCTCTCCCTGGAGATACGCGGTCAAGTCGGCGTCGGCCCGCTCCAGTTGCTCGAAGACGGCTTCCGCGTGGCGCAGCACGAGCTCCGCCGCGTCCGTGAGCCGTACCCGCCGCCCCTGGGCCTCCAGCAGCGGCACCCCGAGCTGCTTCGCGAGATTGGTCAGCTGCTGCGACACGGCCGAGGGGGTCAGCAGCAGGGCCCGGGCGGTCGCGGTGACGGTGCCCTGTTCCCGCAGCGTCCGCAGGATCTGCAGCTTCTTGATGTCCCACTTGTCGTACTCGGCCATGACGGAAACCTATCCCGCGACCTTCCGGCGGCCGGCCCGCGGCTAGCCCGCGGCCTGCGCGGCTTCCGCCCGCCGGAGTTCCTCCTCGGGGTCGACCGTCCGCGCGAGGAGGGCCAGGTCGTCGCGGTCGTAGCGGCGGCGCACCTCGTCCCAGCGCGGGGCGGCGAACCGCAGCGGCTCGACGGCCTCGGCGGGCCGGCCGAGCCGGTTGAGGACCAGCCCGTGGTACGCGGCGGCCTCGACCGCGTACTCCGGTCCCTCGCCGTCCCCGGCCTCCATGTACGCGCGCCGCAGCAGTGGTTCGGCCTCCGTCCAGGCGCCGCGCTGGGCGCGCAGCTTGCCCGCGATCATGGCGGCGAGGCCGTTGCCGTCGTCGGCCGCCCGGTCGTACCAGCGCTCGGCCTCCCGGTAGTCCTTGTGGTGCTCGGCGAGCCATCCGCGCTCGAAGCAGGCGCCCGGGTGGCCGCCCTCGGCCGCCCGCAGGTACCAGAGGTCGCGTGCCTCCGGCTCGCGCAGTTCGGCGTGGAACTTCCCCATCCAGTACGCCGCTTCGGGGTCGCCCTGCCGGGCCGCGGGCTCGTACCAGCGGATCATGTGCCGTTCGGAGGCGCCGCCCCACTCGTAGGCGATGCGGCCGAAGGCGTACGCGGCCTGCGCGTCGCCCGCCTCGGCGCGCTCCCGCAGCCCGGGCAGCCGCCGCAGGTCCTTCCCGGTCTGGGCGCCCGACTCCCTGATCCGTGCGAGGGCGTCGAGCTGGTCCGGTACGTCCTCGTCGACGTCGGCGATGGACGTGAACCAGCGCTCGGCCTCGTCGAGGCGCCGCTGCCGCTTGCACAACAGGGCAAGGTTCCAGCGGGCGTTGGGGTTCCCGGCCTCGGCGCCGACGGTGTACCACCGCTCGGCGTCCGCGAGTTCGGCCCTCGCCTCGTGGACGAGCCCGAGTACGGCGGCGGCGTCCGTGTCGCCCTTCTCGTGGGCTCGCACAAGGAGTTCGCGTATCTCGGGCATCCGGTCCTCCTCGCCGACCGCGTAGTGGAGGAGGATGGCGTGGTGGACGAGCGCTGCCGGGCTCAGGGCGTCCGCCCGCCGGTGGTACGCCTCGATCTCGGGCAGCAGCCCCGGATAATCCCGGTAGTCCTTCAGCTCGCGTCTCAGGTCGTGCAGCGGTCCGATCGCCTCGTCCGCGGCCCCGGCGTCCCCGCGCTCCTCCGCGTCCCGCAGCGCCGCGTCGACCTGGTCGAGCTGCTTGCGGACGCCTTCGTAGAGCTGCGCCCACCGGAAGACGGCGATGTCCCCGAGCTCGATCCCGCTCATCAGGAACTCGGCCGCCTCGTCGATCCGCCCCGCCCGGGCCATCCCCTTCCCCAGCTCGATCTTGCAGTCGAGGTAGCGGAAGGTCTCCCACCCGTACCGGAACCAACGCTCCGCCTCCGGGTTCCGGTCCTCCCTGAGGAGCACCCCGAGGCCGTACGCGCATCCGGAGTCGTCCTCGGCGCGGCTCCGGTAGAGGCGCTCGGCCTCGGCACGGTCGCCGCGGGTCTTGCGGTACCTCGCGAGGTTGAAGGCGGCGAAGGCGTCCCCCGCCTCCGCGGCCCGCTCCCAGAACGGGATCGCTTCGTCGATGTGGTGGTTGAGGACGAAGTGCCGGGTGATGCGCCGCGCGTTCTCGGTGTCACCGCCGCGCGCGGCGGCCACCAGTTCCTCGCCGAGCTGCTGAAGATCTTGAGCCATGCGCCGATCGTGCCAGCCGGCACCGGCAGATCTCGCAACGGGTGTACGGGAAGGGCTGGTTGGGCTCGGCCGGCCGGGCTCAGCGCGCCCTGCGGGCGGCGGTGCCGAGGACGACTCCGCCGAGGATGAGGGCCATGCAGACCAGCTGCGTCCGGCTCACCGCCTCGCCGAGGATCGCGTACGACAGGGCCGCCACGCACACCGGCTGAAGGTAGTAGACGGCTCCGGCGCGGGCCGCGCCGATCAGGGAGATCGCCTTGTTCCAGGCGAAGAAGGCGATCGCGGAGGAGAGGACGCCGACGTAGACGAGCGGTCCGACGGTGGCGGTCGTGGGCGCGAAGGTCCCCTGGACGCCCACGCTCAGCGCGTACGCCGGGAGCAGCATCGCCGTGCCGAGCGCGAAGGTCGCGAACAGGAAGGCGGGGCCGGTGAGTTGAGTGGGTCTACGGCGCAGGAGTGCGCTGTACGACGCGAAGCACAGGGCCGCCGCGATCATCCACAGGTCGCCCGCCGAGAAGTCCGTCGCCGACGAGCCCCCGCCGACCAGGAGCACGACGCCCGCGCAGGCGATCAGCATCCCGGCGACCCGGCGCGCTCCGAGCCGTACGCCGCCGACGCGCTCGTACACCGCCATGAGGACGGGCGAGGCGGCCATGATCATGCCCATGTTGCCGGCGGAGGTGGACAGGCCCGCCTGGTTGACCAGGGTGTTGTAGACGGTGACACCGAGGAGGGAGGCGAGGAGGAGGTAGGGCAGGTGGCGCCGGATCAGCGCCCGCTGCCGCCAGGCCTCCCGGGCCGCGAACGGGGCGACGGCCGCCAGGGCGATCAGCCAGCGCCAGAACGCCTGTTGCACGGGCGTCACGCTGTCGTGCAAGGCGCGCGAGGCGACGAAGCTGCCGGACCAGACGAGCGTCGCGACGGCGGCGAGGGCGAGGCCGAGGCCTACGGCCCCCTTCCTCGCCCTCGCCGCCGGCTCGCTCTCGCGCCTCGCGCGGTGCGGGTGTGTCCGGTCCAGGACTGCCACGGGTATCCCTTCGTTCGGTGATCGCTTCCCGACTACCGTCGCAGGGTGGGAACTGTCACGTCCATCGAATCTTTTCGAGCATTCTGTTCAGTAGAACTGAACGATTTCACGGGCGTACGCGGCTTGAGCTGCCCGAAGACCGTCGCCCCGAACGCCAGCGCCATGCCCGCCAGTTGGACCGGGGTGAGCGCCTGACCCAGGGCCGCCCAGCCGATGACGGCCGCGGTCAGCGGGGAGAGCGGGCCGAGGAAGGTGACCTGGGTGGCGGTGAGGCGGCCGATGCCGCGGAACCAGAGCCAGTACGCGACCGCCGTGTTGGCGAGAGCGAGGTACACGTACCCGGAGACCGCGCGGCCGTCCAGCGCGGGCGGCGCGCCCTCGACGAGGAGGGCGAGCGGGGCTATCAGCAGTCCGCCGGCCGTCAGCTGCCAGGCGGTGAGCGCCAGCGGGCCGACTCCGTCCGGGCGGCCCCACCGCTTGGTGAGCACCGTGCCGGTGGACATCGACGCGGTCGAGGCGAGGGCGGCGAGGACACCGACGAGGTCGAGCGCGCCGGCCGCCTTCAGGACGACGAGGCTGACACCGAGGGCCGCCACGATGCCGGTGAGGAGCGTGCGCACGGTCGGGCGGTCGCCGAGCAGGACCGCCGCGAGGCCCGCGACGAACAGTGGCCCGACCGAGCCGAAGACCGCCGCCATGCCGCCGGGCAGCCGGTACGCGGAGAGGAAGAGGAGCGGGAAGAAGGCGCCGATGTTCAGCGCGCCCAGGACCGCCGCCTTCCCCCACCAGGCGCCGCGCGGCAGCACCCGGGCCAGCGCGAGCAGGATCAGCCCGGCGGGCAGGGCACGCATGGCCGCGGTGAACAGGGGGCGGTCGGCCGGCAGGAACTCGGTGGTGACCGCGTAGGTGGTGCCCCAGGACATCGGGGCGAGTGCGGTGAGCAGGACGGTCGCGGACCGTTTCATGGCGGACTCGCTTTCGCGGCGGAGGGGTCGAGGCCCGACGCCCCGGCCTCCAAGTAGGTCGATGGGAAGTAGCTTAGTCGCAAGCTACTTTTCGTCAAGCTACTTTCTTGCGAACGACCGACCCCCGGCGGATACTCGCCTCATGGAGACTTCGAAGGACCCGGTCGACGCGATCATCGAGCAGTGGGCCGCCGTACGGCCGGACCTCGACACCGCCGCGATGGAGGTCTTCGGGCGGATCTTCCGGCTCTCCCGGGCGATGGGCGACCGGATGGAGAAGGCCTACACGCGGTTCGGGATCTCGCGCGGGGAGTTCGACGTGCTGGCCACGCTGCGCCGCTCCGGCGACCCGTACACACTCTCGCCCCGGCAGCTCTCGGGGACCCTCATGCTCACCACCGGCGGCATGACCGGGCGGCTGGACAAGCTGGAGCGCGCGGGCCTGCTGCGGCGCTCGCCCGACCCGCACGACCGGCGCGGTCTCCAGGTGACGCTGACGGACGAGGGGTTCCGCCTGATCGACGAGGCCGTCGGCGCGGGGCTCGCCGCCCAGACACAGGTCCTGTCCCGCCTCGACGACGAACAGGCCGGCCAACTGGCCGACCTGTTGCGGGAGTTGCTGGGAGGGCTGGACTGACGCGCTTGATCGGGTCTAGTTGCCCGTCGCCGCGGTGAGCGCCGCCTCCAGCTCGCCCGCCTCCGGGGACTCCGCGGCCCAGGCCACGTATCCGTCGGGCCGCACCAGCACCGTCGTACGCCGGTCGCTCGCCCAACTCTCCACGGTCAGACGCCCCTTGCGCTCCCCGGCCTCGTAGGGCTGCGGGGTGACGAGGACGAACCTGCCGCCGCGCAGGGCCTCGTAGAGGCGGCCGCTCTCCAGGGCGACGTCCGGGACGCGGGTGCCGACCAGCTTGTGGGAGCCGCGCGGCGCCCGGTACGCGTAGCCGACGCCGGTGAGCTGTCCGGCCGCCTTGCGGCGCGCGGGGCCGACGTTGTCGAGGACCGTGGTGAGCAGACCGCGCAGGGCCAGCGTCCAGGGGCGCTTGGCCATCGCGAGTCGCACCATGCCGCCGCTGCTGCGCAGGACGGACTCGCCGACGGGGTGGCGCTCGGCCTGGTAGGTGTCCAACAGGGCGGTGTCCGCGTTCCCGTTGAGGACCGCCGCCAGCTTCCAGCCGAGGTTCGCCGCGTCCTGGAGGCCGGTGTTCATGCCCTGGCCGCCGGCCGGGGTGTGGACGTGCGCGGCGTCCCCGGCGAGGAACACCCGGCCCACCCGGTACTCGGGCGCCTGGCGCTCGTCGCTGTGGAAGCGGGACATCCAGCGGGCGTCGCGCATACCGTAGTCGCGGCCGAGGGCGAGGCGGGCTATCTCCTTGACCTCATCGAGTTCGAGGGGCTCGCTGTCGGCGACGTTGCGGCTGCGGTTCCAGCCGATCACCCGGTAGTAGCCGTCACCGAAGGGCGCGATGAAGGCGAACGCGTCACCGACGGTGGCGACGGTCAGCAGCGTTTCGGGCTTCTCGTCGAGCAGCACGTCGGCGAGGACGACGGAGCGGATGACCGACCTGCCGGGGAACGGCTGCCCGATCGCCTCGCGCACCGCACTGCGCATCCCGTCCGTGCCGACGACGTACGCGGCCCGCAGCTGCCCCGACTCCCCGTCCGGGCCCCGGACTTCGAGCGTCACGCCGTCCGCGTCCTGGCGCAGCCCGGCCACCTCGGTCTCGTACACGAACCGCACCCCGGCGTCCTCGGCCCGCTGCTGCAACACCTTCTCCACCTCGTACTGCGGGATGACGAGCAGGTGGTTGAAGCGGGAGGGGAGAGTGTCGAGCGCGATGGTCAGACGCCCGAAGAGCCGGATCCGGTCGAGGGCCTGCCCCTTCGCCTCCAGGTCGTCGGCGAGACCCCGGGCGTCGAGCTGCTCCAGGGTGCGGGCGTGCAGGACGAAGGCACGGGAGAGGTTGCTGATCTTGTGCGGGCGCTTCTCGACGAGAGTGACGGGGACGCCGGCGGTGGCGAGGTCGGCGGCCAGCAGCAGGCCGGTGGGGCCGGAGCCGACGACGATGACAGCGGGGTTCGTGCCGGTGCCCGTGCTGGTGTTGCTTCCGGTGCCGTTCATGAGGGCCTCCTGATGCCAACGTCCGATTGCCAACGTCTACTTGCCGACATTCGCTTGCCAACGATTGTTTGCCAACGCCTGTTTGCCAACGCTTGTGGACAAACGTAGAGCCGTCGCTCTGGACTGTCAACAGGTGTTGGCCTACGGTTGTTGGCATGAACGGCAGCGACCACCACGGCAGTGACGTCAACAGCAGGGACGGCAACCACGACGGGGGCCCGGGCGCGGACTCCGGAGCGCGGTCCCCACGCCGCTCCGACACCACCCGCAATGCCATCCTCACGGCCGCCCGCGAGCGCTTCGCGGCCGACGGCTACGAACGTGCCACCATCCGCGCGATCGCGAAGGACGCACGGATCGATCCGTCCATGGTGATGCGGTACTACGGCTCGAAGGAGGGGCTGTTCGCCACCGTCCTCGACGTCGATCTGCGGATGCCGCAGCCGGACGGCCTGGACGCGAGCGAGGTGGGCCGTGTGCTGGTGGGCCACTTCCTCGACCTCTGGGAGGAGAACGAGGTGCTCACGGCGCTGCTCCGGGTCGGCGTCACCAACCAGGCCGGCGCCGAGCGCATGCAGGGCGTCTTCCGGGACCAGCTCCTGCCGGTCGCCCTGCGCTTCTGCCCCGACCCCGAGCAGGCGCCGGTACGGGCCGCGCTCATCGCGTCGCAGATGCTCGGGATGGCGCTCGCCCGCTACGTCCTGCGGTTCGGGCCGGCCACGGCGCTGCACCGGGAGGAGGTCGTGGCGTGGCTGGCGCCGACGGTGCAGCGGTATCTCACGGCCCCGAGCCCCTGAGAGCCCCGGCCCGCGCACACGACGAGGGCGCCGCCCTCACCTCCGTACGGCGGATGCGCGTACGGACGGTGAGGACGGCGCCCTCGAAAGAAATCCCGCGGCCGAGGAAAGCGGGCCGCGGAGGAAAGCCTGAGGTCAGGCCTTCGCCTTGGCCTTCGGCTGCCGGTCCTTGGACTTGTCCAGGACCATGACCAGGCCGGCGATGACCAGGAACAGCGCGATCGGCGCCGCGACGTAGAGGCCGAGCGTCTGGATCACGCTCAGGCCGTCGCCGGGGTCGTCGCCGTCGTCGCGCGTCAGCGCGAGCGCGGGGGACGACATGAGCAGCATCATCAGCGTCGTACCGGCAGCCAGGGCGCCGGCGCGCAGGGCGTTCTTCTTGTCCACGGTGCCAACGTAGCGAACGCCCGAACGAGCCGCGCGCCCGGGGTGCCGTACGAAGGACCCCCCGGAGGCGTCAGCGGTGTTCGCGGCCGGCCCCCGGGCGGGGCCGCAGCACGTCCAGGAGGGCGTGCAGCCGGGGCGAGGCGGCCAGTTCCTCCAGGGTCACCGGGCGGCCCTCGGCGTCGGCGATGGGCAGCCGCCAGTTCGGGTACTGGTCCCAGGTGCCGGGCAGGTTCTGCGGGCGCCGGTCGCCGACCGTGTCCGGGAGCCAGACGCCGATCATGCGGGCCGGGGTGCGCAGCAGGAACCGGTGCACGGCCTGGATCTCGGCCTCCTCCGCCTCGACGCCCGCCCCGCCGCTCGTGCCCTCCAGCAGCCCGAGCCGGGTGAGCAGCGCCAGCCACTCCCCCGCCTCCGCGGCCGCCGCGGCCCGCTCCTCTGCGAGAGGACTGGTCAACAGGCCGAGGGAGGCGCGGAGTTCGACATGGTCTCCGGTGAGCCGGGACGCGGTGGACGGCAGGTCGTGGGTGGTGGCGGTGGCGAGGCAGTCGGCGCGCCAGCGCTCGGGCGGCAGCGGCAGCCCGTCGCCCTCCCAGTCGCGCTCGAACCACAGCACGGAGGTGCCGAGCACCCCGTGCTCGTGCAGGGTCTCGCGCACACCCGGCTCCACGGTGCCGAGGTCCTCGCCGATCACCAGGGCCCCGGCGCGCGCGGCCTCCAGCGCGAGGATCCCGAGCATGGCCTCGGCGTCGTAGCGGACATACGTGCCCTCGGTGGGCGGCTGCCCCTGCGGGACCCACCAGAGCCGGAACAGGCCCATGACGTGGTCGATGCGCAGGGCGCCCGCGTACCGGAAGAGGGCGCGCAGGAGGCGGCGGTACGGGGCGTAGCCGGACTCGGCGAGGCGGTCGGGGCGCCAGGGCGGCAACCCCCAGTCCTGGCCGCGTGCGTTGAAGGCGTCCGGGGGTGCGCCGACCGACATGCCGGCGGCGAAGTACTCCTGCTGCGCCCAGGCGTCGGCCCCGTCGGGATGCACGCCGACGGCGAGGTCGTGCACGAGCCCGACGGCCATCCCGGCGTCCCGCGCCGAGCGCTGGGCGGTGGCGAGTTGGGCGTCGGTGAGCCAGGCGAGGCGGCTGTGGAAGTCGACGCGGTCCATCAACTCGCCGCGGGCGCGGGCGGTTTCGGGCGAGCGGGGGTCGCGCAGCGGCGCGGGCCAGTTGTGCCAGTCGGAGCCGTGCACCTCGGCGAGCGCGTACCAGGTGACGTGGTCCTCCAGCGCCTGGCCCTCCTCGGCGAGGAAGTCGGCGTAGGCGGCCCGGCGGCCGGGGCCGAGGGGCACCGCGCGCACCAGTGCCAGCGCTTCGCGCTTGAGCTCCCACACGGCGTCGCGGTCGATCAACGCCCCTTTGTGCAGCACGGATTCGCGCAGTCCCGCGGCGCGCTCCAGCAGCACCCGGAGCCGGCCCTGCTCGTCGACGTGGGCGAACTCGGGGATGTCCTCGACGCGCAGGTGCACCGGGTCGGGGAAGCGGCGGGAGGAGGGCCGGTACGGGGAGGGGTCGGTGGGGGTGCCGGGTACGGCCGCGTGCAACGGGTTGACCTGCACGAATCCTGCTCCCAGCGCGCGCCCCGCCCAGGCGGTCAGCTCGGCGAGGTCGCCGAGGTCGCCCATGCCCCAGGAGCGCCCCGAGAGGAGGGAGTACAGCTGGACGAGGAGTCCGTAGGTGCGTCCGGGGGGCGCGGGCAGCCGGGCCGGGGCGACGACGAGGTGGGCCTCGGCGGTACGGCCGTCGGGCGCGGTGGCGTGCAACGCGTGGACGCCGAGCGGGAGTTGCTCGGCCGATGCGCGGGTCTCGCCCTGCTCGGTCTCGATGCGCAGCCGGGTGCCGGGCGGCAGGTCGGCGAGGGCTTTGGGCAGCGGGATGTCCCGGCGTCCGGCGCGGGCCACGGGGGCGGGGCCGTCGTGGTCCTCGGCCGAGGGCGCGGCGCCGCTCCAGCAGACCACGGTCGGCGGCAGCAGCCGGTCCTTCACCTGCGCCTCGCGGGCGGCGAGGGCGCCGCGGACGGCCTCCGGGGTGCTCGCGTCGATGCCCAGCGCCGCCAGGGCCGCGACGACCGCGGCGTCCGAGGCCGCGACGGTGCGGCCCGGGGACGGGCTGTAGGAGGTGGCGACGCCGTACAGGCCGGCGAGCCGGGACAGCGGCATCTACACCCCCGAGGCGGTACCGGTGGACGTGGGCTCGCTGGTCAGGGGCGCGGTGTCGGCGAGCGGCGGCTCGCTGGTGAGGGGTTCCGCGTCGGGCAGCGGCGGCTCGCTGGTCAGCGGGGCCTCGGCACTGCTGCCCTCGGCGCTGAAGACGCAGAAGTGCGGTTCGGCGGACAGCTCCGCCGAGGGTTTGGAGAGGGCCGAGAGAAGCAGGTGCGCGGACGCGGCCACGGGGGCCTCCTTGATGTCGTACGGCTTCGAGCGGGTTACCGCAGCCCTACCCAGCGAGCGCCTCCGCAGACGCATGGGACCGAACAACGTGGCAGTGTTCACACCTCGTGCAGATTAAGGCAATTGCCGCACAACGGCTACTCCCGTCTGCTTCCCACCTGTCCCCGTTGACACCTCCACCACGTGAATGGTGGGGTCGGTGCCGCCCTGACAGAGCCGTGGGGGCGAGTCGAGCAGTGACGAGGAGGGGGCCGGTGCAGCTCCGGCGCGGGACGGGAGCCGTACGAGGCACGCAGGGCGGACCGTTTCACGGGCAGCTCCGGCACGGGCGGGGCGCGGTCGCCCTCGCGATAGCCGTCGTCGCGGGCGCGCTGGGTGCGGCTCCCGCGGCGGTCGCGGCGCCGCACGCGCCGTTGACCTCAGCGGACGACCGCACGCCCGCCGCGAGCACCCTGCCCGCGGTCTGGCCCCGGCCGCAGTCGCTGCGCGCGGGCTCCGCGCCGGTCGCGGTCACGGACGAGGTCGTCCTGCTCACCGACGGAGTGAGAGGCGCGGCGAGGGGCGCGACGGCCGACCCGTACGCCCTCGACGCGCTGCGTGCGCTGCTGCGTGCCGCCGGGGCGCGGAAGATCACCACCGCGCGCGAGGGGGACGCGCTTCCCGCCGGTGCGCTGGTGGTGCGCGCCGGGACGGAGACGGAGACGGCATCCGGGAGCCCCCGAGGTGCGGGCAGGGCGTACGGCTTCGGTGGGCACGCCGGCAGCGCGGCCGCCGACGGCTCGCACGCCCTCGGCGCCCGCTCCGCGCCCCCGTGGGACAAGGCGCTCACCGCGCTCGGTGCCGCGCCCCGCGCGGACCTCCCGGCCGGCGGCTACCGGCTGGCGGTCGGCCGCTTCGCTGGCCACGCCACGGTCGCCCTCGCGGGAGTCGGCGAGGACGGCCTGTTCCACGCGGTCCAGACACTGCGCCAGCTCATCGGCGCCGACGGGCGGATCGCGGGCGCCGTCGTCCGCGACTGGCCCGGCACCGCCGTGCGCGGCACCACCGAGGGTTTCTACGGCACCCCGTGGACCCGTGAACAGCGCCTGGCGCAGCTCGACTTCATGGGCCGCACCAAGCAGAACCGCTATGTGTACGCCCCCGGGGACGACCTCTACCGCCAGGAGCGCTGGCGTGAGGCGTACCCAGCCGAACAGCGGGCGCATTTCCGGGAGTTGACGGAGCGGGCGCGCCGCAATCACGTCACCCCGGCCTGGGCGGTGGCCCCCGGCCAGGCGATGTGTTTTTCCTCGGACTCCGACGTCCGCGCCCTGACCCGCAAGCTCGACGCCATGTGGGCGCTCGGATTCCGGGCGTTCCAGCTCCAGTTCCAGGACATCAGCTACAGCGAGTGGCACTGCGACGCGGACGCCGAGGAGTTCGGCTCCGGCGCGGAGGCGGCGGCGAAGGCGCAGGCGCGGGTGGCCAACGAGGTGGCCCGGCGGCTCGCCGAACGGCACCCGGACGCGGTCGCGTTGTCGCTGATGCCGACCGAGTACTTCCAGGACGGTTCGACCGCCTACCGGCGGGCGCTGGCGGGAGCGCTGGACGACGGCGTCGAGGTCGCCTGGACGGGCGTGGGCGTGGTGCCGCGCACCATCACCGGACGCGAACTCGCCCGCACCCGGGCGGCGTTCGGCGGCCACCGGCTCGTCACCATGGACAACTACCCGGTCAACGACTACGCGCAGGACCGGGTGTTCCTCGGCCCCTACACGGGCCGTGAACCCGCCGTCGCGACCGGCTCGGCGGCGCTGCTCGCCAACGCGATGGAGCAGGCGGAGGCCTCCCGCATCCCGCTGTTCACCGCCGCCGACTATGCCTGGAACCCGCGGGACTACCGCCCCCAGCAGTCCTGGAAGGCGGCGATCGGCGACCTCGCGGCGGGCGACGGGCGCCGCGCGGAGGCGCTGTCCGCGCTGGCGGGCAACGACGCCTCCTCGCTGCTCGGCGGCGACGAGTCGGCGTATCTGCGCCCGCTCGTCGAGGGCTTCTGGCAGGCGCGTACGACCACGGACAAGGCGGCGAACGCCGGCGCGGAAGGTCGGCTGCGCGCCGCGTTCACGGTGCTGCGCGAGACCCCCGAGCGGCTGGCCCACAGCTCACTGGCGTCCGAAGTGGCGCCCTGGACGGAGCAGTTGGCGCGCTACGGAGAGGCGGGCGAGACGGCGCTGACGATGCTGCGTGCGCAGTCGGACGGCGACGCCACGGCGGCCTGGACGGCGTACCGCGCCCTCGACCACCTCCGCGCCGAGCTCGCGGCGAGCCGGGTGACGGTCGGCAAGGGAGTCCTCGACCCGTTCCTGTCCAAGGCCCGGACAACGTACGAGAGTTGGTCGGGAATCGACCAGGAGCCGGCCGCAGGGCGCGGTGCGGCCGGCGAGGGCCGCAGCACCGTGCGCCTCCCTCGTGCCCGCACGCTCGGCTCGGTGACGGTTCTCACCGAGCCCGGCACCACCGGCTCCGTCGAGGCACATGTCCCCGACGAGGGCTGGCGGCGTCTGGGCGCACTCTCCGCGGGCGGCGCGACCGAACTCCCCGGCGCGGTCCGGGCGGACGCCCTCCGCGTGACCGGCTCCGCGCCCTCGCGCGTCCGCCACCTCGTGCCGTGGTACGCCGACGCCCCCGCCTCGGCGATGGAGTTGGCGCGCGCCGAGACGGATGTCGAGATCGGCGGCAGGGCGCGGGTGACGGCCCGGCTGTGGTCGCTGCTCCCCGCCGACGTGCACGGGAATCTGACGGCGCGGGCACCGAGGGGCATCGAGGTCCACGTCCCGAAGACCTCGACTCTCCCTCGTGGCACGGCTGTTGACGTACCGGTCGAGGTGTCCGTTCCCGCCGGGACGCCCTCGGGGACGTACGAGATCTCCCTCGCCTTCGGTGCCACGGTGCGCACCGTGACCGTCCGCGCCTTCCCGCGCACGGCGGGCCCCGATCTCGCGCGGGGCGGACAGGCGTCCTCCTCCGGCGACGAGACGCCCGGCTTCCCGGCGCGGGCGGCCAACGACGGCGATCCGGAGACCCGCTGGTCCTCGCCCGTCGACGACGGCGCCTGGTGGCAGGTGCGCCTCACCGAGCCGGTCGAGTCGGTCCGCCTCGGCCGGGTCGTCCTGCACTGGCAGGACGCCCACCCCTCCGCGTACCGCGTCCAGGTCTCCGCCGACGGCCGCACCTGGCGCACGGCGGCGACGGTGCGGGACGGCCGCGGGGGCCGGGAGTCCGTCCGGTTCGACGAGCACGATGTCCGGTATGTGCGGGTGCAGGGGGACAAGAGGGCGACGCGGTACGGCTATTCGCTGTGGTCGGTGGAGGCGTACGCCGTGGCCGGATGAGCTGCGGCCGGGCCTCCGGTGAACCGATGGGCCCGAGGCGGTCGATAGACGGGGTGTGAGACTGTTCCGCCCCATGAGGGGCCACCCGGAGGATGCCACGGACGCGGCGCTGCTGCGGGCCGTCGCGCGCGGGGACTCGGCGGCGCTGGCCGCGTTGTACGACCGGCACTCCGGGTGGCTGCACACGCGGCTGACCCGGCGCTGCGCCGACCCCGAGGTCGTACGGGAGGTGCTGCAGGACACCTTCGTGACCGTGTGGCGCTCGGCCGCCTCGCACCGGGGTGCCGAGGCCGGCGGCTGGCTGTGGACGATCGCCGCGCGGCGCCTTGTGGACGCGCGCCGCATGCAGGAGCGGGTGGAGCGCGTGGAGTACGCGGTGCCCGTGCCCGCGCCGTCCGCCGAGGACCGCGTACTGGCGGGCCTGGAGTACGGCGACGTCGGCACCGCCCTGGACCGTATCTCGCCCGAGCTGCGCGAGGTGCTGCGTGCCACCGTCGTGGACGGACTGAGCACCCGCGAGACCGCCCGCCTCCTCGGCATCCCCGAGGGCACCGTCAAGACCCGCGCCATGCGAGCCCGCGCCGAACTGCGCGCCGCCCTCGCCCAGCTCGATCCGTCCCCGCTGGGAGGCCTGGCATGAGCAGGAGCTACGGCATGACCGGTGCGACCGGTTGGCACGCCCCGGACGACCTCGTCGGCCGCTACACGGACGGCTCCCTTCCGGACGCGGACGCCTGGTCCCTGGAGAAGCACCTGGAGAGCTGCGGGGACTGCGCCGCCCGGGTCTCCCGAGCGGCCCGCGAGGGCGTGGCGGGAGTCGTCCTTGCGGAGGTGCGCAGCGCGGTCCTGGACGCGGCGGGAGCGGCACCGGTGTCGGCGCCCGATCGCGTCCGAGCCGTCGGGGGGCGGCTCGGCCGGGTCCTGTGGGCTGCCGGACCCGCGGTGCGCGGGGCCTGGACCGGGGCCGTCGTCCTGGTCGCCGTGGGGGCGGTGGCGCTCGCCTACGGGGCCGGGTTCGGCGGCGCGAAGCCGCTGCTGCTGGCCCTCGCACCCGCGGTGCCACTGGCAGGGGTCGCCCTGTCGTACGGGCGGCACGCCGATCCGCTGCACGAGATCGCCGCCGCGTCGCCGTCGGGCGGGCTGCGCCTGCTGCTGACGCGGACGGCCGCCGTGCTGGCGCTGAGCGTGCCGCTGCTGACGGTGGCCGGGCTGCTGCTGCCGTCCGCCCCGCCCCGGCTGCCCGAGGCACCGGCGGCGGCCGCCTGGCTGCTGCCCGGGCTCGCCCTGACGCTCGCCTCGCTGCTGCTCTCCGGCTACGTGGGCTGCCGTATCGCCACGGCGGTGGTCGGCGGCGGCTGGCTGCTCGCACTGGCGGCGCCCGTGCTGGCCGCCGGCGGCATGGCACCGACCGCCTCCGGAGCCGGCTCGACGGCCCGTCTCACGCACCAGCTCGACCTCTACTTCACCGGCGCCGGACACCAGGGGGGCTGGGCGGCGGCAGCCGTGCTCTGCGCCCTCCTCCTCGCCGCGCGCCGCACCGCGTACGACCGTCTGGAGACGATGTGACCAGCACCATGACCGAGCATGCGCCCCCTTCCATACGTCTCTCCGGCCTGACCGTCCGCCATCGCAGGACCACCGCCCTGGACGCCGTGGACCTGGACTTCGGTCCCGGCGTGCACGGCCTGCTCGGCCCCAACGGCGCCGGGAAGACCTCCCTCATCCGGGTCCTCGCGACCGTCGCCGCGCCCTCCGACGGCCGGGTCGAGATGCTTGGCGGCGACCTGCGCGGCCACCGCGAGCGCAGCGCCGTACGCCGTGAACTCGGTTATCTGCCCCAGGAGTTCGGGTACTACCCGGGCTTCACCGTGCGGGAGTTCGTCGCCTACGTGGCGTGGCTGAAGGAGCTGCCGGCCGCCGCCACCCCGGCCGCCGTCGAGCGGGCCGTGGCCCGGGTCGGGCTCGCCGACCGCATCGACTCCAAGGTCAGGACGCTGTCCGGCGGCATGGTCCGCCGCCTCGGCATCGCGCAGGCCATCGTGAACGAACCCCGCATCCTGCTCCTCGACGAGCCCACCGCGGGCCTCGACCCGGAGCAGCGCGTCGAGTTCCGCGCGCTGCTGCGGGACCTGGGCCGGTCCTCGACCGTGATCGTCTCCACCCACCTGGTCGAGGACGTGGCCGCCGCCTGCACCGAGGTGACCCTGATCGAGGCGGGCCGGGTCGCCTACCGGGGCACTCCCACGTCGCTGGCCGCCCTCGGCGTGTACGGCGACGAGAGCGACGGCAACGCGTTCGAGCGCGGCTATACGGCGGCCCTGCGCGGCCACCGCACCGCTGTGGCGGGAGCGGCGCGATGAGTACGCAGACGCTGGAAACGCCGCCCGGCACCGCCCCCGCACCGCCGAAGCCCCCCTCCGCTCCACACCCCCTGCGCACCGAGTCCCTTCGCGGCTTCGCCCCCTGGGCCGCCGCGGCGCTGTTCGTGGCGCTCGGCTGGGGGCTCGGGACCTCGGCGGATCAGTGGCAGGGCAGTTGGGGAGAGACCACCGGCAAGCTGGCCATCGCGGCCGGTCTGATCGGCGCCCCCTTCGCCCTCGCGGCGGGTGCCTGGCAGGGCGGCCGGGAGCACCGGCGGCGGATGACGGAGCTGCGCGCCTCGGCCGCCCGTACGCCGCTGGCCCAGTTCCTGACCGCCGCCCTGCCGCTCGCGGCCTGGCTCATGGCGGCGTACGCGCTGGCGGTGGCCGGGGCGCTGCTCGCCTGCGCGCCGTACGCGTCGGCGGGCGGCCCGGAGCCGACCGTGTTCGCCGGAACCGCCGTCGCGCTCGGCGCCTGCGTGCTGCTCGGCCATGTGATCGGGCGGGCGGCGCCCTGGCGGCTGACGGCCCCGGCGCTCGCGCTGGCCGCATACGTCCTCTTCGGACTGCTCAACGCTTCGCAGTCCGACCTTCGCTATCTCGCCTTCGCCGCCGTGCGCGGCTACTACCACGACGACCTGCACCTCTGGTGGTACCCGCTCGTCGCGGCCCTGTGGGTGGCCGGGCTCGCCGCAGCCGCGGCCCTGGCCCATGCCGCCCGCCGCCGGGCCACCGCGCTGCTCCCGCTCACGGCCGCGCTCGGCGCCGCCGTCCTGCTGGTCCAGACGGGCGACGGTCTGGTGCACGAGAACCCGCTCGCGCGCCGCCAGGTGTGCAACGACTCCACCACCCCGCGCATCTGCGTCAACGCCACCTACCCGGGCATGCTGCCGGAGGTCGCCGACGCCCTGTCCGGGCTCACGGGCCGCCTCAAGGGCGTACAGAATCTGCCGGTCCGTTTCGAGGACCGGCCAGGCGAGCCGCGTGAGGACGAGGCCCAGCTGCCGATGCTCACACCGTTCGGCTGGAGTGCCGTGCGCGCGAAGGTGACCGATCCGGAGCAGTACACGTGGGAGGCGGCCACGGCGCTGGTCCGCGGGGACTGCGAGAAGATGCCGTCCGCCGAGCGGACCAGGGTTGCGGACTACGCGCTGGTGCGCTGGCTGGCGCCGCGGCGCATCGACAAGGCGATGCACGACCAGTCGGTGGCGAGCGCGCGCGAGCGCGGTGACGAGAAGGAGATCGCCCTGCTCGGCGCCGAGGTCAAGGGCTACGAGCACCTCAGGGCCATGCCGGACGACGAGCGCCGCGGCTGGCTGAGCGCGTACTTCGCGACGGCCGGCGACTGCGACCCGAAGGCGAGCGAGGTGCCGGCCCTGTGAACGCCCGTTCCACTCCCCTCGCCCTCTACGGCCGCTCCCGGGGCATCCCGGCCGCGCTGGCCGCCCTCGTCTTCGCCACCCTGCTCACCCTGTGGGTGGCGAGCCGCCCGGACGTCTACGTCGACCCCGACCGCAGGGTCCCGCTGCTCTCCCTCGCCCCGCTGCTGGCCTCGGCCGCGATCGGTGTGAGTCTCCACTCGCACGCACCCGACCTGGACGACACCGCCGTACGACCGTGGTGGCCGAGGCGCCTGACCCATCTCCTGCTGCTCACCGCGCTGGCGGCGGCGGCGCTGGCTCTCGCCGTGCCGGGGCACTCGCAGGTGTTCGGCGCCACGGGGATGGTCCGCAACACGCTGGGGGCGAGCGGGCTGACGGCGCTCTCGGCGGTGCTGATCGGCGCGCGGCTGAGCTGGCTGCCGACGACGTTGTACTTCAGCACCGTGTACTTCTCGGCCTCCGCGCCGCGGATGCGCACCGAGACGGCCCTGACCTGGCCCATGCAGTCGGGGCCGCAGCACGGGGCCTGGGCCGTCGCCCTGGCACTCTTCGTGATCGGCACGGCACTGTACGCGGCGCGCGGCGCCCGTTCCGAAGGGCCCCGCGCCTGACAGTGGGCGCGGGGCCCTTCGGAACGGGACCGGCGGGTACGTACCAGCGGGTACGTAAAAGCCCGGATCGTCAGGCGGAAATGCCGTCGATCCGGGCCATCGCGTCCTCCGCGCCGTACGGCTGCAAGTACGGCAGCCAGCGCGGGTCCCTATGCCCGGTTCCGATGATGCGCCATGCGAGCCCCGTCGGCGGGGCGGGTTTATGGCGCAGGCGCCAGCCGATCTCGACCAGGTGGCGGTCGGCCTTGGTGTGGTTGCAGCGGCGGCACGACGCCACCACGTTGTCCCAGACGTGCTGACCCCCGCGGCTGCGCGGGATGACGTGGTCGACGCTGGTTGCGACGCCACCGCAGTACATGCACCGGCCGCCGTCGCGGGCGAACAGTGCCCGACGGGTCAGCGGAACGGGCCCCCGGTAGGGGACCCGTACGAACCTCTTGAGCCGGACCACGCTGGGAGCGGGGACGGAAACGGTTGCGCTATGCATGAAGGCGCCGGATTCCTCGAGGCAGACAGCCTTGTTCTCGAGGACGAGGACGAGCGCACGGCGGAGCGGTACGACGCCGAGCGGCTCGTACGACGCGTTGAGGACCAGGACATGCGGCACGGATGCCTCCTTGTACGCCGGCGGCGCGTGGCTCGCGCCGGGACGATCTGTAGTCAGTCTCCCCTCATGCCTGGTGGAAGCGCCACCATGTCCCGGTAACGGGCTGGGAGTGTTTTCGACCACACCTTCTACATCCCCGGGACCACATCCTGTTCATCCCCAGGTGAGCACGGTCTCTCCCTCGAACACGGCAACGATCCACACACAATGCCCCGATAGTGTGGTGGGCCTGCCCGACCGGTGCCCCTCTCGTGTCCCTGTCGTGTCACCCGTCACACAGGGTGCCGCCTGCGGTGTTCCCCGCCGCGTTCGTTGCCGTGTTCCTTGCCGCGGGCAGACCGTTACGCCTGGAGGTACTGCCTTGTTCTCGACCGTCCTGTCGGCCTTGCCGGCCGTCGACCCCTCGCCGTCCCCCTCGGCGACCTCGACGGACCCGACGACGCCCACGCTCCAGGACGCCCAGGAAAGCGCGACCAACGCCGCGAGCTGGGTCCAGCAGAACTGGTCCACATGGCTCGCCATCGGTCTGCGCGTCCTGCTGATCCTGGTGATCGCGGCGGTCCTGAGAGTGGCGGTACGGCGCGCCATCACCAAGCTGATAGACCGCATGAACCGCACGGCCCAGGCCGTGGACGGCACCGCGCTCGGCGGCCTGCTGGTGAACGTGGAGCGCCGTCGCCAGCGCTCCCAGGCCATCGGTTCCGTACTCCGCTCGGTCGCGTCCTTCCTGATCATGGGCACGGCCGCGCTGATGGTCCTGGCCACCTTCGAGATCAACCTGGCCCCGCTGCTCGCCTCCGCCGGCGTCGCGGGTGTGGCCATCGGTTTCGGCGCGCGCAACCTGGTGACGGACTTCCTCTCCGGCGTCTTCATGATCCTGGAGGACCAGTACGGCGTCGGTGACCAGATCGACGCGGGCGTCGCCTCCGGCGAGGTCATCGAGGTCGGCCTGCGCGTCACCAAGCTGCGCGGCGACAACGGAGAGATCTGGTACGTCCGCAACGGCGAGGTCAAGCGCATCGGCAACCTCTCCCAGGGCTGGGCCACGGCGGGGGTGGACGTGACCGTGAAGTCCTCCGAGGACCTCGACCGGGTGAAGTCCACCCTCGACCAGGTCGCCGAGGACATGAGCAAGGCCGAGCCCTGGAACGAACTGCTCTGGGGCCCGATCGAGGTGCTGGGCCTGGACAGCGTGCTGATCGACTCGATGGTCGTGCGCGTCTCGGCGAAGACCATGCCGGGCAAGTCGGTGGGTGTCGAGCGCGAGCTGCGCTGGCGCGTCAAGCGCGCCTTCGACGCGGCCGACATCCGCCTCGTCGGCGGCCTCCCGGCCCAGCCGGAGGACGAGATCCCGGACCCGACGGCGACCGTCGCGGCCCCGTCGGTGTACGCCAACTCCGCGTCCCCGCAGGCGGAGGCGGCCACGCCGATCACTCCGCAGCGGCCGGTGACGCGGTAGCACGTACGCGAAAGGGGGCGCCCGGAACTCTCCGGGCGCCCCCTTTGTCGTACGCCCGCTGGACGCACGCCCGCACGCCTGCCGTCACGTAACGACTTGATTGCCGCCGGTGGCCGGTATTGACGCCCCCGATCCCCCGGGCCTACGTTCCTCTCACCAATAGGAAACTTTCCTAACAGTGATCACGTGATGGACACTCCCACCCGATCACTGGAAAGCTGGCCAGTGGAAAGGCAGGTGTCGACACGCATGGCTGGAACCGCCGGTACGCCGGGCACTCCGCGCGTTCTGCGCGCCATGAACGACCGCGCCGCTCTCGACCTCCTGCTGGAGCACGGTCCGCTCTCCCGGACCCGGATCGGGAAGCTCACCGGCCTGTCGAAGCCGACCGCCTCGCAGCTGCTGGCCCGCCTCGAAGCCGCCGGGCTCGTCCTCATGACGGGGACCAGCGAGGGGCGCCCGGGGCCCAACGCCCAGTTGTACGTGGTCAATCCGGGCGCGGCCCACGCGGCGGGCCTGGACGTCACCCCCGAGCGCATCCTCGCCGCCGTCGCGGACGTCACCGGCAAGACCGTCGGCGAGTACGAACTCCCCACGCCCAAAAAGCGTTCCGCCCCGCCCGTCGTACGCCAGGTCACCGAAGCCCTCGACGGGGCGGTGAAGGCGGCGGGGCTGGCGCGCGACGACATCCACCGGGTGGTCATCGGCACCCCGGGCGCCTTCGACCCGGGCACCGGCCGGCTGCGCTACGCCTCGCACCTGCCGGGGTGGCACTCCCCCAGCCTGCTCGACGAACTCGCCGCCGCGCTCCCGATGCCGGTCGAGTACGAGAACGACGTGAACCTCGTAGCCATCGCCGAGCAGCGGCTCGGGGCGGCCCGCGGCCACGACGACTTCGTGCTGCTGTGGAACGAGGGCGGTCTCGGCGCCGCCCTCGTCCTCGGCGGCCGGCTGCACCGCGGCTGGACCGGCGGCGCCGGCGAGGTCGGCTTCCTGCCGGTGCCGGGCGCGCCCCTGGTCCGCCATGTGACCAAGGCCAACAGCGGCGGCTACCAGGAGCTGGCCGGCTCGCAGGCCATCCCCAAGCTCGCCCGCGCACTCGGCATCGAGGACCTGCCGGGCGGCCACTACGCCGAGGCGGCCGCGGAGATCGTCGCCGAGGCCGCCGAGCGCAACGAAGGACCCCACCGCCTGCTCCTGGAGACGTACGCGACCGGTCTCGCCACCGGTCTCGCCTCACTCGTCTCCGTGCTCGACCCCGAACTCGTCGTCCTCAGCGGCGCCTCGCTCACCGCCGGCGGTGAGACCCTGCGCGCCCTGGTCCAGGACGAGCTGGAGGAGCTGGCCGCGTCCCGGCCGCGCCTCGTCGTCGGCGACGTACCCGAACACCCCGTGCTGCGCGGCGCGTTGGAGAGCGCGCTGGCAGCCACCCGCGACGAGGTGTTCGACACCTCGCGCTGAGCCCGTCCCTCGCAGTCCCACCTTCACCCTCACCACCGTGCCCTGCCACGCCTTTGGGAGACACCGTCATGCCCGAAAACTCTTGGAAAGCCGTACCCGAAGTGTCCCGGAGGGCGGCCGCCGCTCTCGCCGCCTGCGCCGCACTGGCCCTGCTCGCCACCGCCTGCACCGGCCAGTCCGACGCCGGCGCGAACGACGACGCGTCCAAGGAGACGACCATCAACTTCTGGCACGCCTGGAGCGCGCCGAACGAGGTGAAGGCCGTCAAGTCGCTGGTCGCGGGGTTCGAGAAGGCGCACCCCAACATCCACGTGAACATCGTCGGCAACATGACCGACGACAAGATCAACCAGGCGCTGCGCAGCGGCGGTTCCAAGGCCCCCGACGTCATCTCCTCGTTCACCACGAACAACGTCGGCAAGTTCTGTTCGTCCGGGGCGCTGGTCGACCTCAACCCCTTCTTCAAGAAGGCGGACATCGATCCGCAGACGACGTTCCCGAAGACGATGAACGAGTACACCCAGTTCGACGGCAACCGCTGCACGGTGCCGCTGCTGGGCGACGCGTACGGGCTCTACTACAACAAGACCGCGTTCGAGAAGGCCGGCATCAAGAACCCGCCCAGGACATGGTCCGAATTCACGGCCGACGCGAAGAAGTTGACCATCCCCGAGGGCGACAGCTTCAAGCAGCTCGGCTTCATGCCGAACTACCACGGCTGGGAATCGACGACCGAGCACTACTTCGGGCAGTTCTCACCGACGTACTTCGACAAGAGCGGCAAGTCGGACCTCGCCGACGACCCCGCGTTCACCGCCGGGTTCACGCTCCAGAAGAAGCTCGTCGACGAACTCGGCGGCTACCAGAAGCTGGAGACCTACCGCTCCAAGCTCGGTGACGAGTGGGGCCCCAAGCACCCCTTCCACACCGGCCAGGTCGCCATGCAGCTCGACGGCGAATGGCGGCTGGGCATGGCCGAGGAGGCCAAGCCCAAGTTCGAGATCGGCGTCGCGCCGCTGCCCGTCCCCGACGACCAGGCGGACCAGTACGGCAAGGGCTACATCACCGGCACCATCGCCGGCATCGCCGCCACCAGCAAGAAGCAGAACGCGGCCTGGGAGTTCGTGAAGTACATGACCACGGACACGGACGCCGTCGTGGGCTTCGCCAACGGCATCCACAACGTGCCCTCCACGCTGGCCGCCCTCAAGTCGCCCAAGCTGAAGTACGACCCCCGCTTCAAGACCTTCCTCGACATCGCCGCCGACCCGAACTCGACCACGTCGCCCGCCTCCGTCAACGGCGGCGTGTACCTGTCGACGATCCAGCAGTTCGGCTACGACTACGAGAGCGGCAAGGTGAAGAACCTCAAGGAGGGTCTGAAGAAGACCGCCGCGCAGATCGACACGGACATCGCGCAGGCCAAGTAGCCATGAGCACGTACACACTGCGCGCCAAGCGCCGCCGGGCGGCATTCAGGACGGCAGCCTTCATGTCGCCCTGGCTGATCGGCTTCACGGTCTTCTTCGCTTACCCGATGCTCTCGACGGTCTACTTCTCGTTCATGCACTACGACGGCTTCAAACCGCCGACGTGGAGCGGCACGCAGAACTGGACGTACGTCTTCGAGCACTACCCCTACTTCTGGCCCGCCCTGCGCAACACGCTGTGGCTGGTCCTGGTGACGGTCACGCTGCGGGTCCTGTTCGGGCTCGGGGTCGGCATGCTCATCACGAAGATCAAGACGGCCACGGGCGTCTTCCGCACCCTCTTCTATCTGCCCTACCTGGCTCCGCCGGTGGCCGCGACCATGGCGTTCGCGTTCCTCCTGAACCCCGGCACCGGTCCGGTCAACTCCCTGCTGGAGAAGATCGGCCTCCCGGCACCGGGCTGGTTCAACGACCCGCACTGGTCCAAGCCGGCCCTCACCCTGTTGTTCCTGTGGGGCATCGGCGACCTGATGGTGATCTTCATGGCGGCGCTGCTCGACGTACCCAAGGAGCAGTACGAGGCGGCGGAGCTGGACGGCGCGTCTGCGTGGCAGCGGTTCCGGTTCGTCACGCTCCCGAACATCTCGCCGATCGTCATGTTCGCCGTCGTCACCGGCGTGATCCAGGCGATGCAGTGCTACACACAGCCCCTGATCGCCGGGAAGGTCGCCTCGGGCGTCATCCAGGGCGCCGGTACGCAGTTCGAGCCGGGCTACCCGGAGAAGTCCACGCTCACCCTGCCCCAGCTCATCTACAACCTCGGCTTCCAGCGCTTCGACTACGGATCCGCGTGTGTCGTCGCCCTCGTCCTCTTCGCCCTGTCGATGGTGTTCACCGCGTTCCTGATGCGGCGCCGGGGCGGTCTCATCCAGGCAGGTGACTGACCATGACCCAAGTACTGGACAAGCCGGTGGAGTTGAAGGAGCCGGCGGTCTCCCCAGCCGAGCGCACGGCCCGCCGCAGGGCTCTCCTGGAGTGGATCGCCGTGCACTCCCTCGGGCTCGCGGCAGCCCTCTTCTTCACCCTCCCCTTCGTGTTCGTCCTGCTGACCTCCCTGATGAGCGACTCCCAGGCGCTCAGCCGCGACCTGATCCCGCACACCTGGGAGTGGTCCAACTACCGCAGGGTCTTCGACACCCCCGGCTTCCTCACCTGGTGGCGGAACACGCTGGTCTACGCCGGTCTCGGCACCGTCCTGACCGTCGTGTCGTCGATCCCGGTGGCGTACGCGCTCGCCAAGTTCCGTTTCCGCGGGCGGAATCTCTCGCTCATGCTGGTGATCTCGATGATGATGCTGCCGCCGCAGGTGGTCGTCATCCCGATGTACCTGTTCTGGGCGAAGCAGCTGGACCTGTCGGGGACCCTGTGGCCGCTGATCATCCCGCTTGCGTTCGGCGACGCGTTCTCGATCTTCCTGCTGCGCCAGTTCCTGATGACGATCCCGAACGAGTACCTCGACGCCGCCCGGGTCGACGGCTGCGGGGATCTGCGCACCCTGCTCAGGGTCGTGCTCCCGATGGCGAAGCCGGGCATCGCCGCCGTCGCCCTCTTCCAGTTCTTCAACGCCTGGAACGACTACTTCGGACCCCAGATCTACACGTCCGAGAACCCCGGTGCCTGGACCCTCTCCTACGGCCTGGAGTCGTTCAAGGGCGCGCACCACACCGACTGGAATCTCACCATGGCCGCGACCGTGCTGGTCATGGCCCCTGTGATCCTCGTGTTCTTCTTCGCGCAGAAGGCGTTCGTCGAGGGTGTCACGCTGACCGGAGTGAAGGGCTGACGCTGACTATGAAACTGGCAGTAGTGGGCGGGGGGTCCACCTACACCCCTGAACTCATCGACGGCTTCGCCCGGTTGCGGGACACCCTGCCGATCGAGGAGCTGGTCCTCGTCGACCCGGCCGCCGACCGGCTGGAGCTGGTGGGCGGGCTGGCGCGGCGGATCTTCGCCAAGCAGGGGCACGCCGGGCGGATCGTCACCACCTCCGACCTGGACGCGGGCGTCGAGGACGCCGACGCGGTGCTGCTGCAGCTGCGCGTCGGCGGTCAGGCGGCACGCCAGGAGGACGAGACCTGGCCGCTGGAGTGCGGCTGCGTCGGACAGGAGACCACGGGCGCGGGCGGCCTCGCCAAGGCGCTGCGCACGGTGCCGGTGGTGCTGGACATCGCCGAGCGGGTCCGCCGCAGCAACCCGGACGCCTGGATCATCGACTTCACCAACCCGGTCGGGATCGTCACCCGCGCGCTGCTCCAGGCCGGGCACAAGGCCGTCGGGCTGTGCAACGTGGCGATCGGCTTCCAGCGGAAGTTCGCCGGGATGCTCGGCGTCGCACCCGCCGATGTGCATCTGGACCATGTGGGCCTCAACCACCTCACCTGGGAGACCAGTGTGCGGCTCGGGGGTCCCGAGGGCGAGAACGTCCTCCCGGGTCTCCTCGCCGAGCACGGCGACGCCGTCGCCGACGACCTGCGCCTGCCGCGCAGCATCGTCGACCGCCTCGGCGTGGTCCCGTCGTACTACCTGCGCTACTACTACGCACACGACGAGGTCGTACGAGAGCTGGGCACCAAGCCCTCACGGGCCGCGGAAGTCGCCGAGATGGAGCGGCAGTTGCTGAAGATGTACGGCGACCCGGCCCTCGACGAGAAACCGGAGCTGCTCGCCAAGCGCGGCGGCGCCTACTACTCCGAGGCCGCCGTGGACCTCGCGGCCTCGCTGCTGGGCTCAGGAGGCAGCCCCTACCAGGTGGTCAACACCTACAACCGGGGCACCCTGCCCTTCCTGCCGGACGACGCCGTCATCGAGGTGCAGGCGGCCGTCGGGCACAAGGGCGCGACCCCGCTGGCCGTCCCGACGGTGGACCCGCTGTTCGCGGGCCTGATGGCGAACGTGACGGCCTACGAGGACCTGGCGCTCGAAGCCGCCCTGCGCGGCGGCCGCGACCGGGTGTTCCGGGCGCTGCTGGCCCACCCGCTGGTCGGCCAGTACGCGTACGCCGACACCCTCACCGACCTGCTGATCGCGCACAACCGGGAGCACCTCGCGTGGGCATGACGGCAGGTGTCCTCGCCATCGACGCGGGCAACAGCAAGACCGACGTCGCCGTCGTGACCGCCGCGGGGGACATCGTGGGCACGGCGCGCGGCGGCGGGTTCCGGCCGCCGACGGTGGGCATCGGGGTGGCGGTGGACTCGCTCGCCGAGACCGTCGGGCGGGCCTTCGCCGAGGCGGGCGTCACCTCGGTGGCCCATGTGTCGGCGTGTCTCGCCAACGCCGATCTCCCGGTGGAGGAGGAGCAGTTGGCCGCCGCGCTGCACGCGCGCGCGTGGGGGGCGACCGTGGAGGTGCGCAACGACACCTTCGCGATCCTGCGGGCCGGGATCGCCGAGCCGCGCGGGGTCGCCGTGGTGTGCGGGGCCGGCATCAACTGCGTCGGCATGCGGCCCGACGGGCGCACCGCGCGCTTCCCCGCGATCGGCCGCATCTCCGGTGACTGGGGCGGCGGCTGGGGCCTGGCGGAGGAGGCCCTCTGGTACGCCGCGCGGGCCGAGGACGGGCGGGGCGGGCCCACGGCGCTGGCCCGCACCCTGCCGGCGCACTTCGGGCTCGACTCCATGTACGCGCTGATCGAGGCGCTGCACCTGGAGCACATCGCGCACCCCCGGCGGCACGAGCTCACCCCGGTGCTGTTCGCCACCGCGGTGGACGGCGACCCGGTGGCCCGGGCGATCGTCGACCGGCTCGCGGACGAGGTGGTCGCGATGGCCACGGTTGCCCTGACCCGTCTCGCCCTGCTGGACGAGGAGACCCCGGTCCTCCTCGGCGGCAGCATCCTCGCCGCACGCCACCCCCAGCTCGACGACCGCATCCGCGACCTCCTCGCGGACCGCGCCCCCAAGGCGGTCCCCCAAGTGGTCACGGCGAGCCCGGTCCTGGGCGCGGTGCTGCTCGGACTCGACCACATGGAGGCCCCCGCCGAGGTGCACGCGCGCGTGCGGGCGCATTACGAGAGGGAGTAGCGGGGGCGCCGGTGCGAACCACCCGGCTCCCGAAGGGAACCGAACACATCCCGATCGCGTATTCATGGGAAGGGGGGTGGTGCGGGGAGCTTTGTGCTGCGCATCCGTCCCGGTGGTGTGCCGCGCGAGCCTCGGGCGGTGTGCCGCGCATGCGAAGGATGTGCTGCAATCCGAACAAGATCCAGTCAAGGCCTGTGCGGATGTCAGTCCCGGCGGCGATACTTGCCGCCGTGTACCTCCTTCCGTGTGCCTCGCGCACGCGGTTGAAGGTGACCGACGGATGACCATGGGGGAGGTCACGTGACATACCCGCCGAAGGGCAACAGCACGGCGCCACCCGGCTGGGGCGCGCCCACGATGCCGGCCGTGCCGCCGCAGTCCGGGCCTCCGGTGCCGCCGCCCGGCCCCGCCGCGCCCGAGCCCCGTCCCCCACGCCGTACGGCGTTCGCGGAAGGCGTCGACCGGCTGCGCGCGGCGGCGACGACGGAGCCGGGGCGGCTGCGGATCATCGGCGCCGTCCTCGCCCTGCTGGTCATCGCGTTCGGGGCGGTCACGGCCTGGCAGATGACGGACCGTTCGGCCGCCGCGGACGACGTGCTGCACAGCAGCCAGCCGCTGAGCGCCGGCGCCGCGGACATCTACCGCTCGCTCGCCGACGCCAACACCCAGGCCTCCAGCGGGTTCCTCGCGGGCGGCCAGGAACCGGCGGACTCCCGCAAGCAGTACGAGGCCGACATCAGGACGGCCGCCGACAAGCTGATCACCGCGGCCGCCAGCTCCGAGCCCGGCTCCCCCTCCGCGGACACCATCGCCAAGCTCAACAAGCTACTGCCGGAGTACAAGGGCCTCGTCGAGCGCGCCCGCGCCAACAACCGCCTGGGCTACCCGCTGGGCGGCGCCTACCTGCGGTACGCGAACGACAAGATGCAGCACCAGATGCTCCCCGCGGCCGAGAAGCTCTACACGACGGAGAACCAGCGGCTGAACTCGGACTACGCCGACGCGAAGCCCTATCCATGGGCCGCGATCGGTCTCGGCGTCCTCGCGCTCGGCGGCCTGTTCTGGGCCCAGCGACGCAACTACCGCCGTACGAACCGGGTGTTGAACCAGGGACTGGCCGGCGCGACGGCCGCCTCCGCGGTGGTCCTGCTGTGGCTGGTCGTCGGACACAGCGTCGCCCGTGCGGGGCTCGAGGAGTCCTACGACCACGGCGTGCGCTCGCTGCACGTGCTCAACGACGCCCGCATCGCCTCGCTCAAGGCCCGGGGCAACGAGAACCTGACCCTGGTCAGCCGCGGCGCCGAGACGAGGAAGCTGGCGAACGGCGACACGGTGGACGCCTTCGACGACGACTTCAACAAGCAGATGGGCGACCTCACCACGGGCCTGGCCAAGGCCGCGAGCCTCGCCGACGACAAGGCGGGCGCGGACCCCGTGAAGGCCGCCACCGCCAACATGAAGGAATGGAAGTCCCGTCACAAGGTGGCCCGCAAGGCCGACGACTCGGGCGACTACCAGGGCGCCCTGGACAAGGTCATCGGCTCCACGGCGAAGCAGCCGACCCGCGTGTGCTTCGCCGGCGTCGACTCCAGCCTTGAGATGGCGATCGGCCATGAGCAGAGCGAGTTCAAGCAGGCGGCGAGCGACGGCCGGGGTGCGATGACCGGCCTGGCGCTGGGCGCTGCGGTGCTCGCCGTGCTCGCCGCCGCGGGCGCGGTGCTGGGCATCGGGCGCAGGCTGTCGGAGTACCGGTGAGAGGGGGAGCGGCAATGACTGCACGACGTCTGAGGGCAAGCCTGAAGGGCTGGGGCGGCGTGGGCGCGATGGCTGTCGCCTGCGCCCTCACCGCGGTGTTCGCGCTGGTGCTCCCGCTGTGCGGCCCCGGCAGGAGCGGTGACGGATCCACGGGTATCGGCGGCCAGGGAGTGGCCCAGGGCACCCAGGCGCGGGCCGCGAAGGCGTGCACCGATCCGCAGGACCAGAGCCTGAACCCGTCCGGGAGCGAGAGCGGCAGGACGATCGCCGCCATCAAGAAGCGCGGCTATCTGTCGGTCGGCGTCGACCAGAACAGCTACCGCTGGGGCTACCGCGACCCGAACAGCGCGAAGCAGGGCAGCGACCTGGAGGGCTTCGACATCGATCTGGCCCACCGCATCGCCCAGGACATCCTCGGCAGCCCGGACAAGATCCGCTTCCACGCCATCCCCACCAACCAGCGCATCCCCGCGATCCAGGGCGGGCAGGTCGACATGGTGGTCCGCACCATGACGATCACCTGTGACCGGCTGGAGGACGTCAAGTTCTCCGCGCCCTACTTCCTGACCGGCCAGCAGGTCCTGGCCCCGAAGAAGTCGGGCATCACGGGGTACGACAAGTCGCTGGCGGAGAAGAAGATCTGCTCGGCGGACGGCTCCACGGCGCACGACCAGCTGGAGGCCGACCAGAAGGCGGACAAACTCGCCTCCACCGCCGACATATCCACCACCGTCCCCAACCAACTCGACTGCCTGGTACGGCTGCAGCTCGGCGAGGTCGACGCCGTGGTGACCGACGGCGCGCTCGCCGCGAGCCAGGCCGCGCAGGACCCGACGGTCGAGCTCAAGGGCAAGCGCTTCACCACCGAGTACTACGGCGTGGCGATGAACAAGACCGCGGACGATCTGGTACGCCGGGTCAACCAGGTCCTCGTCGACTACCGCAAGAGCGGCTGGCGCGCCTCGTACGACAAGTGGCTGTCGCCGACCCTCGGCGCGGACTCCGAGTCGGCGAACCCGCCCACGGCGAAGTACCAGTAGGCGAAGTACGCGCAACCGACGCAGCACAGAAGCAACTACGGGCAACCAGAGCAGCGAGAGGTGATCGATGGGCGTCACGGGACCCCCCGGGCCGGTGATGGACCGGGACGAGGTGGACCGTGCGCTGGCGCGGCTCGGCGCGGAGCACGAGGCCATCGAGACCTCGCTCCTCGCCCTCCAGGACCACGCGGGCCGCAGACTCCTCGAAGGCGCGCAGCTGACCGGCACGACCAAGGAGCGCTGGACGGCGGCGGAGGCCTCGATCACGCTGCTGTGGGCGTACTTCGACGCGTACGCCGACGCGCTGCGCTCCGCGCGGGAGATCCGTTCGCGGCGCCGCTGGTCGAGCCGCGAGGACCTGGTGGAGCTCACCGAGCTGCTGCGCGGCGAGAGCGTCACGGTCGCCGGCAGCGCCACGGCCACGGCGAACGCGCCGACGCTCGCCGGCACGGGCAAGCTGAGCGAGCACTTCTCGCTGGCCGCGCTCGTGGAGCGGATGAACGAGCTGTACGCGTCGTCGCTCGACATGGTCGTCGCCGCGGACGCCGTATGGTCCGCGCTGCCCGCCCGGATAGATTTACTGGCCGCGGAGCTCCAGCGCACCCGCAGGCTCGCGCACTCCGTGGGCGTGCGCCCCGGCGAGCACCCGGCGGGCGACGACCTCGAACAGATCACCCACACCCTGACGACGCTCAGGGAACAGGTGGTGTCCGACCCGCTGGCCTACTGGGTTCCCACGCAAGGGAGTTCGGCGCCCGGCGGTGGACGTCCGGACACGGCGACGTACGACCGCGAGGCGCGCGCCCTGGAGGAGGTGCGCCGCGAGATCGACGCCGTGCTCACCGTCCGCCAGGACGCCGAGGCCCGGCTGGTGAAGCTGCGCGATGTGCTCAGCCGCGCGGACCGCACCCTCGCCGAGGCGCGCAGCGCCCGCGGCGAGGTCCTCGCGAAGATCGCCGCGTCCGAGGTGCCCGCGGTCAGCGGTCCGCCGACCGCGCTCCAGGAGCAGCTGGCGACGGCCGCGGAGTACCGCAGACACGCACAGTGGCACCGGCTCTCCCCGCTCCTGGAGGCGCTGGAGGAGCGGGCGGAGGACGAACTGCTGCGTGCCCGCGAGTCGTTGACCGCGGTCACCGCACCGCTGGCGGTCCGCGCGGAGCTGCGCGGCCGCCTCGACGCGTACAAGGCGAAGGTCGCCCGGCACGGGCTCGCGGAGGACCCGTTCCTCATCGAGCGCTACGACGCGGCGCGCCGCATGCTGTGGAGCGCGCCCTGCGACCTGCGCGTCGCGTCGGAGGCCGTGCTGCGCTATCAGCGGGCGGCCGCCGATCTGCTCAGCCCACGGGTGCCCGACCAGGGCGGGCCCACGGACCGGAGGGGGCCGGACGCGTGAGCGTGAGAGGTGATGGAGTGTGAGTCAGCTGCCTGTCGGTCAGCAGCAGAAGAAGTGCCAGCGGCCCGGTTGCGAGGGGTCGTACGAGGACGTGGGCGGCGGCGAGCTGTACTGCGACACGTGCGGTCTGGCACCGGTCGTCTCGGCCAACGGGAGCCTGAGTTCGCCGCCCACCGGGATCACCGCGGGCGGCAAGGGTTCGCGCGGGTCGAACAGCAGCAGCGCGCGCAGCAGTTCACGCGCCAGCTCGCGGGCCTCGTCGCGGTCCTCGCAGTCCCGGCGCTCGGTCTCGGGACGTCTGTCGCGCTCGCTGTCGGGCTCGTCCACGGGCCGTTCGGTGTCCGTGCGCAGCTCCGGCACGGCCTCCGGCACCTCGGGGCGCAGCCGGCTCGGCGTCGGGCTCGTGCAGGTACCGGACGTGCCGCGGCCCGACCCGCGCGGGATGGTCCAGGAGAACCCGGAGGTGCCCGAGCGCAAGCGGTTCTGCTCGCGCTCCGACTGCGGGGCGCCGGTGGGGCGTTCGCGCGGTGAGCGGACCGGGCGCACCGAGGGGTTCTGCACCAAGTGCGGCCACCCTTACTCGTTCGTGCCGAAGCTGGGCACCGGCGACATCGTGCACGGCCAGTACGAGGTCGTGGGCTGTCTGGCGCACGGCGGCCTCGGCTGGGTCTACCTCGCCGTGGACCGGGCCGTGTCCGACCGCTGGGTCGTCCTCAAGGGTCTCCTCGACACGGGCGACCAGGACGCGATGGCGGCCGCGATCTCCGAGCGGCGCTTCCTCGCGGAGATCGAGCACTCCAACATCGTCCGGATCTACAACTTCGTCGAGCACCTCGACCAGCGCACCGGCTCCCTCGACGGATACATCGTCATGGAGTACGTCGGCGGCAAGTCCCTCAAGGAGATCGCCAACGACCGCCGTACGCCCGCCGGGAAGCGGGACCCGCTGCCGGTCGAGCAGGCGTGCGCGTACGGCATCGAGGCCCTCGAAGCGCTCGGGCACCTGCACAGCCGCAACCTGCTGTACTGCGACTTCAAGGTCGACAACGCGATCCAGACCGAGGACCAGCTCAAGCTGATCGACATGGGCGCGGTGCGCAGGATGGACGACGACGAGTCGGCCATCTACGGCACGGTGGGCTACCAGGCGCCCGAGGTCGCCGAGGTCGGCCCGTCGGTCGCCTCCGACCTCTACACGGTCGCCCGCACCCTCGCCGTCCTCACCTTCGACTTCCAGGGCTACACGAACGTGTTCGTGGACTCCCTGCCCGACCCGGACAACATCGAGGTCTTCCGCCAGTACGAGTCCTTCTACCGGCTCCTCGTGCGCGCCACCGACCCCGACCCGGCCCGCCGGTTCGCCTCCGCACAGGAGATGGCCGAGCAGCTGACGGGCGTCCTGCGCGAGGTCGTCTCCCTGCAGACGGGCCGGGCGCGCCCGGCCCTGTCGACCCTGTTCGGACCCGAACTGAAGGTCACCGACACGGAGTTGTTCGGACGGCTGGACGGGGACGTGTCGCGGCTCGGGGCGCGGGCGGTTCCCGTACGGGCGAAGAAGCGCGCGTCGGCGAACGGGACGAACGGGACCCCGGCGCTCCCGCCGAGTGCCCCGGCCACCCTGGTCAAGCCCGTGCAGCCGGTCGCCACGGCGCTCGCGCTGCCCGTCCCGCGTGTCGACCCGGGCGACCCCAACGCGGGCTTCCTGGCGGGCCTGATGGCCTCGGCGCCCGCGGAGCTGATCACCGCCCTGCACGCCGCGCCGACCGGCTCGCTGGAGCTGCGCCTGCGCGAGCTGCGGGCCCGGCTGGAGATGGGCGAGCTGAACAGCGCGGCCAAGGCGATCGAAGCCCTGGAGAAGGACCACCCCGACGACTGGCGGGTGGTCTGGTACCGGGGCGTTGCGGCGCTGGCCACCGGGGAACAGGAGATCGCGGCGCTGTCCTTCGACGCGATCTACGACGCGTTCCCCGGCGAGCCCGCGCCCAAGCTGGCCCTCGGCCTGTGCGCCGAGGTCCTCGGGCAGCTGGACAACGCCGCCGAGTACTACCGCCTGGTGTGGTCGACCGACCCGAGCTATGTCAGCTCGGCGTTCGGCCTGGCCCGCGTACAGCTCGCGGCGGGCGACCGCCGCGCTGCCGTACGCACGATGGAATCCGTACCGGAGTCGTCCATCCACTACACGGCGGCGCGGGTCGCGGCCGTGCGGGCGCGGCTGCGGCAGCGGATGGCCGAGGAGCTGACGGCAGCGGCCGCCGCACCGTTCCTGGACGACCTGACCGCCGCCGCGGGCCAGGTGGAGGCCCTGGACGGATACGGTCTGGACGCGGTCCGACGTGAGCAGTTGTCGACGGAAGTCCTTGGCAGCGCCCTGGACTGGGTACTCTCCGGTAGCCAGGGTTCCGCTCCGGCTTCCGGGGGCGGACATGTGCTGCTCGGCAGCGCACTGGACGAGCGCGGCCTCCGCTTCGGCCTGGAGCGCTCGTACCGGACGCTGGCCCGGCTCGCGCGGGGCGGCGAGGAGAGGATCGACCTGGTGGAACGGGCCAACCGTTACCGCCCCCGGACGTGGGTGTGATTGATGTCGCAGATGCCCCAGCCGACGGCCCTTTCGCGGTGCCCCAGTTGCGAGGAGCCGCTGGAGGCGGGTGACCGTTTCTGCGGTGCCTGCGGGTTCGACCTGTCGGCGGTGCCCGCGCCGCCGGCCGACAACCCGACGATCACCATGAACGGGACGCCACCGCGGCCCCCCGCGGCCCCGTCCGTGGACTGGCCCGTGGCCCCCGAGGTGGACACCTCGGACACGCCCGCGCCCACACACCTCTCGACGGACCTGCACGGCACCGACTCGGGCGGCTCCGAACTCCCGCACGCCGGCGGCGTGTCGGGGCCGGAGCGGGAGCCGGGAGCCGAACCGGCGGGCGTACGGTTCGACCGGCCCGCGGAGCCGGACGAGTACCCCCTGGCCGCACCGCAGCCCGCCGGACCACATCCCGCCGGGCCGCCGGCCCCGGCGGCGGCGCCGGCCGTGTCAGCGGCTCCGGCCGACCCGCGGACCGCCGACCTGGCCACGCCCGCCCCGGGCACGAAGCAGTGCGTCGCCTGCCGTTCGGGCAACGTGGACAGCGACGGCTACTGCGAGAACTGCGGGCATGCCCAGCCGCGCGAACGCGACCACATGGAACAGGAGTTGGGCGCGGTCGCCGCGGTCAGCGACCGGGGCCTGCGCCACCACCGCAACGAGGACGCCTTCACGATCTCCTCGACCGCGCTGCCCGACGGGTCACCCGCCGTCGTCGCGATCGTCTGCGACGGCGTCTCCTCGGCGACCCGCCCCGACGAGGCCTCCCTCGCCGCGTCCCGCACCGCGGGCGAGGCGCTCCTGGGGGCCCTGCCGCTCGGCACGCACCCGCAGCAGGCCATGCACGACGCGATCGTCGCGGCCGCGGAGGCCGTCAACTCGCTCGCGGACGCGCCCGCTGCGGACGCCGAGCACCTCCCGCACGTGAACGCGCCCGCCTGCACCCTGGTCGGCGCCGTCGTCACGCCCACCCTGCTGATCGTCGGCTGGGTCGGCGACAGCCGCGCCTACTGGGTCCCGGTCGACCGCAGCTCACCCCCGGCCCGGCTCACCGAGGACGACTCGTGGGCGGCGCAGATGGTGGCCGCGGGACTGATGAACGAGGCCGAGGCCTACGCCGACGAGCGCGCCCACGCCATCACGGGCTGGCTCGGCGCGGACGCGTACGAACTGGAACCGCACACCGCTTCCTTCAAGCCGGACCGGCCGGGTGTAGTGGTGGTGTGCACCGACGGGCTGTGGAACTACGCGGAGGCGGCCGAGGAGATGGCCGAGGTCGTGCCCCTCGACGCCGCCGAGCGGCCGCTGCACAGCGCCCAGGTCCTGGTCGGTCACGCCCTGGACGGCGGGGGCCACGACAACGTAACAGTGGCCGTCGTGCCGTTCCCCGCCCCGTCGCAGGGGGCAGGATCGGCCTGAGGCCGCGCCACGGGGAGCGTCCTTGGACCGGAGGGGACCGGTCCGCATCCAGTCATCACCCGCGCCGTACGAGCCGTACGGCGCGGGAGTCCTGAGGGGGATCAGAGAAGGCATGGCCAATTTCTCCAAGTCGAACGTGCCCCAGTTCTCGGTGGACGTGTACCAGAACGAGTACCTGCCCGACGGCGGCCGCGAGGTCAACGCGATCGTCACGGTGAGCGCCACGGGGGGCGGCACCATCGGCAGTGCCGTCGCCGCGCCGCACCTCTACACGGCGGGCCAGGGCCCGGACGCGGCCGTGGCGATCATGGTCGACTGTTCGGGCTCGATGGACTACCCGCCGGCGAAGATGCGGGGCGCCCGGGACGCCACGGCCGCCGCGATCGACGCCGTGCGCGACGGTGTGCACTTCGCGGTGATCGGCGGCACGCACATCGCCAAGGAGGTCTACCCGGGCGGCGGCGGGCTCGCGGTGGCCGACGACCGGACCCGGGACCAGGCCAAGCAGGCGCTGCGCAGGCTGAGCGCGGGCGGCGGCACGGCGATCGGCACCTGGCTGCGCCTCGCCGACCGTCTGCTGTCCTCGGCGGAGGTGTCGATCCGGCACGGCATCCTGCTCACCGACGGCCGCAACGAGCACGAGTCGCCGGAGGACCTGAAGGCCGCCCTCGACTCCTGCGCCGGGCGCTTCACCTGTGACGCGCGCGGTGTCGGCACGGACTGGGAGGTCAAGGAGGTCACCGGGATCGCCTCGGCGCTGCTCGGCACCGCCGACATCGTCGCCGACCCGGCCGCCCTGTCCGCCGACTTCACGCAGATGATGGAGACGGCGATGGGCAAGGAGGTCGCCGACGTCGCGCTGCGGCTGTGGACGCCGGTCGGCACCGCCATCAAGTTCGTCAAGCAAGTCGCGCCCACCGTCGAGGAGTTGACCGAGCGCCGCACCGAGGCCGGTCCGCGCGCCGGCGACTACCCGACCGGTTCCTGGGGAGACGAGTCGCGCGACTACCACGTGTGCGTCGAGGTCCCCTCGGCCGGCATCGGCCAGGAGATGCTGGCCGCCCGGGTCTCGCTGGTGATCCCGCAGGGCGACGGAACCGTCCAGAACCTGGGCGCGCAGGGGCTCGTACGGGCGGTGTGGACGGACGACATGTCGGCCTCCACGTCGATCAATCCGCAGGTCGCGCACTACACGGGCCAGGCGGAACTGGCACAAGTCATCCAACAGGGTCTGGATCTCCGTAAATCGGGAGATGTCGACGGGGCAACGGCCAAGCTGGGCCGCGCCGTTCAGCTCGCGAGCGCCTCCGGGAATGCCGATACTGCGAAACTGCTTGCGAAGGTGGTGGACGTGGTCGACGCCGCGGCAGGTACTGTGCGATTGAAGGCAAAGGTCGAAGAGGCCGACGAAATGACGCTCGAGACACGTTCCACAAAGACTGTTCGTGTAAAGAAGTAGCGAGCCCGGTTCCCGCGGGGAGCTGGAGAAACCCGGTCGAAACGGCCGGAAAAGGAGAGGGGGAAGCGCCGACATGCCGACCTGCCCGAACGGACACCAGTCGGGTTCCGACGACTGGTGCGAGGTCTGCGGTCACCGCATGGCCGGTGCCGTGCCCCCGCCCCCTCCGCCACCGCCGCCCGGCTACGGCTATCCGGCGCCCGGCTCGCCTCCCCCGCCGCCCGGCCAGGGACGCCCGCATCTGTCCGCCGTGCCGGACCCCGAGCCGGAGCTCTGCCCGCAGTGCCGCACGCCCCGTGAGGGCGGCGCGCCGTTCTGCGAGGAGTGCCGGTGGAACTTCCTGACCAATACGGCGACCTCGTACACCCCGGCCGCCCCGCGCCCGCAGGCCCCCGCACCCGGCGGCCCGAACCCGGCGCTCCAGTTCCAGCAGCAGGCGCCGGCCCGGCCCGGCGGCCAGGGCCAGGATCCGTACGAGTACCAGGGCTCGCGCCCCTCGCAGGTCAACCGGCCCGCGGAGCCGATCCCGCCGTACGGCCAGGACCCGAACGGTTACGGCCAGGACCCCTCCCGGCCCGGCCCGCCGCCGTTCCGCGGCGACCCCCCGCCCTTCGGGGACCCGTCCGGCTTCGGCGGCGACCCGTCACGTCCGGTTCCGCCGCCGCCCGGGCCCACGCCCGGCGGTCCGGGCGGACCTGGTGGCTACGGCGGCCCCGGCGGCCCCCAGGGCTTCCAGCAGCAGGGCCCGCCGGCCCCTCCGGGATACCCGCAGGAGACGGGGTACCCCCAGGAGACCGGCCGCCCGGGGCCCGGCGGCCCCCAGCCCTTCGGCGTCGGCGAGGACGACTGGGTGCTCTCCCCGCCGTCCAGCAGTCAGCCCGGTGGTCCCGGCCCCGGTCAGGGCCCCGGCCCGGGTCAGGGCGGTGGCTACGGCTACCCGCAGCCGGGCGCGACCCAGGCCCCGCCCGGCCCCGGCTACCAGCAGCAGCAACAGCAGCCGCTGGGCTGGACCGCGACGATCGGCCCCGACCGCGAGTACTTCATGGCGATGATGCAGCGCTCCGGCCCCGAGGCCGCGGGGCTCAACCTCCCCGCGTACTCACCGGAGCAGCAGCGCGCGCTCACCGGCAACCAGATCACCATCGGCCGCCGCCGGCACTCCACCGGCGAGAGCCCCGACATAGATCTGTCGGTGCCGCCGGAGGACCCGGGCGTCTCGCACCAGCACGCGGTGCTGGTCCAGCAGCCGGACGGCAGCTGGGCGGTCGTCGACCAGAACTCCACGAACGGGACGACGGTCAACGGCGGCGAGGAGCCCATCCAGCCCTTCGTCCCCGTCCCGCTCCAGGACGGCGACCGGGTGCACGTCGGCGCCTGGACGACGATCACCGTCCGCAGGGGCTGACCAGCAGGTCTCGTACGGGCTTCGGCGGTACGGGGTTCACGGCAGCGGCCAGGCGTACGGCCCTTCGGGGTCGTCCAGCCACGCCCACACGCGCTCGCCGCTGACCGTGACCCCGTACCGCTCGCGTTCCGGCTGCTCCTCCCGCTGCCACAGGGCGTACGCCTCGTAGGGGTCGAGGGTGCCCACCGTCAGGGTCAGCAGGAAGCGGAACAGTTCGTGGCTCCTGGCCCCGCGGGGCAGCCCGCCCAGCTGCCCGGGTTCCGGCCCGGGTCCGGTGCCGCCACGCAGCGGCACGAAGTAGGCGGCCGTCGGCAGGAAGTGCCCCTCGGCGTGCCCGGCGTCCCGGACACGCAGGGCGATCAGGCCGGTGGCGAGCGGCGCGAGAATGCGGGCGCCGGGGCGGCACTGGGCGAGCCAGGGCCGCGGGATCGAGTTCAGCGTGCAGGTGGCCATGATCCGGTCGAAGGGAGCGCGCTCGGGGACTCCTCGGGCGCCGTCGCCGGTGACGACGGTCGGCCGGTGGCCCGCGGCCGCCAGGTGCGCGCGCGCCGACTCGGTGATCTCGGGGTCGAGGTCGACCGTGGTGACGAGCGCGTCGCCTAGCCGGTGGGCGAGCAGCGCCGCGTTGTAGCCGGTCCCGGCGCCGATCTCCAGAACGGCGCTTCCTTCCTCGATCTCCAGCTCGGTCAGCATCGTCGCCATCAGCGAGGGCTGGCTGCTGGAGGAGATCAGCCCCCCGTCGCGCACCCGGGTGGCCAGCGGGGTGTCGGCGTACACCCCGCGCAGCCAGCGCTCGCGGCGCCGCGGGTCGGGGTCCTCGCCCCACAGCCGCTCGAAGCCGCCGCGGGCACCCACGTAGTAGTACGGCACGAAGAGGTGGCGCGGCACCGCCTCGAACGCCTCCCGCCAGACCGGGTCCGCGTCCCAGGCTCCGCTCTCCTCGATCTCGCGCACGAGCGCCGCCTGCGCCGAGACGGCGAGGGCCTCCAGGTCATGGTCGAGCGCATGCGTGCTCATACGTCCACTGTGCTGCCGTACGGGCCACGAGGCGAGCGCCGGGGCGGGCCCATCCGGAATCCGCCCCTCAGGTCGACTGGTCCAAGCCAGGCCGGCTGGTCCCGGGCCGGATCGGGTGGTCCTAAGCCTTGAGTCCTCGGTCACCCCGTCTGAGACCATGGGGAGCGTGAAAGAGATTCGGCGCGGCACGCTTCAGGAGCAGACCTTCTACGAGCAGGTCGGCGGGGAGGAGACCTTCCGCCGCCTGGTGCACCGCTTCTACGAGGGTGTCGCCGAGGACCCGCTGCTGAAGCCCATGTATCCCGAGGAGGATCTGGGTCCGGCCGAGGAGCGCCTCACGCTGTTCCTGATCCAGTACTGGGGCGGCCCGACGACGTACAGCGAGAACCGCGGCCACCCGCGGCTGCGCATGCGGCACGCGCCCTTCGCCGTCGACCGGGCCGCGCACGACGCCTGGCTGAAGCACATGCGCGTCGCCGTCGACGAGCTCGGCCTCTCCGAGGAGCACGAGCACACGCTGTGGAACTACCTGACGTACGCGGCGGCTTCGATGGTGAACACGGAGAGCTGAACCCCCGCCGCTGAGGGGCGCGTTGGACCGCGGTCGGCGACCGACGCGCGGATCACGGTCGTACGGCGGATTACGGTCGCCCGAACGCCGCATTCCGGTCGTCGGGCGCCGGATTCCGATCACAATCCGGTCAAGCCCTGCCCACAAGCGCTTACCCGTGGCCTTCCTCCTCTGACAGCATCGCCCGCAGGCGTGGACTACGGCGGGGGGCCGGGTGACGGGGTTCGTACTACTGCGGGCGCGGGCGCACCGCCTGCTGCTCGCCGCGGCGCTGCTCACCGTCCTGCTGACGACGTCCGTCCTCGCGACGCTCACCGCGTACTCCGGTGCGATCGGCGACGCGTCCCTGCGCCACTCGCTGCTGGACGAACAGAACGCCGTAGACACCTCCTTGATCGTCAAGGCCGACGTCCCGCCGCAGCGGCGCGGGGCCGCCGACGGCGCCGTACGCGAAGCGGCACGGAAGACCTTCGCCGGGCTGCCGGTGACCCTGCGGACCCTGGCCCGTTCGGGCCCGTACGCCCTGCCGCGCTCGCTGCGGGGGCCCGGGGCGGGCTCCGGCGGCGACCCCGATCTGACGCACTTCGCCGCGCTCGACCGCGGTCAGGTGCGGGTCACCGGGGGACGGCTGCCGCGCTCTCCGGGCGGTCCGGTCGTCGAGGTGGCGCTGCCCGAGACCGCCGCCGGGCGCCTCGGTCTGAAGCCCGGTGCGCGGCTCACCCTCGTCGACCGGCTCGGCGGCCCGAAGGTGCGGGTCCTGATCACCGGCCTGTACCGGCCCGCCCGGATCACCGCGCCCTACTGGCAGTTGGACGAGCTGGGCGGCCGCGGGGTCAACAAGGTCTCCTTCACGACGTACGGGCCACTGCTCACCGACCCCGCCGTGCTCAGCGGCAGCAAGGTGAGCGCCGGGGAGACCGGCTGGCTGGCGACCGCCGACTTCTCGACACTGACGACCGGCCGGATCGACGCGCTGCGGGACGCGGCCCGCACGGGCACCGCCTCCCTGCGGAAGGTGCCCGCGCTCAGCGGGACCACGGCGGTGACGACCCAGCTGCCCGAGGTGCTGGACCGTGTCGAGCGGTCGCTTCTCGTCTCCCGTTCGACACTGCTGATCGTCGCGCTGCAGCTCGGACTGCTCGCGGGATACGCCCTGTTGCTCGTCGCCCGGCTGCTGAGCGCCGAACGCGTGGGCGAGACAAGGGTGTTGAGGGCGCGGGGCGGTTCGCGCGGCCGGGTCGCGGGGTTCGCGGCACTGGAGGCCCTGCTGCTCGCCGTGCCCGCGGCGGCCTGCGCTCCGCTGCTCGCCGGTCCGCTGACCCGACTGCTCGCCGGGCAGGGCGCCCTGGCGCGGATCGGGCTGCGGCTGGACTCCTCGGCGGGGCGCGGCGGGGTCTGGCTGGTCGCGGCCTGCGTGGCGCTGGGGTGCGCCCTCGCGGTGACACTGCCGGCGCTGACGGCCTCCGACTCGCCTGAGGGCAGGGCCCGTTCGCTGCCGGCCCCGGTGCGCGCGGGCGCGGACGTCGGCCTGCTGGTGATCGCGGGAGTCGCGTACTGGCAGTTGAACCGGCGGGACTCCGGCGCGGTGAGCGGGGACCTCTCCGGCTCCCTCGGCATCGACCCGCTCCTCGTCTCGGCGCCCGCGCTGGCGCTGCTCGCCGGGACCGTGCTGACGCTGCGGCTGCTGCCGCCGGTGGCCCGGCTCGCCGAGCGGCGTGCGGCAAGCGGGCGAGGGCTGCCGGCGGCGCTGGCGGGCTGGCAGTTCAGCCGCCGACCGATGCGCGGCGCGGGCCCGGTGCTGCTCCTGGTGCTGGCCGTCGCCCTGGGCCTGCTCGCGATCGGCCAGGGCGCGTCCTGGAAGCGCTCGCAGGACGACCAGGCGGACTTCCGGGCCGGTACGTCGGTCCGCGTGCTCTCGGGCGGGGAGGGCGAGTTGGGCCAGTCCGGCGTCTTCGCCGCGGTCCCGGGCGTGCGCGAGGCCGCCCCCGCCGTCCGTACGACCTTGCCGCTGTCCGGCGACCGCACGGCGACGGTGCTGGCGCTGGACACGGCGCACTCGGCGGACGGGGTGCTGCTGCGGGGCGACCTGGCCGACCGTCCCATCGGGCCGCTGGTGGCGGGGCTCGGCCCGAAGGGTGCGGCGACCGGGGCGACACTCCCGAAGGGCACCACGCTTGTGCGGCTTTCGCTGCGGATCCGCAGCGATGCGGCGGCGAGCGGCAGGGGGAGTGACGCGGGGAGCCGCGGGGAGAGCGTCGACGCGGACGTCGCGGTCACGCTCCTGGACCGCTACGGCACCCCGTACCGCATCGCCGCAGGTCAACTCCCCACCGACGGACGGGTACACACCCTCACCGTCGACCTCGCGAAGGCCATCGACGCCCCGACGGGCAGGGCGGCGGAGCCGCTGACCTTCACGGGGCTCCAGCTCGACGTGGTGCAGCCTGTCGACCGGGCCGAACAACACAGGCTGGAGATGACGAAGTTGAGCGCCGTGATGACAGACGGGTCGTCACGAACACTGTCACTGCCGGGGAGTTGGACGGTGGCGTCCCGCGTCAACACCACCACGAACTCGCCGATCGCCGCGACACGGCCCACGCGTCCACACCTGGAGAAGACCCCGGGCACGTCGGGGACCTCGGTCGGCGTGCGCTACGGCACCGGGTACATCCCGCGCGACAGCGCCTTCGAGGCCACGTCCTTCACGGTCCGGCTGCACGTGGCCCAGCCCGCGGTGCGGGAGATCAGCGCGGTCGCGACCGACCGGTTCCTGACGTCGGCGGGCGCGCGCACCGGGCAGCGGGTGGACGTGTCGTTCGGCGGCTCGCGGGTGACGGTGCGGATCGTGGACAGTGTGCGGGCGCTCCCCACGACGGAGGGTTCCGGGAAGACGGACGGCGGGGCCCTGCTGGTCGATCTCCGCTCCGTGAACCGGGTGCTGGAGGCGCGGTACGGGGAGAGCGTCGGGCCCACCGAGTGGTGGCTGCGGACCGCGCCGGGCGACGCGCCCCGGGTCGCGTCCGCCCTGCGGGCCCGGCCCGACATCGAGCCGTCGCAGGTCGTCGTGCGCGACGAGATCGCGGACCGGCTGCGCGACGACCCGTTCGGGGCGGGTCCCGAGGCCGCGTTCGCCGCCGCGGCCCTGGTGGCGGCGGCGCTGGCCGCGGTCGGCTTCGCGGTGAGCACGGCCGGGTCCCTGCGGGAGCGCGGCGCCGAGTTCGCGGTGCTGCGCGCCCTGGGCGCCCCGCGCCGCCAGCTGGCCCGCCTGATCGCCGCGGAACAGGGAGTGCTGGTGGCGTTGGCACTACTGGTGGGCGTCGCCCTGGGGGCGGTGCTGGCCCGGGCGGTCGTCCCCTTCATCGTGCTCACCTCCGACGCCACCCAGCCGATCCCGGACGTCCTGGTCGAACTCCCCCTCACTCAGGTCGCGTTGCTCCTGGTCGCCGTGGCCGTCACGCCGCTCGCCGTGACGGCGTTCCTGGCCCTGCACCGGCCCGATCCGGCCGACTCGCTGCGGGTGGGGGGTGAGTGACGTGACTCCGGTCGCCCCTTGGGTGCGCACCCGCCTGCGCGCGGCCCCCGGTGTCGCCTGCGCGCTCGTCCTGCTGGTGGCGTTGACCGCCGCACTGGCCGCCGCGTTTCCGCGGGCGGTCGACCGGTACGAGGACGCGGGGCTGCGCCGGGCGGTCGAGGAGGCGACGGCGCGGCGGACCACGGTGCAGCTGTGGGCGCCGGAGCCCGGTGCCGAACTCCGGCAGCGACAGCGGGAAGCGGCGCTGGATCCGGACACCCTCAAGGCGCAGTACACGAAGGTGCTGAGGACCGCCGAGCGGCCGCTGACCGCCGACCGCGACCAGTCGTCGTACGGCGTCCGCACCGCGGCCGCCCTTGCCGTGCCCGACCCTTGGCTGCCCCGGCCCAGCGGGCTGCCCACGCGCATCGCGCTCGCCGCGCAGAACGGCCTCGCCGACCACGCCCGGGTGCGCTCGGGACGCCTGCCGCGCGCGGCCGGGACCGCGACCGCGAAGACGCAGCAGGTGGAGGCCGCCGTCACCGCCGAGACGGCCAAGACCCTGCGGATCAAGGTGGGTTCGGTGATCCATGTGCCCGGCGCGGGGCGCCCGCCCCTCTCCGTGACGGTGACCGGCATCGTCGAGCCGCGCAAGCCCGAGGGCGCGTACTGGACGACGCAGCCGCTGCTGCGCAGGCCCGCCCTGATCCAGGTGCCGAACCAGGGCAACGACATGGACACCTACTGGCAGGGTGCCCTGCTGCTGCCCCCGGCCGCGGCCCCCGCCATGCTCGGCACGGCCGGACACCCGCTGCGCTACTGGCAGTTGGCCCCCGACACCGCCACGCTCACCGCGCACGACCTGTCCCGCCTGAACTCCGCGATCGCCTCGCTCGAAGCGGGCCCGGGCCTGGAGAAGGCCCGCGACTTCACCGACCCGTCCGTGGAGGCGAGCACCGACCTCGACGACATCCTGTCGCAGTACGCGCAGCTGCGGTCCGGCATCGGCCCGCTCGTCGCCGTCGCCGCGTCCGGCACGGCCACGGTCGCCGTCGTCGTCCTGCTGATGGCGGGCGGCCTCGCCGCCGACCGGCGCCGCACCGAGATCGCCCTGCTGCGCGCCCGGGGCGGCTCCCTGCGCGGCGTCACCGGCCGGCTGCTGGCCGAGACGGCGGTGCTCGCCGTCCCGGCGGGCGCCCTGGGCCTCGGAGCCGCGCTGCTCGCGGTCCCCACCGGCCGCCGTACGTACGCGGTGGCGGCCGCTGTCGCGGTGACGGCCCTCGCCTGCGCCGCACTCCCCCTGCGTGCGGCGGTCAGACACCGCGCGGTCCAACTCCACACCGGGCGCGAGGACTTGACCGTCCTACGTCCGTCCAGGCGCCGTACGGTCGCGGAACTCACCCTGCTCGTGCTGGCGTCGGCGGCGGTGTTCGCGCTGCGCAACCGTGGCACGTCGGAGCAGGGCGGCGACGAACTCGTGGCGCTGGCACCGGTGTTGGTGGGCGTCATCGCCGCTCTGGTGCTGGTGCGGCTCTATCCGCTGCCGCTGCGCCGGCTGGCACGGCCGACGGGCCGGCTGCGCGGGGTGGTCGGTCATCTGTCGATGGCCCGCGCGGGCCGCACCTCCGTCTCCACGGTGCTGCCCCTCCTCGCCCTGCTCACCGCCCTCACCACCGCCGCGTTCGGCGGCTCGGTCCTCGCGGGCGTCGCCGACACCCGCGACCGCGCCGCCCTCCTGGGCACCGGCGCCGACGCCCGTATCGAGGCGACCCGGCCGCTGCCGGACGCAACTGCGACGGAGATCCGCGACGGCTCCGGCGTCCACGAGGTCACCCCGGTGAGCATCGCCTACCAGGCGAAGCCCCAGGACGGCGAGGAGACCGTGCCGCTCGCGGGCGCCGACCCGGCGGCCTACGCGCGGCTGGCCGGGCGGACGGGGCTCGGCGCGTTCCCCGCGGCCGGGCTGAAGCGCCCCGCCCACGCACCCCTGCCCGCCCTCGCCTCCCCCGCCGTCGCCGAGCGCTACGGCACCCGGCCCTTCCCGGTCCGCCTGGAGGACGGCAGCCATGTCACCGTACGGATCGTCCTCGTCCGGACCCTGACCCCGGCGGTCTCCGGCACCGACTTCCTGGTCGTCGACCGCGCCGGCCTCGGCGTCCGCGCCGCCCGCCCGACCGCGCTCCTGGTCACCGGCGATCACCTCGACGGGGGCGCCCTGCGCAAGGCCGCGGGCGCCGGAGCGGACGTACGCCTGCGGTCGCAGGCGCGGGCGGCGTACGTCGACTCGCCGCTCCAGTCCGGCGCCGAGCGCATCTACGCGGCGGCCGTCGCCGCGGGCGCCGGATACGCCGTACTCGCCCTGCTGCTCGCCCTCGTCCGCGCGGCCCCCGAACGCAGCGCGCTCCTCGCCCGCCTGCGCACCATGGGCCTCACCCGCGCCCAGGGCCGCCGCCTCCTCGTCCTCGAAGCCCTCCCGCAGGCCCTGCTCGCCGCCGCGGGCGGCGCCCTGACCGGCTGGGCCGCCGTCCGTCTCCTCTCCCCCGGCATCGACCTGACGACGATCGCCCTGGCGGCCGCGACGGGAGACGCACCCCCCGGGGGCACCGAGCTGCGCACAGACACCCTGTCCCTGTTGCTCCCGGCCCTGTCGGTACTCGTCCTCGCGACGGGCATCGCGGCGGGGCAGGCGTGGTGGACGGGGAGACGGGGGTCGGTCAGGGAGCTGAGGGCGGGGGATTCACGGTGACGAGTACGGCGCGTACGGCGAGTACGGCGGGTGGCGCGGTTGCCACCTCACGACCACGATCTGCGGGAGTCACGTCATGACCGCCACGAATCCCACCTTCGCCGACCTGGCCGAACGCGCCGCCGCGCACCGGGACCGCCCCGCCTACGGCCATGACGCGCTCATCACCTGCGACCGCCTGGTCCGGATCTTCTCCACGGACGGCGTGGAGGTGCAGGCGCTCCAGGGCCTCGACCTGCTGGTCAGGGAGGGCGAGTTGATGGCGCTGGTGGGCGCGTCGGGCAGCGGCAAGTCGACGCTGATGAACATCCTGGCCGGCCTGGACACCCCCACCGCGGGAGCGGCCAGGGTGGCGGGCCGCGACCTGCTGACCATGGGCGCGAAGGACCGCCTCCGCTACCGCCGCGAGGTCGTCGGCTTCGTCTGGCAGCAGACGGCCCGCAACCTCCTCCCCTACCTGACGGCCGCGCAGAACGTCGCCCTGCCGATGCAGCTGGCCGGTTCCCGAGGCGTCCGCGCCCACCGCCGTACGCAGGCCGAACGCGCTCTGGAACTCCTGGAGTTGATGGGCATCGCCGACTGCCGCAACCGGCGTCCGCACCAGATGTCCGGCGGCCAGCAGCAGCGCGTCGCGATCGCCGTGGCCCTGGCCAACGCGCCCGCCGTCCTGCTCGCCGACGAGCCCACCGGCGAACTCGACTCCCACACCGCGGAGCAGATCTTCGCCGCCTTCCGCACGGCGAACGAGCGCCTCGGCACCACCATCGTGATCGTCACCCATGACCAGGCGGTCGCGAGCGAGGTCCGCCGCACGGTCGCCATCCGCGACGGCCGCACCTCCACGGAGGTGCTGCGCCGCACCGAGGTCGACGCCGCTACCGGCCAGGAAGCCGTGGTGGCCCGCGAGTACGCCATGCTCGACCGCGCGGGCCGCCTGCAACTCCCCGCCGAGTACACCCGCGCACTGGGGATGCGGGACCGGGTGGCGCTGGAGCTGGAGTCGGACCACATCGGCGTATGGCCGGACGACAGCGGGCACGAGTGACCCGCCGAGGGACGGTTCCGGGTTCGGCGAACGCTAGCGAACGCTGACGCCCAAGGCCCCAAATCCCGCCCGGCGTACGGCGATCGATCCGTACGGCGCGCGAAGCCGCAGCCACGCTCCCGACGAGTAGAGGGCCAACGGGCTTTCGCCGGGCGCGACTTGGCGCCCTGGGCCGGCGGGACGCAGGAATCCCAAGGCCTGCGCGGCGTGCGCGGCACGCACCGGGAGGCCCGTGCCGCCGATCTCCCGGGACCAGATCTCCCGCCCGATCCGGTCGAGTTCGCCGCGCGTACGGTCCTCGGGCGCCAACTCCTCCGTACGGGACCGGAATTCGGCGACCGCCATGGAGAGCATCGCCCGTACGGCGTCCAGCTCCGGCAGCCCCGGCACCTGCTGCCAGCCGCCGCGGGGCGGCAGAACGCCGGCCCACGGGGGCCCGGTGACGGACTGCGGGACGGCGAGCGTGGCCGCCGGCTCGTCGATCGATTCGAGGAGTTCACCGGCGGAGACGGTGACGTCGAGCGTGACGTCGAGCCCGTTCTCGTACGGCTTGGCGAGGCGCGCCGTGCGGATCGCGAGAACCTCGAACGACGGCGGCCGGCCGAACACGGCGAGCGCGGTGCCGGACACCTGGAGGCGTACGGCGGCCGCGCGGTCGTAGTGGATCAGCCGGCCGAGGAAGGCGGCGAGGTCCGCCGCCTCCCCTTCGTCGGCGAGGTGCAGAGCGGTCGTGCTGTGCGCACCGGGCGCACCGGGCGTACCGGTCATGCCGCGACGGCCTCGTCGTCCCGGTCGTCCCGGTACCCCTCCAGGAAGTCGCGCTCCTCGGCGGTGATGCGGCGCGGGCGCTGCGCCGCGAAGTCGAACGGCACGACGACCGTCGAGGCCGTGACGTACACCTGGTCCGGGTCCTTCACCTCGTAGGTGATGGTGAAGGACGCGGCCCTGATCTGCGTGATCCACAGCTCGATGTCCACCGGCGCGTGCCGGTGGACCAGCTGCCGCTTGTAGTCGATCTCATGGCGAGCTACCACGGAACCCTGCTGGAAATCCTTGTCCGGGCGGTTCAGGAAGTCGATCCGCGCCTCCTCCAGGTAGCGGAGGAAGACCACGTTGTTGATGTGGCCGTACGCGTCCATGTCCGCCCAGCGCAGCGGGCAGCGGTAGATGTGCCGCAAGATCAGCCCCGGGTCAGCTTCTTGTAGGTGGCACGGTGCGGGCGCGCCGCGTCCGGGCCGAGACGCTCGACCTTGTTCTTCTCGTACGACTCGAAGTTGCCCTCGAACCAGAACCACTTGGAGTCACCCTCGTAGGCGAGGATGTGCGTGGCCACTCGGTCCAGGAACCAGCGGTCGTGGGAGACGACCACGGCGGCACCGGGGAATTCGAGGAGCGCGTTCTCGAGCGAGGAGAGGGTCTCGACGTCGAGGTCGTTGGTGGGCTCGTCGAGGAGCAGCAGGTTGCCGCCCTGCTTGAGGGTGAGCGCGAGGTTGAGGCGGTTGCGCTCACCACCGGAGAGCACACCGGCGGGCTTCTGCTGGTCCGGGCCCTTGAAGCCGAAGGCGGAGACGTACGCCCGCGAGGGCATCTCGACCTGGCCCACGTTGATGTAGTCGAGCTCGTCGCTGACGACGGCCCACAGCGACTTCTTCGGGTCGATGTTCTCGCGGCTCTGGTCGACGTACGAGATCTTGACGGTCTCGCCGACCTTGATCGCACCGGAGTCGGGCTCTTCCAGACCCTGGATCATCTTGAAGAGCGTGGTCTTGCCGGCGCCGTTCGGGCCGATGACGCCGACGATGCCGTTGCGCGGCAGCGTGAAGGAGAGATTGTCGATGAGCACCTTGTCGCCGAAGGCCTTGGAGAGGTTGTTGACCTCGACGACGATGCTGCCCAGGCGCGGGCCCGGCGGGATCTGGATCTCCTCGAAGTCCAGCTTCCGCATCTTGTCCGCCTCGGCGGCCATCTCCTCGTAGCGCGACAGACGCGCCTTGGACTTGGCCTGGCGCCCCTTGGCGTTGGACCGCACCCACTCGAGCTCTTCCTTGAGCCGCTTGGCGCGCTTGGCGTCCTTCTGGCCCTCGACCTTGAGGCGGGAGGCCTTCTTGTCGAGGTAGGTGGAGTAGTTGCCCTCGTAGGGGTGGGCGCGGCCGCGGTCCAGCTCCAGGATCCACTCGGCCACGTTGTCGAGGAAGTACCGGTCGTGGGTGACGGCGACGACGGTGCCGGGGTACTTCGCGAGGTGCTGCTCCAGCCACTGCACGGACTCGGCGTCCAGGTGGTTGGTGGGCTCGTCGAGAAGCAGCAGGTCAGGGGCTTCGAGCAGCAGCTTGCAGAGCGCGACGCGGCGGCGCTCACCACCGGAGAGGTTGGTGACGGGCCAGTCGCCGGGCGGGCAGCCCAGGGCGTCCATGGCCTGCTCCAGCTGGGTGTCCAGGTCCCACGCGTTGGCGTGGTCCAGGTCCTCCTGGAGCTTGCCCATCTCGTCCATGAGCGCGTCGGAGTAGTCGGTCGCCATCAGCTCGGCGACCTCGTTGAACCGGTGCAGCTTGCCCATGATCTCGGCGGCGCCGTCCTGCACGTTCTGCAGCACGGTCTTGGACTCGTCGAGCGGCGGCTCCTGGAGGAGCATGCCGACCGTGTAGCCGGGAGACAGGAACGCGTCACCGTTGGACGGCTGCTCCAGCCCGGCCATGATCTTGAGAACGGTGGACTTACCGGCACCGTTCGGACCGACCACACCGATCTTGGCGCCCGGCAGGAAGTTCAAGGTGACGTCGTCGAGGATCACCTTGTCGCCGTGCGCCTTGCGCGTCTTGCGCATGGTGTAAATGAACTCAGCCAAGAGAAACCGTCCGGACGCTTGAAATCGGCAGTGGGCAGATACACCCCATCTTGCCTGACGGCTACCCTCCGGGGGAAACGCGTTTGGTCGGGGGGCTGCGACCTGGACGTTCCAGGACGGCGCCCGTAGCCGGCCGGTCACTGATCGTCGTCGACGACCGCTGCTCACAGGATCCGGGCGAAGCGCTCCGCGATCTCGTGCTGCTCGGCTCCTCGCATCAGCAAGATCTGCAGGAGGATGCGGGCCTTGACCGGGCCGAGGGTGCCGGCGGAGATCAGGCCGCGGGCGAGCAGGTCCGATTCGGAGCCCGGGAAGCCGTAGGTCTCGGTGAGGACGGGACCGGCTCCGGTGCGCGATGCCAGGATCACCGGCATCCGCTCGGCCAGCTCGGTCAGCGCGTCCACGCACGCCATGGGGACGTGGCCGGCGCCGAACGCGGCGACGACCAGCCCGTCGACCGCCGCGCCGACGGCCCGCAGGACGGCCCCGTCGTCGCCGAGCCCGACAGGGGCAACTGCGGTACGGACGTTGCCGTTCCGGCGCTCGGGCAGGATGCCCGGTTCCCCGCTCGGGCGGGACCAGATGCGTACGCGGTCCTCGGCGACGTAGCCGACCGGCCCCGGGTAGGACGTGAACGCCGTCGGGCTGGTGGCGTGCGTCTTGCGGACCCAGCGGGCCGCGTGGACCTCCTCGCCGAACACCACCACGGCACCCAGCCCCCGGGCCTCCGCGCTCGCCGCCACCCGGACGGCCGCGAGCACGTTGGCCGGTCCGTCCGCGCCCGCCATGCTCGCGTTGCGCATCGCACCCGTGACGACGATCGGCATCTCACCGGAGTGCACCAGGTCGAGCAGGTAGGAGGTCTCCTCGATGGTGTCCGTGCCCTGGGTGACGACCACCCCGTCCACGGCGAGGTGGTCGAACTCCCCCGCCAGGTCGAGCAGATCGGCGAAGGACAGCGAAGCGCCGGGGAGTTGACGGAAGTCGTGGACCTCGACGGCGATACCGGTTTCGGCCAATCCCGGTACGGCGGCGACCAGATCACCGGCCGACAGCGTGGGCGTCACACCGCCCGTCGGCTGTGCGGTCATGGCGATGGTGCCGCCGAGCGAGAACACCGCAACGCGCCGACGCGCCTCCGCCATGAAGTCATCCGCCATGGGGTCGCCCGGCAGGGAGGCGTCCAGCATGGAGGCGTCTGCCACAGGGAGTCTCCTTCGGCGGACGGAGGCCGGGAAAGAACAGCAAAAAGGCCCTCCCCGAAGGAAGGGCACTCAGTGGCGCCCCCGGCAGGACTCGAACCTGCGGCCAAGCGCTTAGAAGGCGCCTGCTCTATCCACTGAGCTACGGGGGCCGGGTGTGGTGGCCTGTGTCCTGGTGCCCGGGTGTGGGCTGATCCGTGACCTTGCCGGGACAAGGATAGGGCTCCCGCGTCCTCGTCCTTGGTGCTTCTCCTCCGTGGCTCGATGTGGAGGTTCGGTGAAGCGGTCCTGATAATCGCAGGCAGGTACGAATCGTGCACCGCTTTTGGCGTCTCGCGCATCGGGTGTTGTGCACTCGTTATGCCTGCGCCCCAGTCATCCCTTCCGTCCCCTGTGTCCTGTCGGCGCGCAGACATGCTCATATGCTTCAGAAAGCCTCCAAAGTTGGGCATTCTTCGCATGTGGTGACCTTGGACGTACGGCCTCAGCTGCTCGACGCACTTTCCGCCCTGCGCGACCGTGTCGCCGCCGCACGCTTTCCGCTGCCCCTGCCAGGGGCTCCACGCGCGCGTGCCAACCGCGACGAACTGCTCGCACAGCTCGACGACTATTTGGTGCCCCGGCTGAAGGAGCCCGAAGCGCCCCTCCTGGCCGTGATCGGCGGCTCCACGGGAGCCGGCAAGTCGACGCTGGTCAACTCCCTTGTGGGGCGGCGGGTCAGCGAGGCGGGCGTGCTGCGGCCCACGACACGGACACCGGTGCTGGTGTGCCATCCGGAGGACCATCACTGGTTCAGCGGGATGCGGGTGCTGCCCCACCTCACCCGCGTATGGGTGCCCCATCAGGAGCCGGGTGACGACCTGCATCCGCTCACCGACCGCGGCGAGCGGGTACTGCGGATCGAGACCGCCGACACCCTGCCCCGCGGCCTCGCCCTCCTCGACGCGCCCGACATCGACTCCCTGGTGGCCGACAATCGGGTGCTCGCCGCCGAGCTGATCTGCGCGGCCGACATCTGGGTGATGGTCACCACGGCCGCACGGTACGCCGACGCCGTGCCGTGGCACCTGCTGCGTACGGCGAAGGAGTACAAGGCGACCCTGGTCACCGTGCTCGACCGGGTACCGCACCAGGTGGTGTCGGAGGTGTCCCGGCAGTACGGCGCCCTGCTCGCCAAGGCCGGTCTGGGCGAGGTGCCCCGCTTCACCGTCCCCGAGCTGCCCGAGTCCGCCTGGGGCGGCGGGCTGCTGCCCGCGACCGCCGTCGCACCGCTGCGCACCTGGCTCACGCACCAGACGCAGGACCCGGGAGCCCGGCACGAGGCGATGGCCCGTACGGCGCACGGAATCCTCGACTCGCTGCGCGCGCGCATGCCCGAACTGGCCGGCGCCGCGGCCGCGCAGCACGCGGCGGCCATGCGGCTCACCGCAGCCGTCGAGGGCGCCTACGACAGCGAGCACGCGCGCCTGAAGGGGCGTCTGCAGGCCGGGGCCGTGCTCTCCGGAGACGCACTGAAGCGGTGGCGCGCCTACCCGCTCGACTGCTCCGCCGGCGAACTGCTCGACGCCCTTGTCGAGAGCCTGAGCGCGCTGCTGTTGTGCGCCGTCACGGCTGCCGACGAGCGCGTGGACGAGGCCTGGCGGCGCGAACCGGCAGCGGGCGCCCCGGAGCTGACCGGCCGTGACCCGGCGCCCGAGAGCGCCGAGCACCGGATCGGGATGGCCGTACGGCGCTGGCGGCGCGTCCTTGAGGAGTACGCCGAGGAAGAGGTGCGCGACCTCGACAAGGGCGCCGCCCCGGACACGGACGTGGTCGCCGCCCTGGTGGCCACCGCACTGCTGGGCGGGCGCCGGGCGCGCAGCGCGGGCGAAGGGCTCGCGGAGCGCATCGGCGCACACGGCGCCCTGCGGCTGCGCGACCGCGGCGGACGGCTGCTCACCGACTACCTCGACAAGGCGCTGCACACCGAGCGCGAGCGCCGCCTCGCCCCGCTCGACGCACTCGACGTACACCCAGAACCCCAGTCCGAACTCATCGCCGCGCTGTCCGTACTGCAGAAGGAGAGGTGACCGCGGTGACTGCCGTCACTGACCGCACGGATCACGCCGACCACACCGGAGGCGACTCCCCGGGAGGCGACAACCCCAGGGACGAGTCCAACTCCCCCAGGGACGAGCCCAACGGGGCCGCGCCTTGCGAGGCCGAGCGCTCCGAAAACACGTGCCCCGAAGACGGCCGTCCCGAAGGCGTGCTCTGCGAAGGCGTGCGCTCCGAAGGGATGCTCACCGAAGGCGCGTCCTCCGAAGGAGAGGATTCCGGAGGAGAGGGGTGCGAAGGAGCGGGTTGCGACGGACAGGGATGCGATGGAGACGGTTGCGACGACACCCGCGACCGCGAAGACGGCGGGCACGCGCGCGCAGAGGGCGATTCCGGGCACGCGCGCGTGAAGGACGAAACGAAGTCGCCCCACGCCGCTTCCCCGGCCCAGGACGCACCGGCCCGTACGGAGCCCGAGCCCGCCCCCGAATCCGCCTGGGACGACGGGCTCATCGCGCGCCGCGTCTCCGAGACGGCCACCCAGGCGGAAGCCGTGCCGAGCGTGGCCGCGGACACCAGGTCCTCCACCGCGCAGGTCGTGCCCCCTCTCGCGTACGACGGACCCCTGCGGTCGCGGCTCGACGCGCTGCGCGAGCTGGTGGGGCTGTCCCGTACCCGGCTCGACAGCAGGACGCTCGCCGAGGCGGGCCGGGTCCTCGACGAGGCGGCGGCGCGCCGCAGGCTGTCGGGGCAGCACACGGTCGTCGCCATCGCGGGCGCCACGGGCAGCGGCAAGTCGCAGCTCTTCAACGCGCTTGCCGGGGTGGCGATTTCGGAGACGGGGGTACGCAGGCCGACGACCGCGGCGCCCATCGCGTGCAGTTGGAGCGACGGCGCGGCGACGCTCATCGACCGGCTCGGCATCCCGGGCCGGCTGCGCAGGCGTCCGCTGCAGAGCGCGGAGGCGGAGGCGCAGTTGCGCGGGCTGGTCCTGATCGACCTGCCCGACCACGACTCGGCGGCCGTCCAGCACCGCGAGCAGGTGGACCGCGTCCTGGCGCTGGTCGACGCGGTCATCTGGGTCGTGGACCCCGAGAAGTACGCGGACGCCGTCCTTCACGAGCGCTATCTGCGGCCCATGGCGGGGCACGCGGAGGTCACCTTCGTAGTCCTCAATCAGGTGGACCGGCTGCCCGGTGAGGCCGCCGACCAGGTCCTCGACGATCTGCGCAGGCTGCTCGACGAGGACGGCATCGCGCTCGGCGAGTACGGCGAACCGGGCGCGACCGTGCTCGCGCTGTCCGCGCTCACCGGCGACGGCATCGGCGAACTGCGCGAGTCGCTGGGCCAGTTCCTGGCCGAGCGGGGTGCTGCGGCCCGTCGTATCTCCGCCGACCTGGACGCGGCCGCGGCGCGGCTGCGGCCCGTCTACGCGACCGGGCGCCGGACCGGTCTCAGCGAGGAGGCCCGCGCCGAGTTCGCGGACCGGCTCGCGGACGCCGTCGGCGCCACCGCGGCGGGCGAGGCGGCGGAGCGCGCGTGGCTGCGCAACGCCAACCGGGCATGTGGCACCCCCTGGCTGCGGCTGTGGCGGTGGTACGAGGACCGGCGCGAGCCTCCGACGGGGCGGCTGGCCGTGCGGGCGCCCGCGGACGAGGAGGCCACGGCCCGGCAGCGTGTCGAGCAGGCCGTGCGTTCGGTGGCGGACCGCGCGGCCCGCGGGCTCCCGACGCCGTGGGCGCAGGCGGTGCGCGAGGCGGCGGTCCGCGGGGCGCAGGGGCTGCCCGAGGCGCTGGACGAGATGGCGGTGCGCGCCACGACACCGGTGGGGCGGCCGCCGCGGCCCGGCTGGTGGCCGGTCGCCGTCCTCGCGCAGGCGTCGATGACCATCCTGCAAGTCCTCGGCGGACTGTGGCTGGTGGCGCAGATCGTCGGGGTCATGTCGCCGAATCTCGGGGTGCCGGTACTGCTGATGGCGACGGGCATCATCGGCGGTCCGGCGGTCGAGTGGAGCAGCAGGATGGCGGCGCGCGGGCCCGCACGGCGGTACGGGCTGGAGGCGGAACGGCGGCTGCGCGAGGCCGCGGCCGGCTGCGGACGGGCGCGGGTCCTGGATCCGGTGGCGGCGGAGCTGCTGCGGTATCGGGAGGTACGGGAGCAGTACGGACGGGTCACGGGGGTGTCCGCACCCGTCGGATGAGCCGCATGAGCCGTGCCCGTCCGACAACACCGCGTCACCCTCACGGGTGACGCGGTTTTCCACAACCGGCCGGTAGCCCACAGCGCTCAGCGGGCCCGCACCGGCGGAGGCAGTCTGAACTCGGCACGAGACGACAGACGCAGCCGTACGGGAGAGGGGTTCGCGATGCACGAGACGATGGTGTGCGTGGTGGGGAACGTGGCTACGCAGCCGGTGTACAAGGAGTTGGCGAGCGGAGCGTCGGCGAGGTTCCGGCTGGCGGTCACGGCGCGGTACTGGGACCGCGAGAAGAACACCTGGACGGACGGCCACACCAACTTCTTCACGGTGTGGGCCCGGCGGTCGCTCGCCACGAACGTGGGGGCTTCGGTGTCCGTGGGCGATCCGGTGGTCGTCCACGGCCGGCTGAAGGTCCGCACCGAGCAGCGCGACGGCCAGAGCTGGACGTCGGCGGACGTCGACGCGGTGGCGATCGGACACGACCTGTCGCGGGGTACGTCCGCGTTCCGGCGGGCGTCCAAGGGGGATACGGCGGCGGTGGCCTCGACACCCCGGCCGGAGCCGAGTTGGGAGACGGACCCGCAGGATCAGCCCGGCTCGGCGGCCCAACAGCAGCCGGAGCCAGCCGGAGTGACGTGACGTCAGAAACGGGTGAACGCCGAGGGACGGCCTGAGGGGACCGCCTGAGCGAACTGCGGCTTATCGACAAATACGTTCCGAACGATCCCCCATGGATTTGTCGATAAGCGCAGCTCACAGGCGTGCCGAGCGATAACGATTCCGGCTCGGATCGGTGATCGGATGGCATGACCGGGGAGTGTGGTGCGCCGCTTCCTTAGGATGCCGGGCATAGCTCACGGGGCTTCTGATTCTGCTGGCGGGACCGTCCCCCCATGTCAACGGGTCCTGCTCGAAGGGGAATTCTGTGTTTTCTTCGTTCTCTGCGTGGTCCGCGCGCAGGCGAGCGGCCGGCCGCCTCGCCGCCGCGACGTTGGCGTCCGGGCTCGTGGCCGCCGGTGCGTTGGCCACCGCGGGCCCGGCCGTCGCCGACGAGACCCCGCAGAACCAGGGCGGCGCGACCGCCACCATAGGCGGCCTGAAGACGTACGGGGCCGCCGTGATCCACGACAACGGCACGGACCAGCAGGTGTCGGCGGGCCTGTTCGAGATGTCCGTCGACAACGGCGGGATGCTGCAGACCTACTGCATCGACATCCACAACCCGACGCAGAAGGACGCCAAGTACCAGGAGACCCCCTGGAGCGGCACGTCGCTGAACGGCAACGCGGACGCGGGCAGGATCCGCTGGATCCTGCAGAACTCCTACCCGCAGGTGAACGACCTCGCCTCGCTGGCGCAGAAGGCGGGCACCAGCGGCCTCACCGAGCAGGACGCGGCGGCCGGCACGCAGGTGGCGATCTGGCGGTACTCGGACGGCGCCGACGTCGACGCGGTGAGCCCGCGGGCCGAGAAGCTCGCGGACTACCTGCAGAAGAGCGCGCGAAGCCTCGCCGAGCCCAGGGCCTCACTGACCCTCGACCCGCCCGCGGTCTCCGGCCACGCCGGCGAGAAGCTCGGCCCGGTCACGGTGCACACCAACGCGAGCAGCGTGACGGTGACGCCGCCCGCGGACGCCGTAGCCGAAGGGGTGAAGATCGTCGACAAGAGGGGCAAGGCGATCACCTCTGCGAAGAACGGCAGTGCCCTGTACTTCGACGTACCGAAGGACAGCGCGGACGGTTCCGCCGCGCTGACGGTGCAGGCCTCGACGACCGTGCCGGTCGGCCGTGCCTTCGCCTCGGAGACCCGTAGCCAGACGCAGATCCTCGCGGGCTCCAGCGAATCGACGGTCTCCGCGACGGCGACCGCCACCTGGGCCGCCAAGGGTGCGATACCGGCGCTCTCGGCCGAGAAGAACTGTGCCAAGGGCGGCGTGGACATCACGGCGGCCAACGAAGGCGACAAGGCGTTCACCTTCGAGCTGATGGGGATCGAGCACACCATCGAGGCGGGCAAGTCCCAGACGGTCACGATCCCGCTCCAGGAGGACCAGGCCTACGACTTCACGATCAAGGGGCCGGACGGATTCGAGAAGCGCTTCAAGGGCGTCCTCGACTGCCGGACGCAGGGCAGCGCGGGCGGCGACGCGACCCAGATCCTGAGCGAGCCGAGCCCGGCGACGGTGGGCGGCACCTCCACCGGGGACACCGACCTCGCCGAGACCGGCAGTTCCAGCGTGACCCCGATCATCGCGAGCGTGGCCATCGGCCTGGTCGTCATCGGCGGCGCGGCGCTGCTCTTCGTCCGCCAGAAGAAGGCGCCCGCACAGGACTGACGAGGTTGAGCGCATAGCACCTTGGCAACTCAACAGTGAGCGACCGCAGGTGGCTCCGTGAGCACGCGGCCCCGGCCCGCCCCCTCAGGGCGTCCGGGGCCGCACTCTTCCCGAGGACGCCCCGCTAGGAGCGGGCGCCCCGGCCACGTGCGATGGCGACGCCGGCCGCGATCAGGCCGAGGACACCCACGACGAGGCCGGCGATGCCCAGGCCACGAGCCGTCGAGTCACTGCCGGAGTCGCTGCTCGCCACCGGGCTCTTGGCCGCCGGGCTCGAACCCGACGCGGAGTCGGAGCCCGAACCGGAATCGGAACCCGAACCGGAGTCGGAATCGGCGGACTTGGCGGTGAGCTTGAGCACCGGTGCCGGGTTCTCCGGCTCCTCCCCGCCCTTCTCCTCCTCGATCCAGCGGGCGACCTTGCCGTCCGAGTAGGTCTGCAGCGTCTTGAACGTCAACTCATCGGCGTTGTCCGGGAGTTGACCGAAGGCGACGTTGAAGTCCTGGTACTCGCCGTGCCGGATCCGCCCGCCGGTCCAGGTGACCTCCGAGACGGCGTCGGTGATCGTGCCGTCGTCGGTCTTGACGGGGGTCTTGAGCTTCGTGGTCGTCACCTTCGCCGTCCAGCCCTCCTCGGGCGTGACCAGCACGCCGAGAACCGGATGGTCCGTCGGCAGGAAGATCTGCACCTTCGTGGTGCTGGCGGTGTCCTCCTCGTTGGGAACCCGGAAGGTCAGGACGCCGTCCGTGGCGCCCTTGGCGTAGCTGCCGGGGTGGACCGTCACGTGCGCGAAGGCGGTACCGGCGGCGGTCAGGACCCCGGCAGTGGTGAGGGCGGCGACGAGACCGGCTCGGCGCAGGGTGATGCGTGTCGAGGACATCAGGGGAACTCCGTACTGGTGTGAAGGCGGTCAGGGCGTGTACGGGACCCCTGCCGGCGGTCCCCGCCGCGAGACGGCGTGCCGCAGCAACGCCTGCTGGAGCGGCCGCAGCTCTGCCACACTTCCGCACACACCGCCCGGCACCGGCTCGGCGGACGGCGCCGTCCGCACCCGCCACCAGGCCATGAGGCCCGGCACGAGCACCGCGGCCCGCCGCAGCAGCGACCACAGTGCGGCCTCGCCGCACCGCAGCCACCAGGTCGCGAGAAGTGCGGCCGCCACATGACCGACGGTGGCGTGGGACACCAGCGCCTGCGGGTGCGCCATCTGCGCTCGCACCATGTGCCCGTGGGACATCCGCGCCTGTGCCATGGCCGTGCCGTGCATGGCCATGGCGGTGCGCGTACGCGATTCGGCGGCCTCGAAGGCGAGATGCAGCCCGGCCTGGGCGGCCAGCATGCCGCCGCCTATCCCCACGAGCGACCTTTCCCGGCCGCCCAGCAGCACACCGGCCGCGAAGACGGGGAGGAACCCGGCGGCGTCCACCCACAACGGGGGCGCCTGTCCGGACGCCAGAGCATGGCCTCCGGCAGCCAGCAGCACACACAGCACGGCGAACACCGCCGCGCGCAGGCTCCGTACCGCCGGTGACGCACTCATGAAGCCCAGATACTGCCACGCGGAGCGATCAGCCGTCGCAGGTTCCGGATCGGGCCCACCAACTCTCCCGCTCCAGGGGCTCGGATAGGGTCCGGACGAGCCTGGGAGGGATTGACCATGCAACTTCGCTGCGCCGTGCTCGACGACTTTCAGAACGTCGCGACCGAGATCGCCGACTGGTCACCGGTGGCGGACGACGTGGAAGTCGTCAGCTTCGGGACGCACTTCGCGGACGAGGACGCGCTGGCCGTCGCGCTCGCGGACTTCGACATCGTCGTCACCCTGCGCGAGCGGGTCCCCTTCCCCGCCTCGCTGCTGGCCCGGCTGCCCCGTCTGAAGCTGCTGATCGCCTCCGGGATGCGCAACTCGGTGATCGACTACGCGGCAGCCGAGGAACACGGCGTGACCGTGTGCGGGACCCCGAGTTCCTCCACGCCCCCGGTCGAGCTGACCTGGGCGCTGCTGCTCGGCCTCGCCCGGGGCGTCGTCACCGAGAACGACGCGCTGCGTGCGGGCGGCCCCTGGCAGACCACCGTCGGCGCCGATCTGCACGGCCGCACGCTCGGGCTGCTCGGACTCGGGAAGATCGGCAGCCGGGTGGCACAGGTGGGCCTCGCCTTCGGCATGCACGTCAGCGCGTGGAGCCAGAACCTGACCAAGGAGCGCGCCGAAGAAGCCGGAGCGGAACTGGCCGCCTCCAAGGAGGAGTTGCTCGCGAGCAGCGACTTCGTCTCCGTGCACCTCGCGCTCAGCGACCGCACCCGTGGCCTGATCGGCTCCGCCGAGCTGGCGCTGCTCAAGCCGACCGCCTACCTCGTCAACACCTCGCGCGCGGCGATCGTCGACCAGGACGCACTGCTCGCGGCGCTGCACGACGGCCGGATCGCCGGAGCGGGCATCGACGTGTTCGACATCGAGCCGCTCCCGGCCGACCACCCGATGCGCTCGGCCCCCCGCCTGCTCGCGACCCCGCATCTGGGCTATGTGTCGCGGGCGAACTACGAGACGTACTACGGCGCGGCGGTGGAGAACATCCGGGCCTACCTCGCGGGCGCTCCCGTACGTCTCCTCAGCTGACGGCCCGGGCGGTTCGGCATCACGTCGTAAGACACCCCTCGGCGCATCAAGCCTCCGCGCATCAAGCCGCACAACCCGCCGAAGCCGCTCAAGCCGCCCCGTTGGGCACCCAGTAGAAGCCGTACTGCCGCTTCAGATGGTGCAGGTCCACGAGATACCGCCGTAGCGTCACATGGTCCACCGGTGCGTCCTCGCACCAGGCGCGCAGCTTCTCGTTGACGGTGCGCTCCGGATACTCGACGCCCGGTTCGAAGGTCCGCTCGGCGATGTGCCGCAGGACGACCAGCTTGCGCTGCCACTGGGCGGGCAGCCGGACGAGGCGGCCCTCCCGCACGAAGGTCCGCAGGACCGTCTCGGTCCGCTCGTCGCCGGAGCCGTGGTTCTCCGCGGGTGGCTGCGCGGCACTGTCCCGGGCCAGCTCGCGGAGGTGTGCGTAGGCGACGGTCAGTCCGCCGTCGCCCGCTGCCTGAATCACCTGCTGGTCCCGGAGCTTCCGCAGCGCCGCCGCGGCCTCCTTCGGGGACAGCCCGGACCGCTCCATGACCTTCTCGGGTGTGTCCGCGCCGAGGGCCACGGCGGCGAAGGCGCGGACCCGGCGCTCCTCGGCGAACAGACGGATCAATTGGTCGGTTGCCATGGTTCGGAGGCTAGTTGAGGGCCTTCGCGAGCCGAAACGAATTTCGCGGGACTCGAAGGGTCGTACGAACGAAGGGCCTGTTCGGAACGGGTGATCCCAGGACGAAGTCCGTGACCAGTGGTGAGCGGGCGCGTTGAAGGGGAGTGCGGTCGCGTTCGAGCAGCCGCACTCAACGAGTCAAAGGAGAACGTGATGTCTCGCATCGCGAAGGCAGCCGCTGTCGCGCTCGGCACGGGTGCCGTGGTGCTCAGCGGGGCCGGCCTGGCCATGGCGGACGCGGGTGCTCAGGGCGAGGCCGTCGGCTCGCCCGGCGTCCTGTCGGGCAACGTCGTCCAGGTCCCGATCCACATCCCGGTCAACGTGTGCGGGAACACCGTCAGCGTCATCGGCCTGCTCAACCCGGCCTTCGGCAACACCTGCGTCAACGACGGTGGCGGCAAGCCCAGCCACCCGGGTCACCACGGCCCCTCGGGCTACGGCTACGGCGGCTGATCCGACGTAGCGCAGAAAGGCCCCCGGCGGTTGCGACCGCCGGGGGCCTCGCACTACCCGCCCATCCCGCCCGTCCTGTTCCTGTCCACCCCGTGCTGCGCCCTGCCGTTGCGTGCCATCCCGCTCGCGCCCCGCGCTAGGCGTAGCGGTAGATCCGGCCGACGTCCTCCATCTGATCCGGCGTCACGTTCCACGGCGGCATTCCCTGGTGCCGCGCGACGATCCGCTCGTACTGCGAGCTGCCGGGGCCCGGCGGGTTCGCGGGCAGATAGCGCGCGCCCCGGTGGCGCCGCTGCCACAGCGACCACTGAAGGTCGACGAAGGCGTGGTGCAGCCAGAAGACGGGATCGTTGACCGAGGCGCCGCCGAGCATATGGCCGCCGACCCAGCGGTGGACGCGGTTGTGGTTGCCCCATGCACCGCTGCCGCTCCCCCGGCCCCACCCTTCGAGCCGGTTCCGGAACCCCTTGGTGGAGGTGGAGTCCCACGGCGAGGTGTCGTAGACGGAATCGTTCAGGGCCCGGGCCAGCTCGGTGCGGGTGGGCAGTTCGAGCGGGTCCTGGGGGTGGCCGAAGTCCCGGGTGAGGAAATCGACGTCGGTCACCCCTTCCTTGATCGTCCACTTCCCGTTGCCGTACGCGAAGGGGCCGGTCATGACCCGGTGGTCGGAGCGCCGCCCGTTGCCGCCGAGCAGGTCCTTGGTCCACGGGGCGCTGGACGGCGTCCGGTCCCGCGTCCAGTCCCAGTACGGCACGCTCACCCCGGAGTCGACGCGCCGCAGCGCCCGCTCCAGCTCCAGCAGGAACTTGCGGTGCCAGGGCAGGAAGGACGGCGCCATGTGGGCCGCGCGCAGTCCACCGTCGCCGTCGGAGACGTAGTAGTCGATGTGCATCCGCACGAAGTCGTCGTACTCGCCACGGCGTTTGATCTCCAGCATCGCGCCGACGAACCGCCGCCGTTCCGCGCGGGTCAGCGTGCTGACGTCCTTACGCGTGTACGCCACGGTGCCCCCCGTCCGCGGAACGGCCGCCCTCGTCCCTGCTCATGCCCATGGCCCGCAGATGTTCCTTGGGCCCCAGTTCGTCGACGGCGGCGCGCGCGGCGGCGAGCGGGGTCGCGTACGACTGGTAGTGGTCCACCATGCTCAGGTAGGTGCCGTCCGCACGGCGCATCAGATGCAGCGGCCGCCCGTCCACGGTGACCTGCCATTCCCCGGCGTCATCCGCGGCCCGGCCCGTGCCCGCCCAGGTGCCGCGGATGAGGCGGCCGCGGTAGGTCTCCTCGAAGGTGTCCGGTGTGTCGCGCGGGTCGGCCACGGTGTCGTCGGCGCCCGGCGGCCGCGACGCCGCGACGACCGGGATCGCGGCCGCGGCGACGACCAGCGCCACCATCCCGCGCATCACGTACCGGCGGCTTCTGTCGTCGGGATCGGCCGAAGATGCGGACCCCACCGGGCTCTGCGGAGCCACCGCCCCCACCGGATTCGCCGAGCCTGCCGACGAACTCACTGACACTCTGCTGACGAACAATGTTCTCTCCTCGTCGTGTTCAGTAACGGTGACCGCCGGGGGCCTGCGGCGGATCCTGCGACGGCCGGCCGGGAGACAGGCCCGGTGGGCCTGGACTACGCGCCTCCGGCGAGCCCCAGGTTCGCGCCCGGCACCGTCTGCAGCAGCGGGGTGAGCACGGCCGCCTGGGGGAGCTTCAGGTCGGGGAGGCCGAAGTTGTCGGGGTTCGGCGGGGTCAGCGGAGTGTCCAGGGACAGTCCGGGGGTCAGCGTGCGCAGGTCGGAAGCGGGGGTGCCGACCTCGACGTGGTCGAAGCCGTCGCCGAGGACGTGCGGCAGCGGCGCACGCAGACCCGCGCCCGGCAGCCCGCCGCTGAGCGGCAGTTGCGGCACGGCCCCCTGCGGAATGAGGCGCCCCTCGACGTACTGCGGTCCCTCGGGCTTGCCCGGCACGGGCAGCGGCAGCTCCCCACCGACCTTGGGCAGCTGCACGTTGAGGGACTTCTCCACACCGTCCAGCGGCACGGGAACGGGGACCGAGCCGGCCGCGACGGCGGGGGTCGCGGCGGCACCTGCCGCGGCCGCCACACAGGTGATGACGGCGGCGAGGGTTCCTCGGGTGGTCGGCTTCATCTCAGGTACGGTCCCTTTCGGAATTCGTGGGGCTCTGCGTGCGTACCGAGTAACGAGCCTGCGAACGGCTTCAGTTCAAGATTCCCCCGAGCGATGCAGTAGTAGGACTGGCTGCGGCGCCGAGGCGCTCCGACGCGGCGGGCGCGTCGGCGTCTCCCGCGCTCCGGCCCGGTCCGCTGCGTCAGCCGCGCAGGCTGCGCGCCGGCAGCAGAATGTGCGCGGCGCTGGTCAAGGTCTCCTCGTCGCCGGCGAACGCGGTCAGGCTCTCGGGTGCGACGGGACGGCCGGGCACGGCTTCGGGCCAGGCGCGGGTGGCGAACAGGAAGTAGGCGTAGCCGCGTTCGCCGACGGCGGCGAGCCACTCCGGCGGCACGATGCACTGGGCGTTGAGGTGCGGCATGTTGACGACGGCCTGTCCCGCCTCGACGAGGAGGGTGAGCGGCAGGCTCGGGTTCCGGGAGCCGTCGACGAGCTTGTCGCCGACGGGCAGGCCGTTGTCGCGCAGCAGCTGGGTGACGGCTTCCGAGGAGCCCTCCGGCCCGTTCTCGCCGTCGCCGAGGGAGTAGGCGAGGAGGTAGGGCATGTCTCCGTCGGGGGCTTCACCGCTGAACGCCATGACGGCGAGCGTGCCGAGATCGGCGGCTCGGAGCGGGCGCGTTTCGCTTGAGGTTGAGGTCACCGCGGAACCCTATCGACGTGCCGGAATACACGCGGCCGATTTCTCACCCGACCGGGCGACATGCGGCGGAGCGACCACACGAAAGAGGGACGGGCCTCGAACAGCGCCGAATGGCGCGAAGGGCCGATTCCGCGGGGTGCGGAATCGGCCCTTTCGAACATCACTCGTTCACACAGGTGTTCCCGAATGCCGGGTTCAGTGCGCCGATGACGTCGACGGTGTTGCCGCATGCGTTGACCGGGATGTCCACGGGGACCTGGACGACGTTTCCGGAAGCGACACCGGGGGACTTGACCGCGACGCCCTCGGCACTGGCGCCGTCACCACCGTGGGCGAAGGCGCTGCCCGAAGCGGCACCAGCGGCCATTCCGGCGGCGGCGAAAATCAGAGCGGCCTTCTTGGCAGTGTTCATCGTCAGCCCTTTCCTCAGGAATTTGCCTCAGCCTATGGACGGCTCGGCAATGCTTTCCGCAAGGACACGCGATGAAAAATCAGATCAGCCTTGGAGAGGAAGTCCGCCGAGGAGCTGAGAGGGGGCGGCCGCCGAGTTCAGTGCCGTCGTCGCGCCGTTCAGGGTGTTGAGCGCCGAGTCCTTGTTCTCGGTGTCGAGCGCGTCCGACTGGTGCTGCAGGGGCATCACGTCCTGCACGTTGAGCGAGCGCTGGCTGGTGATCGTCTCCAGGGCGCCGTTGAGGCTGGTGGGCGTGACATCGGCGGCCCCCATGGCCATGGCCGGCGCGGCGACACCGGCGATGACCACGGATCCGGCAACGACAGCGGCAGCCTTCAGGGACTTCATCGTGTTCCTTTCTTCGGCAACTCACGTCACCAGAGGGAATTTCACTGTGCAGGCATCTTGAAATGCCTGGTCTCTCACTGCGCCTTGGCTAACGAGCCCCGGGCGTGACGGAAACCCCGTGTGCAGAAAATTCCTGCAACCCACCCGAATGAACGGCGTGTCGCATTCTCATATAAAACAGCCGTCGTGCCGACCGTGAAGGCCGGCACGACGGCGGAATGCCGCGGAACCCGCGACTGACGAACCCGCGACTCAGCGGACCGGCAGCGCAGGCAGCGCACCCGTGGGCAGTGCACCGGTGGGCAGCGCCGGCAGGCTGGACAGCGACGGCAGGCCCGGCAGGTTCGGCAGCGGGAGGCCACCGCCGAGCACCACGGCCACGACGACGTTGACGAGACCCGTCACCACGGCGGTGGCCGCGGGCACCACCTTGGTGGGGTCGCCGGAGGTGACCGCCGCGAGCAGCGTGTCGACCGCCTTCTGCAGGGCGGCGAGCGCGTCGCCCTTGAGGTCGGCCGGGGCCGCGGCACGCGGCGCCTTGCCGTCCTCGCTCGCGGCCTCGCGCTCGGCGTTCCTGAGCGGCAAGGCGGGCAGCGCGGGAGCGGCCGGAAGCGTCGGCACGGCCGGGAGTGCCGACGTGGCCGGTGTCGTGGGCGCGGCCGCCGTGGCCGGCGTGTTCGGGAGCGCGACCGGCGGCGCAACCGGCGCCGCCGCGGTGACCTTGGCGATCGCGTCCTTCACGGCGTCGCCGAGCTTGGTCGCGTCGGCCGCGGGGAGTTGGCCGCTGTCCGCTTTGAGAGCGGCGTTGAGCAGGTCGGTGACCGGGGTCAGCACGGCGCCGATGTTGCCCAGCGTCTGCACCTGCGCCAAAAGCGCGTCCGCGCCGGGGACGGGCGCCGCCGCATGGGTGTGGCCACGCGTCGAGTCACTGTCCGCGGCCATGGCGGCTGGTCCGGCGATGCCGAGCAGAAGCGAGGCACACAGAGCGGTGGACGCGAGGCGCCGTACGGGCAGAACACGCATGGATGTTCCCTTCGATGATTGCATCGGATCTTGTGCTCACCGTGAAAGCGGTGATCGCCGCCTGCAACCGATCGAATGCCCCGCGTAGCGATCCAGCGCCCCTATCACCCGCGTCGTCCCTGGTGAGGCGCCATGCCGGGACGCGAAAGCCGCTTCCCCCATTCAGGGCAACGCGGACCGGCCGCCCTCCCGGAAGGGAGGACGGCCGGCAGAAGGTCCGCGCTGACGTCAGTCGTTGACGCAGGTGTTGCCGAACGCGGGGTTCAGCAGACCGATCACGTTGACGGTGTTGCCGCAGACGTTGACCGGGACGTGAACCGGAACCTGCACAACGTTGCCCGACAGGACACCCGGGGAGTGGGCGGCGGCGCCGTGTGCGTCGCTGTCGGCGGCGGCGATGCCGGCGGTGCCCGCCATGGCGGCTGCGGCAACGGAGGTCAGGGCCAGGCCCCTCGCGATACGCGACATGGAGAAGTGCTCCTTGGAATCGTCACAAACAGCCGGGCGGGGATGCCCGGCGCTGAATCAACGCGTGACTCGCCCCGGGGTTGTGCCTCCGTTTGAGTGATCCCGTAAAACGCGGCTTCACCATTCCGACACACTTGACGGGTTTCGCAGACAAATACCGATAGAGGCTAGAGTTGCCCTCCTCCTGAGACCGCTTAGGAAACAGGCGCATAAGACGTGGGAGCTCAACGCGACATAAATGTGATTTACACATTGACGTTCATTCGCTGGTCCAGAACCTTTTCCCGCCGAAAGGGCAACGCCGGTCATGCGTATTTCCCCGGGCCTCCTGCTGCGCCGTGCGATGGTCGGCTGTTCCGCCCTGGCCACCCTCTGGGCGCCCGGCTGCCCCGCGTCGGCCGCACCGCCCGCGCCGCCCGCCGCGGAGGCGGAGAGCCTCACCCTCACGCAGCGGTACGCCGCGCTCCAGCACGGCGGGATCGTCCGGGCGGCCAACGCGTCGATCAGCTGCCGTACGGCCGCGCCCTCGTGCCCCGCCGCGCGCGAGGGCCGGACGGCGCTGAACAACGACTTCGACATGTTCTACATCGACGTCGACAGCGACCCCAACACCTACAACTCCAGCCGTGCGGAGCTGCGTCTGCCGGAGGGCGCGCAGGTCACGTACGCGCGGCTGTACTGGGGCGGCAACCTCCGCGTCGGCGAGCAGAAGCCGCCGAAGGACAACGGGCGGGTGCTGATCGCGGAGCCCGGCGGCCAGTACAAGGCCGTGCTCGCGGACACCGTCGTCGGACACCGGGTGGCGCACGGCGCGGACGCCTTCCAGGCCTCGGCGGACGTCACGAAGCTGGTACGGGAAAGCCGTTCGGGTCTCTACACGGTCGCGCAGGTCAACGTGGCCATGGGCAGGTCCGCCCCCGGGGCCTGGGGCGGCTGGACGCTGATGGTGGCGTACGAGAAGGAGTCGGAGCCGCTGCGACAGCTGGCGATGTGGGACGGCTTCGACACACTCGGCCCCCGCGAGGACCAGGTGATCCGGCTGCGCGACCCGAGGTTCCCGAAGGGGGCCCACGGGCGTGCGGGACTGGTCGCGTACGACGGCGACCGCGGCCACGGCGGCGACTCCCTGACGGTGTCGGCCGGAGAGCACGGCCCCACGACCGCGCTGAGCGACACGGCCAACCCCCTTGACGACGTACTGAATTCGACGATCAGCGAGCCCGGCCCGACGGCGATGGAGCGGGCGCCCGCCTACGCGAACACGCTCGGCTACGACTCCGACGTCCTCGACCTGGACAAGGCGCTGCGCCCCGGCGGGGACGGGCTGGTCCTCCGGCTCTCCTCGCGGCGGGACGCCGCCTGGGTCGGGGCGCTGTTCACCGCCGTCGACGCGAAGCAGTGACGCGCGCCTGCAGGCGCCGCCCCTTAGCCGAGGAACCGCGCATGCCACAGTCCCCGACCGACCCTTCGTCGCGGATCCTGCACATCACCCAGCCGGTCGACGGCGGTGTCGCCCGGGTCGTCACCGACCTGGTGCGGGCGCAGCTGGCCGCCGAGATCCACGTCACCGTCGCCTGCCCGCACGACAGCCGCCTCGCGGACGCGCTCCGGGCGCTCGGCGCCGACGTACGGCACTGGTCGGCGACCCGTTCGCCGGGGCCGCTGCTGCCCCGGGAGGTACGGCGGCTCGCGTGCCTGGTCGCCGCGGCGCGGCCGGACGTGGTGCACGCGCACAGCGCCAAGGCCGGGCTCGCCGCCCGGCTCGCCGTACGCGGGCGGATTCCGACCGTGTTCCAGCCGCACGCCTGGTCGTTCGAGGCGGTCGGCGGGGCCATGGCCGCGCTCGCGCTGAAGTGGGAGCGGTGGGGGGCGCGTTGGGCTTCCCGGGTGGTGTGCGTGAGCGAGGCGGAGCGCGCGACCGGGCAGCGGGCCGGCATCGCCGCCCGGTGGAGCGTGATCCCCAACGGGGTCGACCTGGAGCGTTTCCACCCCGCGGCCGTGGACACCGTACGGGCCGGAATTCCGCTGCTCGCGGGTGCGGGCGCCGATCCGGCGGCTCCGCTCGTCGTCTGCGTGGGACGGCTGTGCCGGCAGAAGGGGCAGGACGTCCTGCTGGAGGCGTGGGGCGAGGTGGTCCGGCGGATTCCCGAAGCCCGGCTGGTGCTGGTCGGGGACGGTCCGGACGCCCCGTTGCTGCGGGCCCTCGCGCCCGGTTCGGTGCTGTTCGCCGGGGCGGCCGACGACGCCGTTCCCTGGTACCAGGCCGCCGATCTCGTCGTCCTGCCGTCCCGTTGGGAGGGCATGGCGCTGGCCCCGCTGGAGGCCATGGCCTGCGGACGGCCGGTGGTGGTGACGGACGTGGACGGCGCCTTGGAGAGTCTGCCGACGGCGATCGCCGCGCGCTGCCTGGTGCCGCCGCGGGAGCCGGAACCGCTGGCCCGGGCGATCGGGGCCCTGCTGTCCGACCCGCTGCTGCGTGAATCGCTCGGCCACCAGGGCCGCCACCACGTCCTGACCACGCACGACGTACGGCACACGGCGGACGCCGTGGCGGGCCTGTACCGCGAGCTGCTCGACGCGAAGTCCGTGGAGCACGCCAGGGGCGCCGGGGGCGCTCCGTGCGTGGAACACACCGAGTGCAGGGAGTCCATCCACACGTGACTGCGGAAAGTACCGTTCCCTCCCCCGGCGGACAGCCGCGGGAGTACGGATTCTCGCCCGTCTCGGTCATCCCTCCGCGCGGGGCCGTCGGCGGCTTCGGTTTCCCGGCCGGACGGCGGCCGTCGGTGCGGCGTGCCTCGCGGCTGCCACTGCTCGCCGTGGACGGCGGCGCCGCGCTGCTCGCCGGCCTCGCGCTCGCGCAGGTCCAGCGGCACCCGCCGCTCGTCGTCGCGCTGCTGCTCGGCGTGGTCTGGCTGAACGCGCGCGCCGCGCTGTACCGCGCCGAGACCGTGCCCGCGATGCTGGACGAACTGCCCGCCGTCTGCACGCGGATCGCGGTGACCTGGTGCGCGCTCGCGGCCCTGGTCGCGGCGCTCGCCCCGGCCGCCGCGCTGTCCGCCCGCACTCTCGCCCTGGGCTGCGTGCTGCAGTCCGCGGTGAGCTGCGCGGGCCGCGGCACGGTGCACTGGCGGCGCCGCCTGGCTCTCGTCCGGCGCCCCGACACCGCCCTGGTCATCGGCCCGGCCGTGACGGCGCAGCGCGTGGCCGCGGCCTTCCTGCGCCATCCGCAGTGCGGCGTACGGCCCGTGGGCATCGTCGCCGACCAGCCTGCCGGCGGTGACGGACTGCCGGTCCTGACCACCGGTGAGGAGGTCCAGCGGGCGCTGATCCAGAACGGCGTGCGGGCCGTGCTCGTCGTCCAGCCACCCGGTGAACGCGCCCCGCTGCTGCGGGCGTTGGCCGGTGCGGGCTGTGTGCTGTGGGAGATCGACCCGGAGTCGCCGTCGTACGGCACCAGACCTTCGTACGAGCGGCGCGGCGGGCAGCTCGCCGGGTTCGCCTGCCGGCGGATCGGGGTCGCCGAGCCGCGCGGCAGCGTCGGGAAGCGGCTTTTGGACGTGGCCGTCTCCGGGACGCTGTTGCTGATGGTCAGTCCGGTGCTGCTGGTGTGCGCGGTGGTGCTGCGGTTGAGCGACGGGCCCGGTGTGGTCTTCCGGCAGGAGCGGATCGGCAAGGGCGGGCGGCCGTTCACGCTGCTGAAGTTCCGCACGCACCGGCCGGTCGACGCACACGAGGCGGCGACCCGGTGGAGCGTGGCGAACGAGCAGGAGATGAGCCGCTTCTGTCAGTTCCTGCGGCGTACGTCGCTGGACGAGCTGCTCCAGCTGTGGAACGTGCTGCGGGGCGATATGAGCCTGGTCGGGCCGCGCCCCGAACGCCCCTATTTCGTCGGCAAGTTCAGCCAGACGTACCCGGGTTACGCGGCCCGCCACCGGATGCAGACCGGCATCACCGGACTGGCCCAGATCCAGGGGCTGCGCGGCGACACCTCGATCGAGGACCGCTGCCGGTTCGACAACGCGTACATCGACAACTGGTCGCTGTGGCAGGACATCTGCATCCTGCTGCGCACGGCCGCCTCGCTCGTCCGTCCCTCGGGGAGCTGAGCCGATGAGCCAAGTCCTGCCGCCCACCTCACCGTTGGGCATGCTGTTCACAGCGCTGCGACGCGCGCTGCCGGTGCTGCCCGTGGTGGCGGTGATCGCCATGCTGGGTCTGCCGATCGCGCCGGGCGGCGAAGGCGGCGCGACCGTCGCCGACGCTGTCTCCGGACTCGTCGTGGTGTGGTGCGCGCTGCGTCTCGTACGGGAGCGGCGGCGCCCCCTGTCCCCTGCCGCCGCGGTGGTCGTGGGACTGCCCGTGGTCGGGATCGCGATCGCGGCGGCCGGGGCGGCGAGCCCCGGTGCGGGGGTCACCGGCCTCGCCCGCTACCTCCAGATCTTCGTTCTGGTGCCGGGCGCCGTGCTGCTGCTGATCCGGGACCGGCGTGACTTCCGGCTGCTGGCCTGGGCGTTCGTCGCCCTGGCGCTGTGGCAGGGGGCGGTCGGGGTGCACCAGTACGTCACCGGGACCGGCGCCTCGTACATGGGCGAGGACATCCGGGCCGTGGGCACCTTCGGGCCGACGGACGTGATGGGGATGGCGACCGTCGTCGCGTTCGGGCTGGTGTGCGCGGTCGGGCTCGCGCTCGGTGCGCTCGGGCCGGTCGCGGCCGGGCAGCGGACGGCGGCCGTGGCGTGCTCGCTGCTGCTTCTGCTGCCGCTCGCGCTGTCGTTCAGCCGGGGCGCGTGGATCGCCACGGCCGTCGCGTGCTGCGCCCAGCTGGTGCTGGCGGGGCTGCGGCGGGCGGCGAAGGTGGGCGCGGCCGTCGCCGCGGTGGCCGTGATCCTGGTGGGCGGGCTCGGGGTCGGTACGGCGATGCTCCAGGAGCGGATCGACAGCATCAGCCAGGTCGCCGACGCGCCGGACCAGTCGGTGGTCGACCGGTACACGATGTGGGCCGCGGCCGTCGACATGTGGCGTGACCACCCGCTGACGGGCGTCGGGCTGAAGGGCTTCCCCGACCACCGCGACGGACACGCCTCGCTGGCCCTCTCCTCCGGCAGCGACATCGGAGGCGCGGGCGCCGCCTACCGCAAGCAGCCGCTGCTCTCCCCGCACAACATGTACCTGCTGGTGCTGAGCGAGCAGGGGCTGATCGGGCTGCTCGCACTGGCGGGGAGCTGGCTGGCGGCGCTGGTGTGCGGGCTGCGGGGGCTGGTGCGGGTGCGGCGCGGTTCTCCCGGAGACGGGGCACCCGGATCGCCGCCTGGCGGTCTCGACTGCGCGCTCGTCGCCTGCGGGCTGCTCATCTGGCAGTTGGTCGACTTCGCGTACGCGGACATCGGCGGGCCCTCGACGGTGCTGACGGCCGTCTGCTTCGGCCTCGTGGCCTGGTGGGCGCTGGTGGACCCGGCGTCCTCCTCCCCGGTCGCCGAGGCCTCGGTGGTCTCCCCGGCCTTCGCCCCGTCCGGGGAGGCCGCGGCGCGATGACGGTGACGCCTCCTCGCGCGGTCGGCGACGCGACGGCCGACGGTGCCCCGGTGGTGCCCGGCACCCGCACCGTCGCTACCGCGGGTGTCGCCCCTCCGGGTGCCGCGCCTTCTGGTGTCGCCCCTCCCTCCAGCCGGTTCCTCGCCAAGGCCGCCCTCGTCACCGTCGCCCTCTCCATCGCCGGTGCCCTGCTGGGACTTGTGCGCGACCAGGCGCTGGCGCATCTCTTCGGGGCGGGATCGGAGACGGACGCGTTCCTGGTCGCCTGGACCGTGCCGGAGTTCGCGGCGACGCTGCTGATCGAGGACGGCCTCGCCTTCGTGCTCGTGCCCATGTTCAGCACGGCCGTGGCCCGGCGCGCCCGGGGTGCCGCCGGGGACCCGGTGCGCGCCCTGGTCGCCACGACGCTGCCCCGGCTCTCGCTCGCCTTCCTGGCCGCATCCGCGCTGCTGATCGCCGGTGCGCCGTACCTGGTCGAGGCCCTCGCGCCCGGCCTGCCCCACCCTCGGCTCGCCGTGGACTGCACCCGGTTGACGGCGACCTGCGTGCTGAGCTTCGGGCTCGCCGGGTACTGCAGCGCGGCACTGCGGGCGCACCGCCGGTTCGTCGCGCCCGCGGCGATCTACGTGGCGTACAACACCGGCATCATCACGGCGATGTTCGTCCTCGGCGGCCACTGGGGGGTTCGGTCGGCGGCGCTCGGTGTCGCGGTGGGCGGTGCGCTGATGGTCGTGGCGCAAGTGCCCGCGCTGTGGCGGCAGTTGCGGCGCGCGGACGGGACGCCGGCGCCGCTGGAGCCGGCGGAGCAGCGCCCGATGGACCTCACCCTGATCGCCACGGTCCTGTTCTTCGCACTCACCCGCCAGTCGCAGGTCCTCGTCGAACGCTTCCTCGCCTCCTCCCTCCCCTCCGGGGCCATCTCGCATCTGAACTACGCGCAGAAGGTCGCCCAGATGCCGATGGTGCTCTCGCTGATGCTGTGCACCGTCACCTTCCCGGTGGTGGCGCAGGCGCTCGCCGAGGGCGACACCGAGCGCGCCCGCGACCGCGTGGAGCGCGATCTGGCGCTGGTGTCCTGCACGGTGCTGCTCGGTGCGGCGGCGGTCGTCGCGTGTGCGCCCCAGATGATCCAACTGCTGTTCCAGCGCGGCGCGTTCACCGCCCAGGACACCGCCGCCACGGCAGCCGTCATGCGGGTGTACGCGCTCGGGCTGCTCGGTCACACGCTGGTGGGCGCGCTCGCGCGGTCGTACTTCTCGGGCGGGCGGCCCACCTGGTATCCGCTGTTCGCGATGACCGCCGGGATCATCGTGACGTCCTGGATCGGCGCCTGGACCATCGGCTCCTGGGGGGTGTGCGGGATCGCCGCGGCCAACGCCACCGGGATCACCGTCAGCGCCCTGCTCATGCTGCGCGGCATGGGCCCGCGCAGTGTGCCGATCCGCACGCGCCGGGTGGTGGCCGAGATCGGCAAACCGGTGCGCGCGGCGGCGGTCGCCGCCGCCGTGGGGGCGTTCTGCGCGAGCCGCGTGGACTCCCCCGTACTCGGCCTCGTCCTCGGCGGCACGGCCGTGACCGTCGTGTTCGCCCTGCTGGCCTGGGCCCTGCGGGTCCAGGGTTTCGCACCCGCCGTCCGTTCCGTCACACGAAGGCTGCCGCATGTCCGTTTCCGCTGACAGCGCCACGGCGCGCACAGCAGGCTCAGCGCGCGCGACGCGCACCCACAGACGCCCCGGCACGATCCCGTGGGTGGCGATGTACCACTCCGTGGGCGACTGCTCCGACGACCCCTACAGCGTCACGGTCTCGCCCGACCGCCTCGACGAGCAGCTTGCCTGGCTGCGCCGCCGGGGCCTGCGGGGCGTCGGCATCACCGAGCTGCTGGCGGCCCGCGCCCGCGGTGCGGGGCAGGATCTGGTGGGCCTGACCTTCGACGACGGATACGCCGACTTCGTCACGGCCGCCCTGCCCGTGCTGCGCCGCCGGGAGTGCGGCGCCACGCTCTTCGTGCTGCCGGGCCGGCTGGGCGGCGAGAACGCCTGGGACCCGCTCGGACCGCGCAAGCCGCTCCTCGACAAGCAGGGCATCCGGCTGGCCGCCGCGACGGAGGGCATCGAGGTCGGCTCGCACGGGCTCACCCACGTCGATCTGACGAAGGCCGACGACACCTCCCTGCACGCCGAGATCGCCCAAAGCAGGGCGCTGCTCTCGGAGTTGATCGGCACTCATGTCGACGGCTTCTGCTATCCGTACGGCACGGTCGACCAGCGGGTCGTCGACGCCGTACGGGACGCCGGATACACGTACGCCTGCGCGATCGACCCCGGCCCGCTCACCGGCCCGCACGCCCTCCCCCGCGTCCACATCGACGAGAGGGACACCGCCGTACGCCTGCTGCTCAAGCACCGTCTGCACCGGCTGCGCCGCCGCCCCGTCGAGGGGATCTGACGTGAAGGCCCTGCACATCATCACCGGCCTCGGCGTCGGCGGCGCCGAACAGCAACTCCGGCTGCTGCTGCGCCATTTGCCCGTCGAATGCGACGTGGTGACGCTCACCAACCCGGGCGCGGTCGCCGCCGGCCTCACCGACGACGGGGTCCGCGTCTTCGACCTCGGCATGACCGGCAACCGCGACCTCTCCGCACTGCCCCGCCTGGTCAAGCTGATCCGCGCGGGCCACTACGACCTCGTGCACACGCACCTCTACCGCGCCTGTGTGTACGGCCGGATCGCCGCCCGCCTGGCGGGAGTTCGAGCCGTCGTCGCCACCGAGCACTCGCTCGGCGACTCACAGATGGAAGGGCGCGCGCTGAGCCGGGGCGTGCGCGCCCTCTACCTCGCCAGCGAGCGCCTGGGCAGCTCCACCGTCGCCGTCTCGCCCACGGTCGCCGACCGGCTGCGCCGCTGGGGCGTGCCCGCACCGCGCATCGAGATCGTGCCCAACGGCATCGACGTGGCCCGCTTCCGCTTCGACCCGCTGTTGCGCGAGCGCACCCGGCGGCGGCTCGGGCTGCCCGAGGGCGCGTACGTCGTCGGTGGCGTCGGCAGGCTGACGGCGGGCAAACGCTTCGACGTTCTCATCCGCGCCCTGGCCGAACTCCCGGGCGACGTCTGGCTGTTGCTGGTCGGCGGCGGCGCCGAGGAGAGCGTTCTGCGGCGTACGGCGCAGGAGGCGGGCGTCGCGGACCGGGTGCTGTTCACCGGCGAGCGCCCCGCCGACGGCTCACCCGGCGCCGATCTGCCGTCGCTGATAACGGCGATGGACGTCGTCGCCTCGCCCAGCGCCGAGGAGGCCTTCGGCCTCGCGGTCGTCGAGGCGATGGCCGCCGGGCTGCCCGTGCTCTACGTCTCCTGCCCGGCTGTCGAGGACCTGCCGCCGAGCGCGGCCCCCCGCACGCTCCGCGTCCAGGGCGGCGCGGACTCCTTCAGCCGCGCCCTGCTGAAGGTCCGCGACGAGGGCCCCGGCTCCCGCGCGGTACCGGACGCCGCTCGCCACTACAGCATCACCCGCAGCGCCGCACAGCTCATGAACGTGTACGCGGCCGCGGCCTCCTGCTCATCTCTGTCAGCTCTGGGAGTGAGTTCCTCATGACCGAAAACCCCACCCGCCAGCACGGCCCGACCGGTCCGGCAGGAGCGGCCCTCGCCCGCGCGAAGATCCTCCCGGCGTGGTCCCTGCTCGCCGCCGGCACCGTCCTCGGCGGCCTCCTCGGCGGCTCGTACGGCCTGCTGAAGCCCCCGCAGTACACGGCCACCAGCTACGTCATCGCCGTACCGACCGCGAAGTCGGACACCGCGTCGGCGCTCGGCTTCGCCCAGGCGTACGGGCGGGTGGCCACGCAGCTCGCGGTGCTCGGGGACGCGCAGGTCTGGGCCGGTGTGCCGGTGAGGACGCTGCAGCAAAGCGTGCAGACGGCGACCTCGCCGGACGCCCCGATGGTCGCCGTCTCGGCCACCTCCTCGCGCGCCGACCTCGCCGCCGACATGGCCAACGCCGTCTCGCGCGCGCTGACCCGGCATGCCAACGACAGCCAGGACAGCACGCACGTCGAACTCGTCTCCTTCTCCCGTGCCGTCAAGCCCACCGAGGCCTCCTCGGCGTCGCCGACCGTGACGGGCCTGGTCGGCGCGAGCGCGGGCGGACTGCTCGGCGGACTGGTGCTCCTGGTCCGCCCGCGCCGGAGCACGGACGCCGCCCGCGCCTCCGTGCCCGGCCCGGCGATGGCCGCCGACGTCCACGGGCAGCTGTGAGCGGCTCACTGCGCACCGAACTCTGCACGGACGAACGGGAGTTCGCCGAGTTGGCGGCGCCCTGGGGCCGGCTCTACCGCCGATGCGGTGCGGCCACCCCGTTCCAGAGCCACGCCTGGCTGCACTCCTGGTGGCTCTCGTACGGCGCGCCCGGCCGGCTGCGCCTGGTGCTCGTCCGCGACGGCGAGGGTGAACTGCGCGCCGCCGCCCCGCTCATGCGCGTACGCCGTCCGCTGCCCGCGCTCGTACCGCTCGGCGGGGCGATCTCCGACTACGGCGACGTGCTGCTCGACGACGAGGACGACGAGCGCGCCGACCGGGCGGCCACGACCCTCGCCGAGGGCCTGGCAGCCGCCGCCCGCACCGCGCTGATCGACTTCCGCGAGGTGCGGCCCGGCGGCGCGGTGGAGCGGATCTACGAGCGCTGGCGCGGCCCGCGCCGCCGGGTGCGCGACTCGCTCTGCCTGGAGCTGCCCGCCACCTCCATGGACGAGCTGGTGGGCCGGCTTCCGTCGGCGAAGGCCCAGCGGGTGCGCGCCAAGCTGCGCAAGCTCAGCGCACTCGGGGTCGAACAGCGTGTCGTACGCCCCGACGAGGTGGACACGGCGCTGCGGCGACTGCTGGAACTGCACCAACTCCAGTGGCAGGGCCGCAAGGTGACCTCCGAGCACCTCCAGGAGCGGTTCTGCGAGCACCTGGTCCGGTCGGTGGGCCCGATGGTCCGCTCAGGCGACGCCGTGGTCACCGAGTTCCGGCTCGACGACACCGTGATGGCCGTGGACCTCACACTGCTGTCGCGGCGTCTGGCGGGCGGTTATCTGTACGGCGCCCATCCGCAGCTGCGCGAGCGGAAGGCGGACGTCGCGGTGATGCTGCTGGACGCCTGCGCCCGGCACACCGAGTCGGGCGGGCGTGGCGCGCTGAGCCTGCTGCGCGGCGACGAGCCGTACAAGCACCACTGGCGCCCGGAGCCCGTCGTCAACCAACGGCTGCTGCTCGCCCGGCGACGTACGGCGCCGCTGATGTCGGCGGTCGTCTGCGACGTCGCCGCCCGCAGCCGGGGCAAGGAACTCCTGCGCGGCTGGAGGGAGCGGGAGCGTGGTGGCGGCGGATCCTGAGCGGCTCGCCGCCACCACGCTCCCTGAGCCGTCACCGGTTGCGCGACCACCAGTCGAACCGCAGACACAGCTTCCCGCCGAGCCAGTACTCGACCCAGTCGCCCAGCTCGATCGGCGAACAGCTGGGCGGCTGCACGGGCTTCGTGGGAACCGGCGTCGTCGGAACCGGTGTTGTCGGTACCGGAGTTGTCGGGACAGGTGTCGTCGGGACAGGTGTCGTCGGGATCGGCGTGGGGTCGATATGCCCGGAGAGCATCGAGCGGTAGACCTGGGACGCCTTCGGGTTGTCCTCGCACTGCCAGACGCCGTGCGGGCAGTAGTCGGTGAGCGTGTTGTACAGCGGCTTGTGCTCGTCCATCCACGCGAGCATGCGCTTCATGTACGTCGCATTGTCTCCGTTGCGGAAGAGACCCCATTCAGGATAGGAAATGGGCTTGCCGTGGGATTTGGCGAAGTCCACATGCGCCTGAAGGCCGTACGGCTCCTTCACCTGTTCGTCGAATGACAGCCCGCTCGGCTGGTCGTACGAATCCATGCCGATGATGTCGACCGTGTCGTCCCCCGGATAGCACTGCGTCCAGGGAACGGCGTCCCGGCCGCGGTTCGGAGTGAAGTCGAACCGGAATTTCTGGCCCGGCACCGAACGCATGGTGGTGACGATTCTGTTCCAGTACTTCTTCCAGGCCTCCGGGTCCGGCCCGCACCGATGGGTGTACGTCATGCCGTTCATTTCCCAGCCGAGCACGATGACGGTGTCCGGCACCTTCAGTTCGACGAGCCGCTCGGCGAGCGCCTTGAAGTGGTGGTCGAACTCACCGGCCGCCGCCCGGCGCAGCAGCCCGCGGACCTCCCAGTCGGAGACACCCTCCTCGTTGCGCTCCATCATCGGCACGTTGAGGACGAGCATCCGGTCGTCCCTCTCGCGCCGCCAGTCCGCCCAGACGTCGAGGAAACCGTGCGCGCCCTCGATATTGCTCCAGCGGTCGCCCGGCAGATATGTGTGTCCTACGCGCAGGTCGGCACCGCCCAGCCACTCGCTGAGCTCCGCGATCCGGGCCACGCCCCGGGCGCCGTAGTCGAGATAGGCGCCGAAGGCGGGCCCCGGCTCGGCCGGCTTCGGCTCCTCGGCGGTCGGTGCGGGCAAGGGCGTGGTCGTCGGCGCCGCGATCACCGGCGGTGCGGGCGGGGCCACGACGGGGAGGGGCGAGGACGCGGCCGACGGAGTCACCGATGGGGGCGTCACGGACGTGGGTGTCACGGATGCGGGCGTCACCGACGTGGGTGTCGGCGCCGGAGGATCGGCGACGCGCACCACCCCGGCGCCCACGGCGTATCCCGGCGCCGACGTCAGGGCGACCGACGCAACGACGGCGGCCGCGACACACGCCAGCCGCCGGGCCCGGGGCCGTTGCTGCTGTGGGGCCATGCCTGCTCCTCTCACCACTCCGGACCGATTCTGCTACGCGTTTCCGGTCACGCTTTTCCACCTACTGACACTCAGTCATATGAATGCGCATTCCGCCAACCGAGGCTCCGGTCTTTGAGCGTTCCGATCACCCGCACGGGTGACCGACCGAAGGAAATTGTCCGTGCCTTTTCTCGACATTCGCGTCCCCGCCGTACTCGTGCGGATCGACCGGAACCCCTTTCACCACGGAACGCTGGGAGCCGTACGCTCACTCGGCCGAGCGGGCGTGGAGGTGCACGTCGTCGCCGATGTGACGGGAAGTCCCGTACGGCAATCCCGATTTGTCTCCGAGATGCATCCCCCGCCCCCGCCCGGCGCATCCGCCCCGGAAATCGCCGGCGTCCTGCGCCGGGTGGCCGCCCGGGTGTCCCGCCCCGCCGTGCTGATCCCCATGGACGACGCGAGTGCCGTCGCGGTGGGCCGAATGCGCGACGAACTGATGCCGGGGTACCTGCTGCCGCAGCAGCCCGACGCCCTCGCCGAACGCGTCGCCGACAAGGCGGAGCTGGCCGCCGTGTGCGAGCACGTCGGCATCCCCCACCCGGTGACGCTGGTCCCGCAGAGTGCGGCGCAGGCGACCGCGGCCGTGTGGCGGCTGGGCCTGCCGGTGGTGGCGAAGTGGAGCCGCCCCTGGCTGATCCCGGCCGGATCGGGGCTGCGCAGCACGGTGATGGTGCACTCGGCGCAGCAGGCCCAGGCGCTGTACCTGCGCTCCGCGGAGGCGGGCAGCCGACTGCTGTTCCAGGAGTTCCTGCCGCCGGGGCCGGACCTCGACTGGTTCTTCCACGGGTACGCCGACCGGTCCGGGGCGGTGTGCGGCGGCGGCCCGGGACGCAAGCAACTCGCCTGGCCGCGCGGCGCCGGACTGACCGCGGTCGGCCATTGGACCCCCAACCCGCAGGTACAGGCGCTCGCCGAACGGCTCACCGGCGCGCTCGGCTACCGCGGCATCCTCGACCTGGACTTCCGCCGGGACAGCGCGACGGGCCACTACCACCTGCTCGACTTCAACCCCCGGCCCGGCGCTCAGTTCCGGCTCTTCGCCGACGCGTCCGGCCTGGACGTCGTACGCGCCCAGCACCTGGACCTGACCCACCGTCCGCTGCCGGACCCGGCTCCCCTGCCGGGCCGGGCGTTCGTGGTGGAGAACTACGCCCCGCTGAGCGCGCTGCGCCGACGCTCCGGCGAGCGCGAACTGGCCTGGTACGCCCGCGACGACCGCGCGCCCGGCTTCGCGATGTGGGCGCTGTGGTGCCGCCATGTGGCGCTGCGTCTGCTGGCCCGCCTGCGCCGGCCCACGCCCGTCACCACGAGCGCCCGGATCGGGCGGCAGCCCGGCGCCCCGACCTCCCTGACCGACAACCAGAAAGCGAGCAGCTGCTGATGTACGACCTGCTGGTGGTGGGAGCCGGCCCCTACGGCCTGTCCATCGCGTCCCACGCCGCCGCGGCCGGACTCAGGCTGCGCGTCATGGGACGCCCGATGGCGTCCTGGCGGGATCACATGCCCCGCGGCATGTTCCTGAAGTCGGAGCCGTGGGCGTCGAACCTCTCGGACCCCGGGCGCCGCCGGCGCCTCGACGTGTACTGCGCCGAGCAGGGTGTCGGGGCCCGGCACGGGGAGCCGATCCCGGTCGAGATGTTCGCCTCGTACGGGCTGTGGTTCGCCCGGCACGCGGTACCGGAGGTGGACGAGCGCACGGTGACACGCGTGCGGGCCCGACCCGGGGGCTTCGAGGCGGTCACCGAGGACGGCGAGGTGCTGCACGCCAGGACGGTCGCGCTGGCCGTCGGGGTCATGCCCTTCGTCGAGGTGCCCGGCGCGCTGCGCGACCTCGGCCCCTCCCTTGTCTCGCACAGCAGCCACCACGGCGACCTCGACCGCTTCCGGGGCAAGGACGTCACGGTGGTCGGCGGCGGCCAGGCCGCGCTGGAGACGGCGGCCCTCCTCGCCGAACAGGGCACCCGCGTCCGGGTGTTGGCCCGCGCCGGACAGCTGAACTGGAACAACGTGCCCCCGGCCTGGGAGCGCCCGTGGTGGGAGTCGGTCCGCACCCCGCACAGCGGACTGGGCTGCGGCTGGCGCAACTGGTGCTACGCCGAGCGTCCCGGCCTCTTCCACCGCCTGCCCGAGACCACCCGCGCCCGGATCGCGGCCACCGCCCTCGGCCCGGCGGGCGCCTGGTGGGTGCGCGACCGGGTGGAGTCGGCCGTCGAGGTGCTGCTCGGCCACGAGATCGCGGCGGCCTACGGCACGGGAGGCGGCGTACGGCTGGAGGCGGTGACCCGGAGCGGCGGGCTGACGTCGCTGGAGACCGAACACGTCATCGCGGCAACAGGGTTCAGGGCGAGCCGTGACCGGCTCGGGCTGCTCGCCGAAGAGCTGCGCGGGGGTCTTGCGGCGGAGGCCGACGGTTCGCCGCGGGTGGGCCGGGACTTCGAGTCCTCGCATCCGGGGCTCTTCATGGCGGGCCTGGTGACGGCGTCCGGCTTCGGTCCGGCCATGCGCTTCGTGCACGGCGCCACCTTCACGGCGGGCACGCTCGTGCGGGGAGTACGGCGGCGGCTGCACACGGGCCCGGTGTCCGGGCGGATTCCGGCGCCGGGGAACGGGCGGGGCCGCGGGGCGCTCGACACGGTGCGCCGCTGACCTGCGGCTTGGGTGCCGGGCGCGATGGCGTCCGGCACCCAGAGCGGTGCCTCTGCTTGCGGAGCTCCTTACGGAACCGCCACGGAACTACTTACGGGACGCGGCTCGGCCCCGTCGGTACAGCAGGGTGCCACCCGCGAGCAGGGCGGCACTGGCGGCCGAAAGCCCGAGCATGTCCTCGCTGCCGGTGTGCGGCAGCGTGGGGGGCGTGCCAGGCGGGGTGCCCGGCGGGGTGCCGGGGGGCGTACCCGGCGGAGTACCGGGCGGGGTGCCAGGGGGCGTGCCAGGGGGCGTGCCCGGCGGAGTACCCGGAGGGGTGCCGGGCGGAGTACCGGGGGGCGTACCCGGAGGCGTGCCGGGCGGACCAGGGGGCTGTTCGTGGCCCGTCGGCGGCTTGTGCGGGGGCTTGTGGGGCGGCTTGTGCGGGGGTGTGTCCCCGTAGCCTCCCGGGGTGTCCCCGTAGCCTCCGTTGCCTCCGTGCGTGCCACCGGGGCCTCCGTGGGCCCCATGCCCTCCGTGGGCGCCATGCCCTCCGTGCGTGCCCTTGCCCGCACAGTCGTTGCCGAAGACGGGGTTGAGCGCGCTGATCACGTCCACCGTGTTGCCGCACGCGTTCACCGGGACGTCCACCGGCGCCTGGGCGTGGTTGCCCGACCCGACGCCGGGCGAATCGTGCGTCCCGCCGTGCGCCGAGGAGCCGGAACCGCCGTGGCCCGGCGAGCCCCCGTATCCGGAGCCGTAGCCCGAGTCGTCCGCGCCCGAGCCATACCCGCCCCAGTCGTCGAAGTCGTCGGAGCCGTAGCCCGAGGAGCTCTCGTGGTGGGAGGAGTGGTGCGGTGCGCCGTGGGACCCGTGCTTGTCCGAGCCGTTGGCGCAGGAGTTGCCGAAGGCCGGGTTGAGCGCGGCGGCCACGTCGACGGAGTTGCCGCACGCGTTGACCGGGACGTCCACCGGGACCTGGACGTCGTTGCCCGCTGCGACGCCGGGCGAGTCAGCGGCCGCGCCGCCCGCGTGCGAGTCGGCGAAGGCGGGAGTGCCGTAGAGGGACAGGATGCTCGTCGCGGCCGCGGCCACGACCATTCCCCTGCTCAGGGTCTGTCGCAATCTCGTTGTCTTCCTACTTGTAGAAGTTGGAAAAGCCGGCCTAGGAACCGAAAGAGCGTTCCAAGGCCGGCTTTAGACACAGCCGAGACGGCTGGTGTGACGCTGCGTCAGTCGTTGACGCAGGTGTTGCCGAACGCGGGGTTCAGCAGCGCGATGACGTTGACCGAGTTGCCGCACACGTTGACCGGGATGTGAACCGGAACCTGCACGACGTTGCCCGAGAGGACACCGGGGGAACCGACCGCGGCACCGTGGGCGTCCGCGTCCGCGAAGGCCGGGGCGGCCATGCCCAGGGCCATGATCGCGCCGGCGACGAGAGCAGCGCTCTTCTTGTGCTTCACGTACTTTCCCTTCTCTGCGGTCATGCCCCTTTGACGGCCGAAACCGAGCGAGCACAGCCTGAACGGCTCGCACCATGACCTGCAGCCTGTAAACGAGGGATAGACGTCCAAGGAAACTAAAGAACGTGAGTCGCTTCGGAATTCACTCGAATCGCCCTGCATAAAAACCCCAAGGGAGCCGTGCGTGAGGAGAAACGCTTCTCTATAAGTGCCGCACAGCGGATGACAGCAGCGGAAAAACGGAGCAGGGGTGAATCACGGAAGAGCTCGGGCGGCCCGCGCGTATGCGCAACGGGCGGCCCGAGCTCCGTCCTGACGGCGAATCAGCTGCCCGTGGCGCCGTTGCCGGAGAGCACCGGGATGTTGTCCACGATGTGCGACAGCGGCTCGTCGCCCTTCGCCTGCGTGGAGTTCTCCGCGCACTGCTGGTTCTGCGGCGCCGAGAGGACCGGCACGTCCTGCAGAACGGTGACCGGCACCACACCGACGACCGAACCCACGTTGACCTTGGCCGGAAGGCCGACGCACAGCTTGTTCAGCGCGCCCTGGGCCAGCGAGAGCTGGGGGCTCATCTCGCCCATCGTCTTGGCGTTGCCGTACGACTGCTCGGCGCCGTTCCCGTTGGTGGTGCTGACGCCGTTGTCGTTGCCGATCGCCAGCGCCTGAGGGGCGGCTGCGGCCGAGACACCGACGACGGAAGCCGCGACCGCCACAGCGGCCATTGACTTCTTGAGCATTTGCTCCGGTCCTTTCCTGGCTGGAGACACATGTTCCTGCTCCCCCTCAACCGGAGACGGCGGAAATGGTTTCGCGACGTCACCCGGTCGGCCCGTTCGACTCATCTGAATTCACGGGAGAATCTCGCGCGCGTACGCCGCTCAACGGACCCTTCAATGGGGCCATTGGAGTGAATCAGAGCAACCACCCGGCCGCGACGGAGTTGTCCAGAGCGCTCCGGTGGACGGGGTTACTCCAGAAGGGACCACGCAAGTGATCAAGAAGGTTATGGCTGCTGCGGCTGTCGCCGCTTCCGTCGTCGGAGCCTCGGCTGCCGCCGCGCCCCAGGCGCTGGCGATCGGCAACGACGGTGGCGTCAAGACCGTCAACGGCAACGGCGCCGAGCAGGTCTACGGCAACCAGGCCACGTACGGCAACATGAGCCCGCAGATGGCGCTCGTCCAGGGCTCGCTGAACAAGCCCTGCATCGGTCTGCCGGTCAAGGGCAACATCGGTTCGGTCGTCGGCGTGGTGCCGGTCACCGTCCTGCAGGACGTGCCGATCCTCTCGGCCCCGCAGAACCAGCAGTGCACCGAGAACTCCACCCAGGCCAAGGGCGACGAGCCGCTCTCGCACATCCTGGACAACATCCCGGTCCTCTCCGGCAACGGCGCCAGCAAGAGCTGACCTCCGCGGCATCGCGCGCAGCGGGTCGCCGGTCCTCCGGTGGCCCGCTGCCGCTGTCGCCGACGCGTCGCCGCCGACGCGTCAACCACTCCGGTCCCGGAGTAACCCTGTGGGCCGATCGGGGTACACCCCGCATCTACCCCATTCACCACATTGTTGATCAACGTGCGGCTCCGCGACGGAGTCCGCTCTCCGAAGGGAACGAACATGAAGAAGCTGTGGGCGACCGCGGCCGTTGCCGCTTCTGTCGCCGGTATCGCCGGTGCCGCCGCGCCCCAGGCGATGGCCATCGGCAACGACGAAGGTGTCAACACCAAGAACGGCAACGGCGCCGTCCAGAAGTACGGCAACCAGGCCACGCACGGCGACATGAGCCCCCAGCTCTCGCTCGTCCAGGGCACCCTGAACAAGCCCTGTGTCGGCCTGCCGGCCAAGCTGAACGTCGGCTCCGTCGTCGGCGTGGTGCCGGTCACCGTCCTGCAGGACGTGCCGGTCCTCTCGGCCCCGCAGAACCAGCAGTGCACCGAGAACTCCACCCAGGCCAAGGGCGACGAGCCGCTGTCGCACATCCTGGACAACATCCCGGTCCTCTCGGGCAACGGCGCCTCGGGCAGCTGACCCTCTCGGCATCCCGGACAGCGGGCCGCTCCTCGGAGTGGCCCGCTGTTCGTGTGCCCGGACCCGGGGCGTCCTCAGGTCCGGTAGAGCGCCTCGATCTCGTCCGCGTACGCCGCCAACGCCGCGTGCCGTTTGACCTTCAGGGACGGCGTGAGCAGGCCGTTGTCCTCGGTGAACTCGCCCGGCACCAGCCGGAAGGCGCGGATGGACTCGGCGCGCGAGACCGCCGCGTTCGCGTGGTCGACGGCCCGCTGGACGTCGTCGCGCATCCGGGGGTCCGCGGCGAGATCGGCCGGCGGGGTGTCCGCGGGCAGGCCGCGCACGGCGAGCCAGTGGGCCACGGCGTCGGGGTCCAGGGTGATCAGGGCGGCGACGAAGGGGCGGTTGTCGCCGACGACGAGGCACTGGCCGACGAGGGCGCGGCCGCGCAGCCGGTCCTCCAGGACGGCCGGTGCGACGTTCTTGCCGCCGGAGGTGACGATGATGTCCTTCTTCCGGCCGGTGATGGTGAGGTAGCCGTCCTCGTCGAGGGCGCCGAGGTCACCGGTGGCGAACCACTCGTTCGACAGGACGTCGTCGGTCGCGGCCGGGTTGTTCCAGTACGCGCCGAAGACGATGCCGCCCTTGACGAGGACCTCGCCGTCGTCCGCGATGCGGACCGCGGTGCCGGGGAGGGGGACGCCGACCGTGCCGGGGCGGGGTTCGAGAGGCGGGACGACGGTGGCCGCCGCGGTCGTCTCTGTCAGGCCGTAGCCCTCGTAGACGATGATTCCGGCGCCGGCGAAGAACAGGTTGAGGTCGCGGTCGAGCGGGGATCCGCCGCTGATGGCGTAGCGCGCACGGCCGCCGAGCTCCTTGCGGATACGGCGGTAGACGAGCAGGTCGTACAGCGCCCAGGCCGCGTACAGCCGCAGGCCCGGGCCCTTGCCGCGGCTGAGGAACCGGTCGAGGGACGCCGCGCCGAAGCGGACGCCGACGCGGTGGGCACGGTCGAAGGAGGCGGCGCGGCCCATCTTCTCGGCGGTGGCGCGACCGGTGGCGTGGATCTTCTCGAAGAGGTACGGCACCCCGACGAGGAAGGTGGGCCGGAACTCCCGTAGCGCGGGCCGGAGTTCGTCGGGCTTGAGGCTCGGGCAGTGGCCCAGCTCGATGCGGGCCATCAGACAGGCGATCTGCAGGCCCCGGCCCATGATGTGGGCGAGCGGGAGGAACAGGAGTGTGGAGGCGACCTGGCCGGTGACCTCCTTGAAGAGGGGGTGCGCCAGTTCGGCCATGTTGGCGGCCTGGGCGTGCAGGTTGGCGTGGGTGAGGACGCAGCCCTTGGGTTGTCCGGTGGTGCCGGAGGTGTAGCAGATCGTGGCGACGGTATCGGGGGTCAGGGCCGAGCGGCGCTTGGTGACCTCCTCGTCGGGGATGTCCCGGCCCAGGGCGGTGAGTTCGGGCAGGGCGTCCGCGTCCAGGACGTACAGGAGCGGGGGTTCGGGGTGGCCGGCCGTGCCGGTGGTGACGGTGGCCGCGTTGTCGGCGGTCTCGGCGATGACGAGGCGGGCGCCGGAGTCCCGGACGATCCACTCCACCTGCTGGGCGGACGAGGTGGCGTAGATCGGCACGCTCTGGCCGCCTGCCGCCCAGATCGCGAAGTCGAGGACCGTCCATTCGTAGCGGGTGCGGGACATCAGGGCGACGCGGCCGCCCGGTTCGAGGCCGGCGGCGATCAACCCCTTGGCCGCGTCGGTGACTTCGCGGGCGAAGGCCGCCGCGGTCACCGGGCGCCAGGTGCCGTTCTCGCCTCGGCGCAGGACCACGGCGTCCGGGGCCTCGGCCGCGTTGGTGAAAGGGACGTCGGCAATGCTGCCGGTGGTGGCCGCCGGTACCAGGGGGGCGGTGCGGGCCTCGCGGACGGTGCCGGTCTCGTCCCTGATCAGCTCGGTTCTGCGGCGGGCCGCCAGGTCGGCGTGCTGCCGCGCCCGTCGCAGATCCTTGCGTACGCCCATGACGACTCCCGGTGCCGACTCAAGGTGCTGACGTGCTGACCTGTACTGGTGTCGGGGCGTCAACTTACCGGTGCGTAGGGAGAGGTCAATGGGTCCGGCGGGAACTGATCCCTCCTCAGCCCTCGACCCGGGCAGCCCTTTCGACGGCGTCCGCCAGCTCGCGTACCGCCTTGTCCTCCGTGGAGTCGGCCAACTCGTCGGCCCGGTCGGCGAGTCGGGTGAGGGAGGAGCGGTCCGGGAGGGCGGTCCAGCGGTGGTCGCCGTGGCGGAGGGCGTCGGCGAAGTACGCGGCCACCGCATCGACTTGGAAGCGGGCGGGCGCGGTCCACAGGTCGTCACCGAGGGCGCCGGTCTCCAGCTGGCCCGACCTCTCGTGCGGGGCGCGGGTGTCGGGGTCCAGCCAGCGGACGCTCGCGGTGGCGAGGTGACCGGAGGCGCCCGGCCTGGTGCGGACGGCGTAGAGCGCGGTGACCGTGTGGCCGGGGCCGACCTCGCCGCCGTCGACGCGGTCGTTGCGGAAGTCCTCGTCGGCGACCGTGCGGTTGTCGTAGCCGATGAGGCGGAACTCCCGCACGGTCTCCGGGTCGAAGGCGACCTGCGCCTTGGCGTCGCGGGCTGTCAGGTCGATGTTCTGCGGGAGTTGCTCGCAGAAGACCTTGCGGGCGTCGTCCTTGGTGGACACGTACGTCGTGTGGCCGTCGCCCTTGTCGGCGAGGCGCTCCATGAGGGCGTCGCCGTAGTCGCTGCCGACGCCGACACCGAAGAGGGTGATGCCGTGTTCGCGGCGGGCGCCGGAGATACGTTCGAGGATCGAGTCCGCGTCGGTGTCGCCGGTGTTGGCGAGCGCGTCCGAGATCAGGACGACCCGGTTGGTGGCGCCCTTGCGCAGGCCCTCGACGGCGATGTCGTAGCCGGTGCTCACGCCCGCGCCGAGGTTGGTCGACGAACGGGACTCCAGGCCGTCGATGGCGTCGTGGACGCGGCCTCGGTGGTCGCCGAGGCGGGTCATCGGCAGCACCAGCTCGGCCTCGTCGCTGAAGGTGACCAGGGCTACCGAGTCGTCGTCGCGCAGCCGGTCCGTCATCACGTCGAGGGAGTCCTTGGCCAGGTCGAGGCGGCCCGGTTCGTCCATGGAGCCGGAGACGTCGATGACGAAGGTGAGGGCGGCGGGCGGGCGTTCGCGGTCGTCCTCGGCGGCGCGGGTCGCGAGTCCGACCCGGACGAGCGACCAACCGTCCTCGTCCGTGCGGGCGCCGTCGACGGTGACCGAGAAGCCGTTGCCGTCCGGGCGTTCGTAGTCCTGCCGGAAGCTGTTGACGAACTCCTCGGGGCGCACGGTCGACGGGTCGGGCATGCGGCCGTCGGCGAGGGTGCGGCGGGCATAGCCGTACGAGGCGGTGTCCACGTCGAGGGCGAAGGTGGAGAGGTAGTCGGGGGAGGGCGCGATGTCCCGGTTCTCTTCGCCCTTCCGCTCGCCGTTCTGTTCGCCCTGCCCGGTGCCCGAGGGCTGGGCGGGGGCGGGCAGCGGGCCCGTGGCGCCGTCGCCGTACCTGTTCGCGCCCTTCGACGCGCCGCTGTGGTCCCCGCCGGCGCCGCTGCAACCGGTGAGCAGCAGGCCGCCCGCGACGGTGAGCGCGAGCAGTGCGCTCCGCAGCCGCCGTATGTGATCCGTCCCCATCCGTGCCCCCTCGGTCGGTCATCGGTCAGTCACCGGTGAACGGTGTCCAGTGATGTCTGGGGTTCGACATCTGTGACTGTGACGGCCGAGGAGGCCCGGATGTGCGGTACGGGGCGTTGCGGATGGATCTCGAAGCGGCCACGGAGAAGGGCTGTCGAGACCGGTAGGTGATCCTCCGGAGACCTACGACACGATGTCCTTGCGCCGGAAACCGCGGAAGGCCAGGGCGAACAGCACGAGCGCGTACGTTATCGAAATCGCCGTGCCCTGGATCATGCCTCCCCACTCCGGAGTGGGCTGGACGGCGTCGGCCCAGGCGAACTGCCAGTGCGCGGGCAGGAAGTCGCGCCAGTCGCCGAGGGCGGTGACGGCGTCCAGGACGTTCCCGACGATCGTCAGGCCGACGGCTCCGCCGACCGCGCCCAGGGGTGCGTCCGTCTTGGTCGACAGCCAGAACGCGAGCCCCGCGGTGACCAGTTGGGACACGAAGACGTACGCCACCACGATCAGCAGGCGCTGGGCCGCGGTGCCCGCGGAGAGCGCGCCGCCGGTGGGGATCTCCAGCGGACCCCAGCCGTAGGCCGCCGTACCGACCACCAGGGCGACGACCGGCAGCAGCACCATCGCGGCGAGGCTGAGGCCGAGCGCGACGGTGAGCTTGGACCACAGCAGGCGCGCCCTCGGCACGGGGGCGGCCAGCAGATAGCGCAGCGAGGACCAGCTCGCCTCGGAGGCGATCGTGTCCCCGCAGAACAGCGCGACGGGGATGACGAGGAGGAAGCCCGCGGAGACGAACAGGTTCACCGCGGCGAAGTTCGCGCCGGACGCGGTGGCCGTGTCCATCAGCGTCACCTGCCCGTTGCGCGCGCCGGGTTCGCCGCCGACGGCGAACGCGATGACCAGCACGAAGGGCAGCACCGCGAGGATCGCGCCCATGACGAGGGTGCGGCGCCGCTTCAACTGCCGGATCAGCTCGACGCGCAGCGGCAGGGTGCGCCGCGCGCGATAGCCGTCGGCCGTCTCGGCCCGCTCGACGAGCGTGCTCATGCGGCACCTCCGATCAGGGTGAGGAAGGCGTCTTCCAGACGGCGGTGGGGGCCCACCGACGCCACGGGCACTTCGAGCCGTACGAGCTCCACGACCAGGCGTTCCGCGCTTCCGTCGGGGTCGAGGCGGACCAGCAGCCCGCCCTCGGCGGCGACGGCCGAGGCCACGCCCGGCAGCGCGCCGACCTTCTCGACGACGGGCTCCTCCACGGGGGAGCCGGTGCCGATCAGCAGGGTGTCGCCGGAGCCCACGATCTCGGCGACCGGGCCCGCCTGGATGAGGCGGCCGCGGTCCATGACCACCAGGTGGGTGCATGACTGCTCGACCTCGGCGAGGAGGTGGCTGGAGACGATGACCGTGCGTCCCGCCGCCGCGTAGCGGATCATGACCTCGCGCATCTCGCGGATCTGCGGCGGGTCGAGGCCGTTGGTCGGTTCGTCGAGGATGAGGAGGTCCGGGAGGCCGAGCATCGCCTGGGCGATGGCGAGGCGCTGGCGCATGCCCTGGGAGTACGTGCGGACCGCGCGGGCCAGTGCGTCGCCGAGGCCCGCGATCTCCAGCGCCTCCTCCAGGTGGGCGTCCTCGGGCGGACGCCCGGTGGCCTGCCAGTACAGCTCCAGGTTCTCGCGTCCGGAGAGGTGCGGGAGGAAGCCCGCGCCCTCCACGAAGGCGCCGACGCGGGAGAGGACCGGCGCGCCGGGGCGGATCGCGTGGCCGAAGACGCGGATCTCGCCGCCGTCGGGCTTGATCAGACCCATGAGCATGCGAAGTGTCGTCGTCTTGCCCGCGCCGTTCGGCCCGAGCAGGCCCAGGACCTGGCCCTTCTCCACGCGGAACCCCAGGTCGCGCACCGCGTACCGGTCCGCCGACTTCGCGTACCGCTTGCTCAGGTCGGTGATCTGGAGCGGGACTTCGGCCAGCTCGGGGTCGGGCGCCGGGGTCGCCGTACGGCGTCGGCCCGTCAGCAGGAGGGCGAGGGCCAGGGCGGCTCCGGCGAGCGGCAGCCACCAGACCCAGGCGGGCAGCGGGGCCGCGGCGGTCGTCACACCGGGGGCGGTCGGGACGGTCAGGTCGCCCTTGAGGGAGACGGAGTACGTCGCCGGAGCGGCCGGGGACGCGTAGCCGAGGTCGGTGGAGGCGAGGACCAGGCGGAGCCGGTGGCCCTTCTGCACCTCGTGGTCGACGGCCGGGAGGGTGAGGGTGACGTCCTTGCCGGCCTTCGCGTTCTCGACGCGGACCGGGGCGACCAGCTGGGAGGGCAGCACCTGTTGTGTGCCGCCGGGGCCGACGTCGTACACCTTCCCGAAGAGGACCGCGTCGCCGGTGGACGACTTCACGTGCACCGTCGCCGTGGGCGAGCCGGTGATGCGCAGGTCGCGCGTCAGCGTCGCCGAGTCGAACTTCGCGAACTGGCCCGGGAAGTCGAGGGAGACTCCCACGCCGAGCGCCGACAGCTGGGAGAGGCCGCCGGAGCCGCCGAGGCCCGGCAGGGCGGAGATCGCGGGCGGGCTCGCCCCGGCCGGGTTCTGGAAGCTCTGCTCGCCGCCGGTCAGCGCGACCGTGTGCCCACCGCTGGACAGGCCCGGGTACGCGTCGCCGCTCGCGCCCCTCAACTGGGCGGCGCCGTCGGTGGAGTCGATGCCTCCGGTGCGGGTGACGCGGAAGGCGGGGCCGGTGTCCACGCCCGGCTCGTCCTTCAGGTAGCGGTCGAACCAGGAGCCGACACGGGCCTGGACGCGGTCCGCCTCCATGTCGCCGCCGTCGTGCCCGCCGGAGATCCAGTCGACGTCCACGGGTGCGCCGTTGGCACTGATCGCCTTGGCCATGGCGTCGGCCTGGCCGAGCGGGAAGAGGGAGTCGGACTGGCCCTGCACGATGAGGGTGGGCACCTTGATGCGGTCGGCGACGGCGGAGGGGCTGCGCTCCTCAAGGAGCTTCTCGGCCGCCGCGTCGGGCTTCCCGGACTCCGCGACCCGGTCGTACATGGTGCACAGCCGGGCCTCGAACCGGTCGCAGCCGCCGCCGGAGTTGATGAAGATCCCGGCCCAGAGCTTCTTGAAGACGCCGTTCGGGAACAGGGCGTCCGACAGGTTCCAGTACGTGATCGCGGGGGCGATCGCGTCCACCCGCCGGTCGTACCCGGCGGCCAGCAGCGAGATCGCCCCGCCGTACGAGCCGCCGGTGACGCCCACGCGCGGGTCGCCGGCCTTGTCGAGCCGGACCTCCGGGCGCTTGGCCAGCCAGTCGATGAGCTTCGAGACGTCGGCGACCTCGCCCTTCGGGTCGTTGAGGCCGATCTTCCCGGTGGACCTGCCGAAGCCGCGGGCCGACCAGGTCAGCACCGCATACCCGTCGCGGGCGAGCTTCTCCGCCTCGCCCTTCACATCGTCCTTGCTGCCGCCGAAGCCGTGCCCGAGGAGCACGGCGGGGCGGCGGCCCGAACCCGCGGTGAAGTACGACGTGTCGATCCGCACTCCGTCGCCGAGGGCCATCACACGGTCGGCGCGGTGCACGGGCGGGGCGTCGTCCGAGGCGACGGCCGTCCACGTGCCGACGCCCGCGAGCACGGCGACGGCGGCCGCGGCGGCGATCCAGCGCCGCGGTCCCCGCAGTGCGGGCCCACGCAGTCGGGGCAGTCGAAGATCCATGCGTCAACGGTACGGGCCGCCACCGACAACCGATGCAGCCGCCGGGTTGAACCCCTCGCCCTCCTGCGGGAGTACAGGACCCTCGCCGCATACCGCGGCCGTGGTACGAAGGTCGCATGGAGATTCGCCGCGCCACCACCGCCGACGAACTGTCCGCCGCCGAGCACCTCTTCGACAACCCGGTGCGCCCCGAGTGGGCCGAGCGCTTCCTGAGCACGGCCGGGCACCATCTCTTCCTCGCCTACGAGCACGACGCTCCCATCGGCTTCGTCAGCGGCGTCGAGACGGTCCACCCCGACAAGGGCACCGAGATGTTCCTGTACGAGCTGGGGGTCGCCGAGCCCTACCGGCGGCGGGGCACCGGCCGGGCGCTGATCGACACGCTCGCCGCCCTCGCCCGTGAGCACGGCTGTTACGGGATGTGGGTCGGCGTCGACACCGGCAACGACGTCGCCCTCGCCACCTACCGCAGCGCGGGTGGCAAGGACGACGGGACGTGCACGGTGGTGACGTGGGACTTCGGGTAGCCCCGGAGGCTTACGCCTGCACATCCTCCGGGATCGACACCAGCCAGCGGGTGTCGCGGCGCGGGCGCAGGTAGAAGGCCCAGTAGAGGGTGGCCACGGCGGTGATGCCGCCGGTCCACAGGAGGTACGTCGTCTCCTGCTGGCTGAGGATGTACGCGAGAACGGCGATCAGCAGGACCGGCACGGCGGGCCACAGCGGCATGCGCCAAGCGTGCGTGTGGCGGTGCCGGCCGCGGCGGGCGAGCAGGGCGGCCACCGCGACGAGCAGGTACATCGCCGTCACCGACACGCCCGTGACGCCGTACAGGGTGTCCAGGTTGACGAAGCAGAGGGCCGCGCCGGGGATGCCGACGAGGAGGGTGGCGACCCAGGGGGAGCCGAAGCGGCCGAGGCGGGACAGGCCCTTGTTGACGGGCTCGGGCCAGGCCTTGTCGCGGGCCGAGGCGAACAGCACGCGGGAGTTCTGGATGACCATGACGATGCCCGCGTTGATGATCGCGAGGGCCACGCAGAGGCTGACGAAGGTGCCGACGGCGGAGTTCGACCAGGCGGTGACCATGGAGCTGATGTCGCCGCCGGTCAGGGTCGACAGGTCGGAGGCGCCCATGGTGATCGCGACGACCGGGACCAGGATGATCACGGAGGAGATGGCGAGGGTGGCCAGCACCGTGCGGGCGACGTTGCGGCGCGGGTTCTCCAGCTCCTCGGAGAGGTAGACGGCGGTCGAGAAGCCCTGGGTGACGAAGAGAGCGATGGCGAGACCGGAGACGACCAGCATGGCCGTGACGGTGTCCGTGTGGCCACCGGAGCCCGCGACCTGCATGGAGACCAGGCTGCCCGCCCCGCGCTCGCTGTGGGCGAAGCCCAGGACCGCGACGACGGCCGCCGCGATGACCTCCAGGACCAGGAAGACGCCGGTGATCCAGGCGTTGGCGCGCAGGTCGAGCAGGCCCGCGAGGGTGGCGAGGAGCATGACGCCGGCGCCCGCCATGGACGCGTTGAGATGCACGATCGGCGCCAGGTAGTCCGCCGTGCCCATGGCGATCACCGGCGGCACGATCATGACGACCAGCAGGGAGAGCACGAAGACCAGCCAGCCCGCGAGCCGTCCGGCCAGCGTGGAGACCATGGCGTACTCGCCGCCCGCGCTGGGGATGAGGGTGCCCAGCTCCGAGTAGCAGAACGCCACGGCGATACAGAGCAGCGAGCCGATCGCGATGGTGAGGGCCGTCGCGGTGCCGAGCGAGCCGAAGAGGTCGGGCACGACCACGAAGAGCGTGGAGGCGGGGGTCACGCACGAGAGCGTGAGGAGGGTGCCGCCGACGATGCCTATGGAGCGCTTGAGCTTCTGGGGGTTCCCGGAGGCCGTGGGGGCGGCGTCCAGGACGGCGGTCTCGACAGGGCGGAGCGTGTCGGTCATGAAGCGGTTTCCGATCGACTCGTGCGTCAGGTGATTCGGTCGGGAGCGCTATCGCCTCCGGCGGCTCGCGTCGTACGTCATCTGGTCCGCTCCCGGTTGCCGAATGGAACCTCGACGAAAACCGTCACGTCAATGGCTGTTTACCTACGGAATCCGTTGACCAGAAGCCGCCCGACTGTCGTACGGGACGCAACTGGGCAGTGCGAGCGGTTCCTTCCGTCCCTACGAGAACCGCAGCGGGTGTCCGCAAAAAAATGCGGCCGTCCGCATTGCGGACGGCCGCAGAGGCCAGGCGGGTGACGCTCAGTGGTTGCGCGGGAAGCCCAGGTCGACGCCCGTCGGGGCCTCGGACGGGTCGGGCCAGCGGGTGGTGACGACCTTGCCGCGGGTGTAGAAGTGCGTGCCGTCGTTGCCGTAGATGTGGTGGTCGCCGAACAACGAGTCCTTCCAGCCGCCGAAGGAGTGGTAGCCGACGGGGACCGGGATCGGCACGTTCACGCCGACCATGCCGGCCTCGATCTCCAGCTGGAATCGGCGGGCGGCGCCGCCGTCCCGGGTGAAGATCGCGGTGCCGTTGCCGAACGGCGAGTTGTTGATGAGGGCCACGCCCTCCTCGTAGGTGTCCACGCGCAGCACGCACAGCACCGGGCCGAAGATCTCGTCCTTGTAGGCGTCCGAGGTGACCGGTACGCGGTCCAGGAGCGAGAGGCCGATCCAGTGGCCGTCCTCGTGGCCCTCGACGCGCAAGCCGGTGCCGTCGAGGACGACCTCGGAGCCCTGCGCGGCGGCGCCCGTCACGTACGAGGCGACCTTGTCGCGGTGGGCGGCGGTGATCAGCGGGCCCATCTCGGACGTCGGGTCGTTGCCGGGGCCGATCTTGATCTTCTCGGCGCGCTCCTTGATCTTCGCGACGAGCTCGTCGGCGATCGAGCCGACGGCGACGACGGCGGAGATCGCCATGCAGCGCTCGCCGGCCGAGCCGTACGCGGCGGAGACGGCCGCGTCGGCGGCCGCGTCCAGGTCGGCGTCCGGGAGGACCAGCATGTGGTTCTTGGCGCCGCCGAGCGCCTGCACGCGCTTGTGGTTCGCAGCGGCCGTGGTGTGGATGTGGCGGGCGATCGGGGTCGAGCCGACGAAGGAGACCGCCTTGACGTCCGGGTGCTCCAGGAGGCGGTCGACGGCGACCTTGTCACCGTGCACGACGTTGAAGACGCCGTCGGGCAGCCCGGCCTCCGCGAGCAGCTCGGCGACCTTCATCGCGGCCGACGGGTCCTTCTCGGAGGGCTTCAGCACGAAGGTGTTGCCGCACGCGATGGCGATCGGGAACATCCACATCGGCACCATCGCCGGGAAGTTGAACGGCGTGATGCCCGCGACGACACCGAGCGGCTGGCGGATCGAGGACACGTCGACCCGGGAGGCCACCTCGGTCGACAGCTCGCCCTTCAGCTGCACGGTGATCCCGCACGCCAGGTCGACGATCTCCAGGCCGCGGGCGACCTCACCGAGCGCGTCCGAGTGGACCTTGCCGTGCTCGGCCGTGATCAGCTCGGCGATCGCGTCGCGGTTGGCGTCGAGCAGTGCGCGGAACTTGAAGAGGATCGTGGTCCGCTTGGCCAGCGAGGACTGGCCCCAGGTCGCGTAGGCGTCCTTCGCCGCGGCTACCGCGGCGTCGACCTCGTCGACGCTCGCGAAGGCGACCTTCGTGGTGACCGCGCCGGTCGCCGGGTCGGTGACCGGCCCGTACGTACCCGACGCGCCCTCGACGGTCTTCCCGCCGATCCAGTGGTTGACGATCTTCGTCATGCCAGAAACTCCCTCACAGATGGCGGCGTCGGGTTGAGACGTGCCGGTCGTACTCCTCGCGTGCCTTGACCGCCGACGAACGGGTCGCGGTCTCGGCCACAGGTACATCCCACCAGGCCTGGGCCGGAGGCGCGCCCGACACAGTGTCTGCCGTTTCGGTCTCCACGTAGACACATGTGGGAGTGTCGGCGGCGCGCGCCTCGGCGAGGGCGGCGCGCAGGTCACGCACGGTCTTCGCGCGTAGGACGCGCATGCCCAGGCTGGCCGCGTTGGCGGCGAGGTCGACGGGCAGCGGCGCCCCCGTGTACGTACGGTCCCCTTCCTCGGAGCGGTAGCGGTACGCGGTGCCGTACCGCTCGCCTCCGACGCTCTCCGAGAGGCCGCCGATGGACGCGTACCCGTGGTTCTGCAGGATGACGACCTTGATCGCGATCCCCTCCTGCACCGCCGTGACGATCTCCGTCGGCATCATCAGATACGTGCCGTCGCCGACCAGCGCCCACACGGGACGGTCGGGTGCGGCGAGCCGCACTCCGATCGCGGCCGGGATCTCATAGCCCATGCACGAGTAGCCGTACTCGACGTGGTACTGGTCCCGGGACCGTGCCCGCCACAGTTTGTGCAGGTCACCGGGGAGCGAGCCGGCCGCGTTGATGAGGATGTCGTCCTCGGTGACCAGTTCGTCGAGCAGGCCGAGCACCTGCGGCTGGGTGGGCCGCAGGTCCGGGTCCTCGGCCTCGAACGCCGCGTCGACCCGGTACTCCCAGCGCTCCTTGTCCTCCGTGTACTCGGTGACGTACCCGGCCGCGGCCCGGTGCTCGTGCATGCGCAGCGCCACCGTCAGCTCCGCCAGGCCGCTGCGGGCGTCCGCGATCAGGGGCTGCCCGGCGAGCTTGTGGCCGTCGTACGGGGCGATGTTGACGTTGAGGAAGCGGACGCCGTCGCCGGTGAAGAGGGTGCCGGAGGCGGTGGTGAAGTCGGTGTACCGGGTGCCCACGCCGATCACCAGGTCGGCGGTGCGGGCCAGTTCGTCGGCGGTCGCCGTGCCGGTGTGGCCGACGGCGCCGACGTCCTGCGGGTGGTCGAAGCGCAGGGAGCCCTTGCCGGCCTGGGTGGAGGCGACCGGGATGCGGGTCGTGGCGGCCAACTCCGCGAGCGCCTCCTCGGCGCGGCTGTGGTGCACTCCGCCGCCGGCGACTATCAGCGGGCGGCGGGCCGCGCGGATCGCGGTGACGGCCTCGGCGAGCTCGTTCGGGTCGGGGCCCGGGCGGCGTACGGCCCAGGTCCGCTCGGCGAAGAACTCCTCCGGCCAGTCGTACGCCTCCGCCTGAACGTCCTGCGGGAGGGCGAGAGTCACGGCGCCGGTCTCGACGGGGTCGGTGAGCACGCGCATCGCCTGGAGGGCCGCGGGGATCAGCGCCTCGGGGCGGGTGACGCGGTCGAAGTACTTGGACACCGGGCGCAGGCAGTCGTTGACCGACACATCGCCGGCGTACGGCACTTCGAGCTGCTGGAGGACCGGGTCGGCGGGGCGGGTGGCGAAGATGTCGCCGGGGAGGAGCAGGACCGGGAGGTGGTTGATGGTGGCGAGGGCGGCGCCGGTGACCAGGTTGGTCGCGCCGGGGCCGATGGACGTGGTCACCGCGTGGGTGGAGAGGCGGCCCGACTGGCGCGCGTAGCCGACCGCCGCGTGCACCATGGCCTGTTCGTTGCGGCCCTGGTGGTAGGGCATGTCGTCGGCGTACTCGACGAGCGCCTGGCCGAGCCCGGCGACGTTTCCGTGGCCGAAGATGCCCCAGGTGGCGGCGATCAGCCGCTGCCGGGTGCCGTCGCGTTCGGTGTACTGGGCGGCGAGGAAGCGCACGAGCGCCTGCGCGACCGTGAGCCGGGTCGTCGAGGCGGTCGAGGTCGTCGGAGTCATCGGTATCCCTCTGCGCTTGTTACGTGGGCCGGGTGGAAGCAGATCCGCCACTGCCGCTCGTCTCCCGGCCCCGCCATCACGTTCAGGTAGTACATCGCGTGACCGGGCTGGGCGATGGACGGGCCGTGCCAGCCGTCGGGGACGAGGACGGCGTCGCCGGTGCGGACCTCGGCGAGGACGTCGGAACCGCCCTCACGCGCGGGAGATACGCGCTGATAGCCGAATCCGTTCGGACCGTCGATCTCGAAGTAGTAGATCTCCTCGAGTTCGGTCTCCTCGCCGGGGCGGTTCTCGTCGTGCTTGTGCGGCGGATACGAGGACCAGTTGCCGCCGGGGGTGATGACCTCGACGGCGATGAGCTTGTCGCAGTCGAAGGCGTCGGCGGAGGCGAAATTGCGCACCGTACGGGCGCAGTTGCCACTGCCTCGGTCTTCGACGGGGACCTCCGGCGCGGGGCCGTAGCGGGCGGGGAGTCGGCGCTCGCACTTCGCTCCTGCCAGGGCGAAGCGGCCTCCCGCGCCGGAGGCGATCAGAACCCGGGCGTCACGGGGCACGTACGCGAAGTCGGTGACCGACGCGAACACGCCTTCCCTGCCCAGGAGTTGGAACTCTGTACCCTCTGCGCCGCCCCCGGTGCCACCCTCTGTCCGCACGGTACAGCCACCGCTGAGGGGAAGCACGATCCACTCACTGTCACCGGTGGTGAAGGTGTGCGTGCCGTTCGGCTCCAACTCCACCACGCGCAGGCTGCAGTGGCTCCAGCCCGCGCGCTTGGGGTCGATGTCGACGGCGTAGTGCGGGCCCGCGGTGGCGCCCTTGGGGACGTACAGATCGTCGCTCGTGCGCTCATCGGTCATGCGCTCGTTGGTCATGCGGCCCTCACAGCAGTCCTACGGCGGTGTCCACGGCCGCGGCCACATCGCCGTCCGCCGGGTAGAGCAGTGAGCGTCCGACCACCAGACCCTGGACGGTGGGGAGTTGGAGGGCGCCGCGCCACTTCTCGTACGCGCCGCCCTGGTCCTCGCCGACGTCGCCGCCGAGCAGCACGGCGGGCAGCGTGGACGTCTCCATGACCTGGACCATGTCGTCGGGGTTCTCGGTGACGGGGACCTTCAGCCAGGTGTACGCCGAACTCCCGCCAAGGCCACTGGCGATGGCGATGGACTTGGTGACGGCCTCGGCGCGCAGGTCGTTGCGCAGGGCGCCCGTGTCGGGGTCGCGATAGCAGAGGAACGGCTCGACGAAGACGGGGAGTTGACGCTCGGCCATCTCGTCGATCACCCGGGCGGTGGATTCCATGGTGCGCAGGGAGCCCGGGTCGTCGTAGTCGATACGGAGCAGGAGCTTGCCCGCGTCGAAGCCGAGCCGCCGGATGTCCTGCGGGCGGTGCCCGGTGAACCGGTCGTCCAACTCGAAGGAGGCTCCCGCCAGTCCGCCGCGGTTCATGGACGCGATGACCACCTTGTGGTCGAGCGCGCCGAGCAGCAGCAGGTCGTCGAGGACGTCGGCGCTGGCCAGCACGCCGTCCACGCCCGGGCGGGAGAGCGCGAGGCAGAGCCGCTCCAGGAGGCCGGCCCGGTTCGCCATCGCCAGCTTCCGGTCGCCGACGGCCAGGGCGCCGCGCGCCGGGTGGTCCGCGGCGATGATCATCAGCCGGCCGGCGTCTCCGAGGAGAGGCCGGCGCGGGCGGCGGGCGGCCGCCTCGGCGATGGCTTCGGGGTGGTGGGTGCGGGTGCGGACCAGGGACGCCAGGTCGACGGTGCGGGGCGGCCCGGGCGGGGCCGGGGTGCCCGAGATACCGCCGCCCGCTCCTGAGACGTGGCCCGCCCTCACCGGACCGCCCCCGCCGCCAGCGCCTCCTCGACCTCCGCCGGGGTCGGCATCGCGGAGGAGCACTCCAGGCGGGACGCGACGATGGCGCCCGCGGCGTTCGCGTGCCGCATGATGCGCTCCAGGTCCCAGCCGGCGAGCAGGCCGTGGCAGAGGGAGCCGCCGAACGCGTCGCCGGCGCCCAGGCCGTTGAGGACCTTCACCGGGAGGGGCGGGACCTCGGCCGTCGTACCGTCGCGGTGCACGGCGAGGACACCCTTCGGCCCCTGCTTCACCACCGCGAGTTCCACACCGGCGTCGAGCAGCGCGCGGGCCGCGGTGTGCGGGTCGCGCTCACCGGTGGCGACCTCGACCTCGTCCACGTTGCCGACGGCGACCGTGGTGTGGCGCAGGGCCTCGGCGTAGAAGGGGCGGGCCGAGGCCGGGTCCTTCCAGAACATGGGACGCCAGTCGAGGTCGAAGACCGTCGCAGCGGCCTTGGCGCGGTGGGCCAGCGCCGCGAGGGTCGCCGTGCGGCTGGGCTCCTCGCTCAGGCCGGTGCCCGTCATCCAGAAGACGCGGGCCTCGCGGAGCGCGTCCAGGTCCAGGTCGTGTGCGTCGATCTCCAGGTCCGGGGCCTTGGGCTGCCGGTAGAAGTACAGCGGGAAGTCGTCCGGCGGGAACACCTCGCAGAACGTGACCGGCGTCGGCAGGCCCGGCACCGGGGTCACCCAGCGGTCGTCCACGCCGAAGTCGCGCAGCGCCTCGTGGAGGTACGTGCCGAAGGGGTCGTCGCCCGTCCGTGTGACCACCGCCGTGCGCCGGCCGAGGCGGGCCGCGGCCACCGCCACGTTCGTCGCCGAACCGCCGAGGAACTTCCCGAAGGACGACACCTGCGGCAGCGGCACGCCCGTCTGCAACGGGTACAGATCCACACCGATCCGTCCCATGGTGATCAGGTCGTACGCCATCGACTTCCCTTCGCCTTCCCCTCGCTGCCGCTGTCCCCTGGTCTAGTCGTCCGCGGGGAGCCCTGTCAATGTTTTGTCCAGACATTCGGACCAGAGCTTGACACCTCTCCTGGTCGGCCGGAAGCTGACGCCCATGACGTCGTTGTCACCCCAGTCATCGCCCGCGTCCTCGCCTCGGCCATCGTCTCCGTCCTCGCCTCAGTCCTCACTGTCCCGCATCCGGGTCGGTTCGGCTCCCGACTCCTGGGGGGTCTGGTTCCCCGACGACCCGCGGCAGGTGCCGTGGCGGCGGTTCCTCGACGAGGTCTCCGCGTCCGGGTACGAGTGGATCGAGCTCGGCCCGTACGGCTATCTGCCCACCGATCCGGCCGTGCTGAGGGACGAGACCGCGCGGCGCGGGCTCACCGTGTCCGCCGGCACCGTCTTCACGGGGCTGCACCGTGGGCCGGACGTGTGGGAGTCCACCTGGGCGCACGTCTCGGACATCGCGGCGCTCACCCAGGCGATGGGCGCCTCGCACCTCGTCGTCATCCCCGCCTTCTGGCGCGACGACAAGACCGGCGAGGTCCTGGAGGACAGCACGCTGACGCCGGCGCAGTGGCGGCACCTCACCACCCAGACCGAGCGGCTCGCGCACGAGGTGCGGGAGCGGTACGGGCTGCGGATCGTCGTCCACCCGCACGCCGACACGCACATCGACAGCGAGGAGAACGTCGTCCGTTTCCTCGACGCAGCGGACTCGTCGCTGGTGTCGCTGTGCCTGGACACCGGGCACTACGCCTACTGCGGCGGCGACAGCGTCAAGCTGATCGAGACGTACGGGGAGCGGATCGGGTACCTCCACCTCAAGCAGGTGGACCCGGCGATCCTGGCCCGGGTGCGGGCCGAGGAGATGCCGTTCGGGCCCGCGGTGGCGAAGGGCGTGATGTGCGAGCCGCCGTCCGGGGTGCCCGCGCTGGAGCCGGTGCTCGCGGCGGCACAGAAGCTGGACGTCGACCTCTTCGCGATCGTCGAGCAGGACATGTACCCGTGCGAGCCGGACAAGCCGCTGCCGATCGCTCAGCGGACGCGGGCGTTCCTGAGGTCGTGCGGGGCGTAACTTTCCTGAGGTCGTGGCCTTCCCGAGGCCGTGTGGCGCGCTGCACGATGAGCGCATGACGAGTGCGGTACGGCTCCGTTCGGGGCAGGGGCCCGGCGGCTCCTGGGAGACGGCCGTCGCGCTGCCCGATCCGCGGCTGCGGCCCGGCGTGATCAGCTACCGCGGGATCCGGCTCGCCCTGAACCGGCCGCGGCGCAGGCTGGAGGCGCCGATCGGCGCGGCGACGCTGCTGCTCGGCTTCGAGGAGCCCGTCCGCATCTCCCGCGGGAGCCGGCCCCCGGTCACGCTCGTCTCGGTGTACTCCGGACCGGCCACCACCGCGGCCCTCGGCGAGCACGGCGGCCGGATCTCCGGCATCGAGGTCCTGCTCGCGCCGTGGGCCGCGTTCACCCTCTTCGGCACGGACCAGCACGAGTTGGCGGACCGGGTCGTGGACCCGGACGACCTGCCGCACGCCCTCGGTGCGCGCCGCGGCACTTCACGCTGGTCGAGCGTCGGCGAACTCTCCGCCGCGCTCGCCGCGTTGCCGACCTGGACGGCCCGGTTCGGGCTCCTCGACGATGTGTTCACCCGCTGGTCGGCGGCGGGAACGCCCAGCTCTGTCCGGGTGGTGCGGGCCTGGTCGGAGCTGCTGCGGACGGGGGGCGCGATGCCGGTGCCGCAGCTCGCCGACGAAGTCGGGTGGGGCGTACGGCAGTTGGAGAGCCGTTTCCGGGAGCAGATCGGGCTCGGCCCCAAGGCCGCGGCCCGCGTGCTGCGGCTGCAACGGGCCCGGCGGCTGCTCGCGGGCGGACGGTCGCAGGCCGATACGGCGGCGGCCTGCGGGTTCTACGACCAGGCGCACCTGAGCGGGGAGTTCCGGGCGATGACCGGGTGCACGCCTCGGGAGTTCACGCTCGCACGCGGGGCGACGCCGTCCGTCGCGCCTCCCGGGCCGCCGGGGAACGACCGGATGGCGGGCGAGGCCACGAGTCTTGTGCTCTCACCTGATCGGAGTGCGGTTTTTTCCAAGACCGGCGCGGGGGGCTGACGGCACGCTGATGCCTCCGGCAGAGGGGGAGCCGGCCGTGGGCCGGGCCGGGCCCGGCGCAGCGGGTCCGGTCCACCCGGGGCTCGGGTTCAGCTCTGCCCGTACGGCGCCCGGGGTTTGCCCCCTCCCTTGGCTCCACCTGGGCCTCTTTTGCACGTGAACCCGCGCTGCCCGCTGTGCCCGGGTGGACACAGCGGCAACTACTGCCGTTTGCGTCGCTCCTGTCACAAATAACCCACCCCTGTCACACATGTCCCGTGTACGCGGGTCTTGGGTCACACCCGGTCTACAGGGGCTTCCCGGCGCTCACTCTGTGTCGTTCAACGGGCACAGGCTTTGTGATCGCCAGCGCAGCGCCCGGCTCCCCCGACGGCCGTCCTCGGCCGCCGCCGCGACGCGCGCAGGGAGGTGCCACTCATGACCGACCGTAGGCTCTGGTCGTACAAGGAGATCGCGGCGCACATCAAGGTGCAGCCGGACACCGTGAGGTCGTACCGCAAACACGGACTGCTGCCCGCGCCCGACCATGTGGAGGGCGGGAAGCCCTACTGGTACGCCGACACCGTGCGGGCCTGGGTCGCCTCCCGGCCCGGCAACCGCGGCCGCAGAGAAGACTGAGTCCGCCTCCCGCCACCCACTCCTGTGCCCCACCCTCGCGTGGGGCACAGCCTTATTCGTTTGCCGGTACGCCCGTACGCCGCCGAAGATCACCGGATGAACTTCTCCGTCAAGCCAGTCCTCACCGGTGAGCTGACCGTGCTGCGGCCGTTCACCGAGGACGACGCGGCCGGGATCGCCGAGATCATCGACGACCCCGAGGTCATCCGCTTCACCTTCGACTCGTCCACCGAACTCACCCTGGAGCGGCTGCGCTCCTGGTACGGCTCCCGCAGCGCGCAGACCGACCGGCTCGACCTCGCCGTGACGGACCGCAGCACCGGTGAACTCCTCGGCGAGGTCGTCCTCTACGAGTGGGATGCCGAGAGTCGTTCCTGCACGTTCCGCACGCTCATCGGCCCGCGCGGGCGCGGCCGCGGCATCGGCACCGAGGCGACCCGGCTGATCGTCGGGTACGGCATCGAGCAACTGGGCCTGCACCGGATCCAGTTGGAGGCGTACGCCGACAACCACCGGGCTCTGCGCGTGTACGAGAAGGTCGGGTTCGTGGTGGAGGGCGTACGGCGGGAGGTTCAGGTGCGCGACGGCGAGTGGGCCGACGAGGTGCTGATGGCGGTCCTCGACCACGAGTGGGCCATCCACCGCGGACACCCTAACGTCGGCCCGGTCAGCTCCACGGTTCGATGACCGTGACGCCCGCCCCGGGCGCCGTTCCCATCGCCGCCAGCGCGGCGGGGGCCGCGTCGAGGGTGATGGCCGAGGTCACCAGCAGGTCGGGGCGCAGTACTCCGGCGGTCACGAGTTCCAGCATCGACGGGTAGGCGTGCGCCGCCATGCCGTGGCTGCCCAGGACTTCCAGTTCCAGGCCGATCACCCGGGACATGGGGACGGGGCTGGAACCCGTCGGCGAGGGGAGCAGGCCGACCTGGACGTGGCGGCCGCGGCGGCGCAGTCCGTTCACCGAGGCCGCGCAGGTGCCGGGCGAGCCCAGGGCGTCGAGGGAGAGGTGGGCGCCGCCCCCGGTCAGTTCGCGTACGGCCTCCGCCGTGTCCTCGACGCCCCCGGCGTCCACGCACTCCGCGGCCCCGAACTTCCTTGCCAGGTCGAGGGCTTGAGGTGACACGTCGACGGCGACCACCCGCGCCCCGGAGGCCGCCGCGATCATCACCGCCGACAGTCCTACGCCCCCGCAGCCGTGCACGGCCACCCACTCCCCCGGCGCCACCCTGCCCTGCGCGACCACCGCCCGGAACGCCGTCGCGAACCGGCAGCCCAGCGCCGCCGCCGTCCCGTAGGACAGCTCGTCCGGCAGTTCGACGAGGTTCACGTCGGCGTGCTCCAGCGCCACGTACTGCGCGAACGATCCCCAGTGCGTGAAGCCCGGCTGGGTCTGCTTCTCGCACACCTGCTGGTCACCGGCGGCGCAGGACGGGCAGCTGCCGCAGGCGCACACGAACGGGACGGTGACCCGGTCGCCGGGGTACCAGCGCTCGACCCGGGCGCCCACCGACTCGACGACCCCGGCGAGTTCGTGCCCGGGCACGTGCGGCAGCGTGATGTCCGGGTCGTGGCCCATCCAGCCGTGCCAGTCGCTCCGGCACAGCCCCGTGGCCTCCACCCGGACCACGACACCGTGCTCCGCGGGCTCCGGGTCCGCGACCTCGCGCACCTCGGCCGGCTCCCCGTACCGCTCGAACACCACTGCCCGCATCCGTCTCGCCCCTCAGTCCGGAGATCGACACCGTCCGGAGGAACGCTAGGACCTGTTGCCGGTTCCTGTCCTCCAGGTCGGCGAGGTCGGCGGGCTTGGTCCGGATGCCGCTCCCGGACTGCGACATAGTCGACATTCGCCATAGGGTGCGGACAAATCACCACACGACGCGTACGTGAGACGTACGCGACCTGCCGAGCCCGAGGGATGTGACGTGACCCAGTCTCCGCCGCCCGGCGCGCCCCGAGCCCGCATTCCCGGACCGCAGCAGCCCCCGGCGCCGTACCCCCGGATCCGTGCCGGACTGTGGCGGCAGTGCCTGGGCGGCGGGCTCGCGCTCTGGGTGCTGACCGCGGCCGTCACGTACGCGACGAAGAACACGACCCTCCTGCCGACGCTGATCCTGCTCGGCGGCTTCCTGGTCCCGGTCACCTTCGTGCTGTGGGCGTACGAGCGGCACGGCCGCGATCTGGGCGTGCATCTGATCCTCGGCTGCTTCCTGGTCGGCGGGACGCTGGGGGTGCTGGGCGCGTCGGTGATGGAGTACTACCTGCTGCATCCCTCGCTGGGGATGTACGTCGGCGTCGGGCTGATCGAGGAGGCGGCGAAGCTCGGGGCGCTGATGTTCGTGCTGCGCCGGCAGACCCGCATCCGGGGGCTGCGGGCGGGGCTGGTGCTCGGCGCGACCGTCGGGTTCGGCTTCGCGGCGCTGGAGAGTTCCGGGTACGCGTTCAACGCGGCCGTCTCGATGAAGGGCGTGGACCTGCGCGCGCTCCTGGAGACCGAGATCCTGCGCGGGGTGCTCGCCCCCTTCGGGCACGGTCTGTGGACCGCGATCTCGGGTGCCGTCCTGCTGGCGTACCGCCGCCCGAACGGGCGCTTCCGCCTCGCCGCGCCGGTCCTCGCCACCTACCTGGGCGTCTCACTGCTGCACGCTCTGTGGGACTCGACGCACGGCATCGCGATCTGGCTGGTGGCGCGGCTGGCCGGCGCGGGGCTCGACCGGAACCTCTTCGCGCAGGGCTACATCCCGACGCCGTCCGACGAGCAGGAACACCTCTTCACGATGTTCTCGGTGGGCGGGCTGGTCCTCGTCTCACTGGCCGGGGTGGCCTGGGTGCGGTCGCTGGCCCGCCGCGACCCCTCTTGGAGAAATACCCCCTAGGGGTATAGTGTGGCGAGCATGGGGCAGGGACCCTGGACCCCGGGAGTCCCTTCCGTCCCACGTACGCACGCCACACACGCCTCGATGAGGAGTAACGCCATGACCGCGCAGACCGACACCACCGGCTCCGTCACGACCGTCTACCGGGTGAGCGGGATGAGCTGTGGGCACTGTGAGGGCTCCGTCTCCGGCGAGATCGCCGAGATCGCCGGTGTCAGCTCGGTGAAGGCCGTCGCCTCGACCGGCGAGGTCACCGTCGTCTCCGCCGCGCCGCTCGACGAGGAGGCCGTCCGCGCCGCCGTCGACGAGGCCGGCTTCGAGCTCGTCAGCAAGGCCTGAGCACCTCCGTCGCCCTCACGACGGGCGGACGCAGAACTCCACACCGGGCCGTACCGACCAGCTGATACTGACTCCGTGCGGCCCGGTTCACTCACTGGAGCCGGACATGACCACCGCAGTACCCGAGAGCGCAGCACCCGAGAGCCCCATAGCGGCGACCGCCCCGACCGCCGAGGTCGAGCTCGCCATCGGCGGAATGACCTGCGCCTCCTGCGCGGCCCGCGTCGAGAAGAAGCTCAACCGGATGGACGGCGTCACCGCCACGGTGAACTTCGCGACGGAGAAGGCGAAGGTCTCCTACCCCGAGGGGGTACAGGTCGCCGATCTCATCGCCACCGTCGTGAGGACGGGCTACACGGCCGAGGAGCCCCCGCCGCCGACAGTCGCGCACGAGGAAGAGGCGGCACCCGCCGAGGACCCCGAACTGGCCTCCCTGCGCGAGCGTCTCACCGTCTCCGTCCTGCTCGCCGTTCCCGTCATCCTGATGGCGATGGTCCCGGCCCTGCAGTTCGACAACTGGCAGTGGCTGTCGCTGACGCTCGCCGCGCCCGTCGTCGTCTGGGGCGGACTGCCGTTCCACCGAGCCGCGTTCACCAACGCCCGGCACGGCGCGGCCACCATGGACACCCTCGTCTCGGTCGGCACGCTCGCCGCCTTCGGCTGGTCCCTGTGGGCGCTGTTCTTCGGCGACGCGGGGATGGCGGGCATGAAGGACGGCTTCGAGTTCACCGTCTCCCGAACGGACGGCGCGTCGTCGATCTACCTCGAAGTCGCCTCCGGTGTCGTCGCGTTCATCCTGCTCGGCCGCTATCTGGAGGCCCGCTCCAAGCGCCGCGCCGGCGCCGCCCTCAAGGCACTGCTCGAACTGGGCGCCAAGGACGTGTCGGTGCTCAGGGGAGGTCGTGAAGTACGCGTCCCGGTCAGCCAGTTGGCCGTCGGCGACCGCTTCGTCGTACGGCCCGGCGAGAAGATCGCCACCGACGGCACGGTCGTCGAGGGGGCTTCGGCGGTGGACGCCGCCATGCTGACCGGCGAGTCGGTGCCGGTCGACGTCTCGGTGGGCTCCACGGTGACCGGCGCGACGGTGAACGCCGGGGGCCGGCTCGTCGTCGAGGCCACCCGCGTCGGCGCCGACACCCAGCTCGCCCGCATGGCACGCCTCGTCGAGGACGCGCAGAACGGCAAGGCCGAGGTGCAGCGCCTCGCCGACCGGATCTCCGGGATCTTCGTGCCGGTGGTGCTGGTGCTCGCGCTCGCCACCTTCGGGGTGTGGATCGGCGTCACCGGTGACACGGTCGCCGCGTTCACCGCCGCCGTCGCGGTGCTGATCATCGCCTGCCCGTGCGCGCTGGGCCTCGCCACGCCGACCGCCCTCATGGTCGGCACGGGCCGCGGCGCCCAACTCGGCATCCTCATCAAGGGCCCCGAGGTCCTGGAGTCCACCCGCCGCGTCGACACCGTCGTCCTGGACAAGACCGGGACGGTGACGACCGGCCGGATGACCCTCCATGAGGTCTACGTCGCCGAGGGCCTCGAAGGCGTCGACGAGAAGGAGCTCCTACGGGTCGCAGGCGCCCTTGAGCACGCCTCCGAGCACCCGATCGCCCAGGCGGTCGCCGCGGGCGCCGAGGAGCGCACAGGAGCCCTTCCTGCGGTCGAGCAGTTCGAGAACGTGCCCGGCCTCGGCGTGCGCGGGCGCGTGGACGGGCGCGAGGTGACCGTGGGGCGGCTCGTCGACGTGCTTCCCAAGGAACTGGCCCGGGCCAAGGCCGCGGCCGAGACGGAGGGGCGTACGGCCGTCGTGGTCGCCCGGGACGGGGTGGCACTCGGTGTCCTGACGGTCGCCGACGCGATCAAGGAGACCAGCGCCGAGGCCGTACGGCGGCTGCGGGCGCTCGGTCTCACGCCGGTGCTGCTCACCGGGGACAACCGGGCCGTCGCCGAGGCGGTCGCCCGAGCCGTCGGGATCGACGCCGGGAATGTGTTCGCCGAGGTACTGCCGCAGGACAAGGTCGACGTGGTCAAGAGGTTGCAGGGCGAGGGCCACAGCGTCGCGATGGTCGGTGACGGCGTCAACGACGCGGCCGCGCTCGCCACCGCCGACCTGGGCCTGGCCATGGGCACCGGCACCGACGCGGCGATCGAGGCGAGCGATCTGACGCTTGTGCGCGGGGACCTCCGGGTGGCCGCGGACGCGATCCGGCTGTCGCGCAGGACCCTCTCCACCATCAAGGGAAACCTGGTCTGGGCCTTCGGATACAACGTGGCCGCGCTGCCGCTGGCCGCGGCCGGGCTGCTGAACCCGATGATCGCGGGCGCCGCGATGGCCTTCTCCTCGGTGTTCGTGGTGACGAACAGCCTTCGGCTCAGGGCATTCTCATGACGACGAAGTAAGAGTCCCCCTAGAGTCGAGCCGAAGCCTCACATAAGCTCTTCACAAGGCTCGCGCATCTTCCTTACGCTTGGGTCTCGATTGACGTTTTGGGTCCCTTGCGTATCTTCAGGACATATGCAAGAGACGCAGATCACAGTGATGCGAACGTAACCATCGAAGGGGTTCGTGAGTCTAAGTTGGCGATGTCAGAAGCGTCTTGGGGGGCGTGACTGACATCTGGGGATGTCTTGGGGGACGTTCCCGGAAATTGCGTTGCCGGGACGCGTACACAGGGGAGCTTTGAGCGGCCCTCCCGTCGTACGGGTCCCGGCAGATCGCACCGCAGTACCGCAGTACCGGAGCACAGCGAGTTTTGCTCGTTTTGCTCACAGCGATTCAGGCGCTGTCCACAGACGCCCGGCCGGATCCCGTGGGGGGAATCCGCACCGGGACAAGGAAAGCGCCCCGACTGCCAGCCCGTGGGGGGACTGGTAGCGGGGCGCTTTCCGTATTTTTTTGGGGCTCGGTTCGCCTCCGGGGCGCAGAAGCCTGTGTCGAGACGGCGATCGTGCTCGACCCTCCTTCGTCGGGCCTCCGCGCTCCCCCACTCTCGACTTCGCTCGAGCGGGAGGGACCCCCATGCCCTCTCGACACAGGCGCGCCCCTTCGGCTCACTCGCCGAGGCAAGCTGCAGTGAAGGGGCGGCAGACCCGGTTGTTACAAGGTCAACGTGCCTCGACGGGCACGAAGTCGCGCAGGACCTCGCCCGTGTAGATCTGGCGCGGGCGGCCGATACGGGAACCCGGCTCCTTGATCATCTCGTGCCACTGGGCGATCCAGCCCGGGAGGCGGCCGAGGGCGAACAGGACCGTGAACATCTCGGTCGGGAAGCCCATGGCGCGGTAGATCAGGCCCGTGTAGAAGTCCACGTTGGGGTAGAGGTTGCGCGAGACGAAGTAGTCGTCGGAGAGCGCGTGCTCCTCCAGCTTGAGCGCGATGTCCAGCAGCTCGTCGGACTTGCCGAGGGCGGAGAGGACGTCGTGCGCCGCGGCCTTGATGATCTTGGCGCGCGGGTCGAAGGACTTGTACACCCGGTGGCCGAAGCCCATCAGGCGGACGCCGTCCTCCTTGTTCTTCACCTTGCGGATGAAGGAGTCGACGTCGCCGCCGTTGGCCTGGATGCCTTCCAGCATCTCCAGGACGGACTGGTTGGCGCCGCCGTGCAGCGGGCCCCAGAGCGCGGAGATGCCGGCGGAGATCGACGCGAACATGTTGGCCTGCGACGAACCGACCAGGCGGACCGTCGAGGTCGAACAGTTCTGCTCGTGGTCCGCGTGCAGGATCAGCAGCTTGTCCAGCGCGGAGACGACGACCGGGTCGAGGTCGTAGTCCTGCGCCGGGACCGAGAAGGTCATGCGGAGGAAGTTCTCGACGTACCCGAGGTCGTTGCGCGGGTAGACGAAGGGGTGGCCGATCGACTTCTTGTACGCGTACGCGGCGATCGTCGGAAGCTTGGCGAGCAGCCGGATCGTCGAGAGGTTGCGCTGCTTCTCGTCGAACGGGTTGTGGCTGTCCTGGTAGAACGTGGACAGCGCGGAGACGACCGAGGACAGCATCGCCATCGGGTGGGCGTCGCGCGGGAAGCCGCGGTAGAAGTTCTTGACGTCCTCGTGCAGCAGGGTGTGCTGCGTGATCTCACCCTTGAACGTGGAGAGCTCGTCGACCGTCGGCAGCTCACCGTTGATCAGGAGGTAGGCCACCTCCAGGAACGTCGAGCGCTCGGCGAGCTGCTCGATCGGGTAGCCGCGGTAGCGGAGGATGCCCTGCTCACCGTCGAGATAGGTGATCGCGGATTTATACGCGGCGGTGTTGCCGTACCCGCTGTCCAGCGTCACCAGCCCGGTCTGGGCGCGGAGCTTCCCGATGTCGAAGCCCTTGTCGCCGACGGTGCTGTCGATCACCGGGTAGGTGTACTCGCCATCGCCGAACCGCAGTACTACAGAGTTGTCGCTCACGTCATCCCTCACCGACGTTGTGCCTCTTCTTCGAGGTGCCCTGACTGTCTCTACCATCCCCCATTCGGCCCTGAAGAGTGCACTGGGGGTCGACCATTGGGCCTATTGGCGGCACTCAGTGCCGCCAACCTTCTCATCCTGCCCCCCTTCGCAGCGGTTGTGGAAGTGCTCTGTGACCTTTACGACTCGTTTGATCGATCATTTTTCGCGATGCCTCCACAGACAGGCGTCGGAGGGGGTCGATCAGCGGTCGAGAGGGCAGGGGGAGAGCCGGAAGTCCAGCGCCGTGCACCGCCGTCCGGCGGACACCGTGCGGACTGCCTGACCTATGGCTTTGCGTGAACCGACGAGGACGACCAGCTTCTTGGCGCGGGTCACCGCCGTGTAGAGCAGGTTCCGCTGGAGCATCATCCACGCTCCGGTGGTGACCGGGATCACCACCGCCGGATACTCACTGCCCTGGGAGCGGTGGATCGTCACCGCGTAGGCATGGGCCAGCTCGTCGAGTTCGTCGAACTCGTACGCCACCTCCTCGTCCTCGTCCGTCAGCACCGTCAGGCGCTGCTCTTCCGGATCGAGGGAGGTCACCACGCCCACGGTGCCGTTGAACACACCGTTCTTGCCCTTCTCGTAATTGTTGCGAATCTGGGTGACCTTGTCGCCGACCCGGAAGACACGGCCGCCGAAGCGCTTCTCGGGGAGCCCCGGCCGGGCCGGTGTGATCGCCTGCTGGAGCAGGCCGTTCAGCGCGCCCGCGCCCGCCGGGCCCCGGTGCATCGGCGCCAGCACCTGAACGTCGCGCCGCGGATCGAGGCCGAACTTGGCCGGAATCCGCCGTGCCGCCACATCGACGGTGAGCCGGCCGGCCTCCTCGGTCTCGTCCTCGACGAAGAGGAAGAAGTCCTTCATGCCGTCGGTGACCGGGTGCTGCCCGGAGTTGATCCGGTGCGCGTTGGTGACCACACCGGACTGCTGGGCCTGGCGGAAGACCTTGGTCAGGCGGACCGCCGGGACCGGGCCGCCGTCGGCGAGCAGGTCGCGCAGCACCTCCCCCGCGCCGACGCTGGGCAGCTGGTCGACATCCCCGACGAAGAGCAGATGGGCGCCCGGGGGCACCGCCTTGGCCAGCTTGTTGGCGAGGAGCAGGTCGAGCATCGACGCCTCGTCGACGACCACCAGGTCCGCTTCCAGGGGGCGGTCCTTGTCGTACGCCGCGTCGCCGCCCGGCTTCAGCTCCAGGAGCCGGTGCACGGTGGAGGCCTCGGCCCCGGTGAGTTCCGCGAGGCGCTTGGCGGCGCGGCCGGTGGGAGCGGCGAGGACGACCCTGGCCTTCTTGGCGCGGGCCAGCTCCACGATCGAGCGGACCGTGAAGGACTTGCCGCAGCCCGGACCGCCGGTGAGGACGGCGACCTTCTTGGTGAGCGCGAGCCGGACGGCTTCCTCCTGCTCGGGGGCCAGCTCCGCCCCCGTACGCCCCTTGAGCCAGGTCAGCGCCTTGTCCCAGGCCACGTCGTGGAAGCCGGGCATCCGGTCCTCTGCGGTGCGCAGCAGGCGCAGCAGCTGGGCGGAGAGGGAGAGTTCGGCGCGGTGGAAGGGGACCAGGTAGATGGCGGTCACGGGCCCGCCGTCGGGGCCCGGCACCCTCTCCCGTACGACTCCGGGGTCCTCGCCCTCCGCCGGGGGCGCCGCCAGCTCGGCGAGGCACTCGATGACCAGGCCGGTGTCTACCTGGAGGAGCTTCACCGCGTCGGCGATCAGCTGCTCCTCGGGGAGGAAGCAGTGGCCCTGGTCGGTGGACTGCGAAAGGGCGTACTGGAGGCCTGCCTTGACGCGCTCGGGGCTGTCGTGCGGGATGCCGACGGACTGGGCGATCTTGTCGGCGGTGAGGAAGCCGATGCCCCAGACGTCGGAGGCCAGGCGGTAGGGCTGGTTCTTGACGACGGAGATCGACGCGTCGCCGTACTTCTTGTAGATGCGCACCGCGATCGACGTCGACACCTCGACGGTCTGGAGGAAGAGCATGACCTCCTTGATCGCCTTCTGTTCCTCCCAGGCGTCGGCGATCTTCTTGGTGCGCTTGGGGCCGAGGCCGGGGACCTCGATCAGCCGCTTCGGCTCCTCCTCGATGATCTGCAGGGTGTCGATGCCGAAGTGCTGGGTGATGCGGTCGGCGAAGACCGGGCCGATGCCCTTGACCAGGCCGGAGCCGAGATAGCGGCGGATGCCCTGGACGGTGGCCGGCAGGACGGTCGTGTAGTTCTCCACGGTGAACTGCTTGCCGTACTGCGGATGCGAGCCCCAACGGCCCTCCATGCGCAGGGACTCCCCCACCTGGGCACCGAGGAGCGAGCCCACGACGGTGAGCAGGTCGGCGGCGCCTCGGCCGGTGTCCACCCGGGCGACCGTGTACCCGTTCTCCTCGTTCGCGTACGTGATGCGCTCCAGTACGCCCTCCACCACCGCCAGGTTCACCTGCCGGGTGGTCCCCGCCTGATTGGACATGATCCGACGCTACCGCCGACGACTGACAGCGCGGGCGGCCTGGGGACAACTCCCGAACCGCTCACCCCGGCCCCGAACCGCCCACCCCCGGCGCCCTTCATCACAATCACGTCTCAGGGTCTTGCCAAACTCCCGTGTAATCGATTCCAATCCTCCGTGTAATCGATTCCACGAGGAGGTGGAGCGACGATGGCGAGCATCAAGGACGTCGCCGCCGAGGCGGGCGTATCCGTCGCCACGGTCTCGCGCGTCCTGAACGAGCATCCGTCCGTCAGCCCCGAGGCGCGCACCCGCGTCCTGGCTGCCGTCGACACGCTGGGCTACCGTCCCAACGCCGTCGCCCGTTCCCTGCGCACCGACCAGACCCGCACCCTCGGCCTGGTCATCAGCGACGTACTGAACCCGTACTTCACCGAGTTGGCCCGCTCCGTCGAGGAGGAGGCCCGTGCCCTCGGCTACAGCGTCATCATCGGCAACGCCGACGAGCGGCCCGAGCTCCAGGACCACCACGTCCGCACGCTCATGGACCGCCGTATCGACGGCCTTCTCGTCTCCCCCGCCGACGGCGGTTCGCCCTTACTGCTGGACGCCGCCCGCGCGGGCACCCCGATGGTCTTCGTGGACCGCTGGATCCCGGGCGTGGACGTGCCCGTGGTCCGGTCGGACGGGCGCGAGGCCATCCGCGACCTCGTCGCCCACCTGCACGGCCTCGGCCACCGCAGGCTCGCCATCATCGCGGGCCCGGCGGCGACCACGACCGGCAGCGAGCGCGTGGCGGCCTTCCGCGAGGCACTCGCCGCCTACGGCCTCGAACTCCCCGACGCCTACATAGGGCAGGGCGACTTCCAGGCCGAGAGCGGGCGCCGGGCGACCGAGGGGTTCCTCGACCTGCCCGAGCCGCCCGAGGTCGTCTTCGCCGCGGACAACCTGATGGCGCTCGGCGCGCTGGACGCGATCCGCGCGCGCGGGATGCGGGTTCCCGAGGACATCGCGCTCGCCGCGTTCGACGACATCCCGTGGTTCGTGCACACCGATCCGCCGATCACGGCGATCGCCCAGCCGACGGGCGAGCTGGGCAGGGCCGCCGTACGGGCCCTGATCGACCGCATCGAGGGGCGGCCCCCGCAGTCCGTCACCCTCCCCGCCCGACTCGTCGTGCGCCGCTCGTGCGGCGAGTCCCCCGTAACGAACAGGAGCAACCCGTGAGCAACCCGGACGAGTTGCTGCGTATCGAAGGGATACGCAAGACCTTCCCCGGCGTGGTCGCGCTCGACAGCGTCGACTTCGATCTGCGCCGCGGTGAGGTGCACGTGCTGCTCGGCGAGAACGGCGCGGGCAAGAGCACGCTCATCAAGATGCTGTCCGGCGCCTACCAGCCCGACTCAGGACGTGTCCTGGTCGACGGCGAGGAAGAGCGCATCCACGGGGCACAGGACTCCGAGCGCCTCGGCATCGCGACGATCTACCAGGAGTTCAACCTGGTGCCCGATCTGACGGTCGCCGAGAACATCTTCCTGGGCCGGCAGCCGCGCCGCTTCGGACTGATCGACCGCAAGACCATGGAGACCGACGCCGAGGCACTGCTCAAGCGTGTCGGGGTGAACGTGTCTCCACGCGCGCGTGTCCGTGAACTCGGTATCGCCCGTCTGCAGATGGTCGAGATCGCGAAGGCGCTCAGCCTGAACGCGCGCGTGCTCATCATGGACGAGCCCACCGCCGTTCTCACCTCCGAAGAGGTCGACAAGCTCTTCAGCATCGTCCGGCAGTTGCGCGAGGACGGTGTCGGCATCGTCTTCATCACGCACCACCTGGAGGAGATCGCCGCCCTGGGCGACCGGGTCACTGTCATCCGCGACGGCCGGAGCGTCGGCCAGGTGCCCGCGTCCACGCCCGAGGACGAACTCGTACGCCTCATGGTGGGCCGCTCCATCGAACAGCAGTACCCGCGGGAACGGGCCGACGCCGGCGCCGCGCTGCTGACCGTCGAAGGGCTCACCAAGGACGGCGTCTTCCACGACGTGAGCTTCGAGGTGCGGGCCGGTGAGGTCGTCGGCATCGCGGGGCTCGTCGGGGCGGGCCGTACGGAGGTCGTCCGGGCCGTCTTCGGCGCCGATGCCTACGACAAGGGGTCGGTCGAGGTCGCCGGGGCGCGGCTGCCGCGGCACGATGTCAACGCGGCGATGACCGCGGGGATCGGCCTGGTCCCCGAGGACCGCAAGGGCCAGGGCCTGCTCCTGGACGCCTCCGTCGAGGAGAACCTCGGCCTGGTGACCATGCGCGCCGCCACCCGCGGCGGGCTCGTCGACCTCAAGGGCCAGCGGGAGGCGGCCGCGCGGATCGCCGAGCAGCTCGGCGTCCGGATGGCCGGCCTCGGCCAGCATGTGCGCACGCTCTCCGGCGGCAACCAGCAGAAGGTCGTCATCGGCAAGTGGCTGCTCGCCGACACCAAGGTGCTGATCCTCGACGAGCCGACGCGCGGTATCGACGTCGGCGCCAAGGTCGAGATCTACCAGCTCGTCAACGAACTGACGGCCGCCGGTGCCGCCGTCCTGATGATCTCCAGCGACCTGCCCGAGGTCCTGGGCATGAGCGACCGGGTCCTCGTCATGGCGCAGGGCCGGATCGCGGGCGAACTCACCGCGGCCGAGGCCACCCAGGACTCGGTGATGGCCCTCGCCGTCAGCATTCCAACCATCCCGACCACCACCCCTGTTACCGCTGTGGAGGGCTCCCGTGGCCACTGACACGCTCAAGAGCACAACGGGCGCGAGTGGCGCCTCGGCGGTCCGCCGCCTCCTGCTCGACAACGGTGCGCTCAGCGCGCTGATCGTCCTCGTCGTCGCGATGTCGGCGCTGTCCGGCGACTTCCTGACGACGGACAACCTGCTCAACATCGGCGTCCAGGCGGCCGTGACCGCCATCCTCGCCTTCGGCGTCACCTTCGTGATCGTCTCGGCGGGCATCGACCTGTCGGTCGGTTCGGTCGCCGCCCTCTCCGCCACCGTCCTTGCCTGGATGGCCACTTCGGAGGGCGTCCCGGTCTGGATCGCGGTGATCCTCGCGATCGCCACCGGCATAGCGTGCGGCTTCGTCAACGGCATCCTGATCTCGTACGGGAAGCTGCCGCCGTTCATCGCGACGCTGGCCATGCTCTCGGTGGGCCGCGGCCTGTCGCTGGTCATCTCGCAGGGCAGCCCGATCGCGTTCCCCGACTCGGTCTCGCACCTCGGTGACACCCTCGGCGGCTGGCTGCCGGTGCCGGTCCTGGTCATGATCGTCATGGGCCTGATCACCGCCGTGATCCTCGGCCGTACGTACATCGGCCGCTCCATGTACGCGATCGGCGGCAACGAGGAGGCGGCCCGCCTCTCCGGCCTTCGCGTGAAGAAGCAGAAGATCGCGATCTACGCCCTCTCCGGTCTCTTCGCGGCCGCCGCGGGCATCGTCCTCGCCTCCCGGCTCTCCTCCGCGCAGCCGCAGGCCGCGCAGGGCTACGAGCTGGACGCGATCGCCGCGGTCGTCATCGGCGGCGCCTCCCTCGCGGGCGGCACCGGCAAGGCCTCCGGCACCCTGATCGGCGCGCTGATCCTCGCGGTGCTGCGCAACGGGCTCAACCTGCTCTCCGTGTCCGCCTTCTGGCAGCAGGTCGTCATCGGTGTGGTCATCGCGCTCGCGGTGCTCCTCGACACGGTGCGGCGCAAGGCCGGGGCGACCCCGGTCGCGGCCGGTACGTCGGGCGGTGGCGGCCGGGGTAAGCAGGCGGCGACGTACGTCATCGCGGCCGTGGTCGCGGCGGCCGTCGTCGGCGCGATGTCCTTCCTGCACAACGACGACTCCTCGACCGGCACGAACAAGAAGATCGGCCTGTCCCTCTCCACTCTGAACAACCCCTTCTTCGTGCAGATCAAGGCGGGTGCGCAGGAGGAGGCGAAGAAGCTGGGCGCCGACCTGACGGTGACGGACGCCCAGAACGACGCCTCCCAGCAGGCCAACCAGCTCCAGAACTTCACCAGTTCGGGTGTCGGCTCGATCATCGTGAACCCGGTGGACTCGGACGCGGCGGGCCCGTCGGTGCGCTCCGCGAACAAGTCCGACATCCCCGTCGTCGGCGTCGACCGCGGCGTCAACAAGGCCGACACGGCCGCGCTGGTCGCCTCCGACAACATCGAGGGCGGCAAGCTCGGCGCCAAGGCCATGGCCGAGAAGCTGGGCGGCAAGGGCAGGATCGTGATCCTTCAGGGGCTGGCCGGAACGTCGGCGAGCCGCGAGCGCGGGGCCGGTTTCGCCGCGGGCCTCAAGGCCTACCCGGGCATCGAGGTCGTCGCCCGGCAGCCCGCGGACTTCGACCGCACCAAGGGCCTCGACGTGATGACGAACCTGCTCCAGGCCCACCCCGACATCGACGGTGTCTTCGCCGAGAACGACGAGATGGCGCTCGGCGCGATCAAGGCGCTCGGCTCCAAGGCCGGCAAATCGGTCTCCGTCATCGGCTTCGACGGCACCCCCGACGGTCTGACGGCCGTCAAGGCGGGCACGCTCTACGCGTCCGTGGCCCAGCAGCCGAAGGAACTCGGCCGGATCGCGGTCGAGAACGCGCTGAAGGCGGCCGACGGCAAGAAGGTCGCCGAGACGGTGAAGGTGCCGGTGAAGGTGGTCACGTCGAAGAACGTGGCGGGCTTCGGCGGCTGAGCGGCCTCCGACCGACCGGCCGAGGGTGGGCGCTCCACGAGACCGCCCACCTTCGGCTGCCCCATCAAGTCACCTATGCAGGGAGACAGTTCATGTGCGACTACGACCTTCTGGTCGTAGGGTCGGCCAACGCCGACCTGGTGATCGGCGTCGAGCGGCGGCCGGCGGCCGGGGAGACGGTGCTCGGCTCCGACCTCGCGTTCCACCCCGGCGGCAAGGGCGCCAACCAGGCGGTCGCCGCCGCCCGCCTCGGGGCCCGTACGGCCCTGCTGGCGCGCGTCGGCGACGACGCGCACGGGCGGCTGCTGCTCGACTCGCAGCGCGCGGCGGGCGTCGACACCGTGGGCGTACTGGTCGGCGGGGCGCCCACCGGGGTCGCGCTGATCACGGTGGACCCGTCCGGGGACAACAGCATCGTCGTCTCGCCGGGTGCGAACGGAAAGCTCACGCCCGAGGACGTACGGGCCGCGGCGAGCCTCTTCCACGCCTCGCGGGTGGTCTCGGCGCAGCTCGAGATCCCGCTGGAGACGGTCGTGGAGGTCGTACGGAATCTCGCGCCCGGCTCCCGCTTCGTCCTGAACCCCTCACCACCGCGGGCCCTCCCCACCGAGGTGCTGGCCGCCTGCGACCCGCTGATCGTCAACGAGCACGAGGCGCGGGTCATCGCGGGCGGCTCCCTGGACGGCTCCCCCGAGGAGTGGGCGCGGGCGCTGCTCGCCCTCGGCCCGCGCTCGGTGGTCATCACGCTCGGCGCGGAGGGCGCGCTGGTGGCTTCCGCGGACAAGGCCGCCCGGATTCCGGCGGTGAAGGTGGAGGCCGTGGACACGACCGGCGCGGGCGACGCGTTCACCGCGGCGTTGGCCTGGCGGCTGGGCCTCGGCGAACCGGCACCCGAGGCCGCCGCGTACGCGGCCCGGGTGGGGGCCGCCGCCGTCACCAAGGAGGGCGCGCAGGTGTCCTTCCCGACCGCCGAGGAGGTCGCGTCCCTGTGAAGAAGTCCGGAATCCTGAACCGCCATCTGTCGGGCGCGCTGGCCGAGTTGGGCCACGGCGACGGGGTCCTCGTCTGCGACGTGGGCATGCCGATACCGGACGGGCCGCGGGTCGTGGACCTGGCGTTCCGGGCCGGGGTGCCGTCGTTCGCGGAGGTCGTCGACGGCCTCCTGGCGGAGCTGGTCGTCGAGGGCGCGACGGCCGCATACGAGGTCCAGGACGCCAACCCGGAGGCGAGGGCCCTGCTCGAAGCGCGCTTCCCCGCCCTGGAGCTGGTCCCGCATGAGGAGCTGAAGTCCCTGTCGGCGGGCGCACGCCTGGTCGTACGAACCGGAGAGGCACGGCCGTACGCGAACGTCCTGCTGCACTGCGGAGTGTTTTTCTGAGCCGCTGAACGGGTGCTTGCGCACCGGCGGCGAAGTCGTCCCGGGAGGTCCTGAACGCTTCCCGGGAACGTTCGAGGGGGCCCGATCCGTCGACCGGGCCCCCTCGGGTTTCCCCTCCGTATCAGAACCCCCGCGATCCCCCCAGATCCCCCTCCAGAAGTCCTGATGCCAAGTACGACCCGCGGACTGCCGGAAGGGTTGTACGTCATTCCGAGAATTTTTTTCGGCTTTCCGAAGCCCAGAGTTCGGGGGTGCTCGCGCCGACGGAGGCGACGGCGAGTACGCAGAGGAGGCCGCCGCTGACCAGGGCCGTTGTGCCGGAGGTCCAGCCGGCGACCAGGCCGCCGCGGACGTTGCCGAGGCTCGGGCCCGCCTGGCCGACTATCTGTTCGGCGGCCGTCACCCGGCCCAGGAGGGCGTCGGGGGTGTGGGTCTGCACGATGGTGGAGCGGGAGATGACGGAGGCGGTGTCGGCGGCGCCGGCCAGGACCAAAAGGCCGAGGCCCGCCCAGGGGCTGGTGGTCAGTCCGACCAGGACGATCGCGCCGCCCCAGGCCCCGGCGCCGCACAGCATCACCAGACCGGGGCGCCCGAGCCGGGTGACGGAACCGGACAGGGCGGAGGCCGTGATCCCCCCGACGGCGAAGGCCGACAGGAAGAGGCCGAGCGTGCGCGGGTTGTCGCCGAACCGCTCGGCGTTGATCAGCGGAAACAGGCTGGCGGGGAACGACAGCACGGTCGCGGCGAGATCGGTGATCAGCGCCCCGCGCACGACCCGGTGCCCGGCCAGGAAGCGGAGTCCGTCGAGCACGCCGTGGAGTCCGGCCCGCGACGGCTCGCCCTCGGGCGGCAGCGCGGGCAGTCCGTGGGCGCCGTAGAAGGCGAGTCCGAAGCTGAGGGTGTCGATCAGGTAGCACGCGCCGATGCCCAGCCAGCCGAGCAGCAGACCGCCGAGGGCCGGGCCGAGGAGCATCATCGACTGGGCGGTGATCTGGTTGAGGGCGAGGCCCGCCGCGACCTGCTCCTTCGGCAGCAGCCGCGGCACGAAGACACCCGCCGCGGGCCCGCCGACCGCCCCGAAGAAGGACTGCGCGGCGACCAGGGCGAGCACCCCGAGCACCGGCACATGCCCGGTGAAGCCCTGCACGGCGAGCAGAGCCGAACAGGCCGCCTGCCCGACGGTGGCGGCGAGGAAGATCCGCCGCCGGTCGCCGCGGTCGGCCCACGCACCGGCGAACAGCCCGAACCCCACCAGCGGCAGCGCCTGCGCGAGGCCGACCGCACCGGTCCAGGCGGCGCTGTGGGTCATGCCCCACACCTGGTACATGACGGTGACCATGGTCATGAAGCTGCCGAGCACGGACACGGTCCGGCCGATGAGCAGCCGCCGGAACACCGGGGACGTCCGCAGCGGCCGGACGTCGATCAACGTGCGGGTCAGACTCACGAGGGCATGCCGGAACACGGCGCGGGCTGCTGCTTCACGGCGCGGAGGCTAACCCGAAGCTCCTCGCCGGGGCGAATGGATTACGCGGAGTCGTTGAGCAGTCGGGCGAGGTGCTCGCGCCCGGCCTCCAGCAGTCCGGGCAGCGGCGCCGCCGCCTCGTACCACCGCTTCTCGTACTCCCAGCACAGCCAGCCGTCCCAGCCCTCCCGCGAGAGCAGCTCGACGCACTCGGCGAGCGGGAGCACGCCCGTGCCCAGCGGCAGCGGAGTGGTGTCCTCGGCGGAAGCGATGTCCTTGACCTGGACGTATCCGAGATACGGCGAGAGGGCGGCGTACGTCGACGACGGCTGCTCGCCGCCCAGCCAGGTGTGCATGACGTCCCACAGCGAGCCGACCTGGCGGTGGCCGACCAGGCCGAGGACGCGGATGGCGTCGGCGCCGGTGCGGTGCGAGTCATGGGTTTCGAGGAGGATGCGTACGCCGAGGTCGGCGGCGTACTCCGCGGCCTCGCCGAGACGCCGGGCGGCCGTCGCGTCCGCCTCGGCGGGACTCTGCTCGGTGCCGCCGCCGGGGAAGACGCGTACGTAGGGGGCGCCCAGGTCACGGGCGAGGTCGAGGAGTTCGCGGATGTCCGTGAGGACGGGCGCGTCGTCGCCCGGCTCCGCGACGCGCGCATATCCGGCGAGACCCAGGATCTCCACGCCGCCCGCCTTGAACTCGGCGGCGACGTCGACCCGTTCGGTCAGTCCGATGCCGGGGTGCACGGGCTCTTCGGGATGCGCGCGCAGCTCGACTCCGTGATAGCCGTGCGTGGCCGCGAGCCGGACCACGTCCGCTACGGGGAGACCGGGTACGCCGAGGGTGGAGAACGCCAGCTTCATGAGCCGGACCATACCCGCGAACCCCAGGGACAGTCCCCCGTCAGGCCCGCGTCACTCCGCGCTGCCGTGCAGGTCCAGCCGCCAGTCCTGGCCGACGAGGTCCTTGCCGAAGGAGCGGTGCGGTTTCTCGGCGACGAGGACGAAGCCGTGGCGCCGGTAGATGCGGCGGGCGGCACTGAGGATGTCGTTGGTCCACAGGACCAGCTCGCGGTAGCCGACGCCGCGTGCGAAGTCGATGACGGCTTCGGTGAGCCGGTCGCCGATGCTGAGGCCGCGCGCGTCCGGTTCGACGAGCAGCAGCCGCAGCCGGGCGGCACCCGGGGCCTCGTCGCGTACACACATCACGCACCCCACCGGCCGCCCCTCGAGCTCGGCGATCCACACCCGCTCCAGATGCGGATCGTGGTCCTCGGCGAAGTCGGCGACGATGCGCGCCACGAGGCCCTCGTAGTCGGCGTTGAAGCCGTGCTCGGCGGCGTACAGGGCGGCGTTGCGCTGCACGATCCAGCCCAGGTCGCCGGGGCGGGGCGCGCGCAGGACGACGTCGTCGCGGCGGGGAGGACGTCCGGCGGACAGGATGGCGCGGACGGTGCCCATCGCCTCGGCGAGCCGGGGGCGGTCGGGCGCGGGCACGGTGGCGAGGAGCGACCCGACCGCTTCGCTGGACCGCTCGTCGAGCAGCCCGGCGGTCTCGCGCCCGCGCGCCGTGAGGGTGATGTGACGCCGCCGCGGATCGCGCTGCGAGGGCCCGCGCTCGATCAGCCCGTCCTGCTCGAACTTGTTCAGGATCCGGCTCAAGTACCCGGCGTCCAGCGAGAGTTCGGCGCGCAGGTCGGCGGCGTCGGTACGCGTCGCGTGCGCGAGTTCGTACAGGACGCGGGACTCGGTGAGGGTGTACGGCGCGTACAGGTGGCGGCTGTAGTCGAGGGCGCCGATGACGTTCGTGTAGAAGCGGTTGAAGGTGCGGATGTCCTGGACGGTCATGCTCGACCCCGGTGGTGGTTGACTCAGGATGGTTGACTCAGTCAGAGATATCGCTGGGTCGAGCCTAAGCCGAAGGACGCCGCCCGTCCATGGCCGTGCACGGCGCCGCCACCCCGCCGCTCACGCCTGGAGATCCCGCCGCTCACGCCTGGAGATCCCGCTGCACACCCAGCGGCGGCAGCCCCTTCGTCCACACCGGCCGGACGGCGACCCGGCTGGAGCGCCAGCCGTCGGGGGTGCGGCGCACGTCGGCCTCGAAGAAGCCGCCGACCACGAACAGGGGGTCGGCTCCCGCACCGAGCGCCCGGAGGGTGGCCTCGTGGTGGACGTGGGTCATCAGGGCATTCCAGGAGACGGTGACCCGCTCGGGCCCGGCATCCGCGTCCGGGGCCACGTCCACGACGATGCCGGAGGCGATGTGCTGGGTGCGGTCGTAGCGCAGGAGAGCCTCCTCCGCCGCGGCCCCTGCGACATCGGCACCCTCGGTCGTCCCGAGGGGCGTCTCCATGCGTACGTCATCGGTGACGAAGTCCCGCATCCAGCCGGCGGCGAAGTTCCGGGCGTCGAGGGCCCGGAAGAGCCGGTGGACGAGTGCGCTGATCTCGGCGTGAACGGTCTGGTCTGCGGGTGCTGTCTGGTCTTCGGGTGCTGCATGCGTGGTCATGTCCTGAGCCTCGTCCCTCAAGGGAACTTGAGGTCAAGCGCCGCAGAACATCAGCCCGTCCGCGCGACGCCGGACGGGCTGAAATACCCCCTCAATCCCGCGGCCGCCCCGAAGACCCCCGAACCATCAGTTCCCCCCGCACCGTCGCGATGCCACCCGGCGGCGGCTCCTCCCGTCCCATGGCGATGCGCCCGGCCCGGGCCCCCGCCTCCGACAACGGCAACCGGACCGTCGTGAGCGAAGGCAGCGTGTCGATGCTGAAGGGCAGGTCGTCGAAGCCGGCGACGGAGACGTCGTCCGGGACGCGCAGGCCGGACTCGCGCAGCGCCGCGCACGCGCCGAGCGCGACGGAGTCGTTGGCGGCGACGATGGCCGTCAACGACGGTTCGCGGCGCAGGAGTTCGAGGGTCGCCTCGTAGCCGGACCGGCGGTCGTAGCGGCCGTGGACCGTGCGCTGCGGGTCGTCCTTGATGCCGTGCGCGGCGAGCGCGTCCCGGTGGCCTTCGAGCCGGTGCCGGGTGGTGGTGCGCTCCTCGGGACCGGCGATGTAGCCGAGCTGCCGGTGTCCGAGCCCGATGAGGTGCTCGGTGAGTTCGCGGCCGCCGCCGCGGTTGTCGAAGGTGAGCGCGATCGCCTCGGGGGTGTCGGGCACGGGCGGCCGGCCGCAGAGGACGACCTGGGTCCCGGCGGCCGCGAGCTTGCGCAGCTTCGAGGAGACCGCCGCCACGTGCGTCGCGTTCTCGATGGCGCCGCCGGTGAGGACGACCGCGGCGGCGCGTTGGCGCTGAAGGAGCGTGAGGTAGGTCAGCTCGCGCTCCGGGGAGCCGCCGGTGTTGCACACGACGCCGAGCCGCTCGCCGCCCGCGCGCCCCCCGGGGCCGCCGATCTCGCTCTGGATGGCGCTCGCCATGATCCCGAAGAAGGGGTCGGCGATGTCGTTGACGAGGATTCCGACGAGGTCGGAGGTCGCCGCGGCCAGGGAGCTGGCGGGCCCGTTGAGCACGTAGTCCAGCTCGTCCACGGCGCGCAGCACCCGCTCGCGCGTGGACGCCGCGACGGGATAGTTCCCGTTCAGCACCCGGGACACGGTCGCGGGCGAGACCTGCGCGCGGGCCGCCACGTCCGCCAGGGTCACGGTCATCTAAGTCGTCCTCCGGTCACGTACATCCGCTCACTTACATCCAGAACATCCGGTCGCGCACACCCGCCGTCGTGAGGCCGGAGCTCCGCAGCCCGGCTTCACGCCTCAGCCCCGCATCTCGGTCTCATGACTCAGTCGCACGCCTCAGTCGCGTACATACGATCGCGCGCAGGCTCCCGCGTCCAGTGGTTCGGGGTATCGAACATCCCCGCTCCACCTGGCCGCATCCCGCTCTCCCCATCCGACCCCTCGGACATTTCCCCCCATCCGGGTCACGTCGCCCGGCACCGAAGCCCCGCCCGTCCGACTCGTCGAACATTTCGACCATCTCGTCACCCACGCGGTCTTGTCTCAACCACTGCACAGAGGCTAGCTTCTCACCATATAGAAAGCGCTTGCTGTGTCCCCCACCTGTTCACCTGTGGGGCGTACGCGGCGGCTGACGCGTACGAAGGGAATGACGTGACACGCAAGACGGTGCGTATCGCCATGAACGGCGTGACCGGTCGCATGGGCTACCGCCAGCACCTGGTCCGCTCGATCCTCGCCCTCCGCGAGCAGGGCGGTCTCGACCTGGGCGACGGCACCGTGCTGTGGCCGGAGCCGGTTCTCGTCGGCCGCCGCGAGCACGCACTGAAGGCGCTGGCCGAGCAGCACGGCCTGGAGCACTGGTCGACGGACCTCGACGCGGTCCTCGCCGACCCGTCCATCGACATCTACTTCGACGCTCAGGTCACCTCCGCCCGCGAGGAGTCGATCAGGGCGGCGATCGCCGCGGGCAAGCACATCTACACCGAGAAGCCGACGGCCACCGGCCTCGACGGTGCCCTGGAACTGGCCCGGCTGGCGGCGGAGAAGGGCATCAAGCACGGCGTCGTCCAGGACAAGCTGTTCCTGCCGGGCCTGCTCAAGCTGAAGCGCCTGATCGACGGCGGCTTCTTCGGCCGGATCCTCTCCATCCGCGGCGAGTTCGGCTACTGGGTCTTCGAGGGCGACTGGCAGGAGGCCCAGCGCCCGTCCTGGAACTACCGTGCGGAGGACGGCGGCGGCATCGTCGTCGACATGTTCCCGCACTGGGAGTACGTGCTCCACGAGCTCTTCGGCCGCGTGAAGTCGGTCCAGGCGCTGACCGCCACGCACATCCCGCAGCGCTGGGACGAGCAGGACAAGCCGTACGACGCCACGGCCGACGACGCCGCGTACGGGATCTTCGAGCTCGACGGCGGCGCGATCGCCCAGATCAACTCCTCCTGGACGGTCCGCGTCAACCGCGACGAACTGGTCGAGTTCCAGGTGGACGGCACGGAGGGATCGGCGGTCGCCGGACTGCGCAACTGCCGTGTCCAGCACCGCAGTTCGACGCCCAAGCCGGTCTGGAACCCCGACATCCCGGCGACGTACTCCTTCCGCGACCAGTGGCAGGAGGTCCCGGACAACGCCGAGTTCGACAACGGCTTCAAGGCGCAGTGGGAGCTCTTCCTCAAGCACGTGTACGCCGACGCGCCCTACCACTGGGACCTGCTGGCCGGCGCCCGCGGTGTCCAGCTCGCCGAGCTGGGCCTCAAGTCCTCGGCCGAGGGCCGCCGCTTCGACGTACCGGAGATCTCGCTGTGACGATCCGACTCCCGGACACCACTGGGCAGTTGAGGACGTACGAGCCCCGCTCCGAACCCCTCGCCGTCACCACCGGCGCGCCTTTCCGCTCCCGTACGGTCTTCTCGGCGGCGCACGTCGTCGCCGACCCGTACGCCGACGTGTCCCCCGACTCGCCCGCCGCCGTCGACTGGGACGCGACCCTCGCCTTCCGCCGACACCTCTGGTCGCACGGGCTCGGCGTCGCCGAGGCCATGGATACCGCGCAGCGCGGGATGGGCCTGGACTGGGCGGGCGCTGCGGAGTTGATCACGCGGTCCGCCGCCGAGGCGAAGGCGGTCGGCGGGCGCATCGCGTGCGGCGTGGGCACGGACCAGATCGCCTCGGGCACCCTCGGCGAGGTCCGGGCCGCCTACGAAAAACAGCTCGCGCTCGTGGAGGGGACGGGCGCGCAGGCGATCCTCATGGCCTCGCGGGCACTGGCGGCGGCAGCCACGGCTCCCGAGGACTACCTCGACGTCTACGGCCACCTCCTGCGCCAGGCCTCCGACCCGGTGGTCCTGCACTGGCTGGGCCCCATGTTCGACCCGGCGCTGGAGGGTTACTGGGGCTCGTCCGACCTGGACGCGGCCACGGACACCTTCCTGGAGGTCATCGCCGCGCACCCGGACAAGGTCGACGGCATCAAGGTCTCGCTCCTTGACGCGGAGCGCGAGATCGACATCCGCCGCCGGCTGCCGCAGGGCATCCGCTGCTACACGGGCGACGACTTCAACTACCCCGAGCTGATCGCGGGCGACGAGAAGGGCTTCAGCCACGCGCTGCTCGGCATCTTCGACCCGCTCGGCCCCCTGGCAGCCGAAGCCGTACGCGTGCTGGACACGGGTGACGTGCAGGGATTCCGTGAACTCCTCGACCCCACGGTCGAGTTGTCCCGCCATCTCTTCCAGAAACCCACCCGCTTCTACAAGACGGGCGTGGTCTTCCTGGCCTGGCTGGCGGGCCACCAGGATCACTTCACCATGGTCGGCGGCCTCCAGTCGGCGCGCTCACTCCCGCACTTCGCGCGGGCCTACGAACTCGCCGACGGACTCGGCCTGTTCCCGAACCCGGAGCTCGCCAAGGCCCGCATGAAGAACCTGCTCTCGCTGTACGGAGTGACCCCGTGACCCATCCCGAACTGGCACGCTTCTCCATCAACCAGATGACGGTGAAGCAGCTCTCCATGCCCGAACTGGTCGACGCCTGCCTGGAGTTGGGCGTCCCTGGCGTCGGCCTGTGGCGCGATCCCGTCCACGCCCACGGCGTCGAGGCCACCGCGAAGCTGATCGGCGACGCGGGCCTGACCGTGACCACCCTGTGCCGCGGCGGCTTCTTCACGGCGATCGATCCCGCCGAGCGCGCCCGTGCCCTGGACGACAACCGCGCGGCCATCGACGAGGCCGCGACCCTCGGCACGGACACCCTCGTCCTGGTCTCCGGCGGCCTGCCCGCCGGGTCGAAGGACCTGCACGGGGCACGGGAGCGGATCGCCGACGCGCTGGGCGAGTTGGGCCCGTACGCGGCCCAGCGGGGCGTACGGCTTGCCATCGAACCGCTCCACCCGATGTACGCCGCCGACCGCTGCGTCGTCTCGACCCTCGCCCAGGCCCTGGACCTCGCGGAACGCTTCCCCGCGGACCAGGTCGGCGTGACCGTCGACACGTACCACATCTGGTGGGACGACACGGCCCCCGCCCAGATCGCCCGCGCGGGCGCCGGCAACCGCATCCACACCTTCCAGCTGGCCGACTGGACCACCCCGTTGCCCGAGGGAGTCCTCAACGGCCGCGGCCAGATCGGCGACGGCGCGATCGACATGCGCGAGTGGAAGGGCTACGTCGAGGCGGCCGGGTACACGGGCCCCATCGAGGTCGAACTCTTCAACGAAGCCCTGTGGTCCCGAGACGGCCGCGAGGTGCTGTCGGAGACGGCGGGGAGGTTCATGGAGCACGTGGGGTAGGGGGCAGGCGGCCGACGCGGCAACTGGAACATTTCGGCGCCCCCTCGCCTCTCCCCCATCTGCGTCTTCTCAGAATCCCCCGCGCCGAAATCTTCCAGTCATCCCTTCCGACGTGACACGGCGGGACCAACTGCGGAGCTTGGCCTCGGCGTTGATGCCGGTGCCCTGGGCCGAGCGGGCGAGCCAGGTGAAACCCACCTCGACGGCGTCCAGCCGGTCGTCGGCGAGCCAGGAGCGTGGCTCCCAGAAGGACGTGGCGCCGACCGCTCGGCCCGAGGCGATGGACACCTGGGCGTACGGCGCCAGCTTGAAACTCAACGTCGGATGTCCCTTCGCAGCTGTGCGAACGCCTCGTGGAAATCCGGGAAAGTCTTGCGTACGCAGCCGGGGTCGTCGAACGAAATACCGGGCGTCCGGAGGCTGGTGACCGCGAAGGACATGACGACGCGGTGGTCGCCGTACGTCTTGATCTCCGTGCCGTTCGCCGCCCGAGGCACGCCCGGCTGGATCTCGATCCAGTCCGGGCCCGTCGTCACCTCCACACCCAGCCTCCGGAGGTTCTCCGCGCAGGCCTCCAGGCGGTCGCACTCCTTCACCCGGGTGTTGGCGACGTCCTCGATGCGGACCGGGCCCGAGGCGAAGGGGGCGAGGGCGGCGAGGGTCGGCATGGTGTCGGAGATGTCGCGCATGTTCACGGTCAGGCCGCGCAGTTCGCCCGTGCCCGCGACCGTCGTGCGGTCCGCGCCGATCTCCACGCGAGCGCCCATGCGGCGCAGGACGTCCACGAAGCCCAGGTCTCCCTGGAGTGCTCCCCCGCCCAGCCCCGGAACTGTCACCTCACCGCCGGTCACCGCCGCCGCAGCGAAGAAGTAGCTGGCGGTGGAGGCGTCCGGTTCGATGGCGTACGTCGTGGCCGTGTAGCCGCCGGGGGCGACGACATAGGTGTCTCCGTCGCGCCGTACGTCCGCGCCGAACGCCCGCATCATCGCGGTCGTGATCTCGACGTACGGCGCCGAGACCAGGTCCGTCACCGTGATGCGCAGGCCCTTGCGGGTGAGCGGGCCGAGGAGCAGCAGGGCCGTCAGGTACTGGGAGGACTGGCCCGCGTCGAGGGTCACGTCTCCGCCCTCGACGCCTGCCGCCTCGATACGGAGGGGGTGGTGGCCCTCCGTCTCCTCGTGCCCTACGTCCACGCCCAGGTCGCGCAGGGCGCGGGTGAGCGGGAGGAGGGGGCGGCGGCGCATCTGGGGGGAGGCATCGAAGCGGTAGGTGCCGTGGCCGGCGGCGGCCAGGGTCGGGAGGAAGCGGGCCGTCGTGGCGCCGTCCCTGCAGTACACGTCGGCTTCCGGGACGGCGGGGCCCTGCGGGCAGCCGTCGATGTGCCAGGCGCCCGGGGTGCGGCCCACTCGGTAGCCGAGGCGGGTCAGGCCTTCCGCGAAGCCCTCCGTGTCGTCGGAGCGGAGGGGGCGTTTGAGGGTGGTGACTCCGTCTGCCGCCGCGGCCAGGAAGAGAGCGCGGGCGGTGATGGACTTGGAACCCGGGATGTCGACTACGGCCATGCCGTCATGCTGGCTCGCTCAGCTGCTCCTTCGCTGGCACGTCCGCCACGTGGACGTGGGCGGGGGCGCCAATCCCCGGGGCGCCGCCCACCCGTGCCGCCCCTAGCGGCACGATTGCCCGCAGGGAGGACGGCTCCGCCGCCCCCCACGTAACCCCCGCCCCAACTTCCGGCGTTCCCCCGAATCCGGGAACCCGGAAACCCACCCCTTCGTCCAATCAGCATGCTGTCGGATGAGTCTCCGCAGTGCGGTGTCGGCTTCGCTGCTGGCTGCGATCGCTGACCACCCTCTCCGCCGCCTGCGGCCGGCAGCACGCCGCCACCGGTGCGCCCCCCTCCAACAGCGCCGGTGGCGGCCCCTTCCCACGTTTTGCCGTGTTCCTGTGCACACACTTGACTGGAAGAAACTTCCCGGATATTCGTGACTCCTCGGCAGTTTCTTTCACAGCAGCCCCTCCTCGGATCCGCGCCCGGCGGGTCTCCTCCGGAAGGAGCGCACGTGCACGACAGCAGCACGGAAAGCACCGCAAGCAGCCCTTCGAGACGTACGGTGCTCGCCGCCACGGCGGGTGTCACCGCCGCCCTCGCGGTGAGCGCAAGCGCATACGCCGCCGACTCCTCCCCCGCCACCGCCTCCCCCACCGACGACAAGAGCCTCCGCGCCCTCATCTCCCGTATGACACTGGAGGAGAAGGTCGGCCAGCTCTTCGTGATGCGGGTCTACGGGCACTCGGCGACCGCGCCCGACCAGGCCGACATCGACGCCAACCTCAAGGAGATCGGCGTTCGGACGGCCGCCGAACTCGTCGCCAAGTACCGCGTCGGCGGGATCATCTACTTCACCTGGGCGCACAACACGCGCACCCCGCACCAGATCGCGGACCTGTCCAACGGCATCCAGAGGGCATCGCTGGACCTGCCCCGCGGTCTGCCGTTGCTCATCTCCACCGACCAGGAGCACGGGATAGTCGCGCGCGTGGGAAAGCCCGCCACGCTGTTCCCCGGCGCGATGGCCATCGGCGCGGGCGGCTCCCGCACCGACGCCCGCACCCTCGGCCGTATCTCCGGCGCCGAACTGCACGCCATCGGCATCCGGCAGGACTACTCCCCCGACGCCGACGTGAACGTCAACCCGGCGAACCCGGTCATCGGCGTGCGTTCCTTCGGCGCGGACCCGGAGGCCGTTGCCGGGCTGGTGGCGGCGGAGGTGAAGGGGTATCAGGGGTCCGGGGTCGCGGCGACCGCCAAGCACTTCCCGGGGCACGGGGACACGGCGGTCGACAGCCACTTCGGGTTCCCGGTCATCACGCACAGCCGGGAGGTGTGGCAGAGCCTCGACGCGGTGCCGTTCCGGGCCGCCGTCCGCGCGGGCATCGACTCGATCATGACCGCGCACATCATGGTCCCCGCGCTCGACGACTCGGGTGACCCGGCGACGCTCTCGCATCCGATCCTCACCGGCATCCTGCGCGGCGAACTCGGCTACGACGGGGTCGTGGTGACGGACTCACTCGGGATGGAGGGCGTTCGCCAGAAGTACGGAGACGACCGCGTGCCCGTCCTCGCGCTGAAGGCCGGTGTCGACCAGCTCCTCAACCCGCCGTCGCTGGACATCGCCTGGAACGCCGTGCTGAACGCGGTCCGCGGCGGCGAGCTGACCGAGGCCCGGCTCGACGAGTCGATCCTGCGCGTCCTGCGGCTGAAGGCGAAGCTGAAGCTGCTCGACGACCCGTACGTCACCGCGGCCGGCGTCGACCGCACGGTCGGCACGGCGGCGCACCTCAAGGCGGCCGCCCGGATCGCCGACCGCACCACCACGCTGCTGCTCAACCACCACAAGCTGTTGCCGCTCTCCCGCCGTACGCACAAGAACGTCCTGGTGGTGGGCGCTGATCCGGCCTCCCCCTCCGGCACGGACGGCCCGCCGACGACCGTGCTCGCGGCCGCCCTCACCGAGCTGGGCTTCGCGGCGACGGCGCTGTCCACCGGTACGGCACCGTCGGCGGCGACGATCGCGCGGGCGGTGGCGGCGGCGCGCGGCGCGGACGCGGTGGTCGTCGGGACGTACAACGTGACGGCGACCGGCTCACAGAGGTCCCTGGTCACCCAGCTGATCGCGACCGGCGTCCCGGTGGTCGCGGTCGCCATCCGCAACCCGTACGACGTGGCCCAACTCCAGGACGTGGGCGCCATGTTGGCGTCGTACTCCTGGACGGACGTCGAGCTGCGCGCGGCGGCCCGGGTGATCGCCGGGAAGGTGGCGCCCAGGGGCAAACTGCCAGTGGTGGTGCAGCGGGCCGACGACCCGGCGCAGGTGCTCTATCCGATCGGGTACGGCTTGTCGTACTAGAGGTGTACGGGGTGTAGAGGCCGGAGGCGTACGGGAGCTACTGCGCACCCCCCGTACGCCCCGCCCAAGAGACGCAAAGCCCCCCGCACGTCTGGCGTGGGCCCGCGATGGCGGGTCACGCTGGGCGGGGGTACCGGGGGGATGGCCATGTCAGCCACGCGAGTCATGTGCGTCGTGCGTGCCGTATCCGGCGCGCTGGTCGTGTTCGCGCTGGCCGCGCCGGCCCTCACCGGCTGCCAGGTCAACTCCGGTTCCGGGGGCGACAGACTCGACAAGGCGTCGACGGCGACGCATCCGTCGGGGTACGGAACCGTGTTCCTCGATGTCAAGGAGTGCAGCTCCTTCGGGAAGACCACCTTCACCGAGGTGCCGTGCACCAGCGAGCGCGCGGCGGCGCGGGTGGTGGCCCGCTACGACGGCGAGGTCGCCGAGGGGCCGTCCTGTCCGCCCACGACCGACTTCGTGCTGCACATCAGCGAGACGAGGCCGTCCTCCGACGAGGACGGCGACGGCGCGGTCCCGCAGGGCTACGCCTGCATGCGCAACCTCCAGCCCCCGCACCCCGGCGACCCGGGCGGCGGCGGAGGCCCCCGCACGATCGTCGGCGACTGCGTGTACGGCGCGGGCAGCGGGCAGGTCCGCGAGACGGCGTGCAACGGCTCGGGAAAGAGGCCTCCGGAGTACAAGGTGACGTCGGCGGTCGGCGCCCGCTCCCAGTGCCCGGCGTCCACCGCCCTCTACGTCCAGCTCGGCGGCACCGAGCCGGTGGGCTGCGCCCGCCCGGTGTGATCAACGAGCGGGCGCAGCAACCTGGTGGGAGGTGGCTCCCACGGCCTACGGCCGCAGCGCGGGCTCCCGCTCCACGTCGTGCTTGTCCAGCTTCGCGTCGTACTTCGCCAGCGGCTTCGCCGCCGACGGGTCCGCCCGGACCGTCGGGGACGCGACGCCGGCCCACTCCAGGATGCGGGCGGTGGCGAGCGCCTTCTGGTCGGGGACGAGGCCCGCGACGTTGGCGCCGTGGTTCAGGCCGGGAGCGGTGAAGACGTACGAGTCGTGCGCGCCCTTCCCGAACCCGAAGCGCTCGGCGCCCCACGGGTCGTTCTGGCCGTACACGTAGAGCATGTGGTCGGCGTGGTGGCGCACCCACGAGTCGACGTCGCGCATGACCCACGGCTGGAACTTCATCGGGATGGAGCGCGGGACGAAGTTGCGCGGCGGCTGGTAGCCGTACTTGATGTACCGCTTCTCGATGTACGGGAAGTGGATCGTCGGCGCCCCGAGCTGTGTGCCCGCCTGGTAGTAGTACGGCGTGTACGTCTCCAGGCCCTGGTCGGCGTAGGCGGAGAAGCCGGAGATCGTGTCGACGGTGTCCCAGATCGCGTCGTCCGTGGCGTGCGCGGCGTCCGCGGGGATCGTGGCGCAGTCGGAGAGCAGGCTGTACTGCCAGAAGCCCCACACGTAGTCGAGGACGACCGCCTCGTAGGCCTTGTCGAGGCCGCCGATCGTCGTGAACGTGTAGCCGTTCTCGGCGGCGTACGCCTCGTACTTCTTCTCCAGCGGCGCACGACGGACCAGCGCCTCGCGCTGTACGGCGTTCAGCTTGTCGCGGCACTCCTTGGTGCCCACGTGTCTGAAGAAGCGGTCGTACGCCGAGTCCTCGTCGTTCACCACGTCGTTGGGGGCGACGTACGCGACGACGCCGTCCATGTCGCGCGGGTAGAAGCGCTCGTAGTACGTGGCGGTCATGCCGCCCTTCGAGCCGCCGGTGGACAGCCACTTCTGGCCGTAGACCGGCTTGAGGGCCTTGAAGATACGGTGCTGGTCACTGGCCGCCTGCCAGATGTCGAGCTTGGACCAGTCGGCCGGAGCGGGCCGGGACGGAGTGAAGAAGCGGTACTCCATCGAGATCTGGTTGCCGTCCACGATCTGGGTCGGCTCGCGCCGGCTGGGTGTCGTGGAGACGTTGTAGCCGCCGGTGTAGAAGACCGTCGGGCGGGAGGTGTCCTTGTGCAGCACGGTGATGCGCTGCTGGAACGTTCCGGCGGACGGGTTCCGGTGGTCGATCGGTTGGGTGTAGTTGAGGACGAAGAAGCGGTAGCCCGTGTAGGGCTTCTCCTCGATCAGGCTCATGCCCGGTATCGCGAGGAGCCGGTCCTTGATGTCGGTGTCGGCAGAAGCCGAGGTACCCGTGGCCTCCGGCTGGGCGGCGGTGGCCGCCCCGGCCGTGCTCAGCGTGCCTATGAGCACCGCGAGCGCCAGCAGCCATCTGAGCGCCTTGCGCATGCACCCTCCCCTGGGTTTACGCAGATGTCCGCCGGAACCTAGCGGAGCAACTGACGTGACACCAGAGGAGTTTGAGTAAACCCTGTGAGAGACCTGAGAGATCTGCCCAGGAGATCAGCGCGCGAGACCTAGCAGAGAATCCAGCCCGAGCTGATCTTGCTGGAGCCGACCGTGCCCTTGATCCATACGCAGCGGTGCCCGGCGTGCACGGTGACCGGACCGGCGTGGTGGAGGAAGTGCCCCTCGTTCACGACCGCGCGGTTGCCGCGCGCCTGCACGCTGACGGACATCCACTTCCGGGCGCCCGCCGACTTGGGGAACGTCACCGCGCAGACGTATCCACGGCTTTTGTAGACGTGCACGGAGCCGGTGGCGAAGGGCAGCGTACGGACGTTGCGCCCCGAGCAGTAGGACGCCGCCTGCGCACTGCCCGGCATCGCGAGCGTGAGCAGCCCGGACGCAGTGAGCACGGCCATGCCGAGCGCCACCCGTTTCCGTATCGCACCACTGTCCACTGTCGTCCCTTCCGCAGCAATCAGCGTACTGATGTACGGACGCCGGACGAACATCGGATGGTTGCGTCCGTGGACGCGGAAGTTTTTCCGGTTTTGGGGCAACCTTGCCGGTTTACCCATGGTCCAACGGGACGAAAACGAAAGGCGGTAGCCCATGTCCGACATGATTCGCTCACGTATGACCGCGGGTTCCACGGCGGCCACCCGGCCCACCCGATCCACGCGTTCCCGTACGACCGGCCGCGTGCTCGTCGCCGCGGCGCTCCTCGCCGCGGCCGGCGCCTCCGTACCGGCCGCCGCCGGGACCGCCACCCCGCCCCCGGCGCGCAGCGGCAGCAACGGTCCCGCGTACGACAAGGTGGCCGACTTCTACGGCGCCTACATCGACGCCGTGACCGACGAGGGCTCCGGCCACCTCGACACCCAGCTGCGCACCTTCTACCTGACCTCGAGCCTGCGCTCGCGGCTGGCCACCTGGGAGAAGCACGAGCACGCCGACGGCGTCCTGCGCGCCCAGGACGTGCCGCGCGCCTGGAAGGTGACGGCGGGCGACAGCGGGATGGGGCACACCTGGTCGACGGTCCGGCTGACCTGGGGCTCCGCCGCGCATCCGACCTACACCTATCTGACGGTGCAGTCGGATCTGGCGACGCAGAAGATCTCCGACATCAAGCAGAAGAGCTGACCGGCTCCTCCGATTCGGGTGCCCCGACGAACGTCCGCCACAACTCGGCGTACTCTCCGTCCAGTTGGAGCAGTTCGTCGTGGGTACCGTCCTCCGCGACCCGGCCGTGGGCCATGACCACGACGCGGTCCGCGCGGGCGGCGGTCGTCAGACGGTGGGCGACCACCAGCGTCGTACGGCGGCCGGCGATCCGGTCGGTGGCCTGGTTGACCAGGGCCTCGGTCGCGAGGTCGAGGGCGGCGGTGGCCTCGTCGAGCAGGAGGATGTCGGGGTCGACGAGTTCGGCGCGGGCCAGGGCGATCAACTGGCGCTGTCCGGCGGAGAGGTTGCGGCCGCGCTCGGCGACCTCGTGGAGGTAGCCGCCGTCGAGCGTGGCGATCATGTCGTGCGCGCCGACCGCGCGGGCCGCCGCCTCCACCTCGGCGTCGGTGGCGTCGGGGCGGCCGTAGGCGATGGCGTCCCGGACGGTCCCCTGGAAGAGGTACGCCTCCTGCGGGACGACGCCGAGCCGGTGGCGGTAGGAGGTGATGTCGAGGGCGCGCAGATCCGTGCCGTCGACCGTCACCCGGCCACCCGTCGGGTCGTAGAACCGGGCGACCAGCTTCACCAGCGTCGACTTGCCCGCGCCGGTCTCGCCGACGAAGGCGACGGTCTGCCCGGCGGGAATGGTCAACTCGACGCCGCTGAGGGCCTCTTCGTCGTCCCCGTAGGCGAAGTCGACGCTCTCGAAGGCGATTTCGCCGCGGAGCGACAGCACCTCAAGGGGCTCGTCGGCCGCCTTCGTCGACGTCGGCTCCTGGAGCAGCTCCTGGATCCTGCCCAGGGACACGGTCGCCTGCTGGTAGCCGTCGAAGACCTGGGAGAGCTGCTGTACGGGGGCGAAGAACAGGTCGATGTAGAGGAGGTAGGCGACGAGCGCGCCCGTCGTCAGCGTGCCCGCGTCGACGCGGTGGGCGCCCACGATCAGTACGGTGGCCGCGGCCACCGACGACAGCAGCTGCACGAACGGGAAGTAGATCGAGATGAGCCACTGCCCGCGGATGCGCGCCGCACGGTAGCTCGCGCTGCCGTCGACGAACCGCTGCCCGCTGGAGCCCTCGCGCCGGAACGCCTGGAGGATACGCAGCCCGGACACCGACTCCTGGAGGTCGGCGTTGACCACCGACACGCGCTCGCGGGCGAGTTCGTACGCCTTCACGCTCGCCCGGCGGAAGAAGAACGTGCCGATGACCAGCGGCGGCAGCGTCGCGAAGACGACCAGCGCCAGTTGCAGGTCGATCACCAGCAGGGCGCCCATGATGCCGAAGAAGGTGACGACGGAGACGAAGGCGGTGACGAGCCCGGTCTGCAGGAACGTCGACAGCGCGTCCACGTCCGTGGTCATCCGGGTCATGATGCGCCCGGTCAACTCCCGCTCGTAGTAGTCGAGTCCGAGGCGCTGGAGCTGCGCGAAGATCTTCAGGCGGAGTGAGTACAGGACGCGTTCGCCGGTACGGCCGGTCATCCGCGTCTCGCCGATCTGTGCCACCCACTGGACGAGCACGGTGACCAGCCCGAGCGCGGCCGCGGCCCACACGGCGCCGAGGGCGAGCTGCGAGACGCCCTTGTCGATGCCGTGCCGGATCAGGACCGGCAGCAGCAGGCCCATGCCCGCGTCCACGGCGACGAGGCCGAGGCTCACCAGGAGCGGGAGCCCGAAGCCGCGCAGCAGACGGCGCAGGCCGTACGACTCCTCGGCCGCGACCGCGCGCGCCTCGTCGATGCCCGGGGTGTCGGTGGCCGGGGGCAACTCCTCTACCTGGGCGAGGAGTTCGGGGGTGGCGGGCATCCCGGCGAAGGCGGTGTCCTTCGGCTCGCGGTCGCCGGACCAGAGGTGGGGCGTGACGCCGCGCTCGGCGTCGAACTCGGCGTCCAGCTCGTCCCGTACGGAGGTGTCCTCCTGCAGCGCGGCGGGCCGTTCGTGACCGGGTGAGACGCCGCCCAGCTCGTCGGGGTCGGTCAGCAGCCGCCGGTAGAGGGGGGAGCGCTGCTGGAGTTCGTCGTGGGTGCCGATGTCGGCGAGGCGGCCGCCGTCGAGGACGGCGATGCGGTCGGCGAGGTTCAGGGTGGAGCGGCGGTGGGCTATGAGGAGGGTCGTGCGGCCCTCCATGACGTGCGAGAGCGCCTCGTGGATCTCGTGCTCGACACGGGCGTCCACGGCGGAGGTGGCGTCGTCGAGAACGAGCAGGCGCGGGTCGGTGAGGATGGCGCGGGCGAGCGCGACGCGCTGGCGCTGGCCGCCGGAGAGGGTGAGCCCGTGCTCGCCGACCTTGGTGTCGTAGCCCTCGGGCAGCTCGGCGATGAAACGGTCCGCCTGGGCGGCGCGGGCGGCGGTCTCGATCTCCTCCTGGGTGGCGTCCGGGCGGCCGTACGCGATGTTGCTGCGCACGGTGTCCGAGAAGAGGAAGGAGTCCTCCGGCACCAGCCCGATCGCGGCGCGCAGCGACTCCTGCGTCAGCTCGCGCACGTCGTGGCCGCCGATGAGGACGGCGCCGTGCGTGACGTCGTAGAAGCGGGGCAGCAGAAGCGAGACGGTCGACTTGCCGGAGCCGGAGGAGCCGACGACGGCGAGGGTCTCGCCGGGGCGGATCTCGAAGCTCAGGCCGTCGAGGACCGGGCTGAGCTTTCCGGAGACGTCCTCGTAGCCGAAGGACACGTCGTCGAACTCGACCGTGGCGGGCGCGTCGGCGGGGAGTTCCTTCGTGCCGTCCTTGATCGACGGCTCGGTGTCGATCAGTTCGAGCACGCGCTCGGCGCCGGCGCGGGCCTGCTGGCCGACGGTGAGGACCACGGCGAGCATCCGCACGGGTCCGACGAGCTGGGCGAGGTAGGAGGAGAAGGCGACGAACGTGCCGAGCGTGATCTCTCCGCGGACGGCCAGCCAGCCGCCGAGCGCGAGCATCGCGACCTGGCCGAGCGCGGGGACGGCCTGGAGGGCGGGGGTGTACTTGGCGTTCAGCCGGATGGTGCGCAGCCGCCCCGCGAAGAGCCTGCGCCCGACCTCCCGGAGCTTCCCGGTCTCCTGGTCCTCCTGCCCGAAGCCCTTCACCACGCGTACGCCGCTGACGGCGCCGTCGACCACACCGGCGACGGCGGCGGCCTGCGCCTGCGCGTACCAGGTGGCGGGGTGCAGCTTGGAGCGGCTGCGCTTGGCGACGAACCAGAGGGCGGGGGCGACGGCGAGCGCGACGAGGGTGAGCGGGAGCGACAGCGAGGCCATGATGCCGAGCGAGATCAGGAACAGCAGCAGGTTGCCGATGGTCATCGGCAGCATGAAGAGCAGGCCCTGGATCAGCTGGAGGTCACTGGTCGCGCGGCCGATGACCTGGCCGGTGGACAGCTCGTCCTGCCGCCGCCCGTCGAGGCGCGTGATCGTCGCGTACATCTCGGTCCGCAGGTCGTGCTGGACGTCGAGGGCGAGGCGGCCGCCGTAGTAGCGGCGGATGTAGGTGAGGACGTAGACGATGACGGCGGCGCCTATCAGGGCGCCCGCCCAGGGGGCCATGCTGCGGGTGTGGTCGCCGACGACGTCGTCGATGATCACCTTGGTGATCAGCGGGACCAGTGCCATGACGGCCATTCCGGCCAGGGACGAGGCGAGAGCCAGGACGACGTCCTTGGGGTAGCGCCACGCGTACCCGGCGAGCCGACGCGCCCAGCCCGGCCTGTCCCCCTGTTGCGCTGCCACTCCGCCGCCTTCCGTAGAGCCCACTCGGCAGAACTCACTCCACCGGAAGGCACCAACGCTCGGAGCAGCAGATTTCATCCCACCGCAACAACCATCACGCCCTCGATGCTGTCGGGCGGCGGGTCGGGCCGGGACTGCTCGGGCCGGTCACGCGGAGGGGACCCCGCGTGACCGGCCCGAGTGAAGCGTCAGCCGCGTCGGGCGTCAGCCGGCGGACGGGACCGCCGGGAACGCCTCCTTCGGCGTGTCGGTCGGCACGTACCGCTGGATGGTCGCGCTGTTCGTGGCCGTCGTCGGCACCAGGTCCTTGTGGATGGCCTTGGCCACGTTCTGGATGGTGGTGACGCCGTAGCTCATGGTGCTGTTGCCGTGGGTGAGCACGCTGATCATGTAGTCGTGGCCGCCGCCGTTGAAGGTGCCGAGGCTGTGTACCCGCCAGCCGTGCGTGGAGCGCTGCAGCCAGCCGTTCTTGACGTGCACGGTCACGGTCGAGGGCGCCCCGGCCGGTGTACCCCAGCGCTGCGAGGAGGTGACCTGGTTCATCAGCTTGAGGATGTACGCGCGGGAGTTGTCGCTCAGCACCGTGTTGTGGGCGGTGATCAGCTTGAGCAGCTTCTGCTCGTCGGTGACGTTGATCTGGGTCAGGCCCCAGTAGCCGCCCGTGCCCGGCACGGTCGTGGTCATGCCGGCGGCGGTGAGGAAGCCCTTGATCTTCGTCATGCCGAGCTGGTTCCACAGGCTCGTGGTCGCGTTGTTGTCCGACTGGGTGATCATGGCCTTGGCGAGTGTGGTCTCGCGGTCGGTCAGGTAGCGGTTGTGCTTCTTGGCGTCCCACAGCAGCGTGGCGAGGACGGTGACCTTGACGACGCTCGCGGAGTCGAAGGCCGAGGTCGCGCGCAGCGTGCACGTCGTCTTGGTGGTGCGGTCGTAGAGGCCGACGGCGACGGTGCCCGTGCGGTTCGCCAGCGCCGCGGTGATGTCCCGCTGCAGCTTGGTGGCCAGGCCCGCCTGTGCGGAGGTGCAGCTGACCTGCGGCGTCGGTGCGGCGGCGGCCGGTGCGGCGGCCAGCGCGAGCGGCGCGATCACGCCGGCTCCCAGGCTCGCGGCGAGCACACGGGTACCCCGGGATATCCGGTGAGTCATGAAGGCTTCCCATCCCCTTGAAGCGATACGAACGCGCCCCCGGCACGTTCGTCTCTTTCGACTCGCAAGGATGACCGAAAGTTGTACGGCGGTTCCCACCGGGTGCCGGTTGCCGGTTGGCTCTCGGTGCCGCCGGGTGCCGCCGCGGACGGTCTCTTACCCGGCTCTCACCCGCCCACAGCCTCTTCCCAGGTGGAGCACAGCGCGCACCCATCGCCCCCAGGCACGGTGCACTGGTGACATCTGCCACCGACCCACACCCCCGCGCCTCCGCGACCCCCGACCTCCCGCCCCCGGCGGCGGCCACCGAGGCGCCGCCGGACAAGGCCCCGCGCTGGTCGCTGCCCGCACTGATCGCGATCCTCGTGCTCGCGGCGGTGCTGTACTCCTGGAACCTGTCCGGCTCCAGCCTGAACACCTTCTACAGCTCCGCCGTGTTCAGCGGCACGCAGAGCTGGAAGGCCTGGTTCTTCGGCTCGATCGACGCGGGCAACTTCCTGACCGTCGACAAACCGCCACTCGCCCTCATGGTCATGGGCCTGTCGTGCCGGATCCTCGGCTTCGGCACCTGGCAGATGATGGCTCCCATGGTCGTCGCCGCGCTCGGCACGATCTGGATCCTGCACTCCTCCGTGAAGCGGGTCTTCGGGCACGCGGCGGCCACCGTGGCCGCGCTGGTCCTCGCGCTCACCCCGATCACGGTCGCCATCAACCGCGACAACAACCCCGACACCCTGCTCCTGCTGCTGATGGTGGGCGCCGCGGCACTCGGGCTGCGGGCGACGCGGGACGGAAAACTGCTGCCGCTGCTCGGCTCGGCGGTCTGCTTCGGGCTCGCCTTCAACACGAAGATGCTCCAGGGCTACATCGCGCTGCCCGCCGTGTTCGCGGTCTACCTGTACGCGTCCCGCCTCCCCCTGGTGAAGCGGCTCGTGAACCTGCTGCTCGCGGCCGTGGCGCTGGCGGTCTCCAGCTTCTGGTGGGCCACAGCCGTCTCCCTGGTGCCGGCCGACGACCGGCCGTACATCGGCGGCTCGGAGGACGGCAGCGCCTGGAACCTGATCATGGGCTACAACGGCCTCGGCCGGGTCCTCGGCGGCGAGGGCAACGGCGGAGGCGGTGGGGGCGGAGGCGGCGGCTTCTCCGGGACCGCGGGCCTCGGCCGGATGTTCAACGAGATCCTCGGCGGCCAGATCTCCTGGCTGATCCCCTTCGCGGGCATCGCGCTCGTCGGCGGTCTGGTGCTGCGTGGCCGCGCCCCGCGCACCGACCTCACGCGCGCCGCGCTGGTGCTGTGGGGCGGCTGGACACTGCTGCACTACCTGACCTTCGCGATGGCCGAGGGCACGATGCACCCCTACTACACGACCGCGCTCGCCCCCGGCATCGCGGCGCTGTGCGGAGCGGGCGGCGTCATGCTGCTGCGCGCCTTCCGCGCCGACAAGCGGTGGGTGTGGGTGCTGCCTGTCGCACTCGCAGCCACCGGTGTCTGGTCCGTCGTCCTGCTGCGCCGCTCCTCCGACTGGAACAGCTGGCTGTGGCCGACGATCGCCGTGGTCATGGCGCTCGCGATCACGGGGCTGCTCGTCTTCCGCTCCGGGAGCTCCGGGAACCGGGCGCGGCTGCTCGCGGCCTCCGTGGCCGCCGCGGTCGTCGCGGCGGTCGCCGGTCCCGCCGCGTACGCCGCGTCGGAGATCTCGGCGTCGGGCGGCGGCGGCATGGGCGGCACGAACCCGACCGCCGGGCCCACCACCGGCGGCGGCATGGGCGGGCCCGGCGGGGGCGGCGGCATGGGCGGCTTCGGCGGCGGGAACGCCGGCGGACCCGGAAACGGCGAGGCGCCCGGCGGTGGCCAGCAGGGCAACCAGCAGGGTGGCCAGGCGGGTTCGGCTCCCGGCGGCGGTGCACCCTCCGGTGCGCCGGGCGGCGGCACGGGCGGCGAGATGCCGAACGGCGGCGGCATGGGTACGCCCCCGAACGGGACCAGCGGCGACGCGGGCACCGGCGGCCGGCCCGGCGGCATGGGCGGCGGCGGTATGGGTGGTGGAGGCGGCATGGGCGGCGGTGCGAGCACCGAGCTGATCGCCTATCTGAAGAAGCACCAGGACGGCGCCAAGTGGCTGCTGGCGGTGTCCAATTCACAGTCCGCCGCGCAGCTCGTCCTCGCGAGCAAGCAGCCCGTCATCTCCATGTGGGGCTTCACCGGCTCCGACAAGGCGATGACCGTCGCCAAGCTCAAGGAGCTGGTGAAGAAGGGCGAGTTGCACTACATCCAGCTCGGCGGCGGCATGGGCGGCGGAGGCGGTATGGGTGGCGGCAACAGCGTCAGCTCCGAGGTCACGACGTGGGTGCAGAAGCACGGCACGGCGGTGAAGGAGAGCGCGTACGGCGCCAGTACGGCGTCGGGCTCGGGCTCGGGCTCCGCATCGACCTCCACATCGACGTCGGACTCCCAGAGCAGCCAGTCGTCGAACACGTCGACGATCTACCGTCTGGATGCCTCGGACGTGAGTTAGCCGCGAGGCGGCACTCTGGCCCCAACGGCCCCCGACCACCCGGTCGGGGGCCGTTTTGGCATGTCAACTCGCGTAGACAACGGGCAAATTGTCGCTCCGGGTCACCTGATCGACATGTGAAGTTTATTTACAGGCACTCATGTCCATGTCACGCTCCCGTTTGCCCGCCCCATTCAACACGCGTAGATCGGACACCCCCACATGCCCGTGAGATCCATACGGCGCTGGAAGTCGGTGGCGCTGACCGTCTCGGCCGTGCTCGTCGGCCTCGCCACCCCGGCGCTGACCGCGACCCCCGCCGCGGCCACGACGACCTCGTACGACTCGACGTACTACAAGAACGCGATCGGCAAGACCGGCACGAGCCTGAAGTCCTCGCTGCACACGATCATCAGCAGCCAGACCAAGATCTCGTACTCCGCCGTCTGGAACGCGCTCAAGGTCACCGACCAGGACCCGAACAACAGCAGCAACGTGATCCTGCTGTACAGCGGCGTCTCGCGCAGCAAGTCCCTCAACGGGGGCGACGTCGGCGACTGGAACCGCGAGCACACCTGGGCCAAGTCCCACGGCGACTTCGGCGAGGTCACCGGTCCCGGCACCGACCTGCACCACCTGCGCCCCTGCGACGTGACGGTCAACAGCACCCGGGGCAACCTGGACTTCGACAACGGCGGCAGCGCGGTCACCAACGGCGGCGGCAGCACCGTCGACTCCGACTCCTTCGCGCCGCGCGCCGCGGACCGGGGCGACGTGGCCCGCATGATCCTCTACATGGCCGTGCGCTACGAGGGTGACGACGGCTTCGCCGACCTGGAGCCCAACGAGAAGGTCGGCAACGGCTCCGACCCCTTCATGGGCAAGCTCTCCGTCCTCAAGGCGTGGAACGAGGCAGACCCGCCGAGCGCCTTCGAGGAGAACCGCAACCAGGTCATCTACGACACCTACCAGCACAACCGCAACCCGTTCATCGACCACCCGGAGTGGGTGGAAGCGATCTGGTAGTCCGACTCGACGCATACGACTGAACTCCCCGTCGATGACGGGGAGTTCAGCTGTTTCAGGGGTGCCGGCCGCCGCTCAGTCCAGATGTGTCGGCGCGAACATCCGCAGCAGCGCCGGGAGCACGACCACCGAAGGACCCGGGGCGGCCAGGGCCTTCGACAGGTCCTCCCCCAGGGTTTCCGGGGTGGTGCGGATGCCCGGGACGCCGAAGGACTCGGCGAGGGCCACGAAGTCCGGGCGGGCCAGTTCCGTCGCGGTGGCCTGGCCGAAGGTGTCGGTCATGTACTCGCGCAGGATGCCGTAGCCGCCGTCGTCGACGATCAGCCAGGTGACGTTCAGGTCGTACTGCCGGGCCGTCGCCAGCTCGGCGATCGAGTACAGCGCGCCGCCGTCGCCGGAGACCGCGAGGACGGGCCGGGTGGGGTCGGCCGCCGCCGCGCCGAGCGCCGCCGGGAAGCCGTAGCCGAGGCCGCCCGCGCCCTGCGCCGAGTGCATGGTGTTGCTGCCGCGCGCGTCGAAGGCCGACCAGGCCCAGTAGGCGAGGATCGTCATGTCCCAGAAGGACGGGGAGTTCGACGGGAGGGCGCGGCGGACGGACGCCAACACGTCCTGTTCCAGGGTGAGTTCCTGGGCGGCGATGCGCTCGCGCACCTGGGACAGCACCGCATGGACGCGGTCCGCGGCCGTCTCGTCCTCGCGGGCGTCCACCGTCTCCAGCAGCGCCTGGAGCGCGAGGCGGGCGTCCGCGTGGATGCCCAGGGCCGGGTGGTTGGACTCCAGCTTGCCGAGGTCCGCCTCGATCTGGATGACCCGGCCGCGGGGCTTGAACGTGTGGTAGTTGGAGGAGAGTTCACCGAGACCCGAGCCGACGACCAGAAGGACGTCCGCGTCCTCCAGGAAGTCCGTCGTGTGACGGTCCTCCAGCCAGGACTGGAGGGAGAGAGGGTGCTCCCAGGGGAAGGCGCCCTTGCCGCCGAAGGTGGTGACGACGGGGGCCTGAAGCCTCTCCGCCAGTGACTTCAGCTTGCCGGACGCGTCCGCGCGTACGACACCGCCGCCCGCGATGATCGCCGGACGGGCCGCCTTGGAGAGCAACTCGGCGGCCACGGCGGTCAGTTCGGGGCGCGGGACCACGTCCTCCGGTGTCGCGTCCATCGCCGTGACAACGGGCAGGTGCGTCTCGGCGAGCAGGACGTCCTGCGGGATCTCCACCCAGACCGGTCCGTGCGGTGCCGTCAGCGCCGACTCCCAGGCCGCCGCGATCGCGGACGGGATCTGCGACTGCGCACGGACCGTGTGGACCGACTTGACCACACCCCTGAACGAGGCCTGCTGGTCCGGGAGTTCGTGCAGATAGCCGTGGCGGCCGCCGCCCAGTCCGGCGGTGGGGATCTGGCTGCTGATCGCCAGCACCGGGGCCGAGGCCGCCGCCGCCTCCTGGAGTGCGGCGAGCGAGGTCAGCGCGCCCGGGCCGGTCGAGAGCAGCAGCGGCGCGGCCTCACCGGTGATCCGGCCGTACGCGTCCGCCGCGAACCCCGCGTTGTTCTCGACCCGCAGGCCGATGTACGTCAGGTCCGAGCGGCGCAGCGCGTCGAACATGCCCAGCGCGTGCTGGCCGGGCAGCCCGAAGACGGTCGTCGCGCCGAGACCGGCCAGCGTCTCCACGACCAGGTCTCCGCCGTTGCGCCCAGGGGGCGGATTGAGGGCGGCTGATGTCTGCGCGGCCGTCGGGCGGAGTACCAGGTCGTGGTCGTGAGTCACTTCGCGCGAGCCTCTGCAATCTGGCGGGACATGATCGTGGTCAGTTCGTAGGCGGTGTGGGAGGCCGCCACCGCGGTGATCTCGGCGTGGTCGTACGCCGGGGCGACCTCGACGACATCGGCGGAGACCAGGTTGCAGGACGCCAGCCCGCGCAGGATCTCCAGGAGTTCGCGGGAGGTCATGCCGCCCGCCTCGGGGGTGCCGGTGCCGGGCGCGTGCGCCGGGTCGAGGCAGTCGATGTCGATGGAGATGTACAGCGGGCGGTCGCCGATGCGCTGGCGGAGCTGGTCGGCGACCTCGTCGGCGCCGCGGCGGTAGATGTCCGCCGAGGTGACGATGCCGAAGCCCATCTTCTCGTCGTCGGTGAGGTCCTGCTTGCCGTACAGCGGGCCGCGGGTGCCGACGTGGGAGAGCGCGGAGGTGTCGAGGATGCCCTCCTCGACGGCGCGGCGGAACGGCGTGCCGTGCGTGTACTCGGCGCCGAAGTACGTGTCCCAGGTGTCGAGGTGGGCGTCGAAGTGGAGCAGCGCGACCGGGCCGTGCTTCTTCGCGACCGAGCGCAGCAGCGGGAGCGCGATGGTGTGGTCGCCGCCGAGGGTCATCAACCGGGCGCCGGTGCCGAGGAGTTCGTCGGCGGCGGCCTCGACCGTCTCGACGGCTTCGTTGATGTTGAACGGGTTCGCCGCGATGTCACCGGCGTCGGCGACCTGGGCGAGCGCGAACGGGGAGGCGTCCTGCGCCGGGTTGTAGGGGCGCAGGAGCCGCGAGGCCTCCCGGATCGCGTTGCCGCCGAAGCGCGCCCCCGGCCGGTAGGAGACGCCGGAGTCGAACGGCACGCCCACGACCGCGACGTCGGCGGTGCCGACCTCGTCGAGGCGGGGCAGCCGGGCGAAGGTCGCGGGGCCGGCGTACCGCGGGACGCGGGACGAGTCGACGGGGCCGCGGGGCGTCTCGTTACTGGTCATGGGGTGCTGCCTTCTTTCCTACGCTTCGTCGCGTATGTACTGCATCTGTCTATGACTCTACTGGTGAGCCGGGACCGGTTCGGACAAGGGTTCGGCGCTGCGGCCGGCCAGGCGCTCCCGCCAGGCGGCCAGCACGGCGGCGTCGGTCGCGGGCGTGGCCAGCGAGACGATCACGTACACGGCCAGCGAGGCGAGCAGCCCGTAGTAGACGGGCTCGTTCGCGAGGATGCCGTACGTCGCCATCAGGCCGATGACGGCGAGACCGCCGACCGCGACGGCGGCGAGCGCGCCCTGCGCGGTGCCGCGCTTCCACAGCAGTCCGCCGAGGATCGGCACGAGCAGCCCGCCGACGAGCAGGTTGTACGCGACGGTCAGCGCCTCGACGACGTTGTTGAGGGCGATCGCCGTACAGATCACGGCGATGCCCATGATCAGGATGAAGGCGCGGTTGCCCTGCACCTCGTCGTGGTCGTCACCGTCACTCCGGCCGGCTCCGCGCAGCCGCGACCAGATGTCGTTGTTGGCGACGGTGGCGCAGGCGATGAGCGCGCCGGAGGACGTCGACATCACGGCGGCGAGGGCGGCGGCGAGCACCAGTCCCCGTACGCCGACCGGCAGTTCGTCCTTCACGATGGTCGCGAAGGCGGTGTCGGCGCTGGGCAGCTTCGGGTAGAGCACCTTGGCCGCCGTACCGATGACGGCGCCGGCGAGGGCGTACACCAGGCAGTAGGTGCCGGCGACCGTGCCGCCCCACTTGGCCGTGGTGTCGCTGCGCGCGGTGAACACGCGCTGCCAGATGTCCTGTCCGATGAGCATGCCGAACGTGTAGATCAGCACGTAGGTGAAGATCGTCTCGCCGCCGATGCCCAGCGGGTCGAAGTACGAGGTGGGCAGCTTCGCCTTCATCTCACTGAACCCGCCCGCCTTGACGACGGCGATGGGGAGGAGGAGCAGGAGCACGCCGATGGTCTTCACCACGAACTGGACCATGTCCGTCAGCGTGATCGACCACATGCCGCCGAGCGTCGAGTACGCGACGACGATGGAGCCGCCGAGGATGATCGCGAGCGTCCGGTTCATGTCGAAGAGGACGTCGAAGATCGTGGCGTACGCGATGGTGGAGGTGACGGCGAGCATCAGGGTGTACGCCCACATGACCACACCGGAGATGACGCCCGCCCGGCCGCCGTATCGGAGATCGAGCATCTCGGAGACGGTGTAGACCTTCAGGCGCGCGATGCGGGCGGAGAAGAAGACGGAGAGGGCGAGCAGCCCGAGGCCGATCGTGAAGACCATCCAGGCGCCCGACAGTCCGTACTGGTACCCGAGCCCGACGCCGCCGATGGTGGACGCGCCGCCGAGGACGATCGCCGCCATGGTGCCGGAGTACATGGCGGGCCCGAGGCGGCGGCCGGCCACCAGGAACTCGCTCTTGGACTTGGCACGGCGCATGCCCCACCAGCCCATGGCCAGCATGCCGGCCAGATAGACGACGATCACTGTGTAGTCGACGGCCATAGGGGGGCCTCCTTCGCGCGCTCAGTGGCGTGTCGTGCAGTTCAGGGGGGTGTCCGGCAGGGGATCGCGGGGACATCCGCCCGTACCCGCTCCCGCCGGTGGCACCGACCCTAGGTGGCCGGAAGGCGACGCAGAAGTGTACGTTTCATCTACTGAAGCCACGCCGGATGGAGGAACCGTCCATCATGCCGGACACGGTCGTTCCCGCTACTTCACCCGTTCCTCCCACGCCCCCCGTCCCCCTCGAAGCCCTCCTGGCCCGCGAGGACCTGGGCCTGCGGCAGATCGCGGGCCCGGCCGACCCGGACGCGGTGATCCACTGGGCGCACACGTCGGAGATGGCGGACCCGTACCCGTATCTGCTCGGCGGCGAGCTGCTGCTGACCGCGGGGGTCCACATCCCGGAGGCCGCCGGTTCGGGCACGTACTTCGACGACTACGTCTCCCGGATCGTCGAGGCGGGCGGCGCGGCCCTCGGCTTCGGCCTGGTCCCGGTCCACGACACGGTCCCGCGCGCGCTGGTGGCGGCCTGCGACACCTACGGCCTCCCCCTGCTGGAGGTCCCGCCCCAGACCACCTTCTCCGGCATCGCCCGCGCCGTCTGGCAGCTCATGGCCCAGGCCCGGCTGGCGGAGCTGCGCCGGGTGACGGAGGCCCAGCAGAGCCTGGCCGCGGCGGCGGCCCGCCCCGACCCGGTGCCGTCGGTGCTGCGCCAGCTCGCCCGGCGAGTGGCCGGATGGACGGTGCTGTACGGACCGGACGGGGCTGAACTGGCTACGGCGGGGAGGGCGCCGGAGACGGAGGCCGGGGAGGCGCTGGGCGCGCTGGCAGGGGTGGTGCGACCAGGCACCGGCCCGGGAACGAGCCCGGCCTCCGCCAGCGACACCGTCCGCTCCACCCACCTCGCCGCCTACGCCCTCGGTACCGGGCAGGGCTTCGTGCTCGGGGTCGCCGCCCCGCGCCGGGACCCCGGCGACCACACCATCGCCTCCGTCGCCGCGGTACTGCTCTCCCTGCTCACCGGGGAGCAGCAGAGCGGGACGGGGGCGGCGCGTTCGTCGGCCCTCGTACGGCTGCTGCTGGGGGCCGGGCCCGAGGACGTGGCTCCGCTGCTGGGCGGGAAGCGGTGGATCGTGGTGCATGCGCGGCCGGCCGGCGAAGGGGGCAGGTCCGCGCCGGACGCCGTGGCCGCGTCCGCGCTGGGTGCGGCGCTGGGCTCGGCGCTCGTCGACGCGGGCGGCGATGTCGTACGGGTCCTCGTGCCCGCCGAGCGGGAACCGGCCGCGCAGCCGGGCTGGACGCTCGGGGTGAGCCCGGCCGCGGCCCCGGGCGGGTGGGCCACCGCCGACACCCAGGCGGCCCGCGCGCTGGCCCGCGCCCGCGCCACCCGTACCGCCCTGGTCCGGCACGGCGAACGCCCCGCTCTCGCCGACCTCGTCCCGCCGGCCGAGGCCGAGGCACATGCCAGGGCGCTCCTCGCCCCCATCGCCGCGGCCCCGGCCCTCCCCGAGACCCTTCGCACCTGGCTCTCCCTGCACGGCAGTTGGGACCGCACGGCGGTGGCGCTGTCCGTGCACCGCAATACGGTGCGGCAGCGGATCGCGCGATGCGCGGTGTTGTTGGGGGCGGACCTCGATGACGCGGATGTGCGGATGGAGTTGTGGTTCGCGTTGCGGGTGGGTGAAGCAGCCTGAGAGGCCGCTGAGCGGCGCGGAGAACAGCCCCCCGAGGCCACGTGACCCACGTCCCAGGCTTCGGAACGGCGCGGCCCGCGGCGCATCGCACCGGCACAATGGGAACCATGCCGATATCCGGGATTCCCAGCCGCGACGCGCTCGTCGACCACCTCGTACATACGCGTATCGCGGGCGACGTGGCCACACCTCGCGAGAACAACCTCTCCCATTACCGCAAGCTCGCGAACGGCGACCGCAACTACTGGCTCGGCCTGGAACTCGGTGACCGCTGGAGCGACGAGCAGGACGTCCTCGCGGTGATGGCGGAGCGCTGCGGTGTGAACGACGACCCGGAGTACCGCTACGGGCAGGACACCATCGACCCCGATCTGACGGTCGACGCCCTTGAGCGGATGTCGGCCCGGCTGCGCAAGGCGGTCGCCGGGAAGCAGCGGGTGCTGTTCGCCACCGGTCACCCGGGCGGCCTCCTGGACGTGCACCGCACCACCGCCGACGCCCTGCGCGCGGCGGGCTGCGAGATCGTCGTGATCCCGGACGGCCTGCAGACCGATGAGGGGTACGTCTTCCAGTTCGCGGACGTGGCGGTCCTGGAGCACGGCGCCACACTGTGGCACACGCACTCCGGTGAGCCGATGCGGCAGATCCTCACCGGCCTGGACCGCGAGGGCCGCCCGCTGCCCGACCTGGTCGTCGCCGACCACGGCTGGGCGGGCTGCGCGGGCCAGCTCGGCGTCGACTCCATGGGCTACGCCGACTCCAACGACCCGGCCCTGTTCCTCGCCGAGGCCGAGGGCACCGTACAGGTGACGGTTCCCCTCGACGACCACGTCAAGAGCCCCCGCTACTACGACCCGATGACGGCTTACCTGCTCGACGCCGCGGGCCTGGTCTAGAGATCGATGATGTCTATAGACCGGCGATCGATGCGGGGGCGCGCTCGGTGCGGGCGAGTCCCCGGATCACGTCCACCGTCCCGTGGCGCCGGACCGCGAGGCGGCTGAGCAGCTCGACGACCGGGGCGGTCACGTGCTCGGGGAATTCCGGGGTCGGCAGGCCCACGCTGTGGGCCAAGTCGTCGGCGTGGACGACGAGTTCGAGCAGCCGGGTGAGCAGGAAGTCGTCGAGGTCCAGCGACCAGTCGCCCCAGGAGGGCACCCTGATCGGCCGCCCGGCGGGCACCTCCGCCAGCTCGGCGCGCAGCCACCCGGCGGCCTCCCGCACGCGCCCGAGGAGCGCCTCGTGCCCGTCCGCCGCCTCGGCCTCACCCCCCGTCCGGATCCGCACGTTGACGGCGCCGTCGACCCCGGCGTCCAGCCAGGTCACCCGCTGCAGGTAGTACTCCCGCAGCGACACCACCGGCTCCGCGGGCTCCGGCTCCGCGAGCAGCTGCGGAACGGCAAGCGCCTGCCAGGCGGTGTGCCCGGCGAGGCCCCCGACGCTGAAGTCCCGCAGCGCGCTGGGCTTCTCCCACGCCGCCGCGACGGCGGGCTCCGCGAGCAGCTCGGCCACGGCCCGGGCCGCCTCCGCGAAGGCCTCCCGGATCCGTCCCCCGCGCCAGTTCCACGACTCTTCCGTACGGCTCATACCGCCCCCTCGGGTCCGTCATGCGAGACGGCCGATCCTGCCGGGCCGCACCCCCGCCCGCCCAGGTCCAATCCCACACCACTGGACCAGCGACCGCCTCGACCGGCATTCACGGCCGAGGAACGCGGACCACGCCTTCCTGGATGACCGAAATGGCCAGCCGCCCGTCCTGTGTGTAGATGCGGGCCTGCCCGAGGCCGCGCCCGCCGGACGCGGACGGCGAGTCCTGGTCGTACAGCAGCCACTCGTCGGCCCGGAACGGCCGGTGGAACCACATGGCGTGGTCGAGCGAGGCGCCGACGACGTCGCCGGTGACCCAGCCGCCGCGGCCGTGCGCGAGGAGCACGGAGTCGAGGAGGGTCATGTCGGAGACGTACGTGGCGAGGCAGACGTGCAGCAGGGGGTCGTCGGCGAGCTTGCCGTTGGTGCGGAACCACACCTGGGAGTGGGGTTCGCGGGGCTCGCCGACACTGCCGTACGGCGGCGCGTCGACGTAGCGCACGTCGACGGCCTCGCGCGCCGCGAGGAGCCGCTCCGCGACGCCCGGGTCGGTGAAGAGGTGGGCGTAGCGCGGCAGCAGCTCGGCCGCGGTCGGCAGCGTCTCGGGGTCGGGCGCGGGCGGCATGTCCGCCTGGTGCTCCAGGCCCTCCTCGTACGTCTGGAAGGACGCGGAGAGGTGGAAGATGGGCTGCCCGTGCTGGACGGCGACGACACGGCGCGTGGTGAAGGAGCGCCCGTCGCGGATGCGGTCCACCGAGTAGACGATGGGCGCGCCCGGGTCCCCGGTGCGCAGGAAGTACGCGTGCAGGGAGTGCGCGAGCCGGTCCTCGGGGACCGTTCGCCCGGCGGCGACCAGCGCCTGGGCCGCGACCTGGCCGCCGAACACCCGGGGGATGATGGCGGACTGGGACCGGCCGCGGAAGATGTCCTGCTCGATCCGCTCAAGGTTGAGCAGATCGAGCAGGGACTCAAGTGCCTCACTCATGAGGTCAGTTGTACCTTGGACTTTTTTCGGGGAGCTTAAAGGCCCATGTCCTTCGCGATGATCGTCTTCATGATCTCGCTGGTGCCACCGTAGATGCGGTTGACGCGGTTGTCCGCGTACAGGCGGGCGATCGGGTACTCGTTCATGAAGCCGTAGCCGCCGTGCAGCTGGAGGCACCGGTCGATGACGCGGTGCGCGACCTCGGTGCAGAACAGCTTGGCGCTGGCGGCCTCGGCGGGGGTCAGCTCGCCCGCGTCGAGGGCTTCGAGCGCGCGGTCGGCGACGGCCTCGGCCGCGTCGACCTCGGCCTGGCAGGCGGCCAGCTCGAACTTGGTGTTCTGGAAGGAGGCGACGGGCTTGCCGAAGACGGTGCGCTCCTGGACGTACTCCTTGGCGAACCGGACGGCGGCCTTGGCCTGCGCGTAGGCGCCGAACGCGATGCCCCAGCGCTCGGAGGCGAGGTTGTGGCCGAGGTAGTAGAAGCCCTTGTTCTCCTCGCCGAGGAGGTCCTCGACGGGGACCTTCACGTCGACGAACGCCAGCTCGGCGGTGTCGGAGGTCTTCAGGCCGAGCTTGTCGAGCTTGCGGCCGATGGAGTAGCCCTCGGACTTGGTGTCCACGGCGAACAGGGAGATGCCGTGGCGGCGGTCCTCGGCGGTCGGGGCGGCGGTGCGGGCGCAGACGATGACCTTGTCGGCGTGCACACCACCGGTGATGAAGGTCTTGGCGCCGTTGAGGACGTAGTGCGTGCCGTCCTCGGAGAGCTTGGCGGTGGTCTTCATGCCCGCGAGGTCGGACCCGGTGCCCGGCTCGGTCATCGCGAGGGCCCACATCTCCTCGCCGGAGACGAACTTCGGCAGGAAGCGCTTCTTCTGCTCGTCGGTGGCGAGCATCTTGATGTACGGCAGGCCGAGCAGCACGTGCACGCCGGAGCCGCCGAACTGGACGCCCGCGCGGGCCGTCTCCTCGTACATGACGGCCTCGAACTTGTACGAGTCGATGCCGGCGCCGCCGAACTCCTCGTCGACGCGGATGCCGAAGACACCCAGCTCGGCGAGCTTGAAGTAGAAGTCGCGCGGCGCCTGGCCGGCTGCGAACCACTCGTCGTAGACCGGGACGACCTCGGCCTCGATGAAGGCGCGCAGGGTCTCCCGGAACGCCTCGTGATCCTCGTTGAACACCGTACGGCGCACCGTTACCTCCACCTGGGTCATTTCTAAGCGCTTGCTCAGACAAAGGTTACCGGCCAGTCGCAACGGTCGTCCAGAGCAACCACCCCGAGACCCTCGTCACGCTCCCGCGGCCTCGAAGGCCCCACGAGCCATACGGTGCAGCAGCTCCGCCGTACCCGCACGTCCGGGCAGGGAGCCGGGCCGCCCCAGGTGCGGCGTGGAGTTCAGCAGACCGAAGACCGAGTGCACCGCCGAGCGGGCCGTGGGCTCGGCCAGGCCCGGATAGGCCTCCCGGACGACCTCCACCCACAGCTCCACGTACTGCCGCTGCAACTGCCGCACGAGCTTGCGGTCACTGTCGCGCAGGCGGTCCAGCTCGCGGTCGTGCAGGGTGATCAGGGGGCGGTCGTCGAGCGCGAAGTCGATGTGCCCCTCGATGAGCGAGTCGAGGACCTCCCCGGGGGCAGCCCCGTCGGCCTCCTGAAGGCGCAGCTTCGCGCCGGTCAGCAGCTGGCCGCTGATGCCCACCAGCAGCTCGGCGAGCATCGCGTCCTTGCCGGGGAAGTGCCGGTAGAGACCGGGGCCGCTGATGCCGACGGCCGCCCCTATCTCGTCCACTCCTACACCGTGGAAGCCGCGCTCGGCGAAGAGACGGGCGGCTTCCTTGAGGATCTGCTCGCGACGGGTGGGCGCGTCGGTTCTCGTGGCCATGGAAGCAATTCTAGACAGGGAGGTTAGCGCTCGTTAACCTGAAGGAAACGCGTTAACGCTCATTAACCGGATTCATTCACTGGTGGACCACTGGGTGAGGGGACCGCAGGATGCACGAGGCACCGGAACTCCACAGCGCGGCCGATCCCGCGTCGGAGGCCTGGCGGGCCAACGAGGCGGCGCACCGCGCGCTGGGCGAGGAGCTGCGCGAGAAGTTGTCGGCGGCCCGGCTCGGCGGCGGGGAACGGGCGCGCGCCCGGCACACCGCGCGCGGGAAGCTGCTGCCGCGCGACCGCGTGGACGCCCTTCTGGACCCGGGCTCGCCCTTCCTCGAACTGGCGCCGCTCGCGGCCGACGGGATGTACGACGGGCAGGCACCGGCCGCCGGAGTCATCGCCGGGATCGGGCGGGTGAGCGGCCGCGAGTGCGTGATCGTCGCCAATGACGCCACGGTCAAGGGCGGCACGTACTACCCCATGACCGTGAAGAAGCATCTGCGGGCCCAGGAGGTGGCGCTCGAGAACCGCCTCCCCTGTATCTATCTCGTCGACTCCGGAGGGGCCTTCCTGCCGATGCAGGACGAGGTCTTCCCCGACCGCGAGCACTTCGGGCGGATCTTCTACAACCAGGCGCGCATGTCGGGCGCCGGGATCCCGCAGATCGCGGCGGTTCTCGGCTCCTGCACGGCCGGTGGGGCGTATGTCCCGGCCATGAGCGACGAGGCGGTGATCGTGCGCAACCAGGGCACGATCTTCCTCGGCGGCCCGCCCCTGGTGAAGGCCGCCACCGGCGAGGTCGTCACCGCTGAGGAGCTGGGCGGCGGCGAGGTGCACTCCCGGGTCTCCGGCGTCACCGACCACCTCGCGGAGGACGACGCGCACGCGCTGCGGATCGTGCGGAACATCGCCGCCACGCTTCCCGCGCGCGGGCCGCTGCCCTGGTCCGTCCAGAGCGCCGTCGAGCCGAAGGCGGATCCCGCCGGGATCTACGGAGCGGTGCCGGTCGACTCGCGCACCCCCTATGACGTACGCGAGGTCATCGCGCGTGTGGTGGACGGTTCCCGTTTCGCCGAGTTCAAGGCGGAGTTCGGGCAGACGCTGGTCACCGGCTTCGCCCGGATCCACGGCCACCCGGTCGGGATCGTCGCCAACAACGGCATCCTGTTCTCCGAGTCCGCCCAGAAGGGCGCCCACTTCATCGAGCTGTGCGACCAGCGTGGCATCCCGCTGGTGTTCCTGCAGAACATCTCGGGGTTCATGGTGGGCCGGCAGTACGAGGCCGGGGGCATCGCCAAGCACGGCGCCAAGATGGTCACGGCCGTCGCCTGCACGCGCGTGCCGAAGCTGACGGTGGTGATCGGCGGGTCGTACGGAGCGGGCAACTACTCGATGTGCGGCCGGGCGTACTCGCCGCGCTTCCTGTGGATGTGGCCGGGCGCCAAGATCTCCGTGATGGGCGGCGAGCAGGCCTCATCCGTCCTCGCGACCGTCAAGCGCGACCAGCTGGAGGGGCGCGGCGAGTCCTGGCCGGCGGAGGAAGAAGAGGCCTTCAAGGCCCCGATCCGCGAACAGTACGACCGCCAGGGGAACGCCTATTACGCGACGGCCCGCCTGTGGGACGACGGTGTGATCGACCCGCTGGAGACCCGGCAGGTGCTGGGACTGGCCTTGACCGCGTGCGCCAACGCCCCACTGGGTGACCCCCAGTTCGGCGTCTTCCGGATGTGAGGGGACCCCTGACGATGTTCGACACGGTACTTGTGGCCAACCGGGGCGAGATCGCCGTCCGCGTGATCCGTACGCTGCGCTCGCTCGGCGTGCGTTCGGTGGCCGTCTTCTCCGACGCCGACGCGGACGCCCGGCATGTGCGGGAGGCCGACACGGCGGTACGGATCGGTCCGGCGCCGGCGGCGGAGAGCTATCTGTCGGTGGAGCGGCTCCTTGAGGCCGCCGCGCGGACGGGCGCTCAGGCCGTTCACCCGGGCTATGGATTCCTCGCGGAGAACGCCTCGTTCGCGCGGGCCTGCGCCGACGCGGGGCTCGTCTTCATCGGGCCGCCCGCCGACGCGATCTCGCTCATGGGCGACAAGATCCGCGCCAAGGAGACGGTGAAAGCGGCCGGGGTTCCGGTGGTTCCGGGGTCCAGCGGCAGCGGCCTGACGGATGCCCAACTCGCCGACGCCGCACGGGAGATCGGCATGCCCGTGCTGCTCAAGCCCAGCGCGGGCGGCGGCGGCAAGGGCATGCGGCTGGTGCGCGACGCGGCGCTGCTCGGCGAGGAGATCGCCGCCGCCCGCCGCGAGGCCCGCGCCTCCTTCGGCGACGACACGCTCCTCGTGGAGCGCTGGGTCGACCGCCCCCGGCACATCGAGATCCAGGTCCTGGCGGACGGCCACGGCAACGTGATCCACCTGGGCGAGCGCGAGTGCTCACTCCAGCGCCGCCACCAGAAGATCATCGAGGAGGCGCCCAGCGTCCTCCTCGACGACGCCACCCGCGCCTCGATGGGCGAGGCGGCGGCCTGGGCGGCCCGCTCCTGTGGCTACGAGGGTGCGGGCACGGTCGAGTTCATCGTCCCCGGCGGCGACCCGTCGTCGTACTTCTTCATGGAGATGAACACCCGCCTCCAGGTCGAGCACCCGGTGACCGAGCTGATCACCGGCCTGGACCTGGTCGAGTGGCAGCTGCGGGTCGCGGCCGGTGAGCAACTGCCGTACGCCCAGAAGGACATCACCCTCACCGGGCACGCGGTCGAGGCACGCATCTGCGCCGAGGACCCCTCGCGCGGGTTCCTGCCGTCCGGCGGCACGGTGCTCTCCCTGCGCGAGCCGCAGGGAGAGGGCGTGCGCACCGACTCGGGCCTGAGCGAGGGCACGGAGGTCGGTTCGCTCTACGACCCGATGCTCTCCAAGGTCATCGCGTACGGCCCCGACCGCGCGACCGCGTTGCGCAAGCTCCGGGCGGCCCTCGCGGAGACGGTCACGTTGGGCGTGCCGACCAACGCGGGGTTCCTGCGGCGGCTCCTTGCCCATCCTGCCGTCGTGGCGGGGGACCTGGACACCGGGCTGGTCGAGCGGGTGGTGGACGAGCTGGTCCCGGCGGACGTGCCGGAGGAGGTCTACGAAGCGGCCGCGGCCGCCCGACTCGAAGACCTCAAGCCCACCGCCGAGGGCTGGACCGACCCCTTCTCGGTGCCCAGCGGCTGGCGGCTCGGCGGCCGGCACCGGCCGGTGGGCTTCCACTTGAGGGTGCTCGACCCCGTGGAGTACGTCCCGCGCGGCGCCCACACCGTCACCGAGGACCGGGTCGCCGTGACCCTGGACGGCGTCCGGCACACCTTCCACCGCGCCGGCGACTGGCTGGGCCGCGACGGCGACGCCTGGCACGTGCGCGACCACGACCCGGTGGCCGCCTCGCTGACCGGAGCCGGGGTGAGCGGCGCCGACTCCCTCACCGCTCCCATGCCCGGCACGGTGACCGTGGTGAAGGTCGCCGTCGGTGACGAAGTGACCGCCGGGCAGAGCCTGTTGGTGGTGGAGGCGATGAAGATGGAGCACGTCATCTCCGCGCCGCACGCCGGGACCGTCAGCGAGCTGGATGTCACGCCGGGCACGACGGTCGCCATGGACCAGGTGCTGGCCGTGATCACACCTCACGAGGAGTCGGAATGACCGTCCAGGGACTCCCCATGGTCGTACCCGACGAGGGTCTGCCCGCGCGTGTGCGGATCCATGAGGTCGGCGCGCGCGACGGGCTGCAGAACGAGAAGGCGACCGTCCCGACGGAGGTCAAGGCGGAGTTCGTGCGCCGGCTCGCCGACGCGGGGCTGACCACGATCGAGGCCACCAGCTTCGTGCATCCCAAGTGGGTGCCCCAACTCGCCGACGCCGAGCAGCTGTTCCCGCTCGTCAGCGACGTGCCGGGCGTGCAGCTGCCGGTGCTCGTACCGAACGAGCGCGGCCTGGACCGGGCCCTGGCGCTCGGTGCCCGCCGGGTCGCCGTGTTCGCCAGCGCCACGGAGTCCTTCGCGAAGGCCAACCTGAACCGGACGGTCGACGAGGCGCTCGCCATGTTCGAGCCGGTGGTGGCCCGCGCGAAATCCCGGAACGTGCACGTTCGCGGCTACCTCTCGATGTGTTTCGGCGACCCCTGGGAGGGCGCGGTCCCCGTCGCGCAGGTCGTGCACGTCTGCAAGGCCCTGCGGGACATGGGCTGCGACGAGCTGAGCCTCGGCGACACCATCGGCGTCGCCACCCCGGGGCATGTGCTCGCACTGCTGTCCGCCCTGAACGAGCAGGGCGTTGCCACGAGCACGCTGGGCGTGCACTTCCACGACACCTACGGCCAGGCGCTCGCCAACACCCTCGCCGCGCTCCAGCACGGCGTCACGACCGTCGACGCCTCCGCGGGCGGCCTCGGCGGCTGCCCCTACGCCAAGTCCGCCACCGGCAACCTCGCCACCGAAGACCTCGTATGGATGCTGCACGGCCTCGGCATCGACACCGGGGTCGACCTCGGCCGTCTCACCGCCACCAGCGTGTGGATGGCCGGACAACTGGGCCGACCCAGCCCGTCCCGCACCGTCAAAGCCCTCTCCCACCAGGAGCAGTGACACCCATGGACCACAAGCTCTCACCCGAGCTCGAAGAACTCCGGCGCACTGTCGAGGAGTTCGCGCACGACGTCGTGGCCCCGAAGATCGGCGACCTCTACGAGCGGCACGAGTTCCCGTACGAGATCGTGCGGGAGATGGGCCGCATGGGGCTGTTCGGGCTGCCCTTCCCGGAGGAGTACGGCGGCATGGGCGGCGACTATCTCGCCCTCGGTATCGCCCTGGAGGAGCTCGCCCGCGTCGACTCGTCCGTGGCCATCACCCTGGAGGCGGGCGTCTCGCTCGGTGCGATGCCGATCCACCTCTTCGGCACCGACGCGCAGAAGGCCGAGTGGCTGCCCCGGCTGTGCTCCGGCGAGATCCTGGGCGCGTTCGGCCTGACCGAACCCGACGGCGGCTCCGACGCGGGCGCCACCCGCACGACCGCCCGGCTCGACGCGGACACCGACGAGTGGGTGATCAACGGCACCAAGTGCTTCATCACCAACTCGGGCACGGACATCACGGGCCTGGTGACGGTCACGGCGGTCACCGGGCGGAAGCCCGACGGCAAGCCGCTCATCTCCTCGATCATCGTGCCGTCCGGCACCCCGGGCTTCACGGTCGCGGCGCCGTACTCGAAGGTCGGCTGGAACGCGTCGGACACCCGTGAGCTGTCCTTCGTCGACGTCCGCGTCCCGGCCCAGAACCTGCTCGGCGCGGAGGGCCGCGGCTACGCGCAGTTCCTGCGGATCCTCGACGAGGGCCGCATCGCGATCTCGGCGCTGGCGACCGGCCTGGCGCAGGGCTGTGTGGACGAGTCGGTGAAGTACGCCAAGGAGCGCCACGCGTTCGGGCGGAACATCGGCGCGTACCAGGCGATCCAGTTCAAGATCGCGGACATGGAGATGAAGGCGCACATGGCCCGCGTCGGCTGGCGCGACGCCGCGTCCCGGCTGGTCGCCGGGGAGCCCTTCAAGAAGGAGGCGGCCATCGCCAAGCTCTACTCCTCCACGGTCGCCGTCGACAACGCCCGCGACGCCACGCAGGTCCATGGCGGCTACGGCTTCATGAACGAGTACCCGGTGGCCCGCATGTGGCGCGACTCCAAGATCCTGGAGATCGGCGAGGGCACGAGCGAGGTCCAGCGGATGCTGATCGCGCGGGAGTTGGGGCTCACCGGCTGACCCGGCCCCCGCTGTTCGCGGGGACCACAGGCTGCTCACAGGCTCGGGGCGACAGCTCCCCACCCCTGGACACAAGATGAGGTTAGGCTAACCTACCTTTGAACTTGTCCGGCGGGCGCTTCGCCCCGTGCCGAAAGCAGTCACACTCATGTCCAACGCCCGTGTCACCCCTCTCACCCGTCGCGGCATCCTCGCCGCGGGCGGCGCCCTCGGTCTGGGCGCCGTGCTCGCCGCCTGCGGTGACGACGACGCGAAAAGCGGTGGCTCGGGCTCGACGGCAGCCGCGAAGTCCGGTCCCTGGACGTTCAAGGACGACCGCGGCAAGACCGTGAAGCTGGACAAGGTCCCGGCGAACATCGTCGCCTTCACCGGCGTCGCGGCCGCGCTCTTCGACTACGGCGTCTCGGTCAAGGGCGTCTTCGGCCCGACGAAGACCAAGGACGGCAAGGCCGATGTCCAGGCCGGCGACATGGACATCAGCAAGGTGACGATCCTCGGCAACCAGTGGGACCAGTTCAACGTCGAGAAGTACGCCGCGCTCGCCCCCGACGTCCTTCTCTCCACCACCTTCGACTCCGCGGGCACCCTCTGGTACGTCCCCGAGACGTCCAAGGACAAGATCGCCAAGCTCGCCCCGAGCGTCGCCGTCTCCGTCTTCGACCGCCAGCTGACCGGGCCGCTGGAGCGCATGTACACGCTGGCCGAGTCGCTCGGCGCGGACCTGAAGGCCGACAAGGTCGTCCAGGCGAAGAAGAAGTTCGAGGCGGCCGCCGCCCGGCTGCGCAAGGCCGCCAAGGCCCACCCCGGCATCAAGGTGATGGCCGGTTCGGCGAGCGCGGAACTCTTCTACGTCTCCGGCTCGAACCTCTCGGTCGACCTGGAGTACTTCAAGGCGCTCGGTGTGAACTTCGTCGAGCCCTCGGAGGCCGCGAAGAAGGCCACGGGCGGCTGGTTCGAGTCCCTGAGCTGGGAGAACGTCGACAAGTACCAGGCCGACATCATCATGATGGACGACCGCTCCTCGACCATCCAGCCCGCCGACATCGACAAGGCGACCTGGAAGAAGCTGCCCGCCGTCAAGGCCGGCCAGGTCATCGCGCGCTCCCCCGAGCCGATCCTCTCCTACGACAAGTGCACCCCGCTCCTCGACAACCTCGCCGAGGCCATCGAGAACGCGAAGAAGGTCAGCTGACCCGTACTCGGACGTCGTCCGGGCCCCGCTCGGACACCGGCCGGGCCCCGGCTCGGGCGACGTCCGGGCTCCCCGCCCCCTGACGAAACTCAGGAGCACTCATGACGACGGCCGTAGCCGCCCCGTTCCGTTTCTTCTCCCTCCAGGTCATGCGGACGAGGCGGCTAGGCCCGTCTCTGGTCCGGGTCACCTTCGCGGGTCCCGATCTGCGCGAGTTCCACTCCGACGGGCGCGACCAGAGCCTGTCCCTGTTCCTGCCGCACCCGGGCCAGTCCGAGCCCGCGGTCCCGATCGAACTCGGCGACGGCTGGTGGCAGGGCTGGCGTGAACTCCCGGACGACGTACGGGCGGTGATGCGCTCGTACACGCTGCGCGCCCTTCGGCGCGACTCCCACGGCAGTACGGACGAGATCGACATCGACTTCGTGCTGCACGGCATCGAGCCCGGCGCCGCCGCGCCCGCGGGCCCCGCCTCCCGGTGGGCCTCCCGGGCCGCCGCCGGTGACCGCGTCCTGCTGCTCGGCCCGGCGATCGCCGACAACCGCGCGATCCGATTCCGGCCGCCCGAGGACACCGACCTGGTGGTCCTCTGGGCCGACGAGACCGCCGTTCCCGCCGCCTCGGCGATCCTCGAATCCCTGCCGCCGGGCGTCCGCGTCCGGGCCTGGTTCGAGGTCCATGACGCCGGGGACATCCAGGATCCGGTGACCGCGGCCGACGCCGAGATCACCTGGCTCGTACGTGGCGAGGGGTCCCCCATGGCCCTCGACACGATCCGAGCCGCCGGACTCCCGCCCATGTCAAGGCCGTACGCCTGGATCGCGGGCGAGTCCGGCCGTGTGAAGGAGCTGCGCCGTCATCTCGTGCGCGAGCGCGGGTTCGACCGCAGGCGGGTCACGTTCGTGGGCTACTGGCGGCAGGGGCTGACGGAGGAACAGCTGCGCGAGGAGGGGTGACCGCGTCCGAAGTGACGGCAGTCACGGGAGGGGTGAGGTTTCACGGACTTTAAGTTAGGTTAGGCTTACCTAAGTTGAAGCCGCGGAACTTCACCCCTCTCCCGTCCCCCTCGGACTGTCCCCACCGGAGGACCCCCCATGCGCTCGCACCTGCTCAATGACACGACCGCGGAGCGGTACCGCCGCTCCGTGACCGAAGGAATCGAGCGGGTGGCAGCCAAACTCGCCGCCACCGACCGTCCGTTCACCGGCGTCACGGTCGACGCCCTCGCCCCGCGCATCGACCGGATCGACCTGGACCGCCCGCTGCACGACACCACCGCGGTCCTCGACGAGCTGGAGGAGGTCTACCTCCGGGACGCCGTCTACTTCCACCACCCGCGCTACCTCGCGCACCTCAACTGCCCGGTGGTCATCCCCGCCGTCGTCGGCGAGGCCGTCCTGTCCGCCGTCAACTCCTCGCTGGACACCTGGGACCAGTCGGCCGGCGGCACCCTCATCGAGCGCAAGCTGATCGACTGGACGACCGCGCGCATCGGCCTCGGCCCGGCAGCCGACGGCGTGTTCACCTCCGGCGGCACGCAGTCCAACCTCCAGGCCCTGCTGCTGGCCCGCGAGGAGGCGAAGGAAGACGACTTCGCCAAACTGCGGATCTTCGCCTCCGAGGTCAGCCACTTCAGCGTCAAGAAGTCCGCCAAACTCCTTGGTCTGAGCGCCGATTCGGTGGTCTCGATCCCGGTCGGCCACGACAAGCGGATGCAGACCGTCGCCCTCGCCCACGAGCTGGACCGCTGCAAGCGCGACGGTCTCGTCCCCATGGCCGTCGTCGCCACCGCGGGCACCACCGACTTCGGCTCGATCGACCCGCTGCCCGAAATCGCCGAGCTGTGCGCCCAGTTCGGTGCCTGGATGCATGTGGACGCGGCCTACGGCTGCGGTCTGCTCACCTCGCTGAAGCACCGCGGCCGCATCGACGGCATCGAGCGCGCCGACTCGGTCACCGTCGACTACCACAAGTCCTTCTTCCAGCCGGTGAGTTCGTCCGCCGTCCTGGTCCGCGACGCCGCCACGCTGCGCCATGCCACCTACCACGCGGAGTACCTCAACCCGCGCCGCATGGTCCAGGAGCGCATCCCCAACCAGGTCGACAAGTCCCTGCAGACCACCCGCCGCTTCGACGCGCTCAAGCTGTGGATGACGCTGCGGGTGATGGGTGCCGACGGCATCGGCGAACTCTTCGACGAGGTCTGCGACTTGGCGGCCGAGGCCTGGGAGCTCCTGGCGGCCGACCCGCGCTACGACGTCGTCGTGCAGCCCTCCCTCTCCACCCTCGTCTTCCGCTACATCCCGGCCGCCGTCACCGACCCCTCGGAGATCGACCGCGCCAACCTCTATGCCCGCAAGGCCCTGTTCGCCTCGGGTGACGCCGTCGTCGCGGGCACCAAGGTCGGCGGCCGCCACTACCTGAAGTTCACCCTGCTCAACCCCGAGACCACGACGGACGACATCACCGCCGTACTCGATCTGATCGCCGGCCACGCCGAGCAGTACCTGGGAGAGTCCCTTGACCGCGCTTCCTGAATCCACGCGCACGTACGACTTCGTGGGGATCGGGCTCGGCCCGTTCAACCTCGGTCTCGCCTGCCTCACCGAGCCGATCGCCGAACTGGACGGCGTCTTCCTGGAGTCCAAGCCCGACTTCGAGTGGCACTCCGGAATGTTCCTGGAGGGCGCCCACCTCCAGACCCCGTTCATGTCGGACCTGGTGACCCTCGCCGACCCGACGTCCCCGTACTCCTTCCTCAACTACCTGAAGGAATCGGGCCGTCTGTACTCGTTCTACATCCGCGAGAACTTCTACCCGCTCCGGGTCGAGTACGACGACTACTGCCGCTGGGCCGCGTCGCAACTGAGCAGCATCCGCTTCAGCACGACGGTGGACGACGTCACGTACGAGGAAGGGGTGTACGTCGTCCGGACGACGGCCGGTGACCTCTACCGCGCCCGCCACCTGGTCCTCGGCACGGGCACGCCCCCGTACCTCCCCGAGGCCTGTGCCGGTCTCGGCGGGGACTTCATCCACAACTCCCGCTATGTGCAGCACAAGCAGGAGCTGCAGAAGAAGAAGTCGATCACGCTGGTCGGCAGCGGGCAGTCCGCCGCCGAGATCTACTACGACCTCCTCAGCGAGATCGACGTCCACGGCTACCGGCTGAACTGGGTCACCCGCTCGCCGCGCTTCTTCCCGCTCGAATACACCAAGCTCACGCTGGAGATGACCTCCCCGGAGTACATCGACTACTTCCACGCGCTGCCCGAGCCGACCCGCTACCGCCTCCAGACGGAGCAGAAGGGCCTGTTCAAGGGCATCGACGGCGAACTCATCGACGCGATCTTCGACCTGCTCTACCAGAAGAACATCGGCGGCCCGGTCCCCACCCGGCTGCTCACCAACTCCTCACTGAACAGCGCCACTTACCAGAACGGGACGTACACCCTCGGTCTGCGCCAGGAGGAGCAGGAGAAGGACTACGAGCTGAGCTCCGAGGGCCTGATCCTCGCCACCGGCTACAAGTACGCCGAGCCGGAGTTCCTCAAGCCGGTACAGGACCGGCTCCGCTACGACACGCGGGGCAACTTCGACGTGGCGCGCAACTACGCCATCGACACCACGGGCCGCGGGATCTTCCTGCAGAACGCCGGCGTGCACACCCACTCGATCACCTCGCCGGACCTCGGCATGGGCGCGTACCGCAACGCGTCCATCATCCGGGAGCTGCTCGGCACCGAGTACTACCCCGTCGAGAAGACCATCGCGTTCCAGGAGTTCGCAGTATGAGCACCACAGGCACCAGCGCGGGCACCTTCACGTTCCGCCCCCTCGACCCCCTGAAGGACGCCGAGCTCCTGCACGGCTGGGTGACGCACCCCAAGGCCGCCTTCTGGATGATGCAGGACGCCCGGCTCGAAGACGTCGAGCGCGCCTACATGGAGATCGCGGCCGACGAGCACCACCACGCGCTCCTCGGACTGCACGACGGTGAACCCGCTTTCCTGATGGAGAAGTACGACCCGGCCCACCGCGAACTGGTCGGCCTCTACGCGCCGGTGCCCGGCGACGTCGGCATGCACTTCCTGGTCGCGCCGACGGACACGCCCGTGCACGGCTTCACCAAGGCCGTGATCACCGCGGTGATGGCCCACTTGTTCGAGGACCCCTCGGCCTCCCGGGTCGTGGTCGAGCCCGACGTGGGCAACAAGGCCGTCCACGCGCTCAACGAAGCGGTCGGGTTCGTGCCCGAGCGGGAGATCCAGAAGCCGGAGAAGAGGGCCCTGTTGAGCTTCTGCACGCGGGAGCAGTTCACCGAGGCGGTGGCCGCATGACCCTCGCCGACGCCGTGGCCCACCTCTCCCCCGAGCGCTGGGCCGAGGCCAACCGCCTGCTGATCCGCAAGGCCCTCGCCGAGTTCGCGCACGAGCGGCTGATCACGCCGGAGGCGACCGGGGCCGACCAGTACGTGGTATGCGGCGACGACGGCCTCACCCACTACCGCTTCGCCGCCCGCCTGCGCGCCCTCGACCACTGGCAGGTCGACGCCGGCTCGATCACCCGGCATCGCGACGGCGCCGAACTCCCGCTCGCCGCACTGGACTTCTTCATCGAGCTGAAGAAGTCGCTCGGCCTGAGCGACGAGGTGCTGCCCGTCTATCTGGAGGAGATCTCCTCCACCCTCTCGGGCACCTGCTACAAGCTCACCAAGCCGCAGATCCCGTCCGCCGAGCTCGCGAGGAGCGGCTTCCAGGCGATCGAGACGGGGATGACCGAGGGCCACCCCTGCTTCGTCGCGAACAACGGGCGGCTCGGCTTCGGCGTGCACGAGTACCTCTCGTACGCCCCCGAGACGGCAAGCCCCGTACGCCTGGTGTGGCTGGCCGCGCACCGCTCGCGGGCCGCGTTCACGGCGGGCGTGGGCATCGAGTACGAGTCGTTCGTACGCGACGAACTGGGCGAGACGACGCTGAACCGTTTCGCCGACACCCTGCGCGACCAGGACCTCGACCCCGACGACTACCTCCTCATACCCGTCCACCCCTGGCAGTGGTGGAACAAGCTCTCCGTGACCTTCGCGGCCGAGGTCGCCCGGCGCCACCTCGTCTGCCTCGGCGAGGGCGACGACGAGTACCTGGCCCAGCAGTCCATCCGGACGTTCTTCAACTCCTCCCACCCCGAGAAGCACTATGTGAAGACGGCCCTGTCCGTCCTCAACATGGGCTTCATGCGCGGTCTTTCGGCCGCCTACATGGAGGCGACCCCGGCTATCAACGACTGGCTGGCCGGGCTCGTCGAGAACGACCCGGTGTTGAAGTCGACCGGCCTGTCGGTCATCCGCGAGCGCGCCGCCGTCGGCTACCGCCACCTGGAGTACGAGGCAGCGACGGACCGCTACTCGCCGTACCGGAAGATGCTGGCCGCGCTGTGGCGCGAGAGCCCGGTGCCCTCGCTCCAGGACGGCGAGACCCTCGCCACCATGGCGTCCCTCGCCCATGTCGACCATGAGGGGGCGTCCTTCGCGGGCGCGCTGATCGCCCGGTCGGGGCTGACTCCGACGGAGTGGCTGCGCCGCTATCTGCGTGCGTACTTCGTGCCGCTGCTGCACAGCTTCTACGCGTACGACCTCGTCTACATGCCGCACGGCGAGAACGTCATCCTCGTCCTCAGGGACGGCGCCGTGCAGCGGGCGATCTACAAGGACATCGCCGAGGAGATCGCCGTCATGGACGTGGACGCGGTGCTGCCGCCCGCGGTCGAGCGGATCCGGGTCGAGGTCCCCGAGGACAAGAAACTCCTGTCGATCTTCACCGACGTCTTCGACTGCTTCTTCCGCTTCCTCGCCGCGAACCTCGCCACCGAGGGGATCATCGACGAGGACGACTTCTGGCGGACGGTCGCCGAGTGCGTCCGCGCGTACCAGGAGTCGACGCCCGAACTCGCCGACAAATTCCGGCAGTACGACATGTTCGCCCCGGAGTTCGCGCTGTCCTGCCTCAACCGGCTCCAGCTGCGCAACAACCAGCAGATGGTCGACCTGGCGGACCCGTCCGGTGCGCTCCAGCTCGTCGGGAACCTGAGGAACCCGATCGCGGGTCTCTGACCCCGCACGGACGGGCGGGCGCCCCGGAGACGGTCCTCCGGGGCGCCCGTCGGCATGCCGACTAGCTTGCGGGCCAGGGGACTTGGGGCGACCTGTAGTAGCCGATCCCCAGCGCGTCCCAGCGCGGACCCTGCGCCGCGAGCCGCACCTTGTAGGTGTCCCAGTCGTGCGTCGACGCGGGCGACCAGCCGAGCTCGGCCGCGCCCGGCAGGCGCGGGAACGCCATGTAGTCGATGTCCGCCGACGTGACGATGGTCTCCGTCCACAGCGGCGCCTCGACGCCGCGGATCGCCGAACTCGGGGCGCCCGGAAGGTAGTTGCCGGGGTTCCAGTCGTAGGACCGCTTGACCTCGACCAGACCGGCCCAGTCCTGCCCCAGCGGAGTGTCCGCGGTGTACTTCATGTCGAGGTAGAGCCGGTCGGCGGGCGACAGCACGAGCCCCGTCCCGTTCTGCGCGGCCTTCGCGACCTGTGCCTTCTCCTCCGCGCTGGTGTCATCCAGCCCCCAGTACTGCGCGATCGCGCCCTTCGCCGGGGTGGCCCCGGTCAGCTGGTGCCAACCGATCACCTTCTTGCCGTACTTGGCGACGATCGGCTGCACCCGGTCCATGAACTTCACGTAGTCGGCGTGGCTGGTGGAGTGCGCCTCGTCGCCGCCGATGTGGAGATAGCGGCCCGGGGTGAGCGCGGCCAGTTCGCGGATCACGTCGTCCACGAAGTCGTACGTCACCGTCTTGTTCACGCACAGCGAGCTGAAGCCGACGTCGGTGCCGGTGTAGAGCGGCGGCGCGACTCCGTCGCAGTTCAGCTGGGCGTACGAGGCGAGCGCCGCGTTGGTGTGGCCCGGCATGTCGATCTCCGGGACGACCTCCAGATAGCGGGAGGAGGCGTACCGGACGATCTCCTTGTACTGCGCCTTGGTGTAGGAGCCGCCCTGTCCGCCGCCGACCTGCGTGGAGCCGCCGTACGTGGCGAGCCGGGGCCAGGAGTCGATCGCGATGCGCCAGCCCTGGTCGTCGGAGAGGTGCAGGTGCAGGGTGTTGACCTTGTAGAGCGCCAACTCGTCGATGTACCGCTTCACTTGTCCGACGGTGAAGAAGTGCCGGGAGACGTCGAGCATGGCGCCGCGATAGCCGTAGCGCGGGGTGTCCTTGATGGTGCCTCCGGCGACCAGCCAGGGGCCGGGCTGCACGGACCTCTTCTCGACCGCGGCCGGCAGGAGCTGGCGCAGGGTCTGCACGCCGTGGAAGAGCCCGGCGGTCTCACGGGCCGTGATCGTCACACCGGACCTGCCGCTGACCAGACGGTAGCCCTCCGCGCCCAATTTACTGTCGGCCAACCGGAGTTGGATGCCACCGCCACCCTTCGAGGTGACCGGCAGCCGATAGCCGGTGGAGGGCCGCAGGATGTCCGCGAGGTACTCGCCGACCCGGCGGGCCTCCCGTGTGTCGTCCACCCGGATGCTGGTCCCGCCGGTGATCCGGTAGGCGGATCCGCCCGCGTCGACCGAGGCCGGGGCCGGGACGACCTGCCCCAGCGGAGTGGCGCTCCGCGCCGCGGCGGCGGGGGCCGCGCCGACGACGGAGAGACCGGCGGCCGCCACGAGCAGCAGCGTGCCGAGAAGGCGGGGCGTTCTGTGGTGCTGTCTCACATGCGCTCCCTTCAAGTACCCCAGGGGCCTCCCTGACTGACACCCCAATGGGTATAGACCACTCTCCCGTACGAGGGGTGGAACAATCCCCGTCATGGCGGAAATCATCCAGAAGGACGGGACGTGGGCCTTCGACGGGGACGCCCTGCGGCTCACTCCGGGGCGCGACAAGAACGTGAGCCTGTTCCGCAAGACCTTGGGTGAACTGACCGTCCCACTTGGCGCGTTGGCGGGAGTCTCCTTCGAGCACGGCAAGAAGTCGGGTCGCCTGAGGCTACGGCTGCGCGACGGCGCCGACCCGCTGCTCCAGGCGACCGGCGGCAAGCTCGCGGAGCCCGACGACCCCTACCAACTGACCGTCGACTCCGACCGCTTCGGCGTCGCCGAGTACTTCGTGGACGAGGTGCGGGGCGCGCTGCTCCTCGACCAGGTTCCGACCGACCCGGTGGACGCCTATCTGCTGCCCGGCCCCTCCGTGCCGCTGTCCGCCTCCGCCGGGGACGGCACGGCGAGCTTCGACGGGGAGCACATCAGGCTGGAGTGGAACTGGAAGACGGAGGACGCCAAGGCCGCCGCCGGGACCCGCTCACTCGCCTTCACCGACATCACGGGAGTGGAGTGGCATCCCGCGGCGGGGCTGGAGAACGGCTACCTCCGCTTCACCGTGCGCGGCGCGGAGACCAAGGCCCCGCCGAAGTACGACCCCAACTCCGTGGAACTGTGGGGCTTCAAGAAGGACCCCCTGATGGCGCTGGTCGCCGCCGCTGTGCAGGCTCGGCTCCCCCATCCGACCGCGCCGCCCGTGGACGACGTACGCCCAGGCGTATCCCCGAAGAAGGAACTCCTGCCCGCACAGCGGCCGGCGCCCGCCGAGGACGACCACGACGCGCTGCTGCGGAGGCTGCGTGAGCTCGGCGAGCTGCGCAGGTCGGGTGTCCTGACGGACGAGGAGTTCACGCTGGCCAAGCAGGCGGTTCTCAAGCGCATGTGAGAACCGCCTGCGCGACATGGGAGCGTGCGCCCTGCCTTCCGGGCGTACGCGCGGCCCTACTTGGCGCGGCGCGCCACCGTGAAGTGGTCGATCTCGCCGCCGGTCTCGGCGATGCCGCGCACCTTCAGCGTGGTCAGCTTGCCCTTGGCCGCCGGGGTCACGTCCACGCGCAGGAACGAGTAGTTGAGGTAGCGCACCCGCGACCAGGCGACCGTCTCGGCCTGCTTGGCGCCGTCCTTCAGGCAGATGAAGGCGGACACCGACTCGACGTCGTTCTCGTGGCCCTCGTAGGAGTCCGGGGCGGTGAACGCGTACAGGCTGCGGCCCGCGGCGCCCGCCGTCACGTAGACGACGCCGTCCGTCTCGGGGTACGCGGTGCCGCCGATCGGGAGCTTCTTGGCCACCGCGTTGCCCTTGATGACGTCGGTGCGCTCGTACTGGTGGTTGTGGCCGTTGATCACCAGGTCGACCGTGTACTTCTCGAACAGCGGCACCCACTCCTGGCGCACGCCGCCCTCGGAGGAGTGGGCGGTGGAGGTGCAGTAGGCGCAGTGGTGGAAGAAGATGACGATGAAGTCGATGTCCTTCGACGCGCGGTACTTCTTGAGCTGCGTCTCCAGCCAACTGGTCTGCGTGCCGCCGGAGATACCGAGGTTGGCCGGAATCTCGAAGGACACGTCGTTGGCGTCGAGCGAGATGATCGCCGTGTTGCCGTGGGTGAAGGTGTAGACGCCGGGCAGGTTCGCCTTGTCCGGGCCGTTCTCCGGAAGCTGCCAGCGGGCCTCCTCGCCGCCGTAGCCGTTGGGCGAGTACCAGGCCTCCATGTCGTGGTTGCCGTACGACACCATCCACGGCACGGACTTCGCGACGTACTCGGTCTGCGCGAGGAACTGGTCCCAGATCCGCGAGTCGAAGCCGGTGTCGGTGGCCTTGCCCTGGCCCGCCGGGTCGGCGTACGCGATGTCGCCCGCGTGCAGGTGGAAGGACGGGTTCTGAGCCAGGATCAGGCTGTCGTTGGCGAGGCCGTGGTAGCTGACGCCCTCGTCACCGAAGGCCGTGAAGGTGAACGGCGCCTTGTGGGCGGGGGCGGTGGTGAAGGTGCCCAAGGTGCCCAGCAGGTGCGCCTCGGCCGGGTCGAAGCCCTGGTGGCCGACGCCGTAGTAGTACGTGCGGCCGGGGCGCAGGTGGGTGAGCTTGGCGTGCAGGTAGTACTGCGTGTGGTCGCCGCTCGCGCCGACGCCGGCCGGCGTGAAGAGCGTGCGGACCTCGGCCTCGATCTTGCGGGAGAGGTCCCAGGGGTGGGCGCCGATGCGGATGTACGGCTTGCTGACGGCGACCGGGACCTGCCAGGAGACCGTCATCTCGGTGCGCGGGTCGGCGCCGTAGGCGAGGTGGCGGCCGAAGGGGGCGACGAGCGCGCCGTCCACCTTCTCCGTGGCGGTCGCGGAGGCGGTGGCCGTCCGCTGGCCGGGTACGGCAGCCTGCGCGGTCGCCCCCGGTATGAAGGTGCTGCCGACGACGGCGCCCACGGTGACCGCGCCGCCTCTCATCATGTTGCGCCGCGAGAATCTCGCCCGCAGGTACTCGTGCTGCTCGGCCATGCTCATGCGCGCGGCGAGCTTCTCCGGTACTCCCATACGAGGTGTGTCCATGGCCTGAAAGTTCCTCCGCGTGGGCGACGCGACGCAAGACACAGGATGGACAGCTGTCAAACAGGCCCCCATAAGAGATTCAACAGTCGGCTGCCCGATACCGGGCAGGATTCTTGCGAAACCGGCTTCGGTGCCCCAGGATCTACCGGGTGCACGACGAACTTGTTGATCATCTGACGCGGTCCACGCCCCTCAACCGGGGCGAGGCGCTGCGGGTGATCCAGGACGTGCTCGCCTACTTCGACGAGACGACCGAGGACTACGTCCGTCGCCGCCATCGCGAGCTCCAGGGCCAGGGCCTGGTGAACGCGACGATCTTCGAACGGATCGAGGCGGACCTGAAATACCGCGCGGTCGCGCCGCCGGAGCTCACGCTCAGGCAGCTGCGCCGCATGGTCTACGGCTGAGGAATACATATATATGTGCGGAATCGTCGGATACATCGGCAGGCGTGACGTGGCGCCGCTGCTGCTCGAAGGCCTCCAGCGCCTGGAGTACCGCGGCTACGACTCGGCGGGCATCGTGGTGACGACCCCGAAGTCGGCCGGCCTGAAGATGGTCAAGGCCAAGGGCCGGGTCCGTGACCTGGAGGCCAAGGTCCCGGCGCGCTTCAAGGGCACCACCGGCATCGCCCACACCCGCTGGGCCACCCACGGCGCCCCCTCCGACGTGAACGCGCACCCGCACATGTCGGCCGACCAGAAGGTCGCCGTCGTGCACAACGGCATCATCGACAACGCCTCCGATCTGCGGAAGAAGCTCGAGGCCGACGGCATCGAGTTCCTCTCCGAGACGGACACCGAGGTCCTCACCCACCTCATCGCCCGCTCCCAGCAGGAGAAGCTGGAGGACAAGGTCCGCGAGGCGCTGCGCGTCATCGAGGGCACCTACGGCATCGCGGTCCTGCACGCCGACTTCCCCGACCGCATCGTGGTGGCCCGAAACGGCTCCCCGGTCGTCCTCGGCATCGGCGAGAAGGAGATGTTCGTCGCCTCGGACATCGCCGCCCTGGTCACCCACACCCGGCAGATAGTGACGCTGGACGACGGCGAGATGGCCACCCTCAAGGCCGACGACTTCCGTACGTACACCACCGAGGGCACCCGGACGACGTCCGAGCCGACCACCGTGGAGTGGGAGGCCGCGTCGTACGACATGGGCGGCCACGACACGTACATGCACAAGGAGATCTTCGAGCAGGCCGAAGCCGTGGACCGGGTGCTGCGCGGCCGCATCGACGACCGGTTCTCGACGGTGCACCTCGGCGGCCTGAACCTGGACGCCCGCGAGGCACGGCAGATCCGCCGCGTGAAGATCCTCGGCTGCGGCACCTCGTACCACGCGGGCATGATCGGCGCCCAGATGATCGAGGAGCTGGCCCGCATCCCCGCGGACGCCGAGCCGGCCTCCGAGTTCCGCTACCGCAACGCGGTCGTCGACCCCGACACGCTGTACGTCGCGGTGTCCCAGTCCGGTGAGACGTACGACGTGCTGGCCGCCGTGCAGGAACTGAAGCGCAAGGGCGCCCGGGTGCTCGGTGTGGTGAACGTGGTCGGTTCCGCGATCGCCCGCGAGGCGGACGGCGGCATGTACGTCCACGCGGGCCCGGAGGTCTGCGTCGTCTCCACCAAGTGCTTCACCAACACCACGGTCGCCTTCGCGCTGCTCGCGCTGCACCTGGGCCGCACCCGCGACCTGTCGGTGCGCGACGGCAAGCGGATCATCGAGGGCCTGCGCAAGCTGCCCGCGCAGATCTCCGAGATCCTGGCGCGGGAGGAGGAGATCAAGAAGCTGGCCGAGCAGTACACCGACGCCCGCTCGATGCTCTTCATCGGCCGCGTCCGGGGCTACCCGGTGGCCCGCGAGGCCTCCCTGAAGCTCAAGGAGGTCTCCTACATCCACGCCGAGGCCTACCCGGCCTCCGAGCTGAAGCACGGCCCGCTGGCCCTCATCGAGCCCGCCCTGCCGACGGTGGCGATCGTCCCGAACGACGACCTCCTGGAGAAGAACCGCGCCGCCCTGGAGGAGATCAAGGCCCGCAGCGGCCGGATCCTCGCGGTCGCGCACCAGGAGCAGGAGAAGGCCGACCAGACGATCGTCGTCCCGAAGAACGAGGACGAGCTGGACCCGATCCTCATGGGCATCCCGCTCCAACTCCTCGCCTACCACACGGCGTTGGCCCTGGGCCGGGACATCGACAAGCCGCGCAACCTGGCGAAGTCGGTCACCGTCGAGTAGGTCACCGTCGCGCAGGTCACCCCGCGCGTGAACGATCCCCTGCGTTGCCACCCGCGCGCAGGGGATCGTTCTTTCAGGGCCGGGGCCGCCCATTACCCCGGCCCGCGCCAGCCTCAGCCGGTGGCCGTCACCCCCCGGCCGGCGGCGCGTCGCGGAAGGGCCGTGGGCCAGTGGGCGAGGGCCGCCGTCGCCGCGTACCAGGCCACGGCGCCGGCCGCCACGGCCAGCCAGCCGCCGACCTTCGCCAGGCCGTCGTTGTCCGCGAAGCGCGCGATGGCGAGGAGCAGCAGCGAGACGAAGAGCAGTCCGTAGGTGCCCTGGCCGAGCAGGTCGCCGCCCGCGAGCGTGAGGGAGAGCGCCACGAGGGCGAACAGGACCAGGAAGAGCCCTGCCGCGTTGTCGGAGATCTGGCTTCCGGCCGAGACGGCCCAGGTGAACCACAGGGCGCCGAGCGCCGAGAAGGCCGTACCGGTGGCCGCCTCGCGGTCACGGAAGGCGAGCAGTCCGGCGACGAACAGCGCGACGCCGCCTACGTAGTGGGCCAGTGATACGGCGTCCGCCGCCGTCACGCCGTCGATCACGTCGGTATACCCGAGGCCGAAGGCCAACAGGGTGATTCCGAGGGCGAGTCGACCGACGATCGTGGTGGTGCTTCCCGCAGAGACGTCGTTGTCCACGGCGGGCTCCCTTCGTGCTTGTGCGCTTGTGCGTGATCCCTATATGCCCTTCACAAGCGCACAAACACTTTCTACGCGCGAGTAGATTTATGCCACGCCAAAGGGAGTTGCCCCTGCCCACGGCTCATCTCACCTGGGACAACGGGGAGTTACGGAATGACAACGCCGGAAGCGCGCGTCAGGGGATGACGATCACCGGGCGCTTCGCGCGCTTCGCGAGCCGGCCGGCGACCGAGCCGAAGATCCGGCCGACGATGCCGTGCGTGGAGCCCACGACGATCGCGTCCGCCTCGTACTCCCGCCCCACCTCTTCGAGTTCGTGGCAGATGTCGCCGCCACGCTCGACGAGGATCCAGGGCACCTCGGCCAGGTACTCGGCGCACGCGAGCTCCAGCCCCAGCACCTCGGTGCGGTGGTCGGGCACGTCGACGAAGACCGGTGGCTCGCAGCCCGCCCACACCGTGGTGGGCAGCCGGTTGGCGACATGGACGATGATCAGGCCCGAGCCGGAGCGGTGGGCCATGCCGATGGCGTACGCGAGCGCACGCTCACTGGACGTCGAGCCGTCGAAACCGACGACGACGCCGTGCTTGAAGGCGGGGTCGCAGGACTGGCGTGGCTGTTCCGCCGCCAGGGGCTCGGCTGCCGTGGGATCGGCGAGCGGGCGCTTGCGGTTCGCGGGATCGTGGAATTCGTGACCGGCCATGGGTATCTCGGCGTTTGGATCCTCGTGGTGGGACGACAACGTGCGACAGAGCTGTGTCCGGGCTGTGTCCGGGAATTATCTTCCCAACCCCGTACCCCCAAGGGTACGGCGGCACGCCTCCTCTGCCCAGATCCCGCGCGCGCTGTGCGGCGTTCCCCGGAGCATGCATGAGAGGCGCCCGTAACGCAATGGTTGCTGCCCCGTACAGGCGGTTTGCGCAGGGTTCAACCAGGTTCCCTTGCGGACCGGGCCATCGGGCGCCCACCGGGCAGTGACCGGCCGGTCGAACACGCGTTGAATGGGGTGACCCTTCGCCGTAGGGAGCCCACCGTGCCCGGACCCGAGACCGCGACCGACCGACCCACGACCGTGCCCGCGACCCACCGCGCCCCCGGAGCGCACTCCGCCGGAGGACACCCGGGCCACGCCGGCCCCCCCGGGCCCCCGATGACGCCCGCCGTGCCGGACACGGCGAGCGACGTGGTGCGCTGGGCGGCCTTCAGCTGCGTCCTGGTCCCGGTGGTACTCGTCTGGTACGGCACCTCACTCGCCGGGGCGGCCGGCACGGCGCTGGGCCTCGCGGCCGTGACCGGGGTCTGCCGGCTGCTTCTGACACAGTCCGAGCGGGGCGCGGCGCGGCTGCTGGCCGAGGAGCATGCCCCGCATCGCGGGCGGCACGGCAGAAGTGGCGCGGGGGGCCACAGAGGCGGGCGCCGTTCCGGGGGAAACAGGCCCGTCGACTGACCGGTTTCCGCGCACGCTCCCGACTCTTTTCAGCCAACTTCGGCCTACGGTGCATCTCTTGGTCGAACGACCCCGCAACCCGCGTTCGACCTGCACTGTAAGGGCCTCGGCGAGCGCGCACACCCTATGTGGATTGGCCACTGACACGAGGCGTACTTCCCTGCACGGCCCACGAGTGCAACGCTTCGTGATCGAATGCTTCACGCCAAGTTGCCATGTCGACAATGTGCCGTGTGGCGAACTGGTCACGACGGCACCACGGGACACAGTAGATTCGATCATGCTGTCTTACGGCGGGGGACTCGTGCAGGACCGAGGGGAAACGTGCAGGAGCGACACAACCGAGGAGCCGCGACCACCGAGGGGGGCTTAGCAGTATGAGCCACGACTCCACTGCCGCGCCGGAAGCCGCGGCCCGGAAGCTTTCCGGGCGACGCCGCAAGGAGATCGTCGCGGTGCTGCTGTTCAGCGGCGGCCCCATCTTCGAGAGTTCCATACCGCTGTCGGTGTTCGGGATTGACCGCCAGGACGCCGGCGTACCGCGCTACCGACTACTGGTGTGCGGCGGCGAGGAAGGCCCACTGCGGACCACAGGGGGCCTGGAACTCACCGCACCACATGGCCTGGAGGCGATCTCGCGGGCAGGCACGGTCGTCGTGCCCGCCTGGCGGTCGATCACCTCGCCGCCACCGGAGGAAGCGCTCGACGCACTGCGCCGAGCGCACGAGGAGGGCGCCCGCATAGTCGGACTGTGCACCGGCGCCTTCGTCCTCGCCGCGGCGGGCCTGCTGGACGGCCGCCCCGCGACCACACACTGGATGTACGCGCCGACGCTGGCCAAGCGTTATCCGTCGGTGCACGTCGATCCACGCGAACTGTTCGTCGACGACGGTGACGTGCTCACCTCGGCGGGCACCGCGGCCGGAATCGATCTGTGCCTGCACATCGTGCGGACGGACCACGGGAACGAGGCGGCGGGCGCGCTCGCCCGCAGACTCGTGGTCCCCCCGCGCCGGAGCGGCGGCCAGGAGCGCTATCTCGACAGGTCTTTACCGGAGGAGATCGGCGCCGACCCGCTCGCGGAGGTCGTCGCCTGGGCGCTGGAGCACCTTCACGAGCAGTTCGACGTGGAGACGCTCGCCGCGCGCGCCTATATGAGCAGGCGGACGTTCGACCGCCGCTTCCGGTCGCTCACCGGGAGCGCTCCGCTGCAGTGGCTGATCACGCAAAGGGTGCTTCAAGCGCAGCGGCTCCTTGAGACGTCGGACTACTCGGTGGACGAGGTGGCGGGCCGCTGCGGCTTCCGCTCCCCGGTGGCCCTGCGCGGCCACTTCCGCCGACAGCTCGGCTCGTCGCCGGCCGCGTACCGGGCGGCGTACCGCGCGCGCAGGCCGCAGTCGGACAAGCCGTCGGACGCGGACGGCGCCGGGGCCTCCGGGCCACCACCGGTGCTGACGCAGGAGGGCCCCGGTCCGGTCCCGATGCAGACCCGCCGTACGGCGGCGGCCAGCGCCATGGGGCCGTCCACGTCCGTCTCGACGGACCCGGGCCGGTCGAGCGCGGAGCGCGGGGAACGCCAGGACCGTACGGAGCACCTGTACGCGGGCGGGCGAGCGAGCCTGCCGGGGCAGCGCAGCGCGCCGTAGCGACAGATGCGCACCGCGACGGGTGGGGCAGGCGGGCTTCGGCCCCCTGCCCGGCCCCTCGCCCTGCGCGCTCGGCCCCGTCGCGGAGCGCGTACCCGGCGCTCGCCAGGGCGCACGGGCGGTCCGCCGAGCCTGGACGGGCCGTAGGGTGAGACACATGAACGATCGCATGGTGTGGATCGACTGCGAGATGACCGGGCTCTCGCTGTCCGACGACGCGCTCATCGAGGTGGCCGCACTCGTCACCGACTCGGAGCTGAATGTGCTCGGCGAAGGGGTGGACATCGTGATCCGCCCGCCCGACCGGGCCCTGGAGACGATGCCGGACGTGGTGCGCACGATGCACACGTCCTCCGGTCTCCTCTCCGAGCTGCCCGGCGGCACGACCCTCGCCGACGCCGAGGAACAGGTCCTGTCGTACATCCGGGAGCACGTGAAGGAACCGGGCAAGGCCCCGCTGTGCGGAAACTCGGTGGGCACGGACCGGGGTTTCCTGCTGCGTGACATGCCGACGCTGGAGGAGTACCTCCACTACCGGATCGTGGACGTCTCCTCCGTCAAGGAGCTGGCCCGGCGCTGGTACCCGCGGGCGTACTTCAACAGCCCGGACAAGAACGGCAACCACCGCGCCCTCGCCGACATCCGCGAATCGATCGCCGAGCTCCGCTACTACCGCGAGGCGATCTTCGTCCCCCAGCCCGGCCCCGACTCCGACACCGCCCGCACCATCGCGGCGAAGCACGTCCTGCCTGCGGAATAAGCCCATCACGGGGCCCTGACGGGCCCCGTGAAAAAGGCGTGCACGAGCACCCCTTCGGACCCTGTACACTTTTTCTCGGCCGGTCGGAGAAAAACAAAGACCGGACATGGTGGGTGTAGCTCAGCTGGTAGAGCACCTGGTTGTGGTCCAGGAAGTCGCGGGTTCAAGTCCCGTCACTCACCCTGATAGATCGAGGCCCGATCCGCGCAAGCGGATCGGGCCTCGATGGTTTTCGGTCCCGATCGCTCTCGTCCCGCTCGTCATGCGTGGCGCCAACGGGCTTGGGTGTCTCCGGACTTCAGCGAGCAGACCATCAAGGTGCCCTTGTCGGTCGTGCCGTAGGCACCCACCGGCGAGCAGAACGCCCCTGGGTGCACGAAGCCGACCGTCGATCCGTCGTCCGGCGCCGGCTGGGTGACCTCACTGACGTCGGCACCCGTGATCACTCCACCCGAGACGTAGTACGTCCCCTCGTAGTGCCGTACGGCGCCGGAGGTCTGGGCGGCTTCGATCCGGACCGACACACCCCGAGGATGTGCAGCCGGTCGTGGGCCGTCCCGGCGAAGGCCGCCGCGAACGTGGCGTAGTCCGGCTGGAAGCGGCTGCCGCCGAGATTCCAGGCGGTGCGGTAATCGTGCGCGTTGATGGCGTCGTAGTACGCCTGGACGACTGCGCTCGGGCCGTGAGCGGCGTGCGGGGGGGGCGGCGGGGGCGGGGGGTGGGGGGGGGGGGGTGGGGTGGGGGTCTCGGCGGGCGCTGTCGTGGGCGGTGACGGTCGTCACCTTCGTGGACGGCGCCGGAGCGCCCGGGTCCGCGTTCTCCGAGGTGCCGCAGGCCGTTCCCGCGGCGGCGATCAACGCCAGGACCACCAGGACTCTTCGTCGCATCGGTCTCACCCACTGACAGCGGTACCGGGCGCGCGACAGCGCCGCATATCGAGAGTCACCTCGGGTGGGCGGATCACCACAGGGGCCGAAGGGCCCTGCGTGCCCGCCGTCCGGCCCGTTACCGTCCTCTGTCATGACCGTGATCAACGCCCAGCCCTTCTCCACCTCCCGCCTCGACGCCCTCCCCCTCCGCGTCGAGCAGGCCGAGGAGATGGCCGTGGTGCTCGGCGACCCGGTGCTGCACGAGTTCATCGGGGGCGCCCCGCACTCCCCCGAAGCACTGCGGGCGCGCTACGAGCGACTTGTCGCCGGTTCCCCCGACCCCGCCGTCTCCTGGTGCAACTGGGTGCTGCGGGTGCGCGAGGGCGGTGCCCTGGTGGGGACGGTGCAGGCCACGGTCGTCGTGGGCGGCGCGGAGATCGCCTGGGTGGTGGGCAGCGGATGGCAGGGGCGCGGGTTCGCCTCCGAGGCGGCCGTGGGGTTGGTCGAGTGGCTGGAGCGACAGGGGGTGCGCTCCGTCGTCGCCCATGTCCACCCGGATCACCACGCCTCCGCCGCCGTCGCCAGGGCAGCCGGCCTGACGGCGACGGCCGAGTTCCAGGACGGCGAGGTCCGCTGGCACCGGGAACCGCCGGCCTGACGCCACGGGGCATCGCGCCCTGACGCCCCGCGCCTCCACGGCCGTCGTCACGGAGGCCCGGCTGACGGCTGACGGCTGACGGCTGACGGCTGACGGCTGACGGATCAGGATCAGGATCAGGACGGCGACGTCCGCCGGCGCCGGCGCCCGGAACCGTCGGCCTCGCGTCGCGGGTCGCCGCCCCCTAACGCCCCGCCGCCCCAGGCGGATTGGCGACCCCCCGCCAGGCGGCAGCGAAGTCGTGGACCGTGCGGTAGCGGTCGTCGGGGTTGGGGAACGTGGCGCGTTCGACCACCGCCAGCTGTTGTGGTGTGCCGCGCCAGGCCCGTTCCTCGTCGGCCGCGTCGAGGAGGAGGCGGGCGGCGCGGCCCAGCGTGAAGACCGTGGTGCGGGTGTCGATGAGGGCGCCGCGGGTGAACTCCTCCGGTGCCATGAAGCGGCGGGAACCCGGGAGGCGCTCGTCCTCCACGAGGAAGGGGCCGGGGCGGTACTCGTCGAGGTCCACCAGGTGCATCACGTCCGCCGTGAAGTCGTACAGCAGTGCGCCGTCGTAGAAGTCGACGGCGACGTGACCGGCTGCCTCCACCGCGAGATGCGCGTCCAGGACGCGGTCGAAGGCGCCCAGGACGCGGGCGGTGGGCAGGGCGCGGAAGCGGGCCATCGGGCTCGCCGGGCCCGTACGGTCGCGGTGGCCGCCCGTGGTGGCGTGATACAGCACCTCGCCCTCCCGCCAGGGCATCACCACCGCCCAGCCGCCCCGCTGGACGGCGATCCGGTGCACCTGCGGGACGATCGCCGCGTGCCGTACGGCCCGGTGGAACGCCCAGCCGCGCTCCAGCGAACGCCGCGCCCGCCCGGTGACCGCCTCCTTCACGAACCACTGCGCCCCGTCCAGCAGCCGCACCCCGTACGACACGCACCCCGAGTCCTGCTCGCGGAACACCCTGAACACCTCGCCCACCCGCCCCAAATGGGACTCCACGGCGGACACTTCGTCGACTCCCAGCAAGGGGTGTAGGACCATGCCCCAAAGACTGCCTGACGGGGCCGCACCCATGCCGCTCATATGGAGAGATGTCGCAGGCGGGACGGGCGCGGAGGCCGGGTTCCGGGCGCCCGGAACCCGGGGCGCGCCGGGCAGCGGCCCTGCGTCAGGAGGACGCCCGCCGGATCAGCTCCGACGGCAGGACCAGCTGGCGTCGCTCCAGGCCCCGGGACACCGCCGGGCGGCGGTCCGCGATCTCGTCCAGCAGGAGGTCGATCATCGCGCGGCCCATCTCCTCGATGGGCTGGCGCACGCTGGTCAGCGGGGGGTCCATGTGCCGGGCGATGGCGGAGTCGTCGTACCCGACGAGCGCCACGTCGTCGGGTATACGGCGACCCGCCTCGCGCAGCACCTGGCGGGCGCCGGCCGCCATCACATCGGAGCCGGCGAAGACCGCGTCCAGCTTCGGGTACTGGGCCAGCAGCTGCGTCATCGCGCGGCGGCCGCCCTCCTCGGTGAAGTCACCGGGGACGATCAGGCCCTCGTCGACCTTGCGGCCGGCGTCCTGGAGCGCCTCACGGTAGCCGTCGACGCGGCGCTGGGCGCCGAAGACGTCGAGGCGTCCGGCGAGGTGGGCTATGGTCCGGCACCCGCGAGCGATCAGGTGTTCGACGGCGACACGGCCGCCGCCGTAGTTGTCCGAATCGACCGACGGAAGCGTCTCGTCCACGGAGCGGCGGCCGCTGATCACGGCCGGGATCTCCAGCTGGGAGAGCAGGTCGGGCAGCGGGTCGTCGGCGTGCACGGAGACCAGGAGCACGCCGTCGACCCGGTGCGCGGCGAGGTACTGGGCCAGCCGCTGCCGCTCGCGGTCGCTGCCCGCGAAGATCAGCAGCAGCTGCATCTCGGTGTCCGACAGCGCGGATCCCACGCCCTTGAGCATGTCCGAGAAGTACGGCTCCGCGAAGAACCGGGTCTCCGGCTCGGGCACGACGAGCGCGATCGCGTCCGTGCGGTTGGCCGCGAGGGCGCGGGCCGCCGTGTTGGGGACGTAGCCGAGTTCGGCGACCGCCGCCTCGACCGCCGCGCGCGTCGCGTCGCTGACCCGCGGGGATCCGTTGATCACCCGCGACACCGTGCCGCGGCCCACCCCGGCCCGCGCGGCGACCTCCTCGAGAGTCGGCCGCCCGCCGCTTCGGCCCCGCGCTCCGTGGCCTGCCATGGTCCGCCTCCTGTCACGCCGCGTCACACCGCGTCGGCCTGGAATCTAACAGTCGTGATCCCTTCGCGACGCGTCGGAATCCGTTCGCGAAGACTCGGAGCGAGCCGTCCGCGCCCGTTCGGGGCTTTAGCTAACAGGCCGATAACCGAAGACATATCTCGCCGTCTCCACCCTTGACACCCCCGAACAAACCGACGACTCTTCAACACATCACCTGTGGGAGCGCTCCCACGGTACCTGACACATACACATCCCGCACGTTCCCCGCCCGAGCCGCAGCGAGAAATAACGGGCCCAACAGTGCAGTTGGCCGGGGGGTCGGCACGTCAGGCAACAGGAGGACGCAATGCGTACGAGTACCCGCCGATCCCACCGGCTGGTGGCCCTCGCGGCCGTCGCCGCGTTGAGTACGGGGCTGCTGGCCGGCTGCTCCAAGGACTCGGACGACGGCGATTCGAACTCCGGCGGTGGGGGTGGCGGCGGCGGCAAGACGACGTTGACCATCGGCACCTTCGGCGAGTTCGGCTACAAGCAGTCCGGTCTCTACGACGAGTACATGAAACTGCACCCGGACATCACCATCAAGGAGAACGTCACGACCCGTACCGACGTGTACTGGCCGAAGACGCTCACCCGGCTGCAGGCCGGCGCCGGCACCGACGACATCCAGGCGATCGAGGTCGGCAACATCACCGAGGCCGTCCAGACGCAGGCCGACAAGTTCGTCGACCTCGGCAAGGAGGTCGACAAGTCGCAGTGGCTGGACTGGAAGACGTCCCAGGCCACCACCAAGGACGGCAAGACGATCGGCCTCGGCACAGACATCGGCCCGATGGCGATCTGCTACCGCAAGGACCTCTTCCAGAAGGCCGGCCTCGAGACCGACCGCACCAAGCTCGCCGCGCAGTGGAAGGGCGACTGGGCCAAGTACGTCGACGTCGGCAAGGAGTACATGAAGAAGGCGCCCAAGGGCACCAAGTTCGTGGACTCGGCCTCCTCGGTCTACAACGCGGCCCTCGGCGGCGAGAGCCAGCGCTACTACGACAAGGACGGCAACATCATCTGGGAGAAGTCCACGGGCGTGAAGAAGGCCTGGGACGACGCCATGACGGTGGCGACCAGCAACATGTCGGCGAAGCTGAAGCAGTTCGACAAGCCGTGGGACCAGGGCTTCGCCAACGCGAGCTTCGCGACGGTGGCCTGCCCCGCGTGGATGATCGGCTACATCGAGCAGAAGTCCGGCGCCTCCGGCAACGGCAAGTGGGACGTGGCCGCGGCACCGACCGCGTCCAACTGGGGCGGTTCGTTCATCGGCGTGCCGACGGCGACCAAGCACCAGAAGGAGGCCGTCGCGCTGGCGAAGTGGCTGACCGCCCCTGAGCAGCAGGCGAAGGTCTTCGCCAAGCAGGCCAGCTTCCCGTCGACCCCGTCGGCGTACGCTTCCCTGAAGCCGCTCGCCGCCACCACGGCGTACTTCTCGAACGCACCGATCACACAGATCTTCGCCGACTCGGCGAAGACCATCCCGGTTCAGGTCTTCGGCCTCAAGGACCAGCCGATCGGCACCGCGATCACCGACATCGGCATCCTCCAGGTCGAGCAGAAGGGCAAGAGCCCCGACCAGGGCTGGGCCGCCGCCAAGAACGAGGTCAAGGACGTGCTCGGCCAGTGACAAGCTCCAAGCAGGCTCTCGCGCATCCCGCGCCGAGTGCCGATGCCGCGCCCGGCAGTCAGCCGGGCGCGGCGGGGGGCGCTCAAGGTCGCGGTAAGCCGCCCGCGGGCCCGGGCTCGTGGCGCAGCCGGCTGTACCGCTGGGACATGAAGGCGTCGCCGTACGCGTTCATCGCCCCCTTCTTCATCGTCTTCGGGGCCTTCGGCCTCGTCCCGCTGCTGTACACGGCCTGGTACTCGCTGCACAACGTGCAGTTGTCCTCGCTGGACCACCAGACCTGGGCGGGCCTGGACAACTACAAGAACCTGTTGTCCTCGGACTTCTTCTGGAACGCGCTCAAGAACACCTTCACCATCGGTCTGATCTCCACGGTGCCGCAGCTGCTCCTGGCGATCGGCATCGCGCACCTGCTCAACTACAAGCTGCGCGGTTCGACCATGTGGCGGGTCGTGATGCTCACCCCGTACGCCACCTCGGTGGCGGCGGCGACCCTCGTCTTCACGCTGCTGTACTCGTGGGACGGCGGCATGATCAACTGGCTGCTGCACTTCGTCGGGATCGATCCGGTCAACTGGCGCGAGTCCGACTGGGGTTCGCAGTTCGCGGTCTCCTCGATCGTGATCTGGCGGTGGACCGGCTACAACGCGCTGATCTATCTGGCGGCGATGCAGGCGATCCCGACCGACCTGTACGAGTCGGCGGCGCTCGACGGCGCGGGCCGCTGGCAGCAGTTCCGCCATGTGACGGTCCCGATGCTCCGGCCGACGATCCTGTTCACGGTGGTCGTCTCCACCATCGGCGCGACCCAGCTCTTCGGCGAGCCCCTGCTGTTCGGCGGGGTCAGCGGTTCCAAGGGCGGCTCCGAGCACCAGTACCAGACGCTCGGTCTGTACATGTACGACCAGGGCTGGATCATCGGCAACCTCGGCAAGGCGTCCGCGATCGCCTGGTCGATGTTCCTGATCCTGCTGATCGTCGCCGCGGTCAACATGCTGGTCAACCGACGTCTGAGGAAATCCCAATGACCACAAGTGATGTGACGCTGCCTCAGGCGGAGCCGAAGTCGAAGTCGCTGCCGAAGGGCGGCCGGGGCTCCCGGCCACGGATGATCGGCGCGGGCAAGCAACTGCACGCGGGCCCGGTCACCTACGTCGTCCTGACGGTCTTCTCGCTGGTCTCGCTGGCCCCGCTGGTGTGGACGGCGATCGCGGCCTCCCGCACCGACGCCCGGCTCGCCCAGACGCCGCCGCCGCTGTGGTTCGGCGGGAACCTGGTCAAGAACATGCAGGCCGCGTGGGACCAGGCGGGCCTCGGCAAGGCGATGTTCAACAGCACGCTCGTCGCGGGCAGCATCACCGTCAGTACGGTGCTGTTCTCGACGCTCGCCGGATTCGCCTTCGCCAAGCTGCGGTTCAGGTTCTCCAGCGCGCTGCTGCTGCTGACCATCGGCACGATGATGATCCCGCCGCAGCTCGCCGTCGTACCGCTGTATCTGTGGATGGCCGACCTCGGCTGGTCCAACCAGCTGCAGACCGTCGTCCTGCCGACGCTGGTCACCGCCTTCGGCACGTTCTTCATGCGGCAGTACCTGGTGCAGGCGCTGCCCACCGAGCTGATCGAGGCGGCGCGCGTGGACGGCGCGAACAGCCTGCGCGTGGTGTGGCACGTGGTCTTCCCGGCGGCGCGGCCGGCGATGGCCGTCCTTGGCCTGCTGACCTTCGTGTTCGCCTGGAACGACTTCCTGTGGCCGATCATCGCCCTCAACCAGCAGAACCCGACGGTCCAGGTCGCCCTGAACGGCCTCGGCACCGGCTATGTCCCCGACCAGGCGGTGATCATGGCGGGCGCGCTGCTCGGCACGCTGCCGCTGCTGGTGGCCTTCATCCTGTTCGGCAAGCAGATCGTGGGCGGGATCATGAACGGCGCGATCAAGGGCTGACGCGCCGGGGCGACGACCGGCCGGGTGCCGCCCGGCCGGCTGCCGCCCGGCAGAGGTACCGCCCCGGCCGGGTGCGACGCGGCACCCTGCCAACGTTGCCACGCGCAGGACACCGGCACTCCAACCCGCCACGGAATCAAGCCCCTTGGGGGTCGAGCCACCGCCGCCTCGGCCCCCCGCATCCCTCCCCTCCCTCTCTTCCCTTTCCTCCCTTCCTCTCCATTGGCTTCCCTTCCCCACGCCTTCTCCGCCCCTCCCCCTACTCGTCGGTCTCCACGACCCCTCATGGGAGCGCTTCCATGCCTGATCCCGTAACCCCCACCACACCGGTGACCTTTCCTCCCGCCTTCCTCTGGGGCGCGGCGACCTCCGCCTACCAGATCGAGGGGGCGGTGCGGGAGGACGGCCGCACGCCCTCGATCTGGGACACGTTCAGCCATACGCCGGGCAAGACGGCGGGCGGCGAGCACGGTGACATCGCTGTCGACCACTACCACCGCTACCGCGACGACGTGGCGTTGATGGCGGAGCTCGGCCTGACCGCGTACCGCTTCTCGGTCTCCTGGTCGCGGGTGCAGCCGACGGGCCGCGGCCCCGCCGTCCAGCGCGGCCTGGACTTCTACCGCCGGCTGGTCGACGAGCTGCTCGCGCACGGCATCAAGCCGTCGATCACCCTCTATCACTGGGACCTCCCCCAGGAGCTGGAGGACGCGGGCGGCTGGCCCGAGCGCGACACGGCGCTGCGTTTCGCCGAGTACGCGGGGATCGTGGGCGAGGCGCTGGGCGACCGCGTCGAGCAGTGGATCACCCTCAACGAGCCCTGGTGCAGCGCCTTCCTGGGCTACGGCTCCGGGGTGCACGCTCCGGGCCGTACGGACCCGGTGGCGTCGCTGCGTGCCGCGCACCATCTCAACCTGGCGCACGGACTGGGCACTTCGGCGCTGCGCGCCGCGATGCCGGCCCGCAACACGGTCGCGGTGAGCCTCAACTCATCAGTGGTCAGGCCACTTTCGCAGTCCCCGGCGGACCTGGCGGCCGTGCAGCGCATAGACGACCTGGCCAACGGCGTCTTCCACGGTCCGATGCTGCACGGTGCGTACCCGGAGACCCTGCTCGCCGCCACGGCGCCGCTCACCGACTGGTCGTACGTCCTCGACGGCGATCTCCCGCTGATCAAGCAGCCGTTGGACGCGCTGGGCCTCAACTACTACACGCCCACGCTGGTTTCGGCCGCCGAGGACGAGGCGACCGGCCCGCGCCCGGACGGGCACGGCGCCAGCGCGCACTCCCCCTGGCCGGGCGCGGACGACATCGCCTTCCACCAAACCCCGGGCGAGCGCACCGAGATGGGCTGGACCATCGACCCGACGGGCCTGCACGACCTGATCCTGCGCTACACGAGGGAGGCCCCGGGCCTGCCGCTCTACATCACCGAGAACGGTGCCGCCTACGACGACAAGCCCGACCCCGAGGGCAACGTCCACGACCCCGAGCGCATCGCCTACCTGCACGGCCACCTCTCGGCGGTCCGCCGCGCCATCACCGACGGCGCCGACGTCCGCGGCTACTACCTGTGGTCCCTCATGGACAACTTCGAGTGGGCCTACGGCTACGAGAAGCGATTCGGCGCGGTGTACGTCGACTACGCGACGCTGGCCCGCACGCCGAAGTCCAGCGCCCGCTGGTACAGCAAGGCCGCCCGCACGGGTTCCCTGCCGCCGCTGCCGACCGCCGAGTAGGCGCCAGGCAGGGGGACGGGGGACGGGGCGCGGCACCTGAGGGGGGTGCCGCGCCCCGCTGTTTCACGAGGAGTAGATCTCGGTCATCCCGGTGATCTTGTTGTCGGAGCCGACCGCGACGTCGTAGAAGTTCATCCCCCAGCAGTCACTGGTGTCCGCCGAGGCCTGGCCGCCGTCGTACGACGCCCCGTCCGGGTCCGCACACGTCTTCACGTGGGCGATGCCGCCGCCCTGGGCGGTGAGGGTCTTCTGCCTGCTGTCCTTCTTGCTGATGACCGTCACCTTGGTGGCGCCCGAGGCGATGGAGTACGTCTTCGGGTCACCGACCGGCTCGTAGGCCGCACCGGCATCCGACTTCGGGTCGCAGTGCATCTTGGCGTCCTTGGCGATGACGTTGTTCATGGCGCCTTCGACGTTGTTGACCCAGATGACCTTGTGGCCCTCGGCGATGGTGGGGCAGGAGCCCCGGTCGGCAGCGGCACTCGCACTCGGCGAGGCGCTCGGACTGGCACTTCCGCCGGCGGCACCGGCGGCACCGGTGTCGTCGGACTCGCCGGGCTGACACGCGGCCAGCGTGAGCGCCGCCGAAACGAGCACGGCGGTGGTAAGGGCATGGCGGATGAAAGGCACGACTCCCCCGAGTTGCGCGGCCCGGGCCGAAGCGGCCGGGCGATGAAAAAGATCAAGCGAACAGCCGAACACTATCGGCATGGGCATGCCGAGTTGATGTTGCCTCGCGCCCCGGGCCGGCCCTATGGCCGGGTGAGGCCCGCGACGATGGTGGTCAGGGTGCGCTCCACGACCGCGTCGCGCTGGTCGGCGGGGAGGAGGGCGAGGGGGCCGTCGAGGATGAGCAGGGACAGGCCGTGGACGGTCCCCCAGGCGGCGACCTCGGCGGCGGGGCGGTTCTCCGGCCGCATCCGGCCCGTGGCCACCAGGGTGTCGAGCGTGTCCGAGAGTTCCTTGAACGCCGAGAACTCCGGCCCCCCGGCGGGGGCTTCGAGGCCGTTGAAGTCGTTCTTCTCCGCCTCGGCCGTGTGACAGAAGGCGGTGCGGTAGAGCCCGGGGTTCTCGATCGCGAACCCGACGTACCCGCGCCCGATCGCCTCGGCCCTGCGCGCGGCCTCCTCGCCCGCGTCGTCGAGCCCGGGGAGCACGCGAACGGCCTCGGTCATCGAGGCGGCGAGTGCCTCCTGGCCGCGGTTCTTCACCGCCTCCAGGAGGTCTTCCTTGCCGCTGAAGTGGCGGTACGCGGCGGTCGGGGACACGCCGACACTGCGGGCCGCCTCGCGCAGGACCACCCTCTCGGGGCCGCCTTCGACGGCGAGTTCGACCGCGGCCTCGATCAGCGCGTTGCGCAGGTCGCCGTGGTGGTAGCGGGACTTGCCGCCCCTGATCGGTTCCATGACCTCATCCTGCCCGAATCCGTGACCCCCGTCCCGACTCCATGTTAATGCCGTCAACATTCAATGTTGACGCCGTTAACTTCATATGCCACCGTCGATGTTAACGGCATAAACATCTGGAGGCGATCCCCGTGTTCGACCGAATCGCCGAGCTGGCCCTGCACCGGAGCCGGCTCGTACTGACCCTCAGCATGCTGGCCGTCGTCGCCATGGGAGCCATCGGCTTCGGCGCGTTCGGCAAGCTCCAGAGCGGCGGATTCGAGGATCCGAGCGCGCCCTCGGCCCGCGCCCAGCAACTCATCGACGACAGGTTCGGCGGCGAGAGCAACCTGGTGCTGCTGGTCAGGGCCGACGACGGCGGTGTCGCCTCCCCCGCCGCCGAGAGCGCGGGGCGTGCCCTCACCTCACGGCTCAGGGGCGAGCCCACCCTGGCGAACGTGATCTCGTACTGGGACACCGGCAGCTCCGCGCTGACCTCCCGCGACGGGAACTCGGCCCTGGTGCTGGCCCACGTCAAGGGCGACGACACCGAGCAGGGCGACAACGCCTCGGCGGTCATCGACGAGTACACCGGCGACCGGAACGGGCTGACCGTACAGGCCGGCGGGGAGGCCGCGGTCGGCGACGAGGTGCCCACCCAGGTCGCCAAGGACCTCGCGCTGGCCGAGGCGATCGCCGTACCGTTGATCCTCATCCTCCTGGTGATCGCCTTCGGCAGCGTCGTCGCGGCACTGCTGCCCCTGGTCATCGGACTCATCGCGATCGCCGGCACCTTCGCCGAGCTCTATGTGCTCGGCAGCCTCACCGACGTGTCCGTGTTCTCGATCAACCTGACCACCGCGCTCGGCCTGGGCCTCGGCATCGACTACGCGCTGCTGATGATCAGCCGGTTCCGCGAGCATCTCGCGGAGGGTGCCGAGGTACCCGAAGCGCTCCGGCGCACGGTACGGACGGCCGGACGGACCATCACCTTCTCCGCCGCGACCGTCGCCGCCGCGCTCGCCGCGCTGCTGGTCTTCCCGCAGTTCTTCCTCCGCTCCTTCGCGTACGCGGGGATCGGCGTCGTGGTCATCGCCGCCGTCAGCGCCCTGCTCGTCATCCCGGCGCTGCTCGCCGTACTGGGTCACCGGATCAACAACGGCCGGCTGCCCTGGGCGCAGACGGTACGCAGCGCCGAAGCGCCCCTGTGGGCCCGGCTGTCCCGCACGGTCATGCGCAGGCCCGCCCTGACCGCGCTGCCGGTCCTGGCCGTCCTGCTGCTCGCCGCGAGTCCGCTGCTCGGCGTCACCTTCGGCACGCCGGACGAGCGGGTGCTGCCGACGAGCGCGCAGAGCCGACAGGTCGCCACCGCGGTGCAGAACGGCTTCACCGGCAGCGACGAGTCGGCCGTGCAGATCGTCACGACCGGTCCCGTGGCCCCGGCCGACCTGCGCACATACGCGACGGCCCTCTCCCGGCTCGACGGCGCGGCCCGGGTCGAGACCTCCGGCGGCACCTACACCGACGGCCGGGCCAACCGGCCCGGTCCCGCGGCCGCCGCGCTCGGCCGACCGGACGCCCAGCGGATCAGCGTCATCACCGGCCTGACCCCCAAGTCGGACGAGGCTCAGGACCTGGTCAAGGCCGTACGGGCAGTGGACGCGCCCGACGGAACCGAGGCACTGGTCGGCGGCACCGACGCACGCCTCGTCGACTCCAAGTCCTCGATCGCGGACCGGCTGCCGGCCGCCATCGGCCTCGTGGCCGGCACCACCTTCCTGCTCCTCTTCCTCTTCACCGGCAGCGTGGTCCAGCCGCTGCGCGCCCTGGTCCTCAACGGCATCAGCCTCACCGCGGCCATCGGCGTCATGGTGTGGATCTTCCAGGACGGCCACCTGTCGTCGGCACTCGGCTTCACCCCACAGCCCATGGACACGTCCATGACGGTGCTCATGTTCTGCATCGCCTTCGGCCTGTCCATGGACTACGAGGTCTTCGTGACCAGCCGCATCAAGGAACTCCACGACGCGGGCGCCGACACGGAGACCGCCGTCACCAGCGGGCTCTCGCACACCGGGCGGATCGTGACGATGGCGGCGGGCCTGCTCGCCGTGAGCTTCTTCGCCTTCGGCACGGCCCACGTCAGCTTCATCCAGATGTTCGGCCTCGGCAGCGGGCTGGCCATCCTGATCGACGCGGTGGCCGTACGCGGGGTGCTCGTCCCGGCGGCGATGCGCCTGCTGGGCCGCACGGCCTGGTACGCGCCGAAGCCACTGCGCAGGGTGCACGGGCGGCTGGGCCTGACCGAGGGTTCACCCACCGAGGAGAAGCGGTCGCCGGCCAGGGTCTGACCGCACCTGGTCCGTCCGACCGCACCCGGCCTAGAGGCCGTGCCCCAGCTCGAACCAGGTCGCCTTGGCGCGGCCTGGTTCGAGCTGGGGCGGGGCTGTCGGCCGAACTACTGGCCGAGCTCGGCGGCGAACAGCTCGCGCACGCGCGTCCAGGAGTCGTCGGCGGCGGCCTTGTCGTAGGGCTCGCGGCCGGGGACGAAGAAGGCGTGCTGGGCGCCCGGGTAGACGACGAGTTCGTGCCGCACCCCGTCCGCCGTGAGCGCGTCGCCGATCTGCCGGCGCTGCTCGGCGTCGATGACGTGGTCCAGCTCGGCGAAGAACATGAGCATCCGCACGTCGCGCTCGGCGATACGGCCGGTCTCCTCCAGCAGCGGCTGCGGACGGCTCAACGCGGTGCCCGCGACGGGCAGCCAGCCGGGGTAGTAGACCGCCGCCGCGTCGAGGTCGAGCCGGCTCGCGGCGAAGTAGGTGATGTGCCCGCCGAGGCTGAAGCCCAGCGCCCCGGTCTTCCCGCTCGCCCCCTCGTGCTCCCGCGCATACGCGACGCAGGCCCGCAGATCCGCCTCGACCCCGTCCCGCGTCAGCCGCCCGACGAGCTCGAACGCCCGCGTACGGTTCTCGTCGCTCTCGGCCAGCCCGGCCGCCGTATCGGCACCGAACCGGTGGTAGACGTCGGGCACGATCGCGACGTACCCGAGCGCCGCGACCTCCCGCACGATCTCCCGGACGTCCTCGGTCAGCCCCCACAACTCGGCCCCGACCAGCACGGCCGGGTACTCCCCGGCCCCCGCCGGACGCGCCAGGTAGGCGGTCATCGGCGTGGCGCCGCCCACCTCGATCTCCACCTCTCGCGCAATGACTTCGTGTGCCATGGAATCCCCCTCGCAAGGCGTCAGTAGATCCACTATCCCTGTTTTCCCTCCCCGTTTTCGTCACTGCGTGAAGAACGACGGCGGATGGGTCGGGTCGGCGGCGCAGAGGAACAGGCCCGCGTGGCTGCCGCGGCCGACGGTCATGCCGGTCGGTTCGCGGGATGCGTCGAACTCCCGGCTGTGGTCGGCGAGATGGCGTTCCTCCAGGGGCCGGAAGCGGTCCTGGCGCTGGTCGGGGCCCGATGTTCCGAGCCACCATTCGTAGGTGTCGAACTGGAGGAACAGGGCGAGCGGGGCCTCGCAGACAGGGCACTGGAGTGAGCGCGGCATGTCGGTTGTCGCCCAGTTCATGCTGCCGCCCAGCTTGCAGCCGGGGACGGTGAACATGTCGTCGGGGAGGCCGCGTTCCTCCAGCCATGCCTCCACGCGAGGCCAGAGGTCTTCGGGGAGTTCCTCCCGCCAGGGGTACTCGACCACCCGCTCCGGGGTCAGGACGCAGGCGCGGGGCAGCATGTCCCACTCGTGGTCCCAGTGGTCCTCCGGGTCGGGCTGCTCGGTCGCGGTCAGTACGTCGGTGATCTCGTCCGACCGCCGCCAGACGACCCGGCAGGCCTGGCCCCAGCCCTCGGGGTGCGGCTGCTCGTGCCATTCCGGGCACCACAGGATCTGGGCGAGGTCCGTTCCGGCGGGGAAGCCGATCTCCGGGAAGTCGGCCGCGGTCAGCTGGGCGACCGCCACCAGTGGATACGGGCCCTGCGGCCTGCCGTTGACGTCCTTGTGCCGGTCGCAGTACGGCCATGACTCCGCGGCCGGCCAGTACAGCGGGCCGCCGATGTGGCTGTCCCGTACGTCCGGGGTGCCGCGCCGCGGGTGCAGCCGCACCGTCGTCCGGGCGTACGCCGCCAGCTCCGGGAAGGCCTGGGTGATGTCGGCTGCCGGCGCGCCGGTCGTGAGAGACATCGGGGCAGTGTCGCAAACGCGGGCGGCGCCCCGGCCGGGTGGGGGGAGTTCCGGCCGGGGCGCGTTCCCCCGTGGTGCGGCGCCTGGTTGCTGAAGGCGCCGGGCTTGTTTGTCGGCGGCCGGCCTGCTTGTGGCCGCCGGGTTTACTTGTAGGCGCCGAACGCCTTCGAGAACGCGCCTGCGTCCTGGACGATCGAGGAGCAGGTCGCGTCGGCGTAGTTCTTGGCGCCGCCCGCGCACTGCTTGTCGCGGGTGGCCGACCACATCGACAGCCAGCCGAGGCCCTTGGACTTGGCGAAGGTCACCAGCTGCGAGGCGTCGTCGACCTTGAAGATCTCGGACGCCACGTCGTTGACGCCGATCATCGGGGTGAGGGCGACCGCCTTCCAGGCCGCGCTGTCGGAGAGCCCGAGGACGCTCTTGACCTGAGCCTGCGTCGCGGTGGCGGCCTGCTCGGCGTACGTGCCCATGTCACCGCTGTACGAGGCGCCGTAGTCCATCGCCATGATGTTGACGGTGTTGGTCTTCACGCCGTTGGACTTGGCGTTGGACAGGAGGTTCACGCCGTCCTGGGTGAGGCCCTCGGGCATCACGGGCAGCGTGAACGAGACGTCCAGGGACGGGTGTTGCTGCTGGAGCTTGGCGATGGCCTTCGCGCGGTTCGTGTTCGCGGCCGTGTTCGGCAGCGCGCCGCCCTCGATGTCGAAGTCGACCTTGGTGAGCTTGTACGCGTCCACGACCTTGCCGTACGCCGTCGCCAGCGCGTCCGCCGAGGAGCAGGTCGTCGCCAGCTCCGAGCCGGAGGCACCGCCGAAGGAGACGCGGACGTCGCCGCCCTTGGCGCGCAGGTCGCCGATCTGGGCGGCCACCCCGTCGCTGCCCAGGTCCGTGACACCGCCCCACTTGGGCGTGCAGCTCCCGCCGTCGGTGATGAAGGCCAGGTTGTAGTCCTTCACGCCGGTGGCCGTGGCCGAGGCGAGCAGGTCGAAGGCGGGATAGAGGGAGGTGTCGACGTACGGCGCGAAGCCGGCGTTGGCGGTGGTGCCGCTGCCGGAACTCCCGGACGGCGAGGGGTCGGTGGTCGGACTCGCGCTCTGCGAGGCGGTGGCCGTCGGCGTGGGGGTCGGCGTCGGCGATTCCGTCGGGCGGCCGCTCGGCTCCGGCGTGGCGCCATCGTCCGCGGAGCACTTGGCGCTGTCGATGAGACAGCCGGTCGGGTTCGCGCTGCCGTTCACGACGAAGCCGACGGTGACGGACTCGCCGGCGGCCAGGCCGTCCTTGTCCCAGGACGGCGGCTTCACGGTGACGTGCTGCCCGCTCACACTGGACTCGCCGTTCCACAGCGAGCTGAGCTTGGCCCCGGTCGGCAGGTCGAACTCGAGTGTCCAGCCGCTCTTCGCCTGACCGCTGTCGTTCGTGACGACGTACTGCGCGGTGTAGCCCGTCGACCAGTCGCTGGTCTTGGTGAAGACGGCGCCGACCCCGGCCGCGTGCGCCGTCCCCGTGAACAGGAAGGCACCGCCGCCCACGACGGCCGCGGCGACCACGCCGCCTATCGCCTTGTTCCTGCCGCTGACCTTGCGCCGGTGCGTGCTGCTCATCGCGTGCCTGCCTTCGCTGTTCACGGGGGTGCCCCTGGGGCGCGGGGAGCTCCGGGGGTGGGTGCGGCAGCACGCTAGCGATCCGGAATCAGACAAACCGCTTGATCCGGACGAGGGTTGAGGATCTTAGGGTGCGCTTAAGGAAGGCATCGGGGACGGTTAAAGGTAGAGACCAATTTGGGTCGTATCTCGCCGGGCGCCGGCGCACGTCGGCCTTGCCGAGCCGGGCGCCGGCGCACGCCCGTTCCCCTGCGGCGCCCGGCGTCAGCGCACACCCGCACCGCGCCTGCGTCGCCGTACGGCCGTCCCCCGATGGCCCCGTCGTACCGGCGCCCGGCCGTCCAGCTGGATCCAGAGCCGGACCTCGGTCCCGCCCAGCACCGACGAACCGATCCGCACGTCCCCGCCCGTCGCCTCCGCGAGCCGGCGCACGATGTCCAGGCCGAGGCCCGTCGAGCCGTCGCTCCCCGAGCCGCGGCCGCGCGCCATCGCCGCCTCGGGGTCGATGATCCCCGGGCCCGCGTCGGACACCAGGACGATCACCGCGTCCTCGCCGTTGTGCACATCGACCGCGAAGGCCGTGCCCTCCGGGGTGTGCCGGAAGACGTTGCCGAGGAGGGCGTCGAGGGCGGCCACCAGGTCGGCCCGGGCCACGGGTATGCGCACCGGACGGTCGACGCCCGCCATCCGCACCTTGCGGCCCTCGTCCTCCGCGAGCGCCGACCAGAAGTCCATGCGCTCGCGGACCACCTCGGCCGCGTCGCAACCGGCGCCGACCCCCTTCGCGGCGGTCTGCGGCTTGGCCTCGCGGGCCGTGCGGATGATCGTGTCGACCTCGCGCTCCAGCTGGGCGACGGCGGCCCGGGTCTGCTCGGCGGCGGGCCCGTCGCCCAAGGAGGCCGCGTTCAGCCGCAGCACGGTCAGCGGCGTACGCAGCCGATGGGACAGGTCGGCCGCCAACTCCCGCTCGTTCGCGAGCAGTTGGACAACCTGATCGGCCATCGAATTGAACGCGACCGCCGCCAGCCGCAGTTCGGCCGGCCCCTCCTCGGGCACCCGCGACCCCAGCTTCCCCTCCCCCAGTTCGTGCGCGGCCCCGACGAGCCGCTGCGCGGGCTGCACCATCCGTATGCCGAGCCGGTCGGCGACCGCGACCGAGCCGATGATGAGGGCGACGCCGACCGCGGCGAGCACCGCCCAGGCCGTACCGACGCCGTTGCTGACCTCGGACTCCGGCACGAACACCTCGACCACGGCTACGCCGGAGCTCAGCGCGGTGGGCTGGAGCAGCGTGGAGCCGCCGGGCACCTCGGTCGTCGAGGCGCGGCCCAGCGTGCGGGTCGTGCCGATGTCCTTGTCGGCGGCGCGCTGCCGGCCGATGTCGACGGCCTTCGCGCCCTCGCCCGCCGGTATGTGGACGGCTATCCCGTCGTCCAAGCCCGCGGAGGCGACGACGCGCTCCAGCTGGTCCCGGTCGGTGGTGATGGAGAGCGCGGGTGCGACGGCGGCCGCCTCCCTCTCGGCGTTGGAGAACGCCCGGTCGCGCGCCATCTCCTTGATGACCAGGCCCAGCGGGACCGCGAAGGCGACCACGACCATCGTGGTCACCGCCACGCACACCTTGACCAGCGCCCACCTCATAGCGGCGGCTCCGCCCCCGGTGACCCCGTCATCGGCTGCTCCGCCCGCGGCGGCTCCAGCTTCACGCCGACACCCCGCAGGGTGTGCAGATAGCGCGGCCGGGCCGCCGTCTCGCCCAGCTTCCGACGCAGCCACGACAGATGGACGTCGATGGTCTGGTCGTCGCCGTAGGACTGCTGCCACACCTCGGCGAGCAGTTCCTTGCGGGGTACGACGACGCCGGGCCGTCCGGCCAGGAAGGCGAGCAGGTCGAACTCGCGGCGCGTGAGGTCCAGCCGGGCGCCGTCCAGTTCGGCCTCGCGGCGGAGCGGGTCGATGGCCAGGCCGCCGACGCGGATGACCGTGGACGGGGGCGCCTCACCGACGGCCGTCCGGGCGCGCCGCAGCACGGCCGCCATCCGCGCCGACAGGTGTTCGACCGAGAACGGCTTGGTCAGATAGTCGTCCGCTCCGTCGTTCAGCAGCCGGACGATCTCCGTCTCGTCGTCCCGCGCCGTGGCGATGATCACGGGTACGTCGGTGATCCCGCGCAGCATCTTCAGCGCCTCGGACCCGTCCAGATCGGGCAGACCGAGGTCGAGGATGACGACGTCGAAGGAGAAATGCGCGACCTCGCGCAGCGCCTCAAGGGCGGTGCCGACACTGCGCACGGTGTGCGAGGCGTCGGCCAGATGCCGGATGAGGGCTGAGCGTACGAACTGGTCGTCCTCGACCACGAGCACACGAGCCATGGGCGGCACCGTACGCCATCCGGGGGATCTCGGTCCGGCGCCTGTGGATAACTCTGGCGGCGCCCCAACTGTGCCCCACCCGCGGGACACCGGTGGGGCACGTGGGGCAGTATGGCCCGCGATGCGCAGAGGTCTCGTACACGTTCTGGCTTGGTCGCTCGCCACGGGCGCGGCGGTCACGCTGTCGTGGTGGGGTGTCCACACGGTGATGGCGGGCACCGCGTACGACCCGCCGCGCGCCCTGCCCATCACGGCGGCCGACGCCACCACGCAGGACGCGAGGCCGCAGGTCTCCTCGACGAGCCGCCCGGCGCCGTCGAAGAGCGCGCGGCAGCCGTCTCCCAAGGCCGGGAGCGGGAAGCCGAGCACCACGCCGTCCTCGTCGTCGCCGTCGCCGTCCCGGTCCGCCGGTTCCGGCTCGTCCGCGTCCGGCGAGGTCAAGAGCTACGACACCGAGGGCGGCCGGGCGGTCTTCGACCTCGGCAAGGCGTCCGCGACGCTGGTGTCGGCGACGCCCGCGTCGGGCTGGTCGATGCAGGTGTGGAAGACGGAGACGTGGATCCGCATCGAGTTCGCCTCCGGCGCGGACCGGGTGTCGGTCTTCTGCACCTGGCACGACAGCGCGCCGAAGGTGGACGTCGGGACGTACTAGGACCTCATGACTCGATCCAGAACCTCATGAGTCGGTCCCGCTCAGCGGAACACCGACGGCGGCGGTGCCGGTGACGCCACCGCGTCCGCGTCCGTCACCGGTGCGGCCCCGCCCGTGAAGTCGGCGAGCGCCCTGCCGTGCTCGACGCGCCCGGGGTGCGGGTCGGAGGCCGCGCGGCGGGTCAGTTCGGCCAGCGGCAGGGGCAGGTCGCGGCCGACGAGGACCGCGTTGCCGAACCGCTTTCCGCGCAGCACCGTCGGGTCGGCGATCAGGGCCAGTTCGGGGAAGACGCTCGCGACGGTGGCGATCTGGCCGCGCAGGTGCGTCAGCGGCGGCCCGTCGGCGAGGTTGGCGGCGTAGAGGCCGCCTGGTTTGAGGGCCCTGCGGACGTCGTCGAGGAACTCCGTCGACGTGAGGTGCGCGGGCGTCCGGGCCCCGCTGAACACGTCCGCGATCACCAGGTCCGCCCAGCCGTCCGGCACCTTGGCGAGTCCTTCGCGGGCGTCCATGGAGCGCACCCGGATGCGGGCGTTCGGGTCCAGCGGCAGCTCCCGGCGGACCAGTTGGACGAGGGCCGCGTCGCGCTCGACGACCTGCTGCGTGGAGCGGGGGCGGGTCGCTGCGGTGTAGCGGGCGAGGGTGAGGGCGCCGCCGCCGAGGTGCACGGCGTGCACGGGCTTGCCGGGCGGGGCGACGAGGTCGATGACATGCCCGAGGCGGCGCTGGTACTCGAAGGAGAGGTACGCCGGGTCGTCGAGGTCGACGTGCGACTGCGGGGCGCCGTCGATCAGCAGGGTCCAGGCGCGCGCCCGGTCCCGGTCGGGTATGAGCTCGGCGAGCCCTCCGTCGACCGCCTCGACGACGGCCTCCGCCGCCTGCGCCCGCTTGGTGTTCCTCGCCCTTGCCATCCCGCCATTATCAGGGGGCACGGGCGGGTCGGCTCAGCGGCGCCGGGTGGAGCCCGTCACGGGCGGCTGCCGTCCCGGGCGATGCCCGTCACCGGCAGTTGTCGGCGGCCTCGATGAGCCGGGCCGCCTCGCCGAGCGCCGCCCGCAGAACGGCCGGGTCGGTCGCCAGGTCCGCGTCACCGGGCGGCAGCAGCCAGTCGGAGCCCTCGACCGGGGGCTCCGGGGCGAGGCTCGCGAGGCTGATGCCGCGGCCGTTGGTCTGCGTACAGGTGCTGCCGGGCACGTCCCAGGCGTCGGCGGTGCCCGGCGGGACCAGGAAGCCGAGGGTGTCGCAGCTGTCGTCGTGGAGCACGGGGCCGACGGAGTCGCAGGCGCCACGGCGGAGGATGTCGACCGCCTCCAGGCCCTGCCGCGCCGGAACGGTCACCAGGTCGCACTCCGAGGCCGGCTGCGGTGGGGCGCTGCACTCGACGCTCGGCCAGTGCTGCACCGTCGACGTCGGCGTACAAGGACTGGTGCTCTGCCTGCTCTCCATCCCGGCCTCCAACACGGAACCCCTCCTCCTGCGCAAGCGGCTCGGGAGTTCGGGTGGCTCCCGGTCCAGTGGGTTCAACGCGTCGGAGCGTCAACGGCTACGGCGAAACTCCGCCGCAAAGGATGGCAGTTCATGGCAGATCCCGGATGAGATATCCGGTTTGTAGCCAAACCAAGCGTGGTGGCCTCGTCACAGCCGGTACGTTCTTGCCCCGCCGGAAGCAGGGCAACAGCAGTGCAACAGCAGGACAGCGCAAGGCAGCACAGGGCTTCACAAGACAGCAAACAGAACAACTCGCCTTGAATCCGGCATGGTTCGACGGTTCGCAAGAGAGGGCCCGGCCATGACGTCGTCAACGGTGACCTCGTCCCAGTCCCCCCGGCCACCACGGCCGAATCTCGCCTTCCGGCGGTTGCGCGGACAGCGCTCGCCGGCCGAGTTCGCCGCGCTGGTGCGGCGGGCCGCGCGCGAGATCGGCGAGCGGGTCAGCTGCGACGCGCGCTATGTGGGGCGGGTCGAGGCGGGTGAGATCCGCTGTCCCAACTACGCGTACGAGCGGGTGTTCCTGCACCTGTTCCCCGGCCGCACGCTCGACGATCTGGGGTTCGCGCCCCGCTCGTCGGTGCGCGGCCGAGGGGCGCGCACGACGGACGAGGCGCCCCCTGTGCACACCACGAGCCCGACGTACGCCTCACCTGAGACGGAGGGGGCGTACGAGACGTATGACACGCAGGACCCGTACGACACGCACCAGGACCACGAGGAGAGCGACGTGCAACGTCGCGCATTCATGACCGGAGGCACCGCCACCGTGGCGGCCGCCTCGCTCGGCCCGTTCGCGGTCGCCTTCGGCGGCGTCGCCCAGGCCGCGGGCCGCTCCGTCCACCGGGCGGGCGGGTCCGAGGCGGGCGCCCTCGAAGAGGCCGTACGCAAGATCAGACTGCTCGACGACCGACACGGGGCCGACGGCCTCTACCGGCGGGCCGCGGCGCCCCTGCGGACGGCGTACGAACTGCTCGACGCGGGGACCACCCGGCAGGCGACCACCGACCGGCTCTACGCCGGAGCGGGCGAACTGGCCATCTCGGTGGGGTGGCTGGCGCACGACTCCGGGCGCTTCGACGACGCGCGCTCGCACTACGCGGAGGCGCTCGCGACCGCCCGGATGTCCGGCGACCCGGGCCTGGAGGCGCACGCCTTCTGCAACACGGCCTTCCTCGCGCGTGACGCGGGGCGCCCGCGCGAGGCGGTGCGCGCGGCGCAGGCGGCGCAGCGAGCGGCGCGCGCCGTGGGCTCCCCGCGCCTGATGTCGCTGCTCGCGCTCCGCGAGGCCGGCGGCTGGGCGGGCCTCGCCGACCGCACCGGGACCGAGCAGGCACTCGCCCGCGCGCAGGCCCTCTACGACCGTGGCCCTTCGGAGAGTGATCCCGAGTGGATGACGTTCTACGGAGAGGCCGAACTGGAGGGTCTGGAGGCGCAGTGCTGGTCGACACTGGGCGACTGGCCCCGCGCGGCCCGGCACGCGCATCGCGCCGCGGACCTTCAGGACCCGCACTTCACCCGCAACATCGCCCTCTACACCGCCGAGCTCGCCGACGATCTCGCACGCGGCGGCCGCCCCGACGAGGCCGCCATGGCGGGCATGCACGTCCTGGACCTGCTGGACGAGGTCCAGTCCTCCCGCATCCAGACGATGCTGGCGGGCACGGCACGCGTGCTGCTCCCGCACCGCAGGGCGTCGGGGGTGTCGACGTTCCTGGAGAGGCACGCGTCACTGCCGCGCACGGCGTGAGGGCGGGCCCCGGGACGTACCTAGGCCTGGAGGTGGGCGATGTCGTTCCACGTCTCCACTGCAGGATCGCCATAGGCCCAGCCGAGAACCGACAGAGAAGTGGGATTGAGGCGGATGCGGGCGGCGAAGTCGACGGGGAGGCCCAGCCAGCGGGCGCCGATGGCGCGCAGGATGTGGCCGTGGGCGAAGACGAGCACGTCACGGTCCTCGGCAAGGGCCCAGGCCACGACCTCGTCCGCGCGCGCGGAGACCTGGTCCAGGCTCTCGCCGCGGGGCACGCCGTCGCGCCAGATGAACCAGTCGGGGCGGATGTCCTGGATCTCGGCCGGGGTCATCCCCTCGTAGGAGCCGTAGTCCCACTCCATGAGCGTGTCCCAAGTCGTCGCCCGGTGGCCGAACCCGGCGATTTCGCAGGTCTCACGCGCGCGTGCCAGCGGGCTGGTGCGCACCTCGACCTCGGGAAGACCGTCGAAAGGGGCGCGGTTCAGGCGCTCGCCCAGCAGTTTGGCGCCGCGTCTGCCCTCTTCGAGGAGGGGGACGTCGGTCCTGCCTGTGTGCTTCCCGAGCAGGGACCATTCCGTCTGTCCGTGCCGGGCCAGCAGGATGCGCGGTGCCATGGAGGGGCCTTTCCGGGAGAAATCAGCGGCGGATCCCTCCATCATCGCGCACGCTTGCTCGGGGCAACCCGTCGGGCGATCTGAGCGTCTTTGACGACCGAGGGGTGCCCGACGAGGGCGTACCCATACTCCGTAAAGTGGCAGAAGCGGGCTCCGGGCCGCCTGACAGCAGACAGATGGGGGTGGCGATCGGATGCCGCAGACCGATACAGCGCGTATCGAGGCGCCACCACGCGCCCGGCTCCGCTGGTGGACCGAACTGCCGCTGATCCTGCTGGTCTACGCCTCGTACTCGGCGGGGCGCCTGCTCGCCCGCGGTGACGTGTCGAGCGCCGTCGACCACGGTGTGTCGATCCTGCGCATCGAGAAGGCCCTGCATCTCAACGCCGAGCACCCGCTGAACCGCTTGTTCACGCGCGAGGCCTGGCTCGGGGTGCCCGCCGACTTCTGGTACGCGTCGCTGCACTACCTGGTCACACCCGCGATCCTGATCTGGCTCTTCCGCTCCCGCGCCGTGCGCTACCGGGCGGCCCGCACCTGGCTGATGACCTCCACGTTCATCGGCCTGCTCGGCTTCACGCTGCTGCCGACCTGCCCGCCCCGGCTGCTCTCCGTGGGGCACGGCTTCGTCGACACGATGGCCCAGTACAGCGACTACGGCTGGTGGGGTGGCGAGGCGAGCGCGCCGCGCGGCCTCGGCGGCATGACCAACCAGTACGCGGCGATGCCGAGCCTGCACGTGGGCTGGGCGCTGTGGTGCGGAGTGATGCTGTGGCGTCACGGCCGCACACCCCTCGCCAAGGTCGCGGGCATCGTGTATCCGCTGCTCACCACGATCGTCGTGATGGGCACGGCGAACCACTACTTCCTCGACGCCGTCGCGGGCGCCGCGGTGATGGGCGTCGGCCTGCTGCTGACGCCGTACGTGATGCGGGGCGCGGACCTGGTGCGGAGGCGGCTGGGCGGCTGGTTCGCCCCGGACTCGGGCGCCTCTCACGGCGCAGGTTCCTCAATTGTCAGTGGTGGATGCCAGACTTCCACGGGTGAGCGAATTCCCCGACAGCGCGAGTCCCGAAGCGGTTCGGGAGCCGAGCCCGGTGCCTCTCCCGCGGACGCGGGGGACGGCGCTCCGGCACCGGCTCGCTGAGCTGCGCGGCCCGTCCGTCCCGCCCAAGGCGCTGGACGCGCGGGCCCTCGCCGCGCTCGCCGCGAACCCCGGCTGTGACCGCCGCGCCCTCCTCGACGGCGCGGGCGTGGACAAGACGGTGCTCGCGGACGCCCTCGGTTCGCCCTCCGCGTTCGGCCAGTCCCAGTTCGCCTTCATGCGGGGCAACGCGTTCGAGGCCCGGGTGAAGGCCGACGGGGGCGCGGAGCTGCTGCGGCTCGTGCACGAGCGGCTGGACCCCGGCGCCCAGCCACCCGCCTCCGGCACCGTCCCCGACCTCACCGCGGTGGGCCCCGAGGGACGCGCGGCCCGTACGGCGCTCGCCCTGCGCGAGGCCACCGCGGCCGGCGGCTGGACCCTGCTCGACCACCCCATGCTCGCCCTGGACGTCGCGGGCTCCCCCGCCTTCCTGGAGCCGGACGCGGTGGTCGTCCACCCGGACGGCAGCTGGACGGTCGTGGAGATCAAGTCCTTCCCGATGCTGGACGGCTCGGCGGACCCGGCGAAGGTGGGCGCGGCCGCCCGCCAGTCCGCGGTGTATGTACTGGCACTGGAGGAGGTCGCCGCCCGCCTCGGCGCGAAGCCGGAACCGACTTCGGAACCGGCACCGGCACCGGCGCCGGACCCGGCTGAGGCTTCTCAGGAGCGGAGCTCCGACGACGGGGCCCCCACGCCCGTGGTGCGCCACCGGATTCTCCTCGTCTGCCCCAAGGACTTCTCCAACCTGCCGACCGCGTCCGCCGTCGACATCCGCAAGCAGCGCTCGGTGACCCGCCGCCAGCTCGCCCGCCTCACCCGTGTCGAGGACATCGCCGACACCCTCCCGCCCGGCACCTGCTTCGCCCCCGACCTCGCGGCCGACGAGCTGACGGCCGCGGTCGAGTCGGTCCCGGCGACGTACGCCCCCGAGTGCCTCGCCGCCTGCGAGCTGGCCTTCCACTGCCGCGAGCGTTCCCGTGCGGACGGCGCGGTGACCTCCCTGGGCCGCTCGCTCCGCGCCGAGCTGGGCGGCCTGACCACGATCGGGGACGTCCTGGCGGCAGCCCACGGCGAGGCCGGCGACCCGTCCGACCCGGCGGTCGCCGCGCTCCGCAGAGCGGCTGAGCTGCGGGCGGAGGCGCTGCTGACCCGCGAGGCCCAGGGCGCGCTGCCGACGGGCCAGGAGGTCGCCCCATGTCGCTGATCGACACGCTCGCCCGGCTGGAGGCCGTCGAGAGCGGGCGGGCCCTGCCCGTCGCCACCGTCCGGCACCGCCATCTGTCCGAGCACCCGCTCGTCTTCGTACCGCTGACCACCGCCGGAGAGGCCGGGGCCCCGCTCGGCGCGCTCGTCGGGACGGAGCGCGACGCGCCACGGCTGCTGGTCGTGCCGCAGCCCAGGGACCGCGACCTGCGCTTCGCGTTCCTGGCCGAACTCGCGGACGTGGTCCTGCCCCACGTCGACGGATACGCGGACTCCGTGGAGACCGCCGAGCGCAACGAGACCGACCCGGAGACCGGCAAGCGCGTCAAGGTCGAGGTCGAACTGTGCGCGGACGCACCGCAGTTGATCGTCCCGAGCCGGGCGGGCATCGAGTTCGTACGGCTCCTCGGGCGCTCCATGCGCTTCAGGCGCACCGCCGAGCAGGAGCCCGAGGCACCCCACCCGGCGCCGCCCCGGGTGCCACTGCTCGGGCGCTGGTTCACGCACTTCGGGGAGCGGGCGCGGGTGCCCGGCTCCGCGCTGCTGCTCGCCCTCACCGACGTCCTGTCCCGGCACTGGGCGACCGGCCAGTCCAGCCTGGAGGACCAGCACCTCGGGGCGCTGCTCGCCTGGATCGACCCGCCGGAGGGCGAGTCGGGCGCGCGGGCGGCGCTCGGGGCGGAGCTGGGCCGGGACTCCCGGGGGCAGCTGGTCTGCCCGCCCGCCGGACCCGCCACCGACCCGGCCTTCGACAACAGGCTCCTCGCCCCCGCCATCGACCGCTACGACCGCGCGCGGACGGCGCTCGCGGCCGCCGAGGACGGCATCGAGGCGGACGACCGGCTCGGTGAACTCACCGCCGCCGAGCGGGACATCCGAGCCCTCGTCGAGAGCGCCACCCGGCCCACCTGGGACGCCGTATGGCGCGGCCTCGATCTGCTGCGGGCCCTGCCCGAGGGTGGGCACGCCACCGACCGGTGGACCCGGGACCGCTGGTCGTTCACCGGCCACCGCGACCGGATCATCGCCGGGGAGCCCCCGCAACCGCGCCGCGACGACGCGGTCACCGCGGCGAACAAGCTCGCCACGCGCGAGCGCGAGCAGGCCCGCCTGGAGGCGCAGGAAGCCCTCGACGACCCGCTGGTGATGGCCGGCCGGCGGCTCGCCGGGGAAGCCTTCGCGGGCGAGGTCACGGACGTCGTCATGACGTACAGCGAGGGCAAGCGGCCCAGCCCGCGCCCGCTGGTCACCGTACGCACGGACGACCGGCCGCACCTCGGGGAGCGCGCGAAGGTGTACCGCTCGCTGGGCGGCAAGCCGCAGGCGGCCGAGTTCGTCGGATACGAGCAGTGCGGCGAGGGCCCCGAGGTCGGCGAGGACGGAGGCGCGGGGGACGACGGGGCGGGCGCCGTCGTGCTGCGCATCGTCGACAAGATGGGGCGCGGCAAGGAGCCCGAGGCCGGGTCCGTGCCCGAGAAGGGCGACCTGCTCTGCTTCACGCTGTTCGAGCACGAGCAGCGGGGCGGCGCGAAGCTGCCCGACCCGGAGGAGACACCGTGGACGCACGGCGGTCCGCCGGGCGACCCCGAGGCCGTACCGCGTCCGGACGCGGTGACCGAGGAGGACGTGCTGTGACCGCCCTGAGGACCGGCGTCTTCGACCCGGGTGCGGAGGCCGCCCGGGCCACCGACGCGATCCTGCGCGACACCCTGCACGGCACGGACCGCGGGGTCGTCGTCGACTCGCCGCCCGGCGCCGGGAAGTCGACGCTGGTCGTGCGCGCCGCGCTCGAACTCGCCTCCGCAGGAAGGCCGTTGATGGTCATCGCGCAGACCAATGCGCAGGTCGACGACCTGGTGCTGCGGCTTGCCGAGAAGGATGCCGAGCTGCCGGTGGGCCGCCTGCACAGCAGCGATCCCGACCCGTACGACAAGGCGCTCGACGGCCTGCCGAACGTGCGCAAGTCGGCGAAGGCGGGCGACCTGGCGGGCCTGGACGTGGTGATCTCGACGGCCGCCAAGTGGGCGCACGTCAAGGGGGTCGAGCCGTGGCGGCACGCGATCGTCGACGAGGCGTACCAGATGCGTTCCGACGCGCTGCTCGCCGTGGCGGGACTCTTCGAGCGGGCGCTGTTCGTGGGCGACCCGGGGCAGTTGGACCCGTTCGCGATCGTGGGCGCGGAGCAGTGGGCGGGCCTGTCGTACGACCCGTCGGCCTCCGCCGTGACCACGCTGCTGGCCCACAACCCCGAACTCCCGCAGCACCGGCTGCCGGTGTCCTGGCGGCTGCCCGCCTCCGCCGCGCCCCTGGTCTCCGACGCGTTCTACCCGTACACGCCCTTCCGCAGCGGCACGGACCACGGCGACCGGCGTCTCGACTTCGCCGTCCCGTCGGACGGTTCGGGACCCGACCGGGTCATCGACGAGGCGGCGCACTCGGGTTGGGGCCTGCTGGAGCTCCCGGCCCGGCACACACCTCGTACGGACCCCGAGGCGGTGCGGGCCCTCGCCCAGGTCGTACGGCGGCTGTTGGACCGCGGCGGCGCGGCGACGTCGGAGCGGTCGGCCGATCCGGCGCCGCTGACGGCCGACCGGATCGCCGTCGGCACGGCGCACCGGGACCAGGCGGCCGCCGTCCGCTCGGCCCTGACCGAGCTCGGCGTGTCCGACGTCACCGTCGACACCGCCAACCGTCTCCAGGGCCGGGAGTTCGACGTGACGGTGATCCTGCATCCGCTGTCGGGCCGCCCCGACGCGACGGCGTTCCATCTGGAGACGGGCCGCCTGTGCGTCCTCGCCTCCCGCCACCGGCACGCCTGCATCGTGGTCTGCCGGGAGGGCGTGACCGACCTCCTGGACGACCATCCGTCCACGGAGCCCGTGCAGCTGGGCGTCACGGTGAAGTTCCCGGACGGGTGGGAGGCGAACCATGCGGTGCTGTCGCATCTGGCGGAGCACCGGGTGGCCTGGCGGCCCTGACCGCCGCACCGGGGCCGGGCCGCCGCACGGCTGCTTCGGGGCCCACTTGCGCGGGCGGGGGACAATGGACGGTGGCCCACGCGGAAAGGGCCGCACGACGTACGAGGAGGAGAAGACATGGCGGAGCCCACGCCGCGTCGGAACGAACCGCGGCTACGCCCCGCGCCCCTGCTCTTCGAGCCCGCGGAGGCGGCCTCCGACCCGGAGCACTTCTTCGACCTGGAGTCGATAGACGACCCCCGTGCCCTGCTGGCCCGGGCCACGGAGCTGACGCAGGCGTTCCGTGCCGCGGCCGACCGGGCCCTCGAGTTCCAGGCGATCGCCGCCGCGCAGCTCGCCGATCCGCGGCGGTTCGACCGGCTGACGCCGGGCGACATCGCCGAGCGGGCCGAGTGGACCGAGGACTATGCCAAGAAGATGATCGAGTTCGGGCGGGACCTGCTGCGGGGCGTCGAGGGGAACGGGCGCGGGCACGGTCACGGGGTGGGCGATCACGTCTGAGGGTGGCCCCCAGCAGGTGGGTGGGGCCAGGGATGGCGTGCTTGTCCTCAACGCCGGACGGGCTGGAATCCCGTCCTCCTTGGCATATGCCAAGCGGGCAAGATACTCCCCCCGACCCCCGCCTGTCCCGGTTTTCGGCAACCCTCAGGAACGAACTGCTCACCGCCAGTAAATGTTGTTGCCATGAGCAGTACACGGAACCCCTTGCCCGATCTGTTCGACGTCTGCGGTGTCACCTCCGATGGCGCCGCCTGGCTCGCCTCCGCAGGAACGTATCCGCGTAGCACGCTCGCCCTCTGGGAGGAGCGGCCCGACGCCCCGGTCGTCCTGCCCTGCGGTACCGCCTTCGATGTCGTCAGCGCCCCGGCGATCTTCGGCCGGCGGATGCTCGACCGGCTGTGGAGCGAGGGGCCGGGCTCGGGCCCGGTCGCCGCGTACCGAGGGCGGATGCTGCTGTTCGCCGCTCCCGGCACCGCCCAGCGACTCCCCTCGCTCCTGGGGTGGGAGGAGTGGGGCTCCCGCGGCTGCGCGGCTCCGCCGCTGCTGTGCCACGGCACGGGCGACGCGGTGACCGTTCCGGCGCCGGACGCGCACAGCGGCCGTAGCACCGGGCCCAGGACCGGGACCGGGAGCGGATCCAGGCCCGCTGCGGCCCGCCTCGACTCCCGCTGGCTCGTCGCCCCCGACACCCGGCATCCCTGGCTCCCCGGACCTGAAATCCTGGTCTGGGCGGCCGTCCGGGCGGCCCGCGAGGCCGCCTCCGCCGGCGTGCGGATATCGATTTTTCCTCCCGCCGATCAGGATGCTAAGGTCTACGACGTCAGCAGGCGCCGCTAGCTCAGTTGGTTAGAGCAGCTGACTCTTAATCAGCGGGTCCGGGGTTCGAGTCCCTGGCGGCGCACGTTGCCGATGGCGGGTTGGTTCGCGGAAACGCGGACCGACCCGCCATTGTCGTTTCCGTGACAAAACATTGCATAGGACGCCTCGTGGAACGCCGCAGCTGAACAGGCCCCTCGTACGTACGGGGGGCCTTTGCGTGCCCTGGGCGTGCCCGGCGCGCGCACTCGGGCGTGCCCCGGGCGCGCAGCCGTATGAATCGGTCATACCGAACCCATGACAGCGAGGATTCCCGAGCGGGTGGACGGTGCCGGAGACTCGATGCACCAGGGACCCGGAACACGCTGCAGAGGATTTCGCATGGACACCGTTCTCGCGCTCTCACCGTTCTTCCTCGGCCCGCAGCACTTGGTGCACAAGCCGGACAGCCCCGAGGCGTTTCTGCTCGACGCGGGCACACCTGTGCGGCAGAACTTCACGTTCGCCGCCGAACTGCCGGAGGCGCACCCGCTGTTCAGTGACACGACGACGCCGTTCCACGATCTGCTGTTCCCTGTCGAAGCGCTTCGCCAGGCCGCGATGTTCGCGGCGCGGCAGTACTTCCGGGTGCCCACGAAGCGGATCACGGCCGTCTCCGCCAGCAGCACGGAGATCACCGACGTCGACCCGTGGCGGCGCACCGGGGAAAGCTCGCGGATCGCGCTCGACCTCGCCCTCACGCCCGTCGACGTCGTCACCGGAGTGCCTCGCGGGCTGGAGTGCGAGGCCGTCGTGTCGATCGGCGGCCGGCGCTGCGGCAGGGCCGACGGCCGGCTCGTCTTCCTGTCCCCCGGCGTGCACCGCGGTCACCGCGATGCGGGGCGGCGGCAGAGCGAGGAGAGCATCGCCGCCGGATGGGGACACCTCGACTCGGCCGGCGTTCCCGCGCCGGAGCAGGTCGGGCACCGCGACCCGCGCAACGTCGTCATCGGACTGCCCGTCGAGGACGAGGACGACGGCGAGCAGCTGCTGTTCCCCGTCGACGGCGCGGCCGCGGCCGCGGTGCTGTCCGACGGATCCGGCGAGGTGCCCCCGGCGCTGTTCCTGGAGGCCTCGCGGCAGGCGGCGCTCATCGCCGCCGCCGAGCTGAACGGCTTCGTGCCGTCGCACGCGCTGCTCACCCACTGGCAGGCCACGTTCCGCGGCCTCGCCGAGCCGGGACTTCCGCTGTACTGCACCGTGCGCGGACAGCAGCCCGGCGGCGGGGCTCTCGCCGGCGGCGCGCCACGCGTAACAGTGCGGGACGGGGCCGGGCGGCCGACGGCACGCCTGCGGCTCACGTTCCTCCAGGGCGACCGCGAAGTGGCCCAAGTGTCGGTGACCGTCCTACAGGACTGCTAAGGATTGCCATGCATTTTCGAGTCCTCGGGCCGATCCGCATGGCGCCCGCCGCGCCCTCAGCCGCCAAACCCCGGGCGGTGCTCGCCACCCTGCTGATACAGAGCAACAACGTGGTGTCGACGCACACGCTCATCGACGAGCTGTGGAACACCGAGCCGCCCCGCACGGCCGCGACGACCCTCCAGGTCTATGTGTCGCTGCTGCGCAAGGCGCTGCTCGACGGCGCCGAGGACGGGCGGCAGCCTCTGCTGACCAGGCCGCCCGGCTATCTCCTCCAGGTCGCCCCCGACGACCTCGACCTGCTGGTGTTCGAGTCGCTGCGCACCGAGGGACGGGCGGCCTACCAGCGGCAGGAGTACGCCGAGGCCTCCCAGAAGCTGGGCCGGGCCCTCGACCTGTGGACCGGTCCGGCACTCTCGGGCATCCCGCACGGGCCGACGCTGGAGACCTCCGCGATCCGGCTGGACGAACTGCGCGCCGAGGTCCTGGAGCAGCGCATCGCCGCCGATCTGCGCCTGGGACGCCACCAGGAGCTCGTCGGCGAACTCATGGCGCTGGCCCACGACCACCCGCTGCGGGAGACCGTGCACTGCCATCTGATGGTGGCGCTCTACCGTTCGGGACGGCAGTCGGACGCCCTTCAGGTCTACCACCGTGCGCGCCGCGCGCTCGTCTCCGAGCTGGGAGTCGAGCCCGGGCCCGTGATGAGCAAGCTCCTGGAACGCATACTCGCCTCCGACCCGGGGCTCGCGTGGCGGGGCGGCAGCGACACGTCGTCCGCCGACCCGGCCGGACGGGCCGCGCGCGAGGAGCCCGTGGTGCGGCTGCCCGCACCGATGGCCGACTTCACCGGCCGCACGGCCCAACTCGCCTTGGGGGAACGCTTCCTGAGCGGCGAAGGCCCGCTGCCCGGCCGGCTGCTCGCCGTGTCGGGGCGGGCCGGGGTCGGCAAGACCGCGCTGGCCGGACGACTGGCACACGACGCGGCGGACCGCTTCCCCGACGGACGGGTGCTGCTGCTGCTGCGTGACGCGGGCGGCCGGCCCCTGACACCCGAGTCCGCCGTGACGACGCTGCTGCGGCGGCTGCGCGGAGAGCGCGACCCTGCCGAGGGCGGCCGGGCGACTGCCGCGGAGTCCGAGCCGGGCGCGCTGCTGTATGAGCGGACCAAGGGCCGCAAGATGCTGTTCGTCCTGGACGACGCGGTGTCGGAGGCGCAGGTGCGGCCGCTCCTCGCGGCACTGGCCGACAGCACCCTCGTGGTGACGAGCCGTCATGCGCTCGGCGCGCTGGAGGGTGCGCAGCATCTCGTGCTCGACGTGTTCAGCGCGCAGGAGGCGGAGGAGCTGCTGCTGCGCTGCGGCGGGCCCGCGATGGGCGAGGACCCGGCCGCCGTCGCCGAGACGGCCCGGCTGTGCGGCAATCTGCCATTGGCGCTGCGGGTCGCCGCGGCGGGGCTCGCGGCGCGGTCGCACTGGAAGGCCGCGGACCTGGCCCGGCGGCTCGCGGACGAGCGGACCCGGCTCGGCACGCTGGCGCTCGGCGACATCGACGTACGCAGCAGCCTGCTGACGGCCTATCGGGACGTGGGGATCCAGGAGCGGCAGGCCTTCCGGCTGCTCGGGCTCGCCCCGCTGCCCGACTTCGCGCTGTGGAGCGCGGCCGCGCTGCTCGCCTCCGAACTGCCGGACGCCGAGCGGCATGCCGAGGAACTGGTCCGTGCGCAGCTGCTGGAGGCCCGGCATCTCTCCGGACGTCTGACGACAGTGCGTTACGGGTTCCATCCGCTGCTGCGGGCGCTGTCCCTCGAACTCCTCGGCCAGGGTTCCTCGGCCGCGGTCGACCGGCTGTGCCGTGCGTTCCTGGCGCTCGCCCGCCACGCGGACGCACAGCTCGCACCGGGCCGCGACCGGCTCGGGCACCCGGTGCCGCCGCCGACGGGGATCCGCCCGGAGGAGCTGGTGGGCACGGCGCCGCTGCAGTGGTTCCAGGAGGAGTCGGCGGGCCTGCTGGAGGCGGTGCGCCAGGCACACGCGAGCGGCCTGTGGGAACTCTGCTTCGCCCTGGCGTCGGCGGCCGCGGGGTACTACGAGGCGGGCGCGCTCTGGGACGACTGGGAGAGCAGTCACGAACTCGCCCTGGACGCGGCCCGGCAGGCCGAGGACCCGCATGCGGAGGCCGTGGTGCTGCGCTCGCTCGGCGATCTGGCCTGGCAGCGGCACCAGCCCACCGCGGCGGTCGACCGCTACCGGCTGGCCTGGCATCTGTTCACCCGGTGCGCGGACCGCGCGTCGGCCGCCCGCTGTCTGTCCGGCGAAGCGGACGTCATGCTCGGGCGCGGCCGGGTCGCGCGGGCCGAACGGGGTTACGTGCGGGCGCTGTCCACCGGCCGTGCCACCGGCGACGCCATCGGCGCGGCGAACGCGCTGCGCGGGCTGGCCCTGGTGGCGCTGCGGGAGGGGCGGACGGTGGAGGCCCTGCAACGCCTCGCCGAGTGCGAGGAGGAGGCGTCCCGCGCGGGCGACCGGCGCTGGCAGGAGTACGCGGCGCGCACGGCGAAGGCCGTCACCGCGGCGACGGCTGCGGACGGGGACGGGGCGGTGGACCTGTCGGGTGTGCCGCTGGAGGTCCGGCCGGGCGTGTGGCTGATTCCGGCGCTTCCGCAGCGGGCTTAGCCCTGCCGGGACGGCCGGCAGGGCGGCCGTGCGCCGTCATGAGCGCCCTCTTGAGCACCGTCTCGGGCGCGGTCATGGGGGCCGTCTTGGGGTACGCCCGCTCGCCACGAGCCCGGGGGAAGTGCGTGCCGGGCGCCCGAGCGCACGCCGGTCACGCAGGAGGGTGACGACGGGCCGGCAGCGGGTCCTGGTCGTCCCGGCCCCGATCATGCCTGGTCCCGATCGTGCCTGGTCACCCCTGGCCACTCGTGGCCGCTCCTGGACATCCCTGGTCGTCCCCGGTCATCGCGAAACCCGCCGTCACCCCCGGGGGACGTGGGGTGACGGCGGGCTCGCTTTCCAGGGGGCGCCGGTAGCCCCGGCGCATGACCAGACCATCGCCCGGCCCCCTAAAGGCTTCCTTGAGTCGTGGTATCGGGCCGGAGGAGGCGCCTCCACTCCCCCATCGGGCGGCGAGGGTAAGGATTTGGCCGCCCTTTAGGCCTCAACTTCATGCTGTTCGTGTGTCGGCCGGGATCCGTCTCGCAGTGGAGACGACGCCCTCCCGGTCGGGTGACCGTCCCGCTCGTGCATGTCCATGCTGCACAGGCCGGGCCGCGCCCGTCCGTTCGGCCGCCGGGGAAGCGCCGCGCCGCGGATCCCGCCGACACACCCACGCTGGACAACCCGAGGCGGAGCAAGATGACGCGATACCTGTCCCGGAGCAGCATCGACGATAGTGCGAGCGAGGGTGTACGGCTGCTCTGCTTCCCGTACGCGGGCGGTGGCGCATCGGCGTACGGACGCTGGCAGCGACACCTCGATGCCCACGGCGCGGGGGTGCGGGTCCTTCCCGTCCAGCTTCCCGGACGCGAGGGCCGTATCGACGAACCGCGGTTCACCGATCTGAACTCCCTGATCAATGACATGGACGCTCAGCTCGACGAGGAGCTGGAGCGCCCCCACATCTTCTACGGACACAGCATGGGTGCCCTGATCGCGTACTCACTGGCCTGGCGGCGCCAACAGCGTGGTGCGCGGCTGCCTCTCGCGGTCGTACTCAGCGCCTACCGGGCCCCGCATCTGCCCGCCCCGCAGATCGCGCACCCGGAGGCGAGCGACGAGGAGCTGATCGAGAGCCTGGCCGCTCTCGGCGGTATCCCCCAAGTACTGCTGAACCACCCGGACTTCCTCTCGGCGCTGCTGCCGGTGGCCCGCGACGACCTGCTGCTGTGCACGGGCAACGCCGCTTCGGTCACCTCCCAGCCGCTCCGGGTGCCGCTGCACCTGTTCGCAGGCCGGCGGGACCGTCTGGTGTCGGTGCCCGAGGTGGTCTCGTGGCGGCGACACGCCGGGCGGGGCTGCGAGGTGCGGACGATGCCGGGCGGGCACTTCTTCGTCCGGGCCCACGAGGACACCTTCCTGCGCGAACTCGCCTCACTGACGCGGCGGTACGTGGTACAGGCACCGGTGCCGGTCGCCGCCTGACGACTCATCGGGAACGACCGCGGACACGGACGGCCGGGCCATGAGGAATTCATGGCCCGGCCGTCCGCATACTCACCGCCGCGCCGTGCTCGGATACCTGTTTGGGCACGCCGCACGCGTGCCACCGTGAGGGACGGACCGGGCCCCCGGCCCGAGCAGGAGGTACGCCTTGAAGCCAATGCCCCGACCGAGGACACCACTGCTCGACGGTGTGTACGGGCCCCACGACATGCGCGCCCTGGAACCGGGCCAGCTGCCCGGACTCGCGGCGGAGATCCGGGAGTTCATGGCCGCCGGCCCCGGGGATCCGGACGCACGGTCCGACGCCGCCGTCGAGCTGGGCATCGCCCTGCACCGTGTCTTCAACTGGCCCCGCGACCCCTTCGTGTGGGGCGACAGCAGCCTGACACGCCCACACGAGCTGCTCACGGGGCGAAGAGAACTCACCGGCCCCGACAGCGACCGCCCTCAGGACCCGCCCTGCGCGCGGGTCCTTTCGTATGCCGCCGGGCTCGCCACGGCGTACCGGCTGAGCGGGTGCACCGACCGCCATGTCGTCGCCGTCGTGAACGGCCGGGCGCTCGCCGCCGGCGGCGCGTGGGAGGCCCTCGGCTCGCTGGCCCGCACTCCGGAGCTGCGGATCGTGGTCGTCGTACTGGACGACGAGGGCTCCCCGGGCCGGGCCGCACCCGGCGGGGCCGCCCGGCGGCTCGGCTCCCACGGCTACGGGCGCCTGGTCGGCCTGGGCAAGGACGTGCTGCGGCACACCCCCGTCGTCGGCGGACCGCTCGCCGGCGCGCTGCACAGCGCGGGTCAGGGCATGCGGGAACTCCTCACGCCACAGGGGCTGTTGGCGGACCTTGAGCTGAACCTGGCGGAGTCCGGGCCGGTCGACGGCCGTGACGTGGCGGCCGTCGAGGCGGCGCTGCGCGCGGCCAAGGGCGCGGCCCGCCCGGTGATCGTGCGCTGTGTGACGCAGGGGCGCGAGCGGGCCGCCGAGGACGAGCGGTCGTACGTGCCGGGCCGCGCCGTGCAGGCCGACGGTCCCGGGCCGCAGTCGTGGACGTCGGTCTTCGCCGAGGAGATGGTCAAGGCCGGCGCGGAACGGCCGTACGTGATCGGGGTGCGGGCCTGCGACCGGCTCCCCGCGCCCCTGGGCCTGTTCGGCGAGGTGTACCCCGACCGGGTCTTCGACTTCGGGAACGCCGAGGCGCACGCCGCCTCCTGCGCCTCCGGCATGGCGGCCGGCGGGCTGCACCCGGTGGTGGCCGCGCACGACGGCTTCCTGGGGCACGCCCTGGAACAGGTCGCGCGGGACGCGGCGCGGCGGGAGTACGGAGTGACCTTCGCGCTCGCGGGGTCGGGGGCGCCGGACGAGATCGGCGGCGCGGATCCGGCGGCGCTGTCGCGGATGGTGCCCGGACTGCGCTGCGCGGCCCCGCGCGACGGCGCCCGGCTCCGTGCCCAGCTGCACGCTGCGCTCGGCGTCGAGGACGCGCCCACGGTGCTGCGCTTCCCCGAGGGACTCGTCGGCCCCGACATCGAGGCCGTGGCGCACGACCGGGGCATCGACGTGCTGTACGGCGGCCCGGCCGCGCGCGGCGACGTACGCGAGGTACGCGACGTGCTCATCGTGTCCGTCGGTGCGATGGCCCCGGTGTGCCTGGAGGCGGCCCTGCTGCTGTCCACGCAGGGTGTCTCGGTGACCGTCGTGGACCCCGGCTGGATCGTTCCGCTGCCCGCGCGCCTCGCCGAACTCGCCGCGGAGCACGTGCTGTCGGCGACGGTCGAGGACGACGACCGGCTCTGTGGTGTGGCGGCTCTGCTCACCCGGGCGCTGGAGGGGTCGATGGTCGGGACGCCGCCGATGCGGTTCGCCCGGCCCGTCGGGACGGCGGACGGCGCACCGCTCACCGGCGGCATCATCGCCGACACGATCGCCCACCGCCTCGGCGAACAGCGCGCCTGCGTGTGAGCCGTACGCGCCGACAAGCCGTCTGAACTCCGCGGACTCCGAACTCCGCACACCAAGCCGCCTCAGCCGCACTGCCGGCCGGGGCGGCTTCACTTCTGTGCCGACCAGGCCGTGTGAGCCACGAAGAACAAGCTGCGAGCAGCGCGTTGGCCCGCCACCCGGGGGTTTCGGGTGGCGGGCCGGTGCGGTGCGGTGCGGTGGTGCTGCGGTCAGGCGATGCGCTCCGACCGGGCCGCCGTGGCCGGCTCGGCGGCGACGGCGTGCTCGGCCGACCTGGCGACCGGGGTCTCGGCGGCGCCGTCCTCGGCGCCGGCCGGGGCGGTCGTTCCGCGGCGGAAGCCGAAGATGCCGGTGAGCATGGACAGGGCCAGGAAGACGAGCAGGACGGTGAACGCGGCCTGGAGACCGTGCACCAGGGCGACGTGCGGGGTCGCGCCGTGCGCGGCCTGCGACGCCATGCGGTTGTTGAGCACCGTGACGGCGATGGCGATACCGAACGCGGCACCGATCTGCGTCGAGGCGTTGAGCAGCGCGGAGGTCGTGCCCGCGTCCTCGTCGGTCGCCTCGGACGTACCCACCACGGGGGTCGGGATGAGGCAGAACACGAGACCCACACCGAACAGGGCGGTGACCGGAAGCAGGAAGCTCCAGTAGCCGCTGTGCACGGGCATCCGCGTCAGCATGACGACGCAGCCGGCCAGCGCGACCGTACCGGCGAGATACATGTTCCGCGGGCCGGTCTTGCCGATCAGCTCCGAGGCGAGCGGGGCCAGTGTCATCAGCGCGATGCTCACCGGCAGGTACGCCAGACCGGTCTGCAGCGGGCTGTAGTCGAGCACGCCCTGCATCCACAGCGGAAGCAGGAAGAAGATCGGCATCATCAGGGCGGCCGTGAGGAACTCGCCGAGGCTGCCCGCGACCACCGAGCGGGAGCGGAACAGACGCAGCGGGACGAGCGGAGCGGCGCTGCGGCCCTCCACCACGACGAACGCGATGAGCAGGGCGACGGCGACACCGAGGGAGCCGAGCGTGCGCCAGTCCGACCAGCCGTTGTCGTTGCTGGTCACGATGCCGTAGACGAGAAGCAGCAGACCGCCGGTGGCCGTGACCGCTCCGGCGAGGTCCTTGGGCGGGCGCTCGCCGGACGGCTTGGGGAGCTTGATGAGCGCGACCGCGGCGGCGCCGACGATCAGGCCGACGGGCACGTTGATCCAGAACGCCCAGCGCCAGTCGGCGTTGACGATGGCGCCGCCCATGATGGTGCCGACGCTGGCGCCGATCCCGATGACCGCGCCCCACACGCCGAACGCCTTGGCCCGCTCCTTGGCGTCGGGGAACACCGTCACCAGGATGGAGAGGGAGGCGGGCGAGAGAGCCGCGGCGCCGATGCCCTGCAGTGCGCGCGCGGTGAGCAGCGCACTCTCGGAATCGGCGAGGCCGGCGCCCAGCGAGGCCAGCGTGAACAGGGTCAGGCCGGCCAGGAACACCACGCGGCGACCGATGACGTCGGCGAGCCGGCCGCCGAGCAGCAGGAGTCCTCCGAAGAGGAGGACGTAGATGTTCATGACCCACTGGAGGCCCGTCGTCGACAGGCCGATGGCGTCCTTCAGCCGGGGGCCCATCACGTTGACCACGGACGAGTCGATGGCGATGACGAACTGGGCAAGTGAGATGACGCCGAGCACCCACCAGCGCCGGGGGTCCGGCTGGGCGGCGGCGGCATCTGCGGACGCCCCCGCGGCGGCGACGCCCCGCTCGGGAGCCGAGTCGGTCTTCATGAGGTCTCCTCGCGTGATGGTTGCGATGCACGCAGCAGCATGCGCGCGAGGGCTTGTGCGCGGCCAAAGCGGAGCCTGTGCCTCTGGAATATGCCGTCCGATATCGGGGGATTGTTGAACGGAACCGGAAGGGTTCCTTCAACCGGGGTGATCGCGGCGGGCTTTGGCGTGCGCTTTGGCGTGCCTTCAGCGGCCGGGTGCACGCTGAGCCGACCGCGTACCGCGTTCGCGCCGCGGTACCCCCACACGTACCAGCGAGGAGAGACCCATGGCGCAGCACACTTCCCCGCGCACCCCCCAGGGCCCCACCAGGACGTCGACGTCGGCGCCCGTCCGTGCCGCGTGGGGGGTGCTCGGCGCCTTCCTGCTGGTCTGGTCGGTGTTCGAGGCGGTCAAGCACGGGGGGTGGGTGATCCCGCTCGCCGTACTCGGCCTCATCGCACCGGACCTGACCTTCTTCATCGCGAAGTCCGAGTGGACCCAGCCGGGCCGGCTGCCCAAGCGCGCCGTCCCGGCGTACAACCTGATGCACCGCCCGATCACACCGGTGGTGTGGATGGTGCTCAGCACCGTGGTCACCGGAGGGAAGCCCGAGGCGAACGCCGCGCCGTTCACTCTCGGCCTGATGTGGCTGACCCACATCGCCCTCGACCGGGCCATGGGCTACGGCCTGCGCAGCCGCGAGGGCTGGCAGCGAACTGCCGCCTGAGCAGCGGCTTTTCCGGGGTACAAGGGGGCGTTGCGAGGATCCTCCGGTTCTCGCGGATCCGTGCTGGACACCAGCCCCCGGTCCGCTGCTTCACCCTTCCAATTCGACCCCGTCTTCGGAGGCACCCAGATGGACGTTGGAGCGACCGAGCCCGAGGCCATACCCGAGACCCTGAACTACCCCTTCCACCGGCCCTCAGCCGTTCAGATGCCGCCCGTCTACGAGGAGTTGCGGCAGAGCTGCCCGGTCGCCCACGTCAAACTGCCCAGCGGCGACGAGGGGTACGTGGTCACCCGGTACGACGACGTACGCACCGTCCTGTCGGACGGGCGGTTCAGCCGGGCCGCCACCACGGAGCCCGGCGCCCCCCAGCTCTCCAGCACTCCCCCGCTGGCGGGCGGCCTGTTCACCATGGACCCGCCCGAGCACACCCGGCTGCGCAAGCTGGTCTCGCGGGAGTTCACCGCACGCCGCGTGCAGAACCTGCGCCCGCGCATCCAGGAGCTCACCGACGGGCTGCTCGACGCGATGGAGCGGCAGTCGCCGCCGGTGGACCTCAACACCGAACTCGCCTTCCCGCTCCCGGTGATGGTGATCTGCGAGCTGCTCGGCGTCCCCTTCGAGGACCGCGACCGCTTCCGCGGCTGGTCCGACGCGTTCGTCTCGCTGACCTCGCACACGCCCGAGGAGACGGCGGCCCAGCGCTCCTCCATGATCGAGTACCTGAGCGCGCTGGTGCAGCGCAAGCGCGAGGAGCCCACCGACGACCTGGTCGGCGCGCTCGTCTCGGCCCGGGACGAGGACGGCAAGCTGTCCGAGCACGAGCTGATCACCATGATCATCACGTTGCTCGTGGCCGGGCACGAGACGACCGTCAGCATGATCGGCACGTGTGTCCTCACGCTGCTGCGCCACCCGGAGCACCTGGCGGCGCTGCGCGAGCACCCGGAGCACCTCGACCACGCGGTGGAGGAGCTGCTGCGGATCAACCCCATCGGTGACGGCGGCCCGCTGCGGATCACCCTGGAGGACGTGGAGCTCGGCGGGAGGCTGATACCCAAGGGCAGCGCGGTCCTCGCGGCGATCTGCTCCGCCAACCAGGACCCCGACCACTTCACCGAGGGTGCGACGGGCACGTTCGACCCCGCCCGCCCCTCGGCGACCGGGCACATGGCGTTCGGGCACGGCCCGCACTTCTGCATCGGCTCCGCGCTCGCCCGGGCCGAACTGCAGATCGTCATCGGGTCGTTGCTGCGGCGCTTCCCCGCGCTGCGGCTCGCCGAGGACGTGAGCGAACTGCGGATGACCACCGGAATGATGGTGCACGGTCTGACCCGGCTCCCCGTCACCTGGTAGCCCGCGAAGCAGGCACCGCGACACTGCGAAGGCCCTGGCCCGGATGTACGGGCCAGGGCCTCGCGCTGTCGTCCGTTCGCCTCCAGGACCTTGCGCCGGCGCCCGGACGAAGCTGCCCGGCGGACCCTCCCTCAAAGGTCCGCCGGGCCGTCAGAGCCGGTGTCACACCCAGGGGATGTGACACGGGGTCTCTCAGACCCGGGTCGTCTCCCCCTGCGCCTTGACCACCTGCGGGCCCCGCGCCTGCAGTTGGAAGTACGCGCCGGCCAGGACCCGCTGCTTCAGCGCCTGACTCTGGTTGACCACCCGGTACAGGGAGCGGCGGAACACCCCGCCCGCCCCGTGCAGGGCGAACAGCTGCTCCTGACGCAGCTGCAGTCCGCGCGACTTGCTGACCGACTCCTCCCGCGCCTTCTGGAACCGCTCACCGGCCCGCAGCAGCGCCTGGGTGCCGCCGCCCTCCGCCATCGCGTCCTGCACCATCGGAGCCAGCGTCACCGCGTCGATGATGGCGTGGTTGACGCCCTGGCCGAGGATCGGCGTCAGGGTGTGCGCCGCGTCCCCGATCAGCTGGACGCCCGGCGCCGACCAGCGCGGCACCAGCGCGGTGAAGATGTCCAGCATCGACGTGTCCGACCAGGCGCGTATCTCCTCGCGCACGGCGCCGGACAGCTCGGGGGCGAGCCGGTCCAGGCGCTCGTACAGGGCGGTCAGACCCTGCGCGCGCAGCTCCTTGAGACCGCCCTTGGGAATGTTGAAGCCGACCCGCACACTGTCGGGGCGGGTCGGGATGAACAGGCCGTGCTGGTCGCCCTCGATCCGGATGCGGTAGGTGCGGTCGTCCCACTCCTTCGGGAACGGCAGCTTCAGCCAGACCACGTCTCGCTCCAGCGGCACCTTCGTGTACGGGATGCCCGACATCTCCCGCACCTTGCTGAACCGGCCGTCGCCCGCGACCGTGAGAGCCGCGTTCACCACGACCTCGCCGTCCGGCGTCCGTGCCCGTACGCCGGTCACCGGCCCGTCGCCCTCCCGGATCAGCCCGATCGCCGTGGCCGGGCGCAGCAGCGTGAAGTACTCGGGGTACTCCTCGCCGATCCCGGCCAGCGCGGACAGCAGTGCCGGCTGGGGCATCTCCACCGGGTACGGGTGCGGATAGGGGAACTTGGTGAAGTCGGCGCGCAGCACGGTGCTGCCGGAGTCCACGATCTCCATGCGGTGCATCTGTTGGTAGGCGCCCTCGAGCCGTCCGAGGACGCCGAGCCGGTCGAGCAGCCACACCGAATCCGGCGAGACCGACTCGCCGCGGAACGACCGGTCGAAGTGGGAGCTCTGCTCCACGACCACGACCGAAACGGAACGCTTGGCCAGTTCCACGGCCAGCGTGAGCCCCGCCGGACCCCCTCCGACCACGCACACCTGTGCGGTCAGCGCTGTTGTCATCGTCACTGCTGCCTTTCCGAAGGGGTCATGGTCGGCTCCGATGCTCCGGGCGCGGCCTAAAGACGTGCTTGCGCCCCGGGTCCGACGCGCGCCGCGCAAGCACGTCTTTAGGCCATCCGGTGATGGTCGGCGGCACCCGTCAGGTCCCGCAGAGAGGCCAACCGCCGTGAGCACAGCAGTGGGGACATCCGCACCAGCGCACTCCGTACCGGAGAAGACAGGGCCGCTCGACAGGCTGCGCGCCCTGCACGGAGAAGACCGGATCGCCGCCGAATATCCGACGGTCTCCGAACTTCTCGCCGAACTCGTCACATCCGAAGCCGACTTCGCCGCGCTGGCCCGCGCCGGCCGGCTCCTCTCGCGCGTCGCGCCGGAGAGCGTGCAGAAGCTGCACCCCCAGGTCGCGCCGGCCACCGTCGCGATCGCCGGGCACGGCATGCTGGACGCCCTGATCCCGGCGCTGACCGCACAGTTCGCCCGGCACGGGATTCCGCTGCGCGCCGCCGAGGCCGAGTACGACTCCTGGCTGCGCGACCTCCAGGACACCGGCAGCCCGCTGTACGCGGCCGACGCCGAACTGGCCCTGTGTGTGCTGGACGCGCAGATCGTCTTCGACGAACTCCCGCTGCCCTGGGGGGTGTCGGATCTCGCCAAGGCGCTGGACGCCAAGCTGGCGCTGATCACCACTCTGGTGGCGCGCTACGCGGAGCACGGCTCGGGCACTCTTGTCCTGAACACGCTGCCGCTGCTCAACAGCCACGCCCACCAGCTCGTCGACCACCGCTCGCGCACCGAACTCTCCGTGCACTGGCGGGAGTTCAACACCGGGCTGCTGCGCCTCGCCGCCGACCAGCCGCGGCTGCACGTCGTCGACCTCGACCCGCTGATCGCCGAGAGCGGCCCGGTGCGCGACAGCAGGCTCGCCGCGTACGCCAAGGTGCACCTCGGCGAGGAACTGCTCGGCCGGTACGCGCGCGAGATCGGCCACCTGGCCAGGACCCTGCGCGGGCGGGCCAAGAAGGTCCTCGTCGTCGACCTCGACAACACCCTGTGGGACGGCATCCTGGGCGACGACGGCCCGGACGGCATCGCCGCCGCCTCGACGTACCGCGGGGAGGCCTTCGGCAAGTTCCAGCGCGCCGTCAAGCAGATCGGCGCCCAGGGCGTGCTGCTCGCCGTGTGCAGCAAGAACGACCGGGACCCGGTCATCGGTGTGCTGCGCGACCACCCGGACATGGTCCTGCGCGAGGAGGACTTCACCCGGGTCAACGCCAACTGGGATCCCAAGGACGGCAATCTGCGCGACATCGCCGCCAAGCTCAACCTCGGCGTGGACAGTTTCGTCTTCGCCGACGACTCGCCCTTCGAGTGCGGTCTCGTGGCGTCGAGCCTGCCCGAGGTCGCCGTGGTCCGCCTCGACGAGGAGCCCGCGCTGCACGTGGACCGGCTGCTGGCCGACGGCTGGTTCGACGTGCGCGAGCTGACCGCGGAGGACCGGCTGCGCGCCGGCCAGTACCGCTCCGAGGCCGGCCGGCAGGACCTGGAGGAGAGCGCCGGGTCCATGGAGGAGTACCTGCGGGCCCTCGACGTACGCGTGGACATCTCTCCGGCACGTGACCACGAGGTGGCCCGGATCGCCCAGATCACCCTGCGCACCAACCAGTTCAACCTCACCACCCGGCGGATGCAGCAGGCCGACGTGCAGCAGTACCGCGAGGCGGACAACCAGCTGGTGCTCGCCGTGCGCACCCGTGACCGGTTCGGGGACAACGGTCTGGTCGGGGTGGTGTTCGCACGGAAGGAGGTCGGCGACGGCCGCCTCGACTACTACATCGACAACATGCTGCTGAGCTGCCGGGTCTTCTCGCGGGGCATCGAACAGGCCGCCCTGGCCTCGCTCCTGACGCACGCCAGGGACCACGGGGGGACCTCCATATTCGGCAGCTACCGGCCCACCGCGAAGAACCACCGGGTCCGCGACCTCTTCCCCTCGCTCGGCTTCGACACCATCAGCGAGAGCGAGGACGGCGGGGCGGAGTTCCAGCACACGCTCGGCGCCGGGGTGCCGGACGTGCCGGAGCACATCACGCTGGAGCTGGCGTTCGTCTGAGCCCTGACGCGCACCGCACTTGGCACACCCCCGAACCAGCCTGCCGCCCGCCCTACGTCCCCCAGGGGCGGGCGGCAGGCTTCTTCGTGTGCCCGGAACACCCGCTGGGCCTGAACAGCCGCTGGGCCTGGAGCGCCTGGAGTACCCGAGCACTCCGGGCACTCCAGGCCCAGCGGTCAGACGCCCGACTCCACCCGCTGCTTCAGCGCCTCGGTCAGCCGGCCGAAGCCGTGCTCGCTCTGCGCGATGATCGACTTGGTGAACGGCACGAGCACCCCGGTGAACACCTCGCTCTGCAGGACATGCGTGCCGCCGTCCCGCGCCGTCAGCTCGAAGCTGTGCAGCCCGTCGAAGATGTAGGGGACGCCGAACCGGCCGCGCCAGCGCAGCAGTTGGGGTCGCTCGGTCAGCAGCACAGTTGGCTTGAAGACCATCTCGCGCCCGCTGGACGGCAGTCGGAAGCGCAACGACAGCCGGTTCCCGGGCGCCGCGACGCCGGACGCCTCCACGAGGAACGGGTTCCATTCCTCGAACCGCTCGAAGTCGGTGAGGACGGCCCACACTTTCTCGGGCTCGGCGGAGATGAACACGTCGGACGCAATGCGGCGCACTCTGCTGCGCTCCTTTCGCGGCCCCTTCGGACCGTCTCCCGGATCTTCCGCACTCACGCTATCCGGCGCCCGGCGTCCGCCCCAGTACACCAACACATCGCACAAGTGTCGCCTTAGCACCCCGACGGAGCATCGCCGTGTCCGAGAACAGTCCTCGCCGGCGGCGCAACGCCAGCGGATCGTGGAGAGGTCAGGGAACGACGTTGACAGCCTTCCGCACGTTTACCGAACTGGTTCTGGCGCGCACCGACGCGCTCGGCCCCAAGGACGCCTTCATCTTCCTGCCGGACGACGCCAAGAGCTCGGCCCCGCAGAATCTGACGTACAGCCAACTCGACGAGGACGCCCGGCGGATCGGCTCCTGGCTCCAGGAGACCGGAGCCGCCGGACGCCAGGTCCTGCTGCTGTACCCGTCGGGCCTGGAGTTCATCAAGGCCTTCGTCGGCTGCCTGTACGCGGGTGCCGTCGCCGTACCCGCGCCGCTGCCCACCGAGCACGGCAACCACTTCACCCGTGTCTCCGGCATCCTGCGGGACGCGGAGGCGCACTCGGTCCTCACCGACTCCACCAACGCGCCGGAGATATCCGCCTGGCTGACCGCCGAGAACATGAACGACGTGCGGTGCCTGGCCACCGACGGCGCCGACTACGGCGACCCGGGTGCGTGGACCGCGCCGTCGATCACCCCGGAGGACCTGGCGTTCCTGCAGTACACCTCGGGCTCGACCAGTGACCCCAAGGGCGTCATGGTCTCGCACAAGAACCTGCTCGCCAACGAGCTGGCCATCCAGCACTCGGTCGGCTCCAACTCCGACACGCGCTACGGCGGTTGGCTGCCCTTCTACCACGACATGGGTCTCATCGGGCACATCCTGCAGCCGCTGTTCCTCGGCGGTTCGGCCGCGCTGATCTCGCCGGTGTCGTTCCTGAAGCGGCCGCACCGCTGGCTGCAGATGATCGGCGACTACAAGGTCACCATCGGCGGCGGCCCCAACTTCGCCTACGACCTCTGCCTGCGCCGTGTCACCGACGACCAGCTCGCCACCCTGGACCTGTCCAGCTGGCAGGCCGCGTGCAACGGCGCCGAGCCTGTCAGGGCCGAGACCATCCGCGCCTTCACCAAGCGCTTCGAGCCCGCCGGCTTCAAGCCCGAGGCCTTCTTCCCCTGCTACGGCATGGCCGAGACGACGCTCCTGGTCTCCGGCACCCCGCTCAACTCCCGTCCCGTCGTCCTCGCCGTCGACTCCGAGTCCCTGGAGGCGGGCAGGCTCGCCGACCCGCGCGAGGACGCGGCCAGCCGCACCCTCGTCAGCAGCGGCGTCGTGCGCTCGGACGACTTCGACGTACGGATCGTCGACGGGGAGACCTTCCTGGAGCAGCCCGAGGGCTCCGTCGGGGAGATCTGGGTCAAGGGCGAGAGCGTCGCCTCCGGCTACTGGAAGCGGCCGCTGACCAACAAGGAGATCTTCGACGCGGCCATCGCCGACGGCAAGGGCGGCGACGACGGGGGCGGCTGGCTGCGCACCGGCGACCTCGGCGTGTGGGAGGACGGCCAGCTGTACGTGACGGGCCGGCTCAAGGAACTGGTCATCATCGCGGGCCGCAACCTCTACCCGCAGGACATCGAGCGGGCCGTGCAGGGCACCGACAAGGCGCTCGGCGTCGGCGCGGGCGCGGTCTTCGCGGTGGAGACCGACCGCGAGCACCTGATCGTCATCCAGGAGGTGCGCGCCAGTTCCGTCAGCACCGATCTGCGCACCCTGGCCACCTCCGTACAGAGCTTCATCGGGCGGGAGTTCAACATTCCCGCGGGCAATGTGCTCCTGGTGCGCCCCGGCACGATCCGCAAGACCACCAGCGGCAAGATCCAGCGGACCCTGATGAAGCAGCTGTTCCTCAAGGGCCAGATCACCCCGCTGTACGAGGTCCTGGAGCCCGCCGTGCGCGAGCTCGTCGCCGACGCCATCGAGCGCCCGCTGGATTCGGTGGTCTGACATGGAGCATCCGCCGTATCGACTGGCCGGGGAGCTGGAAGCCTTCCTCGGGGACCCGAACGACCCGCAGGTGACCTTCTCCTACGCACGCAGCGTCGAACTCGACGACAAGGAGGAGTTCCCCGCGGACATCTGCCACCGTCTTCAGGAGTGGGGCCTTTCCGACTACTACGTGCCGGTCCAGCACGGCGGACGGCTCGACAACTACGAGCAGATACTCCAGCTCATGCGGGTCGTCGCCCGGCGCGACCTGACCACCGCGATCGGCCACGGCAAGACCTACCTGGGCGGCGTCTGCGTCTGGGTGGCGGGCGGCGCGGAGCAGGCCGAGCGGCTCGGCGCCGACATCAGGGCCGGCGTCCCGGTCTCCCTCGGCCTGACCGAGCGGGCGCACGGCAGCGACCTGCTCGCCGGTGAGGTGCAGGGCGAGACGGCACCCGGACTGCCCGGCGGCGGCTGGCTGGTGAGCGGCGAGAAGTGGCTCATCAACAACGCGACCCGGGGCAGCATCCTGGCCCTGCTCACCCGTACCGACCCGGCGGGCGGCCCGCGCGGCTTCAGCGTCCTCATGGTCGACAAGCGGGAGCTGGGTGAGGAAACGTACCGGCACCTGCCCAAGGTGCACACCCACGGCATCCGGGGCGCCGACATCTCGGGGATCGCCTTCGAGGGGGCGCGGGTGCCTCGGCAGGCGCTGGTCGGCACGGAGGGCGGCGGCATCGAGACCGTCATCAAGGCCCTCCAGCTGACCCGCACCCTGTGTGCCGCGCTCTCGCTGGGCGCGGGCGACCACGGGCTGCGCATCGCCCTGGAGTTCGCCGAGCAGCGGGAGCTGTACGGGCGGCGGCTGATCGACCTGCCGAAGGCCCGCCGGTCCCTGGGCACGGCCGCCGCCGACCTGCTGCTGCACGAGGCGCTCGGGCTGTACGCCTCGCGCGCCGTGCACACCCAGACCGCGGAGATGAGCCTGACCGCCGCGGTCACCAAGTACCTGCTGCCCTCCGGCACCGAGGGCGTGCTCACGGAGCTGACCCGGCTGCTCGGCGCCCGCGCGTTCCTCAAGGACGTGCACGCACAGGGGCGGTTCCAGAAGCTGGAGCGGGACCACCGCATCGTGGGCCTGTTCGACGGCAACACGCTGGTGAACCTCAACTCCCTGGTGAACCAGTTCCGTTCGCTGGTGCGCGGCTACCGACGCGGCAACGGCGACACGGCGGGCGCGAGTGCCGCCTACGACCTGGGACTGCCCCTTCCGCCTCTCGACCCGGGCAAGCTGTCCGTCGTCGCGCGGCGCGGCAGCGGTGTCCTCGCCTCACTGCCCGCCTCCGTCGAGGAGCTGGCCCGCCGGGCCGAGTCCCGGCCGGAGCTGGGACCGGTGCACTCGGCCGCGCAGCGGCTGCTCGCCGTCACCGACAAGGTGCACGCCGAGATGGAGACCCACCAGGACGTCCTCGCGGACGTACCGACGGCGGCCTTCGAGACGGCTCGGCGCTACACGCTCTGTTACGCCGGAGCCGCCTGCCTCGGTCTGTGGACCGCGAACGCGGACCGGCTGGCCGACGGCGCCACCGCGGCGCTGTGGCAGGACGGGCTGTGGCTGCGCGCCGCACTCGACCGGATCCTGGTGCGCCTCGGCGCGGCGGAGACCACGAACGGCACGGAAGGCGCCGACGGCTCCGAGCCCGAGACCTACGAGGCGCTGCTCGCCGAGGTGCGGGCCGCGCGGGCCGAAGGCCGGCTGTTCTCGCTGCTCGAACAGCGCGAAGCGGCCACGCCCGCCCCCGAGCAGGCCGCCACCGCGGCCGGCGAGAACGAGAAGAACGAGAGGACGTCATGCTGACCGGTTCCCTGCCCCAGGGGGCATATGGAGCCCCCACCACCGACCAGGAGGCACAGGTCGCCGCACGCGTCGCCGAGTTGGAGAAGCGGCTCGGCGACCCGAATTCCGACGACAACGACGTCTCGTACGCCCAGCTGCTGAAGGCCGACGAGGCCGGCGAGATGTCCGCGGCCGGCGAGAGCATCCTCGACGACGTGGTGCTCAACGCCGACTTCGTGCCGCGCGAGAACGGCGGCAGGCTGGACCGGATCGACACCCTGGTGCGGGTGATGCGCCAGGTGTTCCGCCGGGACGTCGCCCTGGGCCTCGGTTACGGCGTGACGTCGTTCATGGCGGGCGTCAACGTGTGGACCTCCGGCTCCGCCGAGCAGAAGCAGCGGCTCGCCCGCATCATGCTCGACGGCGGCAAGGTCTCGGTCGCGTACCACGAGCTGGCGCACGGCAACGACTTCGTGCGCAACGAGTTCGAGGCGCGTCCCGCGCCGGGCGGCGGCTATCTGCTCAACGGCGAGAAGCAGGTCATCAACAACGCCGACCGGGCCGCCGCCTGGGTGCTGTTCAGCCGCACCAGCGCGGCGCCCGGCGCCCGCAGCCACTCGGTGGTCCTCGCCGAGCGGGCCGGTCTCGACGCCGACACCTACTCGGTCCTGCCCCGCTACGGCGCGGCCGGAGTGCGTGGCTGCCACCTGTCGGGGCTGCACTTCGAGGACACCCCGGTGCCCGCGGACGCGCTCGTCGGCGACACCGGCCAGGGCGTCGAACTCGCCCTGCGGGCCTTCCAGATCACCCGCAGCGCGGTGCCCGGCATGGCGCTCGGGGCGGCCGACACCAGTCTGCGGACGGTGGTGTCGTTCGCGCTCGGCCGCGAGCTGTACCGCAAGTCCGTGATGGACATCCCGCACGCCCGGGCGACCCTGTCCGGTGCCTTCCTCGACCTGCTGATCGGCGACAGTCTCTCGCTCGCCGCGACGCGCGCCGTGCATCTGCTGCCGGAGGAGACGAGCGTCTACGCCGCGGCCACCAAGTACCTGGTGCCGAAGATGCTCACGGAGACCATGCACGATCTGTCGATCGTGCTGGGAGCCCGCTTCTACGTCCGCGAGGGCGAGTTCGGCATCTTCCAGAAGCACATCAGGGACCTGCCGGTGCTCAGCCTCGGCCACGCCGGGTCCGCCGCCTGCCAGGCCACGATCATCCCGCAGCTCGCCCGGCTCGCCCGGCGTTCCTGGTTCAACGCGGACCCGGCCCCGGGGTCGCTGTTCCGGCTGCGCGAGGACCTGCCCGGCATCCCCTTCGACCGGCTCACGCTGGCCAGCGGGCGGGACAGCCTGAGCGCGTCCCTGGTCGCCTCGGTCGACGAACTGCCCAGCTCCTCCCCGGTGGAGCGCGCGGTGCACAGCGTGGCCCTGAAGATGATGGACGAGCTGCGCCAGCTCCAGGAGGCGTCGCTGGCGCTGGCACCGGAGAACCGCACCGCTCTCGCGAGCCCCGGCACGTTCGCCCTCGCGGACCGTTACGCGGTGCTCCTGGCCGCCGCGTCCGTGATCGGCGTCTGGCAGCAGGCCCGCGGCGGCGACGACCCGTTCCTCGCCGACCCCGGCTGGCTGGCCGCCGTACTGCACCGGCTGGCCCGGCGCCTGGGCCAGCAGCCCCCGGATCTCCCGGCGTCCGTCGACGCCGGGGTGCACGAGGAAGTGCTGCGCAGGTACCGCGAGCGCAGGAGCTTCGACCTGTACGCCACACCGCTGGCCGGCTGACCGGCCGGCGGTGCACCACCGCCGTCACCAGCAACGCACTGCCGACCTCATCACCGATCTCACCGCCGGCGTCACCGCCGGCCTACCCTCGCCGAGGAGTGCACCATGCCTGCATCGACCACCGGACACACCCGTGAGTCGCTCACCCTGTGGCTGGCCGACCGCATCGCCCTGTACTTGAAGCGGCAGCCCGCCGAGATCGACCCGGTCGTTCCACTGGCCGAGTACGGACTCGACTCCGTGGCCGCCTTCAGCCTGTGCGGCGACATCGAGGAGGACTTCGACTTCGTCCTCGAGCCCACGGCCGCCTGGGACTACCCGACGGTGCAGGCGCTGGCCGACCACCTGATGGAGCAGTTCGCCGCTGTGGAAGGCGGCGCGCACTGATGGAACCGATCGCCATCGTCGGCATCGACTGCAGGTTCCCGGGGGCGCCCGACACGGGCGCCTACTGGGACCTGCTGATGCGTTCCGGAGACGGTGTGGGGGAGGTGCCCCGGCTGCGGTGGGACGCCAAGGAGTTCCACGCGGCAGGCGGTGCACCTGGACGTACGAACACCACCGAGGGCGGCTTCGTCAACGACCCCGACGCCTTCGACAACGAGTTCTTCACCATCTCGCCGCGCGAGGCCGCGGCCATGGACCCGCAGCAGCGGCTGCTGCTGCAGAGCGCCTGGCGGGCCGTCGAGGACGCCGGTATCGCCCCGCAGCAGCTGGCCGGCTCCGGCGCCGGTGTCTTCGTCGGCATCATGGGCAACGAGTGGGCCCAGCTGCACCTGACGGACTACGACAACGTCACGGCGCAGATCGGCTCCGGCAACGGCTACTGCATGACGGCCAACCGGATCTCGTACCACCTCGACCTCAAGGGGCCCTCCCTCGCTGTCGACACGGCCTGCTCGTCCTCGCTGGTCGCCGTGCACCTGGCGGCGAACGCCCTGCTGTCCGAGGAGTGCGACGTCGCGCTCGCGGGGGGCGTCAACGTCGCACTCACCCCGGCTCTGTCGATCTTCTACACGCAGGCGGGCCTGTCGGCTCCCGACGGCCGCTGCAAGCCGTTCAGTTCCGAGGCCAACGGCATCGGTCGCGGCGAGGGCGTCGGCGTCGTCGTACTGCGCCGGCTGAAGGACGCCGTCGCGGACGGCCAGCGGGTGTACGCGGTGATCCGCGGCACCGCCGTCAACCAGGACGGGCGCAGCAACGGCATCACCGCGCCCAACCGGTGGGCACAGCAGGAGGTGCTGGCCTCCGCCTACCGCAGGGCCGGCGTCGAACCGTCCGACGTCACCTTCACCGAGGGACACGGCACCGGCACCGCGCTCGGCGACATGATGGAGGTCAGGGCGCTGGGCCACCACCACGCGGGGCGCTCCGGCAAGCCGCTGGCGCTCGGCTCGGTGAAGGGCAACCTCGGGCACACCGAGGGTGCCGCGGGCATCGCGGGCCTGATCAAGGTGGCGCTGTCGCTGCACAACCGGGTGGTGCCCGCGAGCAGGTTCGCGGCCAAGGAGAACCCGAGCCTGAAGATGCGCGAGCACGGCATACGGCTCCTGAAGGCGCCGCTCAAGCTGCCCGCGGAAGGCGTCGTCGCCGGACTCAGCAGCTTCGGCATGGGCGGCACGAACGCGCACGCCGTCCTGGAGAGCGCACCCCCGGCCGCGGCCCGCCCCAAGGCGCGCCCGTCCGCCACCGCCGGCGGCATCGGCGCCGCCGTCTTCACGCTCACCGCACCCGCCGTACCGGCCCTGCAGCGCAACCTGCTGGCCCAGGCGGACGCGGCCGAGCGACGCCGGGTGCCGGTGGGGTCGCTGGCCTGGAACAGCAACCATGTGAAGGCCGGGCACCGCTACCGGTTCGCGGTCTCCGCCTCGGACACGGCCGAGCTCGTGACCCGGCTGCGGAGCGCCGCCGACGACCCGGACCTGCTCGCGCGGCTCACCGCGGCGCCCACGGGCCGCCCGCGCACCGCGTTCCTGTACACCGGGCAGGGCTCGCAGTACCCGGCGATGACGGCGGGGCTGTACCGGGACTCGGCGCTGTACCGCGGCTTCCTCGACGAGGCCGACGCGGCGCTGCTGCCGCACACGGGCAGATCCGTGCGCGACCTCGTTCTCGGCGGGGACGCGGACGTCCATCTGACCCGGTGGACGCAACCCGCCCTGTTCGCCGTCGAGTACGCCCTCGGGCGCACCCTCGCCGAACTGGGCGTACGGCCGGACGTGCTGCTGGGTCACAGCGTCGGCGAGTACGCGGCTGCCGTCCTCGCGGGCGCGCTGCCGCTGGACGGCGCGGCCCGGCTGATCGCGGCCCGGGGCGCGCTGATGCAGGAACTCCCCGAGGGCGGCGGCATGTTGTCCGTGCGGGCCGCGCGCGAGTCTCTTGAGGCGCGGGTGGCCGAGGAGCCGCTGGTGGGCATCGCCGCGGTCAACGGTCCGCTGGCGACGGTCCTCTCCGGTGATCTGGCCGCCCTGGAGCGCATCGAGGGCGAGCTGACGGAGCGGGGGCTGAAGACGCGCAGGCTCCAGGTCTCGCACGCCTTCCACTCCCCTCTCATGGAGCCGATGCTGGAGCGGTTCGCGGCCGTCGCCGAGGAGGTCGGCGGCACCGTGCCGCAGGTCCCGGTGTACTCGACGGTGCGCGGCCGGCTGCTCGACCAGGAGGCGGGCGAGGCGATGGACGCCGCCTACTGGGTGGAGCACATCGGCGCGACGGTGCTGTTCGCCGACGCCACGATCGCCCTGCTCGACGACGGCGCGACGCACGTCGTGGAGATCGGCCCGCGCCCCGTGCTCTCCGGCATGGTGCGCACCCTCGGCGGTGCGCGCACCGCCGCCGGTCCCGTGCACGTCCACCCGGTGCCCGGCGAGGACGCGGCCGGCCGTGAGCTGGGCGACGCACTCGCCGAGCTGTACCGCGGTGGTGCCGTGCCGGACTGGGACGCGGTGTACGAGGAGAAGGACCGGGTGCCGCAGCAGCTCGCCCCGTACGCCTTCTCCGACAAGCACCGCTACTGGGCGGCGCGCACCCCGGCGCTCGGCGAGGCGCGGGGCGGCCGCGTGGAGCCGGCGCTCCAGTCGGTGGTGTCCGCTCCGGAGCCGGAGTCCGCGCAGTCCGAACCGGCGGCCTCCGCCGTCGCCGTGCTCTCCGTGGGGCATGGCAGGCCCGAGGGCCCGGTGGCACGGGCCGCGTACGAGGTCGTCGGCAAGGTCGGCGGCTACGCACCGGACGAACTCACCCCCGATCTGCGGCTCTACGAGGATCTCGGGTTCGACTCGGTGATGGTCATGGAGCTCAAGAACCGCCTTGAGGAACGGCTCACCGGGCTCGGCGAAATGACCGTCCAGGACCTGCTGCCGAGGCTCTCCACCGTGGGAGAGCTCGTCGGCTTCCTGAACGAGATAGGCGCCGCCGCCCACGGCCACGAAGCCCCCGGCCAGGAAGAGAGGACGGCATGACCCAGGAACAGACAGCCCCGACCGCGTATATCGCGTCCATAGGCACCGCCCTGCCCGGCGATCCGGTGGACAACGCCCAGCTCTCCAAGATGCTCGGCGTCAACGAGGAGTGGATCGAGGTCTTCATCGGCACCAAGACCCGGCACTTCGCGCGCGACCTGGCGACCGGCGAGGTCCGCTGGTCGCTGGCCGACCTGTGTGCCCGGGCCGCCGAGAAGGCGCTCGCGGCGGACGGCGTGGACGCCTCCGACATCGACTTCATCGTGCTCGGCACGGCGACGCCCGACACGCTGATGCCGGCCACCGTCAACAACGTGGCCGACCAGCTCGGTCTCGACCAGGTGCCCACCTTCCAGCTCCAGTCGGGCTGCGCGGGCGCCGTGCAGGCGCTCAGCCTCGCCCAGACGATGATCGCCTCCGGGCAGTACCGCACCGGTCTGGTCATCGGCGGCGACGTGTGCAGCAAGCACCTCGACGTCAAGCGCGACCTGTCCAAGTCCGCCCCCAGCGACCTGGTCAACTTCGTGCTCTTCGGGGACGGTGCGGGCGCCGCCGTACTCACCTCCGAGCCGGCCGGGCAGCGCGTCGCGGTGCGGCACGTGCTCAACCGGTTCACGGGCCTGGGCCGCAAGGCCGGCCAGGTCATCGAGTGGTTCGGTCTCGCCGACCGCTACGACGACCGGCAGGCGCTGACCGAGGACTACAAGGCCATCGAGGAGGGCGTCCCCGTGATGGCCACGGAGATCCTCTGGGAGCTCCTCGGCGAACTCGACTGGGACCCCGAGGACCTGGACTTCCTGCTGCCGCCCCAGCTGTCGGGCCGGATGACGCGCCGCATCACCGAGGAACTGGACGTGCCCGGTGCCCGCGAGGTGTCCTGCGTCGCCGACACCGGCAACAACGGCAACGCCCTGCCCTTCCTGCAGATAGAGAAGCTCCTCGAACAGATGGCCGCCGGCGAGAAGGCCCTGGCGGTCGCCGTGGAGTCAAGCAAATGGATCAAGGCCGGTTTCGCCCTGGAGAAGATATGAGCAGCGGCACGAGCACCTTCACCCTCGACGACTTCATCCTGCTGATTCGCGAAGAGATCGGAATGCCTCTGGAAGCCGAGCAGGTGGCGGCGGACTTCGACGAACTGCCCAACTGGGACTCCCTCTACCTCCTCAAGCTGGTCACCGCCCTGGAGGTGGCCACCGGACACAGCGTCCCCGTCGGCAAGGTCCTGGAGGCCAGGAGTCTGAAGGGGATCTACGACCTGGCGGTGCCGGCGTGAGCAGGGCCGCGGTCCACGGGGCAAGCACCGTCATCGAGCGACGTCGCCGGCACACCCTGTTCTTCCTGGAGTGGGCGGCCGGCCAGCGCCCGGTGCACCTCGACACCGACATCGACATGACGCGGATTCAGGAGCACCGGGCCGCGGCCCGTGACCGCGGCCTGCGCTACTCCTACGTGACCTATCTGCTGCACGCGGCCGGCCGAGCCCTGGACCGGCATCCCGAGGCGAACGCGGTGATGTCCCCGGGCTGGCCGGGGCGGCTGCGCGCACCCAAGATCGTGCGGTTCCGTGAGGTGACCGCGAAGCTGGCCCTGGACCGCCGTGTCGAGGGCGAGCGCACCGTGCTGTCCGCACTGGTGCCGAACCTGGAGAAGGCCGGGCTGCGCGAGATCCAGCAGCAGGTCGACCGCTACCGGGGGCAGGACGCCGCGGAACTGCCCGAGTTCAAGGGCGTACGGATGCTGGGGCGGCTGCCGCTGCCCCTCGCCCGTACGGCGTTCGGCGCGGCGCTGCGCGATCCGCGCACGCGGCCGGGCATCTTCGGCAGCGTCTCTGTCAGTTCCCTCGGCCACAGCGCGGTCGACGGGTTCCACTCGGCGGGCGGCACCGCCGTCACGCTGTGCGCGGGGCGGATCGTCCAGCGGGCCGTGGTCCGCGCGGACGGCTCCATAGCCGCCGCTCCCGTCATGCGGCTCGGCCTCACTTTCGACCACAGGGTGATCGACGGCGGGATCGCGGCCGATCTGCTCACCGATCTCCACCACACCATGGAGGCCTTTGATGACGGCTCCAGGGCGCAAGTCCCCGGCCCGGACGCTCGGGGAGCCGATCGTGATCACGGGACCCGGCGGGGACTGGAGCACAGTCCGCGCTGACCTGGACCGGCATGCGACCGCGATCCTCTACGCCCGCCTGGACGACTGGCGTCCCGAACGGGCGGGAGGGCCACGCCTGCGTGCCCTGCTGGGCCGCGACTGGGAGCGTTTCCTGGAGTTGACGCACCCCGATGTGCGGACCAGGTTCGCCTCGTCGCGGGTCCTGCTGAAGTTCGCGGCCGCCGCGGCGCTCCATGTGCCGCCGCAGTCCGTGGAGTTGGGCTACACCCACACCGGGCGGCCCTATCTGCGCGGGTACGACGGCGTGCACATCAGCCTCAGCCACACCGATGAACTGCTCCTGGTGGGACTGGCCACCGGCGGGGTGATCGGGGTGGACGCCGAGCGGGCCGACCGCAAGCTCTACGGTCCCGGCCTCGGCCGCCACATGTGCACACCGCACGAGGTGGAGGAGATCGAGGCCATGCCGGAGAAGGAGCGCGATCCGGCGCTGGTCCGGCTCTGGACGCTCAAGGAGGCGTACAGCAAGGCGATCGGGCTCGGCATGCAGTTCCGCTTCACCGACTTCGGCTTCCGTTCCGACGGCACGCCCACCGACGTACTGCGGCCCAACGGCGAACCGGGCTCGGACGGCGAGTGGACGTTCCGTACCTACGAGCTCTCCGACACCTACGTCGTCAGCGTGGCCGTGGGTGACGCGGGCTTCGGCGGTACGGCGGACACGGCGGCCGGCACGGCCCTCGACTCGAGCATCGTCGACGCACTCACCGAGGTGCTCGGCGAGGACGAGCAGCAGGAGTCCGAGCAGGACGAGTGGTGGTGACGGAGACATGGTGAGACAGGTGGCGAGACAGGTGCTGAAACGTTTCGTGACGGACGGGTGGTGAGACAGGCGGTGATGACGGACCGGTCGTGGTGACCGACCGGTGGTGAGGACGGATCGGTCCTGGTGACAGACCGGTCCGGGTGACAGATGAGGGGTGGTCGGCCTACGGGTCCGGCCACCCCTCACCTGCACAAGTCCCCACAAGCCCGTACAACCAGGCCGCAAGCAACCCGCAGAACACTGGGCGCACAGCGCACGGCTCACATTGCTCGACGCTAGAGGAGACGCCGCATGAAAGCCGATCTCCGGGTGCTGTCACCCGCTCCCCGCTCGGCCGCGCACGAACCGGCCGCCGCCACCCCGGGCACGCCCGCTCCCGTCGACCTCTGGACCTGGCGCAGCACCGCGGGCCGGACGCTGAGCGCGGTCACGGGCGCCGCCTCCTTCGGCACGGCTCTCGCGCTCGGCGGCGCCCTGAGCCCGACTTTCTGGACCTCGCTCATCGCCCCCGACTTCGCGTTCTTCCACACGGGAAAGACACCGCCGGTGGCCCCGCGCCACCTCCCGCCGGACATGGTCCCCCTCTACAACACCCTGCACGACCCGCGGCTGGCCGGGGCCCTCCTCGCGGGAGGCGTCCTCACGGCGTCGCGGACGCTGCTCCTGGCGGGGCTCGGCTGGACCACGCACATCGCGGTGGACCGGGCCTTCGGCTACGGAAAGCGGCGCCCCGACGGCGCCATCCACTGACCGGAGGGTCGGACATGCAACATCTCGAAGAACTCAAGGAGTTCGCCCGACTGCACGCCCGCGGCCAGGGCATGGCGCCCGGGCACGCCGCCGAGGTCCTGGACCGCATCGCCAACGACACCGTGGGCGACCCCGCGTCCTGGGCCGCCGTGTGGACGACGGAGGGCAAGGTCGCCGCGGCGCGCGGCGACCTGCTGGACGCCTGCCGGCACTACGCGCTCGCCCGCTTCCCCTACCACGCCGACGACGACCGCATCCTCGCGCAGCAGCTGTGCGTGGACTCCTTCGACCGCTGGCGTCAGACCCAACAGGGCATCGAGCGGCTTGAGTTCACGACCCCCTACGGCTCGTTCGCCGCCTGGGCGTCCGGGCTCGACGAGCAGCGCCCGCGACCGCTGCTGATCGTCATGGGCGGCATCGTGAGCGTCAAGGAGCAGTGGGCTCCGCTGCTGCCGAAGCTGCGCAAGCTGGGCTTCGCGACCGTCGTCACCGAGCTGCCGGGTGTCGGCGAGAACACCCTCCGGTACCAGCCCGACTCCTGGCTGATGGTCAACTTCCTGCTGGACCGGCTCGCCGGCCGGGCGAAGGTGACCGACACCTCCCTGCTCGCGCTCAGCTTCAGCGGCCACCTCGCCCTGCGGGCCGCCGCGCAGGACTCCCGCATCACGCGCATCCTCACGGTGGGCGCCCCGGTGGCCGACTTCTTCGCCGACGAGGCGTGGTGGCCGCGGGTGCCGGGCATCACGGCGGACACGCTGCGCCGCCTCACCGGCGCCGACTCCCTCGACGAACTGCGCGCCCTGCTCCCGGAGTTCGCCCTCACTCCGCAGGAGCTGCGCCGGGTGCGCATCCCCGTCCGGTACGTGGTCAGCAGCCGGGACGAGATCATCCCGGCCCGCGAGCAGGCGCTGCTGCGCCGGTCGCCGGGGGACGTCCGCTTCAAGGTCTTCGACGACGTGCACGGCTCCCCGGCCCATCTGGGCGCGATGCGGCGCTGGCTGTTCTCCTCGCTGCTCGTGCTACGGCTGCGGGGGGCGCGCGGCGCGACCGCGCCGGACCCCGTCGTTCCGTCCGACTCCCCGCACTCCTCCGGCTCCCCCGACCCCATCGGCATCCCCCACGCGCACGGCCCGCACGGCTCCACCGATCCACTCGACGAGAGGCCACGTCATGAATGACTCATCGAAGCCCTCGCGTACGGCCGGCAAGGTCAGGCCCTGGGTGAGCCTGGCCTCGCTCGGGGTGACCGAGAGCGATCTGACCACCGTCCACCACCGGCCCGTCATACCGTTCCGGCGGCCGGGCGAGCGGCCCGGCGAGCGCCACCGCCACATATCCGAGGGAGCCTGACCACCATGACCTCGCCCAACGGCGGCGCCGAGCAGCGCAGCGCCGGCAGTTCCACCATCCGGATGCGCTACCGCACCATCCACGGCTACCGAAGCGCCTTCCGGATGGCGGGCAAGGGCCGGGCGATCCTGCTGATCCACGGCATCGGGGACTCCTCCGACACCTGGCGCGACATCATGCCGGGCCTGGCCAGGAACTATCGCGTCATCGCCCCGGACCTGCTCGGCCACGGCGCCTCCGACAAACCCCGCACCGACTACTCGCTGCCCTCCTACGCCAACGGAATGCGTGACCTGCTCGGCGTGCTCGGCATCGAGCAGGTCACGCTGGTGGGTCACTCACTGGGCGGCGCGGTGGCGATGCAGTTCGCCTACCAGTTCCCCGAGCGGGTCGAGCGGCTCGTCCTCGTCGGCACCGGCGGAATCAGCCGCGGGGTGACCCCCCTGCTGCGCGCGGCCACGCTGCCCGGCGCGGAACTCGCCCTGATGGCCCTGCGGTTGCCCACCATGCGCACCCAACTCGGGCTCGCCATCAAGGCGTTGCAGTTCCTCGACGTCGATCTCGCAGTGGACGCCCCTGATGTGCTCCGGGTGGTGGACGCACTGCCCGACGGCACCTCGCGCAACGCCTTCATCAGGACACTGCGGGCCGTGGTGGACTGGAAGGGCCAGGTGGGCACGATGCTCGACCGCTGCTATCTGGCCCAGGGCATGCCCACGATGCTGCTGTGGGGCGGCCGTGACCAGGTGGTGCCGTCCACGCACGCCGGCCTCGGTCATGTGGCGATGCCCGGCAGCCGTCTGGAGATCTTCGAGCACGCGGGCCACTTCCCCTTCCGCACGGACCCGCAGCGCTTCGAGAACGTCCTGCGCGACTTCATCAGCACCACGGAGCCGGCCCCGTACAACGCCGAGCAGTGGCGCCGGATGCTCCGCACCCGCCACCTGGACCCGCCCTCGGACAGGGCGCGCCGCTCCGCCGCCCGCAGCTCCGCCGCCGACCCCGGCACGCGACCGGCCGCGACAGAGGTCCCGCGGATACCGCGCCCCGCCTGACAGCCCGCCCCGCGGAACTCAGCCCGCTTCCTTCACCGGTTCACCCTCGACGACCAGGTGGTCCACGGAGAACACGCCCGCGGCACTCGCGCCGCCCGACACGTCGCACAGGGCGAAGACCTCGCGGTCGGCGGTGGTGTAGCCGGACCACTCGGACGGCACCGCGTCCTCGTAGAAGATGGCCTCGACCGGGCAGACCGGCTCGCAGGCGCCGCAGTCGACGCATTCGTCGGGGTTGATGTACAGCTTGCGGGGGCCCTCGTAGATGCAGTCGACGGGGCACTCGTCGATGCAGGCCTTGTCCTTGAGGTCCACGCAGGGCTGGGCGATGACGTAGGTCATGAGGAGTGCTCCACGGTCCAGGTGTCGCTGCCGGTCAGGAGTTGGGCGAGGTCTCCCTTGCCGTACCTCTCGATCGCGGTGTCGAGCTGGTCGGCCATCTGGGTGTCGTAGACAGGCCGTTCGATGTCGCGGAAGACACCGATGGGGGTGTGGTGCAGGGTGTCCGGGTCGGCGAGCCGGGAGAGGGTGAAGGCGGAGGTCGGGGATGCGGCGTGGGCGTCGTGGACGAGGATCCGCGACTGGTTCTCCTCGGTCACGGTGACGACCTCCAGGTCTCCGGTCAGCGCATCGCGTACGACGCCCTTGGCAAGCCCCGCGCCGAAGCGGATCGGCTGCCCGTGTTCGAGCCGGACGACCGCCTCTTCGGCCTGCTGCTTGTCCTTGAGGACCGCGAAGGCGCCGTCGTTGAAGATGTTGCAGTTCTGGTAGATCTCCACCAGGGCGGTGCCGGGGTGGGCGGCCGCCTGGCGCAGCACGTCGGTGAGGTGCGCCCGGTCGGAGTCGATGCTGCGGGCGACGAACGAGGCACCCGCGCCGATCGCCAGGGACACCGGGTTGAAGGGCGCGTCGAGCGAGCCCATCGGGGTCGACTTGGTGATCTTTCCGACCTCGGAGGTCGGGCTGTACTGGCCCTTGGTGAGGCCGTAGATGCGGTTGTTGAAGAGCAGGATCTTCAGGTTGACGTTGCGGCGCAGTGCGTGGATGAGGTGGTTGCCGCCGATGGACAGCGCGTCGCCGTCACCGGTGACCACCCAGACGCTCAAGTCCCGCCGGGAGGAGGCCAGTCCGGTCGCGATGGCGGGAGCGCGGCCGTGGATGGAGTGCAGTCCATAGGTGTTCATGTAGTACGGGAAGCGGGACGAGCAGCCGATGCCGGAGACGAAGACGACGTTCTCCTTCGCGAGGCCCAGTTCGGGCATGAAGCCCTGCACCGCGGCGAGGATCGCGTAGTCACCGCAGCCGGGGCACCAGCGCACTTCCTGGTCAGATTTGAAGTCCCTGGCCGATTGGGCGACTTCGCTCTTCGGTATCAGGGACAGTGCCTCAACGGGCATGGATGGCCTCCTTGATAGCCGTGGCGAGCTGCTCGGCCTTGAACGGCATTCCGTTGACCTGGTTGTACGACTGCGCGTCCACCAGGTACTTGGCCCTGACGAGCGTGGCGAGCTGACCGAGGTTCATCTCCGGGATCAGTACGTGCTCGTAGGAACGCAGTACGTCTCCGAGATTCCTCGGGAAGGGGTTGAGGTGGCGTAGATGGGCCTGGGCGATGGGTTCCCCGGCCGCGCGCAGCCTGCGTACGGCGGCGGTGATGGGTCCGTAGGTGGATCCCCAGCCCAGGACGAGGGTGCCCGCTTCGTGGGGGTCGTCGACGTCGAGGTCGGGGACGTCGATGCCGTCGATCTTGGCCTGGCGGGTGCGGACCATGAACTCGTGGTTGGCGGGGTCGTAGGAGATGTTGCCGGTGCCGTCCTGCTTCTCGATCCCGCCGATCCGGTGTTCCAGCCCCGGGGTGCCCGGGATGGCCCACGGGCGGGCCAGGGTCTGCGGGTCACGCTTGTAGGGCCAGAACACCTCGGTGCCGTCGTCCAGGGTGTGGTTGGGGCCCTGCGCGAACTGCACCCGCAGATCCGGCAGTTCATCGATCTCCGGGATCCGCCACGGCTCCGAGCCGTTGGCGAGATAACCGTCCGAGAGCAGGAACACCGGCGTGCGGTAGGTCAGCGCGATCCGGGCCGCCTCCAGCGCCGCGGTGAAACAGTCCGCCGGGGTGCGCGGCGCGATCACCGGGACCGGCGCCTCCCCGTTGCGCCCGTACATCGCCTGCAACAGATCGGCCTGCTCGGTCTTCGTCGGCAACCCCGTCGAGGGGCCGCCGCGCTGGATGTCGATGACCAGCAACGGCAGTTCCAGACTCACCGCCAGCCCGATCGTCTCCGACTTCAGGGCCACGCCGGGGCCGGAGGTGGTCGTCACCGCCAGCGAGCCGCCGAACGCGGCCCCCAGCGCCGCACCGATCCCGGCGATCTCGTCCTCCGCCTGGAAGGTCCGCACCCCGAAGTTCTTGTGCCTGGACAACTCGTGCAGGATGTCCGAGGCCGGTGTGATCGGATACGAGCCCAGATACAGCGGCAGATCGGCCTGCCGGCCCGCCGCGATCAGCCCGTACGCCAACGCCAAGTTGCCGGAGATGTTGCGATAGGTACCGGTCGGGAACGCTGCGCTGGCCGGCGCGACCTCATAGGAGACCGCGAAGTCCTCCGTCGTCTCACCGAAGTTCCACCCCGCCCGAAACGCCGCGATGTTCGCCGCCGCGATCTGGGGCTTCTTCGCGAACTTCGCCTGCAAAAACCGTTCGGTACCCTCGGTCGGCCGGTGATACATCCACGACAGCAGGCCCAGCGCGAACATGTTCTTCGACCGGTCCGCGTCCTTGCGGGCCAGCCCGAAGTCCTTCAGCGCCTCCACCGTCAACGTCGTCAACGGCACCGGATGCAGCTGATAGCCGTCCAACGACCCGTCCTCCAACGGCGAGACGTCGTAGCCGACCTTCTGCATCGCCCGCTTGGTGAACTCGTCCGTGTTCACGATGATCTCCGCACCCCGCGGCAGATCCCCCACATTCGCCTTCAACGCCGCCGGGTTCATCGCCACCAGCACATTCGGCGCATCCCCCGGCGTCAGAATGTCATGATCCGCGAAATGCAACTGGAACGACGAAACGCCCGGCAGAGTACCTGCGGGCGCCCGGATCTCGGCAGGGAAGTTCGGCAGCGTCGACAGATCATTGCCGAACGAAGCCGTCTCGGAAGTGAACCGGTCCCCGGTGAGCTGCATACCATCACCGGAATCCCCCGCAAACCGGATAATCACCCGGTCCAGACGGCGCACGTCCTTACGACGGGCCCCGTTGCTTTCCGCTGTATGAACGGCCACCGGCCGCCCCCTTCCTTGGCTGAGATGCAGCGGTCTGGCTGTCGCTGAACAGTAGAAAGCGCTCCTTGTGACCGGCCAAAGCGCATCGGAACGACCGGCCGAAGCTGATCGGAACGACCGGCCGAGGCGGCTTGGAATGGACGGTCGGCGCGGCTGTGAGTGAACGGCTGACGCGGCCGGGAGTGAACGGCCGAAGCGGAACGGATCCCGGGTGACGGACACCGCGCGGGGGCCCGTATGAAATCTTCATGCTTGAACCGTGAACTCATCGATGTCGGTGGCGCGTTCGGGCGACGGATACTCAGCCGTCCATGCACAGGACCACGCCGGCGGAAGGGAAGCCCGCGATGCCGCACCCCACCGGTAGGCAGCCGCTCCATCTGTGGTCGCTGAGTGAGGACGTCATCGTGCGGACCACTGAGGACGAGGTGTTCCTCACGGGCCGTTTCGGCTCGGAGCGGCTCGCCGATCCCGATCCGGTCGTCCGCGAGGCGCTGCGCCGGATGGAGCTGGGTCCCGTACTGCCCGGCAATATCGAGGGGCGCCCCGGAGAAGCCGACGGCAGCGTCTACCTGGTGCTCCTGTCGACGCTCAGCCGCCTCTCCCATCTGACGGTGCGCACGCTGGCCCTGGACGATCTCAGGGGACCGCTGCTGTCGGTCTCCCCGGAGTCACGGCAGGCGACGTTCTCACCCGACGAGCTGTCCGCGGCGGACGAGTTGCGTCTGCCCCGGGACGTCAGACTGACCCTGGAGTCCGAGGGTGTCGCTCTCGAATCCTCGGCCGCACTGCACCGCGTGGTGCTGCACCGGCCCGAGGCGGCCTGGGTGGTCGCCATGCTGGCCTGGCCGGTCACTCCCGACGCGGCGTCGGAGGCCCTGCCGATGCACCCCGACGTGACGGACGGCATCCTGCGCTATCTGGCGGCGGCGGGCATGGCGGAACCCGTCGGCAACCACCGGCACAACCGCATTCCGAGAATGCGACGTCCGGACCGCATCTAGCGGCCCGCGGCTCCTTCGGCCCGCGGGGTCACAACAGCCAGCCGGACTCCCGGGCGATGCGGATCGCGTCGACCCGGTTACGCGCGTTGAGCTTGGTGACGATCGCCGTCAGGTAGTTGCGCACCGTGCCGGTCGTCAGATGCAGCAGCGAGGCGATCTCGGGCGCCTCCGAGCCCTCGGCGGCAAGCCTGAGCACCTCGTTCTCGCGCTCGGTGAGCGGGTTCTCGGAACCTCCCCAGGCGGCGATCGCCAGTTGCGGATCGATGGCGCGCTGGCCGGCCGCGACACGTCGTACCGCCTCCGCCAGCTGCTTGGGCGGCGCGTCCTTGAGCAGGTACCCGCACACCTGGGCCGCCAGCGCCCGGCGCAGAGTGCCTGGCCGGCCGAGGCTGGTGAGGATGAGCGTGCGGCACTTGGGCAGCCGCTCACGCAGCCGGGCGGCCGCCGTCAGACCGTCGAGTCCCGGCAGATCGATGTCGATGATCGCCACGTCGGGCTCGAACTTGAGCGCCGCGTTGACGATCTCGTCGCCGCGCTCGACCTCCACCACCACTTCGAGATCGGCTTCGAGGTTGAGCAGCGCAACGAGCGCGCCGCGAACCATGTTCATGTCCTCGGCGAGCAGTATCCGAATCACAGACCCCCCCGTAACCCTGCGAACTGTGTCCGGATCTTATCAACCGGAAGGGTGTTATTCGGCTACGCAGCCGGTTCTTGAATTCCTAACTGTCCCACCATCTGGGGTTCTTGGGTGACTTTCTCCTGTGCGGGCACCTCGGCGACGAGGCGGAAGGCACCGTCGTCCCGGCATCCGGACACCACCGTGCCGCCGATCGCACGCACCCTGGCCTCCAGGTTCGCGAGGCCGCTGCCACTGTCGGGAGAGGGGTCGCGGTAGCCCGCCCGGACGCCGTCGTTGACGACCGTAAGGCGGACCGTTTCTTCCAACCGGACCGCCTCGATGCCGCAGTGACCCGCCTGGCTGTGGCGCAGCACGTTCGTCACGGCCTCCCGGAGAACGGCGGCGAGAACCGAGTCGGACCGCTTGGCGACCTCGGTGAGGGTCACCTGTATGTCCACGCCGATGCCGGCCGCTCTGAGGACGGACCGCGCCGAGTCGATCTCCCGTTCCAGGGACATGTCCTGAAACCCACGAGCCACCCTGCGCACATCGGCCAGGGACTCGCGCGCGACGGACAGGACATCCTGGACCTCGTCCATGGCGCGCTGCGGTTGGACCGGGATGAGGCGGTGGATGAGCTCACTCTTCAGCGTGATGGTGGAGAGGCTGAAGCCGAGCAGGTCGTGCAGGTCGCGGGCGAAGCGCAGCCGCTCCTCGGTCACGGCCATACGGGCGAGCTCACCTCGTGCGGCATGCACTTCCCTGATGATCTCGCTGAGCCGCGACAGGCCGTAGACGACCAGGCCGGTCAGCAGGCTCGACTCGCACAGATAGACGGTGTCGAGCGCTGAGCGGTGATCGATCAGCGCGGGGATCAAAATGCTCACACCCACGGCCCCGTACAGCCACCAGGCGATCCGCGACGGCAACAGAAGCAGCAGCGAGCCGGCGAGAAAGCCCCCCATGGAACCCCATACGGCGTGGAAGACGAGGATCGGCGCATAGGTGAGCAGCGCCTGGAATCCCAGCGTGACGCAACGCTGCCGCAGCGGCGCCCGGTTGGCTCCGGGCGCCGAGTGCCTCAGCTGCACGGCGAAGATCACGATGAGCAGGCCGAACGCGACCCACAACTCGCGCTCCGTGACGTCGACATCCATGATGTTGAGCATGATGAGGACCGTGTAACTGACCAGCACCATCCAGAGGATGATGCGGGCCAGCCGTGGAGGCGGCACATCAAGGGTGCGCTTCGAGGGGGACGCCGCGCCCGTGTCCCCGCCCCCCTCGCCGACGATCTCGAACCGATCCTGACTGTCCATCGTTCGCGGCCTCTTCTCGCAACTGAGTGCGTGCTGTTGGGGATGATAGGCGAAGGCCGTGACAACTACGCGTTGGACCAGAGAGCCAGTCAAGAGTCGCTTGTTCAGGCCGAATTGGGAATATCTGGTTTCGGATGAAGCCGCCGGTCAGACGAACAGTGGCACCGGGTTAAGCCCTTCATACGACGTCGGGGCCACAAGCCGCCCCAGGGCAACGGGCACGTCATAGAGCCGCCCGGGCGCGAACCGCGCCCAGAAATGGCGCATGCCGGGCACCAAAACCTTCACGACCGGAACATCGAGATCCGGCCGGGTCTGGTCCAGCACCAGCAGTTCCATCCCCCGCCCCCGGACGAGCTCGGTGATGGCCGCCACGTCGTCGAGGAGATCCGTACGGGGAACGTAGGTCCAGCTCTGCGGAGTCCGGCCCGGCAGCTGGTGATCCGGCACCAGATAGGGCTGGTTGGCGATCGTGGCCCTGCGCCACCACTCCAGCGGCTCGGGGTCGGTGATCGCGTACCCCGTGCCGTCCGCCCTTGCGTGGCACACGGCCGGCAGCAGCTGACCCAGCTCGGTCAGGGCCCGGCGCAGCGCCACCCTGGGGTCGAAGTGCGCCCCGAACCCGAAGATCACGTCCTCGGAGGGCTTGTCGATACGCCGGGACAGCGCGGCCATCACCGGGATCCCCAGGTCGGAGGTGAGGTCGAGGACCCACACCTCACGACCGAGCCGGTCGCACACGGCGCGGATCCGCTCGACGTACGGTTCGCCGAACGCGTCGACGTCCACGGCCGCCTGCCGGGTGCGGTTGTACCACCACAGGGCCACCGCGTCCCGCTCGACGATCTCCAGGAACCCCTGGACCAGGGCGTCTTCACGGCTGCTGCCCGCCGCGCTGCCGTTGGAGTCGGCGTACAGGCCGTCCTGCGAGGGCTCCCCCTGCGTGAAATAGAGCATCGAAGTAGGCAGCAGCCGCCGGGTGTTCGAGGTCAGGGACCATACGGGCGTCCACTCCGTCGGCCGTTCCTCGTCGAACGGGACGGGTACGTACTGGAAGCTCGAATGGCGCGCGTTCCAGCGCTCCCTGTCGCGGAACTGCCGCTCGTCGTACAGCTGGCAGGCGTACGGGTGCACCGCTTCGGAGCCGAGCGCGCGGTAGGTGTCGCGCACGAACGGCTCGTCGCCGTGCCGGGTCCCGCTGTAGCGCTCCACGGCCTCGCACAGGGCGCCGACCCGCGCCTCCGTCTCGGTCAGCCCCTTGCCGCCGCTGAGTGTGCGCAGCCCGGCGTGCAGTCCGGCCAGGGTGTGCGCACTCATGGCCAGATTGGGCCCGGATATACAGGAGTTGAGTCCTTCCGGGGAGCTGGGCGCGGGGCAGATCTCCTTGATGATCCCGGTGACCGGGTCGACGAGGTGACCGTGCCGGGCGAGCATCTGCTCGGGGCTGAGCGCCCGGTGCCCGCCGCCCGCCTGGGACATCGCCTTGGGGCGCGACACGGGGACGAAGGGCCGGGTGATCCGCTCGGCCACGACTCCGGGGTCGCCGCAGACGGGGCACTGCGGCAGCCGGTCCGCCCGGTGCGTACGGGCCCGCATCCGCAGCGTGTCGAAGGTGTGCAGCTCGCCCTGCGAGGCCTCCCGGACCCCGGCGAGCCACTTGGCGGCCTCCAGGACGGCCAGGTTGACGGCGATCGTGCGGCCGGCGGCCAGCGAGGCGGCCGGCTTGGCCAGGGGCCCCTCTATGCCGAGTGCGCGCCTGAGCGGACCCTCGGTGTGCCGGTGTCCGGCGAGCCGGGTCACCAGGCAGCTCCAGCAGGGACCGCCCTCGGGGCGGAAGAAGGGGCCGACCCAAGGATCGGCCCCGCAGACCTTGGCGATCAGCCAGGGTCTGCCCTGCGCGCGGTGCTCGGCGTCGACCTCGCGCAGTTGCGGTGAGAGGTAGTCGTCGCACAGGACGACCGAGAGGTCGGCGTCCCCGTCTTCGGACACCACCTGAAGTCCGTTGTCGCGACAGGCGACGCGCATCGCGTCGGTGTCGACACCTGCCAGCGCCTCAAGGCGAACGCGGGCCCGCCCGAGCCGGACCGCCGTGGCCCCGCCGTCGAGTCCCGCGAGATCCCAGTAGGCCTCTGCGGCACGGGCCGCGCCACCCGCCGAAGCGGGTGGCACGGACCGGGGGTGGAGACGCAGCAGACCGGCAGTCATGAGGTCGTCCAGCGACGTCATGACGGATTCGGTGTCGAGTTCCCTGGCGGTTTCGCGCAGTATGCCGTCCAGGTCCCGTGTTCCGTCGAGCAGTGGCACCAGCACCTCGGCGTGCTCACCGCGCAGTGCGGTCACGCCGTGCCGTGACACCAGATAGGCGGCCTCTCCGGGCACGACGACCGGACGCAGATGGAGTTTGAATCCCACTCCCGCCCGCTCGCCGCCCTCCGCAGGGCCGGCCTGCATCCCCCCGTGGATGGTCATGCCGAGAGCTCTCCGACCGCTATGACGCGACGACCGGAGTCCGCCTGACCGGCTCCGGTGATGGTGAACAGGGCGACACCTTGCATGTTGCCCAGGTCCTCGATGACGAGGCGGGAGCGGGGGGCGATCGGGGCGGGGGACTGCTCAACGGACTCGAACCGGTGCTGCATGACGATGGCCATGATGTGATTGCCCTTTCGTGCCGATCCGGGGTTGCTCTGTCGACCGTCATACTTGTGTGCGACTAAAGCTCCAAGACAGTGGAGACTTCACGGTTGGTGTGTGAAGTTCTCACGTAGAGTCCGTCACCGATGCTGGATCCGTCACCGAAGGCACCGGAAAGACCTGGTCAGCCCATCGGCGAAGGCATCCGGGAAGACCTTGTCAACCCGTCGTGATCCGCACCGTCCAGGCCCCGGAAGCCGTCCGGTCCTCCACCTCGACCCGCACGTTCTCGCCGGGAACCGTGAAGCTCTCGCCGAGTCCCACCGGGGCGTCCGCGAGCGGCGGATAGACCGAGTCCTCCCAGCAGGACTCCGTGTGCGGATGGGCGTCGACGACCTCGATCGGGCCACCGCCGGACGCGGCCCCGCTGCGCACACGGTAGACGAGCACGCCCTGCGTGCACGCCGAACCGTCGTTGCCCGTCGAGCCGCGCACCTCGAAGGCGAGCGCGCTGTCGAGACCGGTGGGAACCACCGCCAGCTTGGTGCCGCGACCGGATCCGAAGGCCGGGGCCGCGCCGCCGGCGGCCGGGACCGCACTGCCGGCGGCCGGGACCGCACTGCCGAAGGCCGGAACCGCACCCCCAGAGACCGCACCCTCGGAAGCCGGGGCCGCCGAGCCGAAGGCCGGGGACGCCGAACCCGACACCCGCGACCCCACCGTTTGCGTCAGCACACCGGACGCCTGCGCGGACGCGGCCGGCCCCGTGCCGAGCGGCTCCAGCGTCAGCCGCGTACTGCCCGGGCCCCGTACGCACACCACCTGGCGCGGATCCAGCCAGCCCAGCTTCCACTTGTGCCAGCCGAAGAGGTCGGGAGCGAGCCCGAACTGACTGCCCATCAGATCCCAGTCGCCGACGTACGTGTCCCAGTCGCCCTTGCCGTCGACGGGCCGGTGGTAGAGATCGGGCAGGTCGAAGACATGACCCGTCTCGTGGGCGAGGACCAGCCGGTCCGGCGGATGCTTCTCGAAGACCGTGACGACGCGGCGGATGTCCTTGCCGTCGGCCCGCAGCGGGGTGTCGAGGTTGACGACCTTCGTGGCGTCCGAATCGACGCCCGGCGCGTCCGGATCGGCGACGAAGTAGACGATGTCGTAGCGCGAGAAGTCGACCTGCCGGTCGGTCGCGGCGAGCGCGTCGCGCAGATACGCGGAGCGGTGGGCGGCGTTCCAGTCGCGCTGTATGGCGTACGACGTGGAGGCGTGCGGCATCCGGATCCAGTCACGCTGGGGGTGCGGGCGCAGGGTGAACCTGCCGTAGGAGGCGCGCTCGAAGAAGCGGCTGGTCGACGGGAAGTAGTCGGCGGTCAGTTCGGCCGGAGTGGTGCGCGGCACGGAGTCCGGGAACGACAGGAAGACCATCACCGCGTCGAGGGCGCGGGTGGGGCGCGGATAGGCGGCGTTCCAGGTGTCGACGCCCTCCGAGTGGTGGGCCTCGGTCCGTTTCAGGGTGCACGGTGCCGAACGGGGCTCGGCGAGCGCCGGCCCGGTCACGAGGGAGGTCGCGGCCAGAGCCGTCATCGATGTGAACACCGCCGCGGTGCTGCGCCAACGGGGCACCCCGTCACGGGCGAGGGCCCGCAGGGCCTCACGGGTGAGCCCCTTCAGGGGGAGCGGACGCGGCACATCGACCTCCGGATGCGGATTTCGGGATACCGCACCCAGCCTGGGCGAGTTTGAGAGGGTCTGCCCTGTTTGTCTGCACCAGAAGAGTGAGGGGCTGCCCGAGGCCGACACCCCGAGAGCTCACGGAACGTCACATACGGTCGGCGGGGAAAGGATCCGGTCCAGATCCAGGCAGAAACGATCTGTCAGAACGGGTGGTTGTTCCGGGACACTGGACAGTGGCTGGAAGGCCCCGAGGCCAACCTCTATGATCGGCACACTTTCCTGCACGGACACGGCTTGTGCGGCCGCCCACCACCGGCCGACCACCCCGACGAGACCTATACGAAGAACGAGTGCACTGCGGGAGCGAGCGGTGAGCGGAACGTCCGAAGGGCCGGCACCCGCGGGGGACCTCGTCCGGCCGGCCGTCACAGAGCGTCACATCGATGCATCTCCTTGCGACACATCACCCGGCAGCGACGCACCACCCCGATCCGGAGCATCACCTCGTACCGGCACATCACCCCGTACGGGCACATCACCCCGGACGGGCGCATCCACCCTCGGCGAGGCGTCGCCTCTTGCCGAGGCACTGTCCCTTGCCGAGGCATCGCCCGTCGCCGAGACGCCGCCCCGCACCTTCCGGGCCGCGTTCGCCGCGGCCCCGCTCGCGATGGCCTTCGTGGACCGCGAGGGCCTGGTCGTCACGGCCAACGAGGCGCTGGGCGCGCTGCTCGGCACCGGCTCCGACGTCCTCGCCGGGCGGATCGCCGCCGACCTGGTCGACCTGGCGACGGATGCCCGCACCTGGCACGCGTACCGCGAGGTGCTGCGCGGCCGCCAGGCCAAGCTGCGCTGCACGCGCCGCCTCAAGCACCTCGACGGGCATTCGCTCTGGGTGCAGGTGACCGTCGCGCCGCTGCCGCCCGATGAGCAGGGCGTGCTGCTGTCCGTCGCCGACATCAGCGCCCGCCGTGAACTCCAGGCGCGGCTGCGGCATTTGCAGATGCACGACCCGGTGACCCGGCTGCCCAACCGCACTCTGTTCTTCGAACGCCTGTCGGCCGCGCTGGAGGCGGAGGCGTACGAGGAGGGCGGCACCGGACGGATCGGGCTCTGCTATCTGGACCTCGACGGGTTCAAGGCGGTCAACGACACGCTCGGCCACCGCGTCGGCGACCGCCTGCTCGCGGCCGTCGCCGAACGCCTGACCCGCTGCGCCGACGCGGCGGGGTACGCCAGAGCGGCCACACCGCTGGTGGCGAGACTCGGCGGCGACGAGTTCGCGCTGCTCGTCGAGGACTCCACCGGCACCGAGCAGTTGGCGGACCTGGCGGAGTCCGTCCTCAAGTCCCTCCAGGCGCCCTTCGACCTCTCGGGGCAGCGGCTCTCCCTCTCTGCGTCGATCGGCGTCGTCGAGCGCCGCGCGACCGGGACCACCGCGACGGGCCTGATGCAGGCCGCGGACACGACGCTGTACTGGGCGAAGGCGGACGGCAAGGGCCGCTGGACGCTCTTCGATCCGGAGCGCAACGCCCACCGCATGACCCGCCAGGCGCTCGCCTCCACCCTCCGCGCGGCGATCGAGCGCGGTGAATTCGTCCTGGAGTACCAGCCGTTGGTGGGCATGGAGGACGGCGGCGTCCGCGGGGTGGAGGCGCTGGTGCGCTGGAACCACCCGCAGTTCGGGATGCTCACGCCGAATCGGTTCATCGGACTGGCCGAGGAGGACGGTTCGATCGTGCAGCTCGGCCGGTGGGTCCTAGCCACCGCCTGCCGACAGGCGCGCCGCTGGCAGTTGGACCATCCGGATGCCGAACCGCTCTTCGTGAGCGTGAATGTGGCGGTGCGTCAGGTATGGGACTCCGACCTGGTCGCGGACGTTGCGGAGATCCTCGCGGAGACCGGACTGGCCCCGGGGCTCCTGCAGTTGGAGCTCACCGAGTCGGCGGTGATGGGCTCGGCGGGTCGGCCGCTCCAGGCCCTTCAGGCCCTCAGCGACATGGGTGTGGGCATCGCCATCGACGACTTCGGTACGGGCTACTCGAACCTGGCCTACCTCAGCCGCCTGCCGGTCTCCGTCCTGAAGCTGGACGGCTCCTTCGTCCGCGGTTTCCAGTACGAGGTCCCCGAGCAGCACGACGGTACGTCCGCCCACCCGAACCCCGCCGACGAGGTCATCGTCGAGGCCCTCATCCAGCTCGCCCACCGCCTGGGCCTGACCGTCACCGCCGAGTGCGTGGAGACCGCCTCCCAGGCCACCCGCCTGCGCGGCATCGGCTGCGACACCGGCCAGGGCTGGCTGTACTCGCGGCCGGTGGCGCCGGATCGTATCTCCGCGCTGCTGGAGGTGGCAGCGGCTCGGCCAGGAGCCTGAGCCTCCACACCGTCACCGCGAGCCGTTACAGCGTCGGCAACCCGTACACGTCCGCGATCAGTTCGTACGAACGCAGGCGTACGTCGCCGCTGTGGGCGTTGCCCGTGATCATCAACTCGTCGGCGCCGGTGCGCTTTTGGAGGTCGTCGAGGCCGGAGCGGACCTCGTCGGCGGTGCCGTGGATGACGTTGGTGTTCCAGGAGTCGACGAACTCCCGCTCCAGCGGGCTGAACGCGTACGCCTCCGCCTCCTCCGGGGTGGGGACGAGGCCGGGGCGGCCGGTGCGCAGGCGGACCATGTTGAGGGCGGCCGCCAGAACCTGACGGCGGGCCTCCTTCTCGTCGTCCGTGGCGAGGGCGGAGACGCCGATCAGGGCGTAGGGGGCGTCCAGCGCCGCGCTCGGCCGGAAGGACTCGCGGTAGAGGTCCAGCGCCGGGATGGTGTTCTGCGCGGAGAAGTGGTGCGCAAAGGCGAACGGGAGGCCGAGCATGCCGGCCAGCCGGGCGCTGAAGCCGGAGGAGCCGAGGAGCCAGATCGGCGGGCGGTGCGGGGACTGGACTCCTCCGGGCGAGGTCGCCTGGATGGGCCCGGGGACCGCGTGGATGCGTGCATAGGGGTGGCCGGAGGGGAAGTCGTCGTCCAGGAAGCGGGTCAGCTCCGCGAGCTGCTCGGGGAAGTCGTCGGCGCCCTCGTTCAGGCGTTCCGTACGGCGCAGGGCCGCGGCCGTGGCGCCGTCCGTGCCCGGGGCCCGGCCGAGGCCCAGGTCCACCCGGCCCGGGGCCATCGCCTCCAGCGTGCCGAACTGCTCCGCGATGACCAGCGGGGCGTGGTTCGGGAGCATGACGCCGCCCGAGCCCAGGCGGATGCGGTGCGTGTGGGCGGCGAGGTGGGCGAGGATCACGGCGGGGGACGAGGACGCCACGCCGGGCATCGAGTGGTGCTCGGCCACCCAGTAGCGGTGGAATCCGCGGGACTCCGCGAGTCGCGAGATCTGCACGCTCGTGCCGAGCGCGTCGCTGGCGGTGCGGCCGGCGCCCACCGTGACCAGGTCCAGCACGGAGAGGGGTACCGGAGCGGTGCCCTGTGCCGTGCCTCGGATGTCGTCCGGTCCGTCCACTGCCGCCACGGGTCTTCCTCCTGAAGGTGTACGTCGCGCTATCCGCGCCGTACTAACAGGAGGGTGTCCCCGCTTATTCCCGGCCGGGGCCGGCGGGGGCTGGGCTCGGATTCTTTCGCCCCCTCCGCCCCTGCCCTGCCCGTTGTCCTGGGGGCTGCGCCCCCTCTCCCCCTGCCATCGCGCTGCGCGCTCGTCCTCAAACGCCGGACGGGCTGAAAAACCGCCCCCGACGGGTGGGTGGGGGATCGGGGCGGCGGCCTCGTCCTCAAACGCCGGACGGGCTAGGAATAGCCCGTCCGGCGTTTGAGGACGAGGCCGTTCAGGCCGAAGCGGGGGTCTGGGGGCGGCAGCCCCCAGGGACGGGGCGGCAGGGGCCTCACACCTGCACGATCGGCTCCTTCGTGAATAGTGACCCCAGTTCTGGGGCATTCACGCGGCGGTCGGTGAGGCGGAGGGCCTCCCAGACGGTGACCTGGTTGGCGGTGAGGACGGGTTTGCCGAGGGTGGCTTCGAGGAGGGGGAGGTGGGAGGCGGTGTGGAGAGCGGTGTCGGGGAGGAGGACGGCGTCCGCGTCGGGCCGGTCGGCCTCCCGGGCGAGGGCGAGCACCTCGTCCTCGCCCCACGTGGCGACCTCCGCCGCGGTCACGATCCCGGACCCCCGCACACCCACCACCTCCGCCCCGGCATCCGAAAGGAACGAGGCGAAGAGCGCGGCCACGTCATCCGGATAGGTCGCGCCCACCGCGACCCGCCGCGCCCCGATCTCCCGTACCGCATGCGCGAAGGCGAAGGACGTCGAGGAGGCAGGCAGCCCCGCCCTGCGGGCAAGGGTGCGGACCTGGTCATGGGCGCCCTTCCAGCCGTAGACGAAACTGCCGCTGGTGCAGGCCCACACCACCGCCTCGGCACCCGAGAGCCGCAGCTCCTCGACGCCCGCGGCCAGCCGCTCGTCCGACCCCATCTCCAGCAGCGCGTCCACGCGGTGGGCGTCCTCGCCGATGTCCGTGTGGACGACGGCCAGCCGGATGTCGCTGCCCAGCAGCTGCTCCATGCGCGGGTAGTCGTCCTCGCCCGAGTGTCCGGGGTAGAGGAATCCCAGTGCGGTCATGCCCAACCTTCCTGTTCTTCCGGCAGTACGGGCCCCTGCCGGGCGGCCCGGTCGACGAGCCGCTGATACGGCCCCACGGCACGGGTACCCAGATGGCGCAGCGCGGCCCACATCGTCACCTGATTGGCCGAGAGAACCGGGATGCGCAGTTCCGCCTCCAGCTGGGGGATGACGTCGTACGTCGGAAGGTTGGTGCAGCTGATGAAGAGCGCGTCCGCCGGGCCCTGGACCCGGGGCACCGCCTGACGTGCCATGTCGACCACATCCCGGTAGGGGACCTTCCAGATGTGCCGGGTCAGGCCGAGCGAGGTGCGGCCGGTGACGGTGACGCCCGCCTCGGCGAGGTACTCCTCCAGGGACTGGGTCACCGAGACCGTGTACGGCGTGACCAGCGCGATGCGCCGGGCGCCCAGCTCGGCCAGCGCTTCGAGCAGCGCGCCGGAGGTGGTGACCGAGAGGACGGCGCCCGCCCGGGTCATCGCCTCGCACATCGCCCGCTCGCCGGCGACCCCGCCGACGAAGCTGCCCGAGGTGCAGGCGTACGCGACGACCTCGGGCGAGACGGCGGTCAGCGCGCGCACCGCGTCCCCCAGCGTCTCGTGCTCGGAGACCAGCCGGGCCAGGTCGAGGCTGACCTCGACCGGCACGAACGGGGTCCGGGTGAGGTGCAGCGACACATCGTCCGGCACCCAGCGCCACAACTCGCGGTCCAGAGCGAAGTCGAAGGGGGCGACGACTCCGACAGCGCGTTGCGCGGCCGGTCCGCCGAGAAAGGAGACGTCCATGGCAGCCACCGGCCTCACGAGGGGAAACGGGTGTGCAACGGACCGAACGCGGGCCCGTGTTGACGAAGGTAGGTTCGGGTGCGAGCGTGGTCAATCCGCGCATCCACCGACAAAGGAATCCCCACCCTCGCCCCCCAGAAAAGCGGACGCGCATTGCGAAACGGTTTCCCGGACATGTCCGACACGACCACGTCCGACACGACCCTGCTCGTCCTGGACGCCGAGCCGCTCCCCCGCCTCGGCCGGCTCACCGGACGGGTGCGGATCGAGCACGCCGACGACTCGACGCTGGCCGCGCGGCTGCCGCACGCCGACGTTCTGCTGGTGTGGGACTTCACCTCGCACGCCGTACGGCACGCCTGGCCGGGCGAGGGGCCGCGGCCGCGCTGGGTGCACACGGCGAGCGCGGGTGTGGACCATCTGATGTGCCCCGAGCTGGCGGCGTCCGACACGGTGGTGACCAACGCGCGCGGCATCTTCGACCAGCCGATCGCCGAGTACGTCGCCGCCCTCGTCCTCGCGCTGGCCAAGGACCTGCCGAGGACGTGGGAGCTCCAGCACAGCCACGAGTGGCGGCACCGCGAGTCACAGCGGGTCTCCGGCACCCGCGCCTGCGTGGTGGGTTCCGGGCCGATCGGGCGGGCGATCCAGCAGACGCTGAAGGCCCTGGGGATCACGACCGCGCTGGTGGGGCGCACCCCGCGCACCGGCATCCACGGCCCGGACGACCTCGACCGGCTGATGGCCCGCGCCGACTGGGTGGTGTCCGCGGCGCCGCTCACCCCCGACACCTGCGGCATGTTCGACGCCCGGCGTTTCGCGATGATGCAGCCCTCGGCGCGCTTCATCAACGTCGGGCGCGGGCAGCTCGTCGTGGAGGACGCGCTCGTCGAGGCGCTGTCGAAGCGGTGGATCGCGGGGGCGGCCCTCGATGTCTTCGACCATGAACCGCTGGGCCCCGAGAGCCCGTTGTGGGAGGTCCCGGGGCTGATCGTGTCGCCGCACATGAGCGGGGACACCATCGGCTGGCGGGACGAACTCGGCACGCAGTTCGTGGAGTTGTACGAGCGCTGGGCGGCGGGCCGGCCACTGCCGAACGTGGTCGACAAGAAGCGCGGGTACGTGCCGGGGCACTGAGAACGCAGGCTCCCAACGGCTGGAGGAGCGGATGACGGAACTCACCGATCTCACGGCGGTACAACTCGTCGACGGCTATCGCAAGGGCGAATTCAGCCCCGTGGACGCCACCCGCGCAGCCCTGGAACGGGCGGAGCGCGCCGAGCCGGCCGTGAACGCCTTCGTGCGGCTCTTCACGGACGAAGCCCTCGCGCAGGCGGCCGACTCCGCGGACCGCTGGCGGCGCGGTGAGCCCTCGGGCCTGCTGGACGGCGTCCCGGTCACTGTGAAGGACATCCTGCTGCTGCGCGGCGCCCCGACCCTGCGCGGCTCCAAGGCCATTGATCCGCACGGGCGTTGGGACGAGGACGCCCCGTCCGTGGCCCGGCTGCGCGAGCACGGCGCCGTCTTCCTCGGCAAGACGACAACGCCCGAGTTCGGCTGGAAGGGTGTCACGGACTCGCCACTGTCGGGCGTGACCCGCAATCCCTACGACGCCACGCGCACCGCGGGCGGCTCCAGCGGCGGCAGCGCGGCGGCCGTCGCGCTGGGCGCGGGCCCGCTGTCCCTGGGGACGGACGGCGGCGGCAGTGTCCGCATCCCGGCCGCGTTCTGCGGGATCTTCGCACTGAAGCCGACGTACGGGAGGGTGCCGCTCTATCCGGCGAGCGCGTTCGGCACGCTCGCGCACGTCGGGCCGATGACCCGGGACGCGGCCGACGCGGCGCTGATGATGGACGTGATCAGCGGGCCCGACGGGCGCGACTGGTCGGGGCTCGGGCCGGTCGGCGGATCGTTCGCGGACGCGCTGGACGGCGGGGTGCGGGGCATGCGGATCGCGTACTCGCCCTCGCTCGGCGGGCAGGTCGCGGTCCGCCCGGCCGTCGCGGCGGCGGTGCGGCGGGCGGTGGAGCGGCTCGCGGGGCTCGGCGCGCACGTCTCGGAGGCCGACCCCGACCTCACCGACCCGGTCGAGGCGTTCCATGTGCTCTGGTTCAGCGGGGCGGCCCGCGTGACCCAGCGCTTCGGGCCCCACCAGCGGGAGCTGCTCGACCCGGGCCTGCGCGAGATCTGCGGACTGGGCGCCCGATTCGGCGCGCTGGACTACCTCGCCGCGGTGGACGTCCGTATGGACCTGGGGCGGCGGATGGGCCGCTTCCACGAGTCGTACGACCTGCTGGTCACGCCGACGCTGCCGGTCACCGCGTTCGAGGCGGGCGCGGAGGTCCCGGCGGGCTCCGGGCACCGCCGCTGGACGGGCTGGACCCCGTTCACGTACCCCTTCAACATGACGCAGCAGCCGGCGGCGACCGTGCCGGTCGGGGTGGACGCGGACGGGCTGCCGGTGGGCCTGCAGATCGTGGCCGCCCGGCACCGCGACGACCTCGTCCTGCGCACGGCGCACGCGCTGTACGAGGCGGGGGCCGCCGCGCCCGCCGGGACGGCACCCCTTATGCCCGCCGGAAGCTGAGGGTCTCCCCCAGCGCCCCCGACCGCCACAGGTCGTTGCAGGCCTCGGCCATCGCGTCGAGGCCGTGGACCACCTGACCCCAGACGATCCCCGGCACCCAGCCCACGTCACCGTTGAGCAGCAGGTTGTTGCGTTCGTAGAAGAGCGCGAGGTCGACGACGGTGGTGCCGGGGCGCACCTCGGCGTCGTAGCCGTACGCCTTCGTCCCCAGCTCGGCCCCGGCGAAGGAGAAATAACAGAGATCTCCTGGGATCGGGGTAACTGTCGGATTTTCCAGTGGTGGCTCCGATTTCGCGAATGGCGGGAAAAGCGCGTAGATCTCATTGCGCGCGTATTTCGCGTGGTAGACGTCGCCGCCCAGCGGCAGGGCATTCCAGACGGCCGCGCAGGTGACCGGCGCCCGGTCGTCGAGCAGCTTCGCCGTGCAGTGGACACCCCGCTTGACCAGCGAGACTTCGATGTAGCGATCAGCCATGCGTTCCATGGTCCCGCGCCGGTCAAGAGCGCCTGATCGCGTATGGGGCTCGAATTGATCCGAATAAGTCGCATGGTCTCGGGTAGCCGCGCGCCCATGGCTCCACCACATGGCATGGCTGAACACATTTCAGGACCGACGCGCCGATCGCTGCTCGCGGGGGTCGCGGCGCTCGGTGCGCTGGGCGCCGCCGGCTGCAGCCGCGTGGCCACGGCGTCGACGGCGAACGGCGGTGATCTGCTGGAGCGGCTCAAGGCGCAGGGCGTCGTACGACTCGGGATAGCGGGTGAGATCCCGTTCGGCTACATCGACAAGGACGGCGAGCTGACCGGTGAGGCACCGGAGCTCGCGAAGGCCGTCTTCAAGCGGCTCGGGGTGGACCGCGTCCAGCCGGTGCCGACCGAGTTCGGCTCGCTCATCCCGGGACTCAAGTCGCAGCAGTTCGACGTGGTGTCCGCGGGGATGTACATCAACCCCGAGCGCTGCGAGCAGGTCATCTTCTCGGATCCGGACTACCAGATGCTCGACGCGTTCATCGTGCGCAAGGGCAACCCGAAGGGGCTGCACAACTACAAGGACATCGTCGAGAAGAAGGCCAGGTTCGCGACGGGGACGGGGTACGCGGAGATCCAGTACGCGGTCGAGGCCGGGTACAAGGAGAGCGAGATCCTGATCGTGCAGGACCAGGTCGCCGGGCTGAACGCGGTGGAGGCGGGGCGCGTCGACGTCTTCGCCGGTACGGCACTCACGACCCGCGAAGTCGTGAAGAAGTCCGCCAAGACGGAGTCCACCAAACCGTTCGCGCCCCTGGTGAAGGGCAAGCCGCACGTCGACGGCGGCGGCTTCGCGTTCCGCACGGGTGAGACGAAGCTGCGGGACGCCTTCAACGTCGAGCTGGCGAAGATGAAGAAGAGCGGCGAGCTCTTCCGCATTCTGGCGCCCTTCGGCTTCACCAAGGCCGAGATGACCGACATGACCGCGAAGGAGCTCTGCGGCGGATGACCTCGGGACTCTGGGAACTCGTACTGAAGGGGATCTGGGTCACCGTCCAACTGCTGGTGCTCAGCGCCCTGTTGGCCGGTGCCGTCTCCTTCGTGGTCGGTATCGCGCGCACCTCACGGCTGTGGATCGTCCGCTTCCTCGCGGGCTTCTACACCGAGGTGTTCCGCGGCACCTCCGCACTGATCATGATCTTCTGGGTGTACTTCGTGCTGCCGCTGGCCTTCGGCTGGCAGCTCGTCCCGCTGTGGGCGGGCACCCTGGCGCTCGGCCTCACCTACGGGGCGTACGGCTCCGAAGTGGTGCGCGGCGCCCTGAACGCGGTCGACCCCGCGCAGCGCGAGGGCGGCATCGCGCTCAGCTTCACGCCCTGGCAGCGGCTGCGGCTGATCCTGCTGCCGCAGGCGGTGCCCGAGATGATCCCGTCCTTCTCGAACCTGCTGGTCGAGCTGCTCAAGGGCACGGCCCTGGTGTCGATCATGGGCATGGGCGACCTGGCGTTCAGCGCCAACCTGGTGCGGCTCGCGCTGCAGCAGAGCGCGGAGATCTACACGTACATCCTGCTGATCTACTTCGTGATCGCCTTCCTGCTCACCCGGCTGATGCGCGGCCTGGAGAAGCGGCTGAAGGCAGGGGTCGGCAAGGAACCCGAGCGCGACACGTCCAAGCTCGCGCTGCGCCGTGAGGCGGCGGACGCGGCCGGCGGCGGAGTAGGAGGCATCGGATGACCTGGGACTGGAGCGCGGTCGGCGACTTCATGCCGCACTTCTGGGACGGCCTGCTGGTCACCCTGCAGGCACTGGCCCTCGGCTCGGTGATCTCCTTCGCCCTCGGCCTGGTGTGGGCGCTGCTGATGCGGACGCCGACCCGCTGGGTGCGCTGGCCGGTGGGAGTGGTCACGGAGTTCATCCGGAACACGCCCCTGCTGGTGCAGCTGTTCTTCCTCTTCTATGTGCTGCCCGAGTGGAACATCACGTTCTCCGCGCTGACCACCGGTGTCGTCGCGATCGGGCTGCACTACTCGACGTACACGATGCAGGTCTACCGGGCCGGCATCGAGGGAGTGCCCGCCGGCCAGTGGGAAGCGGCCACGGCACTCAATCTGCCCCTGACGCGCACCTGGACCGCGGTGATCCTCCCGCAGGCGATCCGCCGGGTGGTGCCCGCGCTGGGCAACTACGTCATCTCGATGCTCAAGGACACGCCGATGCTGATGGCGATCACCGTCCTGGAGATGCTCGGCGAGGCACGGCTGTACTCGCAGGAGCACTTCCAGTTCACGGAGCCGATCACGGTCATCGGGGTGGCCTTCATCCTCATTTCCTATCCCGCTTCCCTCCTGATGCGAGCCCTGGAGCGACGTCTTGTCCGCTGAAATCAACACCGGCACCAACGCCGGCACCGATCCCGAGACCAGCCCCCTGAAGGACCTCGCCAACCCACCCGTGGACGGCAGCGAGCTGATCCGCTTCGACAAGGTCACCAAGCGCTTCGGGGGCAACACCGTCCTCGACGGGCTCGACTTCCGCGTCGACTCCGGCAAGCACGTCACGCTGATCGGCCCCTCCGGCTCCGGCAAGACGACGATCCTGCGGCTGCTGATGACGCTGACCAAGCCCGACGAGGGCACGATCACCGTCGGCGGGGAGAAGCTCTTCCCCGCACCCGAGAAGCAGATCCGCGAGGTCCGCAAGAACATCGGGATGGTCTTCCAGCAGTTCAACCTGTTCCCGAACATGAAGGTGCTGCGGAACATCACCGAGGCGCCGGTCACCGTCCTCTGCCTGTCCAAGGACGAGGCCGAGCAGCGTGCCCGTGAGCTGCTCGACCTGGTGGGCCTCGCCGACAAGGCCGACTCGTACCCGAGTCAGCTGTCCGGCGGGCAGCAGCAGCGGGTCGCGATCGCCCGGGCGCTGGCGATGCGGCCGCAGGTGCTGCTCCTCGACGAGGTGACCTCCGCGCTCGACCCGGAGCTGGTCGCGGGCGTCCTCGACGTCCTCCGTGACATCGCCCGCACCACGGACATCACGATGCTCTGTGTGACCCACGAGATGAACTTCGCCCGGGACATCTCGGACCAGGTCCTGATGTTCGACGCGGGCCATGTCATCGAATCCGGTCCGCCGGAGAAGATCTTCGGTGAGCCCGAGCAGGACCGGACACGGGAATTCCTGAGCGCCGTGCTGTGACCCGCAGCTCGGCGGGAGTCCCCGACCAAAATCGTTGACCAGAAGTCAGTTCGGGAAATGAACACGGTGATGTCCGAGGCCCGACGACTGGGTCATGACCTTGGCATATGCCAGAGGTGGTGCGTTCCTGCTGAGAGGGCCGGAACGCGCCACTTTTCTCGCCAACAACCCCTCCCCGCAACCGTCTTGGCGGTTATCGTGGACGAAGCCCAGCTGTCCGGCTGCATCCATCTGTAAAGCCCGGCCACAAAGCGCAGGGGGAACCGTGGCGCTCAAGCACGAGCCGACCGCGCCCTACCACTCGGCCCAGGACGCCCTGCGCGTCCTGGAAACAGTGGCGCGGCACTCAACCGGCATCACCGACTTCGAGCTCGCCCGCCGCACCGGCCTAGGCACGGAGCGGCTGACCACCCTCCTGCGGATGCTGCGGCGCGAAGGGTACGTCGAGCAGATCACCGACGGTGCGTACGTCAGCGGCACCGCACTCAAGCGACTGAGCTCGGCGCACGGCCGCGACCAGGCCCTGCGCGACAAGCTCCAGCAGACCATCGACCGGCTGCGCGACTCGGTCGGCGCCGCCATCTACATCAGCCGCTACATCGACGGCGAGGTACACGTCACCCAGTGCGCCACGGGTCCCGCGACCCCCGCCGTGAACGAATGGGTCGACTTCCGCTCCTCCGCCCACGCCAGCGCGGTCGGCAAGAGCCTGCTCGGCCAGCTCGACATCAACGGCCGCCGCGACCATCTCTCCCGCCACAAGATGGCCCGTCTCACCTCGCGCACCATCACCAACGAGCGCCAGTTCCTGTCCCGGCTCGACGCCCAGCCGCCCACGGTTCCGGTGCTCGACCTCCAGGAGTACGCGATCGGCACGGTCTGCGCCGCCGTCCCGATCACGGCCGGTTCAGCCGTCGGCTGCCTCGCGCTGTCCCTCCCGGTGGAGCACGCACACCGGCTCCGCCAGGCGGCGGACACACTGAACCGGGAGGCCGCACCGGTACTGCTTTCGCTGGCGATCTGACCACCCCCTGGGTGGTCAGAAGCACCCGCCCGGACCAGGTAGTATTTCTTTTGTCGCCGACCGCGAGAGCGGACGGCGAGAGTCATGCGCCGCTAGCTCAGTTGGTTAGAGCAGCTGACTCTTAATCAGCGGGTCCGGGGTTCGAGTCCCTGGCGGCGCACGTTGACGGTGGCGGGTTGTGTTCGCAGAAAGCGCGAACACAACCCGCCACCGTCGTTTTTGCGCGGCTTCGCCGCGCGTTGTGGGGGCTTCGCCACCCACACCCCCTCGCCCTGCGGGTCCTCAGCCCCGCAGATACGCGAGCACCGCCAGCACCCGTCGATGCGTGTCCTCCGCCGGAGGCAGGTTCAGCTTTCCGAGGATGTTGCCGATGTGCTTGCCGACGGCGGCCTCGGTGACGACCAGCTCCCGGGCGATCGCCCCGTTCGACTTCCCCTCCGCGACCAGGCCCAGCACCTCCCGCTCGCGCGGGGTGAGCGCCTCCAGCGGATCGCGCCGGCGGCGCAGCAGCTGCCGTACGACCTCGGGATCCACGACCGTGCCACCCGCGGCCACCCGCTCCACCGCCTCCGCGAACTGCTCGACCTGCCCGATCCGGTCCTTGAGCAGATAGCCGACGCCGGTGCCGTCCCCGGTGTCGAGCAGCTCGGCGGCGTAGGCGCGCTGGACGTACTGGCTGAGGACGAGGACGGGGAGGCGGGGGTTCGCGGAACGCAGGGCGAGGGCCGCGCGCAGGCCCTCGTCCTGGAAGGCGGGCGGCATGCGTACGTCGGTGACGACGAGGTCGGGTGCGTGTGCCATCGCCGCGTCGCGCAGCGCATGGGCGTCCCCGACCGCGGCGACGACCTCGTGGCCGAAGCGGGCCAGCAGTCCGACGAGTCCTTCGCGCAGCAGTACGCCGTCCTCGGCGAGCACCACTCTCAACGGACCAGGCAAGGGATCTCCAGTCGCAGGGCGGTCGGCCCGCCGGCCGGGCTGTCGACGGTCAGTGTCCCATCGAGGACCGCGAGCCGGTCGGCGAGCCCGGTGAGCCCGGAGCCGCGCGCACCGTCCGCGCCGCCCACTCCGTCGTCCCGCACCTCGATCCGCAGCCTCGCCTGCTCGTACCGCCCGGTGATCCGGGCGCGCTGCGCGCCGCTGTGCCTGCCGATGTTCGCCAGCGCCTCCCGTACGGCGAAGTACGCGGCGGACTCCACGGATTCGTCGAACCTCGGCACCTCCACGTCCAGTTCCACGGGTACGGCCGAGCGGTCGGCGGCGTCGGCGATCGCGTCCCCGAGGCCGTAGTCGGCGAGGACCTGCGGATGGATTCCGTGGATCAACTCGCGCAGCTCGCCGAGGACTTGGTCGGCCTCCCGGTGGGCGGTGGCGAGCTGCCCCGCGAGCGCGGGCGGCGCGTCGAGGCGGGCCAGGCCCAGCGTCATGCTCAGCGCCACGAGCCGCTGCTGGGCGCCATCGTGCAAGTCCCGCTCGATGCGGCGCCGTTCGGCCTCGAAGGCGGCGACGAGCCGGGCCCGCGACTTCGTCACCTCGGCCAGCCGCTGCCCGTCGTCGCGCGACGCGAGCAGCAGCCGGGCGAGGGCGGCGCGGGCCCTGGCGTACTGGGCGAGTGGCCACAGGAGGGCGAGGAGGAGCACGGCCCCGGCGACCGCGCACAGCGCCGCCTGCGGGTAGGCGTCGATGAGCCACAGCTTGGCGATCCGGGTGTCGCCGCCGGAAATCGCGAGCTGGACCGGCGCCCCGAGCATCGCGCCGGGGATGCCCACCGCCACGGCGAGCACCAGCACGTCGAGGGGCCACAGGAGGAACGCGAGCAGGACGGCGTACGCCAGCTCGCGCCAGGTCGCGGGTTCGGTGAACCGGAGCCTGGCCCAGGCGGCGAGTCCCGGCTCGTCCGGGGTGCGGTGCGGGCCGGGCACGGGCTTCGCCGGGTCGGCGAGCCGCAGCCGCCATCGCTCCAGTACGCCCACGGGCACGCCGGACAGGGCCAGCAGACCGAGCAGCGGCAGGCCGACGAGCACCGGCGTCAGCGCGATCCCGACGACGGCGAGCACCAGCAGCCCGAGGAGCAGCGGGGCGCCGACGAGGACACCGCTGACGAGATATCCCGCGTATCGCATGTGTCTCATCGGACGGATCATGGGCTCACGGTAGGCGGCACCCGACCGCACGGACCATACGAGCAGGGGGTGTTGCGGGGGTGGGCCCAGCCCTACCTCGTCAGCAGTTCCTCGCGTCCCCGGTCCCGGTACTGGCCGAGCAGGTCGGCGACGTCCGCCTCCCGCAGCGGGCGGTACGCGGCCTCCCCCGGTGGCCGCCACCACACCGGCTCCGGGCAGCGGAAGCCCTCGCGGCGCAGCGCCACCCGGTGGATCTTGTTGGTGGCGGTGACGGGCATGTGCTTCACGATGCGCACGAACCGCGGGGCCATCTTGGTGCCCAAGTCGGGCTGTTCGAGAAGGAATTCGGCGAAGGCGAGGGGATCGAAGGTTCCCGAGTGCAGGGACAGGGTGGCCATCACCTGGTCGCCCGCGACCGGGTCGGGTACGGCGTAGACGGCCACGGCGGCGGCTTCCTCGTAGCGGGCGAGGATGTTCTCGATCATCGCGGCGGCGAGGTTCTCGCTGTCGACGCGCAGCCGGTCGTCCGTGCGGCCCGCGAAGTAGAGGAATCCGGCGGTGTCCCGGTAGAAGAGGTCGCCGGTCCAGTACCAGTTGTCGCGCTTGCGGGCGGCTTCCGCGGCGGGGTTGCGCCAGTAGCCCTCGAAGGGGTTGGGGCCGCGGTTGACCAACTCCCCTATCGCCTCGGACCCGTTGAGCAGTCGTCCGTCGTCGGTGAAGGCGGCCGGCGGGCATTCGGCGCGGGTGCCCGGGTCGACCACCGCGAGGTCGTCGCGGGGTGCCGCCCGGCCGACCGCTCCCGGCGGGGTGTCGGGCGTCCGCTGGATGGCGGCGCCGCCCTCCGAGGAGCCGTAGCCCTCGACCAGCCGTACACCGAAGCGGCGCTCGAAGGCCCCCGCGTCCACCACGCCCGCCTCGGTGCCGAAGCCCAGCCGCAGCGGGTTGTCGCGGTCGTCGGGGCGGGCGGGCGTGGCCAGGATGTACTGCACGGCACGGCCGACGTAGGTGAAGTAGGTGGCCCCGCAGGCGCGTACGTCGGCGAGGAAGCCCGAGGCGGAGAAGCGGCGCCGCAGCGCGATGCCCGCGCCGGCCGCGAGCGCGGGCGCCCAGTCGGCGATCACCGCGTTGCCGTGGAACATCGGCATGCAGATGTAGTGGGTGTCGCCGGGCCGTATGCCGAAGTGGTCGACCAGGGACTGCCCGGCGGCGGCCAGCCGGCCCTGGGTGCAGATCGCGGCCTTGGGCGCACCGGTCGAGCCGGAGGTGAAGAGGAGCAGGAGCCGGTCGTCCGGGGTCGCGCCGGACGCGTCCGGTTTCGTGCCCTCGTACGGCGCGAGCAGGTCGGCGTAGGAGTCCGTGTCGGTCACCAGGACGCGTACACCCGGCAGTTCGAGTCCGCCGAGGAGGGGCAGGTGGGCCCGTTCGGTGATCAGTACGCGGCACTCGGTGTGCAGGATGTCGCGGGCCAGTTCCGGGCCCCGCCGGGTCGGGTTGATCCCGGCGACGGCGGCACCGGCGAGGGAGGCCGCGCCCAACCACATCGGGTATTCGGGGGTGTTGTCGAGCAGGACACCGACGTGCGGCTCGGCGCCGGGCGGCAGCAGGTCCCCCAGCAACGCCGCCCGGGCCGCGGCGCTCGCCGCCACCTGGTGGTGGGTGAGGATCCGCCCCTCGCACCACAGCCCGGGGCGGTGGTCGCCCCACCGTTCCGTGACGAGCTCCGCGACGGTGCGCCTCTTGGACTCCATGGGGGCGCACGTTAGTTGACGGTCCGTCAGATGTGGAGGGCTACGGCATCATGTCGCCCGGGTCGTCCATCATGCCGGCGGTCGACGCGAAGATCTCGTGGGCCGCGACCATGAACACGACGCAGAAGGCGATGACCACGCCGCCCATCACCACGAAGCACCCCATGCCGCTCCAGAGCTTCCCGGGGCCGGGAGTGTGCGCCGTGGCCTCCTCGGGGCGCTCCGCGACGTAGTACGCCGTCACGATGTCGCCCTCCAGGATCGTCCCCGGTCCGTTCTCCTCCTCGAAGCGGACGGTGCGGCCCTCGCGCGTCGTGAACTCGTAGACGTGGTGCAGTGTCGTGCTCACCGAGGTGTCGCCACCGCCGCCGCTGGTCGTGGTGTAGGTCCGCAGACAGCGCGCCTCCGCGGTGAGCCCGCTGTTCCAGGCGCTCCTGATGCGCCGGGCGCGCTTGAACAGCCGGCTCGCGGCGAAGAGCACGCCCGCGATCATGAGCGTGGGCACGATGTAGAAAAAGACTTCCATGACGGTCCCCCGGTGTTCCGTACAGCTCCACGCACGTCGCCTGGTCGTGGCGACGTGCGTGGAACGTACCTGATCAGAGGGGATCCGCTCCTCAAGAGAGGCTCAGAACGTTCCTGAGAACGCGGCTCAGAACGTGACGTCCGCGCACGAGTAGAACGCGTTCGCCGTGTCCGCGATCGTCCACACCCCGAGGATGATGTGGTGCCCGCTCAGCCCCGAGGGCAGGGTGCCGGTGTGGGTGAGCGTGGACGGCGGGCGCTGGCCGCCGTACGGGACGGTCAGGAACGGAGTGGTGTTCAGGTCCGCCCTGGTCAGCGCGTGGTTCTGGTTCCAGCCCGACTTCGTGACGTAGTACTTGAAGTCGGTCGTGGCGTGCATGGCGGTGAACTGCCAGCGGAAGGTGTAGCTCTGCCCTCCGCTCACCCTGGTCGTCGGCCAGGCCGTGCCCGCGGGTGTCTTCGGCTGGTCGAGCTGGCCGAAGTTGGTGTGGTTCGCGGAACAGATCTGTCCGTCGTTCGGACCGGCCGCCGGGAAGCCCTTCGGGCCCTCGACGCTCTGCGGCTCCCACTGGATGTCGCCGCAGTTGGCGACGGAGCCTCCGTTCGCGGCGCACATCTTCTGTCGGCTGAGGGGCTGGTCGGTGTAGCCGTGCGCGTTGGCGCCGCCGGTGGAGAGCACGAAGGCTCCGGCGGTGGTGAGCCCGACGACGGCCGCGTAGAACTTGGTCTTTCTGTGTATACCGGGTTTTTTGCGCATGCTGCCGCTCCTGGAGAACGTGGGGAGTTCCGTGAGCCGTGCGTGCGCATCGCGATGCGTGGAGCCGATGGTTCAGGTCTAGACCAAGTCCCAGATTATTACCGCGAATTGACTGTGTCCATATCAAAGGCATGTCCATACCAATCACGGGGCGGCATCCCCCCGCCCCGCGCAGAACGCCACCGTCAGGTCCTTCACCAGCGCCTTGCGCTCGTAGTCGTCGAGTTCGACGAGGCCGCGCATGGTCAGCCGGGTCACCGTGTCCTCGACCGAGTCGACGACCGAGGTGAGCGCGGTGGCGCGGTTCTGCGCGTCCAGCGCGGCGATGCGGCGCCGGTGCATGACGGCCGCGACCTCGGGGGCGTACTCGATCCGGACCGGCTGCACCGAGAACACCTCGACGCCCACCGGCGCCGTGTCCTCCGCCACCAGACGGGTCAGCGCATCACCGACGGCGTCCGGGCGCGGCGGCACGGCACCGCCGCCCTTGGCGGCGATCCCCTCCACCGGCACCCGCGAGAGCGCCGCCTCCACGCACTCGCGCAGATACGACTCGTGGTCCTCGATGCCGAGCGTGGCCCGCGCCGTGTCCTTGACCCGCCAGACCACGAGCGCGACCACACGCAGCGCGACCCCGCTCGCGTCGACCGCGGGCAGCGGCTCGCTGCGCCAGTGCCGCAGCCGTACGTCGACGCGGCGGCGCAGCACCAGCGGGTTGACCCACAGCAGACCGGTGCGCCGGACCGTGCCGCGGTAGCGGCCGAACAGGCCGAGCACCCAGGCCCGCCCGGTCCGGCCCCGGGCGAGACCGCCGAAACCGAACAGTCCGAGCGCCCCCGCGCCCGCGTACGCGGCCCACTGCGCCGGTCCGAACCCGGCCCCGGCCGACCAGGGCAGTCCGAGTGCATCGAGTGCCGGTGCCGGTACCGCGCCGGCCCACCAGGAGGTGAGTACACATCCGGCCACCCCGCAGGCCCCGGCCAGCACACCCGCCCCTCCGGGCAGCACCCGTGCGGGTCGCTCGACGAGTTCCGGGTCGACCTCCGGCGCCGGACGCGCCGGGGCGGGCCGCCGGGCTACGCGCGGCTGCTCGCCGGTGCCGCGGCGGCGGCCCACCACGGCGGGCGCGAGCGGCACCGAGACCGGCTCGGGGTCGTCGCGGAAGAGCAGGTGGACGGGGATCTCGGTGGTCGCCTCGTTGTGGATGAGCCGGGCCGGCCGCGTACCGCCGGCCTCCGGTGCCCCTTCGGACTCCGGGCTGTGTGAAGTCGTCGTACTCATACGTGCCTCCAGCCTCCGCGCCAGATGCGTCAGTGATGTGACCGGTAAAGCCGTACCGCTTTGAGAAGCCGTGCTGATTCGAGACCGTGCTTCTCCGAGAAGCGAAGCGGCGTCCGCCCGGCTAGGCGAACAGCCGCCGCCAGGTCTCCGGCCCCGGGTAGCCGTCCGCCGCGCCGCCGCGCCAGCCCTGGGCGCGCTGGAACGCCTCGACGTTGCGCCGGTCCGCCTCGCCCCAACGCGGCCCCGGACCCGTCGTGTAGTACTTGCCGAACCCCTTCTTGACCAGTTGCTTCCCGAGCTTGGTGACGTAGGCGTTGGTCGCGCCGGGCCGGAACATCCCGCGCCCCGGATAGCCGGGCACCCCGTGCGAGGAGGGGGCGGGCGACCCCTTCGGTCCGGGGCTGCCGGGTGTTCCGGTCGGCGGGATGTCCCGGCCCTGCTTCGCCATCAGCAACGCCCAGGTCTGCGCACCCGGCAGCCCGTCCGCGTCCGCTCCGGTCCAGCCCTGCGCCTGCTGGAAGGCCTGCGTGGCCCGCCGGTCGGCGTCGCCCCAGCGCGGCCCGGGGCCCTGGGTGTAGAAGCGGCGCGCTCCCCGGTCGACGAGGAGACGGCCCAGCTGGGTGACGTACGCGTTGTTCGCGCCGGGCCCGAAGTAGACCGCCCCGGGGAAGTGGGTGGTCGCCGGGGTGCCGGAGGGGGCCGAGCCGCCGGTGCCCTCGGCGAGGCCCTTGTAGCGGTACGCCACATAGCGGTCGGAGTAGCTCCAGTAGGCATAAGGAGTGGCCTGCCTGCGGGCGTGCGGGCGGGTCTCCTCGTAGGCGACGTAATAGGTGTGCGTGTAGTCCGTCCAGCCGCCGAAAATGACGACGTGCGAGCCTTTCTCGGGGTCCGAGGGATTGTGGAAGAGGAGAATGTCGCCGGGCTGGAGCTGGTCCCGGGAAATGCGCTCGCCGAACTTGTCGAGGCTGCCCGTCCATTCGTTTCCGGGCAGGTTCCAGGCCATGGAGACAAAGCCCGAGCAGTCCTGCCGGTACCCGTCGGACCAGTAGGCACTCATGCTGTACGGCACCTGGGCGGCGATCCAGGTCTTGGCCCGGTTGATGATCTCCGCCCGGGTGGTCGCGGGCGCCTTGACCGGGGCCGCGGGTTTGCCGGCCGTCGCGGGCTTGCCGGCGGGCCCGTGCAGCGGAGCCTTGCTGCCCTGCGGGGTGCCGGGCTCGTCACCTGCGGGGATGCCCGGGTGGACGGGTCCGTGGGCGGCGGCGACCGCCGGCATCGCCTGGCCCGCGCCGAGCACGGTGCCCGCCGCCGCGGCCAGCACCAGGGCCTTGCGCGCCGCCGGATGGCCGACCGGACCGGACAGCGGGGAATGCGGCATCACGCGCCGCCAGTGAACACATCCGGGGCATTCGCAGTCGCTCGCGGGATCGAATTCCTCGAATACCGGAGCCGCCATGCGATTCCCCTCACACTCCAGGTGGAAATATCCGCGCTTCTGCACAGTCGTCAGTTTCTCAACTGTCCTCCGGTGTCGCATGTTGACGGTCCGAATGATGTACGGGGCCGCCACGACCGGGGTCCGGGCGGAGTCCGTACCGGGTCCACGGTCGGGAGCACCCTCTCCCGTCGGGTAGAGTTCTCGAGTCAGCGCGCGCCGCTAGCTCAGTTGGTTAGAGCAGCTGACTCTTAATCAGCGGGTCCGGGGTTCGAGTCCCTGGCGGCGCACCGACCGAAGAGGCCTCTCGCAGCAGCGGGGGGCCTCTTCGCCGTACCGGCGCCCCGCCTTCGTCCCATCCTCCCCAGATTCGCACAGCTGTCCCAAAGAGCGCGTATGACCGGTTAACACCGCGTTTCGCATCTTGCGATCATGATGAACGGCGTAGAACCCTGGGCTTCAAGGGACTGTCGGTACACGACAGTTGGGGGCTCGGCCGGTTGCCACTGCGATGGGGATGGGACCCCGTCCATGAATGGATGCCGAGGGGGGCATCATGCAACCGGAAGGTCGCGTTTCTGTGTCTCCACAGTGTGGATGACGTGGTGATGCTCACCTGCCACTGATGCGTCCGTGAAGGTCGAGGGGGACCCGAGCGGACGGAAGACCGACGAACACGCACCTGTGCGTGCGGGGGGATGACTCATGACGCCGACGGGCGCCCGGGAGAACTTCGACCCGTCCGAGACGACTCAGCTGAGGGTGCCATCGCACCGGACCGGCGGGTTCCGCAGAATCAAGAAATCACTGCCGAGATACGACTACGAGCACTACAGCCGGCTGGCGGGACCCCTCACGCAGCCTGACCCGGCCAAGCCCTACAAGGTCCAGTACCGCTCGCTCCTTTCGCAGGAGCCGCACCGCATACGTGCCGCGCTGATGCTGGGCGCCGCCCCACTGCTCTCGCTGATCCTGCTCGGCTGGCTGCTCCAGCCGGAGCACTGGACCGAACGCGACTACCCGGCCTACGACTTCCTTCCGGCACTCGACATCGTGATGCTGGTCTCGATCGGTCTGATCGAGTTCTTCCGCTGCATGAACGTGCTGTCGAACGCGCACGCCACGCTGGTCGCCCGCGACCCGGTCCCGGTGGTGCCCGAGACCGGCACCAGAGTCGCCTTCCTCACCTCATTCGTGCCCGGCAAGGAGCCCCTCGCCATGGTGACGAAGACCCTGGAGGCGGCCGTCAGGATCCGCCATCGGGGCCTTCTGCACATCTGGCTGCTCGACGAGGGCGACGACCCCGAGGTGAAGGCGGTCTGCGAGCGCCTCGGCGTGCACCACTTCTCCCGCAAGGGCGTCGCGAAGTGGAACCAGGCCAAGGGCCCGCACCGCGCCAAGACCAAGCACGGCAACTACAACGCCTGGCTGGAGGCGCACGGCGACGAGTACGACTACTTCGCCTCGGTCGACACCGACCACGTCCCGCTGCCCAACTACCTGGAGCGGATGCTCGGCTTCTTCCGCGACCCGGACGTCGGCTTCGTCATCGGCCCGCAGGTCTACGGCAACTACGACAACCCCATCACCAAGGCCGCCGAGTCCCAGCAGTTCCTCTTCCACGCCCTCATCCAGCGAGCCGGAAACTTCTACGGCTCCCCGATGTTCGTGGGTACCTCGAACGCCGTACGCATCAAGGCACTGAAGCAGATCGGCGGCCTGTACGACTCGATCACCGAGGACATGGCGACCGGCTTCGAGATGCACCGCGCCAAGAACCCGGCCACCGGCAGGCGCTGGAAGTCGATCTACACGCCGGACGTGCTCGCCGTCGGTGAGGGGCCCAACGCCTGGACGGACTTCTTCACCCAGCAGCTGCGCTGGTCGCGGGGCACGTACGAGACGATCATCAAGCAGTACTGGAAGGGCTTCTACTCCATGCCTCCGGGCAAGCTCTTCAACTACACCATGATGATCATCTTCTACCCGATGTCCGCCCTCAACTGGATCCTCGCGGCGCTGAGTTGCGCCCTGTTCCTGGGCCTCGGCGCATCCGGCGTGAACATCGACCCGACGGTCTGGCTGATGCTCTACGGCAACGCGTCGGCGCTCCAGATCGGCCTGTACATCTGGAACCGCCGCCACAACGTCTCGCCGCACGAGCCGGAGGGTTCGGGCGGTGTGGCGGGCATGGTGATGTCGGCCCTCTCCGCGCCGATCTACGCCCGCTCGCTGATGGACGCCGTGCTGCGCCGCAAGAGCAAGTTCGTCGTGACGCCCAAGGGCGACTCGGCGAGCCCGGACACCCTGTTCGGGACCTTCCGGATCCATCTGTTCTTCATCTTCGTCTTCGGCGCCTCCATGTCCGCCTCGTTCGCCTACGGGCACGCCCACCCGGCGATGCTCACCTGGGCGTCGGTCGCGCTGCTGATCACCGCGTCGCCGATCTTCGCCTGGCAGTGGTCGCTGCGCCAGGCGAGGAAGAAGCCCGCGGCGCCCGACACCGTGCAGGTTCCCGTGCAGGCCTCGGGGCCGCAGCAGGAGCAGCACGCGCCGCACACCCCGCAGCACAAGCCCAGTTGGGCCGCCGCGAGCGGGGGCGGCGCAGGCACTGACGAGCCGACGGATCAGCCGATGGACCAGACGATGCAGATCGCCTTTGGGGGACGTAAGAAATGAAAGACGGTGCAAGCCGCCGCCGCGCTCGTCGTCTTGCGATAGGCGCGGCGGTGGTTCTCGCGCTGGCGGGGATGAACGGGCCGTGGCTGTATCGCTTCGGGACGGAGCAGTACCACCAGTACAAGATCAACAAGCCGGAGTACAAGGCCGACAACGGGCATTGGGACGTCGTCGACTTCCCCGAGGAGTACCGCCTGAACACCATTCACGCGGCCCTGCTGCACACCGGCAAGATCCTGCTGATCGCGGGTTCGGGCAACAACCAGGACAACTTCAACGCGAAGCGGTTCGAGACGCGCATCTGGGACCCGGTCAAGAAGACCATCAAGAAGATCCCGACGCCGGCCGACCTGTTCTGCACGGGCCACACCCAGCTCGCCAACGGCAATCTGCTGATCGCGGGCGGGACGAGGCGGTACGAGAAGCTGAAGGGTGACGTCACCAAGGCCGGCGGCCTGATGATCGTCCACAACGAGAACCCGGACAAGCCGATCACGCTGCCCGCGGGCACCAAGTTCAGCGGCAAGAAGAACGGCAAGACGTTCGTCTCCAAGGATCCGGTGCTCGTGCCGCGCGCGAAGAAGGTCTTCGACAAGGCGACCGGCGCGTTCCTGCGCAACGACCCGGGCCTCGGCCGGATCTACGTCGAGGCGCAGAAGAGCGGCACCAAGTACGAGACGGGCACCCAGGACAACTACCGGATCCAGGGCCTGACCGGCACCGACGCCCGCAACACCTACGGCATCGCACAGAAGCTCGCCCTGGACAAGAAGGACTTCCAAGGCATCCGCGACGCCTACGAGTTCGACCCGGTCGCCGAGAAGTACATCAAGGTCGACCCGATGAACGAGGCCCGCTGGTACCCGACGCTCACCACCCTGTCGGACGGCAAGGTCCTCTCCCTGTCCGGGCTCGACGAGATCGGCCAGCTGGTCCCGGGCAAGAACGAGGTGTTCGACCCGAAGACCAGGAAGTGGACGTACACCAAGGGCATCCGCCAGTTCCCGACGTACCCGGCGATCTCCCTGATGCAGAACGGCGAGCTGTTCTACTCGGGCTCCAACGCGGGCTACGGGCCGGACGACGTGGGCCGCGACCCGGGCATCTGGGACCTGGACACCAACAAGTTCACCAAGCTCAAGGGCATGAGCGACCCGGACCGGCTGGAGACGTCCGGCACGGTGCTGCTGCCGCCCGCGCAGGACGAGAAGTACATGGTGATCGGCGGTGGCGGGGTCGGCGAGTCCGACAAGTCGAGCAGGAAGACCCGGCTCATCGACCTCAAGTCGAACGACCCGAAGTTCGTGGACGGGCCCGAGCTGGAGAAGGGCACCCGCTACCCGCAGTACTCGATCCTGCCCGACGACACCGTGCTGGTGTCGGGCGGCTCCGAGGACTACCGCGGCCGCGGCGACTCCAACATCCTCCAGGCGCGGATCTACAACGCGAAGTCGAACACCTTCAAGCAGGTCGCCGACCCGCTGGTGGGCCGCAACTACCACTCGGGCTCGATCCTGCTGCCCGACGGCCGCGTGATGTTCTTCGGCTCCGACGCGCTCTACGCCGACAAGGCCGACACCAAGCCCGGCGTGTTCGAGCAGCGCATCGAGATCTACACCCCGCCGTACCTCTACCGGGACTCGCGGCCCTCGCTCTCCGGCGGCCCGAAGACGGTTGCCCGCGGCGGCTCGGCGACGTTCACCTCGGCGCACGCCTCGTCGATCACGACGGCCCGGCTGATCCGGCCGAGCGCGTCCACGCATGTCACCGACGTCGACCAGCGGTCCATCGCACTGGACCTCAAGAAGACGAAGGACGGCATCAAGGTCACCCTGCCGAAGAACCGGAACCTGGTGGAGTCCGGCTGGTACATGCTCTTCGTGACGGACGACCAGGGGACGCCGAGTAAGGCGCAGTGGGTGAAGGTGCCGTGATACAGAGCTAGTTGTTACGTGACTGGGGGCGCCCTCCGCTTCGGAGGGCGCCCCCAGTCACGTAGCAAGTAGTCGGCTATTTGCTGGACTTGGCCAGCTTGAGGGCGTAATCCGCCCACCACTGCCCCGCCTTGGGCCCGCCCTTGCACGTGCCGTCCGACTCGCCCGGCCGCTTGACCCACAGGTAGGCGTCCACGAGCGCGTCGTCGGTCCTGGTGGTCGGTTCCTCGCCGAGCGCGCGGCCCGGCGGGTTGCACCAGTTCTCGTCGGCCTTGCCGCCCGTGTACGGCCCGTTGCCGTTGCGGCTGGTGTCGATCACGAAGTGCTTGTTGCCGACCTTCGCGGACAGCTGCTTGCCGTACGCGATGGAGTCCTTGGTCGAGTAGAAGTTGGAGACGTTGACCGAGAAGCCGTCGGCCTGGTCGATGCCCGCCTGCTGCAGCGGCTGGAAGATCTGGTCGGGGTGGCCCCAGCCCGCGTTGCCCGCGTCCAGGTACACCTTCGTGTTCTTCAGGGACTTGAGCTTGCCGACGGCGTTCTTGAGGAGGAAGTAGCGCTCCTCCTGGAACTCGGCCGGCGTGCACTGGTTGACCAGATGCAGGATCGCGTCCGGCTCCAGGATCACCGTGGCCGGCCGGTCGCCGATTCCCTGGGCGACCCCGTCGATCCACGCCTTGTAGGCGTCGCCGTCCGCGGCGCCGCCCTGCGAGAACTGGCCGCAGTCGCGGTGCGGGATGTTGTAGAGGACGAGGATCGCGGACCGGTTCGCCTTCTCCGCGGCCTCGGTGAAGCCGCGCGCCTCCGCCTCCGGGTTCTCCGGGCCGATCCACTCGCCGGTCGGCTGCTCGGCGATCTTGCGGATCTGCTCGGCGTCGTCCTTCTGGCCGTCCTTCACATACCGGGCGACCTGCTCGGCCGCGTTCCCGGACGGGTTGACCCAGAACGGGTCCGAACTCCTGGGCTGCTGGGTGACCTTGGCACCCGCGCCGTCGTCATCGTCGCCGCCCCCGGAGGAACACCCGGCGAGCAGCAGTGCCGCCCCCGCCACCGCCACGGACGCCCAAGTTCCGGCTCCCCTCTTGCCGTACATCCAACTCCCCCTTGGGTGCACTGTCCGAAGTACCAATCCTGACATACCCGCCGCACCGCCCACGAGATCGCCCGGACCTTGTCGGTGAGCTGTTACAGCCCGGACGGCCGTATCCGCGAACTCGGTGAGTATCACGAACAAATCCGGCCGCGACCTGCACGGATCACTCTGCGCCACGATATGGCGACCTGGCGTCAAACAGCCTCTAGGCCGCAGCGCTCATCCGTTCTACAGTTGCCTCAAACGGCCCCAGCCCCAGGCCCCTTGACCATCACCCATCGCATAATCCGGCCTGCCCGGATTGGCCCCAGAACCTCCCGCGCTGGTCGCCGGGTTACTCCCGCAGCCCGTGCGCGCGCGGTCGAGGACCAGCCCGGCCGGCGGCTCCGGGGGGAGCGGGCCGTCGGCCGGGCCAGGTGCCCGCCCCGGGCGCCTTCACATCCCCGTGCCGCTCAGGTACGCGGAGGCCACGACGTTCGCCGAATAGGTGCGGGTGGCCCGGTCGAACGTGCCGCCACAGGTGATGAGCCGCAGCTCGGGCCGGCCCGACTGCCGTGGCCCGTAAGCCTGTTGGGCATCGAAGCGGTCGCGTGCGAGGACCCGGACGTCCTCCACGCTGAACACCGCGACCGTGCCGTCGTCGCGGATCACCCGGACCGTCTCGCCGGGTCGCAGCGAGCTGAGCCGGTAGAAGACCGCGGGCCGGGTCTCGGTGTCGACGTGCCCCACGAACAGCGCGGTCCCGGCCGCCCCGGGCTTCGCCCCGCGCGCGTACCAGCCGACCACGCCCGGCTGGTCGTAGGGCGGCGGATCGACGGCTCCCTGCGGATCGAGCCCGCGGGACACGACCGGCGCCTGCACCCCCATCGCCGGGATGTCGATGCGCTGCGGAGCGGCCTCCCCGAGCGGCTTGAGCGCGGGCGGCAGCCGCACCTCCGGCGGCCGCCCCACCGCCGCCATGTCACCGGCGACCGGCGCCGACATGCCCTGCCGTACGTCCGTCACCTCGCGCCCCCACAGCCACAGCCCGAGCAGCAGCACCACCCAGGCGACCCCCATCAGCAGGCGCGCGGTGCCGGAGGAACGCTCCCGCTCGGACCGTTCGGACATCGCGAAACGTTCTGACATCTCAGCTGTCCGTCAGTCCGCGTCCTGGTTCCGGCGAGTGCTCCGCATCGCCACGGCGAACGCGGCGACGCTCGCGAGGACGAGGCCGATCACCGCCTGCCGGGTGCCCGGTCCGGTGTTGCGGACGTCCACGGCGTGCGCGGCGTTCACCGACGCCAGATGCGCGGTGCCGCCGCCGCCCGCGTGGACGGGGGCGACGGGCGACGCGGGAGCCAAGGAGGAAGAGGAGGACGACCCTGGGACGGTGGCCCCGGGGACGGTGATCCTGCCCGTCACCTTGCCGTCGTGGCCGTCGCAGCCGACCTTGATGTCGTACGTGCCGGGTGCCAGCGAGGAGCGGACGCGCGTCTCGCCGACGAGCGCGCCGTCGGGCGCGGCGCCGGTGAGCCGGGCGTCCGCGACGAACGCAGCGGACACGGCCGTTCCCGTCCGCCCCGCGCAGCCCTGCGCCGTCAGCCGGATGTCGCTGCCGGCGACGGGGGACGCGGGCGTCACGGAGACGCCCACCCCCGCGGCGTACGCATCGGGGGTGAACGCAGCGGCGACCACCGCCCCGGCACAGAGAGCGAGTCGCAGTGAACCCATCGTGAACCTCCAGATACCTGGAGACTCCTCCTCGGGCCGGGCGGGCGCATCCGGGGAGCGCGCCGACTGCTCCGTACGAGTTCGGGTTCCTCGCGGTACTCGCGCGTGAACGCGGTTCTCGTGGTTCTCGCGCGGGATCAGATCCGGTCGACGAGGTCCGCGATCGAGTCCACGATCTTCGACGGCCGGTAGGGGTACTTCTCGATCTCCGCGGGCGTGGTCAGCCCGGTGAGGACGAGGTACGTCTCCATCCCGGCCTCCAGTCCGGCGAGGACGTCGGTGTCCATGCGGTCGCCGATCATCGCGCTGGTCTCGGAGTGCGCGCCGATGGCGTTGAGGCCCGTCCGCATCATCAGCGGGTTCGGCTTGCCAGCGAAGTAGGGCTGCTTGCCGGTCGCCTTGGTGATCAGCGCGGCGACCGCGCCGGTCGCGGGCAGCGGGCCCTCGGTGGAGGGGCCGGTCTCGTCGGGGTTGGTGCAGATGAAACGGGCCCCGTTGTTGATGAGCCGCACGGCCTTCGTCATGGCCTCGAAGGAGTAGGTGCGCGTCTCGCCGAGGACGACGTAGTCCGGCTCGTGGTCGGTGAGCACGTACCCGATGTCGTGCAGCGCCGTGGTCAGGCCCGCCTCGCCGATGACGTACGCCGTGCCGCCGGGCCGCTGGTCCTCCAGGAACTTGGCGGTGGCCAGGGCGGAGGTCCAGATGTTCTCCACCGGCACGTCCAGACCCATCCGCTGGAGGCGGGCGTGCAGGTCACGGGCGGTGTAGATGGAGTTGTTGGTGAGCACCAGGAAGGGCCGGCCGGACTCGCGCAGCTTCTTGATGAAGGCGTCGGCGCCGGGGATCGGCACGCCCTCGTGGATGAGCACACCGTCCATGTCGGTGAGCCACGATTCGATGGGCTTGCGCTCTGCCATGTGCCGATCTCCTGCCGTACTTACGCAAGGGTGCTGGGGCGCCGGTACGACGGTGTGCCGACGCCCACAGCCTAATCAAGCCGCGCTGATCTTGACCCCGTCGATCACCCAGTACCAGTTGTTGCCGCCGGTGTACCGGAAGCGGACCCGGGCACTGGTCGCACCCGCCGGAATCTGGAGGGTGACCGTCTCGGTCCGGGAGGGGACATCGGAGGTGTACGTCTTCACGGTCACCGGTGTCCTCCCGTCGTAGGAGACGAGCACCTCGCCCTGCTGCGGGGACTCCTGCCGGTAGAAGGTGGTGTAGGTGAGGGTGGCCGTCGTGCCTCCGGTCACCGGGTACGCGGGGCTGATCAGGGTCGAGTCGAAGGTGCCGGTGGGGGTCTTGTCGGACCACTCGTCGCCGTCGGCCACCGCGAAGACGTCGCGGGCCCGCACGTTGCACTCGCGCTGCTGGTCGGCCTGCGCCTTGGTCCAGAACTCGTCCGTGGTGAACGACCAGCCGCGCCACTCGGTGACTCCGCCGCCGCCCATCGCGGAGTTGTCGATGGACCAGCCGGCGGGCGGGGTGTGCGTGAAGCCGAGGACGCCGGTGCCGATGCCGGTCTCGTCCACGCGGGTCGACAACTGCGGGCGCAGCGCGTCGAAGTCGTCCGGGGAGGGCTGCTGCAGCGGACGTCCGTCGAGGCCCCAGGCGGGATCGACGGGAATGCCGAGGTGGGCGAGCGCGGAGGCGGCGACGTCCGGCATCTTCACGTCGTGGCGCACCGAACCGCCCGCCACCGCAGACCCATTGGCGATGAGGAACGTCTGCCGCTCGGGCCAGCTGGAGCCGCCGTGGCCGCCCGCGTCGGTGTGCCCGTGGTCGGCGGTGACCAGGATCAGCCAGTCCTCCCCGGCGTACGTGGCACGGGACTTGATCGCGGCGACCAGCTGTCCGACCTGGGTGTCGACGCCGTGGATCGCGTCCAGGTACTGCTGGCTGGCGGCGCCGTAACTGTGGCCCGCGTGGTCGACGTTGTCGAGCTGCACGAAGACGGCGTCGGGGTTGCCGTCTCTCAGCCGGGCCACGGCACGGGCGGTGGTGCCGGTGTCGTACTCGGCGCTCGGCGTGGACACCCGGGTGTCGACCTTCGACGAGAAGACGGTGTCGGTGATCGGCGCCCAGGACGAGACGGCGTACGTCGACAGGGACGGCTTCGCGGTCTCGATCCGGGTCAGGAAGTCGGGGTACTGGGCGAACCGGGCGCCGCTGAAGGTGTTGTCCTTCACGTTGTGCTTGTCGGGCCAGACGCCGGTGATGATCGTGGACCAGCCGGGGCCCGACAGGGTGGGCGCGAGGGGGTTGGCGTAGATGCTGCTGGGGGCGGTGAGGCCGGCGGCCATCAGGGCGTCGAGGCTCGGGGCGTCGGCGTCCTTGATCCGGTCGAGGAGGGTGCCGTCGAGGCCGACGACGAGGACCTTCGGGGTCCTGGCGGCGGCGCGGGCGGCGGTGGCGAGCGGGCCCACGGCGGTGGCGAGGGCGGCCGCGGAGAGAAGCAGCGAGCGGCGGGAGATGCGCGATGACACGTGATCCTCCGGAGGTTCGTGCGTGGGCGGGGAGCTCAACTGCCGGTGGCGGACTTCCAGTCCTCGACGTACGCCGTCAGGTTCTTGTCGATGTCGGCCCAGTCGGGCTCGAAGATCTCGACACCGTCCATGATCTTGGTCAGGGCGATGGCGTTGGCGTCGGTGGCCTCGACGTCCTTGCGGGCGGAGAAGCCGCCGCCGATCTCGCTGACCTGCTGCTGGGCCGTGCGGCTGAGCATGAAGTCGAGGAGCTTCCTGCCGCCTGCGGAGTGCGGGGCCTTGGTGACGAGGCCGGCGGCGTACGGCAGCGCGAAGGTCGTGGGCTTGCCGCCCTCCTTCGCCGGGAACCAGATGCCGAGGTGGGGCATGTCCTTGGACTGCGCGTAGTTCATCTGGACGTCGCCGTTGGCGACGAGCAGCTCGCCCTTGTCGACCTTGGGCGCGAGCTTGCCGGTGGACGCGGACGGGCCCACGTTGTTGCTCTGGAGCTTCTTCAGGTACGCGAGGGCCGCGTCCTTGCCGCCGAAGTCGTGGATCGCCTTGATGAGCACGGCGGTTCCGTCCCCGGCGACACCGGGGGTGGAGTACTGGAGCTTGTTCTTGTACGTCGGAGCGAGCAGCTCTTCCCAGGTGGTGGGCGCCTGCCCCAGCTCCTTCTTGTTGTAGACGAACCCGAAGTAGTTGTTGACGACGGAGGTCCAGGTGCCGTCGGCCGCCTTGTCGGCGCCGTCGACCTGGTCGGAGTCCTTCGGCGCGTACTTCTGCAACAGGCCTTTGCCGTCGGCCTGTTGGATGAACGGGGGCAGGGTGACGAGCAGGTCGGCCTGGGGGTTCGTCTTCTCGCGGACGGCGCGCTGCACCATCTCGCCGGAGCCGCCCTCCACGTACTTGACCTTGATCCCGGTCTCCTTCTCGAAGTCCTTGAAGACCTGGTCGTACCAGCCGTCGCCGTTCTCGCCCTTGAGACCGTCGGCGCTGTAGACGGTGACGACCTTCGCGTCGGAGGCGGCCGAGTCGCCGCCGCAGGCGGTGAGGGAGGAGGCGAGGACGAGGCCCCCGAGGGTGGCGGCGGTGATCGGGACGACCCGGTTTCGGGGCATGCTTCTGGGCGTGTTTCTGGGCATGGCGAGGTGAACTCCTTGCAGGGTTGGGCTGATGGGGCTGGTGCTATCGGTACGAGGCCTTGGTGCGGACCCGGGAGACGGCGAGCAGGACGAGGAGCGTCGCTGTCATGAGGACGACGGCGAGGGCGGAGCCGGTGAAGAGGGCGCCGCGGTCGGTGGCCGCGAAGATCTGGACCGGCAGCGGGGTCCAGTCCGGCGGGTAGAGCATCATCGTGGCGCTCAACTCGCCCATGGACAGGGCGAAGCAGAGCCCGGCGGCGGCGGTCAGGGACGGCAGCAGCAGGGGCAGCCGTACCCGCCACAGCACGTAGGAGGGCCGGGCGCCGAGGGAGGCGGCGGCCTGTTCGTACGCCGGATCGAGCCGGAGGAGAGCGGCCGAGACGGACTGGTACGCGAACGCCGTGACGAGAACGGCGTGGGCCAGGATGACGATCCACCGGGTGCCGTTGAGGAGCATCGGCGGCTTGGAGAAGGCGACCAGGACCGCGAGCCCGACGACGACGGAGGGCACGGCGACGGGCAGCATGAACAGGGCGTCCAGCAGCCTGCGTCGACGCTTCCCGAGCGCGGCGGCGGCCAGCGCGGCCCACGTCCCGACGACGAGCGCGAGCACGCTCGCGGTGACCGCCGTGACGAGGCTGGTGGTGAGGGCCTGGAGGGATTCACCCCGGGTGGCGGCGGTGTAGTGCCCGGCCGTGAACCCGGAGGGAAAGGCGCCCGACCAGTTCGTGGCGAAGGACGCGGCGAGGATCACGAGCAGCGGCAGGGCGAAGAGCGGAAGGAAGAGGAGCAGGAACAGGCCCCAGACGGCCCACTTCCCCTTACGGCTGTGCACCAACACGACGGCTCACCACCCGGTAGAGGCCGTAAAGACCCACGGAGACAAGGACGTTGACGACGGCGACCACGCACGCGCCCGGATAGTCGGACTCCAGGATGGCCTTGCCGTAGACGAGCATCGGAAGCGTGGTGACGCCCTTGGCCCCGGTGAAGAGCACGATCCCGAACTCGTTCAGACACATCACGAGGACGAGGCTTCCGCCGGCCGCGAGCGCGGGCAGCGCCTCGGGCAGGATCACCTGCCGGACGATCCGTCCGGGCCGCGCCCCCAGACTGGACGCCACCTCCACCTGCGCGGAGTCAAGCTGCGAGAACGCGGCGAGCAGTGGCCGCATCACGAACGGCGTGAAGTACGTGACCTCGGCGAGCAGCACCCCCCAGGGTGTGTTGAGGAACTGGAACGGCCCCTCCGCCGCCCCGCTGACATCCGTCCACACCCCGTTGGCCATCCCGACCGTGCCGTAGATGAACAGCAGCGCGAGCGTGATCAGGAAGGACGGAAACGACAGGAACACGTCGATGAACCGGGCGACGGCCTTCCCTCCGGGAAACGGCACGAACGCGATGACCGACGCCAGCACGAACCCGAGCACCAGACACCCTGCCGTCGCCGCCGCGGCCAGCCAGACGGTGGTCCACAGTGCCTCCCGGAACGCGGCCGACGCGAACACATCGGCGTACGGCTGAAGGGAGGTCCCACCGGAGTCCGGCTGGAAGGACTGCTGGACGACGAGGAGGAGAGGATAGAGGAAGAGGAGGGAGAGGACGGCTACGGGGGGTATGGCCCAGAGGGTTCTCAGGGGATTACCGGACCTACTGCCCATGGCCCACCTCTGCGTTGAGCAACACCGCGTCCTCGGGCGCGAAGTGCAGAGTGACGACGTCCCCGTGCGAAGGGGGTTCGCGAAGCTCACGAAGGTCCGCCATCACCCGATTGCCGCCCACATCCACGTACAACCGATGCGTGGCCCCGCGCCACTGGATCTCCCCGAGCCGCCCGGAGAGCTGGTTGGGCCCGGGCCCCAGCCCCACAAGATGGGGCCGGACGCACAGCGTGGCCCGCGCCCCCGGCGCGATTCCCTCCGTGGAGACCTTGAGCTCGGCCCCGCCGAAAGAGACACCCCCCGCCCCCACTGTCACGGGCAGCAGATTCGCGTTCCCCACGAAGGACGCCGTGAACTCATGCCGAGGAGCCCGGTACAGCTCCCGAGGCGTCCCGCACTCCCGCACCCGAGCCCGGTCCATGACCGCGATCCGGTCGGCCAGCGTCAGCGCCTCGACCTGGTCATGGGTGACGTACAGCATCGACACGTCGGGCAACTCCCGGTGCAGTCGGGCGAGTTCGCCGAGCATGCCGGACCGGAGCTGCGCGTCGAGCGCGGAGAGCGGTTCGTCGAGGAGCAACACCCCGGGCCGGATGGCCAACGCCCGTGCGATGGCGACGCGTTGCTGCTGACCGCCGGACAACTCCCGTGGATACCGCCGCGCGTACGCCGCCATGCCGGTCATCTCCAGCGCCTCGGCGACCCGCCCCCGGATCTCGCCCCCCGGCGCCTTCTGCGCCTTGAGCCCGAAGGCGACGTTGTCGGCGACGCGCATGTGCGGGAAGAGCGCGTACTGCTGGACGACCATGCCGATCCCGCGCCGGTACGGCGGCAGGTCGGTGACGTCGCGTTGCCCGATGAACACCCGCCCGGAGACGGGCCGTACGAACCCGGCGACGGCCCGCAGCGCGGTGGTCTTCCCGGAGCCGGACGGCCCGAGCAGCGCCATCACCTCGCCGGGTTCGACGGTGAGGTCGAGCGCGTCGAGGACGACGTTGCCGTCGTAGGCGACCGTGACCGAGTCGAAGCGGATGCCCATCACCCGCCTCCCCGGAGCAGCGCGGGCAGTTCGGCGACCGAGCCGAGGACATGGGTGGCGCCGGCCGAACGCAGCGCGTCGTTCGCGTGGGCGCCGGTGAGCACTCCGGCGACGATCCCGGCCCCGGCGCGGGCGCCGCTGAGCATGTCGAACGAGGTGTCGCCCGCGACGGCGACCTGGTGGACGCCCTCAGCGGCCTTGGTGCGCAGGAAGGCTTCGAGCACCATGTCGGGGTACGGCCGTCCGCGGCCTCCGGCGTCGGCGGGGCAGAGCGTGAGCGGCACCAGCGTCCGCCAGCCGAGCGCGTCGAGGATGGCGTCCTGGGTGACGCGGGCGAACCCGGTGGTCAGCACGACTGCGCAGCCGCTCGCCAGCAGTTCCTCGACGGCTTCGCGCGCCCCGGGTATCGGTGCGATGAGCCCGCCGTCGACGAGTTCGCCGTACGCCTTCTCGAAGGCCGAGTTGGCACGCCGGGCGAGCCCCTCGTCCCCGAACAGGTGCCGGAAGACGGAGATCTTGGACTCTCCCATGGTGGCCCGGACGTACGCCAGCTTCTCCGCGTGATCCGGGCTGCCGGGCTCAACGCCCAGCTCTGCGGCTGCTGTTGCAAAGGCCCGTTCGACGAGCCCGCCGTCGGCGACGGTGGTACCGGCCATGTCGAGGACGACAAGACGTGTGCGATGCAACTCGGTCACCATCCCAGCTCGTCGGCGGTGGTCTCGGCGATCGCCGGCGAGCAGGTCATGCCGCGCCCGCCGGGCCCGGTGACCAGCCACACCCCGTCACGCACCCGCTGCCGGTGCACGACCCGGCTCGGGTCGGTGCACTGTGCGTACACCCCCGCCCAGCGGCGGCGGATCCTGGGCAGCGGGCGGCCGAGGAAGGACTCGACGACCCCGGTGAGGTGGTCGTAGGGGTCTTCGAGGGTGTCGAAGGCGAAGGGGTGCTCGTACTCGTGGGTGTCGCCGATGGTCAGTCCGCCGTCGGCGCGCTGCACCATGAGCAGCTGCATGCGGTGAGCGGCGGCCGTCTCGGACTGCGGCTGGTGCGCATCGAGTTCGTCGAGCGCGTCGCTGCGGTAGGCGGGGTAGTAGCGGAAGCTGTCAGCGTCCGCGACCGAGGTGGTGAGCGGTTCGCCCAGCGGATCGGTCTGCATCATCTGCAGCCGCACCCGCCGCACGGGCAGCTCCCCTCCCACCAACTCCCGCACGAGACCGCCGAGCCAGGCCCCCGTGCACAGCACGACCGCGTCGCCGGTGTGCACGTCGCCGTGGTCGTCGCGCACGGCGTTCTCGCCGACGACGTCACGGACCTCACGGCCGGGCAGAAAGGTGTAGTGGGGCGACTTCAACAATTCGGCCCGGAAGGCGAGTTGGGCGGTGCGGGGCTCGACGGCCGCGTCGCGCTCGCAGTACAGCGCCGCATCGAACGCGCCGCGCAGGGCCGGGTTGACCGCGCGCGCCTCGTCCGCCGTGAGCAGCTTGTAGCCGCGGGCGGCGGCGTCCGTACGGGCGAGCGCCGCCTCGGCGACGGCGAGTTCACGGGGGCCGCGTACGGGCGTCAGGGAACCGTTCGCCCGGAAGCCGAGCCCGGGGATGCGGGCGCCGATGGCCTCCCACAACTCCCGTGCCCGCAGGGCGGTTTCGAGTTCCTCGCCGCCCGCGCGGCCACTCACCCAGATCTGGCCGAAGTTGCGCAGCGAAGCCCCTCGGGCCTCCGCCTCACGCTCGATCTGCACGACGTCGTGGCCGCGCTCCAGTGCATGCCAGGCGTGCAGGGTACCCAGCACGCCGGCTCCGACAACTATCACTCTCACGACGGCAACGCTCCTCGGGAAGGGGGAATCGGAAGGGTCCGCCCGGCATCCAGATGGTGAACTGCCCATCACTTTTGGGCTAGACCCGTTATCGTTACGTTATAAATATGGCGGGCCGGATCCCGCCCAAACAGCCGGAAAATACGGGCAATACAGGCAATCAGCCCTGGAGATGGGCCGAGAAGGAGAAGCGGTCCCCCCGGTACAGCGACCGCACCCGCTCCAGTGGCTTCCCCTCCGTGTCCCGCGAGACCCGGTGGATCAGCAGCATGGGCAGCGCGGGCGGTGTGCCGATGAGCAGGGCTTCGCGCGGGGTCGCGAGGACGGTCTCGATGCGCTCGTCGGCGTCCCCGAAGGCGATGCCGAGCCGGTCGTGCAGGTAGGCGTAGAAGGAGGAGTCGGGCACGAAGTCGCGGTCGAGGTCCGGGACTCGGGCCACGGCGACGTACGTACTCTCCAGCCCGACGCGCTCGTCGTCCGCGAGCAGCACCCGTTCCATGTGCCATACGGGCTCGCCGCGGGTCAGCCCGGTCTCGGCGGCGAGGGCCTCGGGGCAGGGGAAGCGGTCGAGGGAGATGAGCGCCCGGCCGGGGGTGCGCCCCTGCCGCCGTACTCCCTCGGTGTAGCTGGCCAGCGAGAGCGGCTGCTCCAGCTTGGGCCCGGCGACGACCGTGCCCCGCCCCTGCCTGCGCAGCTTCCCTTCGAGGAGCAGCTCGCGCAGCGCCTGCCGCACGGTCTCGCGCGCGACTTCGTACGTCTCCGAGAGGTCGCGCTCGGTCGGCAGAAGCCCCCCTTCCCCCAACTCCTCGATCAGCGAGGCGATATGGGCCTTCACCGCGTAGTACTTCGGGATGCGGCCGTGCTCGGGGATGCCGGAGCGGACGGGGGCGCCGGGGGCCTGGTCGTTCGGGTAGTCCACGGTGCGATATTCGCAGACGGTCCGCAGGCGGGACGCCCGGAGCCCCCTCCGGCGCCGGTCAGCGGCGCCGGAGCCGTACCCATCGGGACACGGCGAGCAGCGCTGCGCCCACGGCGACCACGCCCGTCGCCAGTCCGAAGCCGTACGGCACCGATCCCGGCCGCCCGGTGCCGGCCAACTCGTCGGCGCCCGACGCCCCCGGTTCCTCCCGCGCGCTGTCGCGCCCCCGGGCCCCACTGTCGCGGGCGGCGTCGCCCGCACGGTCGCCGTCGCCGTCACCATCGCCACCGTCGTTCTCGATCCGGAAGCGGTAGGCATTCGACTCCCCGATCCAGTCCCCGTCGTCACCGTGCCGCTGCACGACGGCCGCGTTCGCCACGACGTCGTTCGGCGTGGCCGCGTCGGAGGTCACGGAGAGCCGCACCTGCACGGTGAGAGTCCGGCCCGGACCCACCGTGAACCCCGGGAAACCGTCGTCGAACACCCCGACGTTCTCGTCCTCGTCGCTCTTCACGAACGAGACGGGGTGCGGGCCCTTGCCCCCGCCCGCATAGAACTCCAGCCGCGCCTGCTCCGGCCGCAGCGCCCGCTTCTCGTCCACGAGGACGACGACCGGGTGAATGCCGCCGCAGGCACGGGCGGTGGTGTTGGTGAGGTCGATGTACCAGGTCCCGAACCCACCGCCCACGTCGAACCCGGCGGGCCCACCGTGGATCCGCGTCTTGACGGGGAAGTCACGGGTACCGGGCCCGGCGCAGCTGGGGTACGGGTTCGCAAGGGCGGCGGCGGGCGCGAGAGACAGGGCGGCCGCGGTGAATGTGAAGGACAGCGCCAGGGCCGGAACCAGGGTCGAGCACAGTCGCTTTCGCATGAGAAGCCTTTGCCGATCGGGCCCTCGACCGTGCCACGCGGGAACACGACGGCTGGTTCACCACGCCTACGGCAGCATCATTAACTGATGAACTCCGCTCGGTCGGCGGATCCCAGCCCGTCCGGCGTTTGAGGACGAGCGCGCAGCGCGATGGCAGGGGGAAAGGGGGCGCAGCCCCCAGAACAACGGGAAGGGTAGGGGCGGAGGGGGCGAACAACCCCGTAGGGCACCCCCCGTTACCCATCCCCCCGCCCGAACAGCGCCCCCAACAGCAGCTGAGCCGCCCCCCTCGGCAACCCCCCGCCCCCCCACCGGGAGCAACCCGCACCGGGACGACAAGACCGGCCCCCTCCCGCGAAGCCCGAGCCGCGAGCACCGCCGAGACACCCGCCACAAACGCCTCCCGGTCCCGCTCCACCGTCCGCCCGCCCAGCAGCACCAGATCGATGTCGAGCAACCCCACCAGATTCGACGCCCCCTCCCCCAGCACCCGAGCCGCCTCCTCCACGGCCCCCCGCTCCACCGCCCCGAGACACAACACCTCGACACACCCCCGGTTCCCACACCCGCACAGGGCCCGTCCAGCTGGATCACCTGGTGCCCGAACTCCCCCGCCCCGGTCCGTGTCCCCCGATGCACCACCCCGCCGATCACCAGCCCGGCCCCCAGCCCCGTACCGAGATGCAGATACGCGAACGACCCGTACGCCGCCCGCGCGACCCCGCCCACCGCCAGCCCGAGCGCCGCCGCGTTCGTGTCCTTGTCCACCACCACCGGCACCCCGAGCCGCCGGGCCAGCGCGTCCCGCAGCGGGAACCCGTCCCATTCGGGAAAGCCGGTGACCCGGTGCAGCACGCCACGCCCGTGGTCGAGCGGCCCGGGCAGCGCGACGCCGACCCCGAGCACGGGGGACCGCCCGTCGAGGAGGGCCTCCACCTCCGCCGCAGCCCCCTCGACCACGGCGTCCGCCCCGGCCCCGAGGCCCAGCGCGGCACGCCGCTCGGCCACCACCGCCCCGGTGAGATCGCAGAGCACGACCGTCAGCTCGTCCCGGTCGAGATGGAGCCCGACCGCGTGTCCGGCCTCGGGGACGAGTCGCAGCACGGTGCGCGGCTTGCCGCCGGTGGACGCGCGGCGGCCCGCCTCCGCCGCGAGACCGTCCGCCCGCAGCCGGGCGGTGATCTTGCTGACGGCCTGCGGGGTCAGCCGGGTGCGCTCGGCGATCTCGAGGCGGCTGATGCCCTCCGGCCCGGCGGTACGGAGCAGGTCGAGCACGAGGGCGGCGTTGTGACTGCGCAGCGCGAGCAGATTCACCCCGGCCGCACCCGCCCCGTTCGACAGCGCTGCCCCTGTCGTACCCGACCCCACATTGGTCCTGTTCACACAAGCCATTCTCCCCCGCGCTTGCACTTTGGCAACAGCGTTGCGAAAGTAGAAGCATGAGTGGACCCACGACGAGCACAGCTCCCGAACCCGGCTCCGGCACCGTCTCCGGCACCAGCTCCCCCCTCCGCGTGGCCCTCGTCGGCTACGGCCTGGCGGGATCCGTCTTCCACGCGCCGCTGATCGCCGCCACCGAGGGCCTGACCCTCGACACGGTGGTCACCTCGAACCCGGAGCGGCAGGAGCAGGCCCGCGCGGAGTTCGGCGACGCCGTCCGCTTCGTGGCCTCCCCCGACGACCTGTGGGCCCGCGCCGACGAGCTGGACCTGATCGTCATCGCGTCCCCGAACAAGACCCACGTGCCGATCGCGACCGCCGCCCTCAAGGCGGGCCTGCCCGTCGTCGTGGACAAGCCGATCGCGGGCACCGCCGCCGAGGCCCGCGAGCTCGCCGCCCTCGCCGACGAACGCGGCCTGCTGCTCTCCGTCTTCCAGAACCGCCGCTGGGACAACGACTTCCTGACTCTCCAGAAGCTCGTCGCGGACGGCGAGTTGGGCGATGTCTGGCGCTTCGAATCGCGCTTCGAGCGCTGGCGTCCGCAGCCCAAGGGCGGCTGGCGCGAGTCCGGCGACCCGACAGAGATCGGAGGTCTGCTCTACGACCTGGGCAGCCACGTCGTCGACCAGGCGCTCGTCCTCTTCGGCCCGGCGACGTCGGTGTACGCCGAGGCGGACATCCGCCGCCCGGGCGCCGAGACCGACGACGACACCTTCATCGCGATCACGCACGAGAACGGCGTCCGCTCCCACCTCTACGTCTCGGCGACCACCGCCCAACTCGGCCCGCGCTTCCGGGTCCTGGGCTCCCGGGCCGGTTACGTGAAGTACGGCCTCGACCCGCAGGAGGCCGCGCTGCGTGACGGCAGCCGCCCGGCGTCCGGCGAGGAGTGGGGCGTCGAGCCCGAGAGCATGTGGGGCCGCGTCGGCTCCGGCGAGTCCCCGCTGACCGGCGGCGGCCGCCCTGAGCCGACCCTGCCGGGCGCGTACCCCGCGTACTACGCGGGCGTGGCCGCGGCCCTCCGCGACGGCGCCCCGAACCCGGTCACCGCATACGAGGCCGCGGCCGCGCTCGACGTCCTGGAGGCCGCGCGCCGCTCGGCCCACGAGGGCGGGGCGGTGTCGCTGTGAACGCCACGAGCCCCGTACCGCCTGCGTCGGCCCCGACGACCGCGCCGCCCGCTTCGATCCCCGAACTCGAAGAGCAGGAGCGCCGCCTGACGCTCCCTCACTTCACCTACGACGACGCATGGGCTCTCGGCTCGCTCCTCGTCGAACTCGCCCGGGAGCGCAGCGCCCCCGTCGCCGTCGACATCAGGCGCGGCGGCCAGCAGCTCTTCCACGCGGCGCTGCCCGGCTCGACCCCGGACAACGACGCCTGGATCGACCGCAAGCGCCGCGTCGTCGAGCGCTACGGCTGCTCCTCGTACCTGGTCGGCTCCCGCTTCCGCGCCAAGGGCACGACGTTCGAGGAGTCGTCCCGCCTCGCCCCGGACGTCTACGCGGCACACGGCGGCGCGTTCCCGATCACGGTCGAGGGCGCGGGCGTCATCGGCACGGTGGTGGTGTCGGGGCTGCCTCAGGTCGAGGACCACAACATGGTCGTGGAAGCCCTGGAACGCTTCATCGCCGGGTAGTCGGGAGCGCCCGTCAGGGGCGCGGGGAACTGCGCGACCAGCCACGTACGGCCCGCGGCCGACGGACTCCCGCAGTTCCCCGCTCCTGCCTGCTTCTCCCAGCGGAGCGGCTACGCGTCCTTCAGCTCCTGCCTCTGACGCCCCAGCCCCTCGATCTCCAGCTCGACCACGTCCCCCGCCCGCAGGAACGGCTTCGGCTCCGGCCGTCCCATCGCGACCCCCGCAGGCGTACCCGTGTTGATGACGTCACCCGGGTACAGGGTCATGAACTGGCTTACGTACCGCACCACTTCCGCCACCGGGAAGATCTGCTCGGCGGTGGTGCCGTCCTGCTTCAGCTCGCCGTTGACCCAGAGTTTCAGGGACAGGTTCTGCGGGTCCGGGACCTCGTCCGCCGTCACCAGCCACGGCCCCAGCGGGTTGAACGTCTCGCAGTTCTTGCCCTTGTCCCAGGTGCCGCCGCGCTCGATCTGGAACTCGCGCTCGGAGACGTCGTGCGCCACCGCGTACCCGGCGACGTGCGCGAGCGCCTCCTCGTGCGAGGCGAGGTAGCGGGAGGTGCGCCCGATGACGATCGCCAGCTCGACCTCCCAGTCCATCTTGGTGGAGCCGCGCGGCACGAGCACGGTGTCGTTCGGGCCGACCACCGTGTCCGCGGCCTTGAAGAAGATCACCGGCTCGGCGGGCGGCTCGGCGCCGGTCTCGCGGGCGTGGTCGTGGTAGTTCAGGCCGATGCACACGACCTTGCCGATACGGGCGAGCGGCGGGCCGACGCGCAGTCCGGCCGCGTCCAGCACCGGCAGCTCGCCGGACTCGGCGGCGGCCCGGACGCGGCCGAGCGCCTCGTCGTCCGCGAGCAGCGCGCCGTCGATGTCCGGGACGACGCCCGACAGATCCCGCAGGCTTCCCTCGGCGTCGACGAGCGCAGGTCGCTCCGCCCCCGCCGTACCGACTCGCAGCAGCTTCATGATCACAATCTCCCTCGATCGCGGCAGCCCAGCCGACGGGTGCAGCCATCGGAGGACTGGTCGATCCTCCAAGCTCCGCGTCCAGTCCGCAATACCCCGTTCACGGACTGGACCGTAACCAGGCGGCCGAGCTCGTTACGCGAGCGCGGCAGCGGCGGGCGCCGCCCCCGGCATGTCCCGGTACAGCACCGCCCGCTCGACCGCGCTCCACGTCGTGCTGGTCACCACGTACAGCGCGGCGGCCAGCGGCACCACGGCCACGGTGAAGAGCGTGAAGAAGGACATGAACGGCATGAACTTGTTGATCGCGCCCATCCCCGGCGTCTGCTGCCCGTCCGCACCGGCCTGGACGGGGTTCGCCGCCATCATCCGCTTCGTGCGCAGGTAATTGAAGGTCGCGACCGCGGCGACGATCACGAAGAGGCCGAGGTAGACCAGCCCCGGCGCCCCGAACACCCCGCCGTCGCCGAGGGCGTCCGCCCACCGGTCGCCGAGCGGCACCGCGAACAGCTTGTGGCCGAGCAGCGCGTTGGCCTCGCCGCCGATCCGCGAGCTGGAGAACAGGTGGTAGAGGAGGAAGAAGGCCGGCATCTGGAGAAGGCTCGGCAGGCAGCCGGACAGCGGCGACACCTTCTCCTCCGCGTGCAGCGCCATCACCGCCTTCTGGAACTCCTCCGGCCTCTTCTTGTGCTTCTTGCGCAGCTCGGCGATCTGCGGCTGCAGCTTGGCGCGGGCCCGCTGCCCACGCGCCGCGGCCCGGGACAGGGGGTGCACGAGGAGTCGTACGAGCGCGGTGAACAGGACGATCGCGGCAGCCGCCGCGGAGGCCTGGAACAGCGGCTGGAGCAGGTCGGCGAGATGCTCGACCAGCGAGGCGAAAACGGACATGAAAGCAGACATGGGTGAGCCCTCCGGGGGTCTCGTCGTGCCAGGACGGAAAGATGCGTCGGCATGACGGCCCGCGCGGGGTCCTACAGGGGTTCCACAGGAGTCCTACAGCGGTGATTCCGCTGGCTCCTTCCCTACGCGGCGGCCGTCCGGAGGGCACGCCCTGGTGCTCGGGGGCGCGGACGCCCCGATGCGTCGGGATCGCGTTGCGGCAGGAACGCCGTACGGCGCTCGCGGTCGCGGATGGCCGTACGGATGCGCGTACGCGGTACGGCGGGAGCGCAGCGCGCGGCGATGACGGCGCAGACGGCGAGCGCCGAGCCGGCCGCGGCGGTCGCCGCGAAGGCGACTGCGGCGGAGAGGCTGCCGGTGTCGAGCACGGCGACTTCGAGGAGCAGCACGAGCAGCACGGCGGCGGGGCGCATGTTCGCCCAGGTCCGGGTCCGGATCATCAGCCACCCCCTTTGCTCGCTCGTACTGCCGTACGTACGCACGGCTGTCCTGCCCCGTTATACAGGATCCGTCCCGATCGGCTGAAGCAGCCGCCTCGGCTTGAGCAGGGCGCGGCCGACCGGGTTCGCCGGGTCCGGGTCGAGTCCGGGGCCCGGCACCATTTCGACGTCCGGGACGGGGACGATGGTTCCGCAGGCGGGGCATTCGCCGTACGGGCCGAGCTCCCGGTCCGTGCCGCAGGTCGCGTGCCGGAAGATGCGCAGCTGGGTCTCGCTGTAGTGCTCGCGCCCCCAGATGCCGAGCGACCGCAGGGTCGGCCACAGTCCGAGACCGCGGTCGGTGACGACGTACTCGTCGCGCGGCGGTGACTCCTGGTACCGGCGCTTTTCGAGGATCCCTTCGGTGGTGAGGGCCTGGAGGCGGGCCGCGAGGACGGCGCGAGGGATACCGAGGTGGACGAGGAAATCGTTGTAGCGGCGTACGCCGTAGAGCGCGTCGCGGACGATCAGCAGCGTCCAGCGCTCCCCGACGATTTCGAGCGCCCGGGCGATCGAGCACTCCTGCGTCACGTAGTCCTTGCCCAGAGCCATGGCCCCACTGTAGCGACTTTCCGACGACTTGGTTCAGTGACCGAACCTATAGTGCTACGGTCGTACCCAGCCACAGTTCAATGACCGAACTCATCCTTCCGTCCTTCCCGAGAGCTTGAGAGACAGCCATGACCGGGCTCGACCGCACCACCGCCACCCAATCCGCCGGACCGGCCATCCACCCGGCGCCTCTCGCGGAGCCGTCCCCGCGCCCCGCCCCGACCCTCGCCGTCACCAGCGCCGCCACCGCCGTGGCGCTGATGACGTACACCGCGCCGATGGTCACGCTCCCCGGCATCGCCGGCGCGCTGCACACCTCGGTCTCCGCCCAGGCGTGGCTGCTCAACGGCACCCCGCTGGGTCTGGCCGCGCTGCTCCTGGTCGCGGGCAGCCTCGCGGACGACTACGGCCGCCGTCGGATATTCCTCGCCGGCACGGTCGCGCTCGGCATCACGACAGCGCTGGGCGCGCTCGCCACCTCGACCTGGCTGTTCACACTGACCCGCATCGCGCAGGGCGCGGCGAGCGCGGCGCTCCTCGCCAGCAGTCTCGGCCTGCTCGTGCACGCCTTCCCGACCCCGCGGGGCCGACTGCACGCGACCGGCGTGTGGGGCGCGTTCGTCAGCGGCGGCATCGCGGTGGGTCCACTGCTCGCCGGGGCGATGCCCAACTGGCGTACGGCGTACGGGATTCTGGGCGCCGCCGCGCTCGTCGTCGCCGCCCTCGGCAGCCGGGCACTCACCGAGTCCCGTGCCCCACGCGGCGGCCGGCCCGACCTGGCCGGAGCCCTCACCTTCGGGCTCGCGCTGGTCTCACTGGTGGCCGCGCTGACGCTGGGCCGGGACGGCTGGCTGCGCCCGTCGGTGGGCGTCCTGCTCGCCGCGACGGTCCTCCTGACCGCAGCGTTCGTGCTCGTGGAACGCCGCACCCGCACGCCCATGATCGACCTCGGCCTGCTCCGCCACCGCCCCTTCCTCGCCTCCGCCGCGGGCGGGCTGTTCATGGGCCTCGCGGTGATCGGGCTGTTCAGCTTCCTGCCCGCGCTGTTCCAGCGGACGCTGGGCCTGTCCGCGATGGACACGGCGTGGCTGTTCCTGCTCTGGTCCGGGCTGTCCTTCGGCGTCGCGTTGCAGGCGCGGCGGCTCGCGGGCCGCGTCTCCCCGCGCCACCAACTCGCCCTGGGCTTCGCCCTGCACGCGGCCGGCGTACTGACCATGCTCGGCGCGGTCGACGCCGGTTCCTGGACCCGGCTGCTCCCCGGCTTCGTCGTCTCCGGGATCGGCAGCGGCCTGCTCAACGCCGGGCTCCCGCTCCTCGCCGTCGAGTCCGTCCCGGCGGCCCGCGCGGCGATGGGCTCCGGCGCGCAGCAGACCTTCCGCTACATCGGTTCGTGCGCGGGCGTCGCCCTGACCATCGCCCTGGTGACGTCCACGCGGACCCCCGCCCACGGCGCGGACGTCGCGATCGCGGTCTCGGCGGGGCTCGCGGCGGTGGCGGCGGTGAGCGTGGTGGCGCTTCGGGAACGGGGCTGACGACCCGCTTGCGGGTCGCGGGGGCCTGCCGAGGGCTTCCCCCTCGTACGCCTAACGAGGCCGCATCGACCGCAGCTTCCCCCACACCACCAGCCGGTACCTGGAGGTGTACTCGGGGGTGCAGGTGGTGAGCGTGATGTAGTACCCCGGCTCGGTGTACCCGTACGACGGCCGGACGGTGCTGCGCGGGACGCTGCGGATGACACCCCCGTCCCGCGCCGAGGTCTGCGGAAGGGTCCTGTCGACGACGTACGTGAAGGTGGCGGCCTCCGTCTCGACGGTGACCGTGTCACCGGGCCGCAGCCGGTTGAGGTACCGGAAGGGTTCGCCGTGGGTGTTGCGGTGCCCGGCGAGCGCGAAGTTCCCTGCCCGGCCCGGCTGTTGGGTGTCCTTGTAGTGACCGACGTACCCCTTGTTGAGCACGTTCTGCTTGCTGACTCCCTCGGCGACGGGGACGCGGAGGCCGAGGCGGGGGATGCGGAGGACGGCGTAGGCCTGGGACCAACTGGGTTGCGGCGAGGTGTTGTTGGCGGCACCTTCGCTATCGCCGGTTCTGGTCTGCCGCTGCTTCTCCCGGCCCGGGGAGGGCGTGCCACTGACGGGGCCGTCGCCCTCGACCGCCGGGGAACTCTCCCTCGGCCGGGCCGACTTGCCCCGCTCCCACTCCCTCTCCAGCGCCTGCACCTTGCGTTCGGCGCCTTGACGGGCCTCCCGGTTGGTCCACCACAGCTGATGGACGACGAGGAGCATGAGGAGGACGCCGACGGTGACGAGGACCTCGCCGCCGGTCCACACCACGCGCCGGCGAAGGGCACGCCGCCGCCGAGTGCGGTGATGCACGATCCCGGGAGCCCGCATCCGTACACCTCCTCCGCCGGGCCCGCACGATAAGGGACGCCTCTTCAAGTCACCAGCCCTGCGCGCGTGCAGGCTAGGGCCTGTCCGGCGGCAAGCCGGAGGGAAGCCGCGGCGCCGCATGAACGCAGGTGAGCGGGGGTTGGTGCGTGCAGCTGCAAGGCGGAGGAGGGAGTCGACGCGATGGGGGTCCCCCCGCGCGAGCGAAGCCGAGCGTGGGGGAGTCGGCGACCGACGACAACACCGGAGGGGGTCCCTCCCTGCTCGAGCGCAGCCGAGAGCTTGGGGGCGGGCGTGCCAGCCCCCGCGTCTCCGGCATGATCTGCCGGACAGGCCCTAGGCGTTCCGCGCGTCGGCGATCTTGTCCAGTTCGCGCATGGCCTCGGCGTGCGCGCTCATCCGCATGCTCAAACTGCCGCTCGTGAAGAGTGCCACGCCGACGACGGACACCGGCACGGACAGCCCGAGCACGGCCAGGGCCTCAGGCCAGTCGCGCTCGTTCGCACACCAATCACCGTTCTGCAGCCCCTCGTTGGCCGTACCACGCTCGGTCATCAGCCGCGATTCGCACTGGCGGGGATACTGGTCGTCGGGCTCCTCATCGACCTCGTAGGGCGTGAGGAGCAACAGAACACACCATGCCCACAGGAGCCCCGCCAAGGCCAATAGGCCGATGCCCCAGCCGCGTATCCGACTGGCCCGGTCGCGGAAGTCGAGGTCGTACTCACGTGATCGCACGGAGGACGAATCTAGCAGCGGCCTCTCACGGCTCGTGCCATGTACAGCGGTCGTGATCTGCGCCGCCGTGAAGCGGCGGCACAAAGCGTGAGAACCCGCAGGCGACTTCGCATCCCTACACCGCCCCCTTCGCATCCGTACGCCCCACTCTTCATACACCGGTTAGAGAAAGGGATGTCAGAACCCTCGACAACCCCGCCCGTCACACCCGATGCTTCCGGAGGACGGCACCCGTACGACGCCCCATGCCCCGTCACGCCCTGCCCTTTCCACCGCCCCTTGCCGCATCCCTCCCCAGGCATCCACCCCCGGTACCCCGCACCCGGAGATGACATGACCGCATCAGAGCAGCATCAGCAGCGCCCAGCTCAGCCGAAGTCCCCCGTCCGCCGCAGAGCCCTGCTGGCCGCGGCCGGCGGCGCGGTCCTCGGCGGTGTCCTCGGCACGGGCACCGCACGGGCGGACGCGACGATCGCGGTCAACCCCGGTACCAAGTACGGGACATGGGAGGGCTGGGGCACCTCGCTCGCCTGGTGGGCCAACGTGTTCGGCGCCCGCGACGACTTCGCCGACATCTTCTTCACCACCAAGTCGACGACGTACAACGGGAAGTCGCTCCCCGGCCTGGGCCTGAACATCGCGCGCTACAACCTGGGCGCGTGCAGCTGGAACAGCGTCGGCGGCACGACCATGACCGCCTCGGCCAACATCCCCGCCTTCAAGCAGATCGAGGGCTACTGGCAGGACTGGAACAACGAGGACCCGACGTCCTCGGCCTGGGACTGGACGGCCGACGCCAACCAGCGCGCCATGCTCGTCAAGGCGACCGCGCGGGGCGCGACCAGCGAGCTGTTCGCCAACTCCCCCATGTGGTGGATGTGCGCGAACCACAACCCGTCCGGCGCGTCGGGCGGCGGCAACAACCTCCAGACCTGGAACTACCGCCAGCACGCCTCCCACCTGGCCGCCGTGGCCCTGTACGCCAAGAACAACTGGGGCGTGAACTTCGCGACCGTCGACGCCTTCAACGAGCCTTCCTCCAGCTGGTGGACCGCCACCGGCACCCAGGAGGGCTGCCACATGGACGCGTCCGTCCAGGCAGCCGTACTCCCCTACCTGCGAAGCGAGTTGAACACCCGAGGCCTGACCGGCACCCGCATCTCCGCCTCGGACGAGACGAGTTACGACCTCGCCCGCACGACCTGGAACACCTTCAGCTCCACGACGAAGGGGTACGTCAACCAGGTCAACGTGCACGGCTACCAGGGCTCCGGCGGCCGCCGCGACCTCCTCTACACGGACGTGGTGACCACGGCGGGCAAGAAGCTGTGGAACTCGGAGACCGGCGACAAGGACGCCACCGGCCTGACCCTGGCCAGCAACCTGTGCCTGGACTTCCGCTGGCTGCACCCCACCGCGTGGGTCTACTGGCAGGTGATGGACCCCAGCTCGGGCTGGGCGATGATCGCGTACGACCAGAGCACTCTCCAGCCGACCACGGTCCAGACGAAGTACTACGTGATGGCCCAGTTCAGCCGCCACATCCGCCCCGGGATGACGATCATCGACACGGGCGTGGGCTACGCGGCAGCTGCGTACGACGCGACGGCCAAGCGCCTGGTGATCGTGGCCGTGAACACCGCCACCTCCGCCCAGACCCTGACCTTCGACCTCTCCCGCTTCTCGACGGTGACCGGCGGCACGGGCGGCCTGGTCCGCCGCTGGAACACGGTCACCGGAGGTGGCGGGGACCTCTACACCGCGCACTCGGACACGTACCTGAGCGGGAAGTCGGTGGCGCTGTCGTTCGCGGCGGGAGCGGTGCAGACGCTGGAGATCGACGGGGTGACGGTGTGAGGACCCGGCAAAAGTCACCCTCTCCCTGCGTCTTCAATTCACCACCCCCATAGGCTCCTTGCCCATGAGCGCGTACTGGTTTCTGACCGTGATCCCGTTCCTCGCCGGCCTGGCCCTGACCGGACAGCAGGGCATGAAGGCGATCACCGAACATGTCCTGCGCCACACCGCCCACCGCCTGGAGGGCACGGTCACCGGCCACGTGGCGAGCCGTGAGGCGACGTACGCCACGCTGCACGCGGTGGTGCGCTGGACCGGCGAGGACGGAGTCGAGCACGAGCGCGCCGTCCCCGGCATGATCAACGCCCGCACCCTGTCCGAAGGCAGCCGCGTCCGCCTCCTGAGCACCCCGGGCTCCGCCGCCCCGGTGGTCCTGGACTCCCCGGAGCGCTACCGCACGGCGATCTACGGCGTCTGGCTCGGCGTCCTGCTGTGGGCGGGCGCGCTGGCGGCGGTACTGGTGAGGATCGCGACGCTGTTGCCGGAGCACTACTACCGCTACTGAGGCGCGGGGTCAGCCGCTACTGAGATCCAAGGTCGTGCCGTAGGACAGCCCTGGCCCTTCCCCACTCCCGACTCCCCACTCCCGACTCCCGACTCCCGACTCCCGACTCCCCACCCTCCTGGCCTGCACATACCTCTCCTTGGAACACCGACGGCAGTACGGTGTCCCTCATGCGCCCCGACACGTCTGCCGAGAACGTCGACCACAACGCCGAAGCAGCGCGCCTGGAGCGGACTGCCGGCCTGTATCCCGAGGACGCCGAGCACCTGCTGCTGCAGGCCGCGGCCCACCTCGAACTGGCCGGCGACCGCCCCGCCGCCACCGCGCTCTACGACCGTCTTCTGTCCTCCACGGACCCCCTGGAGCACCCTCACCTCATCCGCGCCCTCAAGGCGTCGAACCTCTGGGAGTACGGCCACGAGGCGGAGGCCCGCGCGATCATCGACGGCGTCCGCGCCGCGTCCCCGCGCGACCCGGCCCCCTGGGTGATCGTGGCGGAGTCCCTGGAGTCCCACGACGAGCTGGAAGCGGCGCAGGAGACTTTCACGCAAGGCGCGACCCTCCTCCTCACGGACGTACCGGAACCCCCCTACTCCACCCACCCCCTCCTCTACGGCCGCCACCGCGTCCGCCGCATGCTGGGCGTCCCCCACGACCACTGGGACACCCTGGCGGACACCCTCCACTCCTCACCGGTCTCCCTGGACGAACTCCACGACCCGAAGCGGGTCTGGTCCCTCGGCTCGGACAACCCGGCGGAACTGGCAGCCGAGATCAGCCGCCTACGAGCCGAACTCGGCACCTTCCGCGAAGCCCTCTCCCGCCCCTTCCCGGTAGCCGTCCTCCACTGGCCCTCCGCCGAACTCACCGAACTCCTCGCCGCCTACCCGGCGTTGACCTCGGAGTACCCGACCCACGACCAACACCTCGCGACGATAGAGGCGTCGCTACAGGAACTGGCCACCTCCGGCACCCCGAACCTCGGCATCGTCACGGGAACGGTCCCCTCCTACGAGGCCTTCGCCGCCTCGGAGGCGTCTTCCCCGTCGGACACGACCCTGCTCCCGCAGTACGCGACGACGCTCGCGGCCCGGGGACGCGCTGTGGCTTGGCCTCCGCAGCGGGGGGCGGCTTGTTGGTGCGGGTCGGGGCGGGTTTATGGGGAGTGTCACGGCTCATAGCACCTCCGCACCCACCGGCGACAAGCCGCTGAGCAAACCCGGCGTGCCGGCGAGACGCAACCGCGCACCGCAAGCCCCGGACACGGACGCAGCCAATCCGACCGGGCCGCCCGCTCGCTTCCAACCCGTGCGGGAGCGGCCTGTGTCATGGGTGGCCCGAAGGGCCATCGCCGAAGGTGACGTCAAGCGCCCTTGACGTGATGGCGGGCTGCCGCGCAGACGAGGGCGCCGTGCATACACGTCCACGCCGGCAGAATGGTCATGTGCCAGGTGCCGTCCCCTCTTCCCCCGCCGTCTCGGCGCGTATGAGCAAGCAGGGCAGCAAGGACACGGCCGCCGAACTGGCAGTCCGTCGTCTGTTGCACGCGGCTGGGCTGCGCTACCGCGTGGAGTACCCGGTGCCGGGGATGGCGCGGCGCCGGATCGACGTAGCGTTCACCCGTGCCAAGGTGGCCATCCTGATCGACGGATGCTTCTGGCACGGATGTCCGGACCATGCGACGCAACCGAAGGCCAACGCGGAGTGGTGGCGCAACAAGCTGGACCGGAACATGGCCCGTGATCGAGAGACGACCGAGCATCTGATCGCGGAGGGGTGGACGGTGCTCCGCTTCTGGGAGCACGAACCCCCTGAGGACGTGGCCGTACGGGTGGCGGCTGCTGTCGAGCGGTGCCGTACAGAACGAACGAGGGGGAAAAAGGTATGAGTGGACTGACCTTCGTGGACGTGTGTTCCGGGGCAGGCGGGCTCGCTCTCGGGCTCGAGCAGGCGGGATTCCAGCCGAGACTGCTGCTGGACGACGACGAGCCCGCCGTCACCACTCTGCAGACCAACCGACCGCAGTGGAACGTGCTTCACACCGACCTGCTGGACCTCGACCCGGCCGAGCACCCCGAGAGCCACGACGTAGATCTCCTCTCGGCCGGCCTGCCACGAGTGAAGTCGAGTGCGACCGTCAGACGGTCGGATTCGCGTGTGGAGGAGCGGCTGCTGGAGGCCACGGTCTATCTCGTCCACGCGATCAGGCCTCGGGCGGTGCTCATCGAGAACGTTCCCGGGCTCGCTCGCGCGGACGAGTATCAGCAGTTCCGTGATTTCGCCCGAGCCGAACTTGCCCACCTGGGATACGAGTTCAGTTGGTTGGTCATGAACGCCGTCGACTTCGGTGTACCGCAGAACCGCAAGCAGGGGGTCCTGGTGGCTGTAGAACGACAGCGGGCCGAGGCGTTCCGGCCCCCGGCACCGACGGTGCAGCAGCCGACTACGGTCGGCGCCGCCTTGGGGCCATCCATGGCCTCACGCGGTTGGCAGGACGCCGCCCACTGGGCCGTCCAGGCCGACCGACCGGCTCCGACGCTGGTCGGCGGCTCGAAGAACCGGGGCGGCGCCGATCTGGGTCCAACCGGAGCCAAGCGGACATGGGCGACCATGGGCGTCAACGGTCACACCGTGGGCGATGAGATCCCCGGCGCGGACTTCGTTTGGGATCCCGAACTGGGCAGGGACCACATGGTGAAGATCACGGTTGAACAGGCTGCGCTGCTGCAGGGCTTTCCCGAGACGTGGGAGATCGCCGGGCGCAAGACCGCCCGGTACCGCCAGATCGGGCACGCGACACCACCGCCCGTGGGAGCAGCCCTGGGTCGGGCCGTGGCCGAGGCGCTGGATGCGGATCCAGCGATCTTCGTTGCCGGCTAGACTTCCGCCACATGACCAGCACGGCGTCCCACAAGCCAATCCTCGACAAGCCCTTCGTTCTGGACCTCTTCGCAGGTCCCGGGGGGCTTGACGTCGGCGGTCACGCACTGGGTATCCCGAGTCTCGGTATCGAGTGGGACAAGAGCGCGTGCCTGACGCGGTACGCCGCTGGGCTGGACACCCTCCACGCCGACGTGAGTGCGGTACGCAGGGACGCTTTCGAGTCGCTGCCACCGGAGATCAACGTGCTCGCCGGCGGCCCTCCGTGCCAGACGTACTCGGTGGCCGGGAACGGTGTCGGGCGAGAGGCCCTGGAGGAGGTCAAGAAGTACATCGAGCGTCTCCTGACGAAAGGCGAATCCGACAGGAAGATCGACAAGGACCTGAAGACGCTCAGCGGCGATCCGCGCACCGCGATGGTTCTCGAGCCTCTGCGATACGCGATCCAGGCGACGAGGAGCCCCAACCGGGAGAGGCGGCCCTACGACGTCATCGTCCTGGAACAGGTTCCCGCCGTCGAGGCACTCTGGCACCACTACGCCAAGGTACTGAAGGAGATCGGCCTCCCCGACGGAACCAAGTATGAGGTCGTCGTCAAAGTCCTGGACACGGAGACCTACGGCGTACCTCAGACGCGATCCCGTGCGGTACTGATCGCCCGGCGTGAGGGGCTCGGCGCCCCCTCGCTCCCCAAAGCGACCCACCTTCCCTACGAGGCGAAGGAATGGAATCGAAGGAGTGACCAGGCCTCGGACGGAGTCTACCAAGCGACCCTCGACGACGGCATCGCACCGGAGGCCGAAGAGCGCGAGGAGACAGGCGGCGAGGCCCGACAGCACTGGCGGTCCATGGGTGACGTGCTCGCCAAGCCTGTGGGCACACATCTGGGGCGTGCCACTCCTTTTCTGGTCCGATCGAACTACGGCAGCTCAGGCATCCCGGGGCGACGTGGCGTGCGGAGCGACCGGCAGCCCGCCACCACCGTCACCGGCCGCATCTCCCGCTTCGTGGTCTTCCAACACCTGGACGAGAAAATCGTCTACGAGGGTCCGCGGTTCAGCATGAACGAGGCGGGGATGCTTCAGAGTTTCCCTCCGGACTATCCGTGGTCCGGTACGGCGCAGGCCCAGCAGGTGGGCAATGCCGTGCCGCCCCTGTTCGGGGCACACCTGCTGAGCGCCGCGCTCGGCCTTCCCGCGCCGGACCCGGAGGTAATGAGGGAGCCGTGGGAGCCGGCCACAGAGGAGAAGCGGGCCAAGTTGCGCAGCCACGGCTGCGGGGCCAGCGACGAATGCACCGCCCAGTGTCCGCGACCCGAGGACCATGCACCGCCCTCGTCCTCCGCACGCCCTCGCAAGAACAAGAAGGCATCGGCGCCGTAGTTCGCGAACGCGCCGCCTGAGGATGTTGCGAAAGCCTGCCGCACCGCCGGGTCAATCCCCGATCTTCCTACCCCTGACCGGCGCAGTCTCGAACAGCTCGGCAAAGTAGTCGGTGAGAGCCAGCACGGACTCTTCCCTGACAGGATCCTCGTCAGGCCCATCCGGGAGATCCCGTCGATCGACCGGTGGTGCCGATTCCGCGGCCGCGATCCAGTCCCGCAGACGGGCGGGGTCCCGGGGCTCGTCCTGTGCGAGAACGTCGTAGACAAGAGTTGCGCCGGCTGCGTTGATCGCAACGCTGAGACCATCGATCTCTCGGCCGGTGGTGACCCGCCCACTCTTCAAGAGGCGGACCAGGGCCTGAGCCGTGGGACGATGGTCGATCATCTCCTTCTTCAGCACGCTGTGGATGAGGTCCTGGTTCCCGCAGGCTGCCTCGACCGGCTCGTAGTCCGCCCCGTTCCTGAAGAGCTCAGCCGCCCACCACAGCCGTGAGAAACACTGTCGGTCCGCAGAGCCCCGGAAACGCTCCGCGGCAACACGTCTTTCCGGCCTTTTCGCCGTCGGCTCCGAAAGGTGACGCCAGACCACGTAGTCGGGAGCCACCGCCAGGGCGATGTGGTTCCACAGTCGCTTGTCCGCCGCCTCTCGCCGCGTCAGGCGCAGCGTGGCATGGAGTCGTGGCGCGAGCCACGCGTCGGCTCGGGTGCGGTCCTCCTGGAACTCGTACATGACGTCTTCCACCAGGCTTCGGATCGGCTCGACCGACCATCTGGCGTCGTCCTCCGGGAGAGGCTCGACCACCTTGGCAAGATCGATGCCGCCATGCGCCTGTTCACCTTTGAGCAACTCCTCGGTGAGGAACGGATCGACGTCCGAGGCGGCGAGCAGCGCCAGTCGCTCCGGTACATGGTTCGGCTGCGTGATCACGTGTCACTCTCTCGGTTCATCTGTTCCAGACCCCGGATGGCATAGGCCAGCGCCTTGGTGGCATCGGCCCGGCGGACCGCTGCGTAGTGGATGCGGGTCTGGAGCTCTACCCAGCCCGAGTCTCCGGTGCGCCGCCGGTGGACCTGTCGCAGAGCCTCCTCGACATGCATGCCAGGCATCACGTCCGGGAGCATCTCCCGGAGCACCTCGCCCTGCCAATCGGTCGGAAAGACCGGGCCGCCGCCGGGTTCCACCTCCAGATCGCCAATCGCGCCATGAAACACCGCGGTCCAGACATCGGTGGCCATCTGAGCGACCAAGAGATCCCGCACCTTGGTGTCCACACCGGAGCCGTTGCTGTCCAACAGCCCGAGAACGCCCTCGACATCGGTGTTCACGAACACGGTGGGGACCCTCGCCGAGACGTCGACGATCCAGGGCGCGTCGGCGTATGCCTGCAGCCACACCCGGGAGCTCTTCTTGAACGAGGCTTTCTGGACGTCCAATTGGAGACCACGGACCGGCTCGTCGGAGACCGTGTCGACGATCCAGCTCCTGTCGGTCTCCGCGATCGACCGTCCGCGTACTCCGTCCACCGTCCCGACGGCGTACGCGGCGAGGGAAGCCCGGCCCACGTGATCGTCGCGGAACAGCTCCAAGAAGCCCGACCAGTCACGGCCGTCCTCGGCGTCATGTGTGAGTTCCACGGAGCTGCGGACATTGGTCTCGCCGTCCGTCAGCACGGCGAGAACGCACAGTTCGGACCAGGCCGCATCCGGAGCGTTCGCCCCGGGCGGCAGAGTGGCGGAGAGGCCGATCGTGGCGCTCACCCAGTCGGTGTGGCCCGCGATGCCGAGGGCGACGGCCTGCTGGGGCGAGTAGGCCGTGGTCTCCAGTCGGTCACGGGTTCCGTCCGAGAGCCTGAGGGAGACCGAGGTCACCCTCAGGGTGATCGATCGGCTGAGCCGCTTGTACGGGTAGATCTTCACGGCTCACTCCCCCTTGCCGGTCCGGAGTTCGAGGACGAGACGGGTGAGCGTGGTCCTGACCGGGTGGCTGGTGACGTCGGTGGCTCCTCGGAACTTCGCTCGGCGTGCGCCGGGGGCGAAGCGCAGGGTTCCGTCCTCCACCTCACAGCCCTCGACAGCCACGAGCTCTGCCCACTCGAGCCTCGGTCGGCCTCCGGATCTCACGTCCAGCTGGGCGAGCGGCACCATCGGAGTGATCTCGTCGCCACGGGGGATGCTCACCTCAGCGACGATCTGCCACTCCCCGCCGTCGCCGATCATCGCGTCAAGGCGGTCCAGCACCGGGACCACGGGTCCAGTGGGCACCTTGGCCTTGGGCTTCGCCTTCACGGTCAACGCCTTGCGCAGGGCTTCGCCGCCCTCACGGTTGCCGCGCTTCGGTCGTGCGACAAGTTCCTTGACGGCACTGTTGACCTCGGCGGTCAGATTGTTGATCCGCCGGTAGGCGGAGGGCGACCAGCGCAGGGTCAGCTCCTCCGTCTGCCCCCAACGGTCGTGCTCAGGTGGCTCCGCAGCACGCAGGAAGTCCTCGGCTTCCTGCGCGAAAGGAACGGACTCCCCTGCGGCCTCCCCTGCCAGGAGAACAGCTTGGAAGGGATTGGTGCCGAGCGGCAGTTTCGACACCCCGGCCCTTTTGACGGTCATGCGGTTGCCGCGCAGCGAGTGCACCTGATTCTTGCCCCCGTGGTCCTTCTCCTCGGCCTCGGTGAGCAGCAGGACGGCTTGATGCGTACCGAGCGTCCCTTTGGCTCCCCCGGAGAGGGGCAGCTTCAGCGGAACGTTCCGCGCCGCCACTTGCCCGGCCTCGGTGAGCCGCTCCACGGTGGTGCCCTCGTAATGCGCCCGCAGGGCACGGGTCCGGGCAGGCTGCTCGGTGGACGGATCGACCTGTTCCTCCTCCCTGACCACGACCCCGTTGCGCAAGGTGCGGACAGAGACCTCCAACAGGGGAAGCCTGCCGCCCCCGCCGGTCATCGCAGCCCAGAAGTCACGTCCGAGTGCCTCGACCAGACGGCGGTGCATTCTGCAGATGTCGCGCGTGTCCCCGGTGCTCTCCTCATCCACGTCTGCGGTCTCGTCGTCGATGTCGGACAGCTTCTCGTCGAGGCTGGCCACGTCGTGCGCGCCAACGACGAGGAAGGAGGTTCCCGGCTCGTCGTTCTCCCTGGCCAGATGCAGACGGGCCACAGTTTCCTCATCCGCCCACCAGGACCGGGCGACATCTGCGCCCGGCGAATCGGGGTCGGGGCGCCCGAACCAGGCGGGACCTGCGTATGGACGACCATCGACCTCTCTCCAAGGCAGTTCGAGTCGGCCGATGACCCGACGCTCGGTACGCCCTTCATGAGTCTTGGACAGAGTCGAGTTGATGAGCACGAGACCGAGTGCACTGGTGGCCCACAACGTCGCCTTTCCGAGGCCGTACGAACCTCCCGCGCCAGGCCCGGACTTGAGGCTCTCCAGCTGCCGCCTGACCACAGCCGCGAACTTGCCGTCCGCGTAGTCGTCACCGATGAGTCCGGAAGCGTTGTAGTCGTCGATGCGCAACAGGACCAGACGGCCCTTCTCGTACATGTCGCGCACCCCGGCGTCCACAACCCGGCCGACCTTCTGGTTTCCGGCGATCTCCGAGACTGCGGAGTAGTGAGGAAACAGGTCGTTCCAGAGAATCGCGTCACGGAAGTCGTCCAGGGCCTCACCCGTCAGCTCGTGCAGGGTGTAACGGACCTTGACCGGACGGCCGTTCTCCTTCACCCGCTCGTCGAGGCTGTTCTGGCAGGTCTCGCGCGCAAGGACCTGAACGTCGGCATCGAAGGCGAAGGCGGCGGCATTACCCAGGTCACGGCCACCGTCGTGGTAGCCCGGGCGGTGGTACCAGGTGACCGGGAGGCCGGCCTGGGTGTCGGTGGTGCGGGTGTGCACCGTGCCGACGTCCGTGCCCAGCGCCTTGGCGATGTCCGTCATGGCTGTCGGACGAGGAGTCGACCTGCCGGTGATCCACGCGGAGACGGCGGCTCGGGTCAGTTTGAGTTCGTCGGCCAGTTCAGCCTGCGTCTTTCCTGCGAGCTTGAGCTGACGGGCCAGCCAGGGCCCGAACTCTTCACCTGTCTCCACGTGCCACCTGTTCTTCCCCTCGGAGCCGCATGTGGCTCGAACGTCGCAGACCCAGGAGGCTAATTTGACGAACTGAGCACTGTCAACCGCCAGTTGATCGAACTCCAGCCCCCTGAACCCTTGGGCCAATAGGTCGAGTTGCCCGATTTCGGCCCCCTTTGCATAGAACTTCACGAGGGGAGCGAGCAACTCCCCATCAGGGCAAGGGAGTTGGGGTTGAAATCTGGATCGGCGTTCGATAGCGTCCAAAGTGGCGAAATTCCCGCCTCGCTCGCGACCCCCGAATGCAAGTCGGGGGATCGGGCGGCCCGGACGGAAGTGTGTCCATATTCAGCACCAAGGGCCAAAAGCCCGCGGGTGTAGTCACCAAGATCGGACACCTATTCCCTACGGGAGATAGTTGCGTTCTAATACACCCTTGTGTGACACGACACCAACCCGACGACAACTCCCCTTCGATCTGACCTCCTCCGCACCACCGCCGCGAGGGCAGGAGGCTTCTCGGCGTTGCCGCCTTTCACCAGCAGAAACACTCGAAGGCGCCGATGCATACGCCTCCGGAACCACTTGAACACCCATGGGTTGGCTACACGAGCCGGCAGCCGATCCAACCCTCACGCTTTCACCCGGACCTTTGACACGTCAGGAGTGCAGGAGCAGTGTCGTCTTCGTTCTCGCCGGTAATCAAAACCGTCATCGAGCAGTCTTCTCGCGTCCTTCAGACGTACGCCGTAGACCCCGGTCTCGTAGCCGAGCACGCCAATGGAGAGCGACGAATCACTCAAGGCGGATATGGCGATCGCCAGCTTTTCGAGCTCGTCCAGAATGCGGCTGATGAAATCGCGGACGAACCCGGAGGGAAGGTTCACGTAGTCCTCACAGAAACCCATCTCTACTGCGCCAACGAAGGAAATCCCGTCACTCCTGAGGGTGCAGAGACAATCCTTCGAATGAGTATGTCGAAGAAACGTGGAGGTCAGATCGGACGATTTGGCGTCGGCGTGAAATCGGTACTCGCGGTGACGGACGCACCAGAATTCTTCAGCCATACCGGAAGTTTCGGATTCGACCGCGCCTGGTCGTACGAGCAGATCAAGGCCGTGCCCGGTGTCACAGCACGGTACGGCCCGGAGTTCGACGCACCCGTGCTGCGGATGGCCCGTCCGCTCGACGTTCAGGTCGAGCGCGCTGCCGACCCCGTCCTCAACGAGCTGTTGACCTGGTCGACCACCGTCGTCCGTCTTCCTCTGCTCCCCAAGGCGGACGACCGGCTGGGTCGGGACATGCACGGTGGCCGTGCCAGGGACCACGGCGAATCCCGCGACGAGTTCCCGGTCGGCTTCCAGCTCTTCTCACCACACGTTGCGAAAGTCGTGCTGGAGGACCGCCGCCCCCGCCCTGTGGCCCGGCGAACGCTGGCCACCGAGCAGGCAGGTGACCTGCACATCGTGGTCGAGGAGCGGACCGGGAAGGCCGTCGCCACCGACCGGTGGCGAGTGTTCACCACCACTCACGAGCCTGGTCCGGCGGCCCGTGCAGACGCCGGCGAGCTCCACGACCGCCTCTCCCTGGAACTCGCCTGGGGCGTTCCCACCCTGGAGAAGGACCAGGAGAGCGGTCTGTACGTCAGCCCCCGCTCGCGCGGTCGGGGCAGGTTCTGGTCCTTCTTCCCGACCAAGTATGAGATGTCGCTGAGCGGCATCCTCAACGGCGCCTGGAAGACAAACGAGGACCGGCAGAATCTTCTCGACTCCTCCCCCTTCAATCAGGAGATGATCCGGGTGGCGGCGCAGCTGGTCGTCGACTCGCTCCCCGCACTGGCACCCGTCGAGGACCCGGCCGCCTACCTCCCACTGCTGCCCGGCCGCGTCAAGGAGGCGATCAGTTGGGCGGACGAGTTCCTGACCGATGAGATCTGGATGTGCACCGCACTCCACCCGTCGCTGCCTGACCAGAACGGTGTGCTGCGGGTGCCGACCGACCTGCGGGTACACCCTCGTCCCAAGGATCCGAAGAAGGAACTGAAGCCCCTCGCTCGTTGGCTGCGGATGTGGCACGAGTGCCCGGACCGCCCTTCGAACTGGTTGCACCCGAGCGTCGAGGTCGACTCTCTACGCTCCGGCAAGGTCGAGCACATCCTCGGCGCAGCCAAGCACCAGCGAGCGGATGTCCGCGAATGGCTGGAGGCTCTCGTAGCGAGCGGCACCGCTGAAGCGTCCGCGACGGCGATCCGCATCCTCGCCGACATGATCGAGGCCCAGTCCCCGTTCATCGCGGAGGCCCGGAAAGCGCACATCGTCCTCACCGAGGAGCACGGACTCGTCCCGCCCGTTCACGGACGGGTGTTCCGGCGAGCTGACCAGGGCGGGCTGCGCGAGTCCACGGTCTACGTGGTCGACACGATCGCCCAGGACCCGTCGCTGGCACACGCGCTCAACCTCCTGGGTATCCGGGAGGCCGACGCCGAGGGACGGTTCACCAGCGTTCTCGACCAGGGCTTCGACCACTACAGCCCGTCGGACTGGGAACGGTTCTGGGAGCTGTTCCGCCAGGCCGGGGTCCGGCGGCTGGCCCACAAAGTGCTGGAGCGAGTGCCCGCGCCGCGTTCGACGCTCCGTGTGCGGACCGCCGACGGGCGGTTCCGGCGGGTCGAAGACTGCATGCTGCCGGGTGTCGTGGTCGACACGAAGCGCGACCCGAGCGTCGCCGTCGACATGGCGTTTCACTCCGATGACACACCCTTCTTCTCTCAGATCGGTCTGAAGGAACGACCGTCCAGCGGGGTGCAGCCCGAGGTGGACGAGGCCTGGTTCGAGGAGTACCGCGAAACCGTCCACGGCGCCTACCTGCGTAGCTTGGACTCCCGTGCTCCCCGCCCCGCACTGAACCGAATGAAGGTCGAGGGGGCCGCCATCGGTGGCCCACTCCACCTCTTCCGCGCCCTCTCCGAGGAGTCCCGCTCCGCCTTCTTGAAGGTGCTGCCCGACGACGCCGTCGTGGACAACTGGACGCGTCAGTTCGGCGCACAGACCAGCACCCGGCAGGCAGTGGCCTCGCCCATCCGGTGGATGCTGAGGAAGTACGGCACGGTAGCCACGTCCCAGGGAGTCAGACCGCTGAAGGAGGCCGTCGGGCCTCAACTCGCCGCCTATCGCGACGTACTGCCGGTAGCCGACATCTCTGCGGAGAAAGCCCGCAAGCTCCGGCTCCCGACCACCGTGGACGAAGTTCCCGGGGACCGCTGGGACGCGCTCCTCGACGAGGTGACCCGCAGCGAGGACGACTCTTTCGTCGGCGCCACCTACGTAATGCTGACCCGGTTCGGCGCGGACTTCCCCGAGGACTCCCTGACGCGCTGCCGCATCGGCGACACCTGGGGGACCCGCGCCGACGACGAGATCACCCTCGCCGTCAGTGCCCTCGAATACCGGGCACTCCGTGCCGAGCAGCTGCCCGCGCTGCTCGTGCCTACGGTCGAGGACGCTGAGCTGATGGTCGAGAAGTGGGGCATGCTCCGCTATTCCGACGTGATCAGCAAGGAGACCCGTGAGGTCCTGGACAGCGACCCTGTTCCGCTGGTCGAGCTGTACCCCGCCCTGCGTCAACGCCTGAGCAGCGTCAACCGGAACGCCATGGTGCAGCGGTGCACCGAGCTCGAGGAAATCATGCGGACCCCCAACGGAACGCATGCCTATCCCCTGAAGGTCGTCCGCCAGGACGGCACGGTCAAGGTCCGCGTGCCACTGGATCCTGAGCCGATGCTGCGCCTGATCGACCTGGAGCTGGGGCTCGGGCTCGGTGCGGCCGGTTGTCGGGCGGCGCTGGAGCAACAGGACCGCATGGCTCGGGACAGTGCGATGCAGGCCGCGCAGAAGGCCGTACGCGATGCCGAGGACGTGGTCGCCAAGATGGAGCTGCTGGTCGGTGCCGAGGCACTCCGCGCCGGGCTTCCCGAAGGGCTGATGGAGGCCGAGCTGCAGGCGACGGACGGTGTGGAGCCGTCCGGGCACCGGATCGCGCAGATGGCATTCAATGCACACGGTGACGGGGTGCTCCAGCAGCACGCCCGTGACATCCAGGCGCGGTTCCCCAACGCGCCGGTCGGTTACACGGGTTCATCGGCCGCCATTGCCTTCGTCTCGGACCTGAAGCTGCCTGTCGCGTTCGCGGGTTCGAGGACTCCGTCCCCGCCGCCGTTCGAAACCGTCGAGGGCCCCCGGGACTTCCCGAGTCTCCACGAGTACCAGGAGGATCTGGTACGCAACATTTCCGCCATGCTCGATCGGCTGGCTCCGCAGCGCGGCATGCTCTCGCTGCCCACCGGCGCGGGCAAGACCCGGGTGACCGCCGAGGCCGTGATCCGCTGGGTCAAGCGCGTCAGCGACCTCAGGGGGCCCCTGCTGTGGATCGCTCAGACCGAGGAGCTGTGCGAGCAGGCCGTTCAGAGCTGGAAGTTCGTCTGGAACAAGGTCGGTGCGGATCGCCCGCTCACCATCAGCCGGCTCTGGAGCAGCAACGAGGTCGGGGACGTCGTCGATCATCCCCACCTGGTGGTGGCCACCGACGCCAAGCTGGAGCGCTGCCTGGGCACCGATCAGTACACCTGGTTGCGGCAGGCCGCCCTGGTGGTCGTGGACGAGGCGCACACCGCGATCTCCAAGCGGTACACCGAGATCCTGACCCAGTTGGGGCTCACCCAGTACGAGACCGGACGGCATCTGCTCGGTCTGACCGCCACGCCGTTCCGCAACACCAACGAGGACGAGACCCGCCGTCTGATCACCCGCTTCGGCAACAGGCGCCTCGACGAAGGAGTCTTCCCATCGGGTGACCCGTATCGCGACCTCCAGAACTGGGGCATGCTCGCCCAGGTCGAGCACCGCACCCTGGAGGGCGGCCGGATCGAGCTGAGCCAGGAGGAGAGGACGTACGCCGATCGCATGGCAGTGCTCTCCCGCGCCGCGGAACAGCGGCTCGCCGACGACCACGCACGCAGTCGGCGCATCGTCGACTCGGTGGCCGAATTGCCGGAGGACTGGCCGACCCTGCTCTTCGCCACCTCCGTCGACAACGCCAAGTATCTGGCCGCCATGCTGAACGACCGAGGCGTTCGGTCCGCCGCCGTGGACTCCACGACCAGTCCGCAGGACCGTCGCGCCCGCATCGAGAACTTCCGAAACGGCCGTGTCCGGGTGCTCACCAACTACGGTGTCCTCACCCAGGGTTTCGACGCACCGGCCACCCGTGCGGTGGTCGTGGCCCGCCCGGTCTACAGCACCAACGTCTACCAGCAGATGATCGGCCGTGGCCTGCGGGGACCCAAGAATGGCGGCAAGGACACCTGCCTGATCCTCAACGTCAGCGACAACATCGCCAACTTCGACACCCGGCTCGCCTTCACCCAGTTCGAGCACCTCTGGAGCCGTAAGTGACCGACGCCTACCTCGACAGCCCTCCGCCCACTGCCGAGCAACAGGCCGTGGTCGAGCAGCCCTGGGACGCGCGGGTGCTGGTCACCGCCGGTGCCGGGGCGGGAAAGACGCACATGCTGGTGCGCCGGCTCGATGCATTGTGCGGTCACGAGGATCCCGACGAGGCGCTGGAGGCCGCCGAGATCCTGGTGCTCACCTTCTCCCGGGCGGCCGCTCGCGAATTGCGCGAGCGCATCGCCCGTCACGGGGAGCAGGCGCGCCGCGTGCGCGCCCAGACCTTCGACGCCTGGGCGTACGGGGTGCTCGTCCAGGCGTACCCTGACCGGGAGTGGGGTGCGGCCTCCTTCGACGAGCGGATCCAGGCCGCGGCCGGGGCGATCGAGAAGGGCGCACTGGAGTCCGGCGACACGGTCCCGCCCGCCCATGTAGTGATCGACGAGGTGCAGGATCTGTTGGGCGGCCGCCGGGAGCTGGTGGAGGCCCTCCTCGACCGCTACCAGGACAGTTGCGGCTTCACGGTGGTCGGCGACGCCGCCCAGTCCGTCTACGGCTTCCAGATCGAGGACCTGGCCGAACGCGCCGACGAGACTGGCCGGTTCTTCGAGTGGCTGCGCTGCTCATACCCCGACGATCTGGTGGAGCTGCACCTCACCGAGAACTTCCGGGCCGTCACTCCCGAGGCCCGGGTCGCACTGGCTTATGGTCCCCGGCTCCAGCAGGTGAGCGACACGGACGAGGCGGCGGCGTTCTACGAGGGGCTGCGCGATCTGCTCCTGGATCCGGCGAACGGGATGGGTGACCTCGCCGATCAGTTCACCTTGGACGGTTTACGGAATCTCTCCGACACCTGTGCGATCCTCACTCGCGACAACCGCCAGGCCCTGGTGGTCTCCGACCTGCTCCACGAGCACGGCGTCGAACACCGCCTGCGCCGCCCGCTCGAAGAGCGGCCGGTGCCGTACTGGGTGGCCGAGTTGTTGCGCCGTACCGAGGCAACCGGTGTCGGCGAGGACCGGTTCCGCTCGCTCCTCGCTGAGATCCCGCTGCCGTACGAGCCCAATTCGACCGCCCTGTGGACGGTCCTGCGACGGGCCACACGTTCGGCCGGGCGCAATGTGCTCGATCTGGATCGGCTGCGCCGCTTGGTCGCCGACGACAGGTTCCCCGACGAGGCAGCCGACCCGGAGACCGCACGGATCGTCGTCTCCACCGTGCACAGGGCCAAAGGCCTCGAGTTCGACCGGGTGATCGTCCTGACCCCGCCGACCGTCGCCGAGCTCCGCAGGCAGCACAAGGACGAGCTGGACCTCCCCGCGGAGGCCCGAGCCCTGTACGTGGCGATGACGCGCGTCCGCCAGGACCTCTACCACGCCCAGTCACCCGAGCTACCGATCCTCAAGAGATCGGGTGGCCGGAAGAGCGGTCGGCGGTACGTAGGCGGGTGGCGGTCCTACGACAGATTCGGGATCGTCGCCGAGGCGGGCGACGTCTGCCGGGACCACCCGCCCGGCCACGAGACCGACGCCGTGGCGACTCAGGCGTATCTCGTGGAGCGGGTGGGTCCCGGGCATGCAGTGGTGCTGCGCAAGTGCCACGACCTGCCGATGGGCGAACTCCAGAGCCCGCCGTACGCCCTGGTGCACGACGGTCGGGAGATCGGTGAGGTGTCGGAGCGGTTCCGCGAGGAGTTGTTCCAGGTGCAGAAGGTGAACAGGACATGGGACCCCTGGTGGCCCGACGAGATCCACGGCATGTGCGTCGACACCCTGGAGACCGTGACGGGCAGCACCGCCGCCGGCGCCAACGCCGGCCTCGGCGACCGAGGTGTGTGGATCGCTCCCCGGATCACCGGCATCGGAAGGTATCGACGGGCTGACAACGACGAGGAGCAGCGCGCATGACGGACGTGGCAGGGCGGCACTCCGAGCACTATCGAGTCAGGGACGAGGAACTCCTGTTGGGACTCCGCCGCGAGCTCCTCGGCCCCGCACCGGGCGCCGCGCCGGAGGATCGGGACGAGATCCTCACCCAGGACGCTCCGATCGACCGCTACCTGGCGGGTGTCCTGTACCCGAGATCGGCGAACGCGGCTGCAGAGCAGCGGATCCGTGAGGACGATGCCGAGCAGGAGGGCCTGGACAGCGTCCCGCTGCGCACCCATGACAACGTCGAGGAATCCGGCACCGCACAGGAGGTCGGTGCTGCGGGGTCCCGTCGTCCCTCCTCAATGGGCCTCACCTTCGCGGTCGACCCGGCTATGAGCGAAGAGATCGTGATCTCGGCACATGCCGCCGTCTACGAGCCCGCCGATGCGGAAGGCAATCCGATCCCTGCCCGCCGCGCCGAGGCTCGCACCACATCCGACCAACGGGAACAATGGCGGCGCAAGGAACTCGCGCTTCCGGACACCACCGTCGACGTAAGGACGCCCGACCCCAACAAGAATTTCGACCTCGGTACCGGGGCCGCGCTACGCGTCAACGTCCGCGGCGCCGACCCGACCACCGGTACGGTCACGATCACAGTCACCCTGGTCAACACCCACCGGGTCAGCGAGCGGGAACTGCAGGACGCGTTCTCCCTGTTCCAGTGTGGCCTCACGATCCGTGCTGCCAACGGCTCCACCGCCTTCGTCGAGCGCCCCGCCCCGGCTACCGCTCACGACCCCGAGGTCGCGACCAGCCGACTACTGCACCGTCACGCCCCGACGTTCGCCGTCGGTCACGGCTGTGCCGCCGAGTGGGACTGGACGCCGCCGCCGACCGGCGTGCCCGACACCGCCCCTGCCGCTGTCGCCGAAGTACGGAGCGAGTTCGTCCCCACCGTCGAGGTGCTGCTCACCGACTCCAATCCTGAGATCGACAGCTCCGCTCTTTCCATGATCGGTCTGGCCAAGGGCTCCGACGCCGAGGTCCTGGCCGCCTTGAAGGATCTCGCCACGGGCTACGAGCGTTGGATCGAGCGCAAGGAGATCGAGGCCGAGGCTCTGACCGGTGAAACGTACGACAAGCCCGCGCGGAACCAGGTGGAGGCCTGCCGCGAGGCCCTCGGCCGCATTCGCGAGGGCATCGAACTGCTGGGATCCAAGCCCGACTTGATGCAGGCGTTCCGGCTCGCCAACCAGGCCATGGCCGAACAGCGCGCCCGCAGCGCGTGGGTGAAGGACGGCCGAAACGGTTCCCCCGACCCCGCCGCGGGCCACTGGCGCCCTTTCCAGATCGCGTTCGTGCTGCTCTGTCTGGCCGGTATCGACGACCCCGCGCACCGCGACCGCGGCACCTCCGACCTGCTGTGGTTCCCCACCGGCGGTGGCAAGACCGAGGCGTATCTCGGTCTGATCGCCCTCACCTCGTTCCTGCGTCGCATTCGGAAAGGCGCGGACGGCGGCGGCGTCACGGTGCTCATGCGTTACACGCTGCGGCTGCTCACGCTCCAGCAGTTCGAGCGCGCCGCGATCCTGCTCTGCGCCATGGAACACATGCGCCGGAAAAGGCCAGAGTTGGGCGACGAGCAGTTCTCCATCGGTATGTGGGTGGGGCGCTCGGCCACTCCCAACACCCTGGAAGAAGCCGGCAGGAGGCTCGCCGAGCTCCGCGGGAACCTCGACAAGCGGCTCGCCACCGAGAACCCCGTTCAGCTGCACGCCTGCCCCTGGTGCGGCACCCGCCTCGACGCCCGCGCCTATGAGGTCGACGAGGACGCCAAGCGGATGCACGTCCGTTGTCCCGGTACGGGCTGCCGCTTCGCCGACGGACTGCCGGTCCACCTGATCGACGAGGCGGTCTACGACGCCCGCCCGACGCTGGTGATCGCCACCGTCGACAAGTTCGCCTCGATGCCGTGGCGCCCGGCCACTGCTGCCCTCTTCAACCGCGACGACCCCAGCGACCGCACCCCGCCTCCGGAGCTGATCGTTCAGGACGAACTCCATCTGATCTCGGGTCCGTTGGGGACTCTCACCGGCCTCTACGAGACTGCCGTGGACTCGCTCGCCGATCGTCCCAAGGTGATCGCCTCCACGGCGACCATCCGTCGCGCCGCCGACCAGGGCCGCCACCTCTTCGCCCGCGAAGTACGCCAGTTCCCGCCCGCCGGTCTGGACTCCCGCGACTCGTGGTTCGCGGTGGAGACCCCCCGTGAGGAGAAGGCGAGCCGTCGCTACGTCGGCCTCCTGGCCCCCGGGACCAGTCAGTCCACCCTCTTGATCCGTACGTACGCAACCCTCCTGCACCGGGCCAAGCATGCACGGACCGAGGACGAGGTGCGCGACGCGTACTGGAGCCTTGTCGGCTACTTCAACAGCCTCCGGCTGTTGTCCGCCGCGGAACTCCAGGTCCACGACGACGTGGTGGCGTACCTCGAGTTGCTCGCCGAGCGTGAGGGTGTGGCCGTCCGCGACATCCCCAACTACTCGGAGCTGACGAGTCGGATCGACGCCAGCGAGATCCCCGCCCGCCTCAAGGGCATCGAGAAGAAGCTCCCGGACGAGGACACCGTGGACGTCCTCCTCGCCACCAACATGATCGCGGTGGGCGTCGACGTGGACCGGCTCGGCCTGATGGCCGTGATGGGTCAGCCGCAGACCACCGCCGAGTACATCCAGGCCACCAGCCGTGTCGGCCGCGCCCATCCCGGACTGGTCGCCGTCATGCTCAACGCGACCCGCTCCCGCGACCGCTCCCACTACGAGAACTTCCTGCACTTCCATTCCGCCCTCTACCGCGAGGTCGAGTCCACCTCCGTCACGCCCTTCTCCGCCCGTGCCCGAGAGCGGGGCCTGCACGCGGTGATCGTCGCCCTGGCGCGCATCCTCATTCCTGCGGCCCGCCCCAACGACGCGGCCGGCCGCGTCGACTCCTACGAGCACCTGCTCCGTGAGGACATCAGGCGCGATCTCCTGAAACGCGTCCAGGAGGTCACCCCCGAGGAGACCGACGCGGTTGCCCGAGCCTTCGACGAGTTCGTCGACTGGTGGTGCGACGAGGCCGACGCGCACGGCGGGCTGCTCTTCGAACCCCAGAGGGGCAGCCGTGTCCCCTCGCTCCTGAAGTCGTACGACGACGAGTCCGAGGACGCCGAGGCATGGCCCACGCTGTGGAGCCTGCGCGATGTCGACGCCGAGTCCGCCCTGTTCATGGAGGCATCCCGATGACCCCGCCCCCCGCACGCCGCCGCCGGACCGGCACGGACGGCACCGCGCCCGCCCGCAACCTGCTCCGTCGTGGTGCGGTTCGTCGTGCCCAGGCGATCACCACGTACGGAATCGGCTCGCTCGTCGCCGTCGACCACGAGTCCTTCATCGTCTCCGGACTGGACGGCGCCGACGAACACTGGAACAGCGACGAGGCTCCACGGATCCACGAGCGGCGCCTCGCCCGCATCCTGGGCGTCCACCATTTCCGACTGCCGCCCGCGTCCGACGACACCAGCAAGGACGGCTTCCGGGTCCGTCGTTTCCCTCTCATGCACTCCTGCCCGGAGTGCAACGACCTGCGCCGGCACCGCGACTTCACCCCGCCTCCCGGCCGGAGCATCTGCGGCACATGTGAAGCCGACCTGGTCCCCTCCCGTTTCGTGATCGCCTGCGAGGCCGGACACCTCGACGAGTACCCGTACTGGCAATGGGTCCATCGCGCCTCCGGCCGCGGCACCACGACCGCCGGCCAGTGCGGTGGAACCCTCAAGCTGCGTACCGCCGGACGCAGTTCCTCGCTCCGTTCGATTCTCGTCTCCTGCACCTGCGGGGTGCCCGACGTCTCGATGGAGGGCTCCTTCCGCAGGAGCGCTCTCAAGGATCTGGGCCTTCGCTGCCGTGGCACCCGCCCATGGCTCGGCACGTCCGCTCCCGCCCAGACCTGCGGCCTGACCCCGCGCACCCTCCAGCGCGGTTCCTCGGCCGTATGGCAGCCGGTGTTGAAGTCGGCACTCTCCATCCCGCCGTGGAGCGACGGCCGCGCCGATCCGCTCGCAGAGCACTGGGACGAGCTCCGCAACCTGAACAGCCGCGCGGAGATCGAGATGTGCCTCAAGTTCGCGTTCAAGGGTGAGAGTCCGGTCCCGGTCGACGACGTGATGGTCCTCCTCGACGCAGAACGCGAGGAGGACCCGAGCGGCGAGGACACCCCCACCTTCGACCACCGCTACCGCGCTCTGCGCAACAAGGAGTACGAGCGGCTCCGCTCGGGCAACGACGAGCGCGAGCGCTCCCGCGAGGAACAGTTCATCTGCGAAACCCCGCTGGGGGACGCGGCCGTGCTCCGCCCGCTCGGCTTCACGGGCCCGATGCTGGTGAAGAAGCTCCGCGAGGTACGCGCTCTCAAGGCGTTCACCCGGCTCGCAGACCCTGACTCGACGACCGAACCCAACGAGGTGCCGCTCTCCGACTCCGACCTGCAGTGGCTCCCCGCCATGGAAGTCCGCGGCGAGGGGGTCTTCCTCCGACTGGACGAGGACCGACTCGGATCCTGGGAGAAGGCCCTCGCTGTTGCCTCTCGGGTCGAGAGGATGCGCACCGCTCACCAGAGGGCGATGGAGCAGCGCGCGACGGATCCGAGCCGGGTCGCTCCTTCCCCCGCCACCCCCCGCATGGTGCTGCTGCACACGCTGGCCCATGTCCTCATCAACGAATGGAGCCTGGAAGCCGGCTATCCCACCGCCGCCCTGCGCGAGCGTCTGTACGCCGACGACGACATGGCCGGGGTGCTCGTCTACACCGCGACGAGCGACTCGGCGGGCAGCCTCGGCGGGCTCGTCGCCCAGGGGGAACCGGACCGCTTGGCCCAGGCGATCCGCTCGGCCGTCCACCGTGCCGAGTGGTGTTCCTCGGACCCGCTCTGCGTCGAGTCCGAGGCATCCGGCACTGGGGGGACCAACCTCGCCGCCTGCCACGCCTGTGTGATGCTCCCTGAGACAAGCTGCGAGCACAACAACACCCTGTTGGACCGCGCGCTGCTCGTCGGTACTCCCGACGATCCTCACCTGGGCTTCTTCGCACACGTACTGGAACAGTGACACCCGGCTGACCGTGGGCGGACATCAACCCGGGTCGACAGCTTGAACCACCCGCGCGTCATTTGGGTCGGCTACCGGAGCGGTCCAGGATTTCGCCCTCGTCGCAGTCATGTGCCCGAGGCCAGTGGAGAAGGTCTGCGATGACGTCGATCGCCGCCTCTTCGACCACAGGCACGCTCGACCGGCTCGACGCGTGAGGTGGCCTCGCTCCGCCGTAGAGGCTCAGGATCACCTCGGCTCGCGTCAGACCCACGCACCCAAGATGGCCGTCCGGCGAAGTCGGGTTCGCGGCCCGCTCCACCAGGTCACCTTCTGATCGGCCGCAAAAGTACTCGTCGGTGTGCCGGGACCCACGTGTGTGATCACATTGGAGACGAGCTCGCTGACGCAGAGTCGGGCTGTGTCGATGACTTCGTGCAGGCCCCAGAGGCCGAGGTGTATCCGCATAATACGGCGCAGAGCGGCGACCTCCTCGGGATCTGCTGTGAAGGCCGAGTCCACGGCTTCTGTGACATGCACGTCTGCTGAATCACAGAGCCCCTTGTCATCGGCCGCATCTCCCTTGACTCCATCTGATCAACGGAGCCTTAACAGCGCTCGCGCCGAGTAGCGACGCTTGCCCGCTGAGATGACGGGTTCACCGACGACGCTCCGTCGTCGGCTCTCGATCGAGTTGAAGCAACTCCGTGAGAAGAGCGCCGACCACCGACGAGTTGCGGGAGTTCCTCAAAGCGTTGGCCCGGCAGGCCAAGACACTTGGGTGGTGGCAGGTACACGGAGCCGGGTCCCCGAGTGGTTCAACATCTACATCGGTCTGGAGCAGGACGCCGCCACGTTCCGCCAATACCACTGTGAGTTGCTGCCCGGCCTCATGCAGACCACGGTCCACGCCGGTGAACTCCACAAGACCGGTGTGCACATGGCCGCCGACGACATCGATCGATCGGTTCACGTCCGCATGGAACGCCAAGCCATGCTGACGCGGCCCGTCGCTTCGAACGCCTGGTTCGTCGTGAACGAAGGCGCGGTGCGCAATGTCATCGGGAATCGAGCCTTGATGCGGGAGCAACTCGAACGTGTCCTGGAATCAGCCGAGTTGCCCGGCGTGACTTTGCAGGTCCTACCTTTCGATTTTTCATGTGCGTAAGTACATGAAAGCCTTCGACGGCCTTCGGGCAGCGGCACAGAGTGCGTGGAGTGCGCGTACGCCGATGACGCCATCCTCGTACGCGATTCCAAGGCCGACGACGATGCGGTCATCACCGTCGGCAACCACGCCTGGCAACGCTTCATACACCCGATGCGACAGCGCCCCGCGGGGACTTGATAATTGGAAGATTTCGGCGGTGTGGAGCCGGAGTGGGCAGCGGCTTCGGCGATCTCGGGGTGCCTAAATCTTCCAGTTGCACGGCTCTGTCCGGCTTGCTGGGATGGAGTGGGCCGTTTTGCCGAAGGCGGCTGGTGCAGGGCACGGGGACGTTACCAAGGCCGCGCGGCACGCCACGGAGATCCGTGATCACGCATCCGGGGTTCACTGACGGCTGTGGCCAAGCGGATCGGGCGGCGCCGGCTCGACGCCGGAATCCTCGTTGCCGTAGGGAGTGCGGGTCGGCATGCTGAGGCCCATGCCAGGGCAGCGGAAGAGGAAGCGGCAGCAGGAGGCACGGCGGCGGCGGGCTGCGGCCGCGTACGAGGGGCGGGACGGGCGCTGGGAGGTCGTGTTCTCTACTCAGGACGAGGGCGAGTGGGCGGCCTTCAGGCGGGAGTTCATGGCCGAGCACCCGGGGATCGAACCGGAGTCGGTTCGGGTCGACATGCTCTGCGGGCGGCTGGTGCAGCCGACCACCTACCGCTTGAGCGTGTTTGTTCCTGAGGTGAAGGTGAAGTTCGGCGGCGGTGCCTAGTGCTCAGATGCTCCGGCTGATCCAGGTGTACGTCGTGGGCCGCGTCCGGGATGACGGCAGCCGACGTGGCCGGGCGGCGGGCCTGCATTTCCGTGGGCTCCGACGGCAGGTCCGGGGTCGGGCCGGACGGGCCTGCCTCGATCAGGACCAGGGAGCTGACCAGTTCCGGATGGGCCGCCGCGGTGAGGAGCGCCGTGGGGCCACCCAGGGGGCTCGGGTATCGGCGCTGGCGGACTGGGCGGTCGGTGGTGGTCGCGGTACGCGAGGTGGGTGTTGTCCCTCATCGCGAGGCTGCGGAGGTCCGCTGGCGGCGGGCGGCTGGGGGGGGCTGCACCGTGCTCTGCCTCCCGGGTCCACCGTTGTCCGTCAGCAGCGGTCAGGGCAGCGCCGTATGCGCTGTGGCGCCGCCCGCGTGAGCGCCGCCCTGCCGACCGGAAGCACACCCTGCACGGTTAGCCTCGGTTCGTCCGACAGACGCACCAGCGGAGGCAGCAAATGGCGAAGGTACCGGCCGCGGCGGTGGCCGCCAGTGGGCTCATCGGCGGATACGGCGTGGCCCGCTGGACCAAGAAGCGGCAGCTCGGCGGGGTCGTCCTGGCGGCTGCCGGGACCGCGGCCGCACAGCAGTGGCGGCAGCAGGCCGGCGGGAAGGCCGCGGGGGCACTGACCGTCGCCTACGTCGCCGCCTTCGGCGCGTCCCACCCGCTGGCCAAGAAGGTCGGCGCCTGGCCCGCCGTGTTCGGCGTCGCCGGAGCCGTCGCCCTCGCCTCCTGGGCGGTCGCCGACCGGCACACAGCCTGAGCCGCCTCAGCCCTCAACCCTCCCCCTCTCCCCTCAGCCCTCAACCCCCTGAAACGCCCGCCGATACGCATACGGACTCGTCCCCACCACCCGCTTGAAGCGTTCCCGGAACGCCGTCGGGGAGCCGAAGCCCGCCTGCGCCGCGATGCGTTCGACGGGGTACGCGGTGGTCTCCAGGAGGTACTGGGCCCGGCGCACCCGCGCGCGGTGCAGCCACTGCAGCGGTGTCGTCCCCGTCTGCTCGCGGAAGCGGCGGTTGAGGGTGCGGGCGCTCATGCCGGCGTGGGCCGCGATGTCGTCCAGCGTGAGGTCGCGGTCCGCGTTGTCCTCCAGCCACTCCAGCAAGGGCTCCAGCGTGGCGCCCGCCGGGGCCGGAGGCCGGTCGTGGACGATGAACTGGGCCTGGCCGCCCTCCCGTTCGAGCGGTACGACGGCCATCCGGGCGGCGTGCGCGGCCACGGCCGAACCGTGGTCCCGGCGGATCATGTGCAGGCACATGTCGATCGCGGCGGCCGCGCCCGCCGACGTCAGGAACTGCCCGTTGTCGACGTACAGGACGTTCGGGTCGACCGTGACCGACGGATACATGGCCGCCAGGTCCGGCGCCGCGGCCCAGTGCGTGGTCGCGCGCAGCCCGTCCAGGAGGCCCGTCGCCGCGAAGACGAACGCGCCCACGCACACCGAGGCGATGCGCGTACCGTTCGCCGCCGCCGCGCGCAGCGCCTCCGCCACCCCCGGCGGCAGCGGGACGGTGGGGTCGGCGACGCCGGGCAGCACGATCGTGTCGGCGTCCGCGAGCGCGTCGAGTCCGTACGGCGCGCGCACGTTGTACGGGCCCGCGCGCACCTCCTCCGCCGCGGCGCAGACCCGGACCCGGTACGCCTCCCGCCCGTCCGGCAGCCGGGCCCAGCCGAAGGTGTCGATCGGGGCGGAGAGGTCGAACGGGATCACCTGGTCCAGCGCCAGTACGGCCACGGTGTGCATGGCGAGAGAGTAGGCATACGACGGGTTGTGGCCAAGCCCGCACTCACCTCCCTACCTCCGCCCCACACACAGAAGAAGACCAGCAACCCCCGTCAAGAGCTCAACAACCGCTGTCAAAACCCCTGGCGAGAATCCGTCGCCCCCTGGCAAAACCGCCACTTCTGCAAGATCCGCCGTACGCCTAGCGTCGCCCCGTGACCAAGTTCCTCCTCGCCGTTCATGTCATCGCCGCGATCGTCGCCGTCGGGCCCGTCACCGTCGCCTCGAGCCTGTTCCCGCCCAGCGCGCGCAAGGCGCTCGCCGCTCCGGGGGACGTGGGGGCCGCGGAGACCGTACGGCTGCTGCACCGGATCTGCCGGGTGTACGCCGCCGTCGGCGTCGTCGTCCCCGTCTTCGGGTTCGCCACGGCGAGCAGCATGGGGGTGCTCGGGGACGCCTGGCTGGTCGTCTCGATCGCGCTGACCGCGCTCGCCGCACTGGTCCTCGTGGCGCTGGTGCTGCCCCGGCAGAGCGTGTTCGCCGACGGCGGCGGGGACCCGGCGGCGACCGTGCGGCTCGCCATGTTCACGGGGATCTTCAACCTGCTCTGGGCCACCGTCACCGTGCTGATGATCATCCGGCCCGGGTCCACGACCGGGGCGTAGGAACCCGGCTACCCGACCATAGGATCCCGGCCACCCTGGGAATAGGATCCCGGCCATGTATGGACAGGTGCCAGGACACGGACAGCAAGAACCCTCGGCCTCCCAGGCCTATCTCGCCACGGTGCAGAGCCGGCTCACGGCCGACGGCTGCGAGACGCGGTGGGAGGACTGGGCCGGTGTGCCCGTCCTCGTCGGGCGGCGGGCCGACTTCCGGATGAGCTGGATGGCGACGCGGCTGCACCTGTTCACCGTGGCCGCCGCGGTCCCGGAGATAACGGTGCCCGCCATCGAGGGCTTCACCGAGCAGGTGATGAAGTACGCCAAGGACAACAAGGGCGGACTGCCGGTCGGCGTGCAGAACGGCATCGGCGCGTTCCCGCTCCTGGTCAGCGACCGGGTCGATCCGGCCGCCGTCCACTGGGCGGAGGCCCAGCAACGCATCAAGTTCGCCTGCATGACGCGGCCCGTCGTGGTCGACAGCGCGCAGCAGTACGTCGGGATGTACCGCGGCAAGCCGGCACTCGGCCGCGTCTACGCGTCGTACTTCATCCAGAAGGGCTCGCAGTACTTCTACGGTCAGTGAGCCCACGGCCGACGCGGCAGTTGACTCAGCCCCGGTGCCCCAGCACGTTCACGACCCGCCCGTTCGGGTCCCGTACGAAGAAGCGCCGCACGCCCCACTCCTCGTCGCGCAGGTCCCGTACGATCTCCGCGCCCGAGGCGGTCAACTGCGCGTACACCGCGTCGACGTCCTCGACCTCCACGCTCAGGTCGGGTACGACCGGCGCGGTCCGCTCCTCGGTGAGGAAGCTGATCTGCGCGGTCGGGTTGGAGGGGGAGGCGAGGGTCATGACCCAGCCCAGGTGCATGACCTCCTCGAAGCCCAACAGGCCGTAGAAGTCACGGCTGTTCACCATGTCCTTCTCGGACTCGACCTGCACGTTCGGGACGATCCTGCGGATGGTCATGGACAACCACTCCAGGTCATGGACAACCACTCCTCAAGTCACGACTGTCATCAGTCGCGACGGCCATCAGTCACGATCGCCGAGAGTCACGATCGCTGCGCGAGCATCAGTTCCTCGTCCACCAAGTCTGCCCTGAACTGCCGTGCCACCGCGGCCGCGACGAGCACTCCGGCCGCGATCAGGAAGGAGAAGAACGCCCAGGACAAGGGCCACGCGTTCGCGAACCCGTCCGGCGGACCAGGGTGCGTGCTCAGGGAGATGTGCATCAGGGTCGCCGGGGGCACGGCCACCAGCAGCAACGGCCAGCCCAGCGCGTCCCGGTGGCCGAAGTAGGCCGCCAGGGCCAGCAGGGCCACCGCGAGGGCGATGACGCCGAGGCCGGTCACCGGGGTCGTCTCCACGGTCGAATGCGCCGTCTCGGGGCGGTTGCGCAGATCCCAGGGCAGACAGACGAGGTACGCCGCACCGGAGAGGGCGGCGCCGAGGGTGCGCGTCAGCCAGCGTTCCGGCCAGGGGCGCGTTCGCAGGGGGCTCAACAGCTTCTCGGTCATGCGTACGAGAGTTCCGCGACCGGCGGGGCCCCGACAGAGTAGGCGTACTCAGACGTACCTAGGCCCGCGGCCCAAGTCCGCCAGGCAGCGAAGGTCCTACGCCCCCACCGCCCGTGACAGCACATAGATCAGCAGGCCCGCCAGCGATCCCACCACCGTGCCGTTGATCCGGATGAACTGGAGGTCGCGACCGATGTGGGCCTCGATCTTCTTGGTGGTGTGCTCGGCGTCCCAACTCGCGATGGTGTCGGTGATGAGGGAGGTGATCTCCTTGCGGTACGTCGTCACGACGTACACGGCCGCTCCCTCCACCCAGCCGTCGACCTTGGCCTGGAGCTTCGGCTCGACGGCCATCCTGGCGCCCAGCGACAGCAGCGAGGCCCGTACGCGCAGGCGCAGTTCGCTCTGCTCGTCCTCGGCGGCGGACACGATCATGGACCGTACGGCCGTCCAGGCGGAGGCGATCAGGTCCTGGACCTCGCCGCGGCCGAGCACGTCGCCCTTGAGGCGCTCGACGCGGGCGCGGGTGTCGGTGTCGGACTGGAGGTCGCCTGCGAAGTCGGTGAGGAAGCGGTCGAGGGCGCCGCGGGCCGGGTGCGAGGGGGCGTCGCGCATCTCGGTGACGAAGCGGAGCAGTTCCTTGTAGACCCGCTCACCGACCTTCCTGTCGACGAACCGCGGGGTCCAGCCCGGGGCGCCGCCCTGCACCGCGTTCATGATCTCGTCGTCGTGCAGCACCAGCCAGTCGTGGGCGCGGACGCAGATCAGGTCGACGACCCGCCGGTGACCGCCGTCCGCGACGACCTTCTCCAGCATCTTCCCGATGCCGGGTGCGATCTCCTGGGCGTCGGCGCGGCGTGTGATGGCCTCGCCGACGACCGCCTGGACGTCGGAGTCGCGCAGGACCGTGAGGGCGCCGCGCAGCGCGGTGGCCAGCTCGGCCGTCACCCGGTCGGCGTGCTCCGGTTCGGCGAGCCAGGCGCCCAGCCGGCTGCCGATGCCCACGGCGTGCAGCCGCTGCCGTACGACATCGGACGACAGGAAGTTCTCGCCGACGAACTCGCCCAGTGAGATGCCGAGCTGGTCCTTCTTGGTGGGGATGATCGCGGTGTGCGGGATGGGCAGGCCGAGCGGGTGGCGGAAGAGCGCCGTGACCGCGAACCAGTCGGCGAGCGCGCCCACCATGCCGGCCTCCGCGGCCGCCGCGACGTACCCCGCCCAGGCGCCCGCGCCCGCGTTCGACGCCCACTTCGCCAGGACGTAGACGACGGCGACGAAGAGCAGGAGTCCCGTCGCGGTGAGTTTCATACGGCGCACCCCGCGCCGCTTCTCCTCGTCGGCGGGGCTGAAGGTCGTCATCGCGCGTCCGGCCGGTGCGGTGCCGGTGCGGTTACCGGCGGCGCCCGGCCGGGCATGATGCCCTACGCCACTCGTTTCATCCGGTTTTGTGCGTTCCATCCACTCCACCCGTTCACGGTCCCCCTACAGACATTGTCCCTTCCTGACCGACTCCTGGAACGGAACAAGAGTTCCCGGCGTCTGTCCGGAGGGGGGAAGTCACTGGCGAACTCCGCGGCCCAATGGGGGGTCCTGTTCAACTACCCCCTGCCCCATGACGCATCATGGGGTCATCACATCGGAGCCTCGGGCTCCCATCGCCCGAGGAGACCCGCACCGCATGACCAAGCATCACGGTTATGCCCTGCTTTCGGCGATCGTTGCCGTGATCGTGGCCGTTTCCGCCGCGATATACATCGGTGTCGCCGCAGACGACGGCACGGCGCGGGACACCCTCGCCGCCGGCCGCACCCCGCACCAGTCCGCCGCCCCCGCCTCCACCGGCACCTGGGTCGGCTCCTGGTCGACCTCCCCCGTCGGCGCCGAACCCGGCACCGAGACGAACGGCATGGCGGGCCGTTCGGTCCGCAACGTCGTGCACACCGGCGCCGGAGGCACCGGGGCCCGCATCACACTCTCCAACCTCTACGGACAGCAGCCGCTGACCATCACCCACGCCTCCATCGCCGTGGCGGCGGCCGTGAACGACGCGGCGGCGGCGACCGGCACCATGCGCCGCCTCACCTTCGGCGGCAACACCTCGGTGGTCGTCCAGCCCGGACAGCAGGTGATGAGCGACGCCGTACGCGTCGAGATCCCGCACGACACGGACGTCCTCGTGACGACGTACTCGCCGATCCGGTCCGGCCCGGTCACCTACCACCCGCACGCACAGCAGATCTCCTACGTCGCCGAGGGCGACCGCACGGAGGACGTGAGCGGCACGCCGTACGCCGGCCAGACCCCGTACTGGCGCTACCTGACGGCTCTCGACGTGCTCAGCAACGAGTCGGCCGGCACCGTCGTCGTCTTCGGCGACTCGCTCACCGACGGCATCACCTCCACCGTCGGCGCCAACAGCCGCTGGCCGGACGTCCTTTCGGACCGGCTGCGCGCCTCCGCCGCGGCCGGCTCCTCCGACACGCCCCGCTACAGCGTCGTCAACCAGGGCATCAGTGGCAACCAGGTCCTCGCCAACGGCCTCGGCCGGCCGGCCGAGAACCAGGCCGGTGTGACCCGCTTCGGCCGCGACGTCCTCGACCGCACGAACGTCAAGGCCGTCGTCATCGACCTCGGCGTCAACGACATCCTGCGCAACCCCAAGCTCGCCGACCCCGACAGGATCATCGGCGGACTGCGCGCCCTGGTCCGGCAGGCGCACGCCCGCGGACTGCGCGTCGTCGGCGCGACCCTGATGCCCTTCCAGGGCCACCGCGGCTACAGCGGCGCCCGCGAGGCCGTACGCCAGCAGGTCAACGCGCAGATCCGCGCGGGCAAGGTGTACGACGCCGTCGTCGACTTCGACAAGGCGCTGCGCGACCCGTACAACCCGCGCCGGCTGCGCTCCGACTACGACTCGGGCGACCACCTCCACCCGAGCGACAAGGGCTACCAGCGGATGGCGGAGAACTTCGACCTCGACGAACTGAAGGGCGCGGCACCGGCCGAGCTGTAAGACCCTTCATCGAGACCGGGAGCCACAGCTCAGTACTCGCCGTCCCAGCGCCTGTCGCGGTGCCCGCGGCGGTCCTCGCGGCGGTCGCGGTGCCGTTCGCGGCGCTCCTCGTGGCGCGCCCTGCGCTCCTCGTGGCGCTCGCGGATCAGGTCGCGGTGCTCCTCGAGCGCCTCGCGCGCCGTGTCGTACAGGTCGTCCAGTACGTCCGGGTGGTCGGAGCGGCCCTCCAGCTCCCTGCGGGCCTCCCGGCGCTCCAGCTTCTCCTGGCGGCGCTGCTCCTTCAGGCGCAGGCGCTCGGAGCGGGGCAGCTTGCGCTCGACGCCCACGCCGCCCCAGAAGGCGAAGCCCGTGACGATCACACGCGGGGCGCCCGGGTCGCCGGCCCGGCCCTCCTCGCGGTGGTCGAAGCCGCCCATGATGCCGATGCCACGGACGACGACCTCGACACCGGGCGGCACGATCACGTTCGCGCCGCCCATGATGGCGACGCAGTTGACGACGACCTCCCGGTCCGCGAAGTTCGCGTCGCGCAGGTCGATCTCGCCGCCGCCCCAGAACGTGAACGAGGTGAAGCGCTTCGGCACCGTCCAGCGCCCCTTGCGCTGGAACCCGCCCATGATCGCCACACCCCACGCGGACGAACCCTCACCACCGACGATCCGGCCGGCCCAACTCCCGCTCTCGGCAGGCTCTTTGACCATCGACACCGGCGCCACGGCCGCCGCGCCGGGCAGATCGCGGGTGATCGGCGTCAGCTCGCCGTACGTCCGCGCCTTGAACGTCGCCTCCAGCCGCTGCTCGAACTCCTCCATGTCGAGGCGTCCTTCGGCGAGGGCGTCCCGCAGCTCCTCGGCGACTCGTTCACGGTCGGCGTCGGAGGCACGGAGCTCCTGGGCGGGGGGCCTGGGGGCCTGCTGCGGCAACCGCTCATCGTCGCGGCCCCCGGAAGACACAGCGTCGTCGGTCATGGCGTTCAGCCTACGAGGTTGCCTTCTCCGCGTACATGCGGCTGATGACCGCCTCGATGTCCGGCTCCCGCACGGAGAGGTCCACCAGCGGATATGTGGCGGCGATCCGCGCCACGAGCGGGGCCGCCGACTCCGACGCGGGGAACGCCAGCCACTGCCGCGGCCCCTCGACCTTCACGACCCGTGCCGACTCGGCCTGGATGGGCGGGAGTTCGCGCTCCAGGTCGACGACGAGGGTGCGCTCGCTCTCGCCCACCTCGTGCAGGCCGGCCAGCGCACCGTCGTACATCAGCCGCCCGTGGTCGATGACCATCACCCGCGAGCAGAGCTGCTCGATGTCCTGGAGGTCGTGTGTGGTGAGCAGCACGGTGGTGCCGCGCTCGGCGTTCAAGTCCCGCAGGAACTCCCGCACTTTGGCCTTGCTGACGACGTCGAGGCCGATGGTCGGCTCGTCCAGGTAGAGCACCTCCGGGTCGTGCAGCAGGGCCGCCGCGATGTCGCCGCGCATGCGCTGGCCGAGCGAGAGCTGACGTACGGGGACGTCCAACAGCTCGCCCAGTTCGAGGAGTTCGACGCAGCGGTCGAGGTTCTCGCGGTAACGGGCGTCCGGGATCCGGTACATGCGGTGCATCAGCCGGTACGAGTCGATCAGCGGGAGGTCCCACCACAGGGTCGTCCGCTGCCCGAACACGACGCCGATGCGCTGCGCGAGCCGCGTCCGCTCCCGGGACGGGTCGATCCCGGCGACGCGCAGCCGGCCGCCGCTCGGCATCAGGATCCCGGTGAGCATCTTGATGGTGGTCGACTTGCCGGCCCCGTTCGGACCGATGTAGCCGACCATCTCGCCGCGCGCCACGGTGAAGGAGAGCGAGTCCACCGCCCGCACCTGCCGCCGCTCACTGCGCAGAAAACCCGTCTTCTTGCGTACGTCGAAGACCTTCTCGACGCCGTCGAGTTCGATGAATGTACTGGACTCGGTGTCCACGTCGGCTAGCTCCCCGTGCTGCGGTAAGAACGAAGTCCCGCGCGCCATGCGAGGCCGGCGAGCGCACAGCACCCGGCGGCCACCAGCGGCGGCGTGAACGCGACCCACGTCGGCAGGTCGAGCGGATAGGGCCGCCCCAGCACGTACAGCGCGGGCAGCCAGTTGACGAAGGCGATCGGCACGACGAACGTGACCCCGCGCACCAGGTCCTTGGCGAAGACGGTCGGCGGGTACTGCAGCAGCGTGCCGCCGCCGTACGTGAACGAGCTCTGCACCTCCGCGGCGTCCTGCGCCACGAACTGGAAGGCCGCTCCCCCGACGAACACGGCCGCGAAGATCGCGCCGCCGCTGAGCAGCATCACCGGGAGCAGCAGCACCTTGAGCGGGGTCCACGCGATGTCGAGCACGGCGATCGCGTAGCCGAGGACCAGCAGCCCCTGGGTGATCCGGCCGAGGCGGCGCAGCGCGAAGCGGTCGGCGGCGACCTGCGCGAGCACCGGCGCCGGACGCACGAGCAGCGTGTCGAGCGTGCCGTCGCGCACCCGCCGCCCCAGCCGGTCGACCGAGCCGACGGACAGGTCCGCGAGCCCGAAGGCGGTGCCGGCGATGCCGTAGAGGAAGGCGACCTCGGGCAGCGAGTAGCCGCCGAGCCGGTCGACGTGCGAGAACATCAGCAGGATGGTGGCGAAGTCGAGTGCGGTCGCCGCGAAGTTGGCGAGCATGGTCATCGTGAAGGACGCCCGGTAGGCCATCGTGGAGCGGATCCACATGGCGGCGATCATGCGGTAGGCACGCAGCCCGTCGCGAGCGCGGGCATACGCGCCGTACGCCCGCTCCTGGCCGTACGTCTCTTGGCCGCCGTACGCCTTCGCCCGGCCGTTTTCCCGGCCGTTTTCCCGGCCCTGTCCCTGGCCGTCCTCCCGGCCGTCGGCCGCCTCCGTCCGCGCCGGACTAGCCACCCTGAACCACCACCCTCCGCGTCGCCACCGACTGGATCAGCCGCCCGAGCGTCAGCAGCGCGACGGCCCACCCGGCCTGGAAGGCGTACGTCGGCAGGGGCGCCGCCCGGCCGAGCAGGACGTCGGCCGGTGCCTGGATCAGCGACGACCAGGGCAGGGCGCGGACGAACTCGCCGAGCGCGCCCGGGAAGACGTTCAGCGGCAGCGTCATCCCCGAGCAGAAGAGCCCCGCGATCCAGGCGATCTGCACCGCGCCCGCCCCGTCGAGCAGCCAGAAGGCGGAGAGCGCCACCAGATAGCGGATCGAGAAGGACACGGCCAGCCCGAGCACCACCGCCACCAGGAACGCGGCCCAGGTCCACGGATCGGCGGGCAGCGCCAGGTCGAAGACGAGCGCGCCGAACACCAGCGGGACCACGCCGCGCCCCGCCAGCTGGAACAGCGCCCGGCCCGCGTCCTGCGCCAGCCACCACAGTTGGAGGTCGACGGGCCGGTACAGGTCGATCGCGATGTCACCCGTACGGATGCGCTCGATCAGCTCGTCCTCGAAGCCGCCGCCCATCACGGCCATCACCGCGAGCAGCGACTGGCCGAGCCACACATAGGTGAGCGCCTGCGCCTGGTCGTAGCCGCCGAGGTGCGGTCTCTCGTCCCACAGCGCGATGTAGGTGTACGCCAGGATCAGCCCGAAGACGGTGTTCGTGAACATCCCGGCCGCCGTGGCCACCCGGTAGGTGGCGTACCGCCGGAACGCACCCGCCGCGACGGCCCCGTACAAGCGTCCTGATAACCGTCCTGTCCCCACGGAAAGGGCCTCCTCCGCCGTTTTTGGCCGAAGCGCAGGAGCCTAGCCCGCGGGCCTCGCGGGGTGCCACGCATTTTCGTCGCCCCGTTTCGTTATGCGGTGCGCGCCGGTCTCCGGGAACGGAACGCTTGGTGCGACAGTCTTCAAGAGGGGGCGCAGAACGCGTACGCGGGCGTTCGGAACAACAAGGGCGTACGGGAACGACGAGGGCGTACGGGAACGTACGACGCAAAACAGGAGTCCGGCAAACAGATGAGCGACGAGTCGCAGCCGCAGCAACCGACGCAGGGCTGGGCGCCCAGGGAGCCCGAGACGGCTCCCCCGCCCGCGGCGGCCCCCGGGGCCCCGGGGACGGCAGGCAAGAAGCCCAAGCGCCCGAAGCGCACCGGCTGGCGCCGGCTCATCCCGACCTGGCGGATGGTGCTCGTCACCTTCATCACCGTGATCCTGCTGCTCATCGGCCTCTTCGCGCTCGGCTACTACCTGGTGAAGATCCCGCCCGCGAACGCCGCCGCGACCAAGCAGAGCAACGTCTACCTGTACGCGGACGGCAGCCAGCTCGCCCGCGACGGCGAGGTCAACCGCGAGAACGTGTCGCTCGCGCAGATCTCCAAGGTCGCCCAGCACGCGACGCTCGCCGCCGAGGACCGCGACTTCTACACCGAGTCGGCGATCGACCCCAAGGCGATGCTCCGCGCCGGCTGGAACACCGCCACCGGCAAGGGCAAGCAGTCCGGCTCCACGATCACCCAGCAGTACGTGAAGAACTACTACCTGGGCCAGGAGCAGACCGCGACGCGGAAGGTGAAGGAGTTCTTCATCTCCATCAAGCTCGACCGCCAGCAGAGCAAGAACGACATCCTCGAGGGCTACCTCAACACCAGCTACTACGGCCGCAACGCGTACGGCATCCAGGCCGCCGCCCAGGCGTACTACGGCGTCGACGCCCAGGACCTGACGGTCGGCCAGGGCGCCTACCTCGCCGCGCTGCTCAACGCGCCAAGTGAGTACGACGTGATCGCGCACCCCGAGAACAAGTCCGCGGCCCTCGCCCGCTGGAACTACGTCCTCGACGGCATGGTCAAGAAGAAGTGGCTCAGCCCCGCCGACCGCGCGAACGTCAAGTTCCCCATGCCCAAGGAGGCCAAGGGCTCGGCGGGCATGTCCGGGCAGCGCGGCTACCTCGTGAAGGCCGTCAACGACTACCTCTTCGAAAACAAGATCATCGACGAGGACACGCTCAGCGCCGGCGGCTACCGCATCACCACCACCCTCCAGAAGTCCAAGCAGGACGCCTTCGTCGAGGCCGTCAACGACCAGGTGATGGACAAGCTCGACAAGAAGAACAACAAGGTCGACAAGTACGTCCGCGCCGGCGGCGTCTCCATCGACCCGAAGACCGGCAAGGTCCTCGCGATGTACGGCGGCATCGACTACACCAAGCAGTACGTCAACAACGCCACCCGCCGCGACTACCAGGTCGGCTCCACCTTCAAGCCGTTCGTCTTCACCTCCGCCGTGGAGAACGGGTCCGAGACCCAGGACGGCCGCACCATCACCCCGAACACGGTCTACGACGGCACCAACGAACGCCCCGTGCAGGGCTGGTCCGGCGGCTCGTACGCGCCCGAGAACGAGGACGGCGTCTCCTACGGCGACATCACCGTGCGCACCGCCACCGACAAGTCCGTGAACTCGGTGTACGCCCAGATGGCCGTCGACGTCGGCCCCGACAAGGTCAAGGACACCGCGCAGGACCTCGGCATCCCCTCCGACACCCCCGACCTCACCGCCTCCCCCTCCATCGCGCTCGGCCCGGCCACCGCCAGCGTCCTCGACATGGCGCAGGCGTACGCCACGCTCGCCAACCACGGCAAGCACGGCACGTACACGATGGTCGACAAGATCACCAAGGAGGGCGCGGCGGACGTCAGCCTCCCGGAGACGAACACCAAGCAGGCCGTCAGCCGGGAAGCCGCCGACACCACCACGTCGATCCTGCAGAGCGTCGTCGACAGCGGCACCGCCACCGCCGCCCAGGCCGCCGACCGCCCCGCCGCGGGCAAGACCGGCACGGCGGAGGAGGACCAGGCCGCCTGGTTCGCGGGCTACACCCCCGACCTCGCCACCGTCGTCTCCGTCATGGGCCAGGACCCCGACACCGGCAAACACGAGTCGCTGTACGGCGCGATGGGCCTGCAGCGCGTCAACGGCGGCGGGGCGCCCGCCCAGATCTGGGCGCAGTTCACCAAGACCGCCCTCAAGGGCAAGCCGGTCACCGACTTCGACCTCGAACCGCAGGAGGGCTCGGACGAGCAGCAGTTCCCGCCGACCGAGCCCACCCAGCCGGGCACCGGCGGCGCGACCACCGGCGGCACGCCGACCCCGGGCGGCACCCCCACGACCGGCGGCGCGACCACCGGCGCCACCCCCACCACGGGCGGCACCACGACGGACGGCGGTACGACGACCACCGGCGGCGCCACCGACGGCGGCACCAGCACGGACGGCGGGACCACCACGGACGGCGGCACCACGACCACGGGCGGCGCCACCACCGACGGCGGTACGACGACCACGGGCGGCACGACGGACACCGGCGGCACCTCGACGGGAACGACCGGCACGACGGGCACGACGACGGGCGGCCCGCTCCGCCCCCTCTCAAGAAGAGACTGACCAGCTCCGGGCCACCCCGGGTCTCAGTGCCCGGAGGTGACCTTCAGCCCCACCACGGCCAGCAGCAGCAGACAGACGAAGAAGATCCGGGCGGCGGTCGCCGGCTCCCCCAGCACCACCATGCCGTACGCCGCCGCCCCGGCCGCGCCGATCCCGACCCACACGCCGTACGCCGTCCCGATGGGCAGCGACTTCGCCGCGTACGACAGCAGCAGCATGCTCGCAGCGATACCGACGCCCGTCCCCAGACTGGGCCACAACCGGGTGAACCCGTCGGTGTACTTCATGCCCACCGACCAGCCGACCTCCAGCAGACCGGCGACAAGCAGCAGAACCCAGGCCATGAGAGGCACCTCCGTGTACGGATCAACAGGGGGTGCGTCGTCTTTGCAGGCCCGGTACGGCGCGTCTCGTCGGGTCACTCAAAGGTAGCAAAGGAATGACAAAAGGGGCTGGTGACGAGGGCCACCAGCCCCTGGAACCCGCTGCGGATCCCGCTACAGATACAGCCCGGTGGAGTCCTCGGACCCCTCGAAACGGTCCGCGGCCACGGCGTGCAGATCGCGCTCACGCATCAGCACGTACGCGGTGCCGCGCACCTCGACCTCGGCGCGGTCCTCCGGGTCGTACAGCACGCGGTCGCCCGGCTCGACGGTCCGCACGTTCTGCCCGACCGCGACGACCTCGGCCCAGGCGAGGCGCCGGCCGACGGCCGCCGTCGCGGGGATCAGGATGCCGCCGCCGGAACGCCGCTCGCCCTCGGCGGCGTCCTGCCGCACCAGCACACGGTCGTGCAGCATGCGGATGGGCAACTTGTCGTCATGGGTGCTGTGCTTGTCCCGATTGGCGCTCACGCCCCGAACCTACCTGCCTCAACGTCTTTCGTACGCGGCCGGGTCAGCCCTTGCGCCGCCGCGAACCCACCGCGAGCAGCCCCACGACCCCCACCACGACGAGCGCCACCGGCACGATGCGCTCCAGCCGCGGCGCGCCCTCCTCGGTGACGAGCTGGCCCTTCACCTCGCTGACGACCCGGTTGACCCCGACGTACGCACGCCCGAGCGTGTGGTCGATGTTGGAGACGACCTTGGCCTTCGCGTCGCCGACGATCGTCTTCGGGTGCACCCGCACGCCGATCTCGTCGAGCGTATCGGCGAGCACCTCACGGCGGCGCTTGATGTCCGCCTCGATCTCCGCCGGAGTCCTGATATCCGACGCTCTCGACGTATCCGACACCGCGCAGCCTCCGTGGTCGTGTCCTGTGTTTCCGATTCTGTGCCCTCGACAGTCTGTCAGCTCGGGCCGCGACGCACCGCTCGGCACCCCCATTACGCTCGTTCCGTAACCAAGCCCACCACCCGGCCACGTGAGGTACCGATGAGCGAGCGACTCCAGCCCGGCGACACCGCCCCCGCCTTCACCCTGCCCGACGCCGACGGCAACGAGGTCTCCCTCGCCGACCACAAGGGCCGCAAGGTCATCGTCTACTTCTACCCCGCCGCCCTCACCCCCGGGTGCACCAAGCAGGCCTGCGACTTCACGGACAACCTGGAGGTGCTGGCGGGCGCGGGCTACGACGTCATCGGCATCTCCCCCGACAAGCCCGAAAAGCTCGCCAAGTTCCGCGAGAAGGAGTCCCTCAAGGTCACCCTGCTGGCCGACCCCGAGAAGACCGTCACCGAGGCCTACGCCGCCTACGGCGAGAAGAAGAACTACGGCAAGACGTACATGGGCGTCATCCGCTCCACGGTCATCGTGGACGAGCAGGGCAAGGTCGAACGCGCCCTGTACAACGTGCGGGCGACGGGCCACGTGGCGAAGATCATCAAGGATCTGGGGATCTGAGGGCGCTGCCCGGCCGATAGCATGGCCGGGCAGCATCGGGCGGCCGTGGTGGAATTGGCAGTCACGCTGGGTTTAGGTCCCAGTGGGGTAACTCCCGTGAGGGTTCGAGTCCCTCCGGCCGCACCAGCGCCTTGTGCGCCTGAGCGCGTTGAGCGCCTAGCCGAGCAACTCCCTTACGACCGGCGCCAACGCCCGGAACGCCTTCCCCCGATGGCTGATCGCGTTCTTCTCGGCCGGGGTCAGCTCGGCGCACGTTCGCGTGTCGCCCTCCGGCTGGAGGATCGGGTCGTAGCCGAAGCCGTTCGTGCCGGTGGGGGCGTGGCGCAGGGTTCCGCGGAGTTGGCCCTCGACGACCCGCTCCGTGCCGTCCGGGAGGGCGAGTGCTGCCGCGCACGCGAAATGGGCGCCCCGGTGCTCGTCGGCGATGTCCGACAGTTGGGCCAGGAGAAGGTCCAGGTTGGCTCGGTCGTCGCCGTGCTTTCCTGCCCAGCGGGCGGAGAAGATGCCCGGCGCGCCGTTGAGGACGTCGACGCACAGGCCCGAGTCGTCGGCGATCGCCGGGAGGCCGGTGGCCTGGGCGAGGGCGTGGGCCTTGAGGAGGGCGTTCTCGGCGAAGGTGACGCCGGTTTCCTTGACGTCGGGGATGTCGGGGTAGGCGTCGGCGCCGACGAGTTCGTGCGGGAGGCCGGCGTCGGCGAGGATCGCGTGCAGCTCGGTGATCTTTCCGGCGTTGCGGGTGGCGAGGATCAGGCGGGTCATGGGACCAGTATCCCGAGGAGGGGCGGTGCCTCTCACGGCACCCGCGTACCGGCGGCTATCCCGCCAGGTAGCGGACCTGGTCCCACAGGACCGGGTCGACCACGCCGACGCGGCGGCGGAAGTCCCAGAGGGGTACGTCGCGGAGTTCGTCCGTTTCGAGGAAGCTGGCGCGGCCGTGGGCGTCGCCCACGGCTCCGGGGGGCAGGGGGATCACTCCGGCGCGTTCGTCGTGGTACTTGCTGGTGATCTTGGCAACGGTGGCGCGGTCGCCACGTACGTTCAGAACGAGGCAGGGTCGGTCCTTCACGCCGGGGCCGTCCTCATAGGGGACGTTCGCCCACCAGATCTCGGCGGGCTGCGGCCGGGCGCCGCGCTGCCGGGGGCGGCCCGGCGGGCGGGTGCGGGCGGACGGTCGGCGGCCGCGTCGTCCCCAGCCGTCGACGAGGGTCGCGACGAGTGCGAGCAGCACGACGGCCGCGAGCGCGAGCCACCAGGACGTGTCCATACCAAGAAGGTACCGGCGGGTACGCGCGTTCGCTTCCCGTCTGTTTGTACGTCATCCGGCGCTTCCGCTTCTGCGTCCGCTTCCGCGGCCGGAGTACCCGTCCGTGCCTGTGTTCGTTCGATCCATCCGAACCGGTGACAGCTCAGGTGAGTTCGCCCACAACGGCCCCTGGCAGAGGAGCGACCGGCCCTTTTGCGCCTTACGCTCGACGGACCGCACGACCCCCGTTCCCACATCTGCTCCGAGTACATGCTCCGGGTTCCCGGTCACCGCATCTGCTCTGTGCACTTCCTGCCAGCGCGGAGGTTCCAGCTTTATGAAGCTCACCGTCGTCGGCTGCTCGGGGTCGTTCCCGTCCGCGGAATCGGCCTGCTCGAGCTACCTCGTCGAGGCCGACGGCTTCCGGCTGCTTCTCGACATGGGCAATGGTGCCCTTGGCGAGTTGCAGCGCCACTGCGGTCTCTACGACCTCGACGCGATCTTCCTCAGCCATCTGCACGCCGACCACTGCATCGACATGTGCGCGTATTTCGTCGCGCGCTACTACCGCCACGACGGCGGCCGTGCCGCTCCGATCCCGGTCTATGGGCCCGAGGGCACGGAGCAGCGTCTGACCACCGCGTACGCGGACACTCCTTCGGCCTCCTCGATGAGTGAGGTCTTCGACTTCCACACGGTCAAGCCGGGTACGTTCGAGATCGGTCCGTTCACCGTGCACACGGAGAAGGTGCGCCACCCTGTGGAGGCGTACGGCATCCGGGTGGAGCACGGTGGGAGGTCGCTCACGTACTCCGGGGACACGGGCGTGAGCGAGGCTCTGGACGAACTCGCCCGGGACACCGATCTGTTCCTGTGCGAGGCGGCGTTCACGCACGGCAAGGAGAACATTGCGGATCTGCATCTCAACGGCCTTGAGGCGGGCGAGACGGCGGCCCGTGCCGGGGCGCGTCGGCTGGTGCTGACGCACATCCCGCCGTGGACGGACCCGCAGATCAATCTGGCGGACGCGCGGACCGCGTTCGCGGGTCCGGTGGAGCTGGCGGCGCCTCGGGTGTCGTACGAGATCTGAGCGGACGCACGCAGACATACGGGCGAAGGCCCCCGGACCCTGTCGGTTCCGGGGGCCTTCGCCCGTATGTGCGGCGGGGCTACTTGGCCTCGGCCTTCTGCAGTTCAGCCAGTTCCTCGTCGGACTCGCGGCCCGGTGTCGGCAGGTTGAACTTGATGATCGCGAAGCGGAAGACCGCGTAGTAGACCACCGCGAAGCAGAGGCCCACCAGGACGAGGCCCCAGGGGTTCGTCGCGATGCCGAGGTTGAGGCCGAAGTCGACCGCGCCGGCGGAGAAGCCGAAGCCGTCCTTCATGCCGAGTGCCCAGGTCAGCGCCAGGGAGACGCCGGTGAGGACCGCGTGGATCGCGTAGAGCACGGGCGCGATGAACATGAAGGTGAACTCGATGGGCTCGGTGACGCCGGTGACGAAGGAGGTCAGCGCGATCGAGAACATCATGCCGCCGACGACCTTGCGGCGCTCGGGGCGGGCGCAGTGGACGATCGCCAGGCACGCGGCCGGGAGGCCGAACATCATGATCGGGAAGAAGCCGGTCATGAACTGTCCGGCGCTCGGGTCGTGGGCGAGGAAGCGTGCGATGTCGCCGCTCTTGCCGTGGTAGTCGCCCGCCTGGAACCAGGGGAAGGAGTTCAGCAGGTGGTGCATGCCGATGGGGATCAGGGCGCGGTTGGCGACGCCGAAGATGCCCGCGCCGACGGCGCCCGAACCGACCAGCCACTCACCGAAGTTGTGCAGACCCGTGCCGAGGACCGGCCAGATGTAGCCGAAGACGATGCCGATGAGCAGGCCCGCGAAGGCGGAGAGGATGGGGACGAGGCGGCGGCCGCCGAAGAAGCCCGCCCAGTCGGGGAGCTTGGTCCGGTAGAACTTCTGGTACAGCAGGGCGACGACTATGCCCATCACCACGCCGCCGAGGACCTTGGCGTCCACCGGGGCGTCGACCATGACCACCTTGCCGTCGACGGCTGTGGCCACCTTGGGCAGGTTCTTGTCGGTGAACGTGGCGAGCACGTTCTTGAAGACCAGGTAGCCGACGACGGCCGCGAGGGCGGTCGAGCCGTCCGACTTCTTGGCGAAGCCGATCGCGATGCCGACGGCGAACAGCAGCGCCATGTTGTCGAGGATCGCGTTGCCACCCGCCGCCATGAAGCCGGCGATCTTGGTGAGGAACGTCGGGAACGACGGGCGTCCCAGCATGTCGGTGTTGCCGAGGCGTACCAGAAGCGCGGCTGCGGGCAGGACGGCGACCGGCAGCATCAGGCTGCGGCCGATGCGCTGCAGGACAGCCATCGCGCCGGAGCCCTTCTTCTTTCCGGCCGCGGGAGCGGCGGTGGCCGTGGACACAACTTCCTCCAGGGGGCAAGGCGCCGCCTGGGGACAGGGAAAAGGGTGGACGGCGGCGTCTCGGATGGAACGCGGTCGGCGCCGCGTGGTCTACACCACTGAGTGGTGTAGACCTGTTGTAGCACGGTGAAGGCTGGATAAGGAACCCACGAATTTTGTGGCCTGGGCCATAAACGGAGGATTCGGCTCCCTTCATGCCTAAGGGCCCCTCGGATCACACCGAAGGGCCCTCGGACCGGCTGGTCCGAGGGCCCTTCGTGGGGATGCCGTGATGCCCGTACGGCGGTGGTGGCTACGCCTTGGTGGTGTCCTCCACCTCGTCCTCCGGCTCCCGTCCGGGAGTCTTGAGGTCGAACTTGGTGATCGCGAAGCGGAAGATCGCGTAATACACGGCCGCGAAGCACAACCCGATCGGGATCATCGCCCAGGGTTTGGTCGCCAGGTTCCAGTTGATCACGTAGTCGATCAGACCGGCCGAGAAACTGAAGCCGTCGTGCACACCCAGGCCCCAAGTCACCGCCATCGAGACACCGGTGAGCAGCGCGTGGATCACGAACAGCACCGGCGCGACGAACAGGAAGGAGTACTCGATCGGTTCGGTGATGCCCGTGACGAACGAGGTCAGCGCCACTGAAAGCATCAGACCGCCAATCTCCTTGCGTCGATGGGGCTTTGCACAATGCGTGATGGCGAGCGCGGCGGCCGGCAGCGCGAACATCATGATGGGGAAGAACCCGGAGGTGAACTGGCCCGCGTTCGGGTCGCCCGCCAGGAACATGTTGATGTCGCCGTGCACGATCTCGCCGTTGGGCTTGGTGTAACTGCCGAACTGGAACCAGATGGGCACGTTCAGGAACTGGTGCAACCCGATCACCAGCAGCGCCCGGTTGGCCAGGCCGAAGACGCCCGCTCCCCAGGCCCCCAGCCCCGAAAGCCAGTCGCTGAAATTCTCCAGACCGTCACCGATCGGCGGCCACGCCCACACGCAGAGCGAGGCGAACGCCATCGCCACGAACGCCATGATGATCGGCACCAGTCGGCGGCCGTTGAAGAAGCCCAGCCAGTCCACCAGCTTCGTACGGTGGTAGCGCTGCCAGAAGTACGCCGCCAGCAGCCCGATGACGATGCCGCCGAAAACCCCGGGATTCTGATACGTGAACTCCGCGACGGAGTTGTCGGCCGCCTGGCAGCCGAGTTTGACCTCCACGGAGCCGGACGGGCAATCCTCCGGGAACTGGCGCAGCACGTTGTAGTAGACGAGGAAACCCGCGACCGCCGCGAGCGCGGTGGAGCCGTCCGCCTTCTTCGCCATGCCGATGGCCACGCCCACACAGAACAGCATGGGCAGCCCGAGGTTGCCGCTGAGCAGCGCGCCGCCCGCGCCGCCCATCACCTTGGAGACGTTGTCCCAGCCCAGCCCGTCCGCACCGAACACGTCCGGCTGGCCGAGCCGGTTGAGAATGCCCGCGGCCGGCAGCACGGCGATCGGCAGCTGGAGGCTCCGCCCCATCTTCTGCAGGCCTTGGAAGGCGGTATTCCAGCGGGCGCGCGCGGGTGAGACGGCGCTGTCGGCACTCATGGGCGTCCTCCGGGCAGGGCCGGTTTGGCGACCGCCCGTCAGGTGGTGTAGACCAGTTGAAGGACGGTCGCGCTGTCGTGAACGCCATCATTCGGCACCTGCGACATGACCGCTCGCGAAGATGGGCCAACTGTGGGTTACTGCGACAAAGCGGTTCGGATCAGGGAGTAAGACATGGCCACCAAGGCTGAGAAGATCGTTGCCGGACTCGGCGGGATCGACAACATCGAAGAGGTCGAGGGCTGCATCACCCGGCTGCGCACCGAGGTCATCGACGCGAGCAAGGTCGACGAGGCCGCCCTGAAGGCCGCGGGCGCGCACGGCGTCGTCAAGATGGGCACGGCGATCCAGGTCGTGATCGGCACGGACGCCGACCCGATCGCGGCGGACATCGAAGACATGATGTGAGTGTCTGACGCTCACCCCTGAGGGGCCCCTTCGGCAACCGGAGGCGGCCCCTCACCCATGTGCGGCTAGGCTCAGCGGCATGTCTCGAATCGACGGCCGCACCCCTGAACAGCTCCGCCCCATCACCGTCCAGCGTGGCTGGAGCAAGCACGCCGAGGGCTCCGTCCTCGTCTCCTTCGGTGACACGAAGGTCTTCTGCACCGCCTCCGTCACCGAGGGCGTCCCGCGCTGGCGCAAGGGCAGCGGCGAGGGCTGGGTCACCGCGGAGTACTCGATGCTGCCGCGCGCCACGAACACCCGCGGCGACCGCGAGTCCGTGCGCGGCAAGATCGGCGGCCGTACGCACGAAATCAGCCGTCTCATCGGCCGTTCGCTGCGCGCCGTCATCGACTACAAGGCGCTCGGCGAGAACACGATCGTCCTCGACTGCGATGTCCTCCAGGCCGACGGCGGCACCCGCACCGCCGCGATCACCGGGGCGTATGTCGCCCTCGCCGACGCCGTCGCCTGGGCGCAGGGCAAGAAGCTGGTCAAGGCCGGCCGGCAGCCGCTGACCGGCACGGTCTCCGCCGTCTCCGTCGGCATCGTGGGCGGAGTCCCGCTGCTGGACCTCTGCTACGAGGAGGATGTGCGGGCCGACACCGACATGAACGTCGTCTGCACCGGCGACGGGCGGTTCGTGGAGGTTCAAGGCACCGCGGAGGCCGAGCCGTTCGACCGCAAGGAACTCAACGCCCTGCTGGATCTGGCTGTTTCGGGCTGCGACGAGCTGGCTGCCATTCAGCGGGCGGCTCTTGAGGCAACCGCGGAATAAGTCTTCGCGTTCTAAAGGGTACGGGCGTACGGTCCAGCCGTGCGTCCGTAGAGCTGGAGATCATGGATCTGCGGATCCATGATCCGACGTTCCGTTGACCGCCGCATTCCGCATGTATGCATGTCCGCGCGTTTCCTGCGTTGGCATGCCCACGGGGAGGGACCGTTCCATGGCCTCGCGCCACCGCCGCCGTATCGCCGCATTCGCCGTTGTCGCCGCACTCGTCGCCGCACCGGCGGTGGTCGGCTGCGATGCGGTCGACAAGGCCCTGGACTGTTTCCAGACCGCCGAGACCATCGCCGACAGCGTCACCGATCTCCAGCAGGCGGTGGAGAACGCGTCGAACGACCCGACGCAGACCGACGAGTCCCTCAGCGCCATCGAGAAGAACCTCGACAAGATCGGCGACAAGACGGACAACACCGATGTGAACAAGGCGGTCGACGATCTGAGCACGGCCGTCGACAACGTCCGTACGGCCGTGCAGAACGGCGACAAGACGCCCGACATCAGCCCGGTCACGGACGCGGCGGGCGAGCTGACGAAGGTGTGCAAGCCGTAGTCGGAGCTGCGGGGGGTCTGGGGCCGGGCCCCAGACCCTCAGAGCCTGTGACGCAGGCTCTTACGCCCAGAGCTGTCCGTGCAGTGTCTCGATCGCTTCCTCCGTCGTCGCCGCCGTGTAGACGCCGGTCGACAGGTACTTCCAGCCGCCGTCGGCCACGACGAAGACGATGTCGGCGCTCTCCCCCGCCTTGACGGCCTTGTTGCCGACGCCGATCGCGGCGTGCAGGGCGGCTCCGGTGGAGACGCCCGCGAAGATGCCCTCCTGCTGGAGGAGTTCACGGGTGCGGGTGACCGCGTCGGCGGAGCCCACGGAGAAGCGGGTGGTGAGGACGGAGGCGTCGTACAGCTCCGGTACGAAGCCCTCGTCGAGGTTGCGCAGGCCGTAGACCAGGTCGTCGTAGCGCGGCTCCGCGGCGACGATCTTGACGTCCGGCTTGTTCTCGCGGAGGAAGCGGCCGACGCCCATCAGGGTGCCGGTGGTGCCGAGCCCGGCGACGAAGTGGGTGACCGACGGGAGGTCGGCGAGGATCTCCGGGCCCGTCGTCGCGTAGTGCGCGCCCGCGTTGTCCGGGTTGCCGTACTGGTAGAGCATCACCCAGTCCGGGTGCTCGGCGGAGAGCTCCTTGGCGACGCGGACGGCGGTGTTGGAGCCGCCCGCGGCGGGGCTGGGGATGATCTCGGCGCCCCACATGGCGAGCAGCTCGCGGCGTTCCTGCGAGGTGTTCTCGGGCATCACGCACACCATGCGGTAGCCCTTGAGCTTGGCCGCCATGGCGAGGGAGATGCCGGTGTTGCCGCTCGTCGGCTCCAGGATCGTGCAGCCCGGCGTCAGGCGGCCGTCCTTCTCCGCCTGCTCGATCATGTGCAGGGCCGGGCGGTCCTTGACCGAGCCGGTCGGGTTGCGGTCCTCGAGCTTCGCCCAGATCCGGACGTCGTCGGACGGCGAGAGCCGCGGCAGGCGCACCAGGGGGGTGTTGCCCACCGCGGCCAGCGGGGAGTCGTAGCGCATGGGGATCCGCGGCCGATCAGACCATCCCGCCGGCGACGGCCGGCAGGATCGTCACGTTGTCGCCGTCGGTGAGCTTGGTGTTGATGCCGTCGAGGAAGCGGACGTCCTCGTCGTTGAGGTACACGTTGACGAAGCGGCGCAGTTCGCCGCCGTCCACGATGCGGGCCTGGATGCCCGTGTGGCGGCTCTCCAGGTCGGTGAACAGCTCGGCGAGGGTGTCCCCGCCGCCCTCGACGGCCTTCTGTCCGTCGGTGTAGGTGCGGAGGATGGTGGGGATGCGGACCTCGATGGCCATGTCTGTGGGCTCCTGTCGGGAGTGGTAGGTCGGTGGGCGCGCGGCAGCGCGAGAAGCGGGTGGTACGCAGGTCGGGCGCCGCGGCTCACGGCCTTACGGCGGCAGGGGTCAGCGCGGACAGAGGGCGCTGTTCAGCCTGCACAGGTCGACGTGCAGCCGCGCCACGAGCAGCATGCCCGGCGTCTTTTCGCTCACGTCGTGGGAAACCATGGGCTCATCGTATCGATTCCCGGTCCCGGTCCCGGAGTGTGATCTCAGATCGTGGATGAATTCCGGCCGAAATGCGAGATCAGTACGTCTCCACCACCGTGACCTCCTCCTCCGTGATCTCGCCCTCCACGATGCGGAAGGAGCGGAACTGGAAGGGGCCGGCGTCGTCGGTGTCGGCGGTGGAGACCAGGACGTAGTGGGCGCCGGGCTCGTTCGCGTACGAGAGGTCGGTGCGGGAGGGGTAGGCCTCGGTGGCCGTGTGGGAGTGGTAGATGATCACCGGCTCCTCGTCGCGGTCGTCCATCTCGCGGTAGAGCTTGAGGAGGTCCTGCGAGTCGAACTCGTAGAACGTGGGCGAGCGGGCGGCGTTCAGCATCGGGATGAAGCGCTCGGGGCGGCCCTCCCCCACCGGGCCCGCGACCACGCCGCACGCCTCGTCGGGGTGGTCCTGGCGTGCGTGGGCGACGATCTGGTCGAACAGGGCCTGGGTGATGGTCAGCATGGGGAAGAGGATATGCGTGTGGGCCGCCGCGTACCGAAGGGTGGTACGGGGCGGCCCACATCGTGAGCGGGGTGGGGCTCAGACCTGCTCGTACACCGGCTCGCGGCGCTCGGTGACCTGCGGGTTGCGGGTCTTCAGTACGGCCCAGCCGATGCCGAGTGCGGCCGCCCAGATGGCCATCACGTACAGGCAGACGCGGGAGTCGGCGTCGTACGCGATCAGGCCCGTGACGAACAGCAGGAAGGCGATCGCCACGTAGCTGCACTTCGCGCCGCCGGGGGCGGGGAAGGAGGACGCGGGCAGGCGGCCCGCGTCCACGGCGCGGCGGTAGAGGACGTGGCTGATGAGGATCATCAGCCAGGTCCAGATGCCGGCGGCGGTGGCCACCGAGGTGACGTAGCCGAAGGCCTTCTCCGGGACGATGTAGTTCAGGACCACGCCGATGCCCATGAAGGCGACGGAAATCGTGATGCCGAGCGCGGGGGTCTTGGAGGCCGACAGCTTGCTGAAGGCGCGGGGGGCCTCGCCGTTGTCCGCGAGATTGCGCAGCATGCGGCCCGTGGAGTACATGCCCGAGTTGCAGGAGGAGAGGGCGGCGGTCAGCACCACGAAGTTGACGATGCCCGCGCCGGCCGGGATGCCGATCATCGCGAAGGCCTTCACGAAGGGGCTGACGCCCTCCGCGAACTCGGTCCACTTCACGACGCAGAGGATGACGGTGAGGGCGCCGACGTAGAAGAGGGCGATGCGCCAGGGCAGGGTGTTGATCGCCTTGGGGAGCGTCTTCTCCGGGTTCTCGGACTCGCCCGCGGTGACGCCGACCAGCTCGACGGCGAGGTAGGCGAACATCACGCCCTGGAGGGTCATCAGGGACGAGCCGATGCCCTTGGGGAAGAAGCCGTCGAACTCCCAGAGGTTGGAGACGGCCGCGGTGTCACCGGCGGAGCTGAAGCCGAAGGTGAGCACACCCAGGCCGATCACGATCATGCCGATGAGGGCGGTGACCTTGATCATCGAGGCCCAGAACTCGATCTCGCCGAACACCTTCACCGAGATCAGGTTGGCGACGAAGAGAACGATCAGGAAGACCAGCGCCGACGTCCACTGCGGGATCGACGGGAACCAGTAGTGCACGTAGATCGCGGCGGCGGTGAGTTCCGCCATGCCGGTGACCACCCACATCAGCCAGTACGTCCAGGCTGTGAAGTAGCCGAAGAACGGGCCCAGGAACTCGCGCGAGTAGTCCGCGAACGAGCCCGAGACCGGGCGGTAGAGGAGCAGTTCGCCGAGCGCCCGCATGATGAAGAAGATGATCACGCCGGCGAGGGCGTACATCAGGATGAGGCTCGGGCCCGCCTTGGCGATGTTCGCACCGGCGTTGAGGAACAGGCCGACGCCGATGGCGCCGCCGATCGCGATCATCTGGACCTGACGGCTGCCGAGCCCTCGCTCGTACCCCTCTTCGGGGGCGTCGCCGCCCACGACTCCATTGCGGTCGTGCGCGTCGTACTGCTTGCCGACCTGCGACGAGGTCATGTTGGTGCGCCTTTCTCCATGCCGAACCGAGCCAGTCCCATGGCTTCGGATCGGGTTCCGATCCCCCCGGATGTGATGGAGCTGAGCGGGTTCTGCGACCCGCTCGTGCCTGGCCGGCGGTCGCCGGCTCGGTGGCGCACCCGACCGGACCTGGGTGGTGTCCTGTCGGGCGGTCGTGAAGATTTATCACGGCCGCAACATGGATCGGCTGTACGGTTCGTGGCGCACGCCACAGGAAGAACCGGACAAACGGCAAACCGCGCCCCAAAGGACGCGGTCATGGTGACGTGATCGTTATCCGGATCTGAGCGTCCGCTGAGCGAACGAACCGCACCGGCGAACCGGCTACGGCATCAGGGTGTTCACCAGCGTCTCCTGGAGACCGCCCAGCCACAGGTACGCCATCACCATCGGCTTGCGCGGGTCCTCGTCCGGCAGCTGGTAGAGGAGGTCGGTGTCCTCCTCATCGGCGATGTCGAGGCGGGAGCCGATCGCCAGGCGCAGGTCGTTGAGGGTGCGCAGCCACCGCCCGCACTCCTCGGCGGACAGCTTGAGGACGGCGCCGCCCTCGCCCGCCGTGCTGATCATGTCCAGGGAGCGGATCACCGCGAGGGCGTTCTCGCGCTTGCCGGCCCGCAGGTCGTTCTCGGTGAAGCGGCGGAACTCCGCGGAGTGCGCGCGCTGCTCGTCGGCCTCCTCGGGCGAGTTGGCCTCGACGTCGGGGCCGCTGTAGGCGTCGGGGAAGAGCCGCATCAGCACCGGGTCGGAGGGCGGCTCGCTGGGGCCTTCCGCGAACAGCTCGGCGAGCGGGTCGTCGGGGGCGTTCTCGGCGGGGCCCGGTCCGATGAGCTCCAGGAGCTGCACGGCGAGGGAGCGGATGATCGAGATCTCGACGTCGTCGAGTGCGACGGCCGCGCCGCCGCCGGGGATCGGTTCGAAGTGTCCTGGCATCAGGTTGCGTCGCTACTTCCGGTCCACTCGGTACGTGAGATCACTTGCGGTCCTGCTGAAGGGTGGCCCACAGGCCGTAGCCGTGCATGGCCTGGACATCGCGCTCCATCTCCTCGCGGGATCCGCTGGAGACGACCGCACGGCCCTTGTTGTGGACGTCGAGCATGAGCTTGGTGGCCTTGTCCTTGGAGTAGCCGAAGTACGCCTGGAAGACGTACGTCACATAGCTCATGAGGTTCACCGGGTCGTTGTGGACGATCGTCACCCACGGGACATCGGGCTCGGGTACGGCGAAGACCTCTTCCGCCGACTCGGTCTTTTCGGTCTCTAGGGGAGCGGGAGCCGTCACACGGCCCATGCTGCCACCAGAAGGGGGTGCCCGGCCAAACGGGCCGGGAAAACCGACCCCCTAAATCGTCAGAGTGACGAGATGGGGGTAGCATCCCGTCCCATGAACACAGCGGACCTTGGGCTGCCGGTGGACGTTCCCTCGACGGCGCTCTTCACCGACCAGTACGAGCTGACGATGCTGCAGGCCGCCCTCGCGGCCGGGACCGCCGAGCGGCGCTCCGTCTTCGAGGTCTTCACCCGGCGGCTGCCCGAAGGGCGGCGGTACGGGGTCGTGGCGGGGACCGGGCGCGTGCTCGACGCCGTGGAGAACTTCCGCTTCGACGCGGACGTCCTGGGCTTTCTGCGCGAGCGCGGGATCGTGAACGAGGAGACCCTGGCGTGGCTCGCCTCGTACCGCTTCGGCGGGGACATCTGGGGCTATCCCGAGGGCGAGGTCTACTTCCCGGGCTCGCCGATCCTGCGGGTCGAGGGCTCCTTCGCCCAGTGCGTGCTCCTGGAGACGGTGATCCTCTCCATCCTCAACCACGACTCGGCGATCGCGGCCGCCGCCTCCCGCATGGCCTCCGCCGCCGGGGACCGGCCGCTGATCGAGATGGGCGCCCGGCGCACGCACGAGCTGGCCGCGGTGGCCGCCTCGCGCGCCGCGTACGTGGGCGGCTTCGCCACCACCTCCGACCTCGCCGCCGGGTTCCGGTACGGCATCCCGACGGTCGGGACCTCCGCGCACGCCTTCACCCTCCTGCACGACCAGGAGCGCGACGCCTTCCAGGCCCAGGTGAACTCGCTCGGCCGGGGCACCACGCTCCTCGTCGACACCTACGACGTCACGGAGGCCGTCCGGATGGCGGTCGAGGTCGCCGGGACCGACCTCGGGGCCGTGCGCATCGACTCCGGTGACCTGCTCCTCGTCGCGCACCGGGTGCGGCAGCAGCTGGACGAGCTGGGCGCGACGGACACGAAGATCGTGGTGACCTCGGACCTGGACGAGTACGCGATCGCCTCGCTGGCGGCGGCGCCCGTGGACGCGTACGGCGTCGGCACCCAGCTGGTGACGGGATCCGGCCATCCGACGTGCTCGATGGTCTACAAGCTGGTCGCCCGAGCCGAGTCGGCGGACCCGAAGGCTCCGCTGGTGCCGGTGGCGAAGAGGTCGACGGGCGGCAAGACGTCCATCGGCGGGCGCAAGTGGGCGGCGCGGCGCCTGGACGAGTACGGGGTCGCCGAGGCCGAGGTGATCGGCACCGGTGCGGTCCCGGGCGAACTGTCCGACCGGCAGCTCCTGGTCGAGCTGGTCAAGGGCGGTCAGGTCGTCGCCCGCGAGCCGCTGGACGCCGTACGGGACCGGCATGCGGCCGCCCGCGCGAACCTGCCGCTGTCGGCGAGGCAGCTGTCGCGCGGGGAGTCCGTGATTCCGACGGAGTACGTCTGACGGATTCCGCCGGAGTACGACGGAGCACGTCCGACGCGGGGCCGTCGGAGTACGACGGAGTACGTCCGACGCGGGGCTGTACGTCCGCCCTGGTGCGGGGGTCCGGGCGCATGAACGCACGGTGAGCGGGAATGCAACGGCAGCGTGCTCGCGCACCCGTGCCTGAACTTCCCCGGAGCCGCTCGGGGCCCGCGCACCCTCCCGTCCCGTACCCGAAGTCTCTAAGCTCGGTAGTTCGAAGGCCGGGCCCGCACCCCACCACCGACCGACCCGCTGTCGAGCCGAAGGACACCGACCATGCGCCGCGCCTTGATCGTCGTAGATGTGCAGAACGACTTCTGCGAGGGCGGCAGCCTCGCGGTGTCGGGGGGTGCCGACGTGGCTGCCGCGATCACCGAGCTGATCGGCCAGGCGTCCGCCGGGTACCGCCATGTCGTGGCCACCCGCGACCATCACATCGCCCCCGGCGGCCACTTCGCCGACAACCCCGACTTCGCCCACTCCTGGCCCGCGCACTGCGTGGCCGGTACGGAGGGCGTGGGCTTCCACCCGAACTTCGCGCCCGCCGTCGCCTCCGGCGGAATCGACGCCGTCTTCGACAAGGGCGCGTACGCGGCGGCGTACAGCGGCTTCGAGGGCGTCGACGAGAACAGCGTCCCGCTGGGCGACTGGCTGCGAGCCCGCGAGATCGACGAGGTCGACGTGGTCGGGATCGCCACGGACCACTGCGTACGGGCGACGGCGCTGGACGCGGCCCGGCAGGGCTTCCGTACGCAGGTGCTGCTGGATCTCACGGCCGGAGTCGCCGAGGAGACCACCGAGCGCGCTCTGGAGGAGCTGCGGGAGGCGGGCGTGGAGCTGTCCGGGAAGCCTGTCGTGCAGTAGTCGCTCAGCAACGATCAAGGCAATCACCGATCAGGCCCATTCGGGGCGTACCCCGGAGGGAGCGCCCTGCGCCGATCGGGCCTGCTGTCTGCGTGGCTGCCGCCGAGCCGGGTTCGCGAGTGCTGCCCTGCCGTCAAGGGGATCGCTCGACGAACAGGAGACTCATGCGCACCGCACTGCAGCGGCATGGGGCCCGGGTGGCAGTGGCCACCCTCGCCCTGGCGGCCGCCCTCGGCGGCACCACCACCGCCGACGCCACGCCTCGGGACGGCCACGACGGCGGCCGGTCGCCGCACCCGGTCGAGGTGGCCATCGGCGACTCCGGCATCCAGGCACCGCATGTCGCCCGGGCCGGAGTGGTCGCCTTCCGCGTCACCACCGACGACAAGGACGGCCACGACCTCCAGGCCTTCCGGCCGCGCCACGGGGTCACGCTCAAGAAGGTCTTCGCCGACCTGACCATGGCCGTCAACGAGAACAACCCCACCGTCTCCGCCAAGGGCATCAAGGCGGTCAACCGGGACTCCGAGCTGTTCGGCGGCGCCCAGGTCACGCCGAAGGTGCCGGGGACCTTCACCACTCCGATCAGCGCGGGCCCGGTCTACCTGCTGGACTTCACCAAGTTCTTCGGGGACCCGGCCCACCCGGTGTACCGCAAGGTGGAACTGCGCGGCGGGCGGAGCGGAGACCTCGCCGACTTCCCCGACGGCATCGTGATCACCAAGGAGACGTCGGCCGGACCCCGCTTCGACGTCAACGGGGTGCACCGGGCCAAGGACAACATCCTGGTGCACAACGCCGCGGACGAGATCCACGAGATGCAGCTGCAGCCCGTTGCGCCCGGTACCACGGACGCCCAGCTCGACGCCGTCTTCAACGGCACCGCGACCGGCGCGCCGCCCTTCACGGGTCCGGCCGTCGGCCTCGGCGCCATCTCCCCCGGCCGCACCGCCCTGCTCCAGGAACACCACCTGCCGCCGGGCACCTACGCCCTGCTGTGCTTCATCCCGGACGACAAGACCGGCATCCCGCACGCCTTCGAGGGCATGCACAAGGTCGTCGTACTGAGCTGAGGCTTCTCCGGTGTGCCGCGGCGGGCTCAGCCCCGCTGCGGCGCCGCCGGACGGCGCAGCAGGGCCCTGATCGGGTGCCACAGCTCCTGGGGCAGCTCGATGCCGCCGACACCGTTGTCAAGGGTCGTGTCGGGGGCCGTGCGCCATATCAGGCCGTCCGGGTGGTGCAGTACGGCGGTGATCTCGTCCGGGGACGGCGGGGCGCTGTTGCCGCGCAGGTAGATCGCGCGCATCCCGAGGTTGCGGAGCCTGGTCAGGGCTCGGGCGCGGTTCTGGGCGAGCACGAGTACGCGGACGCAGTCGGCGCTCTCCCCGGTCGATGTGGGCAGGTTCAGTGCCACCACCACGCTGCCGTTCGGCAGCTTGCAGAAACCTCCTGCGGCCATGCAGTCACACCCCCGTGTGCACCGGTGTCAATAAGAAATCCACAGGACGCACCTAAACACGATCGGCCGCAACCCGCCAGAGGGTTGCGGCCGATCATCTTCTGACCTGCGGGAATGCGGACTACTTCACCGCGGGGCCGACCTTCAGCGAGATCGTGGAGCCGTCCTTGGCCTCCTTGACGATCTTGATCTTGGTGTTGGTGTCAGTGACCTGGACACCGGCGGTCGGGGTGGCCTTGTCGTAGTAGGTGCTGGTGTGGTCGTTGAAGACCGGCACACCCTTCGACGACGGGATCTTGACCGCCACGTCCGCGTTGTGCAGCGTGATGCCGTCCGTGCGGTACAGGCTGAACGGCGAGTCGTACGCCTGCATACGGCTGCGCAGCGTCGTGCCGTCGGCCCACTTCAGGGCCTTCGGGTGCGAGTCGATCGGCAGGATCTGACCGGTGCCCGGGTGGGCGCTCGTGTTGTCATCGGCCTGCGAGGTGTCCCACTTCCAGATCAGCAGACCGTTCTGGTACGAGTAGTGCTCGACCCACTTCGGGCGGGTGGTGGAGAAGCCGAAGTTGTACGGGCCGACCTTGAGGGTCTTGTCGTACGACGTGTACTGGCGGTTCTCGGCGATGTAGTACTGCGCGTAGTCCTTGGTGAAGGACGCGCCGAGGCGGGAGAAGCCGGTGGCGGTCCAGGCGGCGTCCGCGCTCTCCGCGTTGTCGGAGAACACCGGGGAGCCGTCCGCGGTGACGGCGATCTCGTCGGCCGCGAAGCCCTTCTGCGCCACGCCGCCGTCGGTGGCGTAACGGAAGCGGATGTCGATCTTCTTGCCCGCGTAGGCGTCGAGCGAGTACGACAGCTTCTTGTACGCGTCGACCGAGCCGGTCAGCGCGGGCTTGTCGCTGCCGTCGCGCGGGATGGCGGCGCCGTCGGCCGTGCCGTCCACGGCGGTCCAGTTGGCGCCGCCGTCGGTGGAGACCTCGGTGTAGAGGTAGTCGAAGTTCTCCTCGATGTCCCACCAGCCGTCGAGGGTCAGCGTGGCCTTCGACTTGCCGGTGAGGTCGACCGAACGGGACAGCGTGTTCTTGAGGTTGTCACCGCTGCCGCTCCACCACTGCGTGGCGCCCTGGGCCGGGGTGACGACCTGGGCCGTGACCGCCTTGTCGGGCAGCGAGACCAACAGGGCCTGCTTGTTCCAGGTGTTGTACTCGGCGACGCCCAGCTTGTGCGTGGACTGCTTGCCGGCCTTCGCCGTGTCGTAGTTGAGCCAGCCGAGCTGCAGCTTGTCCCAGGCGTTCATGTCGCCGGGCAGGTCACCGATGGCGTTCTTGCCGGTGCCGAGCCAGGAACCGGCCGACATCAGCGTCCAGAAGCCGGTGGAGTTCTCGCCGCCGCCGGAGGTGTCGTACTCGTCCGGCAGGCCCAGGTCGTGGCCGTACTCGTGGGCGTAGACACCGAGGCCGCCGTTCTCCGGCTGCATGGTGTAGTCGCCGATCCAGATGCCCGAGGAGCCGAGCTGGGCGCCGCCGAGCTTGTTGTCGGCCGGGCCGGTCTGGCCCGCGTTGCTGCCGAACGCGTAGCTGCGGTGCGCCCAGATGGCGTCCGTGCCCTGGGCGCCGCCGCCCGCCGACTCGTCCTCGCCGGCGTGCACGATCTGGAAGTGGTCGATGTAGCCGTCGGGCTCGTTGAAGTTGCCGTCACCGTCGTAGTCGTAACGGTCCCACTGGTCGTACTTGGCGAGGTCCGCCTTGATGGCGGCATCGGACCGGCCGGCCGCCTGCTGGTCGGCGACCCACGCGTTGGCGCCGTCGGCGACCAGGTTCTGCACGCTGGGGCAGGTGGTCGAGCCGCAGGCGTTGTTGCCGTAACGGGCCTCGTTGTAGGAGACCTTGACCCAGTCGGAGACCTCGCCGTCGACCGAGTAGCGGCCCGAGGACTGCTTCTCGTAGTACTTCTTGAGCGACTCGGTCTTCTTGCCGGTGCCGAAGTACAGGTCCTGGAAGTGCTTCTGGTTGTAGTCCGCCTGCCAGGCCGTGCTGTTGTCCTTGGCACGGTCCGGCGCGGCTATCTTGTTGTGGAGCGGGCCGGCGGTGCCGCCGTAGCGGCTGTCGACCTTGTCGCCGAACTCGACCAGGATCGTGAAGATCTTGTCGGTCTTCTCGCGGCCCAGCTCTACGTACTTGCCGTGGCCCTTCTTGCTCTTGAGCTGAACCACCTGCGAGCCGTTGCGGTTCTTGACCTTGGCGTCGCCGGATATGACCTGGTTCAGGGCCTCTTGACGCTGAGCGTCCTGGGTCTTGCTGAGCGGGCCGTCGAGGTCGTGGTCGCCCTTCATCTTGGCCGGCTGCGGGTCGTACCGGTCCGTGGCCGCCGCCGACGAGGTGTCGTCGGCCTGCGCCACGGCGAACGTCGAGAACGTGGCGGTTGCCGCCGCGAGGGCAACGCCCACCGCGGCTGCTCTGAACGTCCATGATCTGCTGGTCACTTGATGTCCTCCCCCGCGTCCGTCCGCGCGGAGAGGGTCCTGGTCATGGGGTCCGCGCGCGTATACGCGTGTCAAGTGACGACATTCGACCGGAGTTACCAAAGAAAAGACAGATCTTGACTTGAACCCGCCAACTGCACTATGAAGTGACGACTGTTCGATATCCGGACGGTTACGGCGGCGTTGATGCGCCGTTCAACAGGCGCGCCCACCCGTCCACTTCGTGGACTGCATGACTCCGTGCGCCCCCCGTGCTCCGGCACCGTGGGTTAGGTCACGCTTACCGGCTGTTCCCCTCGGGCATGCAGCGGAATAGAGTCGATTGGCGGAGCGCCGGATGTCGGCGGATTGCCATGGTCGACACCGTTTCTCACCCCCGATTCTTATCCGCACCTCCCCCATCGCGAGAGGCACCCGGGGGGAGACCCCCACCCGAGGACACGATTGCCATGCCGCGTCCGAACACCGCACAGCTCGCCTACGGTTCCTGCACCGTGATCTTCTCGACGCTCGCCATGCTGCTGCTGTCTCAGACGACTTCGAGCGTGGGGATCGTCCTGATCACCCTCTCGGCGCTCGCTCTCGGGCTGCTCGTCGCCATGACGGTTCCGCTGCCCAAGTCGGCGCCCGCGAACGGGACTTCGGCCGGCACCACGGCATCCACGGCCGCTACGGCCGCTGTCGCGCAGGATCGGGTGCCGGCGCAGCGCGAGACCGCGTCCGTGTCCGCGTCCATGTCCGGCGCGCCCGAACCGGTGCCGGTACCGGTGTCCGTATCGGCGTCCGCCTCTTCCGCACGCGGGACGGCGGGCCCGTGAAGCACGGACCCGCCGATGTGAAGTGCGCCCCCTGTCGGGTCAGCGGGTGCTGACCACCACCGTCTTGGCCGCCTTGTCGTGCAGGCCCTGCTTGTAGGGCTTGTCGAAGAAGCTCCAGCCACCCGCGATCGCGGTCCAGACGCACGCGCAGCAGAACGCGAACGGGATCCACAGCACGGCCGCGCGCAGCAGCGAGGTCTGCGCGGAGGGCGTGGCGCCGTTGTCGAGGTTGGCCACGCGCAGGTTGAGCAGCTGCTTGCCGAGGGTCTGTCCGGACTTGCTGATCATGAGGGTGTCGTACGCGATGTAGAGGACGGCGCCGACCACCTCCCGGCCGAACGAGTCGGCGAACTTCATCTTGTCCGTGTCCAGCGTGTACTGACTGAAGCCGAACGCCCAGGACAGCAGCCACACCACGATGCCGACGATGATCATGTCGATGATCCTCGCCAGGACCCGCTTGCCGCTGTCGGCGAGCGGGGGCATTCCGGCGAGCGGGTCGGCGGTGCCGCCGCCGTAGGGGCCGTTGTCGTAGGGGCCGCCTCCGCCGTAGGGATCGCCGGTGCCGCCGCCGTACGGAGGGGGCTGGCTGCCGTACGGGGTGTCGTGGGGCGCGTCGTAGGGGGATCCGCCGCCCTCGGCGGGCGGGGGCTGTTGCTTCCTGAACGGATCGTCGTCCGGCGGGTTCTGACCGGAGCCGGGGGGCGGCGGTTCGGTACTCATGGCCCGAGTGGACCGCGAACCCCCCGGTTCCGCATCCGGCGAGCGGCCGTCCGAGGGACCGCGCGGGATACGTCCGACGCGCTACGGGCGCGTACCGCTCTACGCCGCTACGCCGCTACGAACGTGTGGGCGGCCTTGTCGTGCCAGCACTGGTGCCACGGGCGGTCGAACAGGCACCACAGGACGCCCACGACTCCGATGCCGAGGACGCCCGGGATGCTGTAGACGAGCCAGCGGCGCAGGGCCAGGCCGAAGGACGGCGGCTCGTGGGCCTCGATGTCCCGCACCTCGATACCGCACAGCTTCTTGCCCAGCGTGCGGCCCCACTTGGCGGTGGGCAGCGCCTCGTAGAGGACGCCGGCGAGGAGCAGTACGGCGAGGATGACGCCGAGGTAGCCCGCGCTCGTGCCGTCGAGCAGCCACACCGTGACCGTCTCACCGGACTGCTTCGCCGCGTCGATCTTCTCGTTGACGTGGTCGAGCGCCTTGGTGCCCAGCGGCACGGCGGCCACGGCGGTGACCGCGCCCAGCACGACGGTGTCCACCAGCCGCGCGGCCAGCCGCTTGCCGAGCGCCGCCGGACGCGCCTCCGACTGCCTGCGGGCGGCCGCCGTGAAGATGTCGTCGACCGGCGGCTTCCACGGCGCGACCGGCTGCCCCTCACCGTCCGGCGCCCCGGCCAGCCGGTGCACCTGCTGCGCCCAGGAGGGCTGCCCGCCGCCGGCGCCGGAGGTCATGGGGGTGGCTTGTTGGGGGACGGAGGGCGGGGGCTGGGTGGGTGCGGGGGTCGGGGCGGGGGCCTGTGCGGCGGGTTGGGCTGCTTGAGCTGACTGGGCTGCCTGGGCTGAGGCTGCGGCGGCTTGGGCTGCCTGGCCCGCGCCGAAGCCGCCGGCCGCGGGGGCGGAGGCTGCCGGGGCCGTGCTCCCCGCCTGCGCCCCGCCCTGCTTCCCCGCGCGCGGGGAGAGCGCACGGAACTGCATGGTGCCCTCGGCAGGGACGGGGTTACGGGGGCCAGGGGTGCCGGCGGAAGCGGCCGGACCGGCCGAGGGCGAGGTGTTCGCGCCGTCGGCGTCCGTGGGGCGTACGGGGCCCGTCGGACGGCGGAACACCACGGTGCCGCCGCCGGGGGCCGAGTCCGCCGGGGGGATCGTCGCGGTGCCGTCCGTGCGGGAGGACCTGCCGTCGGGCTGCACGACCGGTTCGGACGGCTGGGCCGCGTTCGGGACACGCGGGTCGACGCCCTGCGGCGCGCCCCACGACACCCGGCGGTCCTGCTCGCCGCCGAACCCGGACTGCCGGGAGCGGTCGGCGCCCCACGCGGTCGCGGGCTCGGGCCGGCTCCCGTGCTGCGCCTCGGCCGGGCTCAACCGGGGCGCTTCGACCGACGGCTGCGGGTCCTCGTCGAAGAAGTGCGGGCCCGTCTCCTCCGCGGCGGCGGGCGCGGGGTGCACGCCGGGCGGCGGCGCGAGCGGTTCGCCGTCCGACGGCGCGGGGCGGCTGGTGCCCGGCACCCAGGCGGCGCCGTTCCAGTACCGGACATATCCAGGAATGGAGGGATCCGGGTAATACCCGTCGCGGGGCCTGTCGTCACCGGGGGCCGGGGTTGGGGCGCTCATGTCCGTCGTCCCGTATCTGCTCGGGGGTCTTTTTGCGGCCTCCACATCTATCAGACCCCGGCACACACCGAGTCCCCTCCCGCCGCACCCACTCCTTTCGAGCACGGTTCCGCCGCGTTCCCCGGGCGGGATTCGCCTCGGCCGCGGGCCAGGAACCGTCACCTCCACGGGCGGGCCCCGTCACGCTTTCGGCTGGGGGTCCGGGGGTTATCCCCCGGGAAGACACAGCCAGACCCCGGCACACACCGAGTCCCCTCCCGCCGCACCCACTCCTTTCGAGCACGGTTCCGCCGCGTCTGCGGGGAGAGCGGAGCCCTCTCTGGCTCGTCGTGGCTGCCGGGCCCCGGGCGCCATGTCCAAGGAGGCGAAAAAAGATTCTCCGAACCCGCGTAATGGTTCCGGGGCAACGCGCTCTCCACTCGTACGGGCCTGCTCCAAGGCCCCGTACGAGAGAGGAAACGCACGTCATGCACACAGTGGTGGAGCGCGAGCTCGAGCTCAAACTCGTCCTGTCGCCGGAGCGCAGTATCCCGGTCCCGGCGCGGCTCAGTTACCGGTCCGACGATCCGTACGCCGTCCACATCGCCTTTCACATCGGGTCCGATCACCCCGTCAACTGGACGTTCGCCCGCGAGCTGCTGGTGGAGGGGGTGTTCCGGCCGTGCGGGCACGGGGACGTGCGGGTGTGGCCGACGAAGGTGGCGGGGCGGAGCGTCGTGCTGATGGCGCTGAGTTCGCCGGACGGGGACGCCCTGCTGGAGGCACCCGCGGCGCAGGTGTCCGCCTGGCTGGAGCGGACGCTTCGGGTGGTCCCCCCGGGCTCTGAGGCCGAGCAGCTCGGCATCGACGACGGCCTCGCCGAGCTGCTCGCGCCGACCCCGGCCGACGACCTGTGGCTGCGCGACCCCTGGCCGAGCGACGAGTCGACGGACGGGGAGTGAGCGCATCCGCCTGCCGCAGAGAGTCAGAAGAGCTTGCCCGGGTTCAGCAGACCCAGTGGGTCGAACGCCGTCTTGATCGCGCGCTGCATCTCCACGCCCACCGGGCCGATCTCGCGCGCCAGCCACTCCTTCTTCAGGACGCCCACGCCGTGCTCGCCGGTGATCGTGCCGCCGAGTTCCAGGCCGAGGGCCATGATCTCGTCGAAGGACTCGCGGGCGCGCCGGGACTCGTCGGCGGCGGCGGCGTCGAAACAGACGGTGGGGTGGGTGTTGCCGTCGCCCGCGTGGGCGCAGACCCCGATGGTGAGCGCGTACTTGTCGGCGATGCGGTCGATGCCTTCGAGCATCTCGCCGAGCCGGGAGCGGGGCACGCACACGTCGTCGATCATCGTCGTGCCCTTGACCGCTTCGAGGGCGGTCAGCGACAACCGCCGCGCCTGGAGCAGGAGTTCGGACTCGGCGGCGTCCTCGGCGGGGACGACCTGCGTCGCGCCCGCGGCCTCGCACAGCGCGCCGACGGCGGCGAGGTCGGCGGCCGGGTCGTGGGTGTCGAAGGCGGCGAGGAGGAGGGCCTCGGTGGACTCCGGCAGGCCCATGTGCGCCAGGTCGTTGACGGCCTTCACCGTCGTACGGTCCATGAGTTCGAGGAGGGACGGCACATGCCCGCCCTCCATGATCCGGCATACGGCGTCACACGCGGCACCTGCCGACCCGAACTCGGCGGCCAGGACGAGCTGTTGGGGCGGCTGCGGCTTCAGCGCCAGAGTCGCCCGTACGACGATGCCGAGCGAGCCCTCGGAGCCGACGAAGAGGCGGGTCAGGTCGTATCCGGCGACGCCCTTCGCCGTACGGCGCCCGGTGGACATCAGCCGCCCGTCTGCGAGGACGACGTCCAGACCGAGGACGTACTCGGCCGTCACGCCGTACTTCACACAGCACAGGCCGCCCGACGCCGTACCGATGTTGCCGCCGATCGTGCACATCTCCCAGCTGGACGGGTCCGGCGGGTAGCAGAGGCCTACCTCGCCCACCGCGCGGGAGAGCGTGGCGTTGATGACGCCGGGTTCGACCACGGCGATCCGGTCGACCTGGCTGATCTCCAGGATGCGGTCCATTTTCGTGAGCGAGAGCACGATGCAGCCGTCGGAGGCGTTGGCGGCGCCGGACAGGCCGGTGCGGGCACCCTGCGGGACCACGGGCACGCGCAGCTCGGTCGCGACGCGCATGACGTGCTGGACCTGCTCGACGGTGCGCGGCAGGACCACCACGGCCGGGGCGCCCGCCTCGCAGAAACTCGCCATGTCGTTGGCGTACGAGGCCGTGACGTCCGGGTCGGTCAGGACCGCCTCGGCCGGCAGGTCCGCGAGCAGACGGTCGACGAGGTTTCCGGTGACCTCGTCGCGCGGGGCTTCGATACGGCTCATGATCACAGCGTCGCACCCGGGGCCATCGGTGTGAACCCCGTCTGCGGCACCCTTCACATGCCGGGATGTGGTCTTCGTATTGACGCACAGTGATCGCCATGAAGACCGGTATGGAGATCCGCAGGGAGACCGGCGCGGACATCGGCGCGGACATCGGTGAGCGGCGTTCGGCGCCGCGCCCTGGCCGCTTCATGAAGCGTGCGCTGATCGGCGCGGTCGCCGGGTGCGTCGTCCTCGGCGGTGTGCTGGTGCTGACGCCCTCCGGGCAACGGAAGGCGCCGCCGCCCGCGCCGGGTCCCGAGGCCCGTGCGGCGACGGCCGTGGGCGCCGGGGTGCCCGCCGCGCTGCCCGACCTGGTGGCGCTCATCGGCGACCGTGAGACCCATCTGCGGGCCCATCCGCGCGACGAGCGGTCGTGGGCGGTGCTCGGTACGGCGTACGTGGAGCAGGCGCGGCGGACGGCTGTGCCCGCGTACTACCCGAAGGCGGAGCAGGCGCTGCGGACCTCGCTGAAGGTGCGGCCGAAGGGGAACGTGGAGGCCCTCGACGGGCTCGCCGCGCTCGCCAACACGCGGGGCGACTTCGCGGCCGGGCGGAAGTGGGCCGAGGCGGCGGCCCAGGCGGCGCCGAAGCGGTGGACGACGTATTCGCTGCTGATCGACTCCTACACCGGGCTCGGCGACTACAAGGCCACCCGCCGGGCGCTCGACAAGCTGCTCGACCTGCACTCCGGGTCCACGGTGCTGGCGCGGGCCGCGGGCGTGTACCGGGACCGCGGCTGGCGCGAGGACGCGGCCGCCGCGCTCACCGACGCGACGGCGCTCGCCCGGACGCCCGCCGAGCAGGCGGCCTGTCTGGAGCAGGCCGGGCAGCTCGCCTGGGAGCGCGGCGACCGCGAGGAGTCGCTCCAGCACTACGAGGCCGCGCTGCGCACCGATCCCGACGAGCACGGGGCCCTTGCCGGGCAGGGGCGCGCGCTGGCGGCGCTCGGCCGTACGTCGGAGGCCCTGCGCGCCTATCGGGCCGCGCTCGACCGGCAGCCCGAGCCGCGGTACGCCCTCGAACTGGGCGAGCTGTACGAGTCGTTGGGGCTCGGCGGGGCCGCGCGTGCGCAGTACGACCTGCTGCGGGCGCGGGTGCGGGAGGAGGCCGCCGGGGGCGTGAACGGTGACCTCGTCCTCGGGACGTTCGAGGCCGACCACGGGGATCCGGCGACCGCGGTGCGGCTGCTGCGGGGCGAGTGGCGGCGGCAGCCGGGGGTCGCTGTCGCGGACGCGCTGGGGTGGGCGCTGCATCGGGCCGGGGAGGACGAGGAGGCGCTCGGGTTCGCGGCCAAGGCGATGGACAGGGAGCATGGGGGTGGGGTGCGGAGTGCGTTGTACGCGTATCACCGGGGGGTGATCGAGCGGGACCTCGATCGGGGTGGGCCTGCGCGGCGCCACCTCACCGAGGCACTTCGCATCAACCCCTACTTCTCACCCCTGTTCGTCCCCGTCGCCAAGTCCGCCCTCGACTCCCTGGGCGAGCCAGCCGCGGAGGGCCCGGCAGAGCCGACGGCTGCGCCTGGCAGCCCCGGGGCACGCTGAGTTTCTTTCGCCCCCTCCGCCCCTGCCCGTCCCGTTCCTGGGGGCTGCGCCCCCTCGCCCCCGCTTATCGGCCTGAACGGCCTCGTCCTCAAACGCCGGACGGGCTGGATGCGGCCGCCGTGCCGATCAGGGCGTTGCGGGGCACCAGGGCCGCGAGTTCCCGCTCCCCGAGCGACTCCGTCGCGGCCGGGCGGCGCGGCAGCACCATGTACCGGGTTTCCGCGCTGGAGTCCCACACCTCGATCTTCGTGGTGGCCGGCAGGACGAGGCCGAACTCGCCGAGTACGGCGCGGGGTTCGCGGACCACTCGGGAGCGGTAGGCCTCGGACTTGTACCAGCTGGGGGACGGGCCGAGGAGGCGGAGGGGGTAGCAGGAGCAGAGGGTGCAGACGATGACGTTGTGGACGGACTCTGTGTTCTCCACCACTCGCAGGCGCTGGAACGAGCCGTCCATGAAGCCGAGTTCGCGGACCGCCGCCGTACCGTCCGCCAGCAGGCGGGACCTGAACTCCGGGTCCACCCAGGCGCGGGCGACGACCTTCGCCCCGTTCGCCGGTGACGAGCCGGACAGGAACGCGTCGATCACCTCGTCCAGCGCCCCGCCCGAGATCACCCCCTTCTCCTCGAGGAGGGTCTCCAGGCGCCGCACCCGGCGGGAGATCAGCGCGTCGTCGTGGTGGTCACCGCTCGTCATCGCGATCCTCTTCCAAGTAGCTTTCCCACAGGTCCAGTACGACGTGATGGTCGCCCTCGCCCCACAGATCACGGGCCGCGAACCGGACCGCGTACACCTGCTCGACCGGCGCGTCCCCGCGTCCCTGTGCGCTGAGGTCGGCCAGTTCCGCCCGGCCCTCCGGCTCGACCACGACCCCGTGCTTGCCGCGCGCGTAGCGCGGCAGGCGGGTGTGGTGCGGTGGGTCGTGGTGGAAGGTGCGCACCAGGGTGCCCGGCGGGAAGCGGTCGGTGTCAGTCATCGTGATCACCCCGCAGGTCGGGCGCCTCGTCCAGCTCACCCGGCTTGATGACGCCCTTGCGCTCCAGCAGCGCGCAGATCGCCTTGAACCACCGCTCGTAGTACGAGGTCTCCAGGTACTCCTGCGGTGACAGCGACTCGATCGCGTCCCGGAACTCGTTGGTGTTGAACACCCCTTGCGCGCGCAGGGCGTTGAAGAGGCCGACGACGCGCGCCTCCCAGTCCGCGTGGAAGGGCTCGGTGTCGTCGGTGGTGTCGATGGCGCCGAAGCCCTGCATGCCGCCCACGTCGTTGATCCTGGCCATGCGGTCAGACTACGGCTCGGCCCGCGTCCTGGCTTCCTTGACGAAGATCGAGAAACGGCGTGCTCCCAGCTGCCCGGAGGCGAACCCGAAGTACACCTGTGGGTTGGAGCCGCCGCGCACGGCGAGGCCCTCCGGCTCGCGGTACACGAGCGAGTGTCCGGCCTCGGTGCGTTCCCGCTGGAGCAGCCCGCCGGTGGTGATGTCGATGCTGGAGACGTGGGTGTTGCCGTGCTCGGCGGCCGGGTTGGTCTTCGCTTCGTAGGCCGAGCCCGCCAGCTGGTAGACGCAAGTGCGGTACAGGGCGTAGCCCTGGAAGGGGACCTTCGCGTCGGGGTGGGCGCCGGTCTGGGCGAAGTCGGCGACGGGGTCGGCGTAGTCGCGGGCCACGAAGCGGTCGAGGTCCCAGACGCGGTAGCGGGGCCGGTTGGCGGCGTCGCGGTAGCGGACGGCGATGCGCTCGGACGCCATGCAGACCGACGGCTGGTTGTTGATGGAGCCCGCTATGGGGTGGCGGATGTTGACCTGCGCGCCGGTGCGGACCGCCCCGTCGGAGAAGTGGAAGCGGGTGATTCCCTGCCCGTAGCCGTTCTTGGCGTCGGCCTCGGTCCAGATCCAGGTGCGGCCGTCCTCGGCGTCTTGCTGGATGCCGATGCTGACGCCGTGGCCGAAGCCCTTGAGGTACATGTGGCCCAGCCGGGTGCCGTCGTAGTGGAGCCTGTTCAGGCACAGATCGCCGGCCGCGTGTCCGGTGGCGGTGACCTGGAGGACGTACAGGTGCTTGTTCGCCTCGTCGAAGGCGAACGACTGGAGGACCGTCGGTTCCTTGAGCGTGCTCTTCTGCCACAGCCAGCGGTCGGAGGGTGTGGCGAGGTTGATGCGGGTGGTCACTCTCACCCCCGGGTCCTGTGGGTGCCCTCGTGGCACCCACAGGACATGAGAGCGTCAACTGCCGTTCGCTGGTTGCATGTTGTAAAGACTCACAGCGTACGAACTCACAGGCACCGCAGGGGCCTCACAGGTTGCCGCGCTTCTCCTGCTCCCGCTCGATCGCCTCGAACAGGGCCTTGAAGTTGCCCTTGCCGAAGCCCATCGAGCCGTGCCGCTCGATGATCTCGAAGAAGACGGTCGGACGGTCCTGGACCGGCTTGGTGAAGATCTGCAGCAGGTAGCCGTCCTCGTCGCGGTCGGCGAGGATCTTCAGCTCGCGGAGGGTGTCGACCGGGACGCGGGTGTCGCCGACCCACTCGCCGAGGGTGTCGTAGTACGAGTCCGGGGTGTCGAGGAACTGGACTCCGGCGGCGCGCATGGTGCGAACCGTCTCGACGATGTCGCCCGAGTTGAGCGCGATGTGCTGGACGCCCGCGCCGCCGTAGAACTCCAGGTACTCGTCGATCTGGGACTTCTTCTTGGCGATGGCGGGCTCGTTGATCGGGAACTTGACCTTGAGCGTGCCGTCGGCGACGACCTTCGACATCAGGGCCGAGTACTCGGTCGCGATGTCGTCGCCCACGAACTCCTTCATGTTCGTGAAGCCCATGACCTTGTTGTAGAAGCCGACCCACTCGTTCATGTGGCCGAGTTCGACGTTGCCGACGCAGTGGTCGATGGCCTGGAAGGTGCGGTGGGCGGGCGGCTCGACCATCGGGTCGGCGGCGACGTAGCCGGGAAGGTACGGGCCGTCGTAGCCGGTCCGCTCGACGAGCGTGTGACGGGTCTTGCCGTACGTCGCGATCGCCGCGAGGACGACCGTGCCGTGCTCGTCCTTCACCTCGTGCGGCTCGGCGAGCGAGCGGGCGCCGTGCTCGACGGCGTACGCGTGGGCGGCGCGCGCGTCCGGGACCTCGATGGCGAGGTCGACGACGCCGTCGCCGTGCTCGGCCACGTGCTCGGTGAGGAAGGTGCCCCAGGGGGTGGCGGGCTTGATGACCGACGTGAACACGAAGCGGGCCGAGCCGTTCGTGAGGACGTACGAAGCGGTCTCGCGGTTGCCGTTCTCCGGTCCGGAGTAGGCGACCAGCTGCATGCCGAAGGCCGTGGAGTAGTAGTGCGCCGCCTGCTTGGCGTTGCCCACGGCGAAGACGACCGCGTCCATTCCCTTGACCGGGAAGGGGTCGGCCTGCCGTGCGGTGTCGGGGGTGTGGTGGGTTGTCTGAGTCATGTCGGCAGGCTCCCCCCGATCCACAAGGTGCGCAATAGTTTGCGTATTAGCTGGTCAATCTGCTCAGTCGCGAACCCGTATTCGCGGCATTTCTGTACATGATGACCACCACCGAGGCGTTCCGGAGGACCCCCATGGCGATCGATCATCTGGACGGCCGGCTCATCGTGCTGCTGGCCGAGGAGCCGCGCATCGGCGTGCTGGAGATGTCCCGGCGGCTGGGGGTCGCGCGCGGCACCGTGCAGGCGCGGCTTGACCGGCTTCAGTCGAATGGCGTCATCCGCGGATTCGGCCCGCAGGTGGATCCGGCGGCGCTCGGCTACCCCGTCACCGCGTTCGCGACGCTCCAGATCCGGCAGGGCCAAGGCCCGGACGTACGGGCGCACTTGGCGACCGTGCCGGAGGTCCTGGAGCTGCACACCACCACCGGCAGCGGGGACATGCTGTGCCGCCTGGTGGCCCGCTCCAACGCGGATCTTCAACGGGTGATCGACCGGGTTGTCGGTTTTGATGGCATTGTCCGGGCCGCCACGGCGATCGTCATGGAGAACCCCGTTCCACTGCGGATCATCCCGCTGGTGGAGCAGGCGTCGCTCGACGAGTGAGCCCGCGGCCGACGGAAACCGCACAGCCCAGCAGCCATGCGAGGTGACAGTGACCTTCTGGGAGTATCTCGGAAACCGCCACCAGCAGCTGCTCACCGATGCCTACCAGCACGCCAGCGCCGTCTTCCAGTGCATGGTGATCGCGACCCTCATCGGCGTGATCATCGGCGTGGTCACCTATCGCAGCCAGTGGGCGGGCAACCTGGCCACGCTCACCACGTCCTCGATCCTGACCATCCCCTCGCTCGCCATGATCGGTCTGCTGATCCCGATCGTGGGCCTGGGCGTGCCGCCCACGGTCATCGCGCTGACGCTGTACGGGCTGCTGCCGGTCACCCGCAACGCGATCGTGGGCCTGCGCGGGGTCGACCCGTCGCTGGTGGACGCGGCGAAGGGCATCGGGATGTCCCGGATCGCCCGGCTGTTGCGGGTGGAGCTGCCGCTCGCCTGGCCGCCGATCCTCACCGGCATCCGGGTCTCGACACAGATGCTGATGGGCATCGCGGCCATCGCCGCCTACGCCTCCGGGCCCGGCCTCGGCAACGAGATCTTCCGCGGGATCGGCTCCCTGGGCAGCAAGAACGCGCTCAACCAGGTGCTCGCGGGCACGCTCGGGATCATCGTCCTGGCGCTGCTCTTCGACGCCGCGTACGTCCTCATCGGACGGCTGACCATCCCGAGGGGGATCCGTGCCTGAGACCGCGCCGGCGACCAACGAGAGTGCCGCGGAGGCCGGAAGCGCGTCGACGTCCGGCGCCAGCATCGAGCTGGAGAACCTCTCCAAGCGCTATCCGGGCAGCCCCGACCCGGCCGTCGACAGCGTGAACATGGAGATCAAGGCGGGCGAACTGGTCATCTTCGTGGGCCCGTCGGGCTGCGGGAAGTCCACCACGCTCAAGATGATCAACCGGTTGATCGAGCCGACCGGCGGGCGGATCAGGATCGGCGGCGAGGACGTCACCGACATGGACCCGGTGAAGCTGCGCCGCAAGGTCGGCTACGCGATCCAGTCCTCCGGGCTCTTCCCCCATATGACGGTCGCTCAGAACATCGCGCTGGTACCGAAGATGGTCGGCTGGTCGAAGTCGCGGATCAGGTCGCGGGTGGAGGAGATGCTCGACCTGGTCGGCCTCGACCCCGGCGAGTTCCACAACCGCTATCCGCGCCAGCTCTCCGGCGGCCAGCAGCAACGGGTGGGCGTGGCACGGGCGCTGGCCGCCGATCCGCCCGTCCTGCTGATGGACGAGCCGTTCGGTGCGGTCGACCCGATCACCCGCGACCACCTCCAGGACGAGCTGATCCGGCTCCAGCACGAACTGCACAAGACGATCGTGTTCGTCACGCACGACTTCGACGAGGCGATCAAACTGGGCGACCGGATCGCGGTCCTGCGGGAGCGCTCGCACATCGCGCAGTTCGACACCCCGGAGGCGATCCTCACCAACCCGGCCGACGACTTCGTGTCCGGGTTCGTGGGCGCGGGCGCGGCGCTGAAGCGGCTGAACCTGACGCGCGTACGGGATGTGGAGATCACCGACTATCCGACGGTCACCGTCGACGACCCGCTCCAGGAGATCTTCAACAAGCTCCGCCACAGCGGCACGAACGAGATCCTGCTGCTCGACAAGCGGGGCCGCCCCTACAAGTGGCTGCGACGCGGCGACCTCATGCGCGCGAAGGGTTCGCTCGCGCGGGCGGGCACGCTGGTGCACGACACGGTGACCCGGGACGCCACGGTGCGGGACGCGCTGGAGGCCGTACTGACGGACAACACGGGGCGGGTCGCGGTCACCGGGCGGCGCGGCGAGTACACCGGCGTCGTCGACATGGAGACGCTGATGAACTCCGTGCACGAACTTCTGGAGGCCGACCGGCTGGACGCCATGGAGCACCAGCACGAGCTGGAGGAGGCGCGCGCCCAGCAGACCCACGAGGAGCAGGAGGGCGACGGCGTCGGGGAGGCGAGGGCGTGAGCACTCCCCCACCGCGGCAGCGGCCCGAGGGCGAGCACGAGGTCAAGGGGCTCGCGTTCCGTGACGACGGCGACGGCGACGGCGGCGGCGGCAGCGGTGCCGGTGACGACGGCCGTGAGAGCGAGGCCGCCGCCCCGCCGTCCAGCGGGCCCGCGCGCCGCATCACCTGGCAGAAGCTGACGTTCCTGCCCGCCTTCCTCGTGGTGGTGCTGCTGGCCACCTGGATGTGGTTCGCGCAGGCCGACCTCGACCCGATCTCCGAGAACGCGCTCTCGGGCGGCCAGGTGTGGAAGGCACTGCGGCAGCAGATCCAACTGACCGTGATCTCCACGTTCTTCGTGCTGATCATCGCGATCCCGCTGGGCATCCTGCTCACCCGGCGGGCCTTCCGGAAGGCGGCCCCGGTCGCGATGGCCTTCGCCAACATGGGTCAGGCCACCCCGGCGATCGGCCTCCTCGCCCTGCTGGTGATCTGGCTCGGCACCGGCCAGAAGGCGGCCCTGATCGGCATCACCGTCTACGCCATCCTGCCGGTCCTCTCCAACACGATCGCCGGCCTGAAGGCGAACGATCCGACCCTGCTGGAGGCAGCGCGCGGCATCGGCATGTCGCCGCTGGGCGTCCTCGCGCGGATCGAACTCCCGCTGGCCGTCCCGCTGATCCTGGCGGGCGTACGGACGGCGCTGGTGCTGAACGTCGGCACGGCGACCCTCGCCACCTTCGGCGGCGGGGGCGGACTCGGCGTCCTCATCACCACCGGCATCACCACCCAGCGCATGCCGGTGCTGGTGCTCGGCTCGATCCTCACGATCGCCCTGGCGCTGCTGGTGGACTGGCTCGCCTCGCTGGCCGAACTCCTGCTCAAGCCACACGGGTTGGAGGCGGGATCATGAGACGTGCACTGGTCCTCACCCTCGCGGGGGCACTCGTACTGGCGTCCGGCTGCGGCCTGCAGAGCGGCTCCCCCATGGTCGACGACGTGGGGCCCGGCTCGATCGGGAAGGGCGAACCGCTCAAGGGCGCCCATCTGACCGTCACCTCCAAGGAGTTCACCGAGCAGCTGATCCTCGGCGCGATCATGGGCATCGCCTTCCAGGCGGCCGGCGCCGACGTCCTGGACCGCACGGGCATCCAGGGGTCCATCGGCGCCCGCGAGGCCGTCAAGAGCGGCGACGCGGACGGCATGTACGAGTACACGGGCACCGCCTGGATCACCTACCTCGGCAACAGCGAGCCCATCACCGACCCGCAGAAGCAGTGGCAGGCGGTGCACGACGCGGACCTGAAGAACGGGCTGACCTGGCTGCCGCCGTCCTCCCTCAACAACACCTACGCGCTCGCCATGAACCAGGACAACTCCAAGAAGTACGGCACGAAGACGCTCTCCGACGTCGCCGCGCTCGCCAAGTCCGACCCCGGCGCGGTCACGCTGTGCGTGGAGAGCGAGTTCGCCAACCGCGCGGACGGACTGCCGGGCATGGAGAAGAAGTACGGGATGAGCCTGCCCGCCGGGAACATCACGCAGATGGACACCGGGATCATCTACACCCAGGTGAAGAAGGGGAGTTGCACGTACGGGGAGGTGTTCACCACCGACGGGCGCATCAAGTCGATGAACCTGGCGGTGATGCAGGACGACAAGAAGTTCTTCCCCAACTACAACGTCGCCCCCGAGATCAACTCCAAGGCCCTGAAGGAGCATCCGGAGATCGCCGAGGTCCTCGACCCGATCACCAAAAGGCTGAACAACACAGTGGCGCAGACCCTGAACGCCAAGGTGGACGTGGAGGGGCAGGACCCGCATCAGGTGGCGCTGGACTGGATGAAGGCGGAGGGGTTCGTCAAGGGAGGCTGAGGGCCCGCGAGTTGAGCCCACTCGGCGCGATGGCGAGTTCCAAAGACTTAGTTGCAAAGAACCCGTTGCAACCAAGTCTTTGCAGCGCTATCTTTGTACGCATGACGGAGCAGCCGGAACGGCCCCAGAAGCCGCAGGAGCAGTACCGCACCCTTGACGCCCGCTCACTGCGGGGCCTGGCTCACCCCCTGCGGATGCAGTTGCTCAGCGCACTGCGCCAGCGGGGCCCGGCGACCGCCTCGCAGCTCGCCGAACGCCTCGGTGAGTCCAGCGGGGCGACCAGTTACCACCTGCGGCAGCTCGCCGCGCACGGCTTCGTCGAGGACGCCCCCGAGCACGGCAAGGGGCGGGAGCGCTGGTGGAAGGCGGCCGCTCAGGGCCTGATCTTCGACGACGCCATGCTCAAGGACTCCGATCCGGCCGTGCGGGGCGCCGTGGACACGTTCCTGCACGAGATCGCGACCACGCACTCCAGGGAGCTGTCGACCTGGCTCGGCACCCGGGACGACTGGTCCAGGGAGTGGACGAGCGCCAGCGACATGAGCGACATGACGCTACGGCTGACTCCCGGCCTCACCGCTGAACTCATCAAGGAGATGCACGACTTGGTCGACACCTACCGCGCACGCGCCGCCTCCGCGGAGATCCCCGAGGCCGAGCAGGTCCGCATCCACACACACGTCTTCCCGTTCACCACCAACTGAGAAGCCCAAGAAGTCCCTCACCGAGCAGTTCTCACAGAAAGGTCATCCCGATGCACTCGGAGACCCACCTCCAGCTGCACCACGTCCGCGCCGCCGAACTCCGCGCCCAGGCCGACGCGCACCGGCTCGCCACCGAGGCCAAGCGCCCCGGCGAACTCCGTACCCGACTCGGCTGGACCCTCGTGGAGGTGGGCCTGCGGCTCGCCGCCGCCCCGAGGCCCGCCATCGCCTAACAGCTCGGTACCGAGCCCTTGCCCTTCTCCAGGGCGACCAGCGAGTCCACCGCGCTGTTGAGCGTGGTGACCGGAATCAGGCGCAGTCCCTCGGGCAGCTCCGACTTCGCGTCCGAGCACTCCGCCTTCGGGACCAGGAAGACCGTTGCGCCGTCCCGCCGCGCGGCCTGCGTCTTCAGCGCTACGCCGCCCACCGCGCCGACCGTCCCGTCGGCGTCGATCGTTCCCGTACCCGCGATGGTGCGGCCGCCCGTGAGGTCGCCGCCGCTGCCGTCGCCGTCCAGCTTGTCGACGATGCCGAGCGAGAAGAGCAGCCCGGCGCTGGGCCCGCCGACGTCGGCCAGCTTGAGCGTGACCTTGACGTCCTTCTTGTGGAGGTAGGACAGCGCGGCCTCGGTGGCGGTGTCCTGGGACTCCTTCATCTGTGCGGTGTTGTGCGCCTCGATCTCCTTGACGCTGTCGCCGCTCGGGTAGACCGAGTCGCGCGGCAGCACCGCCCGGTCGGTACTGAACCAGCCGTCGAGGACGTCGCCGAGCGAGACATGCGTGTCGGGGCCCGTCGCCTCGATCGTCGTCATCCGCAGCTGCCCGCGGGTGTCCCGGGTGGGCGCCCCGCTGATGGTGATCACCTCGTCGCCCTTGTTCTCGCCGAGGACGTTCGCCGTCATACCGGGCTGCGCGACGGAGAACGGCAGCGGCGCGAACGCCGCCGTGGCGAGCAGGGCCACGACGGGGAGGGCGCAGACGGCGATGGCCTGGGGGCGTGTGAGGCGAGAGAGCACGGGATCAATCTAACGTCACCGCTCCGCGGAGCTTCCGTACAGGTCCCGGCGGGCGGTCGTGAGACGTGGGCACGGCCCGCGGCGCCGGGCGGCCTCGCGGGCGAGGTCCGGCTCGGCTCCGGCGCCCGCGCCGTCGGCGCAACGCGTCGGCGGCCCCGCGCCGTCAGCGCAACGCGTCGGCGACCTCGCGCGCCGCGTCCACCACCCGGGGCCCCACCCGCTCCGGAACGGAGTCCGCCAGCATGACCACCCCGACGCTCCCCTCGACCCCCGTCACGCCGATGAGCGGCGCCGCGGCGCCGCTCGCCCCCGCCTCCAACTCCCCGTGCGTGAGCGTGTATCCGGGCTCGGACACCGGTGTCTGCCGGGCGGCGAGGATGGCGCGCCCGGCGGCGCCCCGGTCCAGCGGGTGCCGGAATCCGGCGCGGTAGGCCACGTGGTAGTCCGTCCATGTCGGCTCGACGACGGCCACGGCCAGCGCCTCCGTCCCGTCGACCAGCGTCAGGTGTGCCGTCGCCCCGATGTCCTCGGCCAGCGCGCGCAGCGCCGGCAGCGCGGCCTCACGTACGAGGGGGTGCACCTGGCGGCCCAGGCGCAGCACACCGAGCCCGACCCGGGCGCGGCCACCGAGGTCCCGGCGTACGAGTGCGTGCTGCTCCAGCGTGGCGAGCAACCGGTACACAACAGTCCGGTTCACGCCCAGTTTGTTCGAGAGCTCGGTGACGGTCAGCCCGTGATCCGTGTCGGCGAGCAGCTTGAGGACCCTGAGGCCCCGGTCGAGCGTCTGAGAGGTCTCCGCGGTCACGACGCCCACTCCTTAGTGGTGAGGGTCGACGGCCTCCTCGCGGCGTATGCGTCACCGAGTCCCGTCGGCGACGCGCTTCAGAGGCCGCCGGTCGGCATACGACCCGGGTTCTCCCGGGCCCAGTCGCTTCACGGCTGCGCTCCGCGGCGGCGCTGCCACGGGGCGTGTGCGTAGCGGGACAGTAGCGAGCCAGTCCGCTCAGCGGAAGTCTTCGTCCAGAATCCGGGCATCGGACGGTGCGGAGTGATTCCGTTTGTCCCGATACGCAGGGCGCCTGCCACGCGGCGTGCACCACCCCTGCACAGAGCGCACACGCCGGAAGACGTGCCGGGCGTACGCCGGTGGCGGCATCGTCGTACGGGAAACGGGGCCGCCGTCGACGTACGGAGAACGGACCGGAGACGACCGCAAGGCGGCAGAGCCGTGCCCGCCCCGTCACCGCATCCGGGTGGCCCACTCCTGCACCTTGGCGATGCGCTGCCGCAGTTGCCCCGCCGTGGCCTCGGCGCTCGGCGGGCCGCCGCACACGCGCCGCAGCTCGGTGTGGATCACGCCGTGCGGCTTGCCGCTCTGGTGGACGTACGCGCCGACCATGGTGTTGAGCTGCTTGCGCAGTTCGAGCATCTCCTTGTGGGAGACCACGGGCCGCCGCTCGGCCGGGAGTTCGAGGAGATCCGCCTCGTCGTCGGGCTTCTTGCGGCTGTGCGCGATCTGCCGGGCCTGCCGCTTCTGGAGCAGCATCTGCACCTGGTCGGGTTCGAGCAGCCCGGGGATGCCGAGGTAGTCCTGCTCCTCCTCGCTGCCCGGGTGGGCCTGCATGCCGAACTCGGCGCCGTCGTAGAGGACGCGGTCGAAGACGGCCTCGGACTCCAGCGCCTCGAAGGAGAACTGCTCCTGCTCGCCGGTGTCCTCGTCCTGCTGCTTCTCGGCCTCCTCGAGGAGCTTGTCCTCCTCGGCGTACGGGTCCTCCTCGCCCTCCTTCTTGGGCTTGTCGAGGACGTGGTCGCGCTCGACCTCCATCTCGTTGGCGAAACCGAGGAGGTCGGGGACGGTCGGGAGGAAGACGGAGGCGGTCTCGCCGCGCCGCCGGGACCGTACGAAGCGGCCGACGGCCTGCGCGAAGAAGAGCGGGGTGGAGATGGTGGTGGCGTACACCCCGACCGCCAGCCGGGGCACGTCGACGCCCTCGGACACCATGCGGACGGCGACCATCCAGCGGTCGTTGCTGTGGCTGAACTCGTCGATCCGGTTGGAGGCGCCGGTGTCGTCGGACAGGACGAGGGTGGCCTTCGTGCCGGTGATCTCGCGGATCAGCTTGGCGTAGGCACGCGCCGAGTCCTGGTCGGAGGCGATGACGAGGGCGCCGGCGTCCGGGATGCCCTTCCTGACCTCGGTCAGCCGCTGATCGGCGGCGCGCAGCACGCTGGGCATCCACTCGCCGCGCGGGTCGAGGGCGGTGCGCCAGGCCTGCGAGATGGCGTCCTTGGTCATGGGCTCGCCGAGGCGGGCGGCGATCTCGTCCCCCGCCTTGGTGCGCCACCGCATGTTGCCGCTGTAGGAGAGGAAGATGACGGGGCGGACGACGTTGTCGGCCAGCGCGTTGCCGTATCCGTACGTGTAGTCGGCGGACGACCGCCGGATCCCGTCCTTCCCCTCCTCGTACGTCACGAAGGGGATGGGGTTGGTGTCGGAGCGGAACGGCGTACCCGTGAGCGCGAGGCGGCGGGTGGCGGGCTCGAAGGCCTCGAGGCAGGCCTCGCCCCAGGACTTGCTGTCGCCGGCGTGGTGGATCTCGTCGAGGATGACGAGGGTCTTGCGCTGCTCGACACGGTTGCGGTGCAGCATGGGCCGCACGCCCACACCCGCGTACGTCACGGCGACGCCCTGGTACTCCTTGCTGAGCGGGCCCGCGCTGTACTCCGGGTCCAGCTTGATCCCTATGCGCGCGGCCGCCTCGGCCCACTGCTTCTTCAGATGCTCGGTCGGCGCGACCACCGTCACCTGCTGCACGACATGGTGGTGCAGCAGCCAGGACGCGAGCGTCAGCGCGAACGTCGTCTTGCCGGCGCCGGGGGTGGCGACGGCCAGGAAGTCACGCGGCTGCTCCTGGATGTACCGGCTCATCGCCCCTTCCTGCCAGGCACGCAGCTTGCCCGCGGTACCCCAGGGGGCACGGCCGGGGAAGGCGGGTGAGAGGTGGTGCGAGGAGTGCGGGGCGGCAGCGCTGGCGGCGGTGGTAGTCACGGTCTCCGTTGTGGGGTTGAGCGGCTCGGCTACGTATGACAACCGGGCCACCCTACCGGCGACGCACTGGTGTCAACGGGCGGACGACGCCGGGTCAGCCGTCCATGGGACCTAGCTCACATCACCGTACGGCGGTCTCAGAGCGCCCCCAAGGACCTTCCGTACCGTCAGGATTCGACCCGCGCCGGAGGGTGCGTCACCACGATGGCCTGCCGTTCGATCTCGTGTTCCCGCACCAGCCACAGCGCCAGTGCAGCACTGAGGAAGCAGACCAGGGCGCCGAGCAGCAGGACGAGGTTGAGGCCGCTGAGGAACCCCTCGCGCGCGGCCGAGGCGACGGCGGCACGGGAGGGCGGGGGCACCGGCGCGAGGGCCTGGTCGAGGTTGCCGGAGGAGACGGACTCGATGAGGCGGCGTGGCTGTCCGCCCTGCGCGGTCGGGCTGCCCGCGGTCAGTTCGGCGACCTTGTCGGCGCCGCGGCCGATGAAGATCGCACCCCAGAGAGCGGTGCCGACGGCGATGCCGACCTGGCGGAACGTGTCGTTGATGCCGGCCGCCATGCCGCTGCGCTCGGCGGGTACGACGCTCACGGCCACGTCCGCGATCACCGGGTTGATGAGGCCGATCCCGGCGCCGCCGATGAGGAACCCGGCGAGCAGGGTCGTCCACGCGGAGTCCGTCTCGATGCCGTGCATCAGGAGCATCCCGACGCCCACGGCGGCGAGGCCGACGGAGAGCAGCAGCCGCGCCTGCACCCGGGAGAGCAGCGCACCGGCCAGCGGGGCCACGACGAAGCTGGCGACCGTGATCGGGAGGTAGCGGACGCCGGTCGAGAAGGGCGAGAGGCCGAGGTAGTTCTGCAGGTAGAGCGTGAGGTAGAGGAACATCGCGAACATCGCCGCGGAGACGCCGAACGCGGCGAGCTGCACCCCGGTGAAGGCCCGCCGCCGGAACAGGCCCAGCGGAAGCATCGGTTCGCGTACCCGCGCCTCGATCACGAGGAACGCGGCCAGCAGTACGGCGGCGGCCGCGAACAGCGAGATGATCAGCGCGCTGCCCCAGCCCTCGTCGTTGCCGCGCACCAGCGCCCATACCAGCAGGAACAGGGCGACGCTGAAGGTGGCGACGCCGGGCCAGTCCACCCGCGTGGCGTTCGGGTCCCGGCTCTCGCGCAGCTTCGCGTAGGTGACCACGAGCGCGGCGACCCCGATCGGCACGTTGAGGTAGAAGATCGACTGCCAGCCGAGCCCGTCGGTGAGCGCGCCGCCGACCAGCGGGCCGATCGCCACCGCGACCCCGATCGTCGCCCCGTACAGGCCCATCGCCGTGCCGCGTTCGCGCCCGGCCGGGAACTCCTGGGCGACCAGGGCCAGCGACACCGCGAACATGGCCGCGCCGCCCACGCCCTGGACGGCGCGCGCGCAGTTGAGGAAGAGCGGGTCGGGCGCCAGCGCGCAGAGCAGGGAGGCGAGGGCGAAGACCACGAGTCCGCCCGCGAAGACCCGGCGGCGGCCGAGGCGATCGGCGAGCGAGCCGGTGGTGAGCACGAAGGCGGCGAGGGTGAGCGCGTACGCGTCGATCACCCACTGCAGATCGGTGAAACTCGCGCCCAGGTCCGCACGGATCGAGGGCAGCGCGACGTTCACGACCGTGATGTCGAGCAGCAGCATGAACGCCGCCACACAGACGGCGCCGAGGGTCCACCACTTGCGTGCTGCCACCTGACTCATGCCTCATACGCCTCGCAGCACGGCGCTCACGCACCTCACCCTCGCGACGGCCTCCTGGCCCTCGCCGACGGCGACGCGGCACGCCGCGACATCTCCAGCATGCGCGGGGTGGGGTGGGGGGTGCCACTTGGGCGGTTGTTCAGTGGGGCTGTGCCCGCGGACGCCCGGCGGGTCAGCGTGTCCGCAGCCGTGTGGTCACCCATGCCCCCACCAGCGCCACCGCCGCCATCGGCAGGAACACGGCCGCGAAGGCGGCGGGCCGGGAGCCGTCCGCGGCGGTGGCCGCGTGGCTGACCGTGCCGCCGCCCAGCGCGGCGAAGGCGGCGCCGCCCACGGCCAGCAGGAGGACGTTGGAGAGGCCGTCGGAGATCTGCAGGGCGGCGGAGTTGGCACCGGCCTCCTCGGGGGCGGAGAGGTGGAGCAGCAGCACGGTCGTCGAGGTGATCACCAGCCCCATCCCGAAACAGCCGAAGCCCCAGGCGACGGCGAGGGTCCACACCGGCACGGCGTCGATCAGCACGCTGGACGCGGTGGCGATCGCGGCCGCCACCAGCAGCATCCCTAGAAGGACCAGACGATTGCGGTACGGCTCCACACGCGGCCGGGACTGGACGTACGAGCCGAGCGCCCACGCGCCGCCGCCCGCCGCGAGCGAGAACCCGGCGAGCGTCGGCGACAGCCCCCGCTGGGTGACCAGCATGAGCGGCACGAAGGACTCGGCGGCGACGAACGATCCCGCCGCGATGCCGCGCAGCAGCACCACGGACGGCAGCCCGCGCGCCGCCCGGAACGTGCCGCGCGGCAGCAGCCCGAGCGCCGCCGGTACCAGCAGCGCGGCGCCCGCGGCGGCGGGGACGAGCGAGAGCCAGGCCAGGTCCTGGGCGGCGTACTGGAGGAGCCCCGCGCCGAGCGAGATCCCGAACGCGAGCCGGAGGCGACGCCGGTCGAAGGGAGCACGGGCTGCCCCCTTCTCCCGGGTCGCCGTCCGCCGCCGTATGTGCGGCAGCGCGAGCGCCAGTGGAAGGACGACGAGGACCGGTATCCCGACGAACACCCATCGCCATCCGAGGTGTTCGGTCACCGCGCCCGCAGCGAGCGGCCCGACGACCGACGGGACCACCCAGGCCGCCGCGAACGCCGCCAGGATCGATGGCCGCAACCGTTCCGGGTAGGCCCGCCCCACGACGACGTACAACGCGACGACCACCAGGCCGCCGCCGAGCCCCTGCACCGCCCGCCCGACGATGAACAGCCACATCGCCCCGGCCGTCCCGGACAGCAGCAGCCCGGTCGCGAAGGCCGCGATCCCCGCGGTCAGCGACCCGAGCGGACCGTCCCGGTCGGACCACTGCCCGGCGAGCACCATCCCCAGCAGGCTCGTCGTGAAGTACCCCGAGAACGCGAAGGCGTACAACGACACCCCGTCCAACTCCCGCGCCGCCACCGGCATCGCCGTCCCCACCGCGGTCGCCTCGAACGCGATGAGCAGCACGACGGACACGATCCCGATGCTGAGCGCCCGATAGTCCCGACTCATGACACCGGCGTCGGCGCCCCCCATGCCGGCGTCCGGCGGGACTGTCTCGGCATCGCGTGCTTCCAGGGCGGTCATGCCCGCCAGCGTAGGAGGCACAGCCCTCTTTGAACCTTGACGGAAGACCGAGTTCCGCTCGAACCTTGGTCGTACGACCACCGTTCATGAACGGCGTATGGCAGTCCCGTTGCAGCGCCCCCGGAACCCTTGAGCCCCCTCCCCCGCCCGCCCTACCGTCGACACATCGAGAGCGGAACGAGTGAGCCGTGCCGATCTCGACCCGGCCGTGTGCCCGAGTGGTTTAGGGACTCGCCTGCAAAGCGAGTTACGTGGGTTCGATTCCCGCCACGGCCTCCAACGCCTGAACAGGCAGAACGAAAGGGCGGCACCCCAAGGGGTGCCGCCCTTTCGGGTGGTGAGCCTACGAGGTGCGCTCCAGGAGGAGGGCCATGCCCTGGCCGCCTGCGGCGACGACGCTGATCAGGGCGGTGCTGAGGTCGTCGTGGCGCAGGGTGGCAAGGGCGGTGGTGGTCAGTCGGGCGCCGGCCGCGCCGTAGGGCTCGCCCAGGGCGATCGAGCCGCCGTGCGGGTTCATGCGCTCGGGCTCAAGGCCGAGTTGGGTGCAGTAGGCGAGGATCTGGGCGGCGAAGGGTTCGTTGCCGGCGACGGTGCCGACGTCCGCCAGGGACAGGCCGGCCCTGCTCAGGACGGTGCGGGTCGCGGCGACGGGGACCGGGCCCTCGGTCTCGGGAGTGCCCGCGCTGACGGCGGTGGCCAGGATGCGGGCGAGCGGGGTATAGCCGTGGGCGCGGGCGTAAGTCTCGGACATGACAACGACCGCTGCAGCCCCGTCCGACAGCGGGGCACTGTTGCCGGCGGTGACCCTGCCGTCGGGGCGGAACCGTGGCGGCAGGGCGGCGAGGCTGTGCTGGGTGACCCCCGTGCGCGGACAGTCGTCGGCGGTGGCTGTGGTGCCGTCCGGGGTCTTGATCGGGACGATGTCGCCGAAGTGGAAGCCCTGGTCGAGGGCTTGTTGGGTGAGTCGGTGGGAGCGGGCGGCGTAAGCGTCCATGTCGGTGCGGGTGATGCCGTACAGGTCGGCGGTGTTCTCGGCGGCGAGTCCCACCGGGATGTAGGGGTCGGGGTGCCCGCCGTGTTCGCGTGGGTCGCTCCAGGGGCCCGCGTCGGCTTGTGAGCGCCGGATCGTGCGTTGCCCGGCGGTGTGGAAGGCGGGGTTCTCGGTGCCGGGCCAGGTGTCGGAACTGCCGTGGGCGAGACGGGACTGTGACTCGACTCCGGCTGCGATGACGACATCGGCGTCCCCGCAGCGCACGGCCTGCGCGGCGATGCGGATCGCCTGCAGTGAGGAGGTGCAGAAGCGGTTGACGGTCACCCCGGGTACGTGGTCCCAGCCGAGCAGGACGGCGGCGATGCGGGCGATGTTGAAGCCCTGTTCACCGCCGGGCAGGGCGCAGCCCACGACCAGGTCGTCCACGTGGCCCGGTGTCAGGCCGGGGGTGCGGGCGAGGGCTTCGGCGAGGGTGCGGGCGAGCAGGTCGTCGGGACGGACGGTGGCCAGAACGCCCTTGTGGGCGCGTCCGATGGGGGTGCGGACGGCTGAGGTGATCACGGCATTCTGCATGGCGGTGTCGGTGTCCTGTGCGGTCTCGGCGACGGGGCGGTGAGAGATGGAAGGCGGGACGCTCAGAGGTGAAGCGTGGGGCGATGGATGCGCAGCCAGTGGTCCAGGTCCAGGACGAGTTCCAGTCCCTCGCGGGGGAAGCGGTCCGCGCCGGTGGGTTCAAGGAGCAGGCTGCGTACGGCGGCAGTGTCCAGCAGGTCGGTGGCGGGGCCGGTTCCGGTCAGGATGCGGTGGACCTGTGCGGTGAGGGACGCGCGGTAGGCGGGGTCGCGGACCATGGGGTAGGGGCTCTTGCGGCGGGCCAGGACCGGTTCGGGGAGCAGGTCGGTGACGGCGGCGCGCAGCAGGCTCTTCTCGCGGCCGTCGAAGGTCTTCATGTCCCAGGGGGTGTTGAAGACGTACTCGACCAGGTGGTGGTCCAGGAACGGCACCCTGACTTCCAGGCCGACGCCCATGCTGAGGCGGTCTGCGCGGTCCAGCAGGCAGGGCAGGAACCGGGTCAGGTTGAGGTAGCTGTCGCGGCGCAGCGCGGCCTCCGCGGGTGCGGTTCCGGGCAGGTGCTCGATCTCGGCGCAGGCGGCCTTGTGGAGTGCGGCGCGGTGTGCGGGCAGATCCAGGGCGGCGGCCAGGGCCGGGTCGAGCAGCCGGGTCAGGTCTGCGCGGTCCAGCACGCTGTCCCAGGGAAAGGATTTTGCTGTCGCGGCCTGAGGGGTGAACCAGCGGTAGCCGCCGAAGAGTTCATCGGCTCCGTCCCCGGCCAGGGTGACCGGGAAGTCCTCGCGCACCGCGCCGTACAGCTGGAGCAGCGAGGTGTCGAAGTCCCCGAGCGTCAGCCCGTCGCGCAGGTGACTGACCCGGGCGCGCCGGTCGGGGTCGGCGAGAGCACCGGCGTCCAGTCGTACCCGGCGGTGTGAGGTGCCCAGGTGGCGCACCATCAACTCGGCGTAGGGGCCGTCCGGGTCGCGCCCCATGGCGTCCCGGTCGGATGCCTGATTGCCGAGGTCCACCGACAGGGTGTGCAGGGTCCCGGCCGCGGGACGGGCCAGCGCGGCGATCACGCTGGAGTCCAGACCGCCGGACAGCAGGACGCTCACCGGCACGTCGGCCGCCAGATGTCCGGTGACGGCTTCCTCCAGCAACCTCCGTACGCGCGCCACCGTGGCGGGCAGGTCGTCGCGGTGCTCGGCCGGGGTCAACGTCCAGTAGCGGCGGGCGTGTACACCCTCGGGGGTCATGGTGACCACGGTGGCCGGGGCGACCTCGTTCAGCCCCGCGAAGGCGCTGCGCCCGGGAGTTTTGATCATCGGGTGGGCGGAGAGCAGCAGCTCGCGCAGTCCGTCCAGATCGAGCCGCGCGGTCACCGCCGGGTGTGCCAGCACCGCCTTGGGCTCGGAGCCGAACACCACCGTGTCGCCGATGCGCGCGTAGCACAGGGGCTTGATCCCGAACCGGTCCCGTGCCAGCGTCAGCCGCCTGGGGCCCGGCTCCCACGCGGCGTAGGCGAACATGCCCTCCAGACGATCCGGAGCCCCCGTGCCCCAGGCGTCGATCGCGTGGAGTACGACCTCGCTGTCGCTGCGGGTGGTGAACCGGTGTCCGAGGGCGGTCAGTTCAGACCGCAGCCGGGCATGGTTGTAGACCTCGCCGGTGAAGGCCACCGCCAACACCGTGCGCCCGTCGCGAGCCAGGATCATGGGCTGCCGGCCGCCGATCAGGTCCACCGTGGCCAGCCGGGTGTGTCCCAGACCCGCCGCCCCCTCGGCCCACATGGCGGAGGCGTCCGGTCCTCGGCACGCCAGGGTCTCGGTCATCTCCTTGAGCGAGGTGGTGTCCTCGGTGTTCTGGGGCACATGGCCCGTAAAACCGGCATAGCCGACTAGCCCGCACATCGTTGAATCTCTCCATACCCCAGCGCGGGGCGTGTCGCACGATCCGGATCCAGGGGCCCTCGCTCACACCGCGGATGCCGCGCGCGACAGGTGCAGGCCCGGCGCCGGACCCGGTACGCCGGCCACCACCACAGAAACGATCAAGACATGCCCTGGTCACCCCCCTCACACCGCGAACCACCCGAACGGATGCCCCGCTCGCCGAGCAGCCCAGCTGAAGGCCGCCGAAGGGAAGGTGCATCCACAGGCAGGCGGGGGCGGTTACGCGTACAGCGCCCCGCCCGCCTGGTCCTCGAATATCTCCGGCCAATAGCGCCAGCCGTCGTCCGTGGCCGACAACGGGGTCGGGTCGCAGGCGACCGGGTCGACCTGGGCGAGGGTCTCCGTCATGGTGGCCGCCAACTGCTCGTACGCGGCGCTCAAGTCGTGTTCCGCGTCGAGGGACTTCTCTCGGTGGAGGAGCCAGAGGGTGAAGGCCAGGGTGGAGATGTCGGTGTTGAGGGGGCGGAGGGTGGTGTCGGGTTCGCTCCAGGCGAGGACTGTGCCCGTGGCGCCGTCGACCACCAGGCTGGTGTCCTCGATCAGGTGGCCGAGGCGGATCAAATGGTCAGATCCGAGCGGGAGTTCGTCGGTGGTGAAGTCGTCGCAGCGGATGTCCGTGCAGTACTCGGTGAGGGTCGGCAGCGGGACCTCCGTGTCCAGCTGGAACATGTAGCCGTCCTCGGGGAGGCCCACTTCGCGCAGGAAGCGGCGCGTCGGCTCATGCGTGAGCGCCGGCGGGAAGTCCACGTCCTCGAAGCGCATGATCCCGGCCGCGCCGAACTCCTCGTCCAGCAGCCGCCGGGGCAGGTCCAGGACAAGACCATCGCCGGGGCCCGCGATCCGGGCGAGGGGGCGGATCAGCGCGGCCATCTTCCAGTACGGCGGGACGCCGGCGTCGCCCGCGTGCTCCTCGAAGACCGCCGAGAGCGCCCGGGACGCCTCGCCGACCGCCTTCTGGCCGAACCGGCCCTCGTAGGAGGCGAACTGCCCTCGGCTTGCCGCCAGTTCCTCCGTGGCCTCCGTGAACCGCAGCAGCGCCTCCAGGGAGGGGGCCAGCGGCGCGAGGTCCAGGTGGCCCGGGTTGCCGTAGAAGTACGTGGTGGTGACCTCACCCGTCGCGCCGTCCAGTACGAGGGACTCCAGGTCTCGGTCGAGGGTGCGCAGGGCGCCTATGACCAGGTGGTCGCGCAGCTCCTCGGCGAGCTTGTCCGCCTCGCCGACCAGGTCCGCCACCCTCCGCAGCCCGTCCTCCCGCACCGCGTCGAACCGCAGCAGCGCCCCGCCGCCGGACGGCAGCCCCTGATCCGCCAGCCACCTTCGCGTCGCCGCGTGCGTGATGTGCGGATCCATCTCGGCGTCGGTCAGTGTGACCGCGCCGCCGACATCGGTGGCATGTGTGGCGTCGATGACATCGGTGTCAGTCGTGCTCATGGCTCCCCCGCGCATGTGAACGCACTTGCTTCCCCCCGCGGTGAATCCCTCGCCGTCCCGCGGCGGTTCACCCACTGACCAGAACCATACGCCGCACCACTGACAACGCCGGAAACACCAGGAAACAGCCAGAAACACCGAGCCCTGCCACGCTCAGCCGAAGTACACGCCACCCACGACGACCACCACCGCGGCCAGCACGAACACCAGCAGCCCCAGCATCAACTTGCCGACGCTGGGACCGGGTTCGTAGCGCGGCGGCTCGGGGGCCGGGTCCGGGGTGCTCACTGGGTCGTCACCACCGCCGCCTGCGGGCGGATCGGGAGGCGGTTGACCGGGCGGCCGGTCGCGGCGCGCACGGCGGCCGCGACGGCGGCCGGGGACGTGACGACCGGCACCGCGCTGGCCGCCTTCGCGCCGAACGGGGCGACGACGTCCCGCTCCTCGACCAGTTTGACGATGCGGATGTCGGGGGCGTCGAGGGAGGTCGGGAGCGCGTATCCGGTGAGGTCGGGGTGACGGACCAGGCCGCGGGCGGTGCGGAGGTTCTCCGTCAGGGCCGCGCCGACGCCCTGGGTGACGCCCGCCTCGATACGGGCGGTCAGCTGCGCGGGATTGAGGATCCGGCCGACGTCCTGGGCGAGCGCCAGCTCCACGACCCGTACCGAACCCAGCTCGATATCGACGTCGACCACCGCGCGGATCGCGCAGAACGCGAGCCCCACGAAGGCGTCGCCCTGCCCGGCCGCGTCCAGCGGCTCGGTCGGGTGCGGGCGGCACTGCGCGGTGGCCCACAGCTCCTTGCCGTCCATCGCCTCGGTGACAGTGGTGGAGAGCACACCGTCGTACGAGGTGATCTTGCCGTCGGTGATCTGGAGCAGTTCCGTGGACATGCCGAACTTGTGTGCCAGGGGCTGGAGAAGCTGCGTGCGGACCATCTTTGCCGCGCGCTCCACCGCCCCGCCCGACACCCATGTGTGGCGGCCCCGGCAGCTCGCGCCCGCCGGCGGCTGGTCGGTGTCCACCGGTGCCACGTGCACCTCGTCGATGCCGAGCGTGTCCTGGACGATCTGCCGGGCCAGCGTCGTGAAGCCCTGGCCCGTCTCGACCGCCGCGCACAGGACGGTCGCCACGCCGTCGTGGACCTTCACCGTGGCCGTGGAGACCTCGTCCGCGCCCTCGGCGCCGAGCATGTGCACCATGCCGAGGCCGTATCCGACACCACGGCGTACGGCGCCGGGTTCGCCCGCGCCCTCGGGGCCGCCGGGCAGCAGCCATTCGTCCTCGGGGGTGTCCTTGGGAAGGGCGGGGAGGGGGTAATCCCGTACGGCTTGCAGCAGTTCGGCAACCGGGGCCGGGCACGTCACCGTCTGGCCCGTGGGCAGCACATCGCCCGTGGCCATCACGTTGCGCAGCCGCAGCTCCGCCGGGTCGACGCCCAGCTTCTTCGCGAGCTTGTCCATCTGCGCCTCGTAGGCGGCGCAGACCTGCATGGCGCCCTCGCCGCGCACATGGCCGGAGGGCGGGTTGTTGGTGCGTACGACCCAGCCCTCGATGAAGGCGTTGGGGACGACGTACGGGCCGCAGGCGAAGGAGACGGCGGCGGCCAGCGACTCGGACGACGTGTCCGCGTACGCGCCCGCGTCGAGCAGGATCTGCGCCTCGACCTTCACCAACTTGCCCTCGGCGTCCGCGTGATGGCGGTAGCGCAGCAGGGTGGGGTGGCGGTGGGCGTGGCCGAGGAAGGACTCCTCGCGGGTCGCGGTGAGCTTGACCGGGCAGCCGGTCTTCAGCGCGAGCAGGCCGAGCGGGAGCTGGAAGCCCTGGTCCTCGCGGTCGGCGGTGGCGCCGGGCACTCCGGTGACGACGACCTTCACGCGCTCGGGTTCCAGGCCGTAGCAGGCGGCGGCCGTGTCGCGGTCGGTGTGCGGGTCGGTGGAGGCGATGTAGAGCTCGACGCCGCCGTCGGGGCGCGGCACGGCGAGGCCGGCCTCCGCGCCGATCGGGGCGGGGTCCTGGCGGCCGATGCGGTAGAGGCCCTCGACGACGATCTCGCCGGCCGCGTCCGGGTCGCCGTGGCGCAGCGGGATGTGCCGGATCAGGTTGCCGTCGGGGTGCAGCGGCTCCGCCTCGAAGGCCTGCTCGGGGTCGGTCACCGGGTCGAGTACTTCGTACTCGACGATGACGGCGGCCGCGGCCATGCGCGCGGTGTCGGGGTGGTCGGCGGCGACGGCGGCGATGGGCTCACCGTGGTGGCGTACGACCTCGGAGGCGAAGACCGGGCGATCGGGCCTGCCGCGGCCGTGCAGGGCGGCGCCGGGCACGTCCTCGTGGGTGACGACCGCGCGGACGCCGGGCATCTCGCGCGCGTGGCTGGTGTCGATCGACACGATGCGCGCGTGGGGGTGCGGCGAGCGCAGCACGGCCGCCCAGAGCAGCCCCTCGGCCCACAGGTCGGCCGCGTACGGGAAGGTGCCCTCCGTCTTGGCACGCGCGTCCACGGACGTCAGCGAGGTGCCGAGGCCGTGCGGCAGTGCCTCGGGCCCCGTCTCGGGTGCCTCGGGTGTCGCGGTCGCGGCTTCGTTGGTCACGCCTGGCCTCCGTCCTGGCCGTACGGCTGCTCCTGGGGGGCGTATCCGTCGTACGCGTCGTGCGCCGCCGCGGGGTTGACTCCGCCGGCGCCCGGGCCCGCCTGGTGCGGGATGCGTGCCTCGTCGGCGTCCGGTGCGGAGTGCGCGGAGTCGGCGGCGTGCGCCTCGCGCTCGGCGACGACCTCCCGCACGGCGTCGAGGACCCCGCGGTAGCCGGAGCAGCGGCACAGGTTGCCGCACAGCGCCTGGCGGGCCTCCAGCTCGGTGGGCGCGGGGTTGCCCTCCAGCAGGTCGTGCACGGTCATCGCCATGCCCGGTACGCAGAACCCGCACTGCACGGCGCCGCACTTGGCGAGCGCCCGCTGCACGTCCGAGGGCTGCCCGTCGGCGGCCAGGCCCTCGACGGTGCGCACCTCGCTGCTCGCGGCGGTGACGGCGGGGACGAGGCAGGAGGCCACGAGCCGTCCGTCGACCTGCACGTTGCAGGCCCCGCACTCGCCCTGCGAGCAGCCGTCCTTGGCGCCCGCGAGGCCGAGGCGTTCGCGCAGTACGTAGAGCAGCGATTCGCCGATCCAGGCGTCGGTGACGGGGCGGTCGGCGCCGTTCACGCGCAGGACGTAGGAGGCGAGGGGGTGCTCGTTGTGCGGGGGCGGCGGGGGTTCGGCGGTGTCTTCGGAGGCGTGGGCTTCGGGGTCGTGGGCTTCGAGGTCCTCCGCGGCCGGGGCACCGTCCGCCTCGGGCTCGTCAACCGCCTCAGGAGCCTCGTGAGCGGCCTCGGCGGCCTCCTGGACGCCCTCGGGCCGCGCGTCAGCCTGTGCGCCCGCCGACGGCCCCTCGGGGCCCTCTGCGGCCGGTTCCTCCGGCGGGCGGGACCATGCCTCGCCGACGGCCTCCGACGCCCAGGGCGCGGCCGCGCCGCCGGGGAGCGTGGGAGGCGGGTTCCCGCCCCACTGCTCGACCAGTGCGGATGTGGTGAACTCGCCCGATTCGTCCGGAAGATCACCATCGGCCACCGGGATCGACCACTGCCCGGTCACGTCGTGCCCGGGGCCCGCGGCACCGTCCCGTACGGCGTCGCGGAAGTCCCACTGCCCGGTGGCGCCCGGCTGGTACGCGAACCGGTCGGACTCCTGCGGCGGCGTCGCGTTCGGGTCGGGCCACTGGACGGCTTCCGCCGGTACGGCCCAGGTGCCGGTGGCCCCCGGGTCGGTCGCGGCGGCCGGCGTGGAGGCCACGGTGATCTGCGGGGGCACATAGCCGTGGCCGGGCGCCGCGAGGGGACTGTCCCGGTCCGCCAGGAGAGCGTCGATGCCGCCCTCGGGGAGCTTGACGAAGGCGGTGGCGCCGTCGTCGTAGTCACCCTGCGGCAGCGGCTCCCAGGCTCCGTGGGTGCCGCCCTGAGGGGTGGCCTCTCCGTGCTGGTCGTCGGTCACGACAGTGCCCTCCCCAGTGCTCGTCGGGCCAGTGCGGCGACGGTGCGCCGCAGGTGCAGTACGGCGGGCGGAAGCTGCGGCACGGAGCCGTCCGCCTCCGGTACGGGATCGGGGATGCAGGCCGCGGCGACGTACTCCCCGAAGGCGGTGAGCGCCTCCGGGACGATGGCCCGGTTGTTGTCCCAGTCGATCAGCTGCGCGACCCACGCCTCCGCGTCCAGCGGCCGCAGCGGCATCGGCGCTATGGCGCCGACGGCGCACCGCACGCCGCGCCGGGCGGGGTCGAGGACGACCGCCACGGAGGCGATCGCGCGCCCCGGGCCGGTGCGTCCGGTCGCCTTCAGGAAGACCTGGGGCGCGTGCAGCAGCGGCACGCGCACGAAGCCGATGAGTTCGCCGCCGCGGAGCATCTCCATGCCGGCGAGCAGATGCGAGACGGGGATCTCCCGGCGGGCACCGCCCGGGCCCGCGATGATCAGCGTGGCTTCGAGGGCGGCCAGTACGGGCAGCGCGTCTCCCGTAGGGGCGGCCGACGCGATGTTGCCGCCCAGGGTGCCCGCGTTGCGGATCTGCGGCGGACCCGCGGCGCGCGCGGCGGCGGCGAGCGCCGGGATGAGGGCCGCGAAATCGGGACGGCCCATGCGCGCGTGGGTGAGACCCGCGCCGAGCAGCGCGTGTCCGTCCTGGTACTGCCAGCCGCGGATCTCGCTGATCCGGCCGAGGCCGACGAGGGCCGCGGGCCGGAGTTGACCCGCGTTGACCGCGGCCATGAGGTCGGTCCCGCCCGCGACGGGAACGGCGGCGGGCATGGCGGCCAGGGCCGCGACCGCCTCGTCCAGAGAACCGGGCAGCGTCACGGCCTGCGCCGCCTGCGGTGCGTGCGTGGTCAAACCGGCTGCCCCTTCCCGCTGCCCCACCTGGTCCCGCCTGTGTTGCGCGTACGGTACGTGCTGACAGGGCGGACGTGGCAACTCTGGCACATCTTCCCCGGCCCTCGACGCGGGGGTCCGCTAGGAGGCATTCGCCCCTGTCACCAGGGAGATGGTCCGTTTTCGTACGGCATCACCGGTCAGCCGGAATTGGCACTCTTCGGTGACTCCTGGGCGCCTTGTTCCCCGTGCGTCCCCGTGGGGCCCTGGAGAGCCTGTGGGGGCCCTGTGGAGTCACGCTCCCGGGGTGGGCGGCCCGGGGAACGTCTCTCCACGATCGCCTCACACGTTCGGGGGCTCCCCCTCGAGCGGCCGTCCGAGCACGCCGGGCCGGCGCTGCCAGGGCAGGGGTCCGGCGGGCGGGCGGTAGGCGACACCCAGGGCGTCAAGTCGCCCGTAGTGGGCGGTCATCCGCCGCTCGAAGTCGGCGAAGTCCCTCTCCCGCGGGGCGGGCAGCGCGCTCCAGGCGACCTCGGCGAAGGCCGCGAGCCGCGGGAACGCCTGGTAGTCCACACGCGCGTGGTCCTCCATCACCTCGGTCCACAGGTTGGCCTGAGTGCCCAGCACATGGCGCTTCTGATCCTCCGTGAGCTGCGGCGGAACGGGCTCGAAGCGGTAGACGTCCTCCAGGGTGCGCACATAGCCGATGGGCACCGGTTCGTCCTCGCCGCCGTCCTGACGGTGGTCCAGGTAGACCTGTTGCTCAGGGCACATGACGACGTCGTGGCCGGCCTGCGCCGCCGTGATGCCGCCCTGGTAGCCGCGCCACGAGGAGACGGCCGCGCCCGGCGCCAGGCCGCCCTCCAGGATCTCGTCCCAGCCGATGAGCCGGCGTCCGCGCGCGGTGAGCCAGTCGTCGAAGTGCCGGATGAACCAGGCCTGCAGCCCGTCCTCGCCCGTGAGCCCGAGTTCCTCGATGCGGGCCTGCGCGGTGGGCGACTGCCTCCACTGGTCCTTGAGGCATTCGTCGCCGCCGACATGGATGAACTCCGAGGGGAACAGGTCGAGGATTTCCTCGAAGACGCCCTCGTAGAAGCGCAGGGTGTTGTCAGTGGGGGCGAGTACGTTTGCGGAGACGCCCCAGTTGTCCCAGACGGAGAGGGCGGTGGTGTCGATGACGTCGGTGTTGCCGAGTTCCGGATACGCGGCGATGGCGGCCTGCGAGTGGCCCGGGATGTCGATCTCGGGGACGACGGCGATATGCCGCTCGGCGGCGTACGCGACGATCTCGCGGATGTCGTCCTGCGTGTAGAAGCCACCGTGCGGCTTCTCCTCCCACAGCGGCGAGGCGCGATGGCCGAATTTCGAGCGCGCCCGCCAGGACCCGGCCTCGGTCAGCTTCGGATATCGCTCGATCTCGACGCGCCAGCCCTGGTCGTCCGTCAGATGGAAGTGGAAGACGTTGAGTTTGTGTGCGGCCATCAGGTCCAGGTAGCGCAGGACACCGTCCTTGGGCATGAAATGCCGGGAGACGTCGAGCATGAGTCCGCGCCAGGGGAAGCGGGGCGAGTCCTCCACGGTGATCTGCGGGAGGTCCCAGCCCCGCCCGGGCCGCAGGGCCGCCCGGCGGAAGGCGTCGGGGCCCAGCAGTTGCCGGAAGGTCTGCGCACCCCAGAAGACACCGGCCGCGCTGCCGCCCCGAATGCGCACCGCGGAGCCGTCGATCACCAGGCGATAGCCCTCGGGCGGCAGGTCCGGATCGACAGCCAGCACGATGCCGTTGCCCGTGTTGCGGCCGTCCGCAAGCGGCAGCCCCGTGGCCGCACCGATCGTCGCCCGCAGCCAGCGTGCGACACCCTCGGTGCCGGGCCCGGCGTCGAGCCGCGTCTCCTTGTCCAGGCTCCGGCAGCCGGGTTCGCCCCCGAGGAGAGTCCGCGGCGCCGGAATCAGCTCCGTCCCGGAAGTCATGTCAGACACGTCAGGCACGTCAGGCACGTCAGACACATCAGACACATCAGTCACGTCAGTCCTTTACCGCTCCGCCCAGTCCGGAGACCAGCCGTCGCTGTACGAGTACGAAGAACACGAGCACCGGAATCGTCATGACCGTGGAGGCGGCCATCACGCCGCCCCAGTCGGGCTCGTCCGGCTTGTAGAAGACGAGGAGGGCCATCGGCAGGGTGGACTGGGAGGTGTCGCTGATGATGAAGGACTTGGCGAACAGGAAGTCGTTCCAGGCCGAGATGAACGAGAAGACGCTCGTGGCCACCAACCCCGGGAAGACGAGCGGGAAAAGAATCTGCCAGAGGAATCGGGCCCGGCTCGCCCCGTCGAGGCAGGCGGCCTCCTCCAGCGCTTCCGGAACCGCCTTCACGAATCCCCGCAGCATCCAGATCGCGAACGGCAGCGAAAAAGCGATGTGCGGCAGGATCAGCGAGCCCAGCGTGTTCAGCTGACCGAAGTCGCGCATCAGGAAGAACAGCGGGATGGTCAGCGCCTCCACCGGCACCATCTGCGCGACCAGGAACATGATCAGCAGAGTGGTCCGGAACCGGAAGTGGAATCTGGTCACCGCCGTCGCCGCGAGAAAGGCGATCAGCGCGGAGACGACGACCACGGAGCAGGCGACCACCAGGCTGTTGAGGAAGTACCGGCCGAATTCCTGTTGTCCGAAGACGCGCCGGAAGGAACCCAGGGAGGGCGAGAGCGTCCAGGGCCGCGGCTCGGTGGACTCGATCTCCCCGGCCGGTTTGAAGGCGCTCAGCACCATCCAGTAGAGGGGGAACGCGACGACCGCCGCGATCAGCAGGGCCGACACCTCGGCGGCGAGCCGCCACGGGCGCCGTAGAGCGTTTCCGACGAGGCTCACAGTTCCTCCCCCTGCCGCTTGAGCAACCGCAGATATACGAGCGTGACGGCGAGCAGGATCGCGAGCATCACGACGCCGATCGCCGAGCCGAGGCTGTACTGCGAGGAGGCGAACGCCTTCTGGTACGCGTACACGTTCAGCACGAGGTTCTGGCCCGCGATGCCGCCGCCGTTCGTCATCACGTAGATCTGGGTGAAGACCTTGAAGTCCCAGATCACCGACTGGATGGTGACGACGACCAGGATCGGCCGGAGCAGCGGCGCGAGGACGGACCGCCACACCCGCCACTGCGAGGCGCCGTCCAGGGCGGCGGCCTCCAGGACCTCGCCCGGTACGGCGCGGATCCCGGCGTAGACCGTCACCATCACGAACGGGAAGGAGCACCAGACCACTTCGAGCAGGACGAGGGCGAAGGCGCTGTAGCGGCCGTACGTCCAGGAGTGGTCGCCGAGTCCGAGGACCCGGTTGACCGGGCCGAAGTCGGGGTCGAAGAGGAGCAGCCAGACCGTGGAGCCGGTGATCGCCGGGGTGGCCCAGGCGCCGAGCGCGGCCAGCATCAGCGCGAGGCGCGGCAGGGCCCGTACACGGGTGAGGAGCACGGCGAGCGCGCAGCCGACCGTGAGCGTCGAGACGACGCAGGCCGCCGCGAACACCACGGTGGCCAGCAGCACCTGCCAGAACTGGCCGTCCGCGAAGAGGGTCGCGTAGTTGCCGAAGCCCTGGAAGGTCGTCGGCTCGCCGCCGCTGACCTGGGCCTGGGTGTACTCGAGGAACGAGATCAGGCCGAGCTGGTAGACGGGATAGACGAGCAGGCCGCCGAGGACGACAAGGGCGGGGGCGAGGTACAGCCAGGGTGTCCAGCCGCCGCCCCGGCGTCGGGGTCCGCGAGCGGCGGGGGCGTCGGCCACCGTACCCGCGGACCGCTCGACGAGAGTGGTGGTGTCGTGCGCGGTCATCCGCTCAGCCCACGGTGCTGAAGGCGTCGTTCATCTTCTTCGCCGCGTCCTTCGAAGCCGCCGCCACGTCCTTCTTGCCGCTGACGACCTCCTGGAACATCGTCGGCAGCACCAGCGAGGCGTCGATCTCGGCCCAGGCGGGTGAGGCCGGCACGAACTTGGTGCCGGAGGCGAGCGTCTTCACAAACGGCGCGACGAAGGGCTTCTTCGCGGCGACCTCGTCGCGCACATCGGTGAACGTCGGCAGAAAGCCCATGGCGTCGAAGAGTTCGGCCTGCGTCTTCTTCGACGTCAGCCGCTCCATCAGGTCGACGGCGAGGGTGCGGTGCGTGGTGCTCTTCAGTACGCCGATGTTGTTGCCGCCCGCGAACGCCGGGGCGATCTCCCCCGCCTTCAGACCCGGCAGCGGTACGACCGCGTACTTGCCCTTGACCTTCCCGGCCTCGATCGCCGTATGGCTGAAGTCGCCGCCGATGGCCATGCCCGCCTTGCCGGACGCGAAGGCCGTCACGGTGTCGTTGCCGCCCATGCCCGCGCACTTGGCGGCGGGACAGTTGTCGTCGCCGAAGAGCGAGGTGTAGGCCTTGATGCCCTTCTGGGCGGCCGCGCTGTCGATGGCGGAGGCGTACGAGCCGCCCTTGCCGACCGCGATCTCACCGCCGTCGGCCCACACGAAGGGCATGGCGCCGTATGTGTAGGCGCCGCCGACCGCGAGTCCGTACAGGTCGGGCTCGGCCGCGCGGATCCGGTGCGCCGCGTCGATCAACTCGGCCTGGGTCTTCGGGACTTCGAGCCCGAGTTCCTTGAAGAGGTCGGTGCGGTAGTAAAGGGCACGGACGCCGACGAAGTAGGGGGCGCCGTAGATCCTGCCGTCGACCGTCACGGACTGCCGGGCCGTCGGGTCGGTGTCCTTGGCCTCGCTCCAGGCGGTGAACTCGCCGGTGACATCGGCGAGTCCGCCGTCATGGACGTACCCGGCGGTGTCCGTGTTGCCGTACTCGATGACGTCCGGGGCGCTCTTCGGGTCGTTGAAGGCGGCCTTGATGCGCTGGGCGCGGGTCTCCACGGGGATGTACTCGATGCTGACCTCGGTGCCCTTGTGGGACTTCCTGAAGGCGGCGACCGCCTTGTCGACGACCTGCTCCTTCGGCTTGTTGTTGACCTCCTGGAAGAGCCAGACCCGGAGGGTGCCGGTCTTCTCGTCCTTGCCGGAGGCGGAGTTGTCGGAGGCCTGGGGGGCGCAGGCGGTGGCGGTGAGGCCCGCGAGGGCGAGGGCCGCGGCAGCGGCGGCCGTTCGGGCAGAGAGCTTCATCGAGCGTCCTCCGGTGGGGGTCCGTTGCAACATGCGCAATGACGGTTTTGCTCTGCACAACACACCGGAGGCTATGGAGTACATGAACATGCCCACAAGAGGTCTCAACCACTCTGTGACCAGCCGACGCACCACGTGCAACGCCGGGACAGCACAAAGGCCCCCGGGGCGCACCAAAACGCGCCCGGGGGCCTCGTACGGATCAGTTGGTCCGGTGGCCCGACCGCCGGCCGGAGCGGCTACTTGCCCTTGCCGCCCTTGCCGTCCTTGTCCTTGTCACCGCCGGCGCCCATGGACTCGTAGATCTCCTTGCACATGGGACACACGGGGTACTTTTTCGGGTCGCGGCCCGGGACCCACACCTTGCCGCAGAGGGCCACGACGGGCGTGCCGTCGAGGGCGCTCGCCATGATCTTGTCCTTCTGGACATAGTGGGCGAAGCGCTCGTGGTCACCGTCGCCGTGCGACGTCTGCGGCGTCGGCTCTACGAGGGTCCCCGTCCCAGTACCTCGCTGGGGCTGGGTCTCAGGCTCAAGAGTGCTCATGACTGCAAGAGTACTGAAGCTCACAGAGGTCATCACAGTGGTCAGTTGAGCGAAGGGTCGTCCGGGTACGTGGCCACCATCGCCAGCTCGTTGCGCTGGCGGCGCAGGACCTCGCGCCAGAGGCGCTCCGGGGACGGCGAGGAGACGTCTCCGGGCTCGGACTCGACGACGTACCAGGCGCCCTCGGTCAGCTCGTCCTCCAGCTGGCCCGGGCCCCAGCCCGAGTAGCCGGCGAAGATCCGCAGCGAGCCCAGGGCGGAGGCGAGCAGCTCGGGCGGGGCCTCCAGGTCGACGAGGCCGATCGCGCCGTGCACACGGCGCCAGCCGAGCGGGGCCTTCTCCCCGGAGGCGCCGCCGGGGATGACCGCGACGCCGAGCGCCGAGTCGAGGGAGACCGGGCCGCCCTGGAAGACCACACCGGGTTCGCCGGCCAGGTCCGCCCAGGCCTCCAGGATGTCGCCCACGTCCACCGGGGTCGGCCGGTTGAGGACGACACCGAGCGAGCCCTCCTCGTCGTGGTCGAGGAGCAGCACCACCGCGCGGTCGAAGTTCGGGTCCGCCAGGGCGGGCGTGGCCACGAGCAGCCGCCCTGTGAGCGAGGACACCTCGGTCATGCCAGACATGATCCCGCATCTTCCCCGCGCGCGGGGAGCCAATACCGGTACCGGCGTGAACGCAGCTCAGGGCGTAAAGGAGCGGAAGTGGCGCGCGGCACGGCCGGTGACCCCGTGTGCCCGATTACGAACGGTTCGTGTTGTGGCAAAGCTATGACGTAGCTGGGCCGTCCCTGGGCTTACAGAAGGGGGGTGGGCGGCCATTACCCTTGCTCTTCGGCTCCCGCACCACTGGACGGCCGACACCACACCTGCCCAACTCATCGGAACGCGAGATACATGACCGTCAACGGCTCAGATGACGTCCTGCTTGTCCACGGCGGAACCCCGCTCGAGGGCGAGATCCGTGTCCGCGGTGCGAAGAACCTCGTGCCAAAGGCCATGGTCGCCGCGCTGCTTGGCAGCGAGCCGAGCCGGCTGCGCAATGTTCCCGACATCCGCGACGTCCGCGTCGTACGCGGGCTGCTGCAACTGCACGGTGTGACGGTCCGTCCGGGCGAGGAGCCGGGCGAGCTGGTACTCGACCCGTCGCACGTGGAGAGCGCGAACGTCGCGGACATCGACGCGCACGCGGGTTCGTCCCGTATCCCGATCCTCCTCTGCGGTCCGCTGCTGCACCGCCTCGGCCACGCGTTCATCCCGGGCCTCGGCGGCTGCGACATCGGCGGCCGGCCCATCGACTTCCACTTCGAGGTGCTGCGGCAGTTCGGCGCGACGATCGAGAAGCGGGCGGACGGGCAGTACCTGGAGGCTCCGCAGCGGCTGCGCGGCACGAAGATCAAGCTGCCGTACCCGTCCGTGGGCGCCACCGAGCAGGTGCTGCTGACGGCCGTCCTCGCGGAGGGCGTCACCGAGCTCGCCAACGCCGCGGTGGAGCCGGAGATCGAGGACCTGATCTGCGTCCTGCAGAAAATGGGCGCGATCATCGCGATGGACACCGACCGCACCATCCGCATCACCGGTGTCGACTCCCTCGGCGGCTACAACCACGCGGCCCTCCCGGACCGCCTGGAGGCCGCCTCGTGGGCTTCCGCGGCGCTGGCGACCGAAGGAAACATCTACGTCCGCGGCGCCCAGCAGCGCTCGATGATGACGTTCCTGAACACCTACCGGAAGGTCGGCGGCGCCTTCGCGATCGACGACGAGGGCATCCGCTTCTGGCACCCGGGCGGCCAGCTCAAGTCGATCGCGCTGGAGACGGACGTCCACCCCGGTTTCCAGACCGACTGGCAGCAGCCGCTGGTCGTCGCCCTCACCCAGGCCACCGGCCTCTCGATCATCCACGAGACGGTCTACGAGTCCCGCCTGGGCTTCACCTCCGCGCTCAACCAGATGGGCGCACACATCCAGCTCTACCGCGAGTGCCTCGGCGGCTCGAACTGCCGCTTCGGCCAGCGCAACTTCCTGCACTCCGCGGTCGTGTCCGGCCCGACGAAGCTCCAGGGCGCCGACCTGGTCATCCCGGACCTCCGCGGCGGCTTCTCGTACCTCATCGCGGCCCTCGCGGCCCAGGGCACCTCGCGCGTGCACGGCATCGACCTGATCAACCGCGGCTACGAGAACTTCATGGAGAAGCTGGTCGAGCTGGGCGCGAAGGTGGAGCTGCCGGGCAAGGCGCTGGGCTGAGTCTCAGCCCGGCCGGCGTCTGAGGCCGTTGGCAACCGATACGACGATGGGGCGGCACCCGGAAGACCGGGTGCCGCCCCATTGGCGTTACTGCGTCTCGTGCACCGTCCCGTGGCACACGGAGGGGCTACTTGCCCTTGGCGGCTTCCTTGAGCTTGCTGCCCGCGGAGACCTTCACGCTGTAGCCGGCCGGGATCTGGATCGGGTCGCCGGTCTGCGGGTTGCGCGCGGTGCGAGCGGCACGGTGGGTGCGCTCGAAGGTCAGGAAGCCGGGGATGGTGACCTTCTCGTCGCCCTTGGCGACGATCTCGCCGACGGTCTCGGCGAAGGCAGCCAGAACGGCGTCGGCGTCCTTGCGAGTCACCTCGGCACGGTCGGCCAGCGCGGCCACCAGCTCACTGCGGTTCATGTTGTTACTCCCGTGTTCTTCTTGCCGTTGAGGCGTGCCACGCGGCGGAGCCGCATGTCCGATGCGGCGAAGCCGATGTTGCCAGGGTCCTCGGTCGGTCCCCGGACCCGGGTCCGTAGCCAGACCCTCGCGCCCGAAGACGCATCCTGCCCCCACCTGCGGCGGGAAAGCCAATCCGGCACCCCTGGGAGTCACACGAACACCCTTGGGAGTCACACGAAAAGCGCCACTGCCTCAGTGTGGTGACGCTCCGTCCGCTCCCGGCACCGGACCGCAGGCTTCAGGAGGCCTGAGCCTGGCCGCCACCTTAGGGGGCGGCCATGAGCCCAGTGTCACGCGACGCGCCGTGTCCCCGCGGTCGTGGCAACCGTCACAGCCCGCGCGTCCGCCCGGATCAGGCGGTCGCGCCGCCCGCCTCGGTCCCGCCCGCCGCCTTCGCGGCGTTGCGCACGGCCCCGGCGACCGCTCCCGCGACCTTCTCGTTGAAGACGCTGGGGATGATGTAGTTCGCGTTCAGCTCGTCCTCGGTCACCACGTCCGCGAGGGCGGTCGCGGCGGCCAGCATCATCTCCGTGTTGACCGTGCGGGACTGGGCGTCCAGCAGGCCGCGGAAGACGCCCGGGAAGACCAGGACGTTGTTGATCTGGTTGGGGAAGTCCGAGCGGCCGGTGGCCACAACTGCCGCCGTCTGGCGGGCGATTGCCGGGTCGACCTCGGGGTCGGGGTTCGCGAGCGCGAACACGATGGCGCCGTCGGCCATGGCGGCCACGTCGTCGCCGTCCAGGACGTTCGGGGCGGAGACGCCGATGAAGACGTCCGCGCCGCGCACGGCCTCCTTCAACGTGCCCGTGAGGCCCTCGGGGTTGGTGTTGTCGGCGATCCAGCGCAGCGCCGAGTCGGGGGCCGCGTCGACGAGGTCCTTGCGGTCCGCGTGCACGACGCCGTGGATGTCGGCGACGACCGCGTTCTTGACGCCCGCGGCGATCAGCAGCTTCAGGATGGCCGTACCGGCCGCGCCCGCGCCGGACATGACGACACGGATGTCGCCGATCGCCTTGCCGGCCACCCGCAGGGCGTTCGTCAGGGCGGCGAGGACGACGATCGCCGTGCCGTGCTGGTCGTCGTGGAAGACGGGGATGTCGAGCGCCTCGCGCAGCCGGGCCTCGATCTCGAAGCAGCGGGGCGCCGAGATGTCCTCCAGGTTGATGCCCGCGAAGCCCGGGGCGATGGCCTTCACGATCTCCACGATCGCGTCGGTGTCCTGGGTGTCCAGGCAGATCGGCCAGGCGTCGATACCGGCGAAGCGCTTGAAGAGGGCCGCCTTGCCCTCCATGACCGGCAGAGCGGCCATCGGGCCGATGTTGCCCAGGCCCAGCACCGCGGATCCGTCGGTCACGACCGCAACGGAGTTGCGCTTGATGGTCAGGCGGCGGGCGTCCTCGGGGTTCTCGGCGATCGCCATGCACACGCGGGCCACGCCCGGGGTGTAGATCATCGAGAGGTCGTCACGGTTGCGGATCGGGTGCTTGGACTGCATCTCGATCTTGCCGCCGAGGTGCATCAGGAACGTACGGTCGGAGACCTTGCCGAGCGTGACGCCCTCGATGCCGCGCAGCTGCTCGACGATCTCGTCGGCGTGCGCCGTGGAGGTCGCCGCGATGGTGACGTCGATCTGGAGCTTCTCGTGGCCGGAGGCGGTCACGTCGAGGCCGGTCACCGAGCCTCCGTGGGACTCGACGGCTCCGGTGAGCTGGGAGACCGCGGTTCCGCTCGCGGGCACCTCCAGCCGGACCGTCATCGAGTAGGAGACGCTGGGCGCCGTTGCCATGGCCGACTTCCTCTGCTTTCACCGGGTACTGCTCGTGTCGCGGGTACGCCGTCCGATCGTCGCACCTACCGCGGAGTACGCGGTAGCCGCCCTGGATTGCGAACGTTTTGTTCGCGACGGAGAGGGCTACTTCCGGAAAGCAAGTTCCACCATACGAGAAGTTCAGGGAACAACAAAGAGGCCCACGTCATGTGCTGACGTGGACCTCTTGTCGTTCAGTGGCACCGACCCGCCATGCTCGCCTCGCGGCAAGTGGTCGCTCGTAGCGACGAAGGTTGGGCCCGGGGGCTTGGATCGAGCCGGTGCCACACCCAGGCTAACAAACAGATCCCTGAAGGCCATTCCCGTACCGGAAGTTCATTCCAGCGACCGCCCGGTCAGTCCCGCAGCAGGTCCGGCACCCCGTTCCCGTCCGGCACGTCCCGGTCCGCCGAGACGACCGTGAGCTGCTGCGTCGCGCGGGTCAGGGCGACGTACAGGACGCGCAGCCCCGCGGGCGACTCGTCGGCGATCTCCGCGGGCGAGACGACGACCGTGGCGTCGTACTCCAGTCCCTTCGCCTCCAGGCTGCCCAGCGCCACCACCCGGTCCCCGAGCCCGGCGAGCCAGCGCGCGGCCTCCTCCCGCCGGTTCATGGCCACGACGACGCCCACCGTGCCGTCGACGCGGTCCAGCAGCCGGGCGGCCTCGGCGCGCACGCTCTGGGCCAGTGAGTCCCGTACGACGGCGAAGCGCGGCTCGACCCCGGTGGACCGTACGGCGGACGGGGACTCGGAGCCCGGCATGGCGAGCGCCAGGACCTTGGCGGCCAGCTCGGCGATCTCGGCCGGGTTGCGGTAGTTGACGGTGAGGGTGAAACGACGGCGCGGGCGGGTGCCCAGGGCCTCGTCGCGGGCCTCGGCCGCCTCGTCCGGGTCGGACCAGGACGACTGGGCGGGGTCGCCGACGACCGTCCAGGTGGCGTGCCGGCCCCGGCGCCCGACCATCCGCCACTGCATCGGCGTGACGTCCTGCGCCTCGTCGACGATGACGTGCGCGTACTCGACGCGCTCCTGTGCCAGCCGCTCGGCGCGCTCGCGCTGCGTCTCCTCGCGCGAGGGCATCAGCTCCTCCAGGCCGGTGAGCTGGTCGAGCGGGTCGTACTCGCGCTTCTTCTTCGGCCGGACCGGGCTGCCGAGGATGGCCTCCAGCTCGTCGAGCATCGCCACGTCGTGCACGGAGAGCCCGTCGCGCTTGAGGGCGCGCGCCACCCGCCGTACCTCGCCGGGGTTGAGGATCCGCCGCGCCCACCGCCCGAGCCGCCGTTCGTCGGCCATGGCGGCCAGTACGCCGCGCGGGGTCAGCTCCGGCCACCAGGCGTCCAGGAAGGCGATGAAGCTGTCCTCGGACATGACGTCCTCGTCGAAGGACGAGCGCAGCTCGGCGGCCAGCTCGGGGTCGCTGTGCCGGGTGCCCGCGCCGGACTGCGACCAGAGCGCGTCGAGCAGCAGCTTGCGGGCGCGCGGGCGCAGCAGGTTGACCGGGGCGGTCCCGCTGAGCGCGTTGTTCCGGATGCGGTCCAGTTCGGGAGCCTCCAGCTCCAGACGGCGGCCGAAGGCGACGACCCGGAGGCGGGAAGGAGTGCCGGCGGGGGCCTGTCGCTCGCCGCCCTCGCCCTCGTCCTCACCGAATGCGAGCTGCTGTTGCCGCCGTACGGGAGCGGGCGCCTCCAGTGCTCCCCGCGCCGCCTTCCGCAGCACCTTCAGCATCCGGTACGAGCCCTTGGCGCGGGCCACGGCCGGGGAGTCGTACAGCGTGGCCTCCGCGCCGTCGACGAGCGAGCCGATGGCGCGGATGGCGACCTGGCCCTCCTCGCCGAGGGACGGCAGGACGCCCTCGGTGTACGCCACCAGCAGGGGCGTGGGCGAGACGATGAGGATGCCGCCCGCGTACCGGCGGCGGTCCTGGTAGAGGAGGTACGCGGCGCGGTGCAGGGCGACCGCCGTCTTGCCGGTGCCCGGGCCGCCCTCCACGTAGGTCACGGACGCGGCGGGCGCCCGGATCACCAGGTCCTGTTCCGCCTGGATGGACGCCACGATGTCCCGCATGGTGTGGCTGCGGGCCTGGCCGAGGGCGGCCATCAGGGCGCCGTCGCCGACGACAGCGAGCTCGTGTCCGTCGAGGGAAGCTTTCAGCTCCGGACGCATCAGGTCGTCCTCGACGCCGAGGACCTTGCGCCCCTTGGAGCGGATGACGCGGCGGCGCACCACACGGCCCGGGTCGACCGGGGTCGAGCGGTAGAAGGGCGCCGCCGCGGGCGCCCGCCAGTCGATGACCAGCGGGGCGTACTCCGAGTCGAGGACGCCGATACGGCCGATGTGGAGCGTCTCCGCGACGTCCGCCGTGTTGTCGGGGCGCACCACGCCCTCGGCCGGCTCCACCGCCGTGTACGCCCCGTCCGGGCCCTTCTTGCCGTCCCTGCCCAGGAGCAGGTCGATCCGGCCGAAGAGGAAGTCCTCGAACTCGTTGTTGAGGCGGTTGAGGTGGATGCCCGCCCGGAACACCTGGGCGTCCCGTTCGGCGAGTGCTCCGGGCGTACCGACCTGACCGCGCTTGGCGGCGTCGTTCATGAGGAACTCCGCCTCGTGGATCTTCTCCTCGAGACGCCGGTACACCCGGTCCAGGTGTTCCTGTTCGACACTGATCTCCCGGTCACGTACCGAGTCCTGGGCGGACTTTCGTACGGAGTCCTGAGCTGAGGACTCACCGACCGGGCCGACCGCGGTTTCCTGCTGAACCTGAGCGGCCACCGGGCCCCCTTCTGACGTGCATGGCAGCCGTCAACCGTACGCGAAAGGGGGCCCTGCAGGCTACGCGTCCGCCCCGGGTCGCTGGATCTCCGACCCGGGGCGGTTGCCCTGTTCCCTCGTGCTTGCCTGGTGCTTGCCCGGCGCCTGCCCTGGTACTAGGCCTTCGCCTCGACCTCGACGAGGCGCTTGCCGCCGAACGTCATGACCTCGAAATGGTCGATCTGGTTGGGTGAGAAGGCCGCGCCGCCGTGCACGTACAGCGGCAGCTTCGCCTCCTCGGACTTGGCGTTCGCGATGCCGTAGCCCCAGTTCGGGACCGCCCACGAGGTCACCGTCTCGCGCTCGCCGTTCTTGCCCACGGCGATCAGGGAGCACTTCTCGGGGCCCTTGACGTTCTTCAGCTGCAGAACGGCATGGGTGCCCCAGTCCTTCTTCTCCACGGCGACCACGGCGGAGACGCCGGTGCTCTTGTCCGTGGCGGACACCTTGTCGGTCATGACCTCGAACGCGGCCTTGGCCGGGCTGGTGGCGTGCGCCTGCGGCGGCATCGTGGAGCTGCTGTCGCCGCCGTTCACCGCCATCACGGTGAGCGGGCCGCCGATGATCAGCGCGGCCGCGGCCGCCACCAGGTACATTCCGCGCCGGCGCTTCTGGGCGCGCCGTTCGGAGACCTCGTCGACGAGCCGCTCGGCGAGCTGCGGACTCGGCCGCGCGGCCAGGGACTCGCCGATGGCCGGGGTGCCCTGGGCGGCCGGGAGGTCCGCGAGGGCGGCCAGCATCGGTTCCATCCCGGCGAGCTCGTCGAGCTGCTGGGCGCACCACTCACAGGTGGCGAGGTGTGCCTCGAAAGCGGTTGCTTCGGCGTCATCGAGAATGCCGAGCGCGTAGGCGCCGACCGTCTCATGGATGTCACCGGGCCCCTGTTGCGCCTGTGATCCCTGCATGGATCCTGGACCACCCGTTCCGTATCCCCCGTACGTGTTCATGCCGTCACCCCCCGCTCCTCCAGAGCCAGCTTCATGGACCGAAGGGCGTAGAAAACCCGTGAACGCACCGTGCCACTGGGTATACCCAGGGTCTCGGCAGCCTCATTCACGGTACGTCCTTTGAAGTACGTTTCGACCAGAACTTCCCTGTGAGCAGGGGTCAGGTCGTCCAGCGCGTCCGACAGAGTCATCAGCCACAACGCCTTGTCGATCTCGTCCTCCGCGGGGATCACCTCCAGCGGTGACGGGTCCACCTCCTGCGGCCGGGCCTGCCGGCTGCGGTGGCCGTCGATGACGATGCGCCGGGCGACCGTCACCAGCCAGGGGCGTACCGAACCGGTCGCTCGATTGAGCTGACCGGCGTTCTTCCAGGCACGGATGAGCGTCTCCTGCACCACGTCCTCGGCACGCTGCCGGTCACCGGCGACCAGCCTGAGGACATAGGCGAGGAGGGGACCCGCGTGCTCCCGATACAACGCGCGCATCAGCTCCTCGTCCGGTTCGGTGGACGAGGGTTGCTGGGACATGCGATGTCGGGCCCTTGGCCTGCGTTCATCAGCCACGGCGGAATCCTTGCGCACGCCTACCTCCGGTGTCCGGGGGTTCCCCCAGTCGGTCGCTCATATCCGGGTACGTGCGTAGGCGCGGGTGTGTTCAAAGTGTGCGCACATATTTCTTGGGCGGGATGGGAAGAGGGTGCACTTGTCGCGGCATGTGATCGGAAGATCACCTAGAGCTGATCATGGGGGCTGATCACGGGTGCCGCCAGCGCGGCCGGCCGTGGTCGGCGTACGGCGGCTCACGCGCGGGCGAGAGCCGCCCGGCGTCGGTGCCGGGCGACCCGCTCCCGGTTTCCGCACACCTCGCTGGAGCACCAGCGCCGCCGGCGCCCGCGTGAGGTGTCCAGATAGACGATCGGGCAGTTGTCCCCCTCGCACTGGCGCAGGCTGGCGCCCGCCACCGGGTCGGTGAGGAGGTCCACGGCGTCACGGGCCACGACCGAGAGCAACTCGGGGCAGCCGGGCGGCGCGTGCAGCCGGCGCCGCAGCGAGCCGTCGTCGGCGCGTACGGCCCAGGGGGCGGGCGGGGTGCCCAGCGCCACGGCGTTGACGCGGGCCAGCGCCGCGTCGGCGGGCCGGCCGTCCAGTTCCCCGCGCACCAACTGCGCCACGTGTCCGCGCAGTTCGCGGAAGGAGGCGAGCCAGGCCGTGTCGACCGCCGTGAGCGGTGTCCCCGGTGGCACGAGTCCCGATCCGGTGATCCAGTTCCGCAGTCGCGCGGCGGAGTCGAGCCGTTCCTCGGGATGGGTGGTCGCCACGAGGTCCAGGCAGATCCGCCCGGAGTCGAACCGCATGTCGTACGAGGCCGTGGCCGTGCCCAATGCCATGTGCCTGTCACCGCCTTGGGGTTACCGCCATGAGGGGTCGGTGAAGCGATCGGGACGTGATCGGTGAGTTGATCGGTGAAGTGATCGGTGAGCCGAGAAGAAAGGTTCCTGGGGAAGCTCTGGAAGTCCCGTACCCGCTACAGTGCCCGGCTGCACGCGTGGCCGGAAGACCCGGCACCGGGCAGGTGTCGCACCCGCCCCGGACGCTCGCCTCCGACGCTGCCCCGGCGACCGCCCCGGGCACCGCCCTGGACGTCCGCTTATGCGGCCGCGCGTCCGGGCCATGTCACGGGCGGAGCGGCACCGGTTGACTGATCGTCATGACAGAGACGACGAACAACACGACGAACAGCAGCACAGACAACCGCGAAGGCCGCCGTACGACCGCCACGGCCGTCCTGGGCGCGGCCACCGTCACCATGGGCCTGATCGCCGGGGTCTTCTACATCTTCGCCTGCGCCATCATGCCGTCGCTGGCCCGCAGCGACGACCGCGTCTACATCGAGGTCATGCAGAACATCAACGACGTGATCCAGAACCCGGTGTTCTTCCTGAGCTTCATGGGCGCGCTGCTCCTCACGGCGGTCTCCGCCTGGCAGTTGCGCGGCTCCCCGTACCGCCGATGGGTGTGGGCCGCGCTGGCGGCGTACGCGCTCGTGTTCCTCGTCACGACGGCCGTGAACATCCCGCTCAACAACGACCTCGCGAACGCCGGCGACCCGGCGAGGATCGCCGATCCGGCCGCCGTGCGCGAGCACTTCGAGGACCCGTGGGTCGCGTGGAACGTCGTACGGGCACTGCTGTCGACCCTCGCGCTGGCGTGCCTCGCCCGGGCGCTCGTTCTGCGCGGACGGTTCGGCAGGCGTCAGGCGTCGCCGTACTTGGAGTCGGACGCCGGGTCGAGGGCGAGCCGGTAGCCGCGCTTGACGACCGTCTGGATGAGCTTGGGCGCACCGAGGGCCGTACGCAGCCGGGCCATCGCCGTCTCGACGGCGTGCTCGTCCTTCCCGGCTCCGGGCAGCGCCCGCAGCAGCTCGGCGCGGGCGACGACCCAGCCGGGCTGCCGCGACAGGGCCCGCAGCAGGGACATCCCGGCGGGCGGCACGGGCCGCAGCTCCCCGTCGACCAGCACGGCGTGGCCGCGGATCTCCACGCGGTGGCCGGCGATCGGCAGCGTACGGGCGCGGCCCGGGAGTTCCTGGCACAGCAGCTGGACGAGCGGTCCGAGCCGGAAGCGCTCGGGCGAGACGGTGTCCACGCCGTGGGCCTGGAGCGGCAGCGCGGTGACCGGGCCGACGCAGGCGGGCAGCACGTCGTGGTGGAGGGCGGCGAGCAGTTCGGGCAGCAGACCGCGCTCCTCGGCGCGGGAGAGCAGGGACGCGGCGGCGGGCGCGCTGGTGAAGGTGAGCGCGTCCAGGCCGCGGGTGACGGCAGCCTCCAGAAGCCGGTCGACGGGCCCGAGGTCCTCGGGCGGCAGCCACCGGTACACCGGCACCCCGACGACCTCCGCTCCGGCGGCGCGCAGCGACTCCACGAAGCCGGGCAGCGGCTCGCCGTGCAGCTGGATGGCGACCCGGCGCCCCTCGACGCCCTCGTCGAGCAGCCGGTCGAGCACCTCGGCCATGGACTCGGAGGAGGGCGACCACTCCTCGGTGAGCCCGGCGGCCCGGATCGCACCCTTGACCTTGGGGCCGCGGGCCAGCAGCTCGACGCCGCGCAGCCGGTCCAGCAGGTTCTCGCCGAGCCCCCAGCCGTCGGCGGCCTCGACCCAGCCCCGGAAGCCGATGGCGGTGGTGGCCACCACGACGTCCGGCGCCTGGTCGATGAGTTCCTTGGTGGCGGCGAGCAGTTCGCTGTCGTCGGAGAGGGGCACGATCCGCAGGGCGGGCGCGTGCAGGACGGAGGCGCCGCGCCGCTGGAGCAGCGCCCCGAGCTCGTCGGCGCGCCGGGCTGCCGTGACGCCGACGGTGAATCCGGCGAGGGGGCCGTGGCTCGGACCGGGGCCCGGGCTGTGGTCCGGTCGCTGTTGTTCGTCGTACATGGCTCTCGTCTCGCGCTAGTCGAGTCGTACGTGGCGGCCGCTCCCGCACGGCCGTGCACCTGCGTGCGGAACCGAGCCTGTCAACGCTCCGTGACAGGCTCGGTTCCGCTTCATGTCGTCGGTGTTACGTCACACCTCGGCGTAGCTGAGCTGCGGCTTCGCTTCCGAAGCGGACGCGGCCGGGGACTCGGCTCCTGCCGGACGGCGAAGGTATACGGCCCAGGTGACCGCGAAGCACAGCGCGTAGAAGGCGAGGAAGGTGACGAAGGCGCCGGTGCCGGAGCCGTAGGAGAGGAAGGACTGCCGGAAGGCGAGGTTGATGCCGACGCCGCCGAGCGCGCCCACCGCTCCGATGAGTCCCATGGAGGCACCCGAGAGCCGTCGCCCGTAGGCCGCGGCCTCTTCGCCCACCAGCCCCTTGGCGACGGCCTTGGTCTGGAAGATGCCGGGGATCATCTTGTACGTCGAGCCGTTGCCGAGCCCGCTGAGCACGAACAGCACGACGAACACGGAGACGAAGAACGGCAGCGACTTCTGCATCGAGGCGAGGACGAGGCCGCCGGTGGCCACCGCCATCCCGACGAAGTTGTACAGCGTGATCTTCGCGCCGCCGTAGCGGTCGGCGAGCCAGCCGCCCACGGGCCGGATCAGTGAGCCGAGCAGCGGACCGATGAAGGTGAGATAGGCGGCCTGGAGCGGCGTACGCCCGAACTGGTTGGTCAGCACCTGGCCGAAGGCGAAGCTGTAGCCGATGAACGACCCGAACGTGCCGACGTACAGGAAGGACATGATCCAGGTGTGCGCGTCCTTCGCGGCGTCCTTGGCGGCGCCGGTGTCGTTCTTCACGTTCGCGATGTTGTCCATGAAGACGGCGGCGAGGACGGCGGCGACGACGATGAGCGGGATGTAGATCCCCAGCAGCACGCGCGGGCCGCCACTGGCCCCGATGATGGCGAGCGCGACGAGCTGGATGACCGGTACGCCGATGTTGCCGCCGCCGGCGTTGAGCCCGAGGGCCCACCCCTTCTTCCTGAGCGGGAAGAAGGCGTTGATGTTGGTCATGGAGGAGGCGAAGTTGCCCCCGCCGATGCCGGCCAGCAGCCCGATCAGCAGGAAGGTGTTGAACGACGTCCCCGGCTTCATCACCGTGAACGCGGCGATGGTGGGGATGAGCAGGAGGCTCGCCGAGACGATCGTCCAGTTCCGCCCGCCGAAGATCGCGACGGCGAAGGTGTACGGGACGCGGACGACGGCGCCGACCAGCGTGACCATCGAGGTCAGCATGAACTTGTCGGCCGGGGTGAGCCCGTACTCGGGCCCCATGAAGAGCACCAGCACGGACCACAGGGTCCAGATCGAGAACCCGATGTGCTCGGAGAGTACGGAGAAGAGGAGATTGCGCTTGGCGACCTTCTCCCCCTTCTCCTGCCAGAACGCCTCGTTCTCCGGATCCCAGTGCTCGATCCAGCGGCCTCCCCTGCTCGGTGCGGGGGCTGTGCTCGGGGCTGTCATGACGCCTCCACGGTTCTCCGGTGCTCGGTGTCTTACGACGAGTGACTGAAACCGAAGGTAGGGAGGGCGCGTTTCCGGCCTGTGCCTGTGAGTGACTGGAAGGGAACGTTGCTCTCACTCGGGGCGGGGGGCTCCGGTGAGGACGAGGGGTGGGGTGAGCGCGGGTTACTGCTGAGGGGGCCGGCCGTAGGGGCCGGGGGCGTACGGCTGCGGGTAGGGGCCGGGGGCCTGCGGGTACGGGCCGGGGGCCTGTGCGGGGGCCTGCTGGCCGTACGGGCCGGGGGCCTGGGGCTGCTGCTGTGCGTAGGGGCCGGGGGCATACGTCGGCTGCTGCTGCCCGTAGGGGTCGGGAGCGTACGTCGGCTGCTGCTGCCCGTACGGACCGGAGACGTACTGCTGGTGGGGTTGGTGTGCCCCCGGCGGCAGATACCGCACCCGGCCGTCCGCCTCCGTCACGGGTGTGAAGCCGGCGGCCCGCAACCGTGCCGCGAACTTGGCGTTGCGCCTCCGCGTGACGATGAACGAGATCCCGAGGACGACCATCATCACCGCCCAGAAGATGCCGGCCACGACGAAGTCGGCGGACTCCCCGCCGAGCCGGTAGGCCAGGATCGCGGACCCGACGCTGATGCCGACAGCGCCGTACCCCATCCGCTTCTCGGCGTTCTTGCCGGTCAGGTCGAAGTTGATGCGGGCCTTGAGCAGTTCCAGCGCGTCCGGAATAACGGGCGGCAACGAGACCCCGTCCCCGGCCTGCGGGAACTGCGCCCAGTTCTGCGCGGCGCGCGAGCGGGCCTGCGGGCTGGGATCGGGCACGACGAACATCTTCACCTGCCCGTTGCGCCCGCCCTGTCGCGCGTCCGCGTACTCGTACCCGAACTGCTGGGCGACGAAGGCGAGCTGGGCCAGCTTCTTCACGGAGGACATGGGGGTGGTGAGCTCAACCGGCTCCCCCGCCGCCATCAACTGCAGCATCTTCTGCACCTGCCGCTTGCTCACCGCTCCAACTCCCCACCGGACGACCTGGCTTCAACCTTCACGTACGCAACTCGCCCACGGTGTCACGGCGTCACGCCATGACAGACCAGCGACCGCACCCCTTGACCGGTCATTGACAAACCTTTGACACCCGACCGGGCTGCCGCACAGCCGCCTCACAGTGACTCGGAGCGAGTCACTCCCCGACGTACGGAAGCGTGTCGCTGCCGCCGTCGTCCCAGGTGATGACCACGCTGTCGCCCGAGCGCTTCAGGTTTGCCGAGACGTAGTCCGACTCCTTCTTGCTGCCCATGGGCTGGAGGACCATCCGGAAGCCGCCGCCGCTGGTGTCTGCGCCGAGGCCGGTGAGGATGCCCTCGCCGCCCGGGTCGATGTAGGAGAGGGCGTACTTGCCCTTGTAGTCGCCCGTCGCGTACTTGTCGCCGATGGTGAGCGTCTTGTTGTTGCCGTCGCCCTGCCACTGGCCCTGGAAGCCCGTCGCGTCGGGCGGGGTGGCGGAACCGCCGGTGGAGTCGTCCGACGTGTCCGTGTCGTCGCCGTAGTCGTCGGCCGGGTCCGACGCCTCGTCCGACGGGTCGACGACGGGGTCGTCCGTCGACGACTCCGTCGGGCCGGCCGTCGGGGATGCCGACACGCTCTTGTCGGCCTTCGGCTTGCTGTCGTCGTCGTTGCCGTTGCCGCTCGTCACGAAGTAGATCCCGCCGCCGATCAGGACGGCAGCGGCGGCGACGGACGCGATCACGATCGCCAGGCGGCGCTTGGGACCCTGGCCCCCGCCCCCGTCGCCCCCGGGCTGCGGCGGATAGCCCGCATACAGCTGGTCCGGCTGGCCGTACGGAGGCTGCTGGCCGTACGCCGGCTGCTGTGTCCCGTACGGCGGCTGGGACTGGGACGCGTACGGGTTGGGCTGGGGCCCCTGGCCCGGCGGCTGAGCGGGCGGCATAGGCGGCGGCCCGTACGGACCCGCCGAAGGCCCCGTCGGTGGCTGAGTCGGCGGGGGTCCCTGCGGGGGCAGCGGCTGCTGCCCGCCGTACGGGTTCGGGCCCTGCTGGCCTCCGTACCCGTACGGACCCGGCTGATCCCCGTAGCCGTCCTGCGGTGGCTGTGTCATCTCTGGTGTCTCCCCCGTGCGGCGCGTCGACCGGGTGGGCAACAACCGCCCCACCCGACCCGGTCCCCAACATTCACCACCGGCCACCCGCATGCAAGCGCCTTATGAAACAGGTCACTTGCCCACGTCATGACCTTCGCCGGGAGCGCCCACGTTTCACACCGTTCGGCCACAACCTCGGACTGCGCCGTGCCGCGATGTCCTCGATCCAGCCGAACGCGATGGTCGTCAGGGCGATCAGCGGCCAGACCAGCACGAACATCCAGAGCATGTACGTCGTGTCGAGGGCCGCCACCGCGCGGTCACTCTGCATGAAGGGGAGGTTGTACACCTGGTCGATGATCGGGACCGTGGCCATGATCAGCATGTTGTGCCACAGGTAGATCGTGACCGCGCGGTTGTTGGACAGCGTCACCAGCTTGTCCCAGCGCGCCAGCTTCCCCGGCAGTTCCTGCCACGACGGTGAGTACTGGAGCAGGATGACGACGACCCCGAAGGACCAGGTCGCCTGCGCCAGCGGGATGTCGTTCAGGTCCCAGCCGTCGGGGCCCAGATGACCCGAGGCCCACCACAGGCCGAAGGCCATCAGGAACGCGGAGCAGGAGACCGCCGCATAGCGCGGGATCCGCTTGAGCAACCCCTCGTGGTGGGCGAAGCCCAGGACCCAGCAGCCGCCGTACACCGCGAAGTCGGAGACCGCGTTGCCCGTCTCGCCGGGGATGTTCACGATGCCGGTGCCGACGATCGCCGTCAGGGCGAGGGGTGCCAGCAGTGTCGCCCACGGCACCCTGCGGAACGCCCGCAGCAGCAGCGGCGACGCGATCACGAACCACAGATACGCGCGCAGGTACCAGAGCGGACCCGCCGCCTGGACCGCCCAGGTGTCCTCCAGCAGGCCGGACTCGGAGCCGACGTGCCAGGGGAAGGGCGGGGCGCCGAGCGGGACGACGTAGTTGACGAGGTCGATCAGGCCCCAAGTACCGCCGTGGTCAGGGTCCTTGAGGATGTTCCAGCCGCCCGCGAACATCAGCGTCAGCGCCACCGCACTGAACGCCCAGAGCGGGGGCAGCAGTCGGCGCACCCGGCCCTTGATCACGCCCAGCGCGGGGCGGTTCAGCGAGCGGGCCATCAGCGAGCCCGCCAGCGCGAACATCACGCCCATGGAGGGGAACAGGACCGTCAGCCACGCCCAGCCGAAGAGGTGGTAGACGACCACCCGGACGAGGGCGATCGAGCGGAGCAGGTCCAGGTAGCGGTCACGGCCCGGCTTCCTGGCCGTCGACTGGGGCGCGGGAGTCGTCGGCGGCGCGGACGGCACCGACCTCTGCTGCGGGATCTCGGCCGGGCTCTCGGCCGACTCCCGCAGCCACACCGCCGGAGATACCGGATATTCCTGCCGTTCCTGCTGCTCCTGCTGCTGTTCCTGCTGTTCCTGCTGTTCCTGCTGTTCGTGCGTCATCCCACCGGCCTCCGGTCATCCCCGCTGCGTGCCCGCTGCCGCGGGATCGATCCCGGCGCCTCCACCACGCCCGTGCGCCGCAGCTTCTGCCAGCGCAGTCGGCCTCCGGTGAGTGCGGTGATCCACGACTGGAGCAGGACCACGTACATGAGCTGGCGGTAGAGGATCTGCTGGAGCGGGAGCGATATCAGGTGTGTCATGCGTTCGCGGTCGAGACGGAAGGCGTACGCCGCGCAGATCGCCTGGACGGTGAGAACGCCCAGCCACGCCGCGATCGTCCGCTGCGTCGGGCCGAAGACCACTCCGTAGAGGAGGAACACGTCGATCAGGGGGGCCAGCAGCGGGGCGAGGACCATGAAGAGGGACACCAGCGGCAGGCCCACGCGGCCGAAGCGGCCCGACGGGCCCCGCTCGACCAGGGCCCCGCGGTGCTTCCAGATCGCCTGCATGGTGCCGTACGACCAGCGGTAGCGCTGGGACCACAGCTGCTGGACCGACTCGGGCGCCTCCGTCCAGGCGCGGGCGCGCTCCGCGTACACGACGCGCCAGCCGTCGCGGTGCATCGCCATCGTGATGTCGGTGTCCTCGGCGAGCGTGTCGTCGCTCATGCCGCCGACCCGTTCCAGCGCGGAGCGGCGGAACGCACCGACCGCGCCGGGGATCGTCGGCATGCAGCGCAGCATGTCGTACATACGGCGGTCGAGGTTGAAGCCCATCACGTACTCGATGTGCTGCCAGGCGCCGATCAGTGAATCCCGGTTGCCCACCTTCGCGTTGCCCGCCACCGCGCCGACGGACGGGTCCGCGAAGGGCTGGACCAGCTCGCGGACGGTGGCCGGTTCGAAGACGGTGTCGCCGTCCATCATCACGACGAGGTCGTGCCGGGCGTTCGCCAGGCCGCGGTTGAGGGCGGCGGGCTTGCCCGCGTTGTGCTGCCGTACGACCCGTACGTTCGGCAGGTTCAGTCGCTCGACGATCAGCGCCGTACCGTCGCTCGAACCGTCGTCGATGACGACGACCTCGACCGGGTGCTCGCTCGCCATCAGCGAACGGACCGTGTTTTCGATGCACTTGGCCTCGTTGTACGCCGGCACGAGCACCGACACCGGTTCGGTGACCGACGCCGGGCCCCAGCGGAAGTCGCGGCGCCGGACGCGGCGGGCATGCACCGCCGAGAGTACGAGCATCAGGCCGAAGCGGGTGAAGACGAGGACGCCGATCACGGCGAGCGCCACGACCAGGCCCTCGGTGATCCCGTCCGAGGCGCCGACCAGGAAGATCCAGGCCTTGCCCTTCCACAGCCCGACCCCGGCGACCGGAGTGTGCGCGCTGGGAGCACCGAGCGCCTCGGTGAGGTTCTCGAACACGTAGCCCTGTGCCTGGAGTTGGGGCAGGAACCTGTCCAGTGCCAGGACCGTCTGGTGGCGGTCGCCTCCGGAGTCGTGCATCAGGACGATGGCGCCCTTGCCGCCGTACGGGGTGGCGTTGCGGATGATCTCGTCGACGCCGGGCTTTCGCCAGTCCTCGCTGTCGGTGTTGTTGACGACGGTGATGTAGCCGCGTGTGCCGATGTACTGCGTCACCGGCCAGGACTTGTTGTCCATGGCGTCGGCGAAGGAGGAGTACGGAGGGCGGAAGAGGGAGGTGCGGATGCCCGCCGCGCCCGCCAGCGCCAGCTGGCTCTGGGAGAGTTCCCAGTCGATGCGCTCCTTCGACTGGTAGGAGAGGTCGGGGTGGTTGAAGGTGTGCAGGCCGACCTCGTGGCCCTCCGCCACCATGCGGCGGATCAGCTCCGGGTAGCGCGAGGCGTTGGTGCCGGTGACGAAGAAGACGGCGTGCGCGTGGTGCGCCTTGAGGACGTCGAGGACCTTGGGGGTCCACTTCGGGTCCGGGCCGTCGTCGAAGGTGAGGACGAGACGGTGGTCCTTGACATCGATGCTGGTCGTACGGCCGCTGCGGGTGTCGATGACCGGGCCGCCGTCCAGGATCCTCTCCGGCACCTTGTCGGTGGCGGCCTCGGGCTGGATGCGGTGGTCGGCGAGGATCTCGCTGTGCACGTAGCCGCGCAGCATCAGCATCGCCATCAGGGCGACGAGGACGAGCGAGGGGAGCAGGTGGCGCATCGGCAGCCGGCGGCGCCGGGGAGAGTCCGTGCGAAGTGCTCGGGATGGTCGTGGTGCTCTGGATGATCGTGATGCTCGTGGTGCGGGGCCGTGCCGGCTGGTGCGGGATGCCATCAGAGGATGTTCTCCGGGGACGAGGAGCTGGTGACGCTCGGCTCAGTGGGGCTCCGGTCGACGGGGCCCTGCTGTACGGGGCCTTCGGCGACCGTCCCCGCACCGGCACCCGAGCCGCCGGTGACCGGGCTCTCGCTGGGATCGGGCGAGGGGGAGACGGAGTCCGAGGGCGTGGGATCCGGCGGGTCGACCACGGGGTTGGACGGCTCGGGGTCCGGGGCCTTCGTGGTGCTGGTGCCCGGGTCGGGCTTGGCGGTGGTGGACGTCGAGGGCTTCGGGTCGGTCGACGCAGCCGGGTCCGTGGGGCTCGCGGAGGCGCCGGGTGAGGCGTTGGCGCCCGGCGACGGCCGCGTACCGCCGCTGGCCGTCGGGCTCGCGCCCGGCGCGACGCCGCCGGAACCGGAGCCGGACGGCTTCGCCGGGTCGGCGTCGGTGGGCAGCGGCGAGGTGTCGACCTGGCCGGCCGGCTGGTCGTCGCCCTGACCGGGCACCGGCAGCCAGGGCGCGTTGGAGTTGCCCGACAGGAGCGTGACGACGATGACGACGGCGTACACCGCGCAGGCGAGGCCGACCAGGATGCCGAGGCGGCGGAACCGGCGGCTGCGGCGGCCCGACTCGTCGACGAAGACCGGACCGTCCGAACCGTCCCCGGCATCCGGTGAACCCGGAGCGCCGTCGCTCTGCTGAACCAGGGGGTCGTCCAACTGGCGTCCCGCACCATCGAGTTGGACTGTCACCTCGTTCGGGTCGTGACTGTGACCGGGCTCGTCGGGCTGCTCCCAGGTGGGCGCGTGCGGGCCGGGTGCGTTCGCCGTGGGCGCATCAGCCCCGGACGGCGTCAAGGGCGGCCTCGGCGATCGCGGTGTCCGCCCCGTGTCGGAGAGCCGCGCCGTCTCCGACATCTCCTCGGCCTTGGACCAGGAAGAAGTCCGCGCGGCCTCCGGCCAGTTCACCGGCTCCGGAGCCACATTCCGTTGATCCGCATTCCGTTGATCCGCATTCCAGTGATCCGCACTCTGCTGATCAGCATTCCGCTGATCAATACTTCGGCGATCGATATCCCGGTGATCACTATTCCGGTGATTCGGGTTGGCGTCTTTCCGCCAGTTCTCCACGCGCACGCACATCCCCCACGGGAAATTTCTCGGGTGCGCACGTACGACTCCGGGCATCACTTACGCGTCGGCCGGACCGGGCCCCCACCCGATCCAAGCGCCCCCTTTACCACACTGCGCCCGGCTGAAAAACGTAGCGCACCTGAGTGGCCTATGTGGTTATACGTCAGTTCTGCCTCATCATGATGAGTGCATCTGTGGCCGGAATCCATCCACCTTCGGGTCGCCGCAACCAGCCTTCTTCGGACGCGAGTTCGGAAGCGGCTTGTCGAAGAGCATCGAATGCCGGATGCACCAGCCCCTTTCGCCACACCAGTGACACAGGAGACAGCGGGACGGGGTCCACAAGGGGCCTCAGGACGCTTCCCGGCATGGCCGGAAAGTCCACTGCGGCGAGGACGGGGTTCCGCTTCTTGGCCATGATCCGCTGGAATTCCTCGGGCCCGACGGCCACCGGCGCGGGCGGCGCCATTTCGATTCCACGTCCCTCGAACAAATGTCGGGCCAAGTCGGTCCATTCCAGTGTCCGTGGATTTCCCGCCCCCGCATAAACGGTCTCGCCCGCGAGCGCGTCCAGCGGCACCGCGTCCAGCTCCGCGAGCCGGTGGTCCTCGGGCAGGACAACGGCCATCGGCTCGTACCGCACGGGCTGGTGCCCGAGCCGGGCCCTGACCGCCGGGGCGAGTCCGGCGAACCGTCCGAACGACGCGTCCAGGCGTCCGGCGAGCAACTCCCCCACCGCGCCCGTCAGCCCGCTCTCGAAGCGGGCCATCAACTCGACGTCGGGCGCGAGTTCGCGGGCACGGGCGAGGATCCGCTCCGAGACCAGCCCCGGGCTGTTGACGTCGACGAGCAGCGGCCGGGCCGCCTCCGGCGCGCCGAAAGCGGTGCGCAGCGCGTCGTGCGCTTCCAGCACGCGGCGCGCGTACGGCACCAGCCGCTCGCCGTCGGCCGTCGGCGTCACCTGCCGGGTCGTCCGCACGAACAGCTCCGTGCCGAGTTCGCGCTCCAGCCGCCGGATGTCACGGCTGAGGGCCTGCTGGGCGACGTAGAGCCGGGCGGCTGCGCGGGTGAAGTGCAGCTCCTCGGCGACGGCGAGGAAGGCGCGCAGGAGGCGCGGGTCGAGGGGGGCGGCAGACATCCCGCGAACTTACAACGCAGGTGTGTCAATCGCTACGGAGTAAGTGTTGGACCGCAGGTCAGACGGCGGGCGACGGTAGATCCATGCCGCAACTCCCCTCCTCCGAAGCCCCGTTCGCCGCCCCTTCGAGAACTTCCCCGAAAGCTTCCTTGAGACCTTCTTCGAGAGCTTCTTCGACTGTTCCTTCACCGGCCCCTTCACCCACCCCTTCACCCGCCCCTTCGTCGGCTCCTTCGACGACGCTGTCGACGCGCTTCACCGTCACCGGCGACACCCTGGTGGCCGTCGACTTCCGCCCCCACCGACCTCCGAAGAACCCCGAGCACCCCAAGCACCCCCGGACAAAGCCCCGCACCCCCTACCACCGTCTCTTCACCGTCCCCGGCGCCCGCGCCTTCACGCTCGGGAACCTGATCGCCCGCCTTCCCATGGGCATGTTCAGCGTGAGCGCGGTCATCATGATCGCGGGGGCACGCGGTTCGTACGCCCTCGCCGGCGCCGTCACCGCGACCGGTCTCGCGGTGACGGCGGTGGTCGCCCCCTGGATCGCGCGGCTCGTCGACCGGCACGGGCAGGCCCGAGTCGCCGTACCGGCAACGGCGGTTGCGGTGCTCGGGTCACTCGCGCTCCTGCTCTGCGTGCACTACGGCGCTCCGGACTGGACCCTGTTCGCGGCGTACGCGGCCACCGCCACCACGCCGAACACCGGGGGCATGTCACGGGCCCGCTGGACCCACCTCTTCCAGGGGGACCCGGCCGCCGTGCACACCGCGAACTCCTTCGAACAGGCCGCGGACGAGCTGTGTTTCATGCTCGGCCCGGTGCTCGCGGCCTTTCTGTGCGGGGCGTTCTTCCCGGAGGCGGGCACGCTGGTCGGGGTCGTCCTGATGATGTCCGGCATCCTGATCTTCGCCGCCCAGCGTTCGACGGAACCCCCGCCCCGACGCCGTACGGCGGAGAAGTCGCCGTTGCGCGCCCCCGGCATCCCCTCCCTGCTGGCCGCGTTCCTCGCCCTCGGCGCGGTCTTCGGTTCGATGGAGGTCGTCACGATCGCGTTCACGGACGCCCAGGGGCACGGGCCGGCCGCGGGCCTGGTCCTCGGCCTCCAGGCGGCCGGTTCGTGCGTGGCGGGCCTGGTGTACGGGGCCGTGAAGCCGGCCGGTCCCGCCGAGCGCCGCTATCCGCCGTGCGTCGCCGCGATGGCGGCTGTGATGACGTTGCCGCTGCTCGCGGCGTCGCTCACCGGCTCTCTCGTGGCCCTCGCGGGCGCTCTGCTCATCGCGGGCATGGCGACCGCCCCGACCATGGTCACCGGCATGACCGTCGTCCAACAGCGCACGCCCGAGGGCCGGTTGAACGAGGGCATGACGCTCGCCGTGACCGGCCTCCTCGGCGGCATCGCCTGCGGTTCGGCGGCCGGCGGCTGGGCGGTCGAGCACCTCTCACCTGCGGCGGGATACGGCGTACCGGTCGCGGCGGCGACCACGGCGCTCCTGATCGCCGCCGCCCACCGCCTCATCACCGCCATACGCCCTCACCGATCCGTCGAACAGCCCCTCTCGCCCCCTCCTCTGCCGTCCGACCCGTCGAACCCCTGCCCCAATTCGTGCGCCCCCCATTGACGGACTCACAGCCCCCACATACGTTCCCCCGTCGAAGCGCTTCGACGTCACGCATCGAAGCGATTCGACGAACCCTGCGTGACGACCAGTTCTGCCCAGAACCCATCCGACTCCCCTGGAGGCACGGGATGTTGACAGCACGAAGGCGTGTGGTGGCCGCGGCTGCGGTGATGATGAGCGGAGCCCTGCTGCTGACCTCCTGCGGAGACTCGGACAGCGGCTCCGGCGACGGCAAGACGCTGAAGTTGTGGCATTACGAGGGCCCGGACAGCGCGATGGGCGTGGCCTGGAACGAGGCGATCAAGGAGTTCGAGGCGAAGCATCCGGGCGTGAAGGTGAAGTTCGAGGAGAAGGGCTTCGACCAGATCCAGAAGACGGCGCCCATGATCCTCAACTCCTCGGACGCGCCCGACCTCATGGAGTACAACAAGGGCAACGCGACAGCGGGCGCGCTTTCCAAACAGGGCCTGCTCACCGATCTGAGCGCCGAGGTCACCAAGCGCGGCTGGGACAAGAAGCTCAGCGCCGGTGTGCGTACGACCAGCGTGTACGACACGAACGGGGTCATGGGCTCCGGCAAGTGGTACGGCGTGCCCAACTACGCCGAGTACACGATGGCTTTCTACAACAAGGACCTCTTCAAGAAGTACGGGATAGCCGAGCCGAAGACGTTCGACGAACTGACCTCCGCCATGGACGCGTTCGTCAAGAAGGGCGTCACCCCGCTCGCCAACGCCGGCGCCGAGTACATGGCCCAGCAGTACCTCTACCAGCTCGCCCTGTCGAAGGCCGACCGCTCCTGGGTCGACAAGTACGAGCTGTACAAGGGCAAGACCGACTTCCACGACGCGGCCTGGACCTACGCGGCGCAGACCTTCGCCGACTGGGTGAAGAAGGGCTACATCAGCAAGAAGTCCACCAGCACCAAGGCCGAGGACGCGGGCGTCTCCTGGATCCAGGGCAAGGCCCCGATCCTGTTCTCCGGCAGCTGGTGGTACGGCCGCTTCCAGACGGAGGCCAAGTTCGACTGGGACTCCTCCCTGTGGCCCGGCTCGAACCTCACCCTCGGCTCCGGCGGCAACCTCTGGGTGGTCCCCAAGAACGCCAAGAACAAGGATCTCGCCTACGACTTCATCGACATCACCATGTCGAAGAAGATCCAGAACCTGCTCGGCAACAAGGGCGGCGTGCCGGTCGCAGCCGACACGAGCGCCATCACGGACCCGAAGTCCAAGCAGCTCATCTCCAACTTCAACACGCTCAGCCAGAAGGACGGGCTCGCCTTCTACCCGGACTGGCCGGTCACCGGCTTCTACGACGTCCTCGTCTCCGAGACGCAGAAGCTGATGACGGGCAACGAGAAACCGGACGACTACCTCAGCGCACTGCAGCAGGCGTACGACAAGGGCGCGCCGAAGCAATGACGGTCACCGTTGAACGGGGTGCGCGGGCCGTCGCCAAGCACCAGCACGCCGGCCCGCGCCGCCCCCGTACCCGCGACTCGTACGCCCTCTTCCTGCTCCCCGGGTTCCTCGCCTTCCTCGCGGTCATCATCGTGCCGTTCCTGATGAACACGGGCGTCAGCTTCACGGAGTGGCAGGGCATCGGCAGCCCCAAGTGGACCGGGCTCGCCAACTACCGTGAGCTGCTGGACGATTCGGAGTTCTGGGCGTCCTTCCGGCACAGCATGTTCATGGTCGTCGCCATGGCCGCCGTACCGACGATGATCGGTCTCGTGCTGGCGGCCGCCCTGTTCGACTACATCGCCAAGCACTTCGGATCGAAGTGGGCCGCGGTGCTGCGCGCCTGCTTCTACCTCCCGCAGGTGCTGCCGATCGCGGTCGCCGGCATCGTCTGGAGCTGGATCCTCGCCCCCGACAACGGCTCCCTGAACGAGCTGTTGAAGGCGATCGGGCTGAGCAGCTGGCAGCAGGACTGGCTCGGCGACCCCGACCTCGCGCTGTACAGCGTGATGGGCGTGATGGTCTGGGTGCAGATCGGCTTCCCGCTGGTCGTCTTCATGGCGGGCCTCCAACGCGTCGACCCGCTGCTGTACGAGGCGGCCGAGCTGGACGGCGCCGGATGGTGGCGCCGCTTCTGGCACATCACGCTGCCGCAGATCCGGCCGGAGATCTACGTCGTCCTGACCTGGTGCACGATCGCCGCGCTCAAGGTGTTCGGCGCGGTGTACGTCCTGACCAAGGGCGGCCCCGGCGGCGCGACGGACGTCCCGTCCTACTTCTCCTTCTCCACGTTCTTCGAGAAGACCCAGGTCGGCTACGGCGCCGCGATCTCCACCGTCCTCACCGTGATCATCCTGCTGCTCTCGCTGATCGGCCTGAAGCTCCAGACCCGTGCCGAGGATGCCGAGGAAGGGGTCCGCGCATGACGACCGCCCTACGTCGCTACCCGGTGCTGGTGGCGCTGTGCATCGCCGCCCTGTTCATGATCGTCCCGTTCCTGATCGTCGCCGTCAACGCGGTCAAGTCGCCGTCGGAGTACTCCGCGAACGGCCCGCTGAGCCTGCCCAAGGGCTTCTACCTGGACGGGCTGAAGAGCTTCTGGGAGCGCGTCGACTACGGCCAGAAGCTGTTCAACTCCGTGCTGATCAGCGGTTCGGTGGCGGTCCTCGCGGCGATTCTGTCGGTGCTCAACGCGTACGCGATCGGCATCGGGCGGATCAAGGGACGCACCTGGGTCCTGGCCTTCTTCGTGCTGGCGAACATGCTGCCGCAGGAGGCACTGGTCTACCCGATCTACTACCTGAGCAAGCAAGTCGGCCTGTACGACACGAGGTTGAGCGTGATCATCGTGTTCACGGTGGTCCAGGCGGCCTTCGGCACGTTCCTCCTTTCCTCCGTCCTCGGCCAGTTCCCCCGCGAGATCATCGAGGCCGCCCGTATCGACGGCGCGAACAAGTGGCAGGTGCTCTGGCGGATCGTGGTCCCCGTCAGCCGCCCCACCATCGGCGTCCTCCTCGTCTTCTTCTTCATCTGGACCTGGAACGAATTCCTGCTCCCCCTGGTCATGTTGATCTCCAACGACAACCAGACGGTGTCGGTGGCGCTCGGCGTCCTCCAGGGCCAGCGCCTGATGGACGCCACGATGACGAACGCGGCCGCCCTGCTCGGCGTGCTGCCCGCCGTCGTGTTCTTCATCGTCTTCCAGCGGACCCTCACCCGCGGCATCGCCGCAGGTGCCGTCAAGTAAGGACCCCCCACGTGAAGTTCACCGACGGCTACTGGCTGCTGCGCGAGGGCGTCACCGCCGCCCACCCGGTCGAGGTCCTCGACGTGACCGCCGGGCCGGGCACCCTGGAGATCCATGCGCCGACCCAGCCGATCCGCCACCGCGGCGACCTGCTGAAGGGACCGGTCGTGACGATCAGCGCACACGCCCCCATGCCCGACGTCATCGGCGTCACGTTCACCCACTTCCAGGGCGAGGAACCGCGTGGACCCCAATTCGACGTCCAGCGTGCGGAGTTCGCAGCCCAGACGTCGTACGACGACGAGCACGCGACCCTCACCGCGGGCGCCCTGTCCATCAAGGTGGCGCGCACCAGCCCCTGGCACGTCGACTTCCTCGCGCACGGCCGGACCCTCACCAGCAGCGGCCCCAAGGGCATGGGCATCATGCGGGACACCACCGGCGCCCACTATCTGCGTGAGCAGCTCGACCTGAGGGTCGGCACGTCCGTCTACGGCCTCGGTGAACGCTTCGGCCCCCTGGTCAAGAACGGCCAGGTGGTGGACATGTGGAACGCCGACGGCGGCACGGCCACCGAACAGGCCTACAAGAACGTGCCGTTCTATCTGACGGACGCGGGCTACGGCGTCTTCGTGGACCACCCGGGGCGGGTCTCCTTCGAGGTGGGCTCGGAATCGGTCTCGCGTGTGCAATTCAGCGCCGAGACACAGCAGTTGACGTACTACGTCATCTACGGCCCGACGCCGAAGGACATCCTGCGCAAGTACACGGCCCTCACCGGCCGTCCGGCGCTGCCGCCCGCCTGGTCGTTCGGGCTGTGGCTGTCCACCTCCTTCACCACCTCCTACGACGAGGCGACCGTCACCTCCTTCATCGACGGCATGAAGGAGCGCGAACTCCCGCTTTCCGTCTTCCACTTCGACTGCTTCTGGATGCGCGAGTTCAACTGGTGCGACTTCCAGTGGGATCCACGGGTCTTCCCCGATCCGGAGGGCATGCTCGCCCGGCTGAAGGAGAGGGGGCTCCGGATCTCCGTCTGGATCAACCCCTACATCGCGCAGCGCTCGCCGCTCTTCGCCGAGGGCAAGTCGCTCGGCCACCTCCTCAGGAAGCCCGACGGCGGTGTCTGGCAGTGGGACCTGTGGCAACCGGGCATGGCACTGGTCGACTTCACCAGTCCGGCCGCCCGCGACTGGTACGCGTCGAAGCTGGAGGCGCTGCTCGCCCAGGGCGTCGACTGCTTCAAGACCGACTTCGGCGAGCGGGTCCCGGTGGACGTGGCGTACGCCGACGGGGCCGACCCCGAGCGGATGCACAACTACTACTCCTACCTCTACAACCGCACCGTCTTCGACGTGCTGCGCAAACACCGCGGCGAGCAGGAGGCCGTCGTCTTCGCGCGCTCCGCGACGGCGGGGAGCCAGAAGTTCCCGGTGCACTGGGGCGGCGACTGCGAGGCGACGTACGAGTCGATGGCCGAGTCGCTGCGCGGCGGACTGAGCCTCGGCCTGTCGGGGTTCGGGTTCTGGAGCCATGACATCGGCGGCTTCGAGGGGACACCGACACCCGCGCTGTTCAAGCGGTGGATCGCGTTCGGACTGCTGTCCTCGCACAGCCGGCTGCACGGATCGTCGTCGTACCGCGTGCCGTGGCTGTTCGACGAGGAAGCCGTCGACGTGCTGCGCCTGTTCACCCGGCTGAAGCTGCGGCTCATGCCCTATCTGTACGAGGCCGCGCGCGCCGCCCACACCGAGGGCGTCCCCATGATGCGGGCGATGGCCCTGGAGTTCCCGGACGACCCCGGGTGCGCGCACCTGGAGCGGCAGTACATGCTCGGCCCCGACCTCCTCGTCGCGCCCGTCTTCAGCGACGAGGGCGACGTCTCGTACTACGTGCCCGAGGGGACCTGGACCCACTTCCTCAGCGGGCAGGCGGTGACCGGGCCGCGCTGGGTGCGCGAGCGGCACGGCTTCGCGAGCGTGCCGCTCCTCGTCCGGCCGGGCGCGGTCATCCCGGTCGGCGCCGTCGAGGACCGGCCCGACTATCCGTACGCCGACGGGGTCACCCTGCGCGCGTACGGCCTGGAGCGCGGCGCGCAGGTCACGGTGCCCGTGGGCGAGGTCACCTTCACCGTGGTCCGCGAGGGGGACACACTGCGGGCGTCCTCCTCCGACCCCTCGGCGCCGTGGGCGCTGGCGGCCGGGGACCGGGTCGCGCGGGCGAAGGCCGGGACCGGCTTCCTCTCCCTGGAGCTGGGGTCCCTGGAGCCGGGGGAGCCGGCCTGATGGTGAAGATCACTGATGTGGCGCGGCACGCCGGGGTCTCTCCCAGCACCGTGTCGTACGCGCTCAGCGGCAAGCGCCCGATCTCCGAGGAGACCCGGCAGCGCGTCGAGGAGTCCATCCGCGAGCTGGGCTACCGGCCGCACGCCGGTGCGCGGGCCCTCGCCAGCAGCAGGTCCAACGTGCTGGCGCTGGTGATCCCCTTACGGGCGGGCATCCATGTGCCGGTGGTGATGCAGTTCGCCGTGTCCGTGGTGACCGCCGCCCGCAGACACGACCACGACGTGCTGCTGCTCACCCAGGAGGAGGGCGAGGAGGGGCTGCGGAGGGTCGCGGACACCGCACTGGTGGACGCGCTGATCGTGATGGACGTCCAGCTCCACGACCCGCGCATCCCGTTGCTGCGCACCCTCGAACGGCCCTCCGTGATGATCGGGTTCCCCGCCGAGCCCGAGGGGCTGACCTGCATCGACCTCGACTTCAAGGCGGCGGGCGAGGCGTGTGTCGAGCAGCTGGCCCGGCTCGGGCACCGGGTGGTCGCGCTGGTCGGGTCGCCGCCGGAGGTGTACGTGCGGGAGACCGCGTTCGCCCAGCGTGTGGTCCAGGGGTTCACGGCCGCCGCCGACCGCAGCGGGCTCTCCTCCTCGGTCCACCCCTGCGAGTCGGGACCGGCCGCCGCCCGGCTGGTCGCCGGGCAACTGCTGCGCGAACATCCCGCGTTGACGGGGGTGGTGGTGCACAACGAACCGCTCCTGGAACCGCTGATCGACGCCTTCGAGCAGCTCGGGCTGCGGGTGCCCGGCGACCTGTCCGTCACCGCCATCTGTCCGGACGAGATCGCCGAGAGCATCCGCGTCCCGGTCACCTCCGTCGCCATACCGTCCGCCGAGGTCGGCACGCGGGCGGTGGAGCTGCTGATGCAGAAGCTGGGCGGCGCTGCCGTACCCGAGGCCACGCTGCTGCCGCCCCGGCTGACGGAACGTGCGAGCACAGCGCCACGGAACACGCCGTAGATCCGTGTTCCTGATGTTCAACACCCTTGTGCAAGGCCCTATGTGAAGGAGCCGTGAAATGAAAAGCACGAGAAGCGGACGCAAGCCGGGAAGAAGACGCAGAACCACCCTTCTGCTGGCACTCTCCCTGATCGGGGGCCTCGCCGCAGCCGTCCCCGCCTCGGCCGACGACCCCGCCTACCCCTTCCGCGACCCGCACCTCGGCGTGGACCAGCGCGTCGACGACCTCCTCGGCCGCCTCACCCTCGACGAGAAGATCTCCCTGCTCCACCAGATGGAGCCCGCGATCCCGCGCCTCGGTATCCAGGCGTTCCGCACCGGTACCGAGGCCCTGCACGGCGTCGCCTGGCTCGGCAGGACGACGGTGTTCCCGCAGGCGGTCGGGCTGGCCTCGACCTGGGACCCGAAGCTGATGGAGCAGGTCGGCTCGGCGGTCGGTGACGAGGCGCGCGGCTTCCAGCAGGAGCGCCCGGCCGGCTGGGGCCTCAACCTGTGGGCGCCGGTGGCGAACCTGCTGCGCGACCCGCGCTGGGGGCGCAACGAGGAGGGCTACTCCGAGGACCCGTACCTCACGGGCTCGCTCTCCACGGCGTACGGCACCGGTCTGACCGGGGGCGACCCGGACCACCTCAAGACGGCGCCGACCATCAAGCACTACCTCGCCAACAACAACGAGGTGCACCGCTCGACCACGTCCTCGGATCTGCGCCCGCGCGTGCAGCACGAGTACGACGAGGCGGCGTTCAAGCCCGCGATCGAGGCGGACGCCGTCACGGGCGTCATGGCCTCCTACAACCTGGTCAACGGCCGCCCCAACACGGTGAATTCGGATCTGAACGACGTGGTGCGCGGCTGGACCGACCGGGACCTGCTGAACGTCACCGACGCCTATGCCCCCAACAACCTGCTGCCCGGCGCGCAGAACTACTACGACACGCTCCCCGAGGCCGACGCGGCCGCGCTGAAGGCGGGCATCGACAGCTACACCACGGACGACGCGAATTCCGCGCCCACCACGACAGCCATCAAGTCAGCCTTGGACAAGGGCCTGTTGAAGGTGTCCGACGTCGACACTGCGGTCTCCCACATCCTCGCCGTCCGCGTGCGGCTCGGCGAATTCGACCCGAACGGCGGGAAGTACGGCTCCATCGACGCGTCCGTCATCAACAGCCCGGCCCACCAGAAGCTGGCCCGCAAGGCCGCCACGGAGGCAGCGGTCCTGCTGAAGAACGACAAGGCGCTCCCGCTGAAGGCGTCCGCGAAGAACGTCGCCGTCGTCGGCCCGCTCGCCGACACCCTCTACACCGACTGGTACTCGGGCACCCTGCCCTATGCCGTCACCCCCAAGGCCGGCATCGCCGCCAAGCTCGGCACCCCGGTGGCGAGCAGCGAGGGCGTCGACCGTATCGCGCTGAAGAACACGGCGACCGGCAAGTACGTCACCGCGGGGACCGGGGACTCCGGGGCCGCGCTGAAGGAGACCGCGGCCACCGACACGACCGCCCAGTTCGACACGTTCGACTGGGGCGCCGGCATCGTCACCCTGCGCTCGGCCGCCAACGGCAAGTACGTCGGCTACAACTGGTCGAACTTCGTCAACGACCAGACACAGCCCAATGGTTGGTACGTGCAGCAGCAGTTCAAACTGGAGCGGCAGGACGACGGCAGCTACCTGCTGCGGTACGCCGGATACGAGACCGGGGAGTCCTGGTGGTCGAACCCGGTCTACCTCGGCCCGACCGGCGACGACGGCACCCTCGGCCTGGTCGCCAAGGAGCAGGCCGCGCACTACACCAAGGACGTCGTCCGCAGCGGTCTCGACGACGCCGTGGCCGCCGTCAAGGGCAAGGACACCGCCGTGGTGGTGGTCGGTTCGATGCCGTCGATCAACGGGCGCGAGGACCACGACCGTACGAACATGGGGCTGGCCGGAAGCCAGGAAGCCCTGGTCAAGGCGGTGAAGGCGGCCAATCCGCACACGGTCGTGGTCGTCGAGAACAGCTACCCGACCACGCTGGGGACGTTGCAGAAGGAAGTCCCCGCCCTCCTCTGGACGACCCACGCGGGCCAGGAGACCGGCAACGCCCTCGCCGACCTCCTCTACGGCGACGCGAACCCCTCCGGCCATCTCACCCAGACCTGGTACGAGTCGCAGGACGACCTCCCGTCGATCCTCGACTACGACATCATCAAGTCCGACCGCACGTACCAGTACTTCAAGGGCCGGGCGCTCTACCCGTTCGGCTACGGACTGTCGTACACCTCGTTCCGGTACGGCTCGCTGAAGCGCGTCGAAGGCGGCTACGAGGTCGCGGTCACCAATACCGGCAAGCGCTCCGGCGACGAGACCGTGCAGCTCTACACCCACCAGCGGGTCTCCCGGGACAAGCAGCCGATCCAGCAGCTGAAGGCGTTCCAGCGGGTCTCGCTGAAGCCGGGCGAGACCCGCACGGTCAAGCTGAAGCTGCGCACGAAGGACCTCGCGCACTGGGACGTCACCCGCTCCAAGTGGGTGGTGGAGAGCGGCACTTACGACATATCCGTCGGCGCCTCCTCGGCCGACATCCGCTCCCGTACGACGCTGAAGGCGGCCGGCGAGACCATCCCGGCCCGGAACCTGGCGAAGGTGACGCGCGCCGAGAACTTCGACGACTACAGCGGCGTACGGCTGGTGGACGAGTCGAAGGTGCGCGGGACGGCTGTGGGTTCGTCGTCCGACGGGGCGTGGCTGAAGTTCGCGGGCGTGCAACTCGGCTCGGGTGTCCGGGAGTTCAGCGCCCAGGTGGCAGGGTCCGCCGGTGATGTCCAGGTCCGGCTCGGGTCACCCACCGGGACCCTGGCCGGCACGGCGCACTTCGACGGGACGACGTCGCCGTACACGTACAAGACGGTGACGGCGGCCCTGTCGCAGGGCGCGGCGAAGGGCCGCCAGGACGTGTATCTGGTGCTGAGCGGCGGGCTGCGCGTGTCGACGTTCTCGCTGCGCTGAACCCTGAGTCGCTGTGCTGTCCCGGCGAGCGCCGGGACAGCACAGCGACCGGTCATCGGCTCAGCACTGGGCAGGCTTGCGCCACGAGCATTCGAGATCGCCCTGCGTCTCCGCACCCTTCGCCGCCTTCGGCGTCACCGCGACTGCGGCTTCCTCGGTGGACTTGGCGAGTGTGACGACGATGGCGTCCTCCAGCGGCTTCACCGAGGAGACGAGGAAGTTGTTGAGGACGATGCTGTAGACGAGCTCGCGTCCACCGGCGTCCGTCACATAGCCGGAGAGCGCCGAGGCGCCGGTCAACGACCCTGTCTTGCCACGGGCGTTGAGTGCGGCGGGCGTCCCGCACATCCGGGTGCGCAGGGTGCCGCCCACGAATCGCTGCGGATCGCAGGCCACCGGCAGCGACCGGTACCAGTCCGCGTACCAGGGCTCGGAGCGCACCGCGAGCAGCAGCTTGGCGAGCTGCCCCGCCGGGAAGTTGTCCATCCGCGACAGCCCGGACCCGTCGACCTGGCGCACCTCGCCCGGATCGGCACCGACACCCTTGAGATACCCGCCGACCGCGGCGAGCCCGGCGCTCCAGCTCCCCTCCCCCGAGGCCTTGTAGCCCATGGCCTTGGTGAGGATCTCGGCGTGCATGTTGTTCGACAGCTTCATGAACGGGATGAGCAGGTCGCGCAGTTGCATGGAGTCGTGGGAGGCGAGCGTCGTCGCGTCCTTCGGGGTGGCCCGGCCGAGCCGGGTGGGCCCGGTGACCTTCACCCCGTGCGCGGTGAGCGCGTCCCGGAACACGGCGGCGGCGTACCCGGTGGGTTCCCACACGGTCACCCACTCCTTCGCGCCGGAGCCGCCGACGGGTGTCGTACCGCTCACGACGATGGTGTTGGTGCCGTGCTCCCGCTCGACGGTGAGGTCGTTCGCACCGCCCGCGGCGACGGTGGTGGCCCGCAGGTCGATGTGGACGTAGTCGGTCTTCGGGGTGACGGAGACGGTCGGCTTGTCCCCGGCCTCGGCGCCGGGCGTAACCTGCACGATCACGGTCCCGGTGTCGTAGTCCGTGTCGGGCGCCACGCTCAGCGCGCTGATCTGCGCCGAGTAGTACGAGGACTCGTCGTCGGCGGCCCAGGACCGCCCGAGCCGCTGCCGGTCGAACCGGGTGTCGTCCGCGACGAGCCGCCCGCCGACTCGGGTGATGCCCGACTCGGCTATACGGGCGGCGAGTTGGTCGTAGTCGGCAGCGAGAAGGGTGGGGTCGCCGGTCCCCCGCAGATACAGATCTCCATACAGAACGGAGCCGTGCCGCGCCCCGTTCGTCAGGACGTCCGTGGTGAACCGGTAGTCGGGGCCGAGGAGTTCCATCGCGGCGGCGGAGGTGCCGAGCTTGGTGTTCGAGGCGGGCATGAGCCGGGTGGTGGGCTGGTGGGCGTACAGCACCTCGCCACTCGCGGCGTCGGCGACGACCACGCTCGCGACCCCGCCCTCCATGCGGGCGTCCCCGAGGATGGTGTCGATGGCCTCCGGCAGGCCGGTGCGGTCGGAGTCCGCACCGGCCGGCGCGCTCCAGCTGAGGGCGGCCGCCGCCAGCGCCAGGGCGGCGGCCCAACACCAGAGACGTACACGGGAATTGACACGTTTCGCGGATGTGCTCACGGGTCTCTTCATGCCTCAGCAGCATCCCCGAAGACCCCTGTCGGGGACAGGGCGCGTCTCAGCCGTACCGGAGTGGTCGGACGCGTCAGCCGAGCCCCCACGCGTGTCCGAGCCGGTAGGCGGCGCACACGTTCACGTCCAGGATGTACGCGCCCGCGGTTCCGCACTGCTCGCTCCCGCTCCCCGGGTCGACGGGCTGCCCGTGTCCCATCCCCGTGATGCTGTACGTCTCCACGACCGCGTTGCCGCCGCCGTCCCGGAAGACCTGGTGCGGGTATCCGGCCACGGTGTCGCTGACGTCCGCCGTCTGGTCGGCCCCGTGGACGTCGGTCCACTGCTTCATCAGGTCGGTCATGTTGACGGGCTTCACGGTGTAGTCGGCGGTGCCCTGGAAGACGGTCAGCGTGGGCCAGGGTCCGGTGTATCCGGGCCGGGCGGCGCGCACCCGGTCGCCCCACTGCTTCGCGGTCTGCGTGGCGCCGACGTACATGCAGACGTACGGCGATCCGGCGGCCTGCGCGCACCCGTACGGCAGCCCGGCGACGACACCGCCCGCGGCGAACTTCTCCGGGTACGCCGCCATCATCACGGTGACCATCCCGCCCCCGGCGGACAGCCCGGTGACGTACACGCGCGAGGCGTCGCCCGACACGTCGGCGAGCTGCCGGTCCACCATCTGCGCGATGCTGGCGGCCTCGCCCTGGCCGCGTTCCATGTCCCCGCTCTGGAACCAGTCGAAGCAGGACGAGGCGTTGTTCGCGGTCTGCTGCTGCGGCAGCACCACGGAGAAGCCCCACCGGTCGGCGAGCTGGGTCCAGCCGCTGCCGGTGCCGTAACCGGCGGCGTTCTGGGTGCACCCGTGCAGGGCGACGACGACGGGCCGGCCGGCCGGCAGCCCGTCGGGCGTGTAGCGGTACATCTTCAGGGCGCCGGGGTTGGTCCCGAACCCGGTCACCTCCTGCACGGACGCGGCGGAGGCCCGCCCGGCGGGCAGCAGGACGGACAACAGGGCGGCCAGGACGACCACCAGCACAAGGCGGGGTGTTACGGCTCTGGTTTGGGTCATGGGGAGGGACCGTAGAACCGTGAACGACCCCCGGACATGTGGCGCGACCCCACAAAAAGAGCCTCTGACCTGGGTAGGTCAGAGGCTCTTAAACATGGGATGAGTGGAGATGGCGGGAATCGAACCCGCGTCCACCGGTGCAAAAACAGGGCTTCTCCGTGTGCAGTTCGCTGTGATTTTCTCAGCCCCGGCGATCACGCGAACAAGTCGCCGACGGGCTCAGTCACTGTTTGATTTCCTTCCAGGTCCCGTGACCGGGCCTAGAAGTTTAGATCCCTTGATGATGCCAGGATCCGGGTCGGGATCACCCCCGGGCTGACACTTCGCAAGTCGCTACTTAGGCAGCGAGGGCGAAGGAATCGCGCTTGGTGTTGGCGATTATTGGTTGCGACATATGGTTAACGAGATCATTGCCGCTTCCTCGACACGCTTCCCCTGCTTCGACATCCGCTGTCGAAACCGATCATCCCCATGTTGATTTTTCAAAGTGGGCCAAGATCCACCGCGGGTCGAAGCCCTCAGTGGCCGATATCCCCGGCCCGTGCCCCGTCACCTGCGGGACTGTTCCATCGTACGGGAACAACGCAGGCCGATGCCAGCGCATTCCCACGAGCTCGGGCCAGGGCTACTGCTCCCGCGCCCGCTGCCGCCGCTTCGCCGCCGCGATCGCGCGGTCGGACTCCCGGCGGTCCTGGTGCTCACGCAGCGTCTGCCGCTTGTCGTACTCCTTCTTTCCGCGGGCGAGGGCGATCTCGGCCTTGGCCCGGCCGTCCCTGAAGTACACGGCGAGCGGCACGATCGTGTGGCCCGTCTCCTGGGACTTCGACTCCAGCTTGTCGATCTCCTCGCGGTGCAGCAGCAGCTTGCGCTTGCGGCGCACGGAGTGGTTGGTCCAGGTGCCCTGGCTGTACTCCGGGATGTGGGCGTTGTGCAGCCACGCCTCGTTCCCGTCGATCTGGACGAAGCCGTCGGCCAACGAGGCCCGGCCCTGGCGCAGCGACTTCACCTCGGTGCCGGTCAGCACGATGCCGGCCTCGTAGGTGTCGATGATCGCGTAGTCGTGACGCGCCTTCTTGTTCTGCGCGACGATCTTGCGCTTGCCGCCCCGCTCGCCGTCCTTGCCCTTGGCGGCCGCGCCCTGCTTGCCCTGCTGCTTCTGCTGGGACTCTTTCGGTACGTACATTCCCTTACTCATAGTGCGGCCATTTTCGCACTACGAGGGGTCTCCGAGGCCACTCAATACTGTCTCGGCCCGCTGCAGGGCTCCGTCGTCGGCGTCCAGGTCGGGGGTGATGCCCCGGCCGTCGACGCCGCGGCCCGACGGGGTGCGGTAGTGCCCGACGGTCAGCTCGGCGACGGAGCCGTCGGGCAGCCGGCTCGGCATCTGCACCGAGCCCTTGCCGAAGGTCCTGGAGCCCACGACGACCGCGCGGCCGCGGTCCTGGAGGGCGCCGGTGAGGAGCTCGGCCGCGCTCATCGTGCCGCCGTCGACGAGCGCGACCAGGGGTCTGGTGGTGTCCCCGCCGGAATCGGCGTGCAGGGCGCGCTGCCTGCCGTTGACGTCGTACGTGGCGACGAGGCCGCCGTCGAGGAAGGCGGAGGCGGTGGTGACGGCCTCGGTGACCAGGCCGCCGGAGTTCCCGCGCAGGTCGAGGACGACGCCGGTGCCGGCCGGAGCCTGCCGTACGGCGGTGCGTACGACGTCGCCGGAGCCCTTGGTGAAGGCGGCGATCCTGATGACGGTGACGCCCCCGGCGGCCTTCTGCACGGTCACCGAGTCCGTGGACAGGCGGGCCCGGCGCAGAGTCAGGTTCCACGCGCGCGTGCCGCGCTCCAGTCCGAGCCGGACGGTGGTGCCGGCGGCCGCGTCGTCGGCGTCACCGCGCAGTAAGGCGACGACGTCCGTGACGGGCCGGCCGTCGACCTCGGCGCCGTCGACGGTGTGCAGTCGGTCACCCTTGCGGATCCCGGCGGTGGCCGCGGGCGATCCGCTCTGCACCCGGGTCACCTCGATCCGCCCGTCGCGCTCGCGCCTGGCCCACAGCCCGACGCCCGTGTACTCGCCGTCGAGAGCTTCCTCGAACTCCTCGTACTCCCCCTGGGAGTAGACGGCGCCCCAGCGGTCGCCGCTGCGGCTGACGGCGCGCTCGGCGGCCTCCATGGGTGACTTGCCGTCGGCCATGGCCCGCTCGGCGGCCTCGGTGACGTCCTCGTGGGGAGTGGCGGGGGCGGCCGAACGGGCCGCGGCGGGCGAGGATTTCCGGCCGGGGTCCGGGAACGAGCCGGTCGCGGCGCCGGCCACCAGCACACTCGCGAAGACCAATGTCAGGGCGGCCCCGCGGCCGATGCGGCGGGGCTGACAGAACAGGTCGCGGCCTGACATGCCGGTGAGTCTAGGACAACGAAGGGCGCCGCACGGTGGGTTGGACCGTACGGCGCCCTTCGGCGCACGGGAGCCTCGTCACACCTTCAGGTACTTGCGCAACGCGAAGAATGCGGCGAGCGCGGGCATCAGCAGGCTCGTGGCGAGGATGAGCGGGAGCTTCGTGAGTACGGCGTCCCAGCCGATGAAGTTGATCAGATTGAGCTTCTCGGACAGGGCCAGTCCGTGGTCGATGATGAAGTAGCGCGCGATCAGCAGGAAGCCGCAGGCGACACCACCGCCGATGAGCCCGGCGACCGCGGCCTCCATGATGAACGGCGCCTGGATGTAGAAGCCGGAGGCGCCGACGAGGCGCATGATCCCGGTCTCCCGCCGTCGGCTGAACGCCGAGACGCGCACCGTGTTGACGATCAGCATCAGCGCCACGACGAGCATCAGCGCCATCACCGCCCGCGCCGCCCAGTTCATGCCGTTGAGCAGCCCGAAGAGGTTGTCCAGGATGCCCTTCTGGTCCTGCACGGACTGCACGCCGTCACGCCCGTCGAAGGCGGTCGCGATGACCTGGTACTTCTCCGGGTCCTTCAGCTTGATGCGGTACGACTCCTGCATCTGGTCCGGCGTGAGGGAGCTGGCCAGCGGGGAGTCGCCGAACTGCTCCTTGTAGTGCTTGTACGCCTGGTCCGCCGACTCGTAGGAGACCTTCTCGACCACCGACAGCTTGCCGAGCTCGGACTTGATCTGCTCCTTCTGCTGGCTGGTGACCGCCCCCTTGGCACAGTTGGGGTCGGACTCCGCGTCGCTCTTGTTGCAGAGGAAGATCGAGACGTTGACCTTGTCGTACCAGTAGCCCTTCATCGTGCTGACCTGGTCGCTCATCAGGAGCGACCCGCCGAACAGTGCGAGGGAGAGGGCGACCGAGACGATGACCGCGAAGGTCATCGTGAGATTGCGGCGGAGACCGACACCGATCTCCGACAGAACGAACTGGGCGCGCATGGCGTCTGCTAAGCCTTTCCGTGGACCGTCGTCAGTGCTGGTAGCCGTAGACGCCGCGCGCCTGGTCGCGGACGAGACGACCCTTCTCCAGCTCGATGACGCGCTTGCGCATCTGGTCCACGATGTTCTGGTCGTGGGTCGCCATCACCACGGTCGTGCCCGTCCGGTTGATCCGGTCGAGCAGCTTCATGATGCCGACGGAGGTCTGCGGGTCGAGGTTGCCGGTGGGCTCGTCCGCGATCAGCAGCTTGGGCCGGTTGACGAAGGCCCGCGCGATGGCGACACGCTGCTGCTCACCGCCGGACAGCTCGCCGGGCATCCGGTCCTCCTTGCCGCCCAGCCCGACGAGGTCGAGCACCTGGGGCACGGACTTGCGGATCTCGCCCTTCGACTTGCCGATGACCTCCTGCGCGAAGGCCACGTTCTCGGCGACCGTCTTGTTGGGCAGCAGGCGGAAGTCCTGGAAGACCGTCCCCAGCTGGCGGCGCATCTGCGGCACCTTCCAGTTGGAGAGGCGTGCGAGGTCCTTCCCCAGGATGTGCACCTGTCCGTGGCTGGCCCGCTCCTCGCGGAGGATCAGCCGCAGGAAGGTGGACTTTCCGGAGCCCGAGGACCCCACGAGGAAAACGAACTCGCCCTTCTCGACCTCGAGGGAGACATCCCTGAGGGCGGGGCGGGTCTGCTTGGGGTAGACCTTGGAGACGTTGTCGAATCGGATCACGGATGCACCACGGGTCGCCGGGGGTAGATGAGCGTGACCATACGCGAACCGGGTGCACGAGCGCAGGCACCGGCCGGGGTTGCGCAGGGCTTGTGCGGTTTTGTACGGCTCCACGGGGAGCCCCTGCCGCGAAGCCGACCCCGTCCCCCTCCCAGAGCGCCCGTTTTCAGTACTGACCCGCACAGAAGCGGGGCAGGATAAGGCGAGCCGCGCCGAAATCCGCGGAACCTGGCACAGTGGAGGGGGAACGGTTGCGTTCCCCGCAGCGTTATGACAGCGGAGACGGCGCAAGGAGGGCAAGCGCATGACGTACGACCGATTGGTGTGCGCGAACTGCGCGGCGCCCGTGAGCGAGGGCCGCTGCCGCGTCTGCCGTGCGAACCGGGAGCGACTGCAGCAGGAGAGCCCCTTCGCGGGGCTGAACCCGATGGCACTGATCGCACTGCTGGCCGTGCTGATCGCGGCGGTGGCACTGCTGGCGCACCAGACCGTGTAGGGCGGGCCCGTACGGCAGCCGGAGCGCGGGGCCCGCCCGGAGGGCGGCGTAGGAGCCACAGACCCCCAGTGTGCATCGAGACGACAGACGAAGGGGCCCGGAGCGAATGCTCCGGGCCCCTTCGCACGCTCTCTCTTCTACGATCTACCGGTGGTCCGCCGCTCAGGCGGCAGCGGAGCCGCCGCGACCGCCCGCGAGGCGGGGCAGCAGGCGGAAGCCGATACCGCCGGCGATCATCGTGGCCGCACCGATCAGCAGGAACGCGGTCTGGCCGGCACCCGTCTCGGCGAGCTCACCGTCGTTCTTGCCCTGGGCGGAGGTGTCGGAGCTGTCCGCACCCGTGTCGGTCAGGGCCGAGGAGCCCTCCTCCTGGGCGGAGGTGTCGGAGCCACCGTCGGGGTCGGCATTGTTCCCGCCGCCGCCGTTTCCATTCCCGTTGCCGTTCCCGTTGCCCGGGTCGGAGGGAGCCGGGTCGGACGGCGCCGGGTCGCTCGGGGCGGGGTCGGACGGCGCGGGGTCGGACGGCGCCGGGTCACTCGGAGCCGGGTCCGACGGCGCCGGGTCGGAGGGAGCCGGGTCGCTCGGAGCGGGGTCGGACGGCGCCGGGTCGCTCGGGAGGCCCGTGTCGGACGGAGTCGGGGTCGCCGGGTCGTCGACATCGACGTTCACGCCGACACCGGTCTCGTCGGCGTTCGCGCCGACGCTCACGCCGCCGACCTGCACGCCGAGGTCGAGGGCCGAAGCGGCACCCGCAGCGGTCAGCGAAGCACCGGCAGCGATCACCGCACCGGCAGCTATCCGCGCCACACGGATCCGCGTCTTCTTGGTCATCTGGCTGCTACCCCCAGTAGCTAATCGTCAATGGAGCAGCGCTCGGGGCCATGGCGTCACAGGCGGCTTCTCGCAAGCCTCCCGGTTCACATGAGCCCCGGAGATACGCATGCCAAGCGTCACCCTTCCCAGTTTTCACAGCAGCGTCAAGGTCGTTGCGTACGCGATGTCCAGATCAACATCATTTGACCACCATCAAGACATGTGACTGTGATGTAAAACCCAGACATCCCCACATACAAAAGGCAACTGCCGCCCGGAGGACGGCAGTTGCCTTGTCGACAAAGAGGCGTTTGGGCCCGGCCCTACTTCTCCTGCTGCTTGCGCCAGCGAATTCCGGCCTCGATGAAACCGTCGATCTCACCGCTGAACACGGCCTCGGGATTGCCGACTTCGAACTCGGTGCGCAGGTCCTTGACCATCTGGTACGGGTGCAGGACGTACGAACGCATCTGGTTGCCCCAGGAGTTGCCGCCGTCGCCCTTGAGGGCGTCCATCCGGGCCTGCTCCTCGTGGCGGCGCCGCTCCAGCAGCTTCGCCTGCAGAACGTTCATGGCGCTGGCCTTGTTCTGGATCTGCGAGCGCTCGTTCTGACAGGAGACGACGATCCCGGTGGGGAGGTGGGTGAGGCGAACAGCGGAGTCCGTCGTGTTGACGCCCTGGCCACCGGGTCCGGACGACCGATACACATCCACCCGCAGCTCGGACTCGTCGATCTCGATGTGATCGGTCTGCTCGACGACGGGCAGGATCTCGACACCGGCGAACGAGGTCTGGCGACGCCCCTGGTTGTCGAAGGGCGAGATGCGCACCAGCCGGTGCGTGCCCTGCTCCACGGACAGCGTCCCGTACGCGTACGGAACGTGCACGGCGAAGGTGGTCGACTTGATGCCGGCCTCTTCCGCGTACGACGTCTCGTACAGCTCCGTCTTGTAGCCGTGCCGCTCCGCCCAGCGCAGGTACATGCGCTGGAGCTTCTCGGCGAAGTCGGAGGCGTCGACGCCGCCGGCCTCGGCTCGGATGGTGACGACGGCTTCACGGGAGTCGTACTCACCGCTCAGCAGCGTCCGCACCTCCATCTCGTCCAGCGCCTTCTTCACGGACGTGAGCTCGGACTCGGCCTCGGCACGGGTGTCCGGGTCGTCCTCCTCCTCGGCCATCTCGAAGAGCACCCCGAGATCGTCGATACGACCACGCAGCGCCTCGGCCTTCCTGACCTCCGCCTGGAGGTGGCTGAGCTTGCTGGTGATCTTCTGCGCCTCGTCCGGGTCGTCCCACAGGGACGGCGCGGCCGCCTGCTCCTCGAGCACGGCGATGTCTGCCCTCAGCTTGTCGAGGTCCAGGACGGCCTCGATCGACTCCATGGTCGAGGAGAGGGACTTGAGCTCTTCGGATACATCGACGACTGCCACGCCTCCAGCGTAACGGCTGCCGCAAGCGGGGCTCGCCCCTCGCCCCTACGGGGCCTGTACACCGGCTTTCCCCTCACCGAGGGCCCACCAAGGCTCCGCCCGGGCGTGCGGGCAAACCCTGGTGCCACCCCTTGCTTCCTCCGCACCCGGGGGCGGGTGGGCAAACCCCGGTCACCCTCTTCTTCCCTGTCACCCGGCGCGGGTGCTGGGCGGGGGTGGGTCACGCAGCCCGGCGCTTACGGGGCGCCGCCTGCGCCCACCCGTGCCGCCCCAGCGGCACGATTGCCCGCAGGGTGAACGACCACGCACCCGCAGTCGCGTACGCACGCAAGGGGCCGTGCCGGTACGTTCCTGCCCGTCGCGTAGCAGACCGCCCGCCAAGTCCCGCCGAATGCAACCCCCGGGCAGTACGCCCACGCGGCGACGGGCAGAACGTACCGGCACGGCCCCGACCCACCCACCGGACCGAACTGCGAACGGCCTCAGGGACTCGCCGGAGCCGAATTCTTCGTGTCGGAGGGAGAGGCGCCCGAGTCGTCCCCAGAGGTGGCGACCCACGTACCGACGCCGACCGCGGCCACGAGAGCCACCGCGGCCGCGCCGAGGGTAATGCGGCGGCGGCGCGCAGACGCACGGTGGCGGGCCGACCCCGGCCGGGGCGCCCCCGCCGCACGCGGCGCGCGCGCCGTCCCCCGGGCGCCCCCCGCCAGCTCATCAGGCCCCGGCACCCGCATCGACGTATGCGTATCCCGATTGGAGTCCGGCGCAGCCCCCGGCACCAAAGGCACAGCCCCCCGCCGCACCCGCTCCCGCTCACGCGGCACAGCCGACTCCGCCGCGGAAGCGGACTCGTACGCCTCCTCCTCGGACTCGGCATCCGGCTCATCGACGTCGAGCGGCGGCATGCCGGCCAGCAACGGCAACTGCTCCCGCAGCCGCGCACCGAGCTCGGACGCCCGCAACCGCGACGCCGGCGCCTTCGCCAGACACTGCACGATCAGCTGCCACAGCTCGTCGGAGATGCCGGGCAACGGCACCACGGTCTCGGTGACGTGCCGCCGCAGCACGGCCCCCGGATGTCCCCCGCCGAACGGCGTGAACCCGGCGAGGAGCTCGTACAGAACGGTCGCCAACGCATAGATGTCGACGGCGGCCCGCGGCGGCAGCCCCTCGATGATCTCGGGAGCGAGATAGTCAGGCGTGCCGATGATCTTCGTCGCCTTGGTGCGCCGCGGCGAGTCGATCAGCTTGGCGACCCCGAAGTCGGTCAGCAGCGCGGGATGGGCGCCGCCCGGCCCGAGCGGCCCCTGCATGTCGAGCAGCACGTTCTCGGGCTTCACATCCCGGTGCACGACCCCCGCCGCGTGCGCCGCCGCGAGCCCGTCCGCGACGTCGGCGACGATCGCGACCGCGGCCTCGGGCGCGAGCCGCCGCTCCCGGTCGAGCCGGGTGCGCAGATCCGTACCGCGGACGAGATCCATGACGAGCGCGAGATCGTTGCCGTCCACGACGAGATCCCGCACCGCGACGACATGGGGATGGTCGAGACCGAGCAGCGCCGTGCGCTCCTGGACGAAGCGGCCCACGAGCTCCTGGTCGGACGCGAGGTCCTCGCGCAGCAGCTTGATGGCCACGGGCCCTTCCGGCCCCTCGCCCAGCCACACCGTGCCGGCACTGCCCCGCCCCAGGATCTGGTTGGCGGTGTACCGGCTACCGATCTTCCGTGCCAAGACTGCTCCTACAGACGCGTGTTGTCGCTAAACGTACGCGTCCGAGGAGCCAACCTTCACCGCGGAGACGGAAATCACCCGCCAGGTGTCGACAAATCCACAGACTCACTCACCGGAACCAGGATCAGTCAGTCACCACAACCGCCCGGAACCGTCAGTAGCCACAACCGCCCGGAACCGTCAGTTGCCGGAGCTGCCCCCCAGATCCCCTATCCACCCGCTCACCGTGTCGTACCAGTCACCGAGCTGGGCCCAGTAACCCTTGCCCTCCCCGATCCAGTCCTGAAGGGGACTGAGTTCCCAGATCAGCCATCCGGCGACAAAGAAGATGACGATCGTGACGAGGCACCCCTTGAGGCAGCCGAGCCCGGGGATCTTCGTCGGGTTGGCGCTGCGCTGGCGCGGCTCGCGCGGCTGCCGGGGCGCGGGCTGCTGAGGCTGCTGCGGGGCCTGCGGCGCGTACCGCTGGTGCTGCGGCTGGGGCTGCGGCGCCGGAGCGTACCGCTGCGGCTGCTGCTGGTGCTGCGGCGCGTACTGCTGGGGCTGCTGCGGATACCCGTACCCGGGCGGCGGCTGCTGCCCCTGCGGCGGCCGCTGCTGCTGGCGCGGCTGCTGCTGGGGCCGGGCGACCTGCCGCTGCGGCCGGCGGCGCAGCGGGTCCTCGCTGGGGTCGAGGTACTGGACCTGCGTCTGCTCGTTGCGATCGCGTGCGGCGCGCAGCTGGTTCTGCCAGGGGTGCGGGTCCTCGGGCCCGGGTCCCTGCGGCCCGCCGGGCTGGTTCTGGGGCACCGGGGGCATGACGGCGGTCGGGTCGGCCGCGCCGCGGTGCGGCAGTACGGAGGTGGGGTCGGCGTCGCCGGTGTGCGGCAGGACACTGGTCGCGGCGTTCGGGTCGTAGGCGCCCGCGCCGTGCGGCAGGACCTGCGTCGGGTCGGCCGCGCCGGGCACGCCGGGGACGGCCGCCGGGGCCGGGTCCGGCGCGAGCAGGGCGCCGACGCCGTCCGCGGCGGCGATCTGCGCGGAGTTCGCGTGCACGCCGACGCCCGCGGCGACGGTGCGCAGCCCCCGGGCGAGGTTCTCGGCGCTGGGGCGTTCGTCGGGGTTCTTGCGCAGGCAGCGCTCTATGACGGTCCACAGCGGGTCGGGAACCGTGGACGGCCGGCGGGGCTCGGCGCTCAGGTGCTGGTGGAGCACCTCCAGCGCGGACCCGCCTCCGAACGGCGGACGCCCGGTGACCAGCTCGTACAGCAGGATTCCGGCGCCGTAGATGTCGACGGCGGACGTCTGCGGACGGCCCTCGGCCGACTCGGGCGCGACGTACGCGGGCGTGCCGACGAACTCGTGCGTGCGGGTGAGGCCGGGCGAATCGGCGAGGCGGGCGATGCCGAAGTCGGTGAGCATCGGGTGCATCTCGCCGCCGTCCTGCTTGAGCAGGACGTTCGCGGGCTTCAGGTCGCGGTGCACGACGCCGTCGGCGTGGCTGCAGGCGAGCGCGTCGGCGACCTGGGCGGTCAGCAGCGCGGCGGCGACGGGCGAGAACGGCCCGTTCTCGCGGAGGTAGCGGTGCAGGTCGGGCCCGTCGATGAGGTCCATGACGAGCGCGAGGAGATCGCCCTCGACCACGAGGTCCCGCACCCGGACGATGTTCGGGTGGGTCAGCCGCAGCAGGACGGACCGCTCGCGCAGGAACCGCATCACGATGTCCGCGTCGTTGGCGAGCTCCTCCTTGAGGACCTTGATCGCCACGGTCTCCCCGGGCTGGCCCGCGACGGCCGCCTCCGAACCCGCGGTCTCCCTCTGGCGGGCGCGCCAGACGGTGCCTGTGGCGCCGCGTCCCAGCGGCTCCTCAAGGAGGTACTTGCTCCCTACCGGCCGCACGTCATGCGCTCCCTGCTGCTTGCTTGCCTGGTCGATCCACCGTGCTACAGGTGTTCCGACCCACTGTAGTGCCGCCGTGCGCGGCACCGGGGTGTCGTCTTCCTGTGCTTCTCTCAGGCGACTACGTACGCCTTCCCCGGCGTGTTCGATGGAAAGACGCTCGCTTCGGACGGTTGGTTGCCGCACCTCGGCGTGACCGATCTCAACACCGGTCTCAACACCGGTCCCAACCGGGCACCGGTCAGGCACTTTTGCGGGCAGAGCCGACCAATCAAGATCACTTACGGGTGGGCGCCGGGCGTGTTGTCAGTGGCAGGTGCGAGGATGCCTTCTGTACTGGCCGACGTGCCTGTGCGCGGTGGGGGAAGTCTGCGGTGGGGGACCGTGCCGAGCTTCGTCCTCGCTCGCGGGCGCCCGCGCAGAAGGGACCGCTGACGGCGATGCAGATCCGGCTGACCGTCGTAGACCCGCTGGGCCCGCAGGGCACTCGCCCCGAGCCGCGGGGGCGCGCCACGACCTGCGATGTGCTGGTCACCGCGCCCGCCGGGACGGCGCTGGCCGCGGTGGCGTCGGGCCTGGCCGCGGCGGTCGGCGGCGAGGGCGGTGCCGCCCTTCCCGAGCGCGGCCGCGAGCTCGGCGGCGGCCCGGTCGTGCTGTACGCGGGCGCCGAGCGGCTCGACGCCCAGCGCTGCACCCTGGGCGAGCCGCCCCTGACGGACGGCGCCGTGCTGTGCCTGGGCTCCCCGGCGGAGCCCGGCCCCGACGTGGAAGGTGTGGCGGCGCAGCTCCATGTCGTCGCCGGCCCGGACGCGGGCGGGGTCCACCTGCTGCACGACGGACAGATCCACATCGGCCGCTCCGCCGACGCGGACGTCCCGCTGGACGACCCCGACGTCTCCCGCCTGCACTGCGCGGTCACGGTCAACCCCGACGGCCGCGTCGCGGTCGCGGACCTCGGCTCCACGAACGGCACGACGCTGGGCGGCTCCCGCGTCGACTCCCGCCCGGTCCGCTTCGCACCGGGGGCACTCCTGCGCGTGGGCGAGTCCGCTCTGCGGCTGGCCCCGCCCGGCACCCCGGAGACCGTGGGGACAACCCCCGACGGAGAGGGCCACGTCCGGGTCGCCACCGAGACCGGAGGCCCGGCCAGCGCCTCTCCCGGTGACGCGAACGGCAACGGAAAAGGCCCCCACGCACGCGTGCAGCCCGCATCGGACACGCGCCCGCCCTCCGGACAGACCCACCACGCCCAGGGCTCGGCGCCCTGGGCCACCCGGTCGACCCCGCACACCGCCGCGGAACCACCCGTCGTACCCGGCCAGGGCAGCGCACCACGGATCGAGAGCAGGGCCACGGCCCCGTCCGACGGAGCCACCCACGGCGGCGGTGCACGCGGAGTGCCGCTGCCCGACGGCCTGACACTGCCAAGCCCACGCGACACCAGCACCGGCACCGGCACCGGCACCGGCACCGGCACCGGCACCGGCACCGGCACCGAAAACGGCCGTTCCTCCCCTTCCCGCGCCGGTACTCCTCTCCGAGGCACGGACGCGCCGTCAGGTGTGTCGCCCGACGGTGGCGGGCGCAGGCGCGGCGGTTTCACCGCGTGGGCGCGGCGGCTGACCGGGGGACGCGGCGAGCCGGTGGAAGCCGGGCCCGAGGCATACGACGAGGAGGAGCCCGCGGAGGTCGAGCCCGTGGGCGCGGTGGCGCAGGCGCCGGAGAGCTGGCCGGACCCGGCGACGCTGCTGCTCACCGCGCTGGGCCCGGGACCGCGGCTCTGGGAGCGCGGCCCGGGACACCCGGAGGTCCTGACCGTACGGCTCGGCACGGCCGACCGGGCGGCGCCCGACGGTTCAGGGCTGCTGCCCGCGGTCCCGGTGACCGCCGGTCTGCGGGAGGTCGGCGCCCTGGGCCTGGCCGGACCCCGCGCAAGGCTCGCCGGGCTGGCGCGCTCGGTGGTGGCCCAGCTCGCCGCGCTGCACTCCCCCGACTCCCTCGAAATCGTCCTGATCAGCACGGACCGCTCCCGTACGCCGGAGGAGCGCACCGCCGAGTGGTCCTGGCTCGGCTGGCTCCCCCACCTCCGCCCCACCCACGGCCAGGACTGCCGCCTCCTTCTGGCGTACGACCGCGAACAGGCGACGGCCCGTACAGACGAACTCCTGCGCCGTCTGGAGGACCACCTGACGGAGCCGGACCGGAACCCGGGTGACGCGCGGGCCGCGCACCGGGCCGACCACACGGACGGCGCGGTGCGCGGCGGCGCACGGCGGCCCTCCTGGGCACGGGACGACGACGCACAGGACGATGGCGCGTTCCCCGGGCCGTTCACGGTGGTCGTCGTGGACGGGGACCCCGGGGGTGCCGACGTGCGCGAAGCCGTGGTGCGGCTGGCGCACGAAGGGGCGCGGGCCGGGATCCACGTCGTATGCCTCGCAGAGACGGCGGCGGCGTCGCCCGCGTCGCCGGTGACGGAGACGTACGAGGCTGCGTGCGAGGCGTCACCGGCGTTCCGTGAGTGCGGGGCCGTCGCGCTGCTCAGCGGTGATGTGGCCACGGCGCTGCGGCTGATGCGGGTGGCCCCGGGCGGGCCGGTGGGCCACGGCACCGTGGCCGCGGTGGACGCGGTGTCGGAGGCGTGGGCCGAGCGGTTCGCGCGGGCGCTCGCCCCGCTGCGTACGGACGGCACCGGCGGCGACCGGCACGCGCGTGTGTCCGCGCCGCTGCCCCAGGCGGCGCGACTGCTGGACGAGTTGGGGCTCGCGCGGGCCACCCCGGCGTCGCTGATGGCGCGTTGGGCGGACGCGGCCGACGACACGGAGACGCTCGGCGGACGCGCCTGGTCCGTTCTGGGCGCCGGGCCGCGCGGACCGGTCTGCGTGGATCTCCAGGCCGAGGGCCCGCATGTGCTGATCGAGGGACCGACGGGCAGCGGCCGTACGGAACTGCTGCGGGCCATGGCCGCGTCGCTCGCGGCGGCGGAGCGGCCCGACCGGCTCGGGATCGTCCTGATAGACGGACAGGACGGCACGGGCGGCAAGGACGCGGGGCGGGGCGAGGGCCTGCGGGTCTGCACGGACCTCCCACATGTCACCACCCACCTCACGGCCAACGACCCGGTGCGCATGCGGGAGTTCGCGCAGTCGCTCAGCGCCGAGCTGAAGCGGCGGGCCGAGCTGCTCGGGCGGCTCGGGTTCGCGGAATGGCACACGCGGCGGGAGGTGTCGGGGCGGATCGTCGCGCAGCGGTCGGCGGGTGCCGGGTCCGGCACGGCGTCCGGGGCCGCACCCGGTGGCGCGTCCGGCGCCGCCGATCTGGACGCGCCGCCCAGTTCGACACTGCGGCTCCGGTCCCCGGCGGCGCGGCAGCGGGAGGAGGCGGGGCCGCCGCTCGCCCGGCTGGTCGTGGTCGTCGACGATCTGGACGCCTTGCTGTCACCCGCGTTGGGGTCGCCGGGGCGGCCGGCCGCGGGGTCCGTCGTACGGGCGCTGGAGGCCGTTGCCCGGGAAGGGGAGCGGCTCGGGGTGCATCTCGTGGCGGCGGCCGGGGTCGGGGGGCGGGCGGTGGAGTCCGACCTCGGTCGGGCCGCGACGCTCCGTATCGTCCTCGACGCGCCGTTGTCCGGGCCGGAGGAACCTGCGCCCGGGCGGGGGCGGTTGTCCGGCGCGGACGGGCGGCTCACGCCGTTCCAGGCGGGGCGGGTCACGGGGCGAATCCCCCGTACGGCCACCCTTCGGCCCACGGTGGTTCCCCTCGAATGGCATCGGATGGGGGATCCGCCTGCCCGGCGTCCCGTCCGCGAACTCGGCAACGGTCCCACCGACCTGGCCCTGCTGGCCAGCGCCCTCGACCGAGCCGCCCGCTCGGTCTCGGCCCCCGAGGTCCCGTCCCTCCTCTGACCCCGGGTACCGGGGTGGGTGGGCAAACCCCGGTCACCCCTTGCCTGTTCGACCACCGGGGGTGGGTGGGCAAACCCCAGTCACCCTCTTCTTCCTTGTCACCCGGCGTGAGCGCTGGCCGGGGGTGGGTCACGCAACTCGGCGCTGACGAGGCGCCGCCTGCGCCCACCCGTGCCGCCCCAGCGGCACGATTGCCCGCAGCGAAGCGAGTACGCACCCGCAGTCGCCCACCGGCGCAAGGGGCCGTGCCGGTACGTTCCTGCCCGTCGCGTAGCAGACCGCCCGCAAAGTCCCGCCATTTGTCACCCCCGGGCAGTACGCCCACGCGGCGACGGGCAGAACGTACCGGCACGGCCCCGACCCACAACGCACCCCCCTGCGAAGGCGCCCCCGCCAGTACCGGCACGGCCCCGACCCACCCACCGCACCCCCTGCGAAAGGCAACCCGCCATCACAACGCGGTCACGATCGTTCACTTGACATCGCAGGCGCTCTTGCCGCCCCCAAGCCCCCAGGCGTAGACCAGATCACACGGGACAGCCGCTCGATCGTTCGACGAGGAACGAAGAACGGGGCAGTGATGCGCAGCAGCCTACGTACACGCAGGTCGTCCAGGGACTCCGAATACCGGCCACACCAGTGGCCGCACAACCAGCCGCACAACCGATCACGCAGGACCACCACAGCCATCGCCGCAGCCATCGCCGCCGGCTCCCTCCTGCTCACCGCATGCGGAGGCAGCGACGACGACAAGAGCAGCAACAACGGAGGCGGCGCCAAGGAGAGCGCCGGCACCGTCACCCTCCCCAAGCTGAACGGTGAGAGCCTGGAAGTCGCCGCCGTGTGGACCGGCGCCGAGCAGAAGAACTTCAAGGCGGTGCTGGCCGAGTTCGAGAAGCGGACGGGCGCGAAGATCACGTTCGTCCCCGCGCAGGACCCGATCATCAACTTCCTCGGTTCGAAGATCGCGGGCGGCTCACCCCCGGACGTGGCGATGCTGCCGCAGCCCGGCGCCATCAAGCAGGCCGTGGACAAGAAGTGGGCCAAGCCCCTCGGCCCGGAGGCCCTGAAGGAGCTGCAGAAGAACTACTCGCAGGGCTGGCAGGACATCGGCAAGGTCGGCGGCAAGCAGTACGGCGTCTACTACAAGGCGGCCAACAAGTCCCTGATCTGGTACAACGCCAAGGTCTTCGAGAACGCGGGCGCGAAGGAGCCCAAGACCTGGAAGGACCTGCTGTCCACGGCCCAGTCCGTGTACGACTCGGGCGTCACCCCGTTCTCCGTCCCCGGCGCGGACGGCTGGCCGCTGACCGACTGGTTCGAGAACATCTACCTCTCCCAGGCGGGCCCGGAGAAGTACGACCAGCTCGCCCAGCACAAGATCAAGTGGACGGACCCGTCCGTCAAGGACGCGCTCACCACGCTCGCCGAGGTCTGGGGCAAGAAGGACTTCGTCGCGGGCGGCGCGAAGGGAGCGCTGCAGACGGAGTTCCCGGCCTCGGTGACGCAGACGTTCACCGGCGGGGACCAGCCGAAGGCGGCCATGGTCTTCGAGGGCGACTTCGTCCAGGTCAACATCACGCAGACGAAGGCCAAGGTGGGAACGGACGCGAAGGTGTTCCCGTTCCCGGCGGTCGGTGCCCAGGCCCCGGTGGTCAGCGGCGGCGACGCGGCCGTGATCCTGAAGGACTCCAAGGCGTCCCAGGCGCTGGCGACCTTCCTGGCCTCGCCCGACGCGGCGACGATCCAGGCGAAGCTCGGCGGCTACCTCTCCCCGAACAAGAACGTCGACAACTCGGCCTACCCGAACGCGGTGCAGCAGAAGATCGCCAAGGCGCTGATCGCCGCGGGCGACGACTTCCGCTTCGACATGTCGGACCAGGCCCCGCAGGCGTTCGGCGGTACGCCGGGCAAGGGCGAGTGGAAGGATCTGCAGGACTTCCTGAAGAACCCGAAGGACATCGCGGGGGCGCAGGCGAAGCTGGAGTCGGACGCGGCCGCGGCGTACGGGAGCTGATCCGGCGATGACGTCGGCCACGGCGGGAGGAGCCCCCGGGACTCCCGCGGCTCCTCCCTCGGTTCCTCCTTCGGAACCCAAACGCAAGAGCGTGACCGGCACCCGCAGAACCGTGGCAGCCCTGTTCCTGCTGCCGGCGCTGGTGCTGCTCGGCGCGCTCGTGCTCTACCCGATCGGGTACTCACTGGTCCGCAGCTTCGGCAACAACTCCGGCAGCGGTTTCGCCGGGATCGACAACTACAAGGCCCTGTTCACGGACGACGGCATCCGAACCGCCCTGAAGAACAACATCATCTGGGTGGTGTTCGCGCCGACGGTCTCGACCGCGCTCGGTCTGATCTTCGCGGTGCTGACCGAACGGGTGAGCTGGGGCACGGCGTTCAAGCTGGTCGTCTTCATGCCGATGGCGATCTCCATGCTCGCGGCGGGGATCATCTTCCGGCTGGTGTACGACCAGGACCCGGACAAGGGGGCCGCCAACGCGGTGTGGGTGAGCGTGCACGACACGTTCGCCGAGTCGTCGGCGTTCCCGAAGGCGCACCCGGGCCGCCAGTCACCGCTTCAGCCGTCGGGCGGCGGTTTCCTCACCAAGGCCCCTGTCCACACGGGCGAATCGGTGGCGCTCCCGCTCCTCGGGGTCGCCCCCGACCAGATGCCGGACAGCGCGAAGAAGGCCGTACAGGCGCCGACCGACCCGGGCAAGGTCACCGGTACGGCCTGGCAGGACTTCACGCGGGGCAAGGGTGTCGGCAAGCTCGGCAAAGTGGACGCGACCGAGCTGGGCTACGCGGGCATGAAGGTCGAGGCGGTCAAGGACGGGAAGGTCGTGGACTCGGCGAAGGTGGCCGGCGACGGTACGTTCACGCTCTCCGCGAAGGCTGACGGTGCCCAACTCCGGCTTCCGGCAAGCAACTTCAAGGAACCGTACAACGGCGTCGACTGGCTCGGCCCGACGCTGGTCACCCCGGCCGTGATCGGCGCGTACGTCTGGATGTGGGCGGGGTTCGCGATGGTGCTCATCGCGGCGGGGCTCGCCGGCATGCCACGTGAACTCCTGGAGGCGGCGCGGGTGGACGGCGCCACCGAGTGGCAGGTGTTCCGCAGGATCACGGTGCCGCTGCTGGCGCCGGTCCTCGCGGTCGTCGTCGTCACGCTGATGATCAACGTGCTGAAGGTCTTCGACCTGGTGTTCATCATCCCGCCGGGCTCGTCCCAGGACGACGCGAACGTGCTGGCGCTGGAGCTGTACCGCAAGGGCTTCAGCGAGGACAAACCGGGCGTGGCCAGCGCGATCGCGGTGTTCCTGCTGCTCCTGGTGATCCCGGTGATCTGGTTCAACGTACGCCGTCTGCGGCAGGAGGTGCGGCGATGACGACGCACGCCGGCGATCTCACGACGAAGACGGCACCCGTCGAGGCCGTAAGGCCAAAGGAATCCCTGGGTTCACGGATCACCGGCCGGATCGGCGGAGGCGTCCTGCGCGTCTTCCTGCTCCTGGTCGGGCTGTTCTGGCTGGTGCCGACCATCGGTCTGCTGCTGTCCTCGCTGCGCAAGCCGGAGGACATGGGCGCGAGCGGCTGGTGGAAGGTCTTCAGCGAGCCCTCGCAGCTCACCGTGGACAGCTACCAGAAGCTGCTGGAGAACGGCGACATCACCGACTCCCTGGTGAACACGGTGCTGATCACGGTCCCGGCGACACTCCTGGTGGTGGTGATCGGCTCCCTCGCGGGCTACGCCTTCGCGTGGATGGAGTTCCCGGGCCGCGACTGGTGGTTCCTGGCCGTGGTCGGTCTGCTGGTCGTCCCCGTGCAGGTGGCGCTGATCCCGATCGCGGAACTCTTCGGGAAGCTCGGCATCTTCGGGTCGATCTTCGGGGTGGTCCTCTTCCATACGGGCTTCGGCCTGCCCTTCGCGATCTTCCTGCTGCGCAACTTCTTCGCGGAGATCCCGCGGGAGCTGCTGGAGGCGGCCCGGCTGGACGGCGCGGGTGAACTGCGCCTGTTCGTACGGGTCGTGATGCCGCTCGGTGGTCCCGCGATCGCGAGCCTCGGCATCTTCCAGTTCCTGTGGGTGTGGAACGACATGCTGGTCGCGCTGGTGTTCTCCAACGCGGGCAGCCAGCCGATCACGGTCGCGCTGCAGACCCAGGTACGCCAGTTCGGCAACAACATCGACGTACTGGCGCCGGGTGCCTTCATCTCGATGGTGATCCCGCTGGCCGTGTTCTTCGCGTTCCAGCGGCAGTTCGTGTCCGGCGTGATGGCGGGGGCGGTGAAGTAACCGCACCTGTCACTCATGTTGGAGAGGGCGGGCCGAAACCGGCCCGCCCTCTCACGTTCACCCCGAATCCCCCCGTATGCCGCATCCCACGTAACCAGATCGGCCCACAGGTCGTTCCCGGGCAGGTATGCCCGCGCCGACCCATGGATGTCCCTTGCCCAGGTTCAGTGTCATCGTCCCCGCCTTCAAGGTTCAGGCATACCTGCACGAATGCCTGGAATCGGTCCTCGGGCAGTCGTACCCGGATCTCGAACTCATCGCGGTGGACGACCGGTCGCCCGACGCGTGCGGCGCGATCATCGACGAGTTCGCGGCCCGCGACGCCCGCGTACGGCCGGTGCACCTGCCCGAGAACGTCGGCCTGGGGCGCGCCCGTAACGCGGGTCTGGAGTGCGCGAGCGGCGACTACCTGGTCTTCCTGGACGGCGACGACACCCTCACCCCGGACGCGCTGCGCGCGATCGCCGACCGGCTGAAGGAGACGTCCGAACCCGACGTCCTGGTCTACGACTACGCACGCACGTACTGGTCGGGCGAGACCCGCCGCAACCAGCTCGCCGGCCAACTGACCGAGCAGGGCCCGGCGCCGTTCCGGCTCGACGACCGTCCGGGGCTGCTCACCGTCCTGATGGTGGTCTGGAACAAGGTGTACCGGCGGGAGTTCGTCGAACGCCAGGGCTTCGCCTTCCCGCCCGGCTACTACGAGGACACCCCGTGGACCTACCCGGTGCTGCTGAGCGCGGAGACCATCGCGACCCTCGACCGGGTGTGCGTGCACTACCGGCAGCGCCGCCGGGGCAACATCCTCGGCACCACCAGCCGGGGGCACTTCGACGTCTTCGAGCAGTACGACCGGGTCTTCGCGTACGTCGACGCGCACCCGGAACTGGCGCACTGGCGGCCGGTGCTGTTCCGCCGCATGGTCGACCACATCGCGACGGTGTTCACCCGGCGTGACCGGCTGCCGCGCGGTACCCGCACCGAGTTCCTGCGCAAGGCCCGTGCCCACTACGCCCGTTACCGCACACCGGGCGCCGGCGTCCGCCCGCACGTCCGGCTGCGGCACGCCCTGGTCCGGCTCGGCAGCCACCGCACGTACCGCCTCCTGTCGCTCGGATCCCGCCTGCGCGGACGGACGCTGAAGGTCACCTCGGCCGTACTGCGCCGGACCCGCGACGCGGCCCTCCACCTGCACTACCTCATCCAGCTCCGCCTCCCGCTGCGCGCCGACCGCGCCGTCTTCTCCAGCCACCGGGGCCGCGGTCACGGCTGTAACCCGGGCGCGCTGGAGTCCGCGTTCCGCACGTTCGCGCCGAAGATCCGCACCGCGTGGATCGCGCGCCCCGAGCACCACCACACGATCCCGGCGTCGACGCGCAGGCTGCGGCCCGGCTCGGCCGCGTACTGGACGGCGCTCGCCCGCTCCAAGTACCTGGTGAACAACGTCGGGTTCGAGCGCGGGATGGTCAAACGCCCCGGCCAGATCATGATCCAGACGCATCACGGCACCCCGCTCAAGCGCATGGGCCTCGACCTTCAGGACCGCCCGGCGGCCGCGCGCGACACGGACTTCGCGGAGCTGCTGCGCTCCGCCGACACCTGGGACTACTGCCTGTCCGCCAACCGCCACTCCACCCTGGTGTGGGAGCGCGTCTTCCCGTCCGGCTTCACGACACTGGAGTACGGCCTCCCCCGCAACGACGTGTTCCTGCAAGCCACTTCGGCGGACGTGGCGCGGCTGCGCGAGTCGCTGGGCATCCCCGAGGACGCGGTGGCGATCCTGTACGCGCCGACGTACCGCGACTACCGCCGCTCCCAACGCCTCACCCTCGACCTGGAGCGGGTGCTGCGCCAACTCGGCCCGCGCTTCGTGGTGCTGACCCGCGCCCACCCCTCGTACGACGCGCCGCTGACGCGGGCGGCCGGGGGCCGCCTCATCGATGTGTCCGGTCACCCGAGCATCGAGTCGCTCGCTCTCGCCTCGGACGCGCTGGTCACCGACTACTCGTCGCTGATGTTCGACTACGCGGGCCTCGACCGGCCGATCGTGGTCCACACGGACGACTGGGAGGCGTACGAGGCGGCCCGCGGCACCTACTTCGACGTGCGCGCCTTCCCGCCGGGCGCGGTCGCGCGCAACGAGGACGAGCTGATCGACATCTTCGCGACCGGCCACTGGCGCGGCTCGCGCTCCACACAGCTGCGGACCGCGTTCCGTGAGCGCTTCTGCGCCTACGACGACGGGCGCGCCGCCGAGCGGGTGGTCCGCCATGTCGTGCTGGGCGAGACGACGGGGCTCCCGCCGGTCGTGCCCCTGGCCGAGCGCCACCCGGTGCCGTCGGCCGCAGCGGCCCGTCCGGTCGCGCCCCTCGCCAGCGTGCCGCCGCCCGGCACCGCCGTCCCCGTCACCGAAAGCCTCTGACCCCGTGCACCTCCCTGGCCTCTCCGACCTCTCTGGCCTCCCTGGCCTCCCTGGCCTCCCCCGTTCCTGAGTTACCGATCCGGAGTACGCATGCCCTCCAGCCCGTCGCGGCCGACCCCCACGCGACCCGCGACCTGGCGACCGGCCGGGCGCCCCGGCCGCCGTCCTCGCGGCTGACACCGGCCCTTCCCGACCCGCTCCAGAGAAAGAGCAGAATGCCCCGCTTCAGCATCATCGTTCCCACCCACGGCGTCGCGGGGCGGCTGTCCCTGGCGCTGGACTCGGTGCTCGCGCAGTCCTTCGCCGACTTCGAGCTGATCCCGGTCTGCGACGCGCCGGACGCCCCGGCGTGGTCCGTCGCCGCCGAGTACGCGGCCCGGGACACCCGGGTCGCCCCGGTGCACTCGCCACCGTCGGAGGGGCTGGGCGCGGCGCGCAACACGGGACTGGGGGCGGCGAGCGGCACGTTCGTGCTCTTCCTCGACGGCGACGACGTGCTGACGCCGGGCGCGCTGGGGGCTCTGGAGGCCCGGCTGCGCGACGAGTCGCGAGACGACGTGGACGTCCTCTACTTCGGGCACGAGCGGGTGCACTGGTGGGAGGGCGAGCCGAGCGAGCCGACCGCGGTCCTCTTCGAGAAGGCGCCCACCGGTTCGTTCACCCCCGACAAGGCCCCGCAGCTGACGGGCGTACGTCTGCCGGCGTGGAGTGCCGCCTACCGTCGCGCGTTCCTCGTCGATCACCGACTCGCCTTTCCCGAGGGCCACTTCACCGACCTGGGCTGGGGCGGTCTGGTGACGCTGGCGGCCGGCCGCATGGCGGTGCTGCGGCAGGTCGTCGTACGGCATCTGCTGCGGCGGCAGGGCAGCCGGCTCAACTCTCCCGGTGAGCACCAGCTCGAACTCCTCGACCACATCGACCTGGTGCTCACCCGGGCCCACGAACAGTGCCTGCCCGCCGCGCGGTTGAGGCCGCTGTTCGAGCATCTCTTCACGATCGCCCTCAAGACGGCGGCCACCCCGCAGCGCCTTCCCGCGGGCCGTCGCCGGGCCTTCTTCCGGCGCGCGGGCCGGCTCCACCGGCGCCACCGCCCGGCCGGGTTCCGTCCCCCGGCAGGGAGTCTCGGCGTGCAGCACCGGCTGCTGGCGACCGGCGCGTACAGCGCGTTCCGGGCGCTGCGCGGCACCAACAAGGCCCTGACGAGGGCCGCTTCGGGGCTGCCGCGCCCCCGGCTGCTGCGCACGCGCGGTATGTACGCGGCGCAGCTGCGCCGCCCCCTCGACGAGAACCTCGCCGTGTACTGCGCGTACTGGGGCCGCGGTTACGCCTGCAGCCCGGCCGCGATCCACGCCAAGGCCCGTGAACTCGCCCCGCACATCCGCTCGGTGTTCCTGGTCGAGCCGGAGGCGGTGGAGTCGCTTCCCGAGGGCATCGACCACGCGGTGATCGGCAGCCGCCGCGCCTGGGAGGCGCTGGCCCGCGCCAAGTACCTGGTGAACAACGCCAACTTCGCGGACGCGGTCGTCAAACGCCCCGGCAGCGTGCACGTACAGACGCAGCACGGCACGCCCCTGAAGAAGATGGGCGTGGACCAGTCGACGTACCCGGTGGTGGCGGCCGCGACCGGCAGCTTCACCAAGCTGCTGACCCGTGTGGACCGCTGGGACTACAACCTCTCCTCCAACCGGCACTCCACGGAGATGTGGGAGCGCGCCTTCCCGGGCTCGTACGAGGCCCTGGAGTACGGCTATCCGCGCAACGACGTGTACTACACGGCGACCGCCGACGACGTGGCCCGTCTGCGGCGCTCTCTCGGCGTCCCCGAGGGCAAGCGGGCCCTCCTCTACGCGCCCACGCACCGCGACTACACCACCGGTTTCGACGCCCGCCTCGACCTGGAGGAGTTCTGCGAGGCGGCCGGCGAGGACTTCGTGGTCCTGCTGCGCGCCCACTACTTCTACGACCAGGGCGCCCGCAGGAGCAGCGGCCGGATCATCGACGTGACGCGGCACCGCTCCTCGGAGGACGTGTGCCTGGCAGCCGACGCACTGGTCACCGACTACTCGTCGATCATGTTCGACTACGCCAACCTCGACCGGCCGATCGTCGTGTACGCCGACGACTGGGAGGTCTACCGGGAGACGCGGGGCGTCTACTTCGACCTGATGGAGGCGCCACCGGGACCGGTGGTCCGTACCCCCGAGGAACTGGCGCGCGCCTTCCGCGACGGCTCCTACGCGGACGCCGAGGCGACCGCGCTGCGGGCCCGATTCCGTGAGCGGTTCTGCCAGTTCGACGACGGAAGGGCCGCCGAACGGGTCGTACGGCGGGTGCTGCTGGGCGAGCCGCCCGAGGCGATCCCACCGGTGCTCCCCCTCGCCGAGCGCACCCCCGCCCCCGCCGCGACGACCCTCGTAAGGAACTGAGTCCCGTGCCCCGCTTCAGCGTCATCGTCCCCGTCTTCAAGGTGCAGGGCTTTCTGCGCGAGTGCCTCGACTCGGTCCTTGCGCAGTCGTTCACGGACATCGAGGTGATCGCCGTGAACGACTGCTCGCCGGACGGCTGCGGCGCGATCCTCGACGAGTACGCGGCCCGCGACCCGCGCGTGCGGGTGCTGCACCTGCCGGAGAACGTGGGGCTCGGCCGGGCCCGCAACGCCGGAATGCCGTACGCCACCGGGGACTTCCTCTTCTTCCTCGACAGCGACGACACGCTCACGCCGGGCGCGCTGCGCGCGATGGCCGACCGGCTCGCGGAGAGTGCCGACCCGGACGACCCCGACGTCCTCGTATTCGACTACGCGCGCACCTACTGGTGGGGCGGCACCCGCAGGAACGTGCTCGCGCGGGTGCTCGCGGAGGGCTCCGCCGGGACCTTCACCGTGGCCGAACACCCCGAGATCCTCGAACTGTTGATGGTCGTGTGGAACAAGGTGTACCGCCGCGACTTCGTCCAGCGGCACGGCTTCGCGTTCCCGCCGGGCTACTACGAGGACACGCCCTGGACGTTCCCCGTAATGCTCAGCGCTGAGCGGATCGCCACGCTCGACCGGATCTGTCTGAACTACCGGCAGCGCCGTCAGGGAAACATCCTGTCCACCACCAGCCGCAAGCACTTCGACATCCACGAGCAGTACGAGCGGGTCTTCGCCTTCGTCGACTCCCGCCCTGAGCTGGCGAGTTGGCGCCCGTATCTGCACCGCAAGATGGGCGAGCACTGCCTCGACATCCTCTCCAAGCCGGACCGGCTGCCCGCCTGTGACAAGGCCGAGTTCTTCCGCCTGACCGCCGCGCTGTTCCGCAAGCACCGGCCGCAGGGACCGGTGCCCCGCGAACTGCGCGTCCTGACGGGCGGTTACGCCGGATACCGCTCCCTGCGGCAGGCGGCCCGCGTCGCCAAGGGGCTCGGGCAGCGGCGGCAGCAGGTGCGCAAGGCGGCCACCGGGCGGATCAAACGGAGCTGGTCGAGCCTGCACGAACACCGGGCGCTGGACCCGAACCTGGCGGTGTACTCGGCGTTCTCGCACCGCGGGGTGCTCGGCGACCCCGCCGCCGTCCATGCCAAGGCGCGTGAACTGGCCCCGCACATCCGCGGAGTGTGGGTGGTGCGCGAGGAGCAGGTGCCGCTGCTGCCGCCCGGCATCGAGTACGTCACCCCGGACTCGGCGCGCTACCGCCAGGTCACCGCCCGGGCCACGTACTTCGTCAACAACGTCAACTGGCCCGGCTCGCTGGTCAAGCGCCCCGGCAGCGTGCACATCCACACCCACCAGGGCACCCCGCTCAAATACATGGGTACCGATCTGCTGGACAAGCCCGGTGCGCGGCACGGCTTCGACGTGCCGCAGATGCTGCGCCGCGCGGACCGCTGGGACTACAGCCTGGTCGCCAACCGCCACTCCGAGCTGGTCTGGGACCGTGCCTACCCCTGCCACTTCACCTCGCTGCGCACCGGCAGCCCCCGCAACGACGTGCTCGTGCGCGCCACCGCCGAGGACGGCGCCGCGGTCCGCGCGAGGCTGGCCATCCCGGCCGACCACCGGGTGGTGCTGTACGCGCCGACGCGCCGCGACTACATCCGCGGCGGCCACATCGACCGTGTGGACCTCGCCCGGTTCGCCGACGACCTCGGCGAGGGCACCACCCTCGTCGTACGGCTGCATCCGTCGCTCGCGGACGGGCCCGCGCGCGGTCTCGGGCTGGCCGATCTGCACCGGCGCGGGGTCGTGGTGGACGCGACGGACGAGCCGCGCGTCGAGGATCTGATGCTCGCCGCCGACGCCCTGGTCACGGACTACTCGGCCCTCATGTTCGACTACGCCAACCTGGACCGGCCGATCATCGTGCACGCCGACGACTGGGGCGCGTACGCGGCGAGCCGCGGCGCGTACTTCGACATCACCGCCGAGGCGCCGGGTCATGTGTCGCACTCCTACCGGGAGTTGGCATGGCTGTTCGCGTCCGGAGCCTGGCAGGACGCGGAGTCGGCGCGGCAGCGGGCCGGATTCCGGGCGCGGTTCTGCCAGTTCGACGACGGAAAGGCAGCCGAACGGGTGGTACGGCGGCTGATGCTCGGCGAGCAGGTCGCGGAGCCGGTCTCCGTCCCGGCGCCCGTACGCGCCACCCACGACCAGCTCACCTCGTCGTGAAACCACAGCTCGTGAGACCACATCTCGTGAAGCCGCGCACCTGGGTCCTCGCCCTCGCCGCCGTCTTCGCCGTCCTGCAACTCGCCAACGTCAACGGGCGGGACACCCCGGACACCAAGAACTACCTGTCCTACGCGCTGAGTCTGCGCGGCGACAGCAAGCAGGCCGCGGCCACCGCCACCATCGACTACGCCTGCGCCGGGAAGGCGTCCATCGCGCGCCGCAACCAGAGCGTCGACGTGGTGCGCTTCCACGCGCCGAGCCCCACCCGGCGGGTCGTCGAGGAGTGCCGGGGCTACGAGCAGTGGCAGGTGGCGAAGCGGCTGCGCGCCGGGCAGACGGGCGGGCACACCGTGCCGTTCATGCCGCCCCGTTTCATGCGCATCTTCGAGGTGCGGCCCGGATACCCGGTGTTCCTCGTCCCGTTCATCACGGTGTTCGGGGTGACGTGGGGGCTGTGGACCGCGGGCGTGGTCGTCACGGTCGCGGGCGGCGTCCTCGCCTTCCTGGTCCTGCGCACCCTGCGTGCGCCTCTGCACCTGGCCCTGACCGGCCAGGCACTCTTCTACGTCCTGCCGTGCGGGACCACCGCCATGCGCCCGATGACCGAGGGGCTGCTGCTGACGCTGACCCTTGCGGCGCTGTGGGGCTGCGCGCTGGCCCTGGACGGCCGGACGCGGGCCGGGACGGCACTGGTCGGCGGGTCGCTGCTCGCGCTCTTCACCGTCAAGCACTCCCAGGCGCTGTTCCTCGGGGTGTGCCTGGCGGGGGCGTGTGCCGCCATCGGCGTACGGCGTGGGATGCGCGCCGGAGCCGTACGGCATGAGCGTCCGCTGCGGGCGTCCGGGCAGTGCTGGCGGGCGCTCGGTCGTCCGCTGCGGTCGGTCGCGGTGGCGGCGTCCTGCGCGGCCGTGGGCACGATGCTCGTGGCGAGAGTGCTGCACTACCCGTCCGAGGCCGAGAGCCTCCAGGATCTGCTGACGAACCACTTCAACCGCCCCGACCGCACGCGCCTGTGGCCGGAGTTCCTCCACCTGGAGTTCGACTTCTGGGTGGAGTGGCTGCGCCGCCAGCTCTGGGACCCGCTGTTCCTGGCCGCCGTGTCGGCGTCGGCCTGGGGCGCGCTGCGCCGCCGCCCGGCGTTCGGTGTCTTCCTGCTGGGGGCCGCGTTCACCGGCGTCCTCAACCAGGCCGGGCACCCCGACATCAACATCTACGGGGACCGGCTGATCGTGCTGGCGTGGCTGCTGCCGGTGGTGGGGCTGCCGCTGCTGCTGGAGCATGCGGTGCATCCGCAGGCCCGGACGTCGGGCACGGTGCCGGGCCCGCTGCGAAGTGACGCCGCGGTCGCTCGATGAGGTGACACCCACCGCGCCACGGCCCGCTGCGGGTACATACGACAAATGCCCCGAACCGCTCCGTGCAGCCCCCGCTCCCTCCGGTGAGCGCCGAACTCGTCGTCCGGCGGGCCGTGCGCGGGGCGTCCGCGCTGCGCGGCGGCCGGACCTGGCGCCCGACGCCGTATCAGGCCTTCGGCTTCCTGTTCTTCCTGGTGATGACGCTGGCGTACTGGCGCGTCCCGCTGTGCTGCGACGCCGGGCAGCACGCGGCGGTCGTCGAGCGGCTCAGGGCGGACCTCCTCCATCCGGCCCATCCGACGGCGGACCTGCCGGGCGCCGGCAGCCCGGCCTATTCGCCGTACGCCGTGGCGGAGGGGGCCTTCGCCCGGCTGACGGGGCTGACGGGATGGGAGGTGGTGCGGGTCGCCGGGCCGCTGAACCTGCTGGTGCTGCTGACCGGCGTCGGCCGTCTGGTGCGGGTGCTGACGCCGCGGCCCTGGGCGCCGGTCCTCGCGCTGCTCGCGATGACGCTCCTGTGGGGCACCGAGCGGGCCTGGTGGAGCGGCTCGCCGGGGCTGCTGCCGATGACGGGCAACCTCGCCGATCCGTCGATGTTCGCGCTCGGCCTGACCTTCTGGGCCTGGGCGCTCACGGGATCGCGGGCTCGTGGGGAGGGGCTGGTGCGGTACGTCGGGCCGAGCGGGCTGCGCAGCGTGGGCGGGTACGCGGGGCTCGGCGCGCTGTACGGGCTGATCCTGCTCGTCGACCCGATCACGTCCGTCGCGGCGAAGCTCGGCGCGGTCGCGTTCGTGGCGGGGTGGCAGCGGGACTGGCGGGCCGCCGTGACGGCCCGGTGGGTGCTGGCCGGTGCCGTGGCGTTGCTGGTCGCCGTCTGCTGGCCGTACTTCGACGCGTTCGCCCCGGGCGACGGCGGCGTGGACCCGCTGCACGCACGGTTCTACGAGGGGATGCCCGGCCACTGCTGGCTGGCGCTCATCGGGGTGCCCGCACTGTGGGCGCGGGCCCGCCGTGCACGGCGCGATCCGCTGGTGCTGATGTTCGCGCTGGAGTGCCTGGCGGTGGCGTACGGCTGGTTCAGCGGGCGTTACGCGTACGGCGGGATCCTGGGGCTCACGCTGGTCCCGCCGCAGTTCGCGCTCGCGGTGGAGCTGGCGGCGCCGCGGCCGTGGAGTGCGGCGCGGCGGATGCTGGGGTGGGTGACGGCGGCCGGGGCCTGCACCGGGTTCCTCACGGTGCAGGGCGGGGCGGTCGTGCCGCGGGCGCTCGATCCGGTCGGCTTCGAGCAGCCGCCGAGCTGGCCGACGTACGACTGGGCGGCGCGGTACATCGGGCCCGGCGAGGCGGTCGTCGCCGACGGGTACTACGCCGTGCGGCTGATCCCGGGCTACGGCGCGGACCTCGCCGCGCCCGCCCTGCCCGACCCCGCCCTCGACGAGGGTGCGCGGCTGCGACGGCTCGCGGCGGTGCGCGCGTACCTCGATCCGGCCTCGACCCGCGCCGAACGCACCGCCGTCGCCCGTCGGTACCACGTCCGCTGGCTGTTGCTGACGCGCCGGCGGTGGGTGCCCGAGGAGGCGACGGTGGTGGCGTGGAGCCGGGAGACCGGCGAGGTGCTGGCGCGGGTCGGCGGCTCCTGACGCGGTGTCGGCCGGTGCCGACGGTTACTCGACGACGATCTCGACGGGGATGTTGCCGCGGGTCGCGTTGGAGTACGGGCAGACCTGGTGGGCCTGGTCGACAAGCTTGCGGCCCGTCTCGGCGTCCACGGACTCGGGCAGCTCCACGCGCAGCGTGACGGCGAGCGAGAAGCCCTCGCCCTCCTTGTGGAGGCTGACCTCGCCGGTGACCGCGGCGTCGCTGACGTCGACCTTCGCGTAGCGGCCGACAACGCCGAGGGCGCTGGCGAAACAGGCGGCGTAACCGGCGGCGAACAGCTGCTCCGGGTTGGTGCCCTGCCCGCTGCCGCCCAGCTCCGCCGGCGGCGCAAGCTCGACGTCGAGCTTGCTGTCGGAGCTGTACGCACGGCCGTCACGGCCGTGGGTGGCGGTGGCGACGGCGGTGTAGAGCGCGCTCATGGAAACCATCCCTCTCAAGTCAAAAGTCTGCCGGGGCGGCCTGTCCGGACCGCCTCACGGAGATAAGTAGAGCACACTATTTAGTTGTGCACAACTAAATGGCGTGCCAGGGCTATCCTGGAGACATGACCGCCACACCACTCCCGCACACGGAGGCACCGACCGCCGAGGACTACCTGCGCCTCGACCGGCAGATCTGCTTCTCCCTGAACGCCGCGTCGCGCGCCTTCAACGGTGTCTACCGCGTCGTCCTCAAGGACCTCGGGCTCACCTATCCCCAGTACCTGGTGATGCTGGTGCTGTGGGAGCACGGCGAGCTGCCCGTCAAGAAGCTGGGCGAGCACCTGCGGCTCGACTCCGGGACGCTGTCACCGCTGCTCAAGCGGCTGGAGTCGGCCGGTCTCGTGCGCCGTGAGCGCAGCGTCCGCGACGAGCGCTCCGTGCAGGTCGAGCTCACCGACGAGGGCACCGCCCTGCGTGAGCGCGCGCTGCTCGTACCGCGCCGGATCGCCGCCGCGACGAGCCTGGAGCTCGGCGAGATCGAGGCGCTGCGGGCCCGCCTGGACCGGCTGACCTCGGCGCTGGACTCGGCGGAGCTCGATGCGGCGGCGCTCGACCCGGCGGAGCTCGGGGAAGCGCCGGGCTGCGGTTAGGGCAGCTCCGGTCGGCCGAAGGAGTCGGCGGGCGGGCGGCGTACGAACAGGCGCACGGTCGCGCCCCTGCGGATGATCTCCTCGCGGGGCACGAACTCCTCGTCCACGACGGCGAGTTTGACCCGCTCGGTCGGGTCCCGGGGATACCAGCCCGGCCGCAGCGCGAACCGCTCGGTGACCACCCACACATGGTCCAGCCGCGCGAGCCGCCGCCGCAGCTCCTGCGGCCCCGTCTCCACGCCGTACAGCGTTCCGGACGCCGGCCCCGGCAGCGCGAGCGCCACGTCCCGCACACCGCGGAACGCCTCCGGATACGCCAGCGCCGACCGCCGTCCGATCGAGGGCAGGAACAGCACGGGCTCGCCGGGCCGCAGGACGCGCACGGCGGCGGTCGCGACGGTCGCGAGGTTGTCGGGACGGCCCGCGGGGACGCGGTCCTGGCGCAGGAGGGGGAGCTGCCAGGTGAGGACGAGGGCGATGGCGAGAACGCCCACGAGCGGCGCGAAGAGCTGCCCGAGCGGGTGGTCGCCGATGGCTGCCCCGGACCGGCGCGAGCGCGCCCGCCACAGCCCGGCGACGGCGCCCGCCAGCCGGTCGGCCCCCGCGGCGGCGAGCAGCGGCGCGCCCGCCAGGGCGTAGAGCACGTACCGCTCGTCGTACAGCGGCACGACGCGGGACACGGCGAACAGCGCCGCGGGCGGGAGCACCATCAGCGGCAGGGCGACCGCGGGGAGGGACGGCTCCACGCGCCGCAGCCTGGGGGACGGGCGCAGCGCTACGGCGATGAGCACCAGGTACGGCGCGACGACCAGCTCGGCGGGCCCCGTGAACTCCCGCAGCAGATGCTCCGCGCTGCCGGCCCCCGGCACCGCCAGCCACGCGACCTGCGCCGACTGCGCGTGCGAGACCAGGGCCAGCGGCAGCAGGACCAGGAACGCGGCCCCGGCGGCGCAGGCCCAGCCGCGCCACACCCGCCAGGGCACCCGCGCCGCCGCCAGGGTCGCCGCGTGCGCGAGGAGCAGCACCACCGCGAGTTCGTGCAGCAGGCAGGTGACGGCGACGGCCCCGGCGTACGCCCCCCAGCGCGCGGGGCGTGGGGACCGCAGGGCCCCCACCAGGAGCAGCGTCGCCCCTGCCGCGCCGGCCGCGACCAGCGCGTACGACCGGCCTTCCTGCGCGTAGTACCCGCCGAGCGGTGTCACGGCGTACAGCAGGCCCGCCCACAGGCCGACCCGCGGGCGGCCCAGGCGTACGCCCAGGGCGGCGACGAATCCCGCGGTCGCGGCAGCACCGCAGACGGAGGGGAGGCGGAGGGCGGCCTCGCTCGGGTGGAGGGTGAGGACGGCGTGCATCAGCAGGTAGTAGAGGCCGTGCACGGCGTCCACGCTGTGCAGCAGGTGCCAGATCTGTGGCACCGAGCGCCGCGCGACCTGGAAGGTGACCGCCTCGTCGCGCCACATCCCGCCCCGGTCGAGCCCCCAGAGACCGAGGCCGAGCATGACCAGCACGGGGACGGACACAGCGACGAGCGAAGGGAGGCGTGCGATTGCGGGCCCGTGCGCGGCTGCGGGCACCTGTGCCGCTTCGGGCGCGACCTCCGGGTTTGCAGCCCCCGGCCGCCCGGCCCGCGTGCTCCCCATGAGACTCATCACGGGGCCGATTTTGTGCGATTAGCAAACCTTTGAAGCGTATTGACAGCGTATCGTCCCTTATTCCCCATCCGTGCGGCTTACGATCCGGCGTTGATGAAAGCTTCGACGATCACCTCCGCCCCGCCCGCACTCCCGGCCGCGTCCCCCGCCGTCGAGGAACGCCGCCCCTCCTGGCTCCCCCTCGCCTCCCTCGCCGTCGGCTGGCTCGCCACCCGCGGCCTGATGCTGTGGCTGCTCGTCCACGACGGTCTCGCGCGGCTCGGCGGGGGCGGGGTGTCGCACGAGGTGAGCCGGCTGTACTTCCGTTGGTACGGCGTGCTGTCGCACGGCTCCTATCCGGTGGACGACCGGATGTGGCAGTACCCGCCGGGCGCCGGTCCGGTGCTGCTCTCGCCCGCGCTGCTGCCGGGACTGACGTACTTCCAGGCGTTCGTGGCGCTCACGCTGGTCGCCGACGGCGCGATCACCTTCGCGCTGGCGCGTGTCGGCACACGCCCGGCGCGCACGCTCCACGGCGCGCTCCTGTGGACCGCCGCGCTCCCCCTGCTCCTCCACATCCCGCTCGCCCGCTACGACGTCCAGGTCACCGCCTTCGCCGTCATCTCCCTGTTGACGTTGTCGCGCTCCACGCGCGCGTGCGGCGCGTTCGCCGCGCTGGGCGCCCTGGTGAAGGTCTGGCCGGCGCTCGCACTGCTGGGCACACCGAGGGGGCGTACGACACGGGAGGCATGGACGTCGGCGGCGGTCACGGCGGCCGCACTGCTCGTCACGCTCGCCACCCTCTTCAACAACCCGTTCGACTTCCTGCGCCAACAGGGCGGCCGGGGCGTGCAGATCGAGTCGCTCGGCGGCACGGCGCTCGCCCTCGCCCGGCACGCCGGCTGGCAGGGCGCCGTGCGCTACCAGTACGGCGCCATGGAGTTCGTCGGCCCGTACGTCTCCACGGTCGCGGCGCTCTGCCTCGCCCTCACCGTCGCCGCGTTCGGGCTCCTGCTGCTGTGGCGGGTGCGCGCCCGGCGCTGGACTCCCGCGACGCCGTACGACGCCGCGCTCGCCGCCGTACTCCTGTTCACGGTGACCAGCCGGGTGATCAGTCCCCAGTACATGGTGTGGCTGCTCGGCCTGTCCGCCGTGTGCCTGACCTCGCGGCACACCACGCTGCGCCCGGTGGCGGCGCTCGTCGTGACGGCGACCGCGGTCAGCTCCGTCGCGTATCCCGTGCTGTACGGGGAGGTCATGGGCTGCACCTGGACGGGCTGCCTGCTGATGCTCCTCCGCAACGGGCTGCTGGCGACGGCGGCGGTGCTGGCCTTCGCCCGTCTGTGGCGGTCCGGCCGCGCGCGAACCCCCGAGCGCCCGGATGGTGAGGAATGACCGATACCGTACGCCGCGACTCCCGCCGCCTGATTCACTGATACGCGACCGCCGCACTCACATCGGCGGACGTAGCGAGATTGGGGATCGCCCGACATGACCACCTGGCTGATCACGGGGGGCGCCGGCTACATCGGCGCCCATGTCGTCCGGGCGATGCGGGACGCGGGCGAACAGGCCGTGGTCTACGACGACTTGTCCACGGGAGTCGCCGAACGGGTCCCCGACGGCGTCCCGCTGGTCGTCGGCTCCACCCTCGACGCCGAACTGCTGACCCGGACGCTGAAGGAGCACGCGGTCACCGGTGTCGTGCACCTCGCGGCGAAGAAGCAGGTCGGCGAGTCCGTGGACCTGCCCCTGCACTACTACCGGGAGAACGTGGAGGGCCTGCGCGTGCTCCTGGAGGCGGCGGTGGGCGCCGCCGTGCCCTCGTTCGTGTTCTCCTCCTCGGCCGCGGTGTACGGCATGCCGGATGTGAATCTCGTGACGGAGGAGACTCCGTGCGTCCCGATGAGCCCGTACGGCGAGACGAAGCTCGTGGGCGAGTGGCTGGTGCGCGCCACGGGCCGGGCGACGGGGCTGTCCACGGCATCACTGCGCTACTTCAACGTGGCGGGGGCGGCCACGCCCGAACTCGCGGACACCGGCGTCTTCAACCTCGTCCCGATGGTCTTCGAGAAGCTCACCGAGGGGGCGTCGCCGCGCGTCTTCGGCGACGACTACGCGACCCCCGACGGCACCTGCGTCCGCGACTACATCCACGTGGTGGACCTGGCGGAGGCCCATGTCGCCGCCGCCCGGCGCCTTTCCGCCGCCCCCGGTACGGATCTGACGCTCAACATCGGCCGCGGGGAAGGCGTTTCGGTCCGCGAGATGATCGACCGGATCAACGCGATCACCGGCTACGACCTGCCGCCGACGGTCACCGCCCGCCGCCCGGGCGACCCGGCCCGGGTCGTCGCCTCGGCGGACCGCATCGCGGCCGAGCTGGGCTGGAAGGCGAAGCACGACGTCGAGGACATGATCACGTCGGCCTGGGCGGGCTGGGTGCGGCTGCACCCGGAGGCGGCCCGCTAGACGCCTGCTCCCGCAAGCGCGGGGAAGGAAACGCCCGTCAGTTCCGCGGAGGCCGTCCACAGGCGCAGGGCCGCCACCGGGTCGCTGGCCGCGGCCGAGCGGCCGACCAGGGCCGGGGCGCCGCGCATCTCGCCGAAGCCGTCGGGGCCGACGTAGCTCGCGCCGGGGAGGTCCTGGACGGCGGCGTACAGGGTGGGCAGGGCGCCCGCCTTGTTGTCCTGGGCGATGAACCGGTTGCCCACCTTCATGAGGACGCGGCGCAGGGCGCTGGCGTCGTGGCCCTGGAGGCCGGTGGAGGCCCAGCCGGGGTGCGCGGCGAGGGCGCGTACGGACGAACCCGCTTCGGCCAGGCGGCTCTGGAGTTCCAGGGTGAACAGCAGGTTGGCCAGCTTGGACTGGCTGTACGCCGTGATCGGCGCGTACTCGCCGGTGAGGTTCAGGTTCTCGAAGTGGATGCGCGGGGTGCCCGGCATCTTGTGCGCGCCGGACGACACGGTCACCACGCGGTCGTTGATGTGCGGGAGCAGCAGGTTCGTCAGGGCGAAGTGCCCGAGGTGGTTCGTGCCGAACTGTGTCTCGAAGCCGTCCTTGGTGGTCGACTCCGGGATGTTCATGACGCCGGCGTTGTTGATCAGCAGGTCCAGGCGGCCCTGCCAGCCGGCGGCGAACTCCCGCACAGAGGCGAGGTCGGCGAGGTCCAGGCGGCGCACCTCCACGCTGCCTTTGACGGTGGCCGCGGCCGCCTCGCCGCGCCGCTCGTCCCGTACGGCGAGCACGACATGGGCGCCGGCGCCGGCCAGCGCCTCCACGGTGGCGATGCCGAGTCCGCTGTTGGCGCCCGTGACGACGGCGGTGCGGCCGCTCTGGTCGGGGATGTCGCTTGCGTTCCACTTCGGGGTGTCAGCCATGTCCGTCAATGTAGACGCCGCCAACAATGCTGTCAATGACAACAATGATGACAGCGACAACAATGTAGACGGTGATTACATGACCGATACACTGACGGCCATGCAGACTCGTCGCTACCACCACGGAGACCTGCGCGCCGCGCTCCTGACCCGCGCCGTGGAGACCCTCCGCGAGAAGGGGCCGGCCGCGCTGTCCCTGCGCGAGCTGGCCCGCGACCTCGGTGTCAGCCATGCCGCGCCGAGCCGCCACTTCAAGGACAAGCAGGCCCTGCTGGACGGCATGGCCCTGCTCGGCTTCGACCGCCTCGGAGCGGCGCTGGACGCCTCCCAGGAGGCCGCGGGCGACGCGTTCACCGAACGGTTCGGCGCGCTCGCCCGTGCATACGTCGGCTTCGCCACCGCCAACGCCGAGCTACTCGACCTCATGTACTCGACCAAGCACGACCCGTCGGCGTCCGAGGCCCTCGTCAAGGCCTCTCACAAGCTGGCCGCCGTGACCCTCGGCGTGATCACCGAGGGCCAGAGCGCCGGCGAAGTCCGCGAGGGCCCGGTGGAGCAGATCGGCATCCCCATCTTCAGCACCCTCCACGGCTTCGCCGGCCTGGCCGTCAGCGGCGTCCTTCCCTACGGCTCGGTCGAATCCGGCCTGGACGACGTCATCGCGTATGTGCTGCGCGGCTGCGCTCCGGATGGGCGCGGTTGAGGGGGTGACGCCGGCGGGGCGCCGTTCACTGGCGGGGGCGCCCGTCACGGGGTCGCGTGCGGGTGCGTTGTGGGTCGGGGCCGTGCCGGTACGTTCTGCCCGTCGCCGCGTGGGCATACTGCCCGGGGTTGATACACGGCGGGACTTGGCGGGCGGTCTGCTACGCGACGGGCAGGAACGTACCGGCACGGCCCCTTGCGTGCGTACGCGACTGCGGGCCGTCTTCGCTGCAGGGACCTACAGCGCCTTGAGTGCCGCCGCCGTGGCCCTGGCCAGGCTCGGCAGGTAACCCTTCGGCGGCTTCGGGGCGCGTACGACCACCGAGCGCCAGTAGAGCGGTCCGGAGATGATGTCGAGCGCGAGGTCGGCGTCGATGCCCTCGCGGACCTCGCCGCGCGCGGCCGCGGCCGCCACGATCCCGCTCGCGACCCCCTGCTGCCCCTCGCGCAGCGCCTTCTGCATGGCCTCGGCGATCTCCGGGTTGCGGGCCGCCTCGGCCTGCAGGTCCGGGATGATCTGGCCGGCCACCGGGTGGCGCAGGGCACGTGAAGTGACCTCGTAGAGCAGCCGCAGGTCCCCTTCGAGGGATCCCGTGTCCGGCGCGGGCAGACCCTGCACGGCCACCGCCGACACCAGGTCGAGGACCAGGTGCAGCTTGGACCGCCAGCGGCGGTAGACCGCCGTCTTGCCGACGCCCGCGCGGCGCGCGATGCCCTCGATGGACATGCGCGCGTAGCCGACGGCCGCGAGTTCCTCGAAGACGGCGGCCTGGATGGCCTCGGTCACATCCTCACGCAGTACGGCGGCCCCGGCGGGCGCCCTGCGGCGCGGCTTCGGCGGCTGCGTCCGGGCTGCGTCGGCGTTCGTCGTCATGCGGTCCAGCATAGGCCGTTACGACGAAACGGTTGCGTTCCGACGTCAACACGCCCTACGCTCGCGTTGCGACGATACGGTCCCGTCCCGACGTAAGAAGACGGCAAGGACGACGTAAGAAACGTCCCCGGGCGGACCGCGCACCCCACACCCCCCGAGCGAAAGCAGCGGATGTGAGCCAGGTCCTCGACACACCGCCCCCCGCGACCGCGACACCTTCGACGGCCGAGACCGCCGAGGCACTCGCCGCCCGTTACGGCCTGGCCGTCAGCGGCGCCCGCCCGACCCTGCCCGAGTACGTCCGCCAGCTGTGGGCGCGGCGCCACTTCATCACCGCCTTCGCCACCGCCAAGCTCACCGCCCAGTACAGCCAGGCGAAGCTGGGCCAGGTCTGGCAGGTGATGACCCCGCTGCTGAACGCGGCGGTCTACTACTTCATCTTCGGCGTGCTGATGAACACCAAGCGCCATGTGCCGGACTTCGTGCCGTTCCTGGTCACCGGCGTCTTCATCTGGACGTTCACGCAGAGCTCGATCATGACGGGCACCCGGGCGATCGCCGGCAACCTCGGCCTGGTGCGCGCGCTGCACTTCCCGCGCGCCGCGCTGCCCGTCTCCTTCGCCCTCCAGCAGCTCCAGCAGCTGCTGTTCTCGATGGCCGCCCTGGTCGTGATCCTGCTCTGCTTCGGCGTTCCGGTCAGCGCCTCCTGGCTGCTCGCGGTGCCCGTGCTGGTGCTGCAGTTCATGTTCAACGCGGGCGTCGCGATGGTGGTGGCCCGGCTCGGCGCCAAGACGCCGGACATCGCGCAGCTGATGCCGTTCGTGCTGCGCACCTGGATGTACGTGTCGGGCGTCATGTGGAGCCTCGACAAGATGATGAGCGGCCGCTCCCCGCTGCTGAAGCTCGCGCTGCAGTGCAACCCGGCCGCCGTCTACATCGACCTGATGCGGTACGCCCTGATCGACAGCTTCCACGCGAAGTCGCTGCCGCCGCACGTGTGGGCACTGGGGACGGGCTGGGCGCTGCTCGCCGGCGTCGGCGGTTTCATCTACTTCTGGAAGGCTGAGGAGACGTACGGCCGTGGCTGAGAACCCGAACGCAGAACGCATCCCCACCGTCATCGCCACCGGCGTCGACATCGTCTACCGCGTCAACGGCACGGGCGCGGGCCGCGGCAGCGCCACCGCCGCGCTCAACCGGATCGTTCGCCGCAAGCAGGCCGAACAGGCCTCGGGCGTACGGAAGGTGCACGCGGTCAGGAACGTGTCCTTCACGGCGTACCGCGGCGAGGCCATCGGCCTGATCGGCACCAACGGCTCCGGCAAGTCGACGCTGCTCAAGGCGGTCGCCGGACTGCTCCCCGTCGAGAACGGCAAGATCTACACCGACGGCCAGCCCTCCCTGCTGGGCGTCAACGCGGCCCTGATGAACGACCTGACGGGCGAGCGCAACGTCTACCTCGGCGGCCTCGCCATGGGCATGTCCCGCGAGCAGATCAAGGAGCGCTACGAGGAGATCGTCGACTTCTCCGGCATCAACGAGAAGGGCGACTTCATCACGCTGCCGATGCGGACGTACTCCTCCGGCATGGCGGCTCGCCTCCGCTTCTCCATCGCGGCGGCCAAGGACCACGACGTCCTGATGATCGACGAGGCCCTCGCCACCGGCGACCGCTCCTTCCAGAAGCGCTCCGAGGCCCGCATCCGCGAGCTGCGCAAGAGCGCGGGCACGGTCTTCCTCGTCAGCCACAACAACAAGTCGATCCGCGACACCTGCGACCGTGTCCTGTGGCTGGAGCGCGGCGAACTGCGCATGGACGGCCCGACGGAGGAAGTCCTGGAGGAGTACGAGGCGTTCACCGGCGGCAGCGACAAGGCGGCCAAGCCCCCGAAGCAGGCGCAGAAGACGCCCGAGGCCGCGAAGGTCTAGGGCCCGCCCCGCGGCCGGGCCCTAGCCGCGGCGGCCGTCGTGCTGGAACACCCACGTCCGGTAGACCAGGAAGCGGAACGCCGAGGCGAGGACGATGGAGGCGGCCTTGGCGATGTTCGAGCCGTACGGGCCGTCCATGCCGAGGCCGTGGTAGCCGGCGTAGAAGAGCACGGTCTCCATGGCGACGCCGAGTCCGCTGAAGACGAAGAACAGCACGATCTGACGGCGGGTGCGCGAGGCGCGGTCGCGGTAGGCGAAGAAGCGGAAGCCGACGTAGTTGGTGGCCATGGCGACGCAGCTGGCGAGCACCGTGGCGGGCGTCGGCCACCACTTCAGGCCGTGCAGCAGAAGGTTGAAGACAAGGAAGTTGACCGCGACCCCGCTGCCCCCGACGACGCCGAACTTCGCCACTTCGAGGACGAGTCGACGCGCCCGCGCCAGGCCTCCGGGGCGCGGGGCGACGGGCGGGTCCGCGGGCGGGGCACTCCCGGGGAGCGGGGCGCTCTCGGGAGGCGGGGCGCTCTCGGGGATACGGCGGCCGACGCGGGCCCGCCCCTCGGAGAGGTTCACAGTCACGGGTCCGAGTCCTCCTGTCCGACAATCAGGCAGGCCACACCATAGCCCATATGTCCCGTTTAGCAGGAAAAGGTAAATTCCGAGCTTGAATTCCCCCAGGGCCGAACAAGAAAATCAAGCAAGCTGAAGAGCTGCCGAGGACACGGGGGGCTGAGCCATGCGGAGCGCGGTACCGAAACCGCTGCGAGCGGAGGATCCACGGGAGATCGCCGGGTACCCACTGCGCGCCCGGATCGGCGAGGGCGGCATGGGCACCGTCTATCTCTCGCAGACCCGCGGCGGCCAGCCGGTCGCCCTGAAACTGGTGCGCCGCGAGTACGCGGACAGCCCGGCGTTCCGGGAGCGCTTCGCCCGCGAGGTGGCCGCCGCCCGCCGGGTCTCCGGCTACCACCTGGTCCCCGTCGTCGACCACGACGCCACCGGCGAACGGCCGTGGCTGGCCACCCGGCACATCCCGGGCGTGCCCCTCGACGAGACCCTGGAGGCGCACGGCCCGCTCCCGGTCCCCGCCGTGCTGCAACTGCTCGCCTGCACCGCGTACGCGCTCGGCTCCGTCCACACGGCCGGAGTGATCCACCGCGACGTGAAGCCGGGCAACCTGCTGCTGGCCGCGGACGGCCCCTGGCTGCTCGACTTCGGCATCGCCCGGGCCGCGGGCGCCGCGACGCTCACCACCGCGGGCCGCCTCGTCGGCACCCCGCGCTACATGTCGCCCGAGCACGCCCTCGGGCGCCCGGTCACCACCGCGGCCGACATCTTCGCGCTCGGCCTGCTCGCCGCCGAGGCCGCCACCGGACAGCACCCCTACGGCCGCGGCAACGGCCTCGCGATCGCCGCGCGCATCGCGGGCACCGACCAGCAGCCGCCCGCCCTCGACGGCATGCAGCGCCCGCTCCTCGACGTCGTACGCCGCTGTCTCGCCGCCGACCCGGCCGCCCGGCCCTCCGCCGCCGAGCTCGCCGAGCACTGCGCGGGCGCGGCCCGCCGGGACGTACGGGACTTCACGGGCTGGCTGCCGGGCCCGGTCGCCGCCGACGTGAACGCCATCGAGGCCTCGCTGCGCACCCTGTTCCTCGCCGAGGCCCCGACCGTGCGGGCCCTGCCGCCGACGGCCCCGCTGACGGTGCGGGACGAGGAGTGGCGGCGCCGGGTACGCCGAGAACCGTAGAGAGCGGAACAGCCCCCCGGGCCACCGTATGCGCCGTATAAGCTCTGAGCGCTCAAGTGTCAGGAGCGGCACAGGAGTTAGGAAGCGCGTACGGGGGAGGGCTCCCATCACAACCAGCACAGGTGACATCCTCAGTCCTCTGGGACCGCAGGACCCGAGAGAGACCGCCGGCTACCACCTGCTGGCGAAGATCGGCGAGGGCGGCATGGGCACCGTCTACCTCTCGCACACACGCGGCGGCCAGCCCGTCGCCCTGAAGGTGATCCGCCGCGAGTACGGCCAGGATCCCGACTTCCGGCGTCGCTTCGAGCAGGAGGTACAGGCGGCCCGCCGTGTGCAGGGCTACCACATCGTGCCCGTCGTCGACCATGACACCAGTGGCGAACTGCCGTGGCTGGCCTCGGCGTTCATCCCCGGCATCCCGCTGCACGACGCGCTGACGCAGTTCGGTCCGCTGCCGCCCGCCGCCGTCTTCCAGCTGATCGGCACCACGGCCCGCGCGCTCTCCGCGATCCACGCGGCCGGTGTCGTCCACCGCGACCTCAAGCCCAGCAACATCCTGCTCGGCGCGGGCGGCCCGTACGTCATCGACTTCGGCATCGCGCGCGCCGCCGACGCCACCCAACTCACCCAGTCCGGCGGCCTGATCGGCACCCCGCAGTACATGTCGCCCGAGCACGCGCTGGGCGAGCGGGTCGGCCCGGCCACGGACGTGTTCTCGCTCGGGCTGATCGCCGCCGTCGCGGCCACCGGACGTCACCCCTACGGCGACGGCGGCGCCATCACCATCGCCGCGCAGATCGCCAACACCGCCCACCGGCCGCCCCAACTGGCCGCGTACGACCCGTCGTTGCGCTCTCTTCTCGAACGCTGCCTCACCGCCGATCCCGCCGAGCGCATCGGCACCGAGGAACTGGCCGCCCTGTGCCAGGAGTTGGCCGGCCGCGGGCTGAGCGACTTCCAGGGCTGGCTGCCCGACCCGCTCGCCGCGGAGATCGTCCGCCGCGAGCAGGCGGCCCAGAGCCCGCCCCAGCCGACGGCTCCCCAGATGCCCGCCGCGCCTCCGGCGGCACCCCCGACGGCACCGCCGACCGCGCCTCCACCGCAGGTCACCGGCTTCGGCCCGGCCCCCGCCTACGATTCCCGGACCTACCACCTCGCCCCTGCCCCGGCGGTCCCCGCTCCCCCGCGCCGCCGTCGCGGACGTATGGCGGTCATCGCCACCGTGCTCGTCCTCGCCGTCGCGGCGGGCGCGGGCACGGCGGTGTGGGTGCTGGGGAAGAACAAGGACGACGGAGGCAGCGAGGCCAAGGGCGGCAAGGGGAGCCGGTCGAGTACGCCAGCGAGCCCCAGCCCGTCCAAGGAGCAGCAGGACAGCGGGAGTTCAGCGGCGCCGGATCCCACCGACTCGTCCGGTTCGGCCCAGGAGACCGCGAACGCCACGTACGACGTCCTCTTCGAGAACAAGCCGCTCACCCTGCGCCGTCCCAGTGGCGGGCTCGACTCGACCTACGTCGATCTCGACGGGCCCAAGGTCGATCCCACCAACTACATGGACTCGGACATCCAGGAGTTCTCCGCCGACAACACCCAACTGACGTTCACCCGGCCCATGGGCAAGGCGGCGGGCACCACGCCGCAGGAGTGCCGCGCGGGGGCCGAGCAGAACCCCTTCACCGAGACGCTGAGCGGCGAGTCCATCAACAAGGACCAGACGATCGTCAAGGGCGACCATCTCTGCACGGTCACCGGCGAAGGTGACCTCGCCATGTGGACGATCACCGAGGTCGACCGCCCCAGCGACACCGACTACCTCCCCAACCTCACGGGCACCATCACCGTCTGGGAGATCAAGAACTGAGACGGGGGCGCCCCGAGCCGTCACCGGCCCGGGGCGCCCCCGTCGACGTAGAACCGTAGAACCGTAGAACTACGAATGCGTGCGCAGGAGCGTCCGCATGGTCCGCATCGCCACCGACAGGTTGGCGAGGTCGAACGAGTCCGAGCCCTGGATCTCCTCCAGGGTGGTGCGGGCCCGGCCGAGGATCGCCGCGTTCTTCTCGTCCCACGCCTTGAAGCGCTGCTCGGGCGTGGACGTGCCGTTGCCGACGGCGAGGACGTCCGAGGTGAGCGCCGCGTGGGCCGCGTACAGGTCCTCGCGGATCGAGGCGCGGGCCATGGACTGCCAGCGATCGGCGCGCGGGAGCTCGATGATGCGGTCCATCAGCTGGGTGATGCCCAGCCGGTCGGCGAGGTCGTAGTAGACCTCGGCGACGGCCATCGGCTCCTTGTCCATCCGGTCGGCGACCGCGACGATGTCCAGCGTCGGGAAGGCGGAGGAGAACCCGGCCACCCGCGTGGCGAGTTCGTCCGGGACGCCGGCGCCCGTCAGCTCGTCGTAGATCTGCTGGTACCACTCCAGGTCCGCGCCGCGCAGCTGCTTGGGCAGCTCGGCCCAGACCTGCTCGACCCGGTCCTTGAAGAACTCGATCGTCCCGCTCAGCTCCAGCGGCTGCGGCCGGTTGTTGAGCAGCCAGCGCGTGCCGCGCTCGACGAGACGGCGGGAATGCAGCCGGATGCGGGTCTGCACGGCCGCGTCCACCACGTTGTCGAGCGCCTCGACGGCGTCCCACACCGCGCTGGAGTTGAAGATCGCGCGGGCCGCGGTCTGCGCCCGGACGATCTCCTCCAGGGACGCCCCGGTCTCCTCGCGCAGCCGGTGCAGGAAGCTCGTACCGCCCGTGTTGACCGTGTCGTTGACCAGGACGGTCGTGACGATCTCGCGGCGCAGCGCGTGCGTGTCGATCTGCTCGCGGAACTGCTCACGCAGCGCCGTCGGGAAGTACGCGTGCAGCAGGCCCTGGAGGTAGGGGTCGTCGGGCAGCGACGTGGCGAGCAGTTCGTCGGCGACCGTGATCTTCGTGTACGCGAGGAGGACGGCCGTCTCCGGACCGGTCAGACCCTGGCCGGAGCCCAGCCGCTCGCGGATCTGCCGGTCGGTGGGCAGGAACTCCAGCTCCCGGTCGAGGTGGCCCTCCCTGACCAGGTGGCGCAGGAAGCGCTGCTGGGCGTGGAGCATGCTGCCGGACTGGGCCAGCGCGTTGCCGATCGCCGTGTTCTGCGCGTAGTTGTTGCGCAGGACCAGGGCGCCGACCTCGTCGGTCATCTGGGCGAGCAGCCTGTTGCGCTGCTTGACGGTCATGTCACCGTCCGTGACGACCGCGTTGAGCAGGATCTTGATGTTCACCTCGTGGTCGGAGGTGTCCACGCCCGCGCTGTTGTCGATGGCGTCGGTGTTGATCCTGCCGCCGTGCGTCGCGAACTCGATGCGTCCGCGCTGGGTGAGGCCGAGGTTGCCGCCCTCGCCCACGACCTTGACCCTGAGGTCGGCGCCGTCGACGCGGATGGCGTCGTTGGCCTTGTCGCCGACGTCCGCGTGCGTCTCGGTGGACGCCTTCACATACGTACCGATGCCGCCGTTCCACAGCAGGTCCACCGGCGCCTGGAGGATCGCCTTCATCAGGTCGGCCGGCGTCATCTTGCCGCCCGTCTCGATGCCGAGGGCCTCGCGGATGTGGGCGTTGACCTGGATGGACTTGGCGGTACGCGGGAAGATGCCGCCGCCGGACGAGATCAGCTCGGTGTTGTAGTCGGCCCACGACGAGCGCGGCAGCTCGAAGAGGCGGCGGCGCTCCGCGTACGACGTCTCCGCGACCGGGTTCGGGTCGATGAAGATGTGCCGGTGGTCGAAGGCGGCGACCAGGCGGATGTGCTCGGAGAGCAGCATGCCGTTGCCGAACACGTCACCGGACATGTCACCGACGCCGACCGCCGTGAAGTCCTCGGTCTGGGTGTCGTGGCCGAGCTCCCGGAAGTGCCGCTTCACGGACTCCCAGGCGCCGCGGGCCGTGATGCCCATGCCCTTGTGGTCGTAACCGGCCGAGCCGCCGGAGGCGAAGGCGTCGCCGAGCCAGAAGTTGTAGGACTGCGCGACCTCGTTGGCGATGTCCGAGAACGTCGCGGTGCCCTTGTCGGCGGCGACCACGAGATAGGTGTCGTCCTCGTCGTGCCGCACGACGTCGGCGGGCGGCACGACCTCACCGGCGACCAGGTTGTCGGTGATGTCGAGCAGCGCCGAGATGAAGGTCCGGTAGCTGCGGATGCCCTCGGCGAGCCATGCGTCGCGGTCCACGGACGGGTCCGGCAGCTGCTTGGCGACGAAGCCGCCCTTCGCGCCGACCGGCACGATGACGGTGTTCTTGACCATCTGCGCCTTGACCAGGCCGAGGATCTCCGTCCGGAAATCCTCCCTGCGGTCGGACCAGCGCAGACCACCGCGCGCGACCTTGCCGAACCGCAGGTGCACGCCTTCCACCTTCGGCGAGTACACCCAGATCTCGTACGCGGGCCGGGGCGCCGGAAGGTCCGGGATGGCCTGCGGGTCGAACTTCATGGAGACGTACTCGTGCGGCTGCCCGCCGAGCGCCTCCTGGAAGAAGTTGGTGCGCAGGGTCGCCTTGATGACGGTCAGGAAGGACCGCAGGATCCGGTCCTCGTCCAGGCTGGCGACCTGGTCGAGGGCTGCGTCCAGCTCCTCCATGAGGGCGTCGGTCAGTTCCATGCCGGCCCGCTGGCGGTCCGGCGACATCCGCGCCTCGAAGAGGGAGACGAGCAGCCGGGTGGTGTGGACGTTGTTGCGGAGGGTGTCCTCCATGTAGTCCTGGCTGAACGTCGAACCGGCCTGGCGCAGGTACTTGGCGTACGCGCGCAGCACCATCGCCTGGCGCCAGCCGAGCCCGGCGCTCAGCACGAGCGCGTTGAAGCCGTCGTTCTCGGCGTGCCCGGTCCAGGTGGCGGAGAAGGCCTCCTGGAAGCGCTCGCGGCCGTCGTCACCCAGGTAGTCGCCGTTGCCGTTCTGCGACTTGGGCAGGCGCAGACCGAAGTCGTAGACCCAGGCGATCGTGCTGTCCGAGCAGCGCAGTTCGTACGGCCGCTCGTCGGTGACCTCGACGCCGAGGCGCTGGAGCACCGGCAGGACCGCGGACAGGGAGACGGACTCGCCCTTGCGGTAGATCTTGAAGCGGCGCTCACCGGGGCCGGCGCCGACCGGCTCGTAGAGGCTGAGCGCGAAGGACTCGGCGTCCTTGTCCCCCTGGCCCTCGGAGAGCTTCTCCAGGTGGACGAGGTCGGCGACCGCGGCGCGCGGGGTGTGGTCGGCCTTGTAGCCCTCGGGGAAGGCGTTGCCGTAGCGGCGCAGCAGCTCGGCGGCGCGCTCCTCGCCGCACTCGGCGTTCAGCGCCTCCGCGAAGCCGTCGGCCCAGGAGCGGGCGGCCTCGACGAGCCGGGCCTCGATGCGGTCCTTGTCGGCCTCGGACAGCTCGGGCAGCTCGGTGCCCTGCGGGACACGGACCACGAAGTGCAGCCGGGAGAGGATCGACTCGGTGTTCCAGGCGGTGAAGTCGACGCTGGTGCCGCCGAGCTCCTCCTTGAGGATGTCGATGATCCTGAGGCGCACGCCGGTGGTGTACCGGTCGCGCGGCAGGTAGACGAGGGCCGAGTAGTAGCGCCCGTACTCGTCCTGGCGCAGGTAGAGCCGCAGCCGGCGGCGCTCCTGGAGGTACAGCACGGAGGTGACGATGGAGCGCAGTTCGTCGGCGGGCGTCTGGAACAGCTCGTCGCGGGGGTACGTCTCCAGGATCTGGAGCAGGTCGCGCCCGTCGTGGCTGCTGGGCGAGAACCCGGCGCCGCGCAGGACTTCCTCGACCTTGCGGCGGACCACGGGCACGCGGCGCACGGACTCGGTGTAGGCGGCGGAGGAGAAGAGGCCCAGGAAGCGGCGCTCGCCGACGACGTTGCCCTGCTCGTCGAACTTCTTCACGCCGACGTAGTCGAGGTAGCTCGGGCGGTGCACGGTGGACCGGCTGTTGGCCTTCGTCAGGACGAGGAGCTTGTGCTCGCGGGCCTTGGCACGGGCGTCGGCGGGCAGCCGCTCGAAGGAGGGGCTGACGGGGTGGCTGTCGTCACCGGCGTGCTGCGGGTCGGAGCGCAGGATGCCGAGCCCGGTGCCGGGGACGGCGGCCAGCGAGTCGTCCTCGCGCAGCGCGTACTCGCGGTAGCCGAGGAAGGTGAAGTGGTCGTCCGACAGCCAGCGCAGCAGCTCACGGGCCTCCTCGACGTCCTGGTCGCGCAGGTCGTCCGCGGTCGGCTCGGTGGGCAGGTCCTCGGCGATGCGCAGCGCGGCGTCGCGCATCTTCTCCCAGTCCTCCACGGCCTCGCGGGCGTCGGAGAGCACACGCAGCAGATCGGCGGTGATCTGCTTGAGGTCGGCGCGGTCGGTCTCGCGGTCGATCTCGACGTGGATCCAGGACTCGACGTGGGCGTCGTGCGGAAGATCACCGGAGGTCGGCCGGGCCTCCAGGACCTCGATGAGCTTGCCGGTCAGATCACGCCGCACGACGAACTGCGGGTGGATGACGACATGGATGCCGCGCCCCTGCCGGGACAGCTCATTGGTCACGGAGTCGACGAGGAAGGGCATGTCGTCCGTCACGACCTCGACGACGGAGTGGCTGCACGTCCAGCCGTTCTCCTCGACGGTCGGGGTGTGGACCCGCACATTGGCCGTGCCCTGTGGTCGGGTCTCGGCCAGCCGGTAGTGCGAGAAGGCGGCTCCGAAGACGTCGACCGGGTCGCGGTCGGTGAGGTCCTCCGGGGCGGTGTGCAGGTAGTAGCGCTGGAGGAACGCGAGCACGGTGTCCCGGTCGGGTGTGCCCTCGCCCGTCGTCCCAGTCGGTAGGTGCCCCCCGACCGGGCTGTTCTCAGCTACCCGGGCGGCCCTCTCGAGCAGCTCGGCCTTTGCTTCGTCCAGCTTGGTCTGCATTGTCCTCTGGCTCCTGTCGCGCGCCGTTGCGTGACGTAGAAGGAAGTTCGGTCTCTTCCCCGATGCGATGGGCATTGACGTCACGGCGAGACACGGGGTGTCCGGTCTGCTTCGACGCTATGCCGCAGGGAGAGATGAGCGGGGGGTTATCGGCCATTCTCGGCGTCCACGAAGACTGTGACGCTGCTCTCGGCGACGCCGGTACACACCGCACGCCCCACCCGCGAAGACCAGCGACCGCCCGGTCACGGATGTCGTCCGTGCTCACCGGGCGCAGGGCAGGGGCGACGATGCCCCCGCGAGATATCGCGCTGATCACGCCACCAGGCTATCGCCCCTCACCCGCTCCCCGTCATGAGCCGTATGTGTACAAAAGAGGGGGTGGAACTTTGACGTTCTGCACAGGGGCGCGGGGACGCAGAACGTGCCGTGGCCACGCCCGCCCACCCCCAGCGGCGGCGCCGGGGGGGCCGCCGATCCGCTCAGCTGCGGGCAATCGTGCCGCTGGGGCGGCACGGGTGGGCGCAGGCGGCGCCTCGTAAGCGCCGGGCTGCGCGACCCACCCCCGCCCAGCACCAACCCCGGGTGACCGTTCAAAGCGAGGGGCGCCCAGGGTTAGGCCACCCACCCCGGGTGCCGACCAGACGCAGGGTGACACGACCCACCCCATTCCGGCCCCCGAACAGCGCACGCCCCCTTGGCAAGGTCTCCTCCCCGAGGCACGTTGCCCCTATCGCCCAACGGAGGCGCAACCCCCGGCCAAGCGGAGCGCAGCGACATGGCAGCGAAGATCCTCATCGTCACCGGCGACGCAGCGGAGTCCCTGGAAGTCCTGTACCCCTACCAACGCCTGCGCGAGGAGGGCTACGACGTCCACATCGCCGCCCCCACCCGCAAAAAGCTCCAGTTCGTCGTCCACGACTTCGAACCCGGCTTCGACACGTACACCGAGAAACCCGGCTACACCTGGCCCGCGGACCTCGCGTTCGCGGAGGTCGACCCCGGCCAGTACGCCGCCCTCGTCATCCCCGGCGGCCGCGCCCCCGAGTACCTCCGCAACGACCCCGAGCTCCGCAAGATCCTCAAGGCCTTCTTCGACACGGACAAGCCGATCGCCCAGATCTGCCACGGCCCGCTCCTGACCGCGGCCATCGACGGCCTGCGCGGCCGCCGCGTCACGGCGTACCCCGCTCTGGAGCTGGACATGCAGGCCGCGGGCGCGACGTTCCAGGACGCCGAGACGGTCGTCGACGGCACCCTCGTCTCCGCCCGGGCCTGGCCGGACCACTCCCGCTGGATGCGCGAGTTCCTGACGGTGCTGCGCGCGAAGGCCCCGGCGAACTGATCAACGCCGAGTCCCGGTCGGCAGTCCCGTAGAGGCGACACACGCAGCACCCCGACCGACACAGCATCTCCGGAGAGACGTGCGGCTGCCCCCGCCGACGAGGGCGGCCGCACGCTCCCGGGCACCACCCGGGGCGAAACGGCGGGACGCCGAACCACGGCAGCTCCCGGATCACCATGAGGAGGAGCCGGCACCGCCGACGTGCGGCCACACCCCGTGGATCCCGATCCCGCCCCCGGGCGGCACCACCAGAGCTTCCCCCAGGTCCCGCGCCCCCGGCATGCGGACCCGGGGAAGATCCGTATACGTAGACGCGGAGCCCGAGCCCCCGTGGGCGTACCTACCGCCGCAGGTCACCCGGCCCTCACGCCGCCAGCCGCTGAGCCTCCTCGACCGCCTCCTCCAGACTGTCGACCACGGGCACACCCACACCTTCGAGGCTGGCGCGGCTGTGGGAGCCGCCGGTGTAGAGCACCGCCTGCGCCCCCACATGCAGGGCGGCGACCGCGTCGTCGGCCGCGTCGCCTATGACGACCACCCGGCCCGGCCGCACACCGCCGAGCGCACTCACGTGCCGCACCATGTGCTCGGCCTTGCTGCCGCCGGAGGGCCCGGTCCGCCCGTCGACCCGTAGGAAGTGCGGCTCTATCCCGAACCCCCGCACCAGCGGCACCAGTTCGTCGTGCACGTACATGCTGAGGATCGACTGGCTGCGCCCCGCCGACACCCACTCGGCGAGCAGCGCCGGCACCCCCGCGGTGAGCTCGCACGCCGTACGGTGCTCCGCGTAGTACCGGTGGAAGGTGTCGTCCATGACCTCCCACTCGGCGTCCGTCGGCAGCCGGCCCATCAGCCGCTCGTAGAACTTCGGCACCGGTACGCAGTACAACGTGCGGTACTGCTCCATCGTGAGCGGCTCAAGACCCAGCTCGGCGAACGCCGCGTTCGTCGCCCCGATGATCGCGGCGTTGTCGTGGAACAGAGTCCCGTTCCAGTCCCACACAATGTGCGCTGTTTCGTGCTTCCCCATGACAAGAACGTACCCGCCCCCACTGACAACCCAGCACCTCAGCGGTCATGGCTGTGATGACCCTCATGGCTGCCGTGGTTGCCGCGGCCGCACGGTCGTGGGCGCGCTCACCGGAAATGGGAGAGGGCCCTCAGCCCGCGAGCCCCACCAGGTTGGGAATCTCCTGCGTGGCGAACCACAGCAGCTCGTGGTCCTCGGCCCCGTCCACGACGAACTGCGCGTCGTCGTCCCCGTGGTCCGCCGCGCCCAGCGCCGCCACGGCCGCGGCGACATCCGCCTCGGCGTCGTCCGCGTCCACGTGCACGGCGGCCGCCTTCGCGAGCGGCACGGCGCCGGCGACCCGCACCTCACCGAGCGCCGCCGGGTCGAGCCCCCGGTCGGGGTCGGCGACGGCGGCACGGTCCGGCACGTCGACCGCGACGACGACTCGCCGTCGCACGCCCCCCGGCTCACCCGCGAGCAGCCGCAGCGAGGCCAGGGCGGCCCGGTTCAGCGCCGCGTACTCGAGTTCCTCGATGTCGTCGGAGACGTACCACTCGCGCAGCGCGGGCGTCACGGCGTACGCGACGAACGGCGCCGCCCCCAGCTCCCCCGTCTTGTACGCCTCGGCGAGACCGGAGAGGGTCAGGGGGACGTAGACGCGCATGGCTGGCCGCTTTCGTAGTCGGAAGGCTCCGCGGAGAGTCCCGTGGAGGGGCGGTTCCGCACCTCCCGGGAGCGCCTTCAGGATACGTGCGGGAGTCCCCTTTCGGGTCCCGGACCCCACCCCCGGACGGCGTCCACCCCAGGCCAGGAAGTCACCCGGTACACCCCGGCCCCGCCAAGGCCCCCGCCTCTCCCGGCCACCCGGATAGGTGAACCTTCCGGCCGCCCCGACGCGCGCCCGGCGTCCTTGCACCGGACCACTCACGCCTCGTACAAGATCCCCAACACAAAGTTACTGCCCGGTATCAATCCCGGGCCTCATGGAGCGGGGACGACGCATGAACAAGGTGATGACCAGGACGGCGAACCGCCACCCGGGCACCCGCCCGCCGGGCCGCCGCGACACCCGCCGCCCCGGCAGCACCCCGCCCCGCGCACCGGGCGCCGGTGCTCCTCGTACGACGCCGGGAGGCAGCCCACCGTCCACGCCCCCGGGCGACGGCGCACGCCGTACGACACCCGGGGCGCCGGGGAACCCGGGAAGGCCCGGCACGCCCACCGCCGCGTCGCAGGGCCGCCCGCCCTCGCCGACCGGCGCAGCCACCCTCCCCGCGCCCGGAGAAACCCCCCTCAGGCCCGCGCAGCAGCCTCGCCCCACCGATCTCTTCGCCGACCGCCTCGTCGCCGTACTGAGCGGCCAGCGCCCCGTCCACTGCATGCTCAGGCACACCGCGGGCCGCGCCTACGACGAACTCGCCTGGCTCGCCGAACGCGGCGCCCTGCGCACTCGCGGCACCCGCCCGGTCGTCCGCGACATCGGCTACTACGTCCCCCGCCCGGGCGCGATCGAGGCGTTCGCCCGCATCGGCGCCGGCGAGCAGCTGCGCGCCATGGCCTTCCGACTGGAGCAGGGCCTCGACCACCGCTGGCGCTGCACGGCCGTGGAACTGGGCGGCCCGCGCATGCCGCACACGGACGACGACTGAAGCCGGGCGCCTTCCTCGACCGCGCCCCTGGCCCCGGGCTCCGCACGTCAAAGGGCCGGGCACCCGAAGGTGCCCGGCCCTTTGCCGGTCAGCTGCCGCTCACGCGCGGCGAGCGTCACTTCTTGCGGCGGCGCGTGCCCTTCTGCTGCTTGCGGCGCTCCGCGCGCGTGAGGCCGTCCGCCTCGGAGCGCACGGGCTCCTCGTCGCTGGTGAAGTCACCCTCGATGATGCCGCCCTCGCCGTCCACGGTCGGCGCGGAGAAGTGCAGGCGATCAGGCCGCTGCGGGGCGTCGAGGCCCTTGGCGCGGATCTCGGGACGCGCGCCCGCGGGGACGGCCTCCTCCTTGTCCAGCGACGGAGCGGCGTCCTCGACGGGGACCTCCTCGACCTGCTGCTCGACCTGGACCTCCAGGTTGAACAGGTAGCCGACGGACTCCTCCTTGATGCCGTCCATCATGGCGCCGAACATGTCGAAGCCCTCGCGCTGGTACTCCACGAGCGGGTCCTTCTGGGCCATCGCGCGCAGGCCGATGCCCTCCTGGAGGTAGTCCATCTCGTAGAGGTGCTCGCGCCACTTGCGGTCCAGGACCGACAGCACGACCCGGCGCTCCAGCTCACGCATGATCTCGGAGCCGAGCTGCTCCTCACGGGCCGCGTACTGCTCGTGGATGTCGTCCTTGATGGACTCGGAGATGAACTCGGCGGTCAGACCGGCACGGTCACCGGCCGCCTCCTCCAGCTCATCGACGGTGACCTTCACCGGGTAGAGCTGCTTGAAGGCGCCCCACAGCCGGTCCACGTCCCACTCCTCGGCGAAGCCCTCAGCGGTCTCCGCAGCGATGTAGGCGTCGATGGTGTCGTCCATGAAGTGCTGGATCTGCTCCTGGAGGTCCTCGCCCTCCAGGACGCGGCGGCGCTCGCCGTAGATGACCTCGCGCTGCCGGTTGAGGACCTCGTCGTACTTGAGGACGTTCTTGCGGGTCTCGAAGTTCTGCGTCTCGACCTGCGACTGGGCCGACGCGATCGCGCGCGTGACCATCTTGTTCTCGATCGGCACGTCGTCGGGGACGTTCGCCATCGACATGACGCGCTCGACCATCTGGGCCTTGAACAGACGCATCAGGTCGTCACCCAGCGACAGGTAGAAGCGGGACTCGCCCGGGTCGCCCTGACGGCCGCTGCGACCGCGCAGCTGGTTGTCGATACGACGGGACTCATGGCGCTCGGTGCCGAGGACGTAGAGCCCGCCGAGGTCCTTGACCTCCTCGAACTCGGCCTTCACGGCCTTCTCCGCACGCTCCAGGGCGGCCGGCAGGAACTGGGCCCACTCCTCGATGTGCTCCTCGGGGTCGAGGCCGCGCTGGCGCAGCTCCGCCTCGGCGAGGTCGTCGGGGTTGCCGCCGAGCTTGATGTCGGTACCACGGCCGGCCATGTTGGTGGCGACCGTGACGGCGCCCTTGCGGCCGGCCTGGGCGACGATCGTCGCCTCACGGTCGTGCTGCTTCGCGTTCAGCACTTCGTGCTGGATGCCGCGCTTGGAGAGCTGCTGCGAGAGGTACTCGGACTTCTCGACCGAGGTGGTGCCGACCAGGATCGGCTGGCCCTTCTCGTGCTTCTCCGCGATGTCGTCGACGACCGCCTCGAACTTGGCGACCTCGGTGCGGTAGATCAGGTCGGACTGGTCCTTGCGGACCATCGGCCGGTTGGTCGGGATCGGGACGACGCCGAGCTTGTAGATCTGGTGGAACTCGGCGGCCTCGGTCATCGCGGTACCGGTCATACCCGAGAGGCCGGGCATCTCCTTGCCCTCGTGGTCGTGGCGCTTGTAGAGGCGGAAGAAGTTCTGCAGGGTGATCGTGGCGAGCGTCTGGTTCTCGTCCTTGATGTCCACCCCTTCCTTCGCCTCGATCGCCTGGTGCATGCCCTCGTTGTAGCGGCGGCCGGCGAGGATACGGCCGGTGTGCTCGTCGACGATCATGACTTCGCCGTCCATGACGACGTAGTCCTTGTCCTTCTTGAAGAGCTCCTTGGCCTTGATGGCGTTGTTCAGGTATCCGACGAGCGGCGTGTTCACCGACTCGTACAGGTTGTCGATACCCAGCCAGTCCTCGACCTTGGCGACACCGGGCTCGTGGATGGCGACGGTGCGCTTCTTCTCGTCGACCTCGTAGTCGCCGGTCTCCTCGATGCCCTTGAGGGTGTTGCCCGCCTCGCCCTTCTTCAGGCGGGTGACCAGCTTCGCGAAGTCGCCGTACCACTTGGTGGCCTGATCGGCCGGGCCGGAGATGATCAGCGGCGTACGGGCCTCGTCGACGAGGATCGAGTCGACCTCGTCGACGATGGCGAAGTTGTGGCCGCGCTGCACCAGTTCGTCCTGCGACCACGCCATGTTGTCGCGCAGGTAGTCGAAGCCGAACTCGTTGTTGGTGCCGTACGTGATGTCGCACGCGTACTGCTCGCGGCGCTGGGCCGGCGTCATGTTGGCGAGGATGCAGCCGACTTCCAGGCCCAGGAACTTGTGGACGCGACCCATCATCTCGGAGTCGCGCTCGGCCAGGTAGTCGTTGACGGTGATGAGGTGAACGCCGCCTCCGGAGAGGGCGTTCAGATAGGCGGGCAGGGTGCCGACGAGCGTCTTGCCCTCACCGGTCTTCATCTCCGCGACATAGCCGAGGTGAAGTGCGGCGCCGCCCATCATCTGCACGTCGTAGTGGCGCTGGCCAAGGACGCGCTTGGCCGCCTCGCGGACGGTGGCGAACGCCTCGGGCAGCAGGTCGTCGAGGCTCTCGCCGTCGGCGTACCGCTGCTTGTACTCATCGGTGAGGGCCCGCAGCTCGGCGTCGGAGAGGTCGACGAAGTCCTCTTCGATGGAGGCGACCTGGTCCGCGATGCGGTGCAGCTTGCGCAGGATCTTGCCTTCGCCTGCACGCATGATCTTCGAGAGGACGGACACGGGGGTTTGTCTCCTTGCCGGTCGGGCCTGGGACGGTCGGGTTTCAATGACAGTTTCAAATCACAGCTTGAGCAACGGCCATCGTAAGCGAGGACCCCACCGCGCCGGGAGGTCTGCCTGTGACAGCCACTAGGACAACGGACAGGGGTTGCGGAAGGTGCCGCGTTGGCGCTGCGAAAAGTAATCACGCCCTCACGCACAGCCATGAAATGACGCCCTCCGCAAAGAGATGGCGTCCTTCCGGTCTCCCGAGCAGAATCGCCCAATGGACCCCGTCACCCTGACCACCGATCGTCTGCTGCTGCGCACGGTGGGCCCGCACGACACCGATGCCGTGTACGACGCCGCCCAGGACCCGGACATCCAACGCTGGACCACGATTCCTTCGCCGTACCTGCGCGAGCACGCGCAGGGGTTCACCGAGCAGATCGTGCCCGACGGCTGGGCGGACGGGTCGGCGTTCACCTTCGGCGTCCTTCTCCCCGAAGGGGAGTTGGTGGGCGTGGTCGGCATCACCATGCGCGCCCTCGGCGTCGGCGAGATCGGTTTCTGGGCCAAGAAGGACCACCGCGGCAACGGCTACATCACCGAAGCCGCCGTCGCCGCCTCCCACTGGGCCTTCACGACCCTGTCGGTCGACCGCGTCGAGTGGCGCGCCGAAGTCGGCAACATCGGCTCCCGGTCCGTCGCCGAACACGCCGGCTTCACCATCGAAGGCACCCTCCGCTCCGCCCTCAACAACAAGGGCGTCCGCCGAGACGCCTGGGTGGGCTCCCTGCTCCCATCGGACCTGGGCCTCCCTTCCACAGCCCCCTATCTGCCGGCACCAGCCAGCTAGTCCGGCGCCGGTGAGGAGTTCCAGCCCGTCCGGCGTTTGAGGACGAGGCCGTTCAGGCCGAAGCGGGGGAAAGGGGGCGCAGCCCCCAGGACTATCGGGACGGGAAGGGGCGGAGGGGGCGAAAAAACCGGCACCCGCACCCAGCCCGCCCACCGCAACCCACGAAGCCACCCACCCCACCCCCACTGTCAGTGCCACCGCCTATCGTGCGGAGAATGACGAGCCTGTCCCGCCCCAGCACCGAGCTCTCCGCAGACGAAGCCCGCCGCATCGCCCTGCGCGCCCAGGGCTTCCTCGGCGCCCCGGACCGCAGATCCGGCGTACGCGGAGTCCTCCGGCACCTCGGCGCGGTCCAGCTCGACACGATCTCCGTCCTCGCCCGCTCCCACGAACTCATCCCGTACGCCCGCCTGGGCGCGGTCGGCCGCAAGACCGTCGACAGCGCCTACTGGACGCCGTCCCACGACGGCACCACCGGCACCCCACCCCACCCGCACGCCTTCGAGTACTGGTCCCACGCCGCCTGCATCCTCCCCATCGAGGAGTGGCCCCACTTCGCGTTCCGCCGCCGCGCCTACCGCGCCCGCCCGCACTGGAACCACGCCCTGCCGGACGGCGTGTACGACCAGGTCATCAAGCAGTTGCGCGCCGAAGGCCCGCTCACGGCCACGGACTTGGGCGGCGCGAAGAAGACCAGCGAGTGGTGGGACTGGTCGGGCACGAAGGTCGCCGTCGAGCGCGCGCTGATGTACGGCGAAGTCGTGTGCACCGAGCGCCGCAGCTGGAAGCGGGTGTACGACCTCGCCGAGCGCGCCGTTCCCGGCCCGCTCCTGCACGACGAGCTGGACGACGCCGAGTGCCTGCGCCGTCTCGTCCGCCTCGCGGGCCAGTCCCTGGGCGTCGGCACGCGCGCGGACATCGCCGACTACCACCGCCTCAAGGGCGAGCAGGTCGACGCGGTGATCGACGACTCGGGCCTGGTCCCGGTGACGGTGGAGGGCTGGGGCAAGCCCGCCTGGGCCGACCCGGCGGCCCTGGAGACGGCACCGCGCGGCCGCCACCGCACGACGCTTCTCTCCCCGTTCGACTCGCTCGTCTGGGAGCGGGCCCGCACGGAGCGGATCTTCGGCTTCACCCACCGGCTGGAGGCGTACGTCCCGAAGCCGAAGCGTGTGTACGGCTACTTCGCGATGCCGGTGCTCGCCGGAGGCCACCTCGTCGGCCGGGTGGACCCCGCCCGCGAGGGCCGCACCCTGGTGGCCAGGCAGGTGACCCTGGACGGCCTCAAGGCCGTCCCCGCGGTCGCCCAGGCCCTGGTGGAAGCGGCGAGCTGGGTGGACTGCACGGACGTTCGCGTGGAACGGGTGGACGCCCCGGAGCTGCGCGCGCCGCTGGCCGCGGAACTGGCCCGCGCGCTCGCGTGATCACACCCGCCGGGCCCTACGGCTAGCGGATCTCGAGGATCTTCTCCCGCATCGCGTAGACCACGGCCTCCATCCGGGAGTGCAGCTGCAGCTTCTCCAGAATGTTGCGCACGTGGTTCTTCACGGTGTTCTCGGAGATGAACAGCTCTTTGGCGATATCCCGGTTGTTCATCCCGGTGGCGACGAGTTTGAGAACCTCGAGCTCACGGTCCGTGAGCCGCGGCGCCGGCACCAGGCGCCGTTCGTCCGTCCGCTGGATCATCGACTTGAACTCGGTGAGCAGTTTCGACGCCATGGAGGGGCTGATCTGCGACTGGCCGTCGGCCACCGCGCGAATGGCCGTGGCCACCTCGTCCGTGGAGATCTCCTTGAGGAGATAGCCGGTCGCGCCCGCCTTGATCGCGTCGTAGAGATCGGCTTCCTCGTCGCTGATCGTCAACATGATGATCTTCGCGCTGGGGGCCACCTCCTTGATGGACGTGCACGCCTCGATACCGCCGCGCTTGGGCATCCGTACGTCCATCAGCACGATGTCCGGCAGCAGGTCGGCGGCCTTGTCGACCGCCTCTGCCCCGTCCCCCGCCTCGCCCACGACCTGGATGTCCTCCTCGGCCGCGAGCACGATCTCCAGTCCGCGGCGGAAGAGGGCGTGATCGTCCACGACAAGGACCCGAATGGGTTCCTTGCGTGGAGAGCCCGCATCCGGGCCCATGCCGACGACGCCGTCGTCGGCATCCTCGTCACGCATCGGTCCGAAGCTGTCCGCCATCGTTCCTCCCCCTGAAGGCCGTGGCCTGTGTTTCCGTGCCGTGCCAACCCAAGGCAACGGCCCACCGGTTGGGCCGGTGCGGCCATGATTTCATGCCCGGACGACCGTGCGGTGACAGAGCGGGGCGCGAAGTGGGTCGCACACCGGTGCCCCTGGGGGCGCACGCGCGCTCCAGGGGCACCGGCTCAGCCGTCACCGGGGAGGTCAGCCGCCGAGCGCTCCGCCCGCGGCACCGGACGCCGCCTGGGCGACCATCGGGTCCGTACTGAGGTGGATGACGCCGTAGTCGTATGCGTGCCGCCGGTAGACGACGCTCGGTTCCTTGGTCTCGGAGTCGACGAACAGGTAGAAGTCGTGCCCGACCAGCTCCATCTCGTAGAGCGCCTGGTCGAGCGACATCGGGGATGCGACGTGGGTCTTCTCGCGGACGATGAGGGGTCCTTCGCCCTTGACCTCGAGCGAGCCGATCTTCTTGGTGGGAATGCCGTCCGGCTCTTCCTCGTGGACGACGCTGCCGTTCCCGTTCAGCGTCGCTGCGCCGGGAACACTGTCGGCGACGTCCGCGGCGGAGAGCCTGCCCGCGCCGCGACGGGTGTAGCGCTTGTCGTGCTGCTTGCGCAGCCGGGCCTCGAGCTTGTCCGCCGCCAGGTCGAGTGCCGCGTACGGATCGCTTGCCGCCGCCTCCGCCCGGATCACCGGACCGCGGGAGCGAAGCGTGATCTCCACTCGGTCGCAACGGTCGGCCTGACGGGGGTTGGGCTCCTTGGACACCTCGACGTCGAGGCTGATCACCTTGCCATCGAGCTTCTGGATCTTCTCCAGCTTCAGCTTCTCGGCCACGTGCTTGCGGAACCTCTCGGGCACCTCTGTCTTGCGGCCCTTGACGACGATGTCCACGCAGAACTCCGTTCCCGGATCGCTCCGCTCCACTGGCGGAGCATCTCCCTTTTGCACCAGGTTCCGGTGTGTCCCGGAACCTCGGACTCGGTGACGTTCACCTCCTCCTCCCCCGCGGACAAGATCTCCACCCCACCGGTGCGGGTGATTACAGAAAACCCGCTGCCCAGCATTCGGATATGTGAGGTGTGGCCTGCGCCATTGCCTCACAACCGAACATATCTCGCCCGGACGTATGTCGTCACCCTCTACCGCGGCGTACCTCCGTTCAGGTGAATTGACCCTCTCATTACCTGCAACGATGGAAGTTCTCAGTCAGTTCCGGTTTCTTTCGAAAGAGTCGGGCGGCGCGGCGACCACTGCCGCGCAGATCAGGTCACCGGCTGCGGTCATACCCGGCATTCCCCGGACTGCTTGTGTCCGGTTGCGCCCCGCCATCCTCGCTCCCGCCGTCGCTTCCGGCATCCGTACCCCTGCCGCTTCCCGAGTCGCCGCGTCCCATGCGTCCGTCATCGCGACCCGTACGGCACGCGCCGCCTCCGTGAGCGAGGCACCCGTCGTCATCAGGTCGTCCACCACCACGACCCTGCCACTGTCGGCCAGCATCCGCGCGGCTCCTGCGGCCACCTCCAGGGCCCCCGCGAGATTGCCCAGCCGCTGCCGGGAGTCGAGCCCCGACTGGTCGGCCACGGCACGCCGCTGGCGCAGCGCGCCGAGCACCCGGGCCGGTGTTCCGGTCCGCCGGAGCTCACCCGCGGCGGCCAGCGCGATCCGCCGCGCCGGGTCGTGGCCCCGCGCTCGCACGGCGCGCCGCGAGGACGGCACGGGGACCAGCAGTACGGCGCCATCGGTCGTCGTCCCGCCGCCCTCGGGCCCGTGCTGCCCGTTCACGGGCCTCAGCCGCCCGTCCAGGCGCGTGGGACGCCCACCCGGACCCGTCGACCGTCCATGCTCCAACGCCGCCCGCACAGCCCCTGCCAGGGCCGTTCCCAACGGCGCCGCGAGCGCCAGGGCACCCCGTTCCTTGTGGGCGAGCAGTGCCGCGCGCACCTCGTCCTCGTACGGAGCCGCCGCGTGCACCGCAGGCATCCCTCTCGGCTCCGGCACCGGTCGCACCCGGCTCGGCGCGGCCCCGCTCAGGGCCGCACGGCACTCCGGGCAGAGCACCGTGCGAGGCCTTCCGCAGCCTCCGCACTCGGCCGGCAGCACCAGATCGGTGAGGTCCTGCCACCACCCCCGCATGCCCACCACTGTGCCAACGCACGCGCCGCCCGGCCACCCCTGTGGATAACTCTGGAGAACTCCCTGTGGACAACCCGCTCGCGGCGGACGCCGTACAGGCAGTCCACGAACGCGGCACGGACGCCGAATGGACGCGCACGGACTGCGGACGCATCCTCCAGGCGCACCCCCGTTCGCGATGGCGACGGCGACCGCGCCCCCGTCCCAGAAGACGGCCCCCTACCCGGGATAAACCGGCGCCGTCCCGTCCTTGACCACCTTCTGCCACTGCGCCCCGGACGACAGCCGCACGATCCCGTCCTCCGCCGTGTACCCCACCAGCGGCAGCCGCTCGTCCTCGGACGCGGCGATCTCCTTCACGCCCGTCAGCGCGGAAGGCGTCGGACCCACCGGCGTGGAGCCGTCGACCTGCACGTACCGCATCTGCTGCACGCCACCGTGCTCGTGTCCGACCACCACGAGCCGGCTGTCCCCGGCCCACGACATGGCGGTGACGTCCTCCAACTGCGGTGTCACCGAATGCGGTTCGAGGATCGAGACTGCCGACTGCTGACCGGACTCGAAGTCGCGTTGGATGCGGCCGATCTGCAGCGACCTCTTGCCGTCCTTCTCGACGATCAGCGCGATCCGCGCCCCGTCGGCGGCGACCCGCACCGCTTCGATGCGTCCGTCAATTCCCAGTGCATCGACCTTCTGCGGAGCACCCGTGCCCTTCTCCAGCAGGAGAAGCCGCGGGTTCTTCGTATCCCGGTCGGCCACCCACAGGTCACCCCGGCCGTCCCAACTGGGGGCCGTCAGGCGGTCGTTCGCCGTCTTGCCCGCGCTGTGGAACACCGGGTCGCCGACCGAACCGCCCGACATCAGCGACCCGACGTACAGCGAATGCCCGTCGGCCGACACGCCGGCCGCCCTGTCCTCGTCCCGCGACACCGCGGCGGACCGCAGCTTCTTGTCGCCCAGGCCCAGCCCGCCGGGCACCGCTTCGGGGTCCTTGTCGCTGTTGCCACTGGGCATCCGCACCAGTCGCTGCTTGGCGTCGATGAAGTACTGGTACTCGGGGCGCTTGCCCGTGCCGTGCGCGGCGTTCGTCTCCGCCTGGTCCTCGTTGAGGACGCACAGTTGCGTGCCGTCCGACCGCTGCAACTCGACCTCGTCCACCGCTGTGGGCGTCAGGTCCTGGAGCGTGAAGAGGAGTTGGGCCGCCATCCGCGTGCACTGGGGCCGCCCGACGCGGTCGGCCTTCCCGTTCAACGGCACCGTGATCTTGTTCTGGTCGTCGGGCGTCAGCGACTTGACGCCCTTCTTCAGTGCCGTGCCGGTCGGGAAACTCGACGTCACCACCGGGTCGAGCCAGTGCGTGGGGCCGGCCAGCAGCGTCTGGACCATCTGCGTCACCGGATCGACCTTGCTGCGCACATAGACGGGATCGGCTACGGTCGCCGGCTGCCCGTCCGTCCCGGAGGGCACGTTCGAGGCGAAGTAGTACTTGTTGACGGACACGTAGTTGCGCTGGAAGTCGGACTTGCCCATCACCACGCCCTGCGGCAGTCCGTCGATGCGCCACTGCTTGGTGTCCTTCAGCCGCACGAGATGCACGGTTCCGTTGTACGAGCCCATGTCCGGCGCGTACGCGTGCTGCCCGTCCACCTTCGCGACCTTGTCGCCGACCAGGTTGAACGAGTACTCGTCCGTGCCTTCCCTTCCCCCCGACTGGCCCGCCATGGGGTTCGGCGCGTTCGCGAGCACGGTCGTGGACAGGTACGGCCGCCACTTCTTGCGGGCCTGCACGGTCAGGTACTTGCGCGCCGTCTCGTACTGCGGGTCGTCACTGGTCAGCGCCTCCATGAAGCCCTGCACGATGTCCGCGGGCCGGGCGTCCTCACGCGGCGGTATCGCGAAGACCCGGACCTGCGAGTCCTCCCGAGGTGTGGAATCCACCCCCTGCAGATCCCCGCTGTCCGGCATCGAGGCGCACCCGGCCAGCAGCAGCGCACCGCAGCCGATGTACGCCCCCACGCGCGCGGGACGCCGACGGCCGCTCCCCTCGCGGTCAGCGCCCACGGAATGCCTCCCCTTGTCCGAGCCCGTCCGGCTTGCTCCGGCCGACTTCCTCCGGCTCGCCGCCGTCCCGGCCGCGATTCTCCTCGCCGGCCCGCTCCCCGCCCGCAGCGGGCGGCGCGTCCTGCTGTCGTACGGCACCGGTGGGCCGGGGCACCACGCGGGCTCCGTTGCCCGGCAGCGCCGTCGGGTCCGCCGTGGGTGCCGCTCCGCTCAGCCGGGGCGCTATCGGCGCCCGCGTCGGCATGGGCGGCGGCGCACTCCCGCTCGCGGACTGAACGGGCACCGTGGCGAGCTTGCCGCTGCCGCCGAGCGGCAGACCGGCGTCATTAAGTCCACGATTACGTCGTGAATCCTTGGGCTCCAGGGGTATCGGGGAGCCCCGCAGCGGCTCGTCCGCCGTCCGCGGCAGCGTCAGCCGGAACTGCGAACCACCGCCCGGCTCGCCCCACGCCTGGAGCCAGCCGCCGTGCAGCCGGGCGTCCTCCAGGGCGATGGACAGCCCGAGCCCCGTTCCACCGGTGGTACGCGCGCGTGCCGGGTCGGCCCGCCAGAAGCGGCTGAACACCCGGGTCGCCTCGCCGGGCTTGAGCCCCACGCCGTAGTCGCGCACCGCGATCGCGACCGCCCCGCCCGCCGTGGCGAGTTTGACCACCACGTCCTTGCCCTCGCCGTGCTCCACGGCGTTGACGACGAGATTGCGCAGCACGCGCTCCACCCGCCGGGCGTCCGCCTCGGCGACGACGGGCTGTTGGTCGCCGACCACCCGTATCCGCGTGCCCTTGCGCTCGGCGAGCGGCTCGGCACCGCTCACCACGCGCCGTACGACTTCCCCGAGGTCTATCGGCTCGGCCTCCAGCGCCGCCGCACCCGCATCGAACCGGCTGATCTCCAGCAGATCCGCGAGCAGCGTCTCGAACCGGTCCAGCTGATCGGCGAGCAGCTCTGCCGACCGAGCGGTCATCGGATCGAAGTCCACGCGCGCGTCGTGGATGACATCGGCGGCCATCCGCACGGTCGTGAGCGGTGTCCGCAGCTCGTGCGACACGTCGGAGACAAACCGCCGCTGCATTCGCGACAGGTCCTCCAGCTGCTGGATCTTCAGCTGCAGGTTCTGCGCCATCTTGTTGAAGGCCTCGCCGAGCCGCGCGATGTCGTCCTCACCGGTGACCTTCATACGTTCCTGCAAGCGCCCGGCGGACAGCCGCTCGGCGATGCCCGCCGCCATCCGCACCGGCGTGACGACCTGGCGCACCACGAGCCAGGCGATGGCCCCGAGGAGCACCACGACGAACAGCCCGGCCGTCGCGAGCGTTCCCTTGACCAGGCTCAGCGACTTCTCTTCCTGCGTCAGCGGGAAGAGGAAGTAGAGCTGGTACGGGTCGCCGTTGAGGTCGTTGACCTGCTTGCCGATGACCAGCGCCGGCTGCGACTCCTGTCCGTTGGTGTAGATGATGCGGGTGTAGCTCTGGGCCGCGCTCGTGCCCTCGTCCACGCGTTGCCGCAGGTTGTCGGGCACGCTGAGGGTCGGCTGCACCTTCCCCGAGGCACGCGGGCCGGGCCCCCTGTTGTCGTCGTCCGACCCGGTGGTACCGAGGGTCACCACGTCGAAAGCGCCCTGACCACCGCTGGAGAGGGAGGTCACCAGGTCGCTCATCCACTGGAAGGGGTTCTGCGACGAGCGGCCACCCGTGCCGGTCCCGTCGTCGCCGCCCGAGATCGCGGCCGCGTCCGCCTTCTGCTTGGCCGACGTGAAGCCGCCGGCGGCCTGGCTCTGCGACGCCTTCACCTTGGCGTCCAGCAACCCGTTGCGCACCTGCCCGATGACGACGAAGCCGAGCAGCAGCACCACACCCAGCGACATCAGCAGGGTGGTGACGACGATCTTGAGCTGGATGTTGCGCCGCCACAGCCGCATGACGGGCAGCAGCGGACGGCGCACCCAGCGCATGAACAGCCGAAGGACCGGGCTGCCCTGGACTCCGCCCTGCAGCAGCCCGCCCTCCATGAACCGTCCCCAGCGGGAGCCCGTCACCTTCCGGCCGACAGGCCGCCCCGAACGGACCCCCGACTCGCCGGGCGCCGAAGCGGCACTGTCCCGGGACATGTCAGCTCGGTCCGGCCTTGTAACCGACGCCACGGACGGTCACCACGATCTCCGGCCGCTCCGGGTCCTTCTCGACCTTGGAGCGCAGCCGCTGCACATGGACGTTGACCAGACGGGTGTCCGCCGCGTGCCGGTAGCCCCACACCTGCTCCAGCAGGACCTCACGCGTGAACACCTGCCACGGCTTGCGGGCCAGCGCCACCAGCAGATCGAACTCCAGCGGCGTCAGAGCTATCGACTGCCCCTCCCGCTTCACAGAGTGACCGGCGACGTCGATGACAAGGTCACCGATCGCCAGCTGTTCCGGCGCCGGCTCCTCCGAACGACGCAGCCGCGCCCTGATCCGCGCCACCAGCTCCTTTGGCTTGAACGGCTTCACGATGTAGTCGTCGGCACCCGACTCGAGGCCGACCACGACATCGACGGTGTCGCTCTTCGCCGTGAGCATCACGATCGGTACCCCGGACTCCGCCCTGATCAGGCGGCACACCTCGATGCCGTCCCGGCCGGGAAGCATCAGGTCCAGGAGCACCAGATCGGGCTTGGTCTCGCGGAAAGCGGCCAGCGCCTTGTCGCCGTCGGCTACGAAAGACGGCTCAAAACCTTCACCACGCAACACAATGCCGAGCATCTCGGCCAGTGCGGTGTCGTCATCGACGACAAGGACTCGTCCCTTCATAAACGACATCATCCCATTAACTAAATCGTTACCTGGCGTGACCTGTCACACAGCTCTGCAAGCGCCTCTGCCGTCACGGGCGACACAATGCCCTCTTCGGTCACGATCGCCGTCACCAACTCGGGTGGCGTCACGTCGAACGCCGGGTTGTACGCCTGGGTCCCCAGGGGTGCCACCGGTATCCCGCCTCCCGCTTCCGCTCCCGCCACCGGCACCTGGGGTGCTGTGATCTCGGTCACTTCATGACCGGCGCGCTGCTCGACCTCGATGGATGCTCCGTCCGGGGTGTCCGGATCCACCGTCGTCACCGGCGCCACCACGATGAACGGCACATGGTGGTACCGGGCCAGCACCGCGAGCGGATAGCTCCCCACCTTGTTCGCCACCGAACCGTCGGCCGCGATCCGATCGGCTCCGATCAGCACCGCGTCCACCTCCCCGGCCGCGAACAGCGAGCCCGCCGCGTTGTCCGTGAGCAAGGTGTACGCCATCCCGTTGCGCGCCGCCTCGTACGCGGTCAGCCTCGCACCCTGCAGCAGCGGCCGCGTCTCGTCCACCCACAGCCTGCGCAGCCGCCCCACCCGGTGCGCCGCAAGGGCCACCGCGAACGCCGTCCCCTCCCCGCCGGACACCAGCGCCCCGGTGTTGCAGTGCGTCAGGACCCGGTGCCCACCGCCCGGCAGCAGCTCGTCGAGCAGCGCGAGGCCGTGCTCGGCCATCCGCGCACTGGCCCTGGCGTCCTCCCGGTGCAACGCCCGCGCAGCGGCGAGCGCCGCCTCGGCGGCCTGCTCCTGGTCACCGCCGCTCGCGAGCACCGCCTGATACGCCGTCTGTGCCCTGCGCACACCCACCGCCAGGTTCACCGCGGTGGGCCGGGCACCTGCCAGCGCGTTCGCCGCGTCGTCCACGTCGAAGCCGCGTACGGCGGCGAGCGCGACGCCGTACGCCCCGGCGATGCCGAGCAGTGGCGCCCCGCGCACGGCGAGCGTGCGGATCGCCTCCACCAGCGCCGGTGCGTCGGTGCACACCAGCTCGACCTCCTCCGCCGGCAGCCTCGTCTGGTCGAGGAGGGCCACCACAGGGCCCTCCGGTGGCTCCTCCCAGCGGATCGCCTGTATTGCCGTCGGCCCGGTGTCGTCGCGGGTTTGCGCGTACTGATCAGCCATCCGCCCAGTCTGCCCCGTACCCGGCGGACAATTGAAGGTGTCCAGCCCATACGGCAGCCGGTCCCTTGCCCGGCACACCGTGGCACGATGGCTGCCAACCTGCCGCCGCGACCGCGGACGGGCACCGTGAAGGAGCGACGATGAAAGACACTCCGGGCTGGGCCTCGCCCGGATCTGCCCCCTCCGACGGGCAGGAGCCGAACAACACCGGCCCTGCACAGCCCGCGGACCAGAGCGGCACGGACCAGCCCGGTCCCCCGTCGAAGTGGTCCAAGGAGCAGCCCCCACCCGGCCAGTGGTCCGCGCCCAGCCCCCAGGACCCCCCGCAGGCCCCGCCGCCACCACCCCCCGGCCCCGGCGGCTGGGGAAACCGGCCCCCCGGCGGCCCCGGTCCCGGCGCTGGCTACGGAGCCCCCGGCGGACACGGCGGCTGGGGAGGCAACTGGGGCGGCCCGCCACCCGCGGCCAAGCCCGGCGTGATCCCGCTCCGCCCGCTCGGCGTCGGTGAGATCCTCGACGGCGCCGTCTCCACGATGCGGACGTACTGGCGCACGGTCCTCGGCATCTCGCTCACCGTCGCGGTCTTCACGGAGATCATCGTCATCCTGCTCCAGGGTTTCGTCCTGGACGACAGCGCCAGCACGGACACCCTCAACGACCCGAGTGCCACCGTCGGCGAGCTGGGCCGCGCCCTGGGCGACACCATGCTGAACTCCGGCGTCGTCCTGCTCATCACGCTGCTCGGCACCATCGTCGCGACGGCACTGCTCACCTCCGTGACCAGCCGTGCGGTGCTCGGCAAGTCGGTGACCACGGCAGACGCCTGGCGGGACGCCCGTCCCCAACTGCCGAAGCTGTTCGGCCTGACCTTCCTGCTGCCGCTCATCGCCGCCGCAGTCGCCGCCGCGGGAACCCTGCCCGGTGTCCTCGCCACGGTCGCCGGCGCCGGCGATGCGGGCATCACGCTCACCGTCCTCGGAGGACTCGCCGGGGGCGCCGTCGCGATCTGGCTGATGATCCGCTTCTCGCTCTCCTCTCCCGCCCTGATGCTGGAGAAGCAGGGCATCCTGAAGGCGATGAGCCGCTCCACGAAGCTCGTCCGCGGCTCCTGGTGGCGGGTCTTCGGCATTCAGCTGCTCGCCACGATCATCGCCAACATCGTCGCGTCGATCGTCGTGATCCCGTTCGCCTTCCTCGCCGCGGCCCTGAGCGGCGACGGCGCCACCGGCTTCCTCGACAGCGCCAGCGGCGACCTCGGCTGGACGTTCCTCATCGTCAGCGGGATCGGTTCGGTGATCGGATCCATGCTCACCTTCCCGATCACCGCGGGCGTCACCGTGCTCCTCTACATCGACCAGCGCATCCGCCGCGAGGCCCTCGACCTCGACCTGGCCCGCGCCGCCGGTGTCCAGGACTACGGCTCCAACGCCCCCGGCACCACACCGGGGAGCTGATGCCGTGAGCCCGGCGGGGGGAGTTCTCACAGCACTGCTGACACTGCCGCGCACCGGCGACGAACCTCCGGTGACGACCCCGCGCGACCCCGCGCGGGAGGCGGCCAAGCGCGAACTGTCCAAGCGGATGTACCACGAGAACGACCCCAGCCTGATCCAGCGCGCCCTGAACGCCTTCTGGAAGTGGGTCGACAAACTGTTCGGCGCCGCCTCCACCGCAACTCCCGGGGGCACCCTCGGGCTTGTCGTCATCGTCCTTGCGGTGCTGGCCGTCCTCGGCGCACTGTGGTGGCGCCTGGGCACCCCCCACCGCGCGCCCAGCTCGTCCGCCGCGCTCTTCGACGACCGTCCCCGCAGCGCCGCCGAGCACCGCGCAGCCGCCGAGGCGCACGCCGCCCAGGGCCACTGGAACCAGGCCGTCCAGGAACGCATGCGCGCCGTCGTCCGCTCCCTGGAGGAACGCGCACTCCTCGACCCGCGCCCCGGCCGCACCGCGGACGAGGCAGCCGCCGAAGCCGGCCGCGCCCTGCCCTCCCAAGCGGACCGACTCCGCGGCGCTGCCCACGACTTCGACGACGTGACGTACGGCGGACGGGCCGCCGACTCCAGCGCGTACCACCGGCTCACCGAGCTCGACCACGACCTGGAGCGCACCAAGCCCGTGCTCGCGAGCAGCAGCGCCCAGAACACGCCCCACAGCACCAGCCATGGGGCCGCCCGATGACCGAGGCCGCCCTCGCGCCCCCGCCCGCGTCCCCGTCCACTTCGGCCTCGCCCACAACCCGCCAGGTATGGACCCGCACACGGGGCATCGTGCTCGCCCTCGTGATCCTGCTGACCGCCGCCGTAGCAATCGCCGCAATCCGCTCCGACGCCCAGCACGGCCGCCTCGACCCGCGCTCCGCCGACCCCTACGGCAGCCGCGCCGTCGCCGAACTCCTCGACGACCGGGGCGTCTCCACGCGCGTCGTGACCACCCTGGACGAAGCCCGCGCCGCTGCCGGCTCCGACACCACCCTCCTGATCGCCGCCCCCGACCTGCTGACCGACCGCCAGCAAACGCGCCTGCGGACGGCGACCGCGGACTCCGACGGCCGTACGGTCCTCGTCTCCCCCGGCGCCCCGTCCGTGGACACGCTGGCCCCCGGGATCACCGCGGACCCCGCGCCCAGCTTCGACTCGACGCTCTCGCCCCGCTGCGACCTGCCCGCCGCCCGACGAGCGGGCACCGCAGACACCGGCGGCATCCGCTACACGACCGCCCTCGACGCCGACACCTGCTACCCCAGCGACGGCCTGCCCACCCTGCTGCGCATCCCGGCGGCCTCCGGGAGCGGCGACACCGTCGTACTCGGCGCCCCCGACATCCTCTACAACGACCGCCTCGACGAGCAGGGCAACGCCTCGCTCGCCCTTCAACTCCTCGGTTCCCGCCCCCACTTGGTCTGGTACCTCCCCTCGCTCTCCGACGACTCCGCCACCGACTCCGGCAGCCAGGGCCTCTTCGACCTGCTTCCTGCGGGCTGGCTCTGGGGCACCCTGCAGCTCTTCATCGCCGCGGCTCTGGCCGCCCTCTGGCGGGCACGCCGACTCGGCCCCCTCGTACCCGAACGTCTCCCCGTCGCGATCCGCGCCTCCGAGACCGTCGAAGGCCGCGCCCGCCTCTACCGAAAAGGGAACGCCCGCGACCGCGCGGCCGCCGCTCTGCGCTCCACCACCCGCACCCGCCTCGCCCCCCTCGTCGGCGTACCCCCCGCTCAGGCGCACGCGCCCGAAGCCCTGCTCCCCGCCCTGTCCGCCCACCTCCACGGCGACGGCCAGGCCCTGCACTCCCTCCTCTTCGGCGCGCCTCCCCGCGACGACGCAGCCCTCATCTCCCTCGCCGACCAACTCGACGCCCTCGAAAGAGAGGTACGCCGTTCATGATGGACCCGACCACTGACAACGCCGGGTACACCGGGGATCCGGGCACCGCCCGCTCCGCCCTGGAGGCCCTGCGCACCGAGATCGCCAAAGCCGTGGTCGGCCAGGACCCCGCCGTGACCGGTCTCGTCGTCGCCCTCCTCTGCCGCGGACACGTTCTACTTGAAGGAGTCCCCGGAGTCGCGAAAACGTTGCTCGTCCGCGCACTCGCATCAGCGCTGGAACTCGACACCAAGCGCGTCCAGTTCACCCCGGACCTGATGCCCAGCGACGTGACGGGCTCTCTCGTCTACGACGCCCGCACCGCCGAGTTCTCCTTCCAGCCGGGCCCGGTCTTCACGAACCTCCTCCTCGCGGACGAGATCAACCGCACCCCGCCCAAGACCCAGTCGTCCCTCCTCGAAGCGATGGAGGAACGCCAGGTCACGGTCGACGGCACCCCACGCCTGCTCCCCGACCCGTTCCTGGTCGCCGCGACCCAGAACCCGGTCGAGTACGAGGGCACGTACCCCCTTCCGGAAGCCCAACTGGACCGCTTCCTCCTCAAACTGACGATCCCTCTGCCATCCCGTGAGGACGAGATCAACGTCCTCACCCGCCATGCCGAGGGCTTCAACCCACGCGACCTCCGCGCCGCTGGCGTACGCCCCGTGGCAGGCCCCGCCGCCCTCGAAGCGGCCCGCGCCGCCGTCGCCAAGACGGCGGTCTCCCCCGAAATCACCGCCTACGTAGTGGACATCTGCCGCGCCACCCGCGAATCCCCGTCCCTCACGCTGGGCGTCTCCCCCCGTGGAGCTACAGCCCTCCTGGCCACCTCGCGCGCCTGGGCCTGGCTGACGGGCCGCGACTACGTCATCCCCGACGACGTGAAGGCATTGGCCCTGCCGACCCTCCGCCATCGCATCCAACTCCGCGCGGAGGCCGAGATGGAGGGCGTGACGGCCGACGCCGTCATCAATGCGATCCTCACCCACGTCCCCGTACCCCGCTGATGGCGTTCACCGGACGCGCCGCCCTCCTCGCGGCCCTCGGCACGCTCCCCGTCGGCATCTGGGAGCCGAGCTGGACGGGCATCCTCGCCGTGAACGCCCCGCTGGCCCTGGCCTGCGCCTGCGACGCAGCCCTGGCCGCGCCCGTACGCCGACTCGGTCTCACCCGCTCCGGCAACACCTCGGTACGCCTCGGCGACACCGCCGACGTCACCCTGACCGTCACCAACCCGTCCGAGCGCCCGCTGCGCGCCCACCTCCGTGACGCCTGGCCCCCGAGCAGTTGGGAGCCCGGCACAGAGGTAGCAGCCTCCCGCCACCGTCTGACAGTCCCGGCGGGCGAACGCCGACGCCTGACGACCCGCCTGCGCCCGACCCGCCGAGGCGACCGCCAGGCCGACCGCGTCACCATCCGTTCGTACGGCCCCCTCGGTCTCTTCTCCCGTCAGGGCACCCACAAGGTCCCCTGGACGGTACGCGTCCTCCCGCCCTTCACCAGCCGCAAGCACCTCCCCTCCAAACTGGCCCGCCTGCGCGAACTCGACGGCCGCACCAGCGTGCTGACCCGCGGCCAGGGAACAGAGTTCGACAGCCTCCGCGAGTACGTCCCTGGCGACGACACCCGCTCCATCGACTGGCGCGCCACGGCCCGCCAGACCACGGTCGCCGTGCGCACCTGGCGCCCCGAACGCGATCGCCGAATCCTTCTGGTCCTCGACACGGGCCGCACCTCGGCGGGCCGCGTCGGAGACGCCCCGCGCCTGGACGCCTCCATGGACGCCGCCCTCCTCCTGGCCGCTCTGGCCTCCCGGGCCGGCGACCGCGTGGACCTCCTCGCGTACGACCGCCGTGTACGGGCCCTCGTCCAAGGCCGCGCGGCACGCGAGGTCCTCCCGTCCCTGGTCAACGCAATGGCCACGTTGGAACCAGAACTCATCGAAACGGACGCCCGCGGCCTCACCGCAACTGCCCTCCGCACGGCATCCCGTCGCTCCCTGATCGTTCTGTTGACCAGCCTCGACGCGGCCCCCATCGAAGAGGGCCTCCTTCCAGTTCTCTCCCGCCTGACCCAGCGCCATACGGTCCTGGTGGCCGCGGTCTCCGACCCTCATATCGCACGCATGGCAACAGCCCGAGGAAACACCGACGCCGTGTACGAGGCAGCATCCGCAGCCCAAGCCCAAACAGAGCGACATCGAACGGCCGAACAACTCCAACGCCACGGCGTCACGGTCGTCGACGCGACGCCGGACGAACTGGCGCCTGCTCTCGCCGATGCGTATCTGGCTCTCAAGGCCGCAGGCAGGCTGTAAAAGGCAAAAGAAAAGGGCAGTCTCTTGTTTCTAGAGACTGCCCCTAAATGACCCTGCCGGTGAACGGTCCTGAACGGTCCTGAACGCAGAAAACCCCCGCACCAAAAGGTGCGGGGGTTTTCCCTAAAATAAGTTCGGCGGCGTCCTACTCTCCCACAGGGTCCCCCCTGCAGTACCATCGGCGCTGTGAGGCTTAGCTTCCGGGTTCGGAATGTAACCGGGCGTTTCCCTCACGCTATGACCACCGAAACACTGTGAAATTGTGAACCAGTTGCCTCGACTCCCTGTGGCCCAGGGAGGAGGCATGTCGTTCGTTATTTCAGAACTGACACAGTGGACGCGAGCAACTGAGGACAAGCCCTCGGCCTATTAGTACCAGTCACCTCCAGCGGTTGCCCGCCTTCCAGATCTGGCCTATCAACCCAGTCGTCTACTGGGAGCCTTAACCCCTCAAAGGGGGTGGGAATACTCATCTCGAAGCAGGCTTCCCGCTTAGATGCTTTCAGCGGTTATCCCTCCCGAACGTAGCCAACCAGCCATGCCCTTGGCAGGACAACTGGCACACCAGAGGTTCGTCCGTCCCGGTCCTCTCGTACTAGGGACAGCCCTTCTCAATATTCCTACGCGCACAGCGGATAGGGACCGAACTGTCTCACGACGTTCTAAACCCAGCTCGCGTACCGCTTTAATGGGCGAACAGCCCAACCCTTGGGACCGACTCCAGCCCCAGGATGCGACGAGCCGACATCGAGGTGCCAAACCATCCCGTCGATATGGACTCTTGGGGAAGATCAGCCTGTTATCCCCGGGGTACCTTTTATCCGTTGAGCGACGGCGCTTCCACAAGCCACCGCCGGATCACTAGTCCCGACTTTCGTCCCTGCTCGACCCGTCGGTCTCACAGTCAAGCTCCCTTGTGCACTTACACTCAACACCTGATTGCCAACCAGGCTGAGGGAACCTTTGGGCGCCTCCGTTACTCTTTAGGAGGCAACCGCCCCAGTTAAACTACCCATCAGACACTGTCCCTGATCCGGATCACGGACCCAGGTTAGACATCCAGCACGACCAGACTGGTATTTCAACGACGACTCCACCATGGCTGGCGCCATGACTTCACAGTCTCCCAGCTATCCTACACAAGCCGAACCGAACACCAATATCAAACTGTAGTAAAGGTCCCGGGGTCTTTCCGTCCTGCTGCGCGAAACGAGCATCTTTACTCGTAGTGCAATTTCACCGGGCCTATGGTTGAGACAGTCGAGAAGTCGTTACGCCATTCGTGCAGGTCGGAACTTACCCGACAAGGAATTTCGCTACCTTAGGATGGTTATAGTTACCACCGCCGTTTACTGGCGCTTAAGTTCTCAGCTTCGCACACCCGAAAGTGCACTAACCGGTCCCCTTAACGTTCCAGCACCGGGCAGGCGTCAGTCCGTATACATCGCCTTACGGCTTCGCACGGACCTGTGTTTTTAGTAAACAGTCGCTTCTCGCTGGTCTCTGCGGCCACCCCCAGCTCAGAGAGTAAATCTCGTCACCGGTGATGGCCCCCCTTCTCCCGAAGTTACGGGGGCATTTTGCCGAGTTCCTTAACCATAGTTCACCCGAACGCCTCGGTATTCTCTACCTGACCACCTGAGTCGGTTTAGGGTACGGGCCGCCATGAAACTCGCTAGAGGCTTTTCTCGACAGCATAGGATCATCCACTTCACCACAATCGGCTCGGCATCAGGTCTCACCCACATGTCATCCGGATTTGCCTAGATGACGGGCTACACCCTTACCCCGGGACAACCACCGCCCGGGCTGGACTACCTTCCTGCGTCACCCCATCACTCACCTACTACAGGTCTGGTCCGTCGGCTCCACCACTCCCCTTTGCCCGAAGGCTCCGGGGCGGCTTCACGGACTTAGCATCGCCTGGTTCGATGTTTGACGCTTCACAGCGGGTACCGGAATATCAACCGGTTATCCATCGACTACGCCTGTCGGCCTCGCCTTAGGTCCCGACTTACCCTGGGCAGATCAGCTTGACCCAGGAACCCTTAGTCAATCGGCGCACACGTTTCTCACGTGTGTATCGCTACTCATGCCTGCATTCTCACTCGTGAACCGTCCACCACTAGCTTCCGCTGCGGCTTCACCCGGCACACGACGCTCCCCTACCCATCCCAGCAGGCGTTGGCCCTATTACTGGAATGACACGACTTCGGCGGTACGCTTGAGCCCCGCTACATTGTCGGCGCGGAATCACTAGACCAGTGAGCTATTACGCACTCTTTCAAGGGTGGCTGCTTCTAAGCCAACCTCCTGGTTGTCTGTGCGACTCCACATCCTTTCCCACTTAGCGTACGCTTAGGGGCCTTAGTCGATGCTCTGGGCTGTTTCCCTCTCGACCATGGAGCTTATCCCCCACAGTCTCACTGCCGTGCTCTCACTTACCGGCATTCGGAGTTTGGCTAAGGTCAGTAACCCGGTAGGGCCCATCGCCTATCCAGTGCTCTACCTCCGGCAAGAAACACACGACGCTGCACCTAAATGCATTTCGGGGAGAACCAGCTATCACGGAGTTTGATTGGCCTTTCACCCCTAACCACAGGTCATCCCCCAGGTTTTCAACCCTGGTGGGTTCGGTCCTCCACGACCTCTTACAGCCGCTTCAACCTGCCCATGGCTAGATCACTCCGCTTCGGGTCTTGAGCGCGCTACTAAACCGCCCTATTCGGACTCGCTTTCGCTACGGCTTCCCCACACGGGTTAACCTCGCAACACACCGCAAACTCGCAGGCTCATTCTTCAAAAGGCACGCAGTCACGAGAGTGCATGCAAGCATGCACTCCGACGCTCCCACGGCTTGTAGGCACACGGTTTCAGGTACTATTTCACTCCGCTCCCGCGGTACTTTTCACCATTCCCTCACGGTACTATCCGCTATCGGTCACCAGGGAATATTTAGGCTTAGCGGGTGGTCCCGCCAGATTCACACGGGATTTCTCGGGCCCCGTGCTACTTGGGTGTCTCTCAAACG